>NZ_FOQI01000003.1 GCF_900113705.1 Collimonas sp. OK307 | reverse complement strand
CGTGTCTGCCATTCGCCTACCGGCTACGGTTTGAAGCAAACGCTGGGCGAATCAGCCGGCACCCAGACTTTCGATTCTGTGATGAAGTCGGATGTGATCATGGTCATCGGCGCCAATCCGGTTGCCGCGCATCCGGTGTTTGCTTCACAGATGAAACGCCGCCTGCGCCAGGGCGCCAAGCTGATCGTGATCGATCCGCGCACTACTGAAATGGTGAAGTCGCCACATGTGCAGGCCGATTACCATCTCAAACTGCGGCCCGGCACCAACGTCGCCTTGATCACTGCGTTGGCGCACGTGATCCTGTCAGAAGGTTTGCAGAAGGAAGATTTCGTCGCGGAACGATGCGACCAGCAATCCTATGCCGACTGGAAGGAATTCGTGCTGCGGCCGGAGAATTCGCCGGAAATGATGGCTGATGTCATTGGCGTCCCCGCAGACCAGTTGCGCGGTGCGGCACGTTTGTTTGCCACCGCCGGCAACGGCGCCATCTACTACGGCCTCGGCGTGACCGAGCATGCGCAAGGTTCGACCATGGTGATCGGTATCGCCAACCTGGCGATGGCGACCGGGAATGTCGGCCGCGAAGGCGTCGGCGTCAATCCGCTGCGCGGCCAGAACAATGTCCAGGGTTCTTGCGACATGGGTTCATTCCCGCACGAATTACCCGGCTACCGGCATGTTTCTGATAGCACTGTGCGCGGCGAGTTCGAACAAGCCTGGGGCGTCACCTTGAGCCCCGAGCCGGGTTTGCGGATTCCGAACATGTTCGACGCCGCCATGGATGGCAGTTTCATGGGCTTGTATTGCGAAGGTGAAGACATCGTGCAGTCGGACCCGAATACGCAGCACGTCACCGCTGCGCTGGCTGCGATGGAATGCATCGTGGTGCAGGATCTGTTCCTCAACGAGACCGCTAAATATGCACACGTGTTCCTGCCCGGATCGTCGTTCCTGGAGAAGGATGGCACTTTCACCAACGCGGAACGACGTATCTCTCGCGTACGAAAAGTGATGCCGGCCAAGGGCGGCAAGTCGGATTGGGAAGTCACTGTCGCCTTGTCCGCGGCTCTTGGCTATCCGATGGATTACCAGCATCCTTCTCAAATCATGGATGAAATCGCCGCGCTGACACCTACCTTCCGCGGCGTCAGCTATGCCAAGCTGGAACAGGCTGGCAGCCTGCAGTGGCCATGCAATGACGCGGCACCCGAAGGCACGCCGATCATGCACATCAATGAGTTCGTGCGCGGCAAGGGCAAGTTCATCAATACCCAATATTTCGCTACCGATGAAAAGGTGACACCGAAATTCCCGTTGATCCTGACTACCGGCCGGATCTTGTCGCAATATAATGTCGGTGCCCAGACCCGGCGTACGGAGAACGTCGAGTGGCATAGCGAAGACCGGCTGGAGATCCATCCGCACGACGCCGAAGACCGAGGCATCAAGGAAGACGATTGGGTCGGCATTGAATCGCGTGCAGGACAGACCGTATTGCGCGCAACGGTGACCGAGCGGGTGCAGCCGGGTGTGGTGTATACCACCTTCCATTTCCCTGAGTCGGGCGCCAATGTCATCACCACCGATAATTCCGACTGGGCCACCAATTGTCCGGAATACAAGGTCACGGCAGTGCAGGTAATGCCGGTCAGCCAGCCTTCCGAATGGCAGAAGCAGTTCAGCCGTTTTACCGAGCAGCAACTGAAGCTGCTGCAAGGGCAAGCCGGGCATGAGGCTGAGGCCGCAGTCACCAAGTAATCGCATAGAGGAATAGCATGGCCACACCCGAATACGCCAGCAGCACTGAAGTCGATGTCGAAAAATGGAGTAACGGCGTCGTCAGCAAGCGCCGCGACGTGGTTGCCGAAGAAGTGCCGGTGGCGCTGGAATACAACGGTATTTCGCATGCCGTGATGATGGCGTCGCCTGCCGATCTGGAAGATTTTGCACTGGGTTTTTCCTTGACCGAGGGAATCTTGCAGGATCGCAGCGAGTTGTTCGATTGCGAGATCGTCACAGCGGAGGACGGAATTCAGGTGCAGATGCAGATTGCCACCGAGCGTTTTGTCGCGCTCAAGGAGAAGCGGCGCAACCTGACCGGCCGTACCGGTTGCGGTTTGTGTGGCGCGGAAACCTTGCAACAGGCGGTGCGTAAGCCGGCGCCGGTAACTTCCCGTGCGCAGTTTTCAGCGGCAGACATCTACACGGCAATGGCCGACATGCAAAAGCGGCAGCATTTGCAGCAGGTAACCGGCGCAACCCATGCCGCCGCATGGCTACAGGCTGACGGCAAAATTGCGTTGGTTCGGGAAGATGTCGGGCGTCACAATGCGCTCGATAAATTGATCGGCGCCTTGGCGCAAAAAAATCCCAAACAGGATTTTTCCAGCGGCGCAGTGCTGATCACCAGTCGCGCCAGTTATGAAATGGTGCAAAAGGCAGCGAGCACCGGATGTGGTTTTATCGTCGCGGTATCGGCTCCGACTGCGCTGGCGATCCGCCTGGCGGAACAGGCCCACGTCACCTTGCTTGGCTTCGTGCGGCAGCCCGGCCATGTGGTGTACGCTCATCCGCAGCGGTTGTTGCCATGAGTTGCCATGAATTTTCGTGACCACCGCCAAAACCAAACTGCAGCAGAAAGGGTAGCGTTATGAATGTAGAGCACCTGGTGAAGATGGCGAATCAGATCGGGTCATTTTTCGAGACCATGCCCGACCACCAGCAAGCCATGACGGATCTCACCAGCCACCTGAAGCGTAGCTGGGAGCCGCGCATGCGGCGCGCGTTGCTGGCGCATATTGAAGAACAGGGTGGAGCAGATCTCAAGCCTTTCGTGCTGGAGGCGATTCAGCAGCATCCCGGCAAGTTGCAGTAGTTTGCAGCAAGCGCTCAGCGTAAAAACACCATCTGCGAAGGGCTGCCCAGCCCGGTATACCTGTCGATAAATTCCAGCTTGCCGCTGTTCTTGTCGATGGCGAACTGGGTGATATTGTCGCTGCGCTGGTTCAACGCGTAGATATAACGCCCTTGCGGTTCAATCACGAGGCTGCGCGGATAGTCGCCGCGGGTCCATGTTTCTTCTACCCAGCTGAGTTTGCCTTGCGCACCGATGGCGAACTGGGCAATGCTGTTGCGCAGGCGGTTTGCCACATACAGGAAGCGGCCGTCGCGACCCAAGGTAAGGCCGGCGGCAAAACTGGTGCCCTGATAATTTTTCGGCAGGCTTGAGACGGTTTGCTGTTCTTGCAAAGTTCCTGAAGCCTGGTCGAAGTGATAGAGCGTCAGCGTTGAAGATTCTTCATTGATCAGGTAGACATACTTGCCGTTGGGATGAAACACGAAATGGCGCGGGCCGGCGCCGGCCGACGAGGCCTTGATGAAGGACGGCGTATTCGGCGTCAAGCTGCCGGTGCTTTGATCAAAGCACCATTGATATATCCGATCCAGCCCAAGGTCGGTAGAAAAGACAAATTTGCCGCTGGGGTCGCTGGCGATCATGTGCGCATGCGGACTGTCATGGCCGCTGGCGGCAAAGCTGCCGATAGCGGCTGCCTCGGGTCGCCCGGCGCCAACCGGACCGGCGCTTTGCCGGATCGATACGGCCGGTCGCAAGCTACCGTCTTCAGCTAGCGGGAACGACGCCACCGAGCCACTGCCGTAATTCGCAGTGAGCAGATAATTCTGTTTTGGTGTCAGCGCCACATGCACCGGGTTCTTGCCTTGCGCGTCCTGTTGATTCAACAGCGTTAGCGAGCCATCTGTCCGGTTCACCGCATACGCCGCCAGCACGCCGTGCTGGCTATCTTTGTAATTGTCCACCTCACTTGCTACATACAGCGTTTTGCCGGCGGCATCGAGATCTAACTGGGCCGCATTCGGCAGCGTGCTGACGACTTTCACCCGGCTTAGCGCGCCTGACTGGCTATCCACCCTGAACAGGTAGACGCCTTCGCCGTTAGGGTTGTAGGTTCCGACATAGGCAAATAGGGCCGGGGCAGGAGTCGACGGCGTTTCGGCTTTTAGCGGCATACTGGTCATGGTGAGTAGGACAATGGATAGCGCCATCCTTGTGGACAGGCGGGAGATCGCTGACTGAATCTGCATATTTTCTCCGGTAGCCGAGCCGGCAGCTTCGGCGTTTTTCTTCAGATTGTTTTCCAGATTCTTTGTCGGATTATGGCGACGAATGAATATAGGGTGATCCAAACCGATTGGCAATATGTAAATTCACGGCCGCCACGGACGAACCTTCGCCGGAGGTCCGTGTCACAGTGTAAGGTACTGAATTCTCGAGGCGAATCAGGTTCTCGGCTAAAATGGCGCTCGCACCGAAATTCTAAAGGCCGGAATGGACTTTCAATTCATTAGCCCCAGAAAAAATGCCCTGGTTTATCTGATCAAGATCGTGACGGGGTCGTTGATCACCTGGTACGGATTGCGCGCACTGGGTTTGGATGAGCCGTACTGGGCCTTGATTTCCCTGATCATTGTGACTGAGCCGGACGTCAACCTGGCCAAGGCGAACTTCCGGGCCCGTTTGATCAATACCCTGAATGGCTGTGTGGTGGCTTGTCTGGCGCTGGTTGTTCTCGGCCCCGGATTTCTGTCCTTGCTGGTCGCTTTGGCAACATCGGTGCTGGTGGCCATGTTGTTGCAGAACTATCCCGCCAACTGGCGTCTGGGCCCTGCGACCGTGGTTATCTTGATGTCAGCTGCGATTGGCGGTAAAGGCCTGCATCAGGAGTTGCAGTATGCTTTGTTGCGGGTCGGAGAGGTTATTGCCGGCAGTACCGTAGCATTATTGCAATCATTGGCGTATTCCTATGCACTCAAGCGCCTGGCACCGGCACCTACCAACACCTAATTGATGATCAACTGCTAGATTCATTGTTCGAATCTATTGACGTAATTTCCTTAGCGACACTATAGTGACAAAATGATTTCAGAATTCCATCAATTATCAGAGAAAATCGGCCAGTTGGCCGAGCTGACGCACGCCTTGCGTCGCGAAAATGCCGAACTGCGCCTGCGCGTGACCGGTTTGCAGAGTGAAAACGAAGAGTTGAAGCAACGCATCGGAGAAGCGCACCAGCGGGTAGCCGCCTTGCTGGAGAAATTTCCAGCATTGCCGGAAGCAGTATCGCAAGAAGCGTCGCAAAAATCGTTGCAAGATCAGGAGCTTACATGAGCCAGTTAAATGTCAGCATCATGGGCCAGCCATACACACTGGCTTGCAAAGAAGGCGAAGAAAAGGCGCTGCAGGAAGCCGTCACCTATCTGGATGGCAAAATGTCTGCCATCCGCGATGCCGGGAAAATTCGCGGCAATGATCGCATTGCCGTCATCGCCGCGCTTGGCATCGCTGCCGAATTATTGGGCAGCAAAGCTCCCGCAGGTCCGTTGTCCGATCTCACCATGTCGGAAGTAAAGCAGAACATCACTGCGATGCATGCAGTCCTGGATGAAGCGCTGGCTGCACAGGAAGACTTGTTTTAACTCTTGTGCTCATGACGCTGCGCCTGCCGGCCAGCCAAGTATTTGGCTGCTTTGCTGGCCGCATCGCACCAAAATTTTTGCCAAAAGGGGTTTGACTTGGATATCGTTTGGAGTAGACTAACGACTCCTGCCGTGTTCGCGATTGTCATAAAATCCTTGAACCATTTATACGCAACGGCTGCGGAATTTTGTTCGATAGGTGTGAGCGTCGCTAGTCCGATGAGCCCGAAATTGAACTAACTGCGGCCAACTTGAATCGCTTTGGTTCAGGATGCCGACAAAGCGGCACAGGCGGGACTTGATTCTAAAGCGGTTGCACATGTGCAGCCGCTTTTTTTATTTTCGACCGGATTTTCCATTTTATCTTTGATATCAGATTAGAGGCGAAATGAGTTATTGGCTAATGAAATCCGAGCCGGACGACGCCAGTATCGACGACGTCCTGGCCATGCCCAGACAAACCATCGCCTGGTATGGCGTGCGCAATTATCAAGCACGCAATTTCATGCGCGATGCGATGCGGGTCGGCGACGGCGTGCTGTTCTATCATTCCGGCTGCGCCGTGCCAGGGATAGCCGGCTTGGCCGAAGTGGCGAGCACGCCTTACCCTGACGACACGCAGTTTGATCCCAAGAGTAAATATTTCGATCCCAAGGCCGAGCGCGAGAATCCGCGCTGGATGCTGGTCGATGTGCGCGCCCTGAAGAAAACGCGTCTCGTCGCCTTGCCCGAATTGCGAGAACAGGAAGCGCTGGCCGAGATGCAGATCCTGCGCCGCGGCAACCGGCTTTCCATCACGCCGGTCGGCGCCGCCGAATGGCGCCACATCACAACCAAGCTTATGAAGGGGTGACGTTGCCCGTGGTTCGTACTATTTGCGTGCTCTTTATGTTCCGTAACGCTCGCGCAGCAAGTTTTTTTGTACTTTCCCCATGGTGTTGCGCGGCAGTTTTTCTGCAAAGAACACTTGCTTGGGCACCTTGAAATTGGCAATCGTGTTTTTCATCAAGGCGATCACATCCGCCGTCGTCAGCGTGGCTTCGGGCCGTTTCACGATCACCGCAGTCACTGCTTCACCGAAATCCTCGTGCGGAATGCCGATCACTGCGGATTCCAGTACGCCATCGATTTCATCTATCACGCTTTCGATTTCCTTCGGATAGACGTTATAACCGCCGGAAATAATCAAATCCTTGCTACGGCCGACGATTGCCAGGTAACCCTCGCTATCCAGTTTACCGACATCGCCGGTCTTGAAATAGCCGTCGGCAGTGAATTCCTCCGCAGTCTTTTCCGGCATGCACCAGTAACCCAGGAATACATTCGGTCCCTTGACCTGAATTTCGCCGATTTCACCGATTTGATCCGTGCCGCACACCACGTCGTCGCCGTTGCCGTCGGTTGTCATCAAACGTAGCGAGACCCCCGGCAATGGCAGGCCGACGGTGCCGCCGCGCCGTTCGCTGGCATACGGATTGGAGGTCAGCATTGCGGTCTCGCTCATGCCGTAGCGTTCCAGTATGGTGTGGCCGGTACGTGCGATAAATTCGGCAAAGGTATCTGTTAGCAAGGGCGCCGAGCCGGACACGAACAAGCGGATATTGCGGCAAGTGTTGCGATCGAATCCGCTGTTCGCCAGCAGCCGCACATAATAGGTCGGCACGCCCATGAAAACCGTGCTGCGGGGCAGTTGGCGGCAGACTTCTGCAGCGTCGAATTTCGGCAGGAAAATCATCTTGCTGCCGTTCAGCAGCGCGCCGTTGGCCGCTACCAGCAAGCCATGGATGTGAAACAGCGGCAGTGCATGCAGCAGGACGTCATCCGCTTGCCAGTGCCAGTATTGCTGCAACACCTGGGCGTTCGAGCCGATGTTGCCGTGCGAAAGCATGGCTCCCTTGCTGCGGCCGGTGGTGCCCGAGGTGTACAGGATCACGGCGAGATCGTCGGCCTGCTTTTCAACCGTCTCGAATTGGTCAGGATGATGCATGGCGCGCGCCAGCAGCGATCCGGAATTCCTGCGGCCATTACCACCTGCGCCTTCATCCAGCGTAAACAGATGCCGGGTGCCGGCCTTGAATGCGATCTGGGCTATCCAGCCGAAATTCTGCGGCGAGCAGACGAATACCGCAGGTTTTGCATCGCCGATGAAATATTCGATTTCGGCAGCACGATAGGCCGTGTTCAGCGGCAGGTAGACGAAACCGGCGCGTAATGTCGCCAGATAGAGAATCACTGCCTCGGGTGACTTTTCCACCTGCACGGCAATCCGCGCGCCGCTTGGCAGACCCAGGCTGCTGAGTAAGTTGGCCATCCTGGCGGATGCGCGTTCGATGTCGCCCCAGGTGTAGTACTGGCCGTCGTGGGTTTCGATGCAGCAAGCGGTTTTGTCGGCGGGAAAGCGCGAGGCAAAAAGTGCGTAAAGATTGGCAGTCATAGTCAAAACGGAAAAGGTAGGCGGGAAGCGTTCGCCAGGTCACCGTCAGGTGGTAAGGGAACGCCCGCACTTTGGTTCAGGATGTCGATTTGCCTGTTTGGGCTTTGGCTGGTGGCGCATCGGCGGCGCCAGCAAATTGATACGGCTTTCTATAAGCGATGACCAGCAATATGATGCCCAATACGATCATTGGCACCGACAGCATCTGGCCGGCGGAAATGGTGATGCCGCCAAACGTCACGTTATAGTCCGGCACGCGGAAATATTCGGTAAAGAAGCGGGCACAGCCGTACAGCAGCGAGAACATGCCGGCCACGGCCATGCGCGGCCGCGGTTTGCGCGAGAATATCCAGAGGATGATGAACAGCAAAATGCCGTCAACCAGCATCTGGTAAATCGGCGATGGATGACGCGGCAGGCTGTCCACGTTAGGCCAGATCATGGCCCACGGCAGCGACGGATCGGAGACTACGCGGCCCGGCAATTCACCATTGATGAAATTGCCGAGGCGGCCGGCGGCATAGCCGAGCGGTACCATGGGCGCGATGAAATCCATGATATCCATCAGTTTGCGGCCGGACTTGCGACCCCACCACCACATGGCAATCATGACGCCGATAAAGCCGCCGTGGAACGACATGCCGCCTTTCCAGACCGCGATGATTTCGCTCGGGTTGGAAAAATAGTAGGCCGGATCGTAAAAGAATACCTGCCCAAGGCGACCGCCGATCACTACCCCCAACACGCCATAAAACAGCATGTCGTCGATATCTTCTTTTTTCCAGCCGGCGGCGGCAATATGCGGTTGCTTGATCCTGATGCGGCCGACCCAGATGAACTGGATGAACGCCAGCAGATACATCAGGCCGTACCAACGCACATGGAGCGGCCCCAGAGAAAAGGCGATCGGGTCGGGTAATGGATGAATCAGCATGTTCTTTATTTCTTTCTCAATAATTCCAAAAAGGCTTGCAGTACGGGCGAAACATTATCACGGCGCCAGGCCAGGCCGGTTTCTACCAGCGGCGTCTGATCCTGCAATTCGCGATAGTCGACCCCCGGGCGTTGCAGGTTCGACACCGATTGTGGCACAAGCGCGATTCCCATGCCAGCCGATACCAGGCCGACGATGGTTTGCATCTGGATCGCCTCCTGGCCGATATGGGGAGTGACGCCGGCGGCCCGGAAACAACCCAGGATGGTGTCGTGGAAACCCGGCGAGATGCGGCGCGGGAAAATGATCAAGGGTATATCTGCCAGTGAGCTCAACGCGATCTTGCCCTTGGTCCGCAAAATTTTGAGCCCGCTGGGCGCCGCCAGGATCAGCGGCTCCGATAACACCGGCTGGTAATCCAGCGCCAGCTTGGCCTTGTCCGGCAAGGGCGGGATCAGCAGGCCGGCATCGATCCTGCCTTCCATCAATTGCGCCAGCTGGAGATCGCTGGTGGCTTCCTGCAAATCGATCTGCACTTGCGGATAGGCTTCACGGAAGGCCCGCAGCAGCGGTGGCAAGATACTGTAATCGGCAGTAGAGACAAACGACAGCGTAAGCAAACCGGATTCACCGGAAGCCGCACGCCGCACCAGGTCGGGCAGGGTGGCGGCCTGTTGCAACAGGCGTTGCGCCTCAGGCAGCAGCGCCAGCCCGGCCGGTGTCAGCGCCACGCTGCGTTTGGTGCGTGCAAACAGTGGCGTGCCAAGGTTGGCTTCGAGCGCCTGGATGGCTTGCGATAACGGCGGCTGCGTCATGTGCAGCCGCAGTGCGGCGCGGCCGAAATGCTTTTCTTCGGCAACCGCCACGAAATAGCGCAGTTGTCGCAGCTCGATATTCATATATTCTTCTTAAATTCGTCGTCGAACATTCGTCGTCAAAAGCCCGTAACTAATAAAAAAGCCGGAGAAGTACCGGCTTTTGGTGTTGCATAACGATGTCTTCCTGCGTATTTCAGCGGCCCCGGCCTTTATGGTTCTCAAAGGTCTTCTTGACCCGTTCCTGCCTGGTCTTTTCGATTGCTTCGTGCGCTTTGCGCTTGTCCAGGCCGAGCATCCGCTCCAGGAACTCAAACCAGATAAAGGCGACCGCCATCAGGCCAGCGATCCACCACCACGATATGCCGTCAAACGGACCGATCTCGAAGTATTTTAACGCTATTAGTGAAACGATAAGAATAATCAGTGGCATGGCTTTCCCTTTTCTATGCGGAAAGGATAGGGCGAAAGATGCCTGTGGTCAACGGATGTCGGTCTGATATGTTGAATTTCAGATGTATGTAGGTGTTTCCGAGATATGAGACAATGCAGGCGGGCAGGTAAAATGGTGTCACATTTTTTTGACGGAGATAAGAATGAAACGTTTGTTGATCTGTGCAGTGCTTGGTGCAATGGCCTCAGGTTCCGCCCTGGCGGACGCCGGTCTGGATCTGGCAAAAGCCAAGAACTGTCTGGCGTGCCACTCGGTAACTAACAAGGTGGTCGGTCCTGCGTACAAGGACGTTGCAGCGAAATTCGCCGGTCAAAAAGGCGCTGAAGACATGCTGGTGCAAAAAGTGTTGAAAGGCAGCACAGGTACCTGGGGTGCGATCCCGATGCCGGCCAATCCACAAGTGAGCGAAGCCGAAGCGCATACGCTGGTGAAATGGATTTTGTCGCTGAAGTAATAGCGCAGGCCATGCCGCTAACAGGGCGCTCAGATGAGCGCCTTTTTTTATGGCTGGAAGTCTAATAAAAAAAGCGTCCAGGCAAACCGGAACGCTCTTTAACTTGTATCTCGGAATAGGTGGGCGGGCACAAAGGCGTGCCCACCCTGCGACGCAGTTACTTCGTTACTGCCAGCTGGGTACGCTGGCCATCCCTGTAGGTATATAAAGTGATCGTGCCGTCCTTGATGTCGCCCTTGGCGTCAAACGAGATCATGCCGGTCACGCCCTTGTGGTGAATCTTGGCCAGCTCCGGCAGGTATTTTTTCGGATCGGCAGACTTGGCTTTTTGCATCGCGTCTGCCATGGTCATCAAGGCATCGTAGGTGTACGGCGCATAGATCACGACGTCCTTGCCATATTTTTGCTTGTAGGCTGTCTTGAAATCGTCCAGGCCTTTCCGGGCGGACTCTTCCACGCCGCCGGCTTCGGCGCAAATCACTTGATTGTTGCCGATGCCGTCGCCCGCCAGTTTAGGCAGGTCGGAAGTGCAAATGGCGTCGCCACCCATGAATTTGGCATTGATGGCCAGCTGCTTCATCTGGCGCAGCATAGGGCCGCCGCCGGCATCCAGTCCGCCGAAAAACACGATATCAGGTTTCCTGGCCTTGAACGAGGTCAGGATCGCATTGAAGTCGGTCGCCTTGTCGTTGGTGTATTGGGTGGACACGATGGTCATGCCGGCCGCCTTGGCCGCTTTGGTAAATTCTTCCGCCAGGCCCTGGCCATAGGCGGTGCGGTCGTCAATCACGGCTGCGGTCTTGGCATGCAATGTCTTGGCTGCATATCGGCCCAGGGCGCTACCCAGTTGGGCATCGCTAGCCACTACGCGGAAGGTGGTGTTGAAATTTTGCTGGGTATACTTTGCGCTGGTAGTCGAAGGCGAAATTTGCGGGATGCCGGCATCGTAATAAATTTTCGACGCAGGAATCGAAGTGCCCGAATTGACGTGGCCAATGACGCCGGCCACTTTGGCGTCGACCAGTTTTTGCGCTACTGCAGTGGCTTGTTTCGGATCGGATGCATCATCTTCCGCCATCAACATGAATTTGGTTTTCTTGCCGTCCAGCGTAATGCTTTTCGCGTTCAACTCTTCGATCGCCATCCTGGCGCCGTTTTCATTGTCTTTGCCGATGTGGGCGATGGGGCCGGTGATCGGGCCGACGTGTGCGATCTTGACCACTTGTTCCTGCGCATAAGCGCTTGCAGACACGGCCAATGCGATGGCAGCGGTCAACGGAATCATTTTCATTTTGTGCACCAGATTTCCTCCTGAGGATTTGCAGCGAAATTAATAAATTGATAGATTAATGGCAAGCAATTTTTTAGACAGCCGACTTCAATCGGTAGTTCGGTCTGTCCGCGGAGTTAAACGGTACAACATATGAATAGCTTCGCAAAGCGCTTTTATATGTTTTTTTGTCAATTCCGCAGAATGATATGTGTAATGTGCAGAGCAGCAGGGGAAAAATAAAAAAGCGCCCCGACGCTAAGGCCGGGGCGCCCCATGAAACAGCCGGTGAATGTTATTTATTTAGTGACCGCCAGCAAGGTGCGCTTGCCGTCCTTGTAGGTGTACAAGGTCAACGTGCCGTCCTTGATATCGCCCTTGGCATCGAAGGCGACCATGCCGGTCACGCCCTTGTGATGGATCTTCGCCAGTTCCGGCAGATATTTTTTCGGATCGGCGGAGTTGGCTTTTTGCATGGCTTCCACCATGGTCATCACAGAGTCGTACGAGTAGGGCGCATACAGTTTGACTTCAGTGTTGTATTTCTTCTGGAAGGCCGCCTTGAAATCGTCCAGGCCTTTTTTACCCGAATCTTCGACGCCGCCGGCTTCCGCGCACACTACCTGGTCATTGATCACGCCATCGCCTCCCAGTTTGCCCAGTTCGGCAGTACACATGCCGTCGCCGCCCATGAACTTGGCCTTGATGCCGAGCTGTTTCATCTGGCGCAGCATCGGGCCGGCAACCGCATCCATGCCGCCGAAGAAAATAACATCCGGATTCTTGGCTTTGATGGAAGTCAGGATGGCGTTGAAGTCGGTCGCCTTGTCGTTGGTGAACTGGGTCGCGACGATATTCACGCCAGCGGCTTTGGCGCCCTTGGCGAATTCCTGCGCAACCCCTTGACCGTAAGCGGTACGATCGTCGATCACGGCGATATTCTTGGCTTTCAGCGTGGTGGCCGCATAACGTCCCAGCGTGCCGCCCAGCTGGCCGTCGTTGGCGACTACGCGGAATACGCTGTTAAAACCTTGCTGGGTGTATTTCGGGCTGGTGGCAGCCGGCGAGATTTGCGGGATGCCGGCATCGTAGTAGATCTTGGAAGCCGGAATCGTGGTGCCCGAATTCAGGTGGCCGATAACGCCGTCGATTTTGGCGTCCACCAGTTTCTGCGCTGCGGCCGTGCCTTGCTTGGGATCGGATGCATCATCTTCCGCCAGCAAGACGAATTTGATTTTCTTGCCGCCCAGGGTAACGCCCTTGGCGTTCAATTCTTCGATCGCCATCTTGGCGCCGTTTTCCATGTCTTTGCCGAGATGGGCCGAAGGGCCGGTCACCGGACCGACATGGCCGATCTTGACGATTTGTTCCTCGGCATAGGCCGAGCCGGCAGCGCCCAGGGCCATCGCGATTGCTGCAGCCAACGGTAACATTTTATTCTTCATCTGCACGTGTTTCCTCCTAAGGATTAAGTAAGCAAAGATTTCCCGCTGTTTGCTCAGCGGAACATGTAAACATTACAACAGAAAAAAATCTTCGCATAGGTTTTTCCTGTGTTTTAAACAATACCCTCACGGCTGAGGTGGGGAATGCAGCTGGGATAACGAGGATATTTGGCGCGGGGCGGCGCTGGCGGGAAGATAAGCGGCAGTCGCGTTTCGCGTAACTGCCGGCAAATTCTTTGGCACGTACTAATGCGTGCAAATGCGTAATATTGTGTAATAAAAAAAACGCCCCGTCAGACGGGGCGTTTCCGGATACTGCGCGAGACGATTATTTTGTCACTGTCAGCAAAGTGCGTTTGCCATCCTTGTAGGTGTACAAAGTCAGCGAACCGTCCTTGATGTCGCCCTTAGGGTCGAACGAGATCACGCCCGTCACGCCTTGATGGTGAATCTTGGCCAGTTCAGGCAGGTATTTTTTCGGATCGGACGACTTGGCTTTTTGCATGGCGTCAACCATTGTCATCAGCGCGTCGTATTCATACGGTGCGTAGATCACGACTTCCTGGTTGAATCTCTTTTGGTACTTGGCCTTGAAGTCTTCCAGCGCTGCCTTGCCAGCATCTGGCACACCGCCAGCTTCGGCGCAGACTACCTGGTCGTCTTTCAAGCCTGCACCGGCCAGCTTGGCCAGCTCAGTGGTGCACAGGCCGTCGCCGCCCATGTATTTGGCTTTGATGCCGAGCTGGTCCATTTGACGCAGCATCGGGCCGCCGACCGCATCCATACCGCCGAAGAAGATCAGGTCAGGATTCTTGGCCTTGATGGAGGTCAGAATCGCGTTGAAGTCGGTAGCCTTGTCGGTCGTGAACTGAGTGGCGACGATAGTACCGCCGGCCTTCTTGGCGCTCTTGGCGAACTCTTCCGCAACCCCTTGGCCGTACGCGGTACGGTCATCGATCACGGCGATGTTCTTGGCCTTCAGCGTGTTGATAGCGTAGCGGCCCAGGGTGCCGCCCAGCTGGCCATCGTTGGCCACCACGCGGAACGCGGTATTGAAGCCTTGCTGGGTGTACTTAGGATTGGTGGCGGATGGCGAGATTTGCGGAATGCCTGCATCGTAATAGATCTTCGATGCCGGGATGGTCGTGCCGGAATTCATGTGGCCGATAACACCCTTGACCTTGGCGTCCACCAGCTTCTGCGCAACTGCAGTGCCTTGTTTCGGATCGGAAGCATCATCCTCGGAAGCCAATACGAAAGTAACTTTTTTACCGCCGATCATGGTGCCCTTGGCGTTCAGTTCCTCGATCGCCATCGTAGCGCCGTTTTCATTGTCCTTGCCGATGTGAGCGTTAGGACCTGTAAGCGGGCTGACTTGACCGATGGTGACGACTTCTTGAGCTGAAACAGGGCCGGCAAAGGCGAAAGCCATTGCAATTGCGCCAGCCAACGGAATCATTTTGATCTTGTTCTGCATGAATATCCTCCTGAGGATTTAAAATAAAACAATCTAACTACAGTTCTACCGTCCGCTGCTTTTCTATTATTTATTCAGATTGATCCGAATAAAGCAACGTTACAACATAAAAAACGCTTCGCATAGCGGTTTTTGCGAATTCTTAAAACAGCTGGAGTAGCCCTTGATTCCCTTGGCATGAGCAAACAACACACCCTAGACAAAGTCGATCGCAAACTGCTGAACTTGCTGCAGCGCGACAATCAAATGCCGACCCGAACCCTGGCCGAAAAAGCGCACATTTCCCAGCCAACCTGCCTGCGCCGCTTGCGCGATTTGCGCGAGGCCGGCATCATCAGCGGCGATGTCTCCCTGGTCGATCCGTTCGCGCTCGGTTACGGCATGCTGGCGTTCCTTGAAATCTCGCTGAATCACCAGTCAGACGAACACATGCAGGAATTCGAGCTGCGCATGAACAAGGAAGCGGAAGTCATGCAATGCTATTTCGTGTCCGGCGACTATGATTATTTCCTGGTCGTGCATGTGATCGATATGGATGCCTATTATCAGTTTGTGCGCCGGGTCATTTCGGGTTCCGGCAATGTCCGCCATTTCCAATCTCGTTTTCCGATGAAACGCGCCAAATTCGTTACACGGGTCGCCTTCGACGAGAAGCCGGCAACGGTCGAGGTGCGCATCGCCAAGTGATGCACTCGAACAGTGCGCCTTAGCAGCAAAAATAGCGGCGCGACTGATTCCCGCAGACACATACGCAAAAACCGCGCCATGCCACAGCCGATCGCCACAGATAAAAAAAACAGATAAAAAAAAGACCGGTGCTGTCGCCAGCATCGGTCTTTTTTATTGCGTGCTCATTGCCTTGCCATAGCAGGCATGACAGCAATCATGCCTGCACAGGACGCGGCAAAATCAATGGCTGCGGCGCCTGCCGTGGCATGCCGGTAAAGGCAAAATCGACCTCCGGCCGGCGGCCCGAGACGATCTCGGCGATGGCGCGTCCGGAACCGCAACCCATGGTCCAGCCGAGCGTGCCATGGCCGGTATTGAGGAACAGGTTGCTGATTCTGGTCTTGCCGATATACGGCACGTTGGATGGCGTCATCGGGCGCAGGCCGGTCCAGTAAACCGGATTGTCGTAGTCGCAGCCGTCCGGGAACAGCTCGCGGGTACGACGTGTGATCGCTTCGCAGCGAGTGGTGTTGAGTTCACGCGTGTAGCCGTTCAGTTCGCAGGTGCCGGCCACCCGCAGGCGGTCGCCCAGACGTGACACCACCAGTTTGTAACCGTCGTCGGTCAGCGAGACGCTTGGCGCGGCTTCCGAATTGGTAATCTGATAGGTGGCAGAATAACCTTTACCCGGATAGATCATCAGTTCGATACCCAGCGGTTTCAGCAACGGTGTCGAGAAGCTGCCCATGGCAACCACGAAAGCGTCGGCATGCAGTACTTCGTGACGGCCGTCGGCATTGATGACTTCGACTCCGGTGATCTTGGCGCCGGCGCCGCTGCCTTCGGTAATCAGTCGGGTGACGCTGGTGTTGTACTGGAAATTTACGCCCGCTTCGGCGGCTTTATCGGCCAGGCCCGAGGTGAATTTATAGACGTCGCCGGATTCATCGGTGGCGGTAAAGTCGCCGCCGACGATTTTGTCGCGGATGCTGGCCAGGGCAGGTTCGATCTTTACCACTTCATCGGCGCTGATCGAGTCGCGCGGGCAGCCCAGGTCGCGCATCAGCTTCGCGGCCGGCAGCGAGATGTCGAATTCTTTTTGGTCGGTATAGAAATGCAGGATGCCGCGTGTCAGGCAATCGTAGTCGACGCCAGTGTCGGCGCGTACGGCTTGCAGGGTCTGGCGGCTATATTCGCAGATGGCGACGATTTGGCGGATATTGTCGTTGGTGCGTGCCGGTGTGCATTCACGCAGGAAATTCAGCGCCCATTTCCATTGCAGCCATTCCGGACGGAAGCGATACAGCAACGGCGCATCTTCCTGCCCTAGCCATTTCAACACTTTCAACGGTGCTTGCGGATTGGCCCAAGGCTCGGCATGCGATACCGAAATCTGGCAGCCGTTGGCAAAGCTGGTCTCTTGCGCCGCACCTGGCTGGCGTTCGATCACTGTCACATCGTGACCTTCCTTGTTCAGGAACCAGGCAGAGCTAGTGCCGATAACGCCGGCGCCCAATACAATTACTTTCATCTCATCTCCAAAAACTACCGTTTTTAAACAAAATTACCGCTTTTCAATAGCGCTATTGTAAGAAAACATAGATTTTTTAGGCGATCAAAATGAGATCTATTTTTTTTACTTTTATCTACGGCATTGCAAATAGTGATTGAAAATCAAAAAAACTGCGTCAAATGTTTGTTTTTTTTAATTTAACTAATTCCAGGCTTACTGCTCGGCAAATCACTTCATCCAGGGTCTGATGCAAGCCGCTTCTGATTTGCGCCGCCATCCCTTCCACCGCAGTCTGCAACACGTCCGCCAAGCCGTCGCGGACACGCTGCTCGATAACGAAATCGATCCTGTCCTGCAACTGCTGCAAGACTTTTTCCCTTACCTCAGCCTCGAGCCGTTCCCAGTCATGCTGGCTCAGCGTGATCTCCCGCCGGGGCGAGGGCAAGTCGAAACTGTCTTCATCGTCGATTGCCGACGCCGATGTTGATACTGCAGCGCTGGCAATAGCCTCTGGCGGCGTTTCTATAATGTCGGTCAAAGTCGGTAGCGGAACAATGACCTCGGTCAATAAAGGGATATTGGCGTCATGTTTACCGTTGGTCATTACAGATTCCTCAAACATTGTCAGCAACAAAGTGGGTCAGCGGATAGCCGCGTTGCTGGTAAAAACGATAGCGCTCGCGTCCGCCGGCCTTGTCTTCTTCAGCCAGCGAGATGATTTCGAACATTCTTTCGAAGCGGGCGAAATGCAGTGGCGTCCTGCCGGACAGGTTGACCAGGATCTGGTGATGCGGCCACTCGGTTTCTTCGTCGGCGGCCAGGATCACCGGGGTTTGCGCCGCCAGAGGGTCGCCGGCCCTGACGTGCGGCAGGAAGTCGTGCTCGGAGAATGTCCAGAGCGCCTGGTCAAGCGTCGCCAGGTCCTCGGCATTACTGCTCAATATGACGATCTGGCGTTGTGCCATGCGGGCTTTGCGCACCAGTCGGCAGGTGTACAGAAATTTGTCCGAGATATTGGTGTGAAAGTCGATTTGCGTCATGAGTAATAATAGTGGGGCGGCAATGTCTTAAAAGCGGAAACCGGGAGGCGCGTTGCCTGCCGCCGGCAATGCGTCGCCGTTGTTGTTGGTGGTGCTGCCGATGGCCGGAGCTGCCGATTTACCCGGTGAGGCGGCGCCTGGTGCGGCGGCTACCGGCGCTGCATTGCGATAAGTTTTTGGCAAACGGTTGCTTTCCGGGTAGCCGGCTGCCGTCAGCGCGGTGCCCCAGGCTGCAGCAGAGAAGGCGCTTTCCTGGTTGCCGCCAACGGTCAGCACGGGCAGCTGGTCGCCCTTCGTGATCTTGTGTAACGCAGCAATGTCTTCATTGCTCTTCACGGTTTTTTCGCTGAACGGAATGCCGCGTTCGTTCAGCATTTTGCGGCCATCGTCGCAGGGGATGCATTTTTCCGCACTATACAGGGTGACAGGATGGTTTTTCACCGCCAGCGCCAGTTCATATGGCAGGCCGTCGCTACTGTCGCCACCACTGCCGGCAACGGTTTTTTGCGCTATCGCCTTGCCGGCGGCCGGCGGTGTATCACTATAAGTGACCTTGCCATCCGGGCCGGTGGATTTATACAGTTGCGCCTGTACGCTAGCGGCCGACATCAGCAGAAAAAACATTGCAGCGAATTTCATCCCAACCTTCATCCTCTTCCCCTCGTTGTAAGAATCGCCGACCTGCGGCGAAGGTTTACCTGCGTCCGTACTGTATTTGTACTGTGCCTATGGTTGTTATGCCGCCATGCCGCTATGCCGCAGCAGGGCGTCGATGCTTGGTTCGCGTCCGCGGAATGCCTTGAAAGATTCCAGCGCCGGACGCGAGCCGCCGACGGCCAGGATTTCGTCGTGGAATTTTCTGCCGGTCTCGGCCGACACCACATTCCCGCCGTGCGAAGCCGCTTCTTCAAACGCGCTATACGCATCGGCCGACAATACTTCAGCCCACTTGTAACTGTAATAACCGGCGGCGTAGCCACCGGCGAAAATGTGGCCGAAAGAATGCTGGAAGCGATTGAACGGCGGCGGGTTGATGACCGCGATCCCGGCGCGTACCTGGTTGATTACGTCTTGCACGCTTTGGCTGCCATACGGATCATAATCGTCATGCAAGCGCATGTCGAACAACGAAAACTCAACCTGGCGCAGGGTTTGCAGGCCCGACTGGAAATTCTTGGCGGCGATCATCTTGTCGTACAGCGCACGCGGCAAGGGCTCGCCGCTTTCCGCCTCGGATGTCATGTGCTGCAAGACTTCCCATTCCCAGCAAAAGTTTTCCATGAACTGCGAAGGCAATTCGACCGCATCCCATTCGACGCCGGAAATGCCGGACACGCCGATCTCGTCAACCCGGGTCAGCATGTGATGCAAGCCGTGGCCGAATTCGTGGAACAGGGTGATCACTTCGTCATGCGTAAACAAAGCCGGTTTGGCGACGCCGTCAACCACTGCCGGGGCGGTGAAATTACAGGTCAGGTAAGCAATCGGGGTCTGTATTTCGCTGCCAAGGCGGCGCCGGGCGCGTGCATCGTCCATCCATGCGCCGCCACGCTTGCCGTTGCGGGCATACAGGTCCAGATAGAACTGGCCGATCAGCTTGCCGTCTTTTTGAATCCGGAAAAACTTGACGTCCGGATGCCACACCGCGGCCTGGTCGGCGCTGATGTCGACGGAAAACAATTTCTGCACCAGTTGGAACAAGCCTGCGACCACCACCGGTTCCGGGAAATACTGTTTCACTTCTTGCTCGGAAAAAGCGTAGCGCTGCTCGCGCAGTTTTTCGGCGGTATAGGCCAGGTCCCAGGCTTCCAGCGAGGCCAGCCCCAGCTGTTCTGCGGCGAAGGCGCGCAGCTCGGCCAGATCCTGCTCTGCAAACGGGCGCGCGCGCTGGCCCAGGTCTTCCAGAAAATGCATCACCTCGGCAGGCGTCTTTGCCATCTTAGGCACCAGCGACAGCTCGGCATAATTCTTGAAGCCCAGCAGTTTCGCTTCTTCATTGCGCAAGCGCAGGATCTCGACAATGTTGGCGCTGTTGTCCCATTCCGGCTTTTCACCCAGTTCGGATGCCTTGGTCGCATTGGCGCGGTAGATTTTTTCACGCAAGGCGCGGTTGTCCGCATATTGCAGGATCGGAAAATAAGACGGGAAGTGCAGCGTAAATTTATACCCGGGCTTGCCATCCTGCTCGGCAGCGGCGCGCGCGGCCTGGCGCACGTCGTCCGGCAGGCCTGCCAATTCGGCCTCGTCGCTGACAAACAAGCCGTAGGCGTTGGTGGCGTCGAGAATGTTTTCCGAAAACCTGGTGGTGAGGGCTGCGTGTTTTTCCTGGATTTCGGCGAAACGGGTCTTCTTGGCCGGTGGCAGTTCTGCACCGCCCAGCCTGAAATCGCGTAGCGCGTTGTTGACTATCTTGCGCCGCGCCGCCGACAGGTCGGCGAAATCGAGGTTGTTCTTGATGGCTTTGTACTTATCGAACAAGGCCAGGTTTTGCGCCAGTGCAGTCCAGAACTCGATCAGTTTCGGCTGGTTTTCGTTGTACGCGGCACGCAATTCAGGTGTATCCGCTACCGCATTCAAATGGCTGACAATGCCCCACGCCCGGCCTAATTTTTCGGTCACGTGCTCCAGCGGGACGACAAAGTTGTCCCAGGTGACGGCATCGGTCGACGCTTCCAGCAGGGCGACAACGGTATGCGCCTGCTTGAGCAGCGCGACAATCGCCGGCGTGATGTCGGCTGGCGTGATTTTGTCGAACTTGGCCAGGCCGGTAAAGTCGAGCAGGGGATTGCTGGCGTTGATAGCGGTAGATGTCATTGCAATTACATTCTTTCTGCGGCTTCGATGGTGTTGACCAACAACATGGTGATGGTCATCGGACCGACGCCGCCTGGAACCGGGGTGATGTAACCGGCGACTTCCTTGGCGTTGTCGAAATCGACATCGCCGCACAGCTTGCCGTTATCGTCGCGGTTCATGCCGACGTCGATTACGGCCGCGCCGGGCTTGACCATGTCGGCGGTAACGATATTGCGTTTACCGGTAGCCACCACCAGGATATCGGCCATGCGGGTATGCAGCCCGAGGTCGCGCGTCTTCGAATTACAGATAGTGACAGTGGCGCCAGCTTGCAACAGCAGCATGGCTTGCGGCTTGCCGACGATATTCGAGGCGCCGACGACTACAGCATGGGCGCCGCGCACCGGGAAGTTGACCGATTCCAGCATTTTCATCACGCCGTAAGGCGTACACGGGCGGAACAGCGGCTGGCCAGTCATCAACAGGCCGGCGTTGCTGATATGGAAGCCGTCAACGTCTTTTTCAGCGGCGATGGCTTCGATCACCTTGTGGGCGTCGATGTGGGCCGGCAACGGCAATTGCACCAGGATGCCGTTGATTTTCGGATCGTGATTCAAGGCATCGATACGCGCCAGCAGGGCCGCTTCGGTCAGGTCCGCATCGTATTTCTCCAGCACCGAATACAAACCGTTGTCTTCGCAGGCCTTGACCTTGTTGCGCACATACACCTGCGAAGCCGGGCTGTCGCCGACCAGGATCACCGCCAGGCCAGGCTGCTTGCCCTGTGCGGTCAGTGCGGCGGCGCGCTTGGCGACATCGGCGCGCAGTTGTTTTGAAAGGAGGTTTCCGTCAATCAGTTGAGCTGGCATAGTGGTGGCGTGAAAATTGAAAGCAAAGCAGGATTATAAGGGGTGCGCCCCCATAAGTTTGCACCGACAGCGAGTTCCTTGCGGATTCTTGCAAATTTACCGAGGATTGCCTATTTGATAAAATACAGTGTGGGCAAGCTAGAGGCCAGTGCGATTTTCACCTGCCGATTGTGCTCCGGGCGACATCCAACGCGTTCTTTCATTTTCGGCTATTCTCGCCTTCTACGACCCGAGTTACGGGCAGCAATAACGTCGCGAAATCAAAAATCACGAAATCATGAAATCACCAAAGGCCAAAGAGCCCAAGATGATGAATTTGACAACAAAGGATGCTGAATTGACTGATCATTACACTCGCCGGCTGGCGCTGCTAGGGCAAGAGCAGCATCGCGGCTTGCTAGGCCAGGGTTTGCGCGGCATCGAGAGAGAAACATTGCGGGTTGACGGCAACGGCCGGCTGGCCCTGACACCGCATCCGCGCGCGCTGGGCTCGGCGCTGACGCAGCCGCAGATCACGACCGATTATTCGGAATCGCTTCTTGAATTCATTACTCCCGCCGAGCACGACATCGCAACGGCGCTGGCCGAGCTGGATGTGATCCATCGGTTCGTCTATTCGAAGCTGGGCGATGAATTACTCTGGAGCCAGTCGATGCCGGCCCATCTGCCGGCGGAAGAGCAGATTCCGATCGCCTGGTACGGCACATCGCACATGGGCATGCTGAAGCACGTCTACCGGCGTGGCCTGGCGCTGCGTTACGGCAAGCGCATGCAATGCATCGCCGGCATCCATTACAACTATTCGCTGGCGGAAGGGCTGTGGCAGGTCTTGCAGGAAGCTGAGGGCGCCAATGGTACGGCGGTGCATTTTCAATCGGAAAGTTATATCGCGACGGTGCGCAATTTTCGCCGCTACAGCTGGCTGCTGATGTATCTGTTCGGTGCATCGCCGGCCCTGTCGACCTGTTTCCTCGACGGCCGCCAGCATCGCCTGGAGCAACTGGACAAAGATACCTTGTACCTGCCGTACGCCACCAGCCTGCGCATGAGCGACCTCGGTTACACCAGCGAAGCCCAGGCTCGCCTGACGCCGCAGTTCAACAGCCTCGACAGCTACATCAAGAGCCTGGCACGGGCGGTCAGCCAGCCTTACCCGCCGTATGAAGCAATCGGCACCCATCGCGACGGCGAGTGGGTGCAAATCAATACCAATATCCTGCAGATCGAAAACGAGTACTACTCGACGATCCGGCCGAAACGCGTGATCAATTCCGGTGAACGGCCGATCCAGGCGCTCTCGGCGCGCGGCGTGCAATACATCGAAGTACGTTGCATGGACATCGATCCATTCGAGCCGATGGGCATCAACCTGGAAACTTCGCGCTTCCTCGACGCTTTCCTGTTGTTCTGCGCACTGGATGACAGCCCGCTGACCAGTGACGAGGAGAGCCTGGAAAACACCGAGAATTTCTCGCGTGCGGTGAAAGAGGGACGGCGTCCCGGATTGCAATTGCGGCGTGACGGCAATCCGGTCGGCTTGCAAGTCTGGGGCAAGGAATTGCTGGAGCGGATCGGCGCGGCTGCGGTCTTGCTCGACGCCCAACGCAGCGATGGCGCCCATGCCGCGTCGCTGGCAAAACAAAGCCTCAAGCTGGATCAGGTTGAACTGACACCATCGGCGCAAGTGTTGTCTATCCTGCAGCAGAACAAGGAATCGTTTGCCAGCTTCGCACTGCGCCAAAGCAAGGCACATGCGGCTTATTTCCTGGCGCATCCTCCGAGCCCGGAGGAACGCAATTATTTCGACACCCTGGCCGCCACGTCGCTGTCCGAACAGGAGAGCCTGGAACGTAGCCAGACCGGTGATTTCGATACCTTCGTCGCGGCTTATCGGGCCAGCACCTTGGGTAATATGAGCGTGTAAGTGGGGCGATGAGCGAGCGCAAGTCGCCGGGCATAGCTGATAGCAATCCCGGCGATAGTTATAAATGCAAACTAGATTGCTTGCAATTTAATTTCGAGCTATGTAATATTCAATTAATGGAAACCAGCAAACAACCAACCGCAAGCATCCCGTCCGAGTCATTCGGGCCGGAAAGCCTGCTGCTGGATAATCAGTTGTGCTTTGCGTTGTATTCGGCATCGCTGACCATGACCAAGATTTACAAGCCGCTGTTGCAGAAATTGGGCCTGACGTATCCGCAGTACCTGGTGCTGCTGACCTTGTGGGAGCGCGACGAGTTGACCGTGTCGGCCTTGGGCGAGCGCCTGTACCTGGATTCCGGCACCTTGACGCCGCTACTCAAACGCCTGGAAAGCAGCGGGTTTTTACGCCGCCAACGCGCCTCCCACGACGAGCGTCAGGTAATCGTCAGCTTGACCGCTGCGGGTAAAAATCTTCGTCAGCAAGCACAGGTGATACCGCAGCAAGTGAGTTGCAGTGCCGAATGTTCGCTGGATGAATTGAATGCCCTGACCAAGGAGTTGCAGCGGTTACGTGCTGCGATGGCAGGTAATATTGCTTGAAGATAGAGGCATGATTTCGCAGTTGATATAAGTTGCGAGCAATATAATTGCGTATAAGTTTTGTCATGCCTGACGTTTCATTCTTGCGTCATTTTAATGTTGTATCTTTTAATCCGGATCGTCAGTACGGCCGACTGGTCTGATCCAAAGGATTTCCCCAACGGCCATTAAAGGAAATAATCATGTCAGTTGAAAATATCTTGTACACAGCGCAAGCCACAGCAACCGGTGGCCGTGATGGCCGCGCTATCTCGTCCGACAATGTGCTGGACGTTAAATTGACGACGCCAAAAGAATTGGGCGGCGCCGGTGGTGTCGGCACCAATCCTGAGCAATTGTTTGCAGCGGGCTATTCTGCATGCTTCATCGGTGCAATGAAATTCGTCGCCGCGCAAGAAAAAATCACTTTGCCAGCTGACGTGGCGATTACCGGCCTGGTCGGCATCGGTGTGATTCCTGGCGGCTTTGGCATCGCAGTGGAATTGCAAATTTCCTTGCCGGGCATGGATGCCGGCGCAGCTGAAGCGCTGGTCAACAAGGCGCACAAGGTTTGCCCATATTCCAACGCCACGCGCGGCAATGTCGACGTTACCCTGACCCTGGTGTAATTCTGACAAAACATTTCTGATGTAGCGACAGAGGCGGAAGATACGCCTCATCCCCAGCCTGGCTTGCCAGGCTTTTTTTTCGCCCGGTTTATATAGAGGCAGGGTGGGCGCCTGAATCCAGGCGCAACTTCAGACGCGATCTCAGACGTATCCGCCGATGCCCGGCTGACACCCTACGCCGGACTGGCTTTCAGGGCGGCGTATGTGGGTGCGCCGGCGGCGGGCTTTACGGTGCAGGGGATCGGCTTGTCGCGCAATGCCGGCTGGGTCGGACTGGGCTTGACTACGGCGGTGGACAAGCGCTGGGGCTGGTATCTCAACTACGATGCGCAGCTGGGCAACGGCGGCTTGGGTAACAATGTGCTGTCGCTGGGGGCTGCGCTACAAATTTGATTGATTTATTCCGCTTGCACCGGCGTCAGTACTTCACGACTGCCGTTGGTAGCTACTGAAGAAACAATCCCGGCGGCTTCCATCTGTTCCACCAGGCGGGCCGCACGATTGTAGCCGACGCGGAACTGCCGTTGTACCGATGAAATCGAGGCACGCCGGGTGCGCACGACGAAAGCCACGGCTTCGTCGTACAGCGGATCGGCCTCGACATCCTGGTTATCACCGAGCAGGTCTGTGCCGGCACCCTCGGCAGGCACGCCGGCTAAAATCGCTTCTTCGTATTCAGGTTCACCAAACTGTTTCAAGTGCTCGACTACCCGATGCACTTCTGCATCCGAGACAAAGGCCCCATGAACCCGCTGCGGGTAGCCGGACCCTGGCGGCAGGAAAAGCATGTCGCCGTGGCCGAGCAGGGCTTCGGCGCCCATCTGGTCGAGGATGGTCCTGGAATCGATTTTCGACGATACCTGGAACGCCACCCGGGTAGGGATATTGGCTTTGATCAGTCCGGTGATGACATCTACCGAAGGGCGTTGCGTAGCCAAAATCAAGTGAATGCCAGCCGCCCGGGCTTTCTGTGCCAGGCGCGCGATCAGTTCTTCGATCTTCTTGCCAGTTACCATCATCAGATCCGCCAGCTCGTCGATGATCACGACGATCAGCGGCAGGGTAGACAGTGGTTCGGGTGCGTCCGGAGTAAGCGAGAACGGATTGCTGACTTTCTTGCCGCGCATTTCGCCATCGCGGATCTTCTGATTGAATCCTGCCACGTTACGCACGCCGAGTGCAGACATGAGACGGTAACGTTTATCCATCTCGGCCACGCACCAGGTCAGCGCATTGGAGGCCAGTTTCATGTCGGTGACCACCGGCGCCAGCAGATGTGGAATGCCCTCGTATACCGAGAGCTCCAGCATCTTGGGATCGATCATGATAAGGCGCACTTCTTCCGGTGTTGCTTTATACAACAGCGACAAAATCATTGCATTGATGGCCACCGATTTACCGGAACCGGTCGTGCCGGCCACCAGCATATGCGGCGCCCGCGCCAGATCGGCTACCACCGGAGCGCCGGTGATGTCTTTACCCAGGGCTAGCGTCAAGTGCGATGCGGAATCCTGATAGGCTGGCGACTCCAGTATTTCCGACAGGCGGATCATCTGCCGCTTTGGATTGGGTAACTCAAGACCCATGCAGGTTTTGCCGGGAATGGTTTCCACCACCCGGATAGACGTCAGGCCCAATGCGCGCGACAAATCCTTCATCAGGCCGACAATCTGGCTGCCGCGCACACCAAGCGCCGGCTCTACCTCGAAGCGTGTAATCACCGGCCCGGCGTCGGCACCCAGCACGGTCACCGGTACTTTGAATTCCTTCAGGCGCTGCTCGATCAGCAAGCCGGTTTCGGCCAGGCGTTCAAGCGGAATGTCGATCAGTTCGTTGACGGCAGGATCCAGCAAGTCGAGCCCGGGCAAATCAATGCGCACTTCGTGTAGCGGGCGGAACGAGAAATCAGCTTCGTTATCGCTATGGCTAACGTTCGTCGGCAGTGCCGGCACTTCGCTTGAAATCGATGGTTGCAATACGGTTTGCACAACAACGGCGTCCACTTTATCTGCAACAGGACAGGCGGGCGTAATCTCAGGTGATGCAACCGGTACCGCGCGAAGCTGCGGGCTTGCCGCTGCAGAACCGGATGTGACTGCTTCCTGATGGATGATATTGATTGGGGAAATCGGGGTACCGGCAGCAAGCGGCGATATCGCTGCCGCGGGCGTCGGAGCTACCGTATTTGGCATGCCGCCCGGTTCGCTCGGAAGCGTTACCGGCCGATCGGGAAATGTTGTACCTGATATCGAAGTGACGGGCGCCGCTGTCATTGAAGCAGGAGTATGGCTAGAAGTATAGCTAGAAGCGGGGCCGGGACGTGTGCTGATGGTTGTTGTCTGCGGCGCACCGCGACTCTGGATTCGTTCAGTCTGGCGCATGTGCATCGCGTCTTTGCGCGCTGTGCTTGCGTTCCGTGCCTGCTGCGCCATATGCGCGCGCGCCCGCATTGCCGGCGTCGGAATGATCTGTTCAACCGTGGCCCATTCCGCCATGCTTCTGGCGCTGGCTTTCACCTCAATTCGCTTGGCCGGGAGTGTTTGTTGCCTTTGTTTTCTGCCAGGAATTTCAGGCAGATCGGCGCTTGAAGGCAATTGCCAGGATTTCCTGCTGCGCGGCGGCACCGCGATACTTTCGCGCGATCTTGCCGGCCAGGATGCGGAGTGGGCAGGTGTGACGACGGGCGCTATCCGCTGTTCGCGCGAGGCATCGGACTGCTGTTTGTTTGGCGGGAAAAATCGTTGCAACAGGGCGGTTTTTTGCGCGAACGATTTCAACCATTCACTCCCGAATAGCCATGAGAGCGCAAGGACGCCGATTGCCATCAACACCAGCACACTGCCGAAGGTGCCCAGCACGGCCATGCAACCCTGTGCCAGTGCGTAGCCCAGCCGAACGCCATCGGGCGGCGTCGATTCATGTGTGCGCAGCATGGCTTCCAATGCACTACTGCTGCAAAGTAACAGGAACGTACCCAGCCACAAACGGATCGATCCTGGGCCGCGGAGCGGGTTTATCCCTGATCGGCGCGCTTTGAACACGCGTACAAGCAAAGGGGTAAACCACAGTAAAGACCATCCGAACCAACTGAAAACTGCTATATGCATACTCAAATTCAACGAAAAATCGATGTCCGGTAATCCGGAGGCTTATGCTAATCACGATACGGCAGGGTTCCGATCGACATAAGCCGGATCCGCTGCCTGGAGCGAAGGAAGCCCGACGAGGTTGGCAGGACGTCCTGAAATCAAAGTAGGTGATATTAACCGAAAAAGCATCAGGTGTTTCGTACCTGGCAGTAGTGCGTTGTCAGAACTGCGAGCATACTTAGCGTGGTAAAGATGGCAGGGGCGACCAAGGGGATGATATGGATGAGAAGAACTCATCGCGTATGACTTCACTCGGAACACACACGATAGCGAATGGCTGGATCAGCTTCGCGGCGGATCCCGGGCAGAAGGAGCGTTGCCTGGCGCGTTTGCGCGAGGGCGAGCTCGGCCCGGACAACCAACCCTCTGATTGCGCAGCAGGGGGCAAACACCGCTTTAGTGACGAACTTGGCGTGCCCGAGACGCTTGCCGTGGTGATTGACGTACTATGCTGGCTGCGCCAGTCGGAAGGAAAAATCAGCGCGCGCGCGCAGGCAATCGACCTGATCGAAGCCATCCCTGTAGGGGTGGATCTCGGCCCAGCCTCGCAACGTTACGCCCATTGGCTGCTGCACGATACGCAATGGGGTATAGCTCAATATTGCGCTACGGAACCATTGAAGGGTGTGGCGGCGCGACTTAAAGTATTGCACGACAAAGAACTTGCCGGCTTGGCGATTGACGACAGCGAGTGGCCCGTTCTTGCACCGGATACCCCTATAGAGACAGGCGCTGCAGACGAAGAGGACGGCCGGCACCTGGAGGATTTGTTCGCCTCTTTCGCAACTCCTTTGCAGAGGATTGACGTCGAGCAAATGGGACGGCTGTGTGGCGCCGTGGCGTATTTTGCCGGAGAGCAAGCGCGGTCTGATTTCTGGACTGACAGCGAACAGCGCCAGATGGATGATTTGTATGGTGCATTTTGTGTGAGCACGGAACAAATCCTGGGTCCGCGCCCGCCCCCACAGCAAACCGCAGAATTGAAAGACTGGATCCGGCATGAACAAGCTCTGGATGCCGCCTGGGAGAAACAGATGCGTCAGCAGCAGTGGCAGCTATGGCGGCGCTGGGATGCATGGGGTGAAAAACAGGCTGCGCTATATGCCGCGTTCAATGGGGCAGCAGTTGACCTTATCTTGTCGCTGTTCAAGCAGGCGCCACGTCGGGATGTGTTGACCCCGGGGCAGCAGCTGCATTGAATTGATGCCACGGGTTGCTAACTGACCGGACCGCGTGGCGCCGTCCGGTCATATCGCTTTAATGCGGGAAACTAACCAGGCGCGCTTGTATTGGCGATGACAAGCTGAGATCGAAACGGCCGCCGCTTGGCAAGTCTTTAATATCAAATGACGCCTTGCCACTTTCCAGGCCACCGCCAAGCACAGTCTTGACGCCTGCAGGGGAGACGTAGATCACCGACAAGAATGGTTCCAGGGTTGCGTTCCAGGTGATTGCCAGGCGCCCGTTCAAGGTTGCCCAGCTGACCGATGATGCCATCGCCTGAGCACTGCCGGCGGTTGCAGACTGGCTTGCGATTTTCAGGCTTTGCGCTTGCTTAGGCTGCTGCATGGCTTGCAATTGCCCGTTGCGCAAAACCTCGATAGACGCGATCTCTCCCGGATTGGGCAAGCTGACCCAAAAGTGGCTGGTTGCATCTGCGGCATCGGCCACACTGACCGGTTCGAACGGTAGTTTGTAAGTCTGGCCGCTGACTGTATGCAGACGTAATTCATGGATCGACCTGGCTGTCGCGGTATCGATTCCCGTCTTGGCAGCCGACGCTGATGCAGGGTGCAGCAGCACGCCATGGGCAGTTAATTCACCCGATATGGTCAGATAACCGTCAGGCGTTGGCGTTGCTATGCTAGCGGCAGTAGCAAGAACCAGGGGTTGCGGAATGGCGGCGGTGCGCGACTCGGCAAACTGCTGCGCCCGGATGTAACTGAAATCAGAGAACCATGTGCCGCCGCAATAACCCATGACATCTTTCATTTGCGTGTTGCTTGGCGTCAGCGGCGCGCTTAATACACCTACCTGCGTGTCGCTGTTATAGGGGCTGTTGTAGACCGCCAGTGAACTGAGGTCGGCGGTGGCGTTGGGGTAGGCCGGATCCGGATTGGCTGCGCCGCCGCAGGGAGCATGCATCAAGGAATGGTTATGCCCCATCTCATGCACCATGATTGCTTGCCACTGCGGCCATTTATTATCGAACGGATCGCCTTGGCCGGCGCTGCTGGTCCAGTCCAGACCAATTGCTGATACTGGAGAACCGCTGCTTTGAGCTGTGGTACCTAAATAACCGAGGCCCGCGATAAATGACGAAGGGGTCGGCGCATACATCGGGACAAAACCATAGTAAAAGGCGGTCGGAGCTTCGGTCCGGCGCGCACTTTCCAGTTGTCCTAATGCGCTTGACCAATTCATGCCGGCAGTGTTAGTGGCGCCGCTGATCACCAGAGGTGAGCGTTGCTGCACCACGATATTGCCGTTTGCATAGGGATAGACGCGTGCCAATGCTGCCCGGACGTCTGACAGTGCCGGTGGCAACACGCCGGTGGCGCTTCCGACCGTAAGCGGCACCAGAACGACGCGCAGGCTGGTCGGCGCACCGACGGCAGGCGATACGTCCTGGCTAGCCGGGCTGCTGTTGGCGCCAGCCGCTACTCTGATGCCGACTTTGACGCCGGGTTGTACCCAGGCCGCAGGCAGGACTGCATTGAAGCTGTTATTCAGGCTGTAGTCATCTTGCGCGGTAGGCAGATTGGCCGGTCCGCTCATCGTCAGTACGCCTAATGTCGCACCGGTGCTGCTGCTGACTGACAAATTTACTACCGGGCTCTTGGTGCCGGCTGCCGGTGCGAGAACCGTTGCACGTACCAGGGCAGGGCGCCCAGGCGTCAGGCGCAGCGTCGGGTCGGTGGAATTTTTGTCGAACACATTTGCAAAGTCGATGCTGCTGATCCATAGCCCGACGCCGCCTGTGCTATCGATGGTGCCGGCATTGACGGCCGCCTGGCCCGGCGCTGTCAGCATCACGGTGCCGCTGGCGCCAAGTTTTACGTTCAGCACGATCTGGGTAGCGCTGCTGCTGACGATGGTCGCGCTCGAATTGCCGACTTTGGCCGCAGTGACGGTATTCAGGTTTGTTCCGGTAACCGTCAGTACCGTCGTGGCGCCGCTTGTGGAGCTGAGCAGTGCGGTCACGGTGACAGCCGGCACTACGGAGAAGACTGCTGCGCTGTGGACTTCCTGATAGCGGTCAACCACAGCCAGAGGGCCGGAAGCGGCGCCGGCCGGAACGGTAAAGGTGACGGTGCTGTTAGATGCGCTGGATACCGACGCAATCGTACCGTTGGCGAACAGGATGTTGGTTACCGCTGCCAGGCCGCTGCCGCTAATCGTGACGCTGCTGCCAACGATGCCGAGCTGCGGCAGCACGGCCACAATCGATGCCGGCTGATAGCCGTTGAATTGATATCCGCTGTTGACCGGAGCGCCGTTTACGATCAGCGTCAACACACCCGAAACCGCCTGGGCCGGCATGGCGAGTGTCGCCGAAGTGCTGGAACTATTGACGATCGTCAGATTGACGCCCGCTATCTGATAACCGCTAACCCGATCAAGATTAGTCCCGTAAATAGTGAAATTGCTGCCGGCGGCTACGTTGACGGTAGACACGCCTGTTACCAGCGGTGACGGCAGGCTGGAAGTAAACGTGGTCGCCGATTGCACTGAAAATCCTGAACCGGACAATGTGACGGCCCCGCTCACCGCAACGACAGGAATCGTAATCGTAATTTGCGTATCGCTGACGATTGTGAAAGCGACTGTCGCCGAGCCGATGGTAACGGTGGTTACTTTCTGAAAGCCGGTTCCGGTGATCGTCAAGGTGGCGCCGGCAGATGCGCTAGGGCTTGACAGCGCGCTGATGCTTACAGCGGCCACGGGCGCCGGGGCTGCAATCGATGTCGGTGCAGTTCCTGCACTGTCGCCTGATCCGCCGCCACCACCGCAACCGGACTGGCTCAGGATAGTGCCGACTAAAACGAGAGCAAGAAGCTTCTTATTGTTTTTCATTAAAACACGCTGCCTTTGGGCTAAAGAGATAGGACGGCTCGACTTCCTGAGATGCCTTGCCTTGCAATGATTCAGGTAAAGCTAAATGTTTCTTTGTGGAAATTTCGTGCGTGATTGTAATTGGTAAAGATGTCCGGCGTAAAGTGCTGCGGACTCTGAAATGTCAGGGGGTTGTAGGCATTCGTCCATTAGCTGCCTTTGCGTGCATCAATCGATCGTCGTCGCAGTGTTGTAAATCCCACTTGGTTCATTCCCGCTTTTCGAAAAAGCATGACGAATCCGGCGCCGAATGTGGCGAGCGCCATGAGCAGTGACGACAAGGGGCTATCTAACGTCCGCCAGTACTCAGCGTTACGCGCACCTGGCAACGGAGTCTTTAAGGTCGGCAATTGACCGAATTGGTCAAAAAAATCCCCACCAAAAGAAAATGCGGGCTGCATGAAATATCATGCAGCCCGCATCAGTCTTGGTGGGCCCCCCCAGAGTCGAACTGGGCACCAACGGATTATGAGTCCGCTGCTCTAACCAAGCATGAGCTAGGGGCCCAATTCCTCAGGGCGCTGTAGTTGTCGTGCTTACGGCGTCTGCGGAAGACATATCCGCTTAACCGCACTACAGCATCTTAAAATCAATCCCGTATTATAGAAAAATACCTGAATGAAAGGTAGTTGAATTATCGTGAATCATTGAAAATGCATTCAAAAAACGCTGAATGACTCACGATTAACCTTAATTACCTTCGAGGAAGCTCTTCAGCTTGTCGGAACGCGATGGATGGCGCAGCTTGCGCAGCGCTTTAGCTTCTATTTGACGAATCCGCTCACGCGTCACGTCGAATTGCTTGCCGACTTCTTCCAATGTATGGTCGGTCGACATTTCAATCCCGAAACGCATCCGCAATACCTTCGCTTCACGTGGGGTCAGCGAGTCCAGGATATCTTTCACCACACCGCGCATCGATGCATGCAGAGCTGCATCCGCCGGTGCCAGCGTGTTGTTATCCTCGATGAAATCGCCCAGGTGGGAATCGTCGTCGTCGCCGATCGGTGTTTCCATCGAAATCGGCTCTTTGGCGATCTTCATGATCTTGCGGATTTTGTCTTCCGGCATTTCCATCTTGATCGCGAGAGTCGCTGGATCCGGTTCGGCGCCGGTTTCCTGCAAGATCTGGCGCGAGATGCGGTTCATCTTGTTGATCGTTTCGATCATGTGCACCGGAATACGGATGGTGCGGGCCTGATCGGCGATCGAACGGGTGATGGCCTGACGGATCCACCATGTTGCATAGGTCGAGAATTTATAGCCGCGGCGATATTCGAACTTGTCGACCGCTTTCATCAAACCGATATTACCTTCCTGGATCAGATCCAGGAATTGCAAACCACGGTTGGTGTATTTTTTGGCGATCGAGATCACCAGCCGCAAGTTGGCTTCGGTCATCTCGCGCTTGGCCATCCGGGCTTTCCGTTCACCGGCGCCCATCTTCTTGTTGATGCCGCGCAGATCAGGCAATGGCAACACGACGCGTGCTTGCAAGTCGATCAGGCGTTGCTGCAACTCTTTCACAGCCGGTACGTTACGGCCGAGCACGGTGCTGTATGCATGGTTGCCGTTGACTTCACCGTCGACCCAGTCGAGATTGGTTTCGTTACCTGGAAAAACCTTGATGAAATGCGGGCGCGGCATGCCACACTTGTTCACCGCGACATCAAGGATCTGGCGCTCGATCTGACGTACTTCATCGACCTGACCGCGCAGGGTGTCGCACAATTTTTCGACGACTTTGGCGGTAAAGCGAATCCCCAGCAATTCATTCGAGATGATTTCCTGTGCCTTGACGTAAGGCTTCGAGTTGTAGCCTTCTTTTTCGAAAGCCTTGCGCATCTTGTCGAACTGGGTCGAGATGGTCTCGAACTTGCCGAGTGCATCACGCTTCAATTGTTCAAGTTGTTCAGCCGAGAAGCCGGCAGCGCCAGAGGTTGAGCTGGCGTCATCTTCTTCTTCGGCTTCTTCTTCCTCTTCTTCGTCTTCTTCGCTGTCGTCGTCGGTGGCAACTACTGCTGCACTGGCGGTTGCTGCTTCGTCTGTCTGGTTAGGATCGACCAGGCCATCGACGATTTCGTCAATCTTGATCTCGTCCTTGCCGATCTTGTCGGCAGCCAGCAGGATTTCTGCGATGGTTGTCGGGCAGGCGGAAATTGCCTGGATCATGTCTTTCAAGCCGTCTTCGATACGCTTGGCGATTTCAATTTCGCCTTCGCGCGTCAGCAGTTCGACCGAACCCATTTCACGCATGTACATGCGGACCGGATCGGTGGTGCGGCCGAAGTCTGAATCGACGGTAGACAGCGCAGCTTCTGCCGCAGCCTCTGCATCGTCGTCGCTGGCGACGGTGGCAACGTTATCGGACAGCAGTAAAGTCTCTGCGTCAGGCGCCTGTTCGGAAACGGCGATACCCATGTCGCTGAAAGTACCGATGATGCCTTCGATGGCTTCCGGATCGATAATGTTTTCAGGCAGGTGATCGTTGATTTCGGCGAAGGTCAGGAAGCCGCGCTCTTTACCCATCTTGATCAGGGTCTTGAGCTTTTGACGGCGGGCTTCGAGTTCTTCTTCGCTAGCTTCGGTGTCGGACGAGAAGGCGTCTTTCAGCAAGGCCTTTTCCTTGGCTTTGCGATCTTTCGCCTTGGCCTTGTCGACCGCTTTCAGTTCAGCGCGCTCGACGGCATTGAGTGCCGCGACTTCGTCGTTTTCCGGCTGGAATTCTTTTGGCTTGCGGCCACGACGTCCCGGTACCTTCACCGACGGCAAGATATAGCCGGAGGTATCAATCGCCGCCAATGTTGCGGCATCCGTGGTTTGACTTACGCCTGATCCAATCATCACGCTGACGTCGGCTTTAACTGGAGCTGCCGCTACGTTTTTGGATGATTTGACGACTTTGAGTTGTGGTTTCTTGTTTGTCACAGGGGCTTTCGATTTCACAGATACTGGTTTTGCAACAGCTCTTGATGCATTCGTGGTCGTTGCAGTTGCTTTAGAAACTACCTTCTTGCTAACGGGCTTCACTGCCGTTTTGGGTGAAACTGCCGTCTTTTTAACGGTGGATTGCGCGCTTGAAGAGGAACTGCTTGTTTTGCCCTTGGCCGCTGCCGGCTTCGTATTTTTTACAGAAAGTGTCAGGGGTTTCGCTGGTCTCTTCATTGCATTCGCCATGGAATTAAATACCAATTGGTTACACTGATTTGCGTGCAGCAGCTGCCTGTACTCTGTCCGTTGAATTTTGATAAGCCTGAATCGCTGACAGAATCACCTGAGCGCCGGTTCTTTCCTCGTTACGTCCTATCCACCTAAATCAATCTGGTGCTACTATCAATTCAACGCCCAATTTGGCTAAGCCTAAGGTGTTGAATCTAAAGCCTTTAATTATAGCATATGGAGGGCCTTTCCTCCAATGGAAGCGGCCGCTTTGTGCTGCCGGATTTCCCTCTTTTACATCGATCCGCTTATATTTTAAGCAAATTTTTAACGTAAATTCATTTCCGCTTCAGCCTCGCGCCGCAACTGTTCCTGTTTTTGCATCAATTCCCGATAGCGATTGCGCGCTTCTTCATTGCCAAGTCCGGTTGCTGCCAACTGATCGAGTTCGTCTTTCAATATCTTCATTTTAGTCTGGCGAATTGCGCCCGCCAGTTCTAATCGCGCCGCTTCGGTTTCGGATTCCGATTCTGCTGCAATTTCTGCAATCAACGATTCAAAATCCTCGCCGCCTTCGCGTAAATGTTCAGCCAGCGTTGCAAAATTGGCTTGTTCGCCCATCGCATGGCTGGCGGTAATCAGGCGGGCCAGCATTTCTGCGCGATCCGGTGCAAAGTGCGCCACAGCATCCAGCGCTGCATCATCCAGTTCCGAGGCGAATGCCGGGTGGGCGACCAGCAAACGGATGATTTGCCGCTCCAGTCCGACTGGCGCCGGCCGGTTGCTGCGCGGTGGCGCGCGGCGCGCGGTAGCGATCGGCTTCGTCAGTTCAAACAAGGACTCGATTTCGTTCGGCGTCGATTGTGTCAACTGCGCCAGGCCGCGCACTATCTGCAGCCTCAATGAAGAGGGAGGCATCAATTGCAGCAATGGCTTGGCGTCGTATTGCGCCCGCGCCCGTCCTTCAGACGTGTTCAAATCGGCTTCGGTCGTGACCTCGTTCAGTAAAAATTGCGATAAAGGCATGGCGTCATGAATCTGCCGCTCAAATGCCTCCGCGCCCATTTCCCGTACAAAACTGTCCGGGTCGTGTTCCTGCGGCAGAAACAGGAATTTGATGATTTTATTGTCGGTCGCATGGGGCAGGCAGGCATCCAAAGCACGCCGCGCCGCTTTACGGCCAGCTCGATCGCCATCGAAACTGAAGACGACATGATCGGTCTGGCGCAGCAATTTATGCACGTGGGTCGGTGTGCAGGCGGTTCCCAATGTGGCTACTGCCTGCGGGAATCCCAATTGAGCCAACGCCACCACATCCATATAGCCTTCAGTTACCAGCACGTAGCCCGCGTCGCGGATTGCCTGGCGCGCTTCGAACAAACCATACAGCTCATTACCCTTCTGAAATAAGGGTGTTTCCGGCGAATTCAAGTACTTCGGTTCGCCGCCATCCAATACGCGGCCGCCAAAACCGATAACTTGCCCTTTGGTGTTGCGTATTGGAAACATGATGCGATCGCGGAAGCGGTCATAGCGCTTGCGATTGTTACCATCTTCATCAGTTCGGTCGATCACCAGGCCGGATTCGACCAGGGCAGTCACTTCATAGTCGGGGAAGACCTGGCGCAGGCTATCCCAGTTGTCTGGCGAATAACCCAACCCGAATTTCGCTGCAACCTCGCCAGTCAAGCCGCGTCGCTTCAAGTAGTCGACGGCATTGGGTGCAGTGCGTAAATGTTGTCGATAAAAATCGCAGGCAGCGTTCATCGCGTCGGACAAGGCCAGGCTCTTTGCCTGGTATTCAGCGCGTTGTGCCGGCGGGATCTTATCGTCGTTATCCGGCACCGTCATGCCGACGCCTTGCGCCAGGTCTTTCACTGCTTCCACAAAGCCAAGGCCGGAATATTCGATCAGGAAGCCGATCGCCGTGCCATGCGCGCCACAACCAAAGCAGTGATAAAACTGCTTAGTCGGACTCACCGTGAAGCTAGGTGATTTTTCGTTATGGAAAGGGCACAAGCCCATCAGGTTTGCGCCGCCTTTTTTCAATTGCACGTACTTGCCCACCACATCGACAATGTCGACGCGGTTGAGCAGGTCCTGAATAAAGGATTGAGGGATCACGTAGACTTGAGGGCGGGCAGCGGGTTTGTGTGTTTATCGGGCAATCAAGCGATCAGGCTTTAGTCAGTGCGACTTTCACCAGAGCCGAGACCGTAGTCATGTCGGCGCGGCCAGCCAGCTTAGGTTTCAGGATGGCCATGACCTTGCCCATGTCCTGCGGGCCGGCGGCGCCACTGGCCGCAACCGCTGCAGCCACCTCAGCCTGGATTTCCGCATCCGTCAGGCCTGCAGGCATGTAGTCGGCGAGGATAACCAGTTCGGCTTTCTCGATATCGGCCAGATCCTGGCGGCCACCGGCTTCGAACTGGCTGATCGAGTCTTTGCGTTGCTTGATCATCTTTTCGATGATGGCCAGTACGTGGGTGTCGCCCAGTTCGATGCGCTCATCTACTTCTTTTTGTTTGATTGCTGCTGTGATCAGGCGGATGGTGCCCAGTTTTGCAGTCTCTTTGGCGCGCATCGCGGCCTTCATGTCTTCGGTGATCTGTTCTTTCAAGCCCATGCGGTTCTCCATTCGGTGGTGTTTTTCATCTGAAATCAGAAAAACAAAAATACTCGATGACGATGGCGGCCGAGTCGTGCAAGGCTGCCGTTGATGGTGTGAAAAACGGCAAAACCCGCTGCGGAGCAACACCGGAGCGGGTTTGTAACGCGATTCAGTCAGCCGCAACAAGATTTGTATGCGGTGAAGAATTAGTACAAATATTAGTACAGTTTTTTCGGCAATTGCTGGCTGCGAATGCGTTTGTAATGACGTTTTACAGCAGCTGCCAGCTTGCGCTTGCGCTCTGCAGTTGGCTTTTCGTAAAATTCACGTGCACGCAACTCAGTCAGCAGACCTGTTTTTTCAATAGTGCGCTTGAAGCGACGCATCGCAACTTCGAAGGGCTCATTTTCTTTAAGACGAATTGTGGTCATGTAAATTCAAACCAATGTTTGTGTAGGGAAGAACGAGATTATAGCGGGGAAAACCAATAAATGGAAGTCTTATCCTGCGATGATTTAATCTTGCCACTTATTTGCAACATTAATTGCAACGTCACTTACAGAGCTCAGGACGACGCTTTGGGACGATTGCGATCCAGGAAAATAGCAATCGCGGCGCCTGCTATTGCCCCAAGAATCAGTCCGATGGCGAGAAATATCGAAAGTTTTGGGAAGTAGGGTTTTACCGGTACGTAAATAGCATCTACCAGCATAGTCGGGAAACTGTCAGTTTTTGTGCGCAGATCCATCAAGGCGGCTTGTTCGTTCGTCAGGTTGCGTATTTGCTCATCCTGTTTTGCCAGCACGTTGATAGCCACCACACTTGGCTCAAATCTGGCTCCGGCAGGGGTGCTCGTCGCATTCTTGAGACTGGCTTCCATGCGGGCTTTCTCGGTTGTTGCCTGCAACATTTCGCGCGTATTGGCCTCAAGGCGATCATTCAGGTTTTTCACCATTGGCGCCAGGCGCACATTATGCACACTTACCAGTGCTTGTACCGCTGCGTTCAAGCTGTTTTTGGCCTCTTCCTGGGACAGGCCGGCAACGTTGACATCCACGAAATCGGTGTTCTTTCCAGGAGTAGCTTTAAGTGTTTTGCGGAAAAGACCGGTGCGTGCGTCGCTCTCCTCATTTAAAGGAAGACCGACCGCAGTCAATGCGTAATCTTGCAGCTGGCGCTGCTTGAAGCGCTCGGCAGCTTGTGCCGTAGGTTCAATCAAAGTTGTTGGGTTGATTGGCAATTGACCAATTTGTATGGTTGCCGATGCCTGCCATTGGGGTGCTATGGTGAATTTGAGTGCGATTGCAGCCATCGTGGCGACGATAATGCACGCCAGCAAAACCAGCCAATGGCGTTTGAAACTGCCTAGTATTGCGGCTAGATCAGTCAGTTCGGTATTTTCGAGTTGTGTTGCGTCAGTGCCGTGCGACAAATTATTGCTCATGGGAAAGTAATATCTCTAATAGATTTTATTAATTGGATTGTTATGTAACGTGATTTTACTGCTTGCGAGGCAATAGATGTACGTCTTCATGGTCAAATTGCCAGTCCTGCCGCAGTACCTGACGCCCACGCCCACTGAAAGTTGTAGCCGCCCAGCCATCCGGTGACGTCCACCGACTCGCCAATAAAATACAAGCCATTGACCTGCTTGGACATCATGCTCTGCTGCGATAGTTCCCTGGTATCGATCCCACCCAGGGTAACTTCGGCTTTGCGATAACCTTCAGAGCCATTGGGCAAGATAGTCCAGCGATTGATTGCATCCCCCAAATTTCGCAGCTGGCGGTCTGGCATGTCAGCCAGGCGCGCTGCCGGATCCAGCTTGTTGGCTTCGATGATGCCGTGCGCCAGCCGTGTCGGTAGCCATTGTGCGAAGACGTTGCCAAGATTCTTTTTAACCGAGGTTTTGCCTTCAATTAATGTGCTGACAACGTCGATTTCAGGCAGGAGATTCAATGACAGAGGGGCACCAGCTTTCCAAAAGCTGGAGATCTGCAGGATCGCCGGCCCTGATAGCCCACGATGCGTGAATAGCAAGTCTTCCTTGAATTCACCACGGTTTTTTTTATCACCGGTTTCCACTTCAACCGGCAATGCAATGCCGGCCAGCGGCAAAAATGGCTGCCAGGCTGCTGCATCAAAGGTCAGGGGTACCAGGCCGGGCTGAGGTTCGATCACGTCCAGATCAAATTGACGCGCGATGCGATAAGCGAAATCGGTCGCGCCAATTTTGGGAATCGACAAGCCACCGGTTGCGATGACGACATTGCTCGCAAGTATTTCTCCGGCGCTGCTGTCTATCCGAAACAGATCGCCATCCTTACCCACATTGGCAACGCTGCAAGGCATGCGCCAGCTGACATTGCCCAGATCGCACTCGGCTTTCAGCATGGCGATCACTTGCTCAGAAGAATCGTCGCAGAACAATTGCCCTTTGTGCTTTTCGTGATAGCCGATCCGATAGCGCTTCATCAAGCTAAGGAAGTCTTGCGGCGTGTAGCGTGACAGGGCGCTTTTGCAAAAATGCGGGTTCTGCGACAGAAAATTTTGCGGTCCGGCGTTGATGTTGGTGAAATTGCAACGGCCGCCGCCCGAGATGCGGATTTTTTCCGCCAGCTTGGTGGCGTGATCGATGAGGACGACTTTTTTCCCGCGTTGCCCGGCGACTGCGGCGCACATCATGCCCGCAGCGCCGGCGCCGATGACGGCGACATCAAATTGTTTTTGCATTGATTCTTGTTGACATGATATTTAAAACCACGTTACTGGAAATATGGCGGCGGCTCTTGCCCCATCCATAGTTCGGACGACAGGCGCATCATGTCATTGAGCGAGCCGCGCTGGGTAAATGTTTGTCTAAGCCAGTTGGCGTCACTGAGACGGTCTTCTGCCATGTGGCGCAGGCGCTTTATGGTCAGTTGCTCCGCTTCGTTCTGAGTATACCGCTGCAAATCCTGCAGATGGTCTAGCAGATGCTGGTAGATAGGTAATTTCGACGAGTCGGCCGGGTTGTTGCCATGCAACGCCATGGAGCCGTTCAGTCCATAACGGCTGGCTTCGAAGCGATTGTATTGATACAGCAGGTAAAAATCGTTGGTGATGACAAATGGCCGTTCCGTCAAAATCCAGCGCGCCAGCAATTGCGCGTAGCATCCCAGGTGTGCCGCGTGCTCAATCGTCAGCGGCGTGTCGCAAACGCGGATTTCAACCGTGCCGTATTCCGGTTTGGGCCGGATGTCCCAGTAAAAATCCTTCATGCTGCCGATGATTCCCATGCGCAGCAATTCATCGTAATACGATTCAAAATCGGTCCATCGGGTCAGTGTCGGCGCGGTTCCCGACAGCGGGAATGCGCGCACCACATTGCTGCGCGATGATTCGAACTTGGTATCGGCACCTTGATAAAACGGCGAGGCGGCCGAGAGCGCAATGAAATGCGGCACGAAGCGCGAAAACGCATGCGTCAGGTAGAGCGCGTCGTCGCCGTTTGGTACGCCGATGTGGATATGCTGGCCGAAGACGGTGAAGGTCTTTGCCAGATAACCATACTTTTCATGCAGATGATGGAAGCGTTCGCTAGGCGTAATCCGTTGTTCGTTCCAGTGCTGGAAGGGGTGCGCACCGCCGCCGGAGACGTCGATGTTCAGGTATTGCGCGCCCCGGTTCAGCGCAGCGCGCAAACCCTTCAGCTCCTCGATCAGATGGTCGACCCGGGTGTGCACATCTGAATTCAGCTCGATCATGCCCTGCGTCATTTCCAGCTTGATCTGTTTTTGCAAGTCGCGCGGCTCGATCCAGGTCAGCAGGTCAACGGCGTCGCTGGCCAGGTTGTAGTTGCGGCGATTGACCAGTTGCAACTCGAGTTCGATTCCCATCGTGAACGGGTTGGAACTGGTGAAAGGCAGGCTGGTTTCCGCAGATTGCGTTTCTCCGCCTGCGGTGCCACCTTTGGTATTTTCATTCATGGCCTTATCCATCATTCGCGTCCGCTTTCTCCAGATTTGATCAAGGCAAACTGCGTTGCTATCGGCCCCATCAATTCCAGCACGATCAGGCAGCCAGCCAGCAGCGGCAAGACATCTGCAGTGGTGCTTGGATAGAGATAGGCAGTTGTTTGCATCAATCCCAGTCCGGCCTCCGTCATGGGTAATGTTCCCAAGGTAATGAGTGCCGCCTGTTTCCATTTCATCTTGGCAAAATGGGCAAACGCAAAGACCCCGCAAGCCATGGCAAGAAAGCGCGCCGCGATAAGTACGGCAACCGAGGCACCCACCATCGACAGGTCGGACAAGCGGATCGACGCGCCTATCGTGATAAACAACATCACGATGAACAACTCATTGGCGACGCCAAATTCAAGCTCCATCAGATCATATTGATGATCAAGGTTCTTCGACATGATGGCGAAGATCAGCATGGTAAGCAATATTGGCAGCTGCAGTGCGTGCGCCGCGCCAATCGCCAGTGTGATGACGGCAATCACAAGCACAAACTGACGGCTCGGCTGGCGTCCCAGCAAGCGCGCCAGCGGAATCATCAGGCGATAGGTCAGATATGCCAATATCAGCGAGCCACCCAGCGAATAAAAGGTATGCGCCAACAGCGTACCGAATGGCGTAGCGCTTTCATGGGCAACAACCGGCAGCAAGGCATAGGCGGCCAGAATTGCGACAAAATTATTCAGCGCCGTCATGGCGGCCAGGCGACGCGTCACCTGACCTTCTGCCTTGAGGTCGCGCACTACCACCATGACAACCGCCGGCGCAGTGGCGATGGCCAGCACGCCTCCCAACAGCGCCAGTACCTTGGAAGTACCAAACCATATCAGTGCGCCGCTGACGAACGCGAAACACAATACGGCGCTCAGGACGACCGTCGCCAGCAACCATTTTTCCCGGCGCAGCCAGCCGATATCGACATAGCGCCCCAGCTGATATACCACCAGCGCCATCGCCACGTCGGAAAAAATATTCGCCAGTTTGAGCACATCGCCGGATAACAGATCTAGTCCGCCGACACCCAGAAAAAAGCCGACGATCAGATAGCCGGTGATACGTGGAAACCAAGGGTTTTTCGTTACGATATGACCGCCCACCAGCCCGAACAGCAGCAAGCTGCCGAACAGTAACAGCGCATTCCATTGAATGGGCTGTGCTAGCGCAAAGGGCGGAAGAGTCCAATCCATGGATCCTCCAGAAAGTTAGTCTTGCAGCAAAGTACGACTGCTGGACAAGTTGCCGTATGGGCAGATGAATGGGGATAATGCTGAACTACACGAATACATGCTTACTTGCTTAACAGCCAGGCGCACTCTCCTTGCTTGATTATATTTGTGTCGCGCTATCGAATCTGTTTAAGCTTTAACCTAAGAATGCACACAATATGAAACGCTTAACGGCAACACTTTGAGCGGTCGACTGCCAGATAGTACATGCATCTGCTCTTGGCATCGTCAATCTACGGTGTTTGTTCTTCCTTGCAAGAATTAGTTCCCTTGGGGGAATTACTGTTTATTGATTACCGTGACTTATTGTATTGCATGTGTAGCGCACGGGAAACCCTCAGGCATTGTTCGACCTGTTCGGCAATCGGTTTCGGAATCAGTTCTTTTTGCACCAGTGCCTGTTGTATCCAGCTGGCGGTAGTGACGGCGTCGCGCTGTTCGGGCAGGGGCGGGATCTCGTCGGCGATGGTTTGTTTCTCTATCAGCGTGGTTTGGGTGCCGCCATGTAACCAGTCGATTTTTTGTGCCTTCCTGGCATTGGCTACCGTTTCACCCTCGGTACCGCGCATTAAAAACACATCTCCGCGTTCCGCTGCAGCGGTAGTCGTGAAATAGGCAGTCAGCATTGTCAGGTATTCGGGATGCGTGTACGAACTCAGGCGCAGGGCAGGAATCACAAACGGTTGCATGATTTTGACCAGCGTGTGGGTTGAGTTACGGACGCCGAGGATCCTCCGCATAGCGAGTAACCTTGCCATTTTCGGCGCCAGTGCATCAATTGGCATGAAGGCCGGCAGGTGTTTGGCAAAGCACTGTTGTGCCTGCTCGATGCTGTTGCAGATCGGCTGGCCCAGCGCTTGAAAAACTTCGGCGCTGGTGACGCGGCCGGGATCTGTCAAAACGCCGTGCAAAAGTACCGGCACGCCTTCACGCGCCAGCAACATCGCCAGCAAAGGGGTCAGGTTGGCCATGTGGCGCGCGCCATTGTAGCTGGGGAGGACAATCGGTGCGTACTGCCAGGTACTTGCCGCGTTTTCATCGGTATTGGCCACGAGCGATATTTGTGTAAATGATGCTTCCGCCGCTTCCAGGAAACCGGCGATTTCCTCTACCGATTCGCCCTTGATGCGCATCGCCAGCAGGATTCCGCCCAGTTCCAGATCGGAGACGCGACCATCCAGCATGGCAGCGTATAAATCATGCGCATCGTTGCGTGACAGGCTGCGCGCACCATCCTTGCCGCGTCCGATTTCCTTGATGAAGCGAGCGGCGGGGAACGGTTCGGCGGGCGGAATATTTTTCATGTATAGATAATGATTGAGGTTTGCGGGCAACGAATGAAGGTGGGCATATTTGTAGCGATTTTACTTTACCCGCCTGAGTTCATGGCCATCAGGTAGAATCGTCGCCTGTCGGGAGACCGGCAATGGGTGCTGTTTTTTGACTTCTCCTTGGCTTCTCCTATCCGGGTTTATATGGCATTTGATCCTAGCCAGCTTGAAACACTGCGGCCGCAACTAGTGCGGTTTGCCGCGCTGCAGTTGCGCAATGACGCCCTGGCCGAAGATGCCGTCTCTGAAACCATCCTCGCGGTGCTTGAGCATCCGGATCGTTTTCAACAGCAGTCTTCATTCAAAACCTACGTCATTGGCATCCTTAAGCACAAATTGCTGGATCAGCTGCGACGGGGCAAGCGCGAGGTACAACTATTGAATATCGACGATGACGGAGAACGCAGCGATGCCGAGATGATCGATGCTTTATTCACATCGACAGGGCATGCAGTGGAAGCCGCGCCCAGTTGGGGAAATCCTGACCAGACGCTGGAGCGCAAGGAGTTTTTCGATATTTTACAGTTGTGCATCGACAAGTTGCCGGCTAAAACCGGACGCATTTTCATGATGCGGGAATGGCTGGAACTGGATACCGAGGCAATTTGCAAAGAGTTGGATATCACCGCTGCGAATGCGTGGGTATTACTGTACCGGGCACGTGCCCGGCTGCGGGAATGCTTGCAATTGAACTGGTTCGGCACGCAATCTTGAATCGCCTGACTTCGTGAGCAATATAAGATAGTGCGAATTTCATTGTAAGGATTACATTCGTGGCGCGACTATTCATGGATACCGAAAAACTCGCCAGACCAGTTAATTTATTTTTATGTCATATTTAATTTATGTCGTATAAGCGTTTGATCCCACACTGTCGCGATACGCAATTTCTGCTGTCCCAGGCGCAGGATAGCAATTTGTCGCCATTAACCCGGATTCGGGTCCGCATACATCTGTGGACTTGCACCGCGTGCACCCGATTTTCACAGCAACTGGCTTTCATGCGCAAGGCGATGGAGCAACTGGGCAAGGATTAGGGATTAGTCAAACGCCCCACATGGCTTCGCGCGTCGGCCGCGCTTTCCTTTACAATGCGGCATTGTATAAATTTTGCCCCACCCATGATTGTTCTCGGCGTTGAATCTTCCTGTGACGAAACCGGCCTCGCGCTCTACGATACCGAGCGCGGCTTGCTGTCTCATGCCTTGTATTCGCAAGTAGCGATGCATGAGCAGTATGGCGGCGTGGTGCCGGAACTGGCTTCGCGCGACCACATTCGGCGCGCGATCCCTCTGTTGCAGCAAGTGCTGGCAGAAAGCGGCATCGCGCGGCACGACATCGACGCCATCGCCTATACCCAGGGACCGGGACTGGCCGGCGCACTGCTGGTCGGCGCATCGGTTGCTTGCGGCCTTGGACTGGCGCTGGATAAACCCATGCTGGGCGTACATCACCTGGAAGGGCACTTGTTGTCGCCCCTGTTGGCCAGCGATCCGCCAAAATTCCCGTTTGTTGCCTTGCTGGTGTCCGGCGGTCACACGCAATTGATGCGGGTTGACGGTGTCGGGCAATATAGTTTGCTGGGGGAAACACTAGACGATGCCGCCGGTGAAGCGTTTGATAAGTCGGCCAAGCTGTTAGGTCTTGGTTATCCCGGTGGCCCCGCAATTTCACGCCTGGCTGAATTCGGCGACCCGTCGGTGTATCAATTACCGCGGCCGATGCTGCATTCGAAAAATCTGGATTTCAGTTTTTCCGGGCTAAAAACAGCGGTACTGACCCTTGTCAAAAATCATACGACCAATATTTGCGACCAGGACAAAGCCAATATCGCACGTGCCTTTGTGGACGCGTTGGTTGACGTGTTGCTGGCCAAATGCCTGGCAGCCCTCAGGCAGACCGGTCTCAAGCGCCTGGTGATCGCGGGCGGAGTGGGCGCCAACCAGCAATTGCGTAGCGCCCTCAACGCCGCAGCAGAGAAGCGGCGCTTCCGGGTGTACTACCCGGAACTGGAGTTTTGTACCGACAACGGGGCGATGATCGCCTTCGCCGGCGCGATGCGCTTGCAAATCAATCCGCAGGCGGCGCAGCATACCTATGGATTCAATGTGCGGCCGCGTTGGCCGCTCAATGAGCTTGGCATCTGAACCTGAGGAACCTGAGCAATTTCCCAGCTAGGCGTATAATGCGCGACTGTGGTATAAAACATGTCGGCAATGATGTCAAAGTAATAATCCGACTTATGGTGCCTGTTATGGCGCATCCACAATCATTCGGCTCGCATGGCGGCGTTGTAGTTTGTCCCGGCAAGGACTGATCGTCGTCAATGAGCTGACACGAAATTCACGAATTCAATTGAGAGCAAATAGTGCCTTTGTTGGAGTGCATATTGCACCGAAGGCCGCCAACTACCATGTCCGAGATACAGTCCGAGATACAGTCTGAGAAGCAGGCTGAAATTCAAGTTGAAATTCAAGCCGAAATTCAAGCTGATCCAGCAGTGCCAACCACGCCCGCCGTCCGTTTTGCAGACTTCGGGTTGTCCCCGGATATCCTGCGCGCGTTGACCGATCAGGGCTACGTCCATCCAACCCCGATCCAGGCGGAAGCGATTCCGGTGGTATTGCAAGGGCGCGATGTCATGGGTGCGGCACAGACAGGGACCGGCAAGACAGCCGGTTTTTCCTTACCTATCATTCAGTTGTTGCTGGCGCATGCCAACAACAGCGCCTCGCCGGCGCGACATCCGGTACGCGCCTTGATCCTGACCCCTACGCGCGAACTGGCCGATCAGGTGGCTGAGAACGTCAAGGCCTATTGCCGCCATACTCCGTTGCGGTCGACCGTGGTGTTTGGCGGTGTCGATATCGCGCCGCAAACTGCTGCTTTGCGCTCAGGCATCGAAATCGTGATTGCTACGCCAGGACGCTTGCTGGATCATGTCCAGCAAAAAACGTTGAACCTGTCGCAAACGCAAATCCTGGTGATGGATGAAGCCGATCGCATGCTGGACATGGGTTTCCTGCCCGATTTGCAGCGCATCATCAACCTGTTGCCGAAAGAGCGGCAGAACTTGATGTTCTCTGCCACGTTCTCGGGCGAAATCAAAAAGCTGGCGTCGACGTTCCTCAGAAATCCCGTGACGATCGAAGTGGCGCGCAGCAACGCGACTGCCGATAACGTGACGCAAACCATGTACCACGTCAATGAGCAAGCCAAGGCAGAGGCGGTGTCGTACATTATTCGCGAGCGCAATCTTAAGCAGGTAATCGTTTTTTCAAATACCAAGATCGGCGCATCGAAGCTGGCGCGTCATCTGGAAAACGAAGGCGTCAAGGCATCGGCGATTCATGGCGACAAGACGCAGAATGAACGGATGGCTGCGCTGGAAGCCTTCAAGCAAGGCGAGATCGAAGTGCTGGTGGCGACCGATGTCGCCGCGCGCGGGCTGGATATCGCCGAACTGCCATGTGTGATCAATTTTGATTTGCCTTATAACGCCGAAGATTATGTGCACCGGATTGGCCGTACCGGCCGTGCCGGCGCGTCAGGCGATGCTATTTCCTTGTATGCCGACAAGGACGAACGCTTGCTGGTTGATATCGAAAAGATGATCAAGCACAAGTTCGTCCGCGCCGAGCTGACCGGATTTGTGGCGAAGCCGTCAAGTGGCGAGCGCGAACGTTCCGGGCGCGGCGCCGAGGGGCGTAGCGATCGTGGTGGTGATCGCAGCGGCGGTGATCGTGGTGGCGAAGGCCGCGGTGCGCCGTCTGGCCGCAGCTTGCAGCACACACGCAGCGCCTATACCTCGACGCCGACTTCGCCTTCGCGCAGGGAAAAAATCGATCCTTGGTTCCTCAAGCCTTACGAGCCGACGCTCGAACCTGAAGCGGCGGCATCCAAGGTGGCGCCGACAGGTGGCGCGATTAAACCGCCAAAAGTGAAGTTGGCAGCCTTGCTGGGTGGCTTGCCGAAGCGCCAGTAAACTTTTCAGATCAGATCAACTCAGCTCTGGCGAGTCATTTCGAGATTAGCCCATGCTGTCGTCGCCAGCGGCCAGAACGCGGCGATGCTGTCTACCTGACCGATATCCAGCCCCAGGAACCAGGCAGCCTTGCTCAGCGCAAGCAGCGGTTGCTTGATGTCGATAGCTTGCGCACCGTTCTGTTTGGATAGTTTTTCGCCGTCGGCATTGGTGATCACCGGTACGTGCAGGTATTGCGGCGTTGCCAGTTTCAATTGGCGTTGCAGGTAAATCTGACGTGCGGTCGAATCCAGCAAATCGGCGCCGCGCACCACATGTGTAACACCTTGGTCGGCATCGTCGACAACCACCGCTAGCTGGTATGCCCAAAAACCATCTGCGCGTTTCAGAACGAAATCTCCCACTTCTATCGCCAGGTGTTGCTGCACGCGGCCAAGCCAGCGATCGTCAAAAATAATCAATTCATCGACATGCCCTGGATCTGGCACCCGCAGGCGGTAAGCGCGTGCCGGCTTGCCAACCGGTAAGCCGTCGCGGCAGGTGCCCGGATAGACCGCCGCACCGTCGGCCGCCACACAGATGCGGGAGTCGACAATCTCACGGCGTGTGCAACCGCATGGGTAGGCCAATCGCCCGAGCCGATCGAATGCTGCTTCATACAATCCCGTGCGCTGGCTTTGAAACACTACTTCGCCATCCCAATGCATGCCTAGCTTGTCCAGATCGGCCAGGATCGATTCCGCCGCACCTGCTGCTGTGCGGGCTTCATCGACATCTTCCATCCGTAACAGCCAGCGACCACGATTGGCCTTGGCATCCAGGTAGCTGGCCATCGCCGCGACCAGCGAGCCGGCATGCAAAGGTCCGGTGGGCGAGGGGGCGAAGCGGCCGATATAGCTTGTTTGATTAGACATTGTTGATCGATTCGTGATGATATGGCGCCGATGCTGGCGCTGGCGATCCAAGCAGTGTGTGCTGAATCGCAGGGTCGCTGAGTTGCGCAATGAACCATTTGAGAGATTTTCCCACGACTGGCGTGCGCCAGGCGATTTGCGTCTTGTCGCTGGGTTTTGCTTCAATGGTTTGTTTTTCGATCAATGCGCCTGATGCAAAATAGGGCGCTGCCATCCAGCGCGGCAAATGGCCGCAGCCAAGGCCGCTGAGCTGGGCTTGCAACTTGGCTGGAATGGACGGCACGGTCAGAATATCTTGCCCGCTTAACAGGCCGGACGTAATGCTGGGCAAGGTGCGCCCGGTGTCGCCAACGGCTACCGCGCGATATTGCTGTATCAGGCTGGCTGTAAGCGGTTCTGGCGCGTTTGCCAAGGGATGGCCGGGGGCGACCGCGAAGACCCAGTCGATCGTACCTAGCTGGCGGATCTGGAAACCGCCGCTCATGCGAATACTGTCGGGGCCGCTTTGAGGCGCGCCAATTGCCAGGTCGGCACGATCCGACAATAACGCTTCCCACACTCCTGATAAAGCCTCGTGCGAAAAACGCAGGCGGGTGCCGGCATTCTGACGATCGAAGGCAGCGATCAGCGGCAGCAGGCTGTCAAACGGGATGATGCTGTCGAGGACGATGCGCAGCTCCACTTCCCAGCCGGTTGCGGCACGTTTGACGCGCCGTTCCAGCTCTTGCGCGGCCAGCAACAGATGACGGCCCTCGGTCAGCAACTCCTGGCCGGCGCTGGTCAGTTTCGCGCGATGGCCACGACGGTCGAACAATAAAACGTCCAGGTCTTCTTCCAGCTTGCGGACACTATAAGTAAGCGCCGAAGGAACGCGATCCAGTTCGATGGCTGCGGCGGCAAAACTGCCTTTGCGGGCTATCGTATCGAGAACTTGCAGTGCTTCTAGCGTCAGATTCATTGATACTTGGCGAGGAAGGATGTTGCAAAAATTTCATTCAGATAAATTGAATGATATATCGGAATTTAGCTTCTGTCTTACGCCATTCCGCAGGTCTATAGTGCCAAACAATGCAGTGGATTCATATAACGTATTTCTATAGTGAAATAATTTTCTGGATATATCATGATCCAATTACGTGAAGGCGCAGATTCCGTTCGGGCCGGTCATGTTTGGCTTGACTGTCATTTTGGCTTTTCGTTCGCGGGATATCATGACTCGCTGCAATTTGGAAATTTGTCGCGCTGATAGTTGTACATATTTACATGTTTGTTTTTTAATCGGACTCCTACTTCACAAGGGCATTGTCATGACAAAAGTTGCTATTGTTTATCATTCCGGCTACGGCCATACAAAAAGCCAGGCTGAAGCCGTACACGCTGGCGTACTGCGGGCGCCGGGCGCGACTCCTGAACTGATTGCCATCGATGCCGAAGGCAATCTCAGCGAGGCGGCCTGGGCATCGCTGGAAGCTGCCGACGCCATTATCTTTGGCACGCCGACATACATGGGCACGGTTTCCTGGCAGTTCAAGAAATTTGCCGATACATCGTCGAAGCAATGGTTCGGCCAGAAGTGGAAGGACAAGGTAGCAGCCGGCTTTACCAATTCGGCGACCATGAATGGCGACAAGGGCACCACCATGAGCTATCTGATTACATTTGCAATGCAGCACAGCATGGTCTGGGTCGGCACTGGCCTGATGCCGTCGAACAGCAAGGCGGCACAACGTAACGACGTGAACTTCATCGGCGGTTTCTCCGGTGCACTGGCGCAAAGCCCGTCGGACTCCTCGCCGGAAGAAGGCCCGGCGGCTGGCGATCTTGAAACTGCCAAGCAGTTTGGCAAGCGTGTTGCCGAAACCGCGCAGAAATTCAAGAAATAATCGTTGCATATTCACTGCATAATCGCTGAAAAAGCAAAAAGCCCGCTTGCGTACTGCAAGCGGGCTTTTAATTGGTCGTTACGATTAAAGTGCAGTCGTGGCTTCTGTTGGCGCCGCGACGGCTTCCGGCTCGCAATGTGGGCAGGACTTGCCCGCCACATACTGCGGCGACAGTTGCTGACGTGGCGTCACCACTGCACGGCAAGCATAGCATTGCACTGTAGCGGTTTCCTGCAGCTGCGGATTGAGCGCGGTGCGATAGTCGAATACGAAACAATCGCCGTCGTAATGGGCGCCGCCGCATTCTTCGAAATATTTGAGAATTCCGCCTTCCAGCTGATAGACGCTGTCGTAGCCGATATTTTGCATGTGGATCGCAGCTTTTTCACAGCGGATGCCACCGGTGCAGAACGTGACTACCGTCTTGTCCGCTAATTCATCCTTGTGCTCGGCGATCACGGCAGGAAATTCGCTGAATTTTTCGATGCGGTAATCAATAGTGTTTTCAAAGGTGCCGACATCGACTTCAAACGCGTTGCGGGTGTCGAGCATGACCACCGGCCGGCCGTTATCGTCATGACCCTGGTCGAGCCAGCGCTTCAGCGTTTGGGCTTGCACCGCAGGAGCGCGGCCCAGCTCCGGCTTGATCAACGGGTGCTTCATCGTAATGATTTCAGATTTCAGCTTGACCAGCATGCGCGTGAAAGGTTGTTTTTCGGAATAACTTTCTTTCACTTCCAGATCCGAAAAACGTTCGTCAGCGCGCAGCCACGCCAGAAACTGATCGATTTGCTCACGCATGCCGGCCAGAAACAGGTTAATTCCTTCAGGAGTAAGCAAGATCGTGCCTTTTAGTTGCAATTGCTTACAAACTGCAAGAAATTCAGGGCGCTTCTGCTCTGTGTCTATGAAAGTGATAAATTTATAGGCGGCTATATTGACGAAAGGATGACTGGACTGCATGGTGTATTTCTCGGTAAGTCGTTGATTTATCAGTATTATAAACGCCAGAAGCAGGATTGCCCAATTTTGCCGATAGCCAGCAAGGCCTCAGGGTAAAATACCGGCCATGACGACACCGCAATTTATTCATCTCCGCCTCCACTCTGAGTACTCTATTGTCGATGGCTTGGTACGTATCGACGACGTAGTGAAAGCTGCAGCCAAAGATAACCAGGCAGCGCTTGGTATTTCCGACCTGGCCAATTTGTTTGGCATGGTCAAATTCTACAAGGCGGCACGCGGTAAAGGCATCAAGCCGATTATCGGCTGTGACGTCTGGATCACTAGTGACGACGATCGTGATAAACCTTCGCGCTTGCTGTTGCTGGTCAAGAACCGTGGCGGTTATTTGCAATTGTGCGAATTGCTGTCCCGCGCCTGGCTGGAAAACCTGCATCGCGGCCGCGCTGAAATTCGCGCTGAATGGCTGGCCGACCTGAAGGACCAGAGCGGCGGCAACGGCCTGATTGCGCTGTCCGGTGCGCACTTCGGTGATATCGGCATTGCTATCGATAACGGTAACGTTGGGTTGGCCGAGCGTTGCATTGAACGCTGGGCGACTATTTTTCCCGACAATTTCTATGTCGAGATCCAGCGCGCCGATCAGCCCAATATGGAAGCGCATGTGCGTCAGGCGGTGGCGCTGGCGGCCAAATTCAACGTGCCGGTGGTGGCGACCCATCCTATCCAGTTCCTGGATAAAGAAGAATTCATCGCGCATGAAGCGCGTACTTGTATCGCTGAAGGTGAAATGCTGGCCAATGCGCGTCGTGTGCGTCGCTTCAATGACCAGCAATCGTTCAAGACCCAAGCCGAAATGGCCGAGCTGTTCGCCGATATGCCGGCGGCTTTGCAGAATTCGATCGAAATTGCCAAACGTTGCAACCTGATACTGCAACTGGGCAAACCCCAATTGCCGGATTTTCCGACGCCGGACGGCATGACGATCGGCGAGTTTCTGATACAGCAATCGCAGGAAGGCCTGGAGCTGCGCCTGGTGCATCTGTTCCCTGACGAAGCCAAGCGTGAGCAACAGCGTCAACGTTATCAGGACAGGTTGAAATTTGAAACCGACACCATCATCAAGATGGGTTTCCCCGGCTACTTCCTGATCGTTGCCGAATTTATCCGCTGGGCCAAACAGAACGGCGTGCCGGTCGGACCGGGACGGGGTTCGGGCGCCGGTTCGCTGGTGGCGTATTCGCTGCAGATTACCGACCTTGATCCGCTCAAATACAATTTGCTGTTCGAACGTTTCCTGAATCCTGAACGGGTATCGATGCCCGACTTCGATATCGACTTTTGCCAGGAAGGCCGTGATCGCGTCATCCAGCACGTCAAGGATTTGTACGGCAAGGATGCGGTGTCGCAGATCGCCACCTTCGGTACGATGGCGGCCAAGGGCGCCATCCGTGATGTCGGCCGGGTGCTCGATTTTGGCTACAATTTTTGCGACGGCATCTCCAAGCTGATCCCGTTCAAGCCGGGCAAGCATGTGACGATTGCCGATGCCATCCAGGAAGAGCCGATGCTGGCGGAGCGCCTGGAAAATGAGGAAGAGGTTAAGCAGCTGCTTAACCTGGCGCAGCAAGTCGAGGGCATCGCACGTAACATCGGCATGCATGCCGGTGGCGTGTTGATCGCACCTGGCAAACTGACGGATTTCTGCCCGCTGTATACACAGGGCGGCGATGCCGGCGTTGTTTCGCAGTACGACAAGGATGATGTGGAAGCCGTCGGCCTGGTCAAGTTCGACTTTTTGGGTTTGACCACGCTGACGATTCTTGATCGTGCGGTACGCTACATCAAGCAGCTCGATCCGGCCATGGCCGATTTCAGCCTGGAAAAACTGCCGCTCAATGACCGGGCATCGTATGAACTCCTGACCGCCGCCAGAACGGTCGCCGTGTTCCAGCTGGAAAGCCGCGGCATGCAAGGCATGCTGAAAGATGCACGTCCCGACCGCTTTGAGGACATTATCGCGCTGGTGGCGCTGTATCGTCCGGGTCCGATGGACCTGATTCCGGATTTCTGCAAACGTAAGCACGGTGAACGCTTCGATTATCCCGACCCACGCACTGAAGGCATCTTGTCTGAAACTTACGGCATCATGGTGTATCAGGAGCAGGTGATGCAGATGGCGCAGGTGGTCGGCGGCTACTCGCTCGGCGGCGCGGATTTGCTGCGGCGGGCGATGGGTAAAAAGAAAGCGGAAGAAATGGCAGAGCACCGCCAGATTTTCCGCGACGGTGCGGCCAAGGATGGCTTGAGCGAAGCCAAGGCCGACGAGATTTTCGACTTGATGGAAAAGTTTGCGGGCTACGGCTTTAACAAGTCGCACGCCGCCGCATATGCATTGCTGTCCTACCACACTGCTTACCTGAAAGCGCATCACCCCGCCGCGTTCATGGCCGCCAACTTGTCGCTGGCGATGGATGACACGGAGAAGGTCAAGATCCTGGTGGAAGATTCGCTTGTCGTGTGCAAGCTGACCTTGCTGCCGCCGGACATCAATCTGTCGGATTATCGTTTTACGCCTGAAGGCGAGGCGGGTAAAAAAGCCACTTTCATCCGCTACGGCCTGGGTGCCGTGAAGGGCTCGGGGCAGAATGCGATTGAAGCTATTATCGCCGCACGCAAAGAGAAGCCTTTCGTCGATCTGTTCGATTTCTGCCTGCGCGTGGATAAGCGCCAGATCAATCGCCGCACCATCGAATCGCTGATACGCGCAGGCGCGTTCGATTGTTTCAAGGTGGACCGCGGGATTCTGTTGGCTTCGGTGCCGCGCGCGATGGAAGCTGCGGATCAGAAACTGGCATCCGCAAACCAGGTTAGCCTGTTTGGCGGCGACGACAGCGATCTTGAAGCACCTATCGAATACGTGCAGGCAACGCCGTGGACTGACAAGCAGAAATTGACCGAAGAGAAGATTGCGCTTGGTTTCTATCTGTCGGGACATTTGTTTCATGCCTACGCTGCGGAGGCGCGTCGGTTTGCGCGCACGCCGCTGGGCAGTCTGGAACCTTCACGTGAACCACGTACCCTGGCCGGCATCATTTCCGGCTTGCGGACGCAAATGACCCAGCGCGGGAAGATGATGATCGTCACGCTGGACGACGGTAGTGCGACTGTCGATGTCACGGTTTACAACGAACAGTTCGAGCCGAACAAGGCGTTCTTCAAGGAAGACGAATTCCTGGTAGTGCAGGGCAAGGTCTCCGAAGATCGGTTTAATGGCGGGTTGCGGGTCTCGGCAGAAAAGGTGATGGATATCGCCACTGCGCGGATTCACTACGGGCGCCAGTTTGTCTTGTCGCTTGCTTCCCCAGACCAGAAAATTGATCCGGCCTACCTGAAAAATGTGCTGACACCGCACCGTTCTGAACATGGATTGCCGATGACTCTGCGCTATTCCGGGAATGGCGTGGCTTGCGAAATCATGCTTGGTGATGCCTGGCGTGTCGCGCCTAATGATGAGTTGCAAGGATCTCTTGTAGAAAAGCTCGGCAAAGAGTCGGTTGCGGTCGAGTACTAAGGTGTACGACCTGAGCAGCGACAGTGATCATCGCCATGTGGATCTTGAGTTGATAAGAATTTTTGGCAGACACGCATCAGCAGAAATATTCTGCGCTAAATTCGGAGAAAAATTTGTCGTCTTATTTTAAGTGGCCGGTATTCCTAGCCATTGTGCTGTTTCCAGCCTTGTCGATATCGCTACACAATGTTGGGAACGCATGTCTGTTCTCTCTGTTCCTTCTGGCTATTGTGGCGGCAGCTTGCCGTTACAAACCGATGGGAATAAGTTTTGGTCAGTTGCTGAAAGACTACTGGCCGCTCCATCTCGCCATGGTATCGCTAGCGCTTGCCGTATTGCTGAATCAAATTCTGACGGGGATATTTGCGGTCAAATATTATGATACGGCGTTGAGAATCGCTCTGTTTGTACCGGTGTTATGGGTAATTTTGGCATTGCCGCTGAATTATTTGAAAAAAATACAATGGGCGTTTGCTGTAGGTGCGTTGCTAGCCCTTATCAAAATTTATGTAATTACGGCGGCCGAGGGGCTACGTCCGCCAAATATCGGTTTTCTGGCGATAATTCCGTTTTCCGACATGGCGTTGTTGTTCGGTATCCTGGCGCTAATTTCCATAGGCTGGAATGAGCGTGACGAAAAGCTGGCGATCGGATTCAAAGTATTAGCTTGTTGTGCGGGTATATATGTCACCATTTTGTCTCAAACCAGAGGCAGCTGGATTGCAATCCCGGTTTTTGCTTTAACTGCCTTCATGCTGCTTAGGAATATACGTGTTCGTTACAGATTGGCTATTCTTGTATTGGTACTGACGACGCTTGGAACTGTATTCACCTTTAGCAGCGTGGTCCAAAACAGGCTCGCGGCCGCTAAAACAGATATAACCTTGTATGCAGACCGGGAAAATGCCGATACTTCGCTGGGAATCCGCTTGCAACTCTGGCGAGCGTCCTGGGAGCTGTTCAAGGAACATCCGCTGGTCGGTGTCGGAAGGGAGAATTTCAGCGACGGCTTGGACGATTTATCCGCACGTCGCATAATTACCCCCATGGCCACCTCGTTTTCGCACTCTCATAATGAAATTCTATTCAATATGGCGATTCTAGGTGTGTTTGGCCTGCTGGCAATCTTGTCGATCTATTTCGTTCCAGGCTATTACTTTTTACGGGAAATTCGTCATCCGGACAGCGTGGTAAAGACCGCCGCTGGCATGGGTTTAATACTTTGCCTGGGTTTTTTCGTCTTCGGTCTTACGGACATGATGTTTTTTTGGAGTGTGCTGGGCGGCGTGTATAGCATGAGCGTCGCGGCATTTCTTGCCTGTATCATAAAACGAAAAAAAGAACTGAAAGCAGCCTGATTGATGAGCACTTCTTCCTACACGACATATTTCAAGCGTCTTGCAGTACTACATCGGCCATATAAAAAGCGATTGGCCCTGGGCCTGCTTGGCATGGTGGTTACAGCAGCGACAGAACCGCTGGTAGCTTATATTTTCAAGGTTTTGCTGGATCACGGATTCGTCGAAAAACCGACTTTTCCGCTGTGGCTGGTACCGGTGGCGGTGATCGGTGCTTTTGTCGCACGCGGCGCATCGACTTTTTTGACAACCTACATGACTAACTGGGTTTCCACCCGGGTGTTGAATACACTGCGTCAGCAGATGTTCAATCGTATCTTGAATGTGTCGATTGATTTTCATGCTACCCATACGGTAGGGCGTGTGATCAATTCGATCATGTTTGAAGTACAGCAAATCATTGAGATGATCAGCAAATTGTTTACCTCGATTGTCCGCTGCGTTCTAACTGTCGCGGGTTTGTTGGGATACATGCTGTTTATCAGCTGGAAATTGACGATAGTTGCCTTGGTATTGATGCCGCTGATGGTCCTGGTGGTACGCACCACCGCCAAGCGCTTAAAAAAATTGAATAAGGATTCACTCGACGTCAATGCGCAGTTGACGCAGGTAATCGAGGAAACTACCCGCGCGCAGCAGGTAATCAAGGTATTCGGTGGCGAAGCCTACGAGAGGAAGCGATTCGAAGAGTCGGCAGAACATATTCGCCATTACAGCATGCGGATGACCAGCACATTTGCCGCCACTGTGCCGGTGACGCAGATCATGATGGCCTGCGCGATGTCGGTAATGATCACGATGGGACTGGTGCAAGCAAGCCACTCTCAACTGACTGCCGGCGACTTCGTGTCTTTTCTAGCGGCAATGATTGCCTTGCAGGTGCCACTGAAGCAGCTGGCAGAGGTGAACGGTCCGCTACAGCGCGGAATGGCGGCGGCAGAAGCGGTTTTTAAGTTGATTGACAGTCCGGTTGAACGGACCGGCGGCAAGCAGCTGGACAAGCGGGTTCTGGGGAAAATAGAATTTTCGAATGTCGGTTTTTCTTATCCGGGCCAAGACAAACCTGCTTTGAAGGCAATCAGTCTTAACGTCGAGCCGGGTGAAACCATCGCATTCGTCGGTATGTCGGGAGGCGGAAAATCGACTTTGGTCAATCTGATTCCAGGATTCTATTCCGTTACCGAAGGCCGTATTCTTCTGGACGACATGCCTATTGAGGAGATATCGCTGAATAGCTTGCGGGCGCAGATCGCCATGGTGAGCCAGAACGTAGTGCTGTTCAACGACACTATCGCTGCTAATATCGCCTATGGCGACAGTGTGCCAAGCCGCGAAAGGATTGAGGCGGCGGCCAGGGCGGCGCATCTGACGGAGATGATCGCAGGCTTGACCGAGGGTTACGAGACGCAAATTGGCGATAACGGTTCACGCTTGTCGGGTGGCCAGCGGCAGCGCCTGGCGATGGCGCGTGCCATCTATAAAGACGCTCCCATCCTGATTCTGGACGAAGCTACATCGGCGCTCGATACCGAGTCGGAACGGGCAGTGCAGGCAGCTTTGGACCAACTGATGCAGGGCCGCACCACATTCGTGATTGCGCATCGATTGTCGACTATTGAGCGGGCAAGTCGTATTGTCGTCCTTTCCAATGGCAGTATCGTCGAAGTTGGCACGCACGACGAATTGCTTGCCAAGCGGGGAGCGTACGCCAATTTGTATCACCTGCAGTTTTCCAAGGACGCCGTGAATGTGGAAATGTAATGGCGGAAATCTTGAGCAATGTGCTTGAGATAGCAGATGTTCATCTTCAAGAAAAATCACAAGAAAATCTCATGACAGCACAACTTGTTCCGGGCGACGTATTAAAGAAAACAGATAAGATTCTATTCATCGCCCATCTTGCGCTCGGCGATTTTACTTATCTACAAAACTGTTTCCAGGCTTTCGCACAGGCATTCCCCCATATCAAAATCCACATTTGGGTGGATGAGGTACGCCGTACCAGGCAGGCTGCAGCCTGGCCGTTCCTCAAAAAGTATGCCTTGTATGACTGGCTGGCCGAATGCCCTTTTGTCGCCAAGGTATACCAGCAGACCTATAGCCCGGATTTGTATGAGCAATCGATCGCCGAAGCGCAGCAGCAGGATTATCCGCTGGTAGTGTCATTGTCGACCTTGCGGCCACCGATGTACGCCACGATGGCACGTCAAATCAGTCCGCGCGGTTTTGTCGTCGGCATGAAGAAACCTGCCGGCATGCTTGCTCTGCATAAGCACCTGGCGTATCGCAAACTGGATGCCGCACTCGATCCGGACCGCGGCGTACGCTCCGGCATGCATATCAGCGACGTCTATGCCGGCTGGTTCCAGCAACTGTTCGGCATGGCGAGCGAGCCGGCTTCGCGCTTCCCTTTTGTGCATATCCCACCGCAATGGCAACGCGCGGCGCAAGACCAGTTGCGCGAATGGGGATTCAAATACCAGGAGCCGCCTGCTACTGGCAAGCTGCTGTTCATCAATCCCTATGCCAAGAATAACAAGCGCTGCTGGCCGCTGGAACGTGTAGTTGAACTGGTCACAGCTCTGAATCAGCTGGAGGCCTGGCGCGGCGCGCATTTCATTGTCAACGTTGTGCCGGAAGAAATGGAGAACGCCAGAAAGTTCTTTGCACAGCACGCCGCGCAGCAAGTGCGCTTGTTTAGCGCGCAAGAGAACTTTTTCCAGCTGCCGGCGATGTTGCTTGAATGCGATTTGATCGTGTCGGTTGAAACGGCGGTCATGCATCTTGCCAACGCGGTGCGGGTCCCGGTGGTTGCCCTGATGCGCCAGAAAAATCCGGAATGGGCGCCAATAGATCAGGAGCATAGCGTGGTGATCACTACCGCCAACCGTCGTGATTGGGTGAAGGCAATCACCGTCGCTCAGGTGGTTGATGTTTTGGGGCGCTGACAGATGAATTTTTCGGTGGAAGAAAAGACCAGCGGCCGGCAGCCGTTGCATATCGCCTTTGGCGTAGACTGCAACTATTTTCTGGGCATGGGTGTGGCGATCGTGTCGGTCCTGGAAAACAACCGTGACCAGACCCTGGTTTTTCACGTGTTGACGCCGTTGATTTCGGATGAAAATGCAGCCAGGCTACGGCAGATTGAAACCGATTATCAGACGGTGATCAATGTCCGGATAATCGATCCCTCGATTTTTGACGAATTCGCGAATTTCCCGAGCTTCAGCCAATATTCAGCGGCGATTTTTACACGACTCCTGATTGCCGGTGCGCTGCATGGCGTCGCCGACAAGGTACTTTACCTTGATGCCGATATCGTCTGCCAAGGCAGCATCGCCGATCTGTTGGCTATCGATATCAGTGATTGCGTAGTGGCGGCCGTCGGCGACGTAGGGTCGATCGCCGAGAACCAGATCGCGACCTTGCAATTGTCGGGCCGGCAGTACTTCAATTCCGGCATGCTCTATATTAATGTCGATAACTGGATGGCGAGCGATGTCTGGCATCACGCGGTAAAGGCTATTCTTGCCAGTGGCAAGAAATTTTCATTCCCGGACCAGGACGCCTTGAATATCGTGCTGGACGGCAGGGCGAAGATCATCGATTCGAAATTCAACTGGATGTACGATTTGTTTGGCGAAACCGCCAGCAACAAGAAGATCGCCAAAGATGCGGTGTTCGTCCACTTTGTCGGCAGGCTGAAGCCCTGGCATGACTGGTGTTGCAATCCATCGAACGACCTGTTTTTTAAATATCAGGACTTGTCGCCCTGGGCCGGGGTTGCCTTATATCCGCCGAAGAACTACAAGGAAATGCGGATGTTTTCGCAAGGCCTGCGTAAAACAGGCGAGTGGAGGCGGAGCATGGTGTGGTACGCCAAATACCTGCTGCATAAATTTTTCCCCTGATCGAATCGTTTGGGGCCAACTTTATCTACTTAATGCCGACCTGGTCATCAACAGTTCGTTTTTGATCGACCCACTCCAGGACATTTCTTTCCACCAGGTCCGGTGAGATATTCCTCATGCAATCGCAAGTAAGCGCATGCTTGATTTTGCAGCCATTGCAGTCGACAATCGGCTGGCACAACGATCTTGCCCGGATGCCGAGGGCTCCCCATCGGCCGGGGTGCATGGAGCGGGCGCCCGGAAACAAGCCGATCGTACGCTGTCCGAACGCCGCGGACATATGCAAGGGACCGGTGCCGCTGGCAATCAAGCCGTCGGCAGCATGGATAAAGCATGCTAGTTCGGCTAACGTGAATTTTCCGCAGACATTACTAACATTGGGCAACTGCAGTAGTTCCGGCGCATTGTCAGCCAGCCACTGGCCTTCCGCAGCGCTGCCGGTCACCCACACGTGCAGGTCCCTTTGCTTGCCCAGGGATTTTGCCAGCTGCACGAAATAATCGCTTGGCCACTCGCGGCCATGACCGTTGGATTTCGGATGGATAATCAGGTTGAAGCGATACGGCCGCAGCATCTGGTCAAGCACCGGATCGTGAGGAATCTTGAAATGATACATCGCCGGGATGGCAGCCAGCTCAGGGATATAGTCGATGCCAAGCGGGCGCAGATACTTGAAGTTGAGCTGAGCCTCGTGGCTGTCGGAACCACCCCGGGTGAAATGTACCGGGCGGTTGCAATGCCACCAGTTGAACCAGGTCCGGTAGGCATTGCCGATGCGCACCGGTATCCTGGCTTTGTGCGCCGCCGCCGCCAGGCGCTTGTCGAGCTGGGCAAACAGGATGACATCGATATCCGATTCGGCGAAATAAGCCGCCGGATCGACCAGGCTTTCCATCTCTATCACTGCATCTACCGTGGAGCAATAACGAACTACCGACGCCGCATACGCCCGGCAAAGAAAACTGATTTTTACGCCCGGAAAGCGCTGCTTGATATAAGCGGTCAGAGGCAGCGTGAGTATGACGTCGCCGATATTATCGGTGCGACATATCAGAATATGCGAGATTGCCATGTTCAAATCGATTTGCAAAAAGGTAAGGAAAATTTTCAGAAACGATGTGCTTATCGGGCTGCCAGATATTTCATATACCATCTGAAACTATCAAGCACCTGGCCTCGCTTCATCAGAAAACGGGAGTACATCCTCATCTCTTTATAATTTCTTGGCACCGGATCGAGCGGCAGGTCAGCCCAGGGCGAAAGCGCCTGGTATTTGACGAACAAGTCCCTGGACGCATGCAAACACCAGTCGTTCCAGGGCTTTACCGCGCCGGCGAAGTGAATGAAGACCACCTTGCCGATATCGCGCATCTGGCGCTTGTCTTTTTCCAGGTCATGGATCAGGTCATAGAGGAAATTCCATTTCCGGTCGATGTACTTGATTTTCCCTTCCAACACCACGTTGAGCGCGTCCTGGTCCGGGAACCTGTAGTCCTTGCCGTTTTCGAGGATGGCAAGAATGGTCTTTTCAGTGATTTCCTGGGCCATCCAGTTATCCACGTGCATGTACATCACACCGGAATTGAAATACTTTTGCGATGACAATTGCAAGGCCGCGCAGCGCCTCCGGGTGGTTTCATCGGCGTCCGGCACGACAATCGCCGCGCTATCGCCGAAATCCATTTGCAGCAACTCAGCCATGCTGCCGACGCACAGGATATCCGCATCCAGGTAGAGGACCTTGTCGCAAATGTCACGTAAAGTGGAGGGGATCAGCAAACGCGTGAAGATGGTCGGCGAATAGTAAGAGAACTGTGAGATGTGCGCGAATGGCTGGAATACAACCGGATCGATGATGTGCACGTGCGTCTTGAGCTGGTACATCTGTTCCAGCTCCTTGAAGCGCCTGCGGTTATCTTCTGAAAGTGAAAAGGCGAACACATGGAAAGTGAAAGTCACACCTGGACTGTTGGCGATGATGGAGGCGATCGTCGCTCCCATGCTGCGGCAATAGTGGTCGTCGACACAGAAGGCGATGTGGAAAGAATTGTCAGCTTCGCCGGACGCGTTAAGAGCATCAGAAGCGGCAGCAGAAGTCGGTAAAGAACTATTCATGTAAACCTTACATAAGGATGATGTCGTATTGCTCCTGCGGATAAACCGTTTCCACTTGCAGAGAAATCGGTTTATGAATGAAATCGCCCAGCATGGCCAGATGCTGCGATTCTTCTTCGAGGAACATGTCGACCACCACCTGCGATGCCAGGATGCGGAATTCGCGCGGGTTGAACTGTTTGGCTTCGCGCAGTACTTCGCGCAGGATTTCGTAGCAAATGGTGCGCGCAGTCTTGACCTGGCCCTTGCCGTTGCAGGCGGGGCAGGGTTCGCACAAGATATGCGCCAGCGATTCGCGCGTGCGTTTGCGGGTCATTTCCACCAGGCCCAGCGCGGAAAATTCCGATACCGATTTCTTGGTGCGGTCGCGCAGCAGCGCTTTGTGCAACTCAGCCAGCACAGCGAGCTTGTGCTCGCTATTCTCCATGTCGATGAAATCGAGAATGATGATGCCGCCCAGGTTACGTAACCTGAGCTGGCGCGCAATAGCGTGCGCCGCTTCCAGATTGGTTTTGAAAATGGTGTCGTCGAAATTGCGGCCGTTGACGAAACTGCCGGTGTTGACGTCGATGGTAGTCATCGCTTCAGTCTGGTCGACGATCAGGTAGCCGCCGGACTTGAGCGGCACGCGGCGACTCAGTGCTTCCTGGATTTCTTCCTCTACGCCGTACAGGTCGAACAAAGGACGCTCACCGGTGTAATGCATCAGCCGCGCCGTGACAGACGGCGTGTAGCTGGCGGCGAATTCTTGCAACTTCTGGAAATTTTCACGCGAGTCGACCTGGATGGTGGTGGTCTCGTCGTTGACAAAATCACGCAGCACGCGCTGCGCCAGACTCAAATCCTGATGCAGCAAGGTCGGCGCCGGTTTGGTTTTTGCCAGCAGTGTGATGGACGACCAGGTCTTGCGCAAATATTCGATATCCATCTGCAGATCGGCGTCCGAGGCGTCTTCGGCCATGGTGCGGATGATGAACCCGCCTTTTTCCTCAGGCGGCAGCAGCTTTTGGACTTTGTTCTTCAGCAGTTCGCGTTCGGCTTCATTTTCAATTCGCTGCGAAATACCTATATGCCGGTCTTGCGGCAGATACACCAGCATCCGGCCGGCGATGGAAATCTGGGTCGACAGCCTGGCGCCTTTGGTGCCGATAGGGTCTTTCACCACTTGCACCGTCAGCGACTGGCCGTCGAACAGCAGTTTTTCAATCGGCGTCTGTTGTGCCGCCTGGCCATCGTGCGCACGGGTTTCCCAGATGTCGGCGACGTGCAGAAAGGCTGCGCGCTCAAGTCCGATATCGATAAAGGCCGACTGCATGCCGGGTAGCACGCGAACCACTTTGCCCAGATAGATATTGCCGGCCAGGCCGCGCGACAAAGTGCGTTCGATATGCAATTCCTGCACCGCTCCCTGGAATATCAGCGCAACGCGCGTTTCCTGGGGGGTGATGTTGACGAGGATGTCTTCGCTCATAAAATGCGGATGCCTGCCTGTTGTAGTAGTTGTGCGGTTTCGAAAAGAGGTAAGCCCATGATGCCTGAATGGCTGCCGCGTATGCTTTCGATGAAAATCGCTGCCGGTCCCTGGATGCCATAAGCACCGGCCTTATCGTAAGGCTCGCTGGTATTGCAGTAGGCTTCGATCGTGGCCTCTGGCAGCTCTTGGAATAAGACATCGGAAACTTGCGTGAGTTGCCAGGACTCTTCGCGATGGATGACGGCAACGCTGGTGAGGACCTGATGGGTGCGGCCCGACAATAGTCGCAACATGGCGATCGCCTCGGCCTTGCCGGAAGGTTTACCGAGAATCCGGCCGTCGATCGTCACCGTGGTATCGGCAGCCAGGATAGGGCGCACCGGCAAACTGCGCCAGATCATCATCTGGCGTGCAGCCTGGGCTTTTTCGATGGTCACCCTGGCGACATAGTCCTGCGGCGATTCGTCCGGCAAGACTTCTTCGCTGACATCGGGGCCGCGTGGCGTCTGGTCACGCAGCAGCAGCAATTCAAACGCGACGTCGATCTGCCGCAGCAACTCCCGCCGGCGCGGGCTTTTCGAGGCAAGGTAGATTTTCTGGAAAGGATTTTTCATTGCTGGAGGTTGCGGCGACGCGTCGTCTGATAATTCCAGCGATTATTACAGAGTTACATAGGTATTGGGTGGCTTATTGGCGCACCCAAGGGGGCAAAGGGTTCATACCCGATGATAAGGATGGTTCTGGGTAATCGACCAGGCCCGGTACAGCTGTTCGGCCAGCAGCACCCTGACCATGCCGTGCGGTAGAGTCAGGCTGGAGATGCGCAGCAAGCTATCGGCTCCGGCCTTGAATTCCGGGTCCAGACCATCGGCGCCGCCAATGATGAAGGCGACATCACGCCCGTCGCGCTGCCATTGGGTCAGCTGTTGCGATAACTGGACACTGGTAAGGTCTTTACCGCGCTCATCAAGGGCGATGATACGCACGCCTTTCGGCAGTACCGCCTCGATCCTGCTGCGTTCCAGCGCCATGGCTGTTTCCGCGGTCTTGCTGCCGGAGCGTTCGACCGGCTTGATTTCCTTGAGGACGATGCGGCAATCCGGCGGCATGCGTTTCGCATACTCGCCGAAGCCGTTTTCTATCCATGCCGGCATCTTGTGGCCGACCGCAGCGATGATGAGCTGCATGAGGAACTATGGATGCAGCAGCTTATTCAGCTGCTTTGGTTTTTGCCGGAGCGCGCTTGACAGCGGGTTTCTTGGCAGGTGCTTTCTTTGGCGCTGCAGCCTTCTTCGGTGGCACCGAGCTCTTCGATGGCGCTACCTTGATGGTTTTGCCGACTGCCTTCTTGGTGCCGTCAGTCTTGACCGGCTTCTTGCGCGCTGGCGCTTTCTTCGGTGTTTCGTCTTCTGCCTTCAATGCTTGCGAAGTAGTCAGGTGGCGCGAAACCTTCTTCGGCGCTGCTTCTTCAGCTGCAGTCTGGGTGGAAAGCCGTTTGGCGGCGCCGAACTTGACTTCCTTGTCGCCCCAGATTTCTTCCAGGCGGTAATAAGCGCGGATCGCCGGTTGCATGATGTGGACCACCATGTCACCCATGTCGACCAGTACCCATTCGCCGGTGTCTTCACCTTCGACGCTGAGAATCGTGCCGCCGTTTTCCTTGACCTTATCGCGTACCGAGGAGGCCAGCGCTTTGGTTTGGCGATTGGAGGTACCGGAAGCAATCGCGATACGGTCGAACAAACCGGTCAGGTGGACCGTGTCGTAGACGCGAATGTCTTGGGCTTTGACGTCTTCGAGTGCATCGATGACGAGACTTTGTAGTTTTTTGATATCCATTTAATTCTTATAGAGATGGTGTTGTTCAATATAGTCCAGTACTGCCGCCGGGACCAGCGTATCGGGTCTTTTTGCATTGTGCAGCGCGGAACGAATTTCTGTTGCCGAAATGTCTACAGCTAAATTTTTCGCCAGGTAGGTCAAGCCATGCGCGCTCTGGCGAATCTGCTCCGGGGTGGCGGCGCGGCGTGTAAATTCGCGCGTAACCTCGGCTGGAACCCGTGATTCGTCCATGGCAAAACCGGGCCGCGAGGCCACGCCCAGATGGGCATAGTCAAACAAGCGATCCCAACCTTGCCAGCTGTTCAAGTGCTGCAACTGGTCTGCACCCATCAGGAACACGATAGACGCCTGCGGCCCAAGTTCGGCCCGCAATGCTTGCAGCGTATCGATCGTATACGTCGCGGTCTGCCGCTGGATTTCCTGCTGGTCGATGACGACCGCTACGCTTTGCTGGCTAAATGCACGCCTGACCATCTCCACCCGTTGCTCCGGAGTGGCTTCCAGGCCATGCTTTTGCCAGGGGTTGCCGGTAGGAATCACCCGCAACTCGTCTGGCGCTAACAAGGTCACAAAGTATTTCGCCAGCGCCACATGACCATTATGGACCGGATCGAAACTACCGCCGAGGACTGCGATGCATGGTCTGGGCCTAGGCCCAGACCCGGAGGTTTGATTGGATGTCATAGGAGAACTGCCCATCAAACCCACTCGCGATGGATCAGAAAATCGGTATATAGCTTGGCTTCCGGGCTTCCAGCCGCCGGTTGCCAGTCGTAACGCCACTTGACCACGGGTGGCATCGACATCAGGATGGACTCGGTACGTCCCCCGGATTGCAGACCGAACAAAGTGCCGCGATCATACACTAAATTGAATTCAACATAGCGGCCACGACGATATGCCTGGAAATCGCGCTCGGTTTCACCGAAGGGAATATCCTTGCGGCGGGCCAGGATCGGGGCATATGCAGGGATGAAAGCATTGCCGACGCTCTGCATCATGGCAAAGCTCTGTTCGAACCCCAACTGGTTGAAATCGTCGAAGAAAATGCCGCCGACGCCGCGCGGTTCCTTACGGTGCTTCAGATAGAAGTAGTCGTCGCACCATTTTTTGAAGCGTGGGTAGAGCGCTGCATTCTGGCCGCTGGCATCGTCAAAGGGTGTCAGGGCGTCGCGGCAGCTGCGGTGAAAATGCTCGACGTCTTCCGTAAAGCCGTAATACGGCGTCAGATCGATGCCGCCGCCAAACCACCATACCGGCTCCTGGCCTTCTGCGCTGGCGATAAAGAAGCGCACGTTCATATGCACGGTAGGTGCAAACGGGTTGCGCGGATGCATGACCAGCGACACGCCCATGGCTTCCCAGTGCCGGCCTGCGAGTTCAGGACGGTTGGCGGCTGCCGACGGCGGCAGGCTTTTGCCCGTCACGTGCGAAAAACCGACACCGCCGCGTTCCAGTACGTTGCCTTCTTCGATGATGCGCGAAATACCGCCACCCCCTTCTGCGCGCTGCCATTGATCGCTGCCGAAAGGTTTGCCGTCAATCTGTTCCAGCGCGGCAACGATGCGTGCTTGCAGGTCGAGCAAGTAGGATTTGACGGCCTCGGCCGGATTGTCGGGAGTGATGTTTAAGCTCATCGAGAGATAGAGATAGTGCTTGCGCTAAAAGAAGTAGGGTGGGCAAGTTCTTTTGTCCACGCTGCAATGCACTGCGACACTAAGTCGGCGTGGCATCCCGCGTGGGTACGGGTGCCCACCCTACGTATCATGGTTGCCTTATCAGGCATGTTTCTTGAGTGCCCGCCAGCCGATATCGCGGCGGAATTGCGCACCGCTGAAATGAATCGAGTCGATTACGTTGTAAGCTTGCTTCTGTGCCACTTTGACACTGTCGCCCAGACCGACAACGCATAGAACCCGGCCACCGGAAGTGGTCAGGCGCTCACCGTTGAGGGTGGTGCCGGCATGGAATGTCACCGTGTCGGCAGTCTCGGCGGGAATCCCGGAAATCAGGTCATCCTTGCGCGGAGCGTCGGGGTAGCCGGCGGCGGCCATCACCACGCCCAGCGCGGTACGGCGGTCCCACTCCAGTTCAATCGTGTCCAGTGTGCCGGTGACGGCATGCTCCATCACCGTCAGCAGATCGGTTTTCAGGCGCGCCATGATCGGCTGGGTTTCCGGATCGCCCATGCGGCAATTGAATTCCAGTGTCTTCGGGTTGCCTTTGTCGTCGATCATCAGGCCGGCATACAAAAAGCCGCTGAATGGAATGCCGTCCTTGGCCATGCCTTGCACGGTAGGTGTAATGATTTCGCGCATGACGCGCGCGTGCAATGCCGGAGTGACGATAGGCGCCGGCGAATAAGCGCCCATGCCGCCGGTGTTCGGACCCTGGTCGTCATCTTTGAGGCGCTTATGGTCCTGGCTGGTTGCCAGCGGCAAGATGTTCTTGCCGTCAACCATGACGATGAAGCTGGCTTCCTCGCCCGCCAGGAATTCTTCGATCACCACGCGTGCGCCGGCATCGCCGAGGCGATTGTCGGACAACATCATGTCGACCGCGCCATGGGCTTCTTCTAGCGTCATGGCAACCACTACGCCTTTGCCGGCAGCCAGGCCATCGGCCTTGATGACGATAGGAGCGCCTTTTTGGTCGATGTACTGGTGGGCAGCGTCGACGTCGGAGAAGGTTTGATATTCGGCAGTCGGGATGTGGTGCCGTTGCATGAACGATTTGGCGAAGTCTTTCGAGCTTTCCAGCTGCGCCGCTTCACGCGTCGGTCCGAAAATCTTCAAGCCGCGGTCGCGGAAGATATTCACGATACCGGCAGCCAGCGGAGTTTCCGGGCCGACTACGGTAAGCGCGACATGTTCCCGCACGACGAAATCCGCGAGCTCCGCAGGATCGGTAATATTGATGTTTTCCAGCCGCTGATCCAGGGCCGTACCGCCATTGCCGGGCGCCACGTAGACAGTTTGTATGCGCGGTGATTGGGCGATTTTCCACGCCAGGGCATGCTCACGGCCGCCAGAGCCCACTACCAGAATTTTCATAGGAACCTGATTCAGTCTTCGATTATTGCGTTACTGTAAATTTCTTGCACGTCGTCCAGGTTTTCCAGGGCGTCGAGCAGCTTTTGCATCTTGATCGCATCGTCACCCGAAAACACGGTTTCGGTTGCCGGCTTCATGATGATTTCGGCCATTTCGGCCTTGAAACCGGCTTTTTCCAACGCCTCTTTGAGCGCTGCAAAATCATGCGGTGCGGAAATAACTTCAATCCCGCCTTCGTCATCGGTAACAACATCCTCTGCGCCGGCTTCCAGCGCGGCTTCCATCAAGGCGTCCTCATTGGTGCCAGGCGCGAACAGCAACTGGCCGCAATGCTTGAACATGAAGGCTACCGAGCCCTCGGTGCCCATGTTGCCGCCGAACTTGGAAAACGCATGGCGGACTTCAGCCACGGTGCGGATTCTGTTGTCAGTCATGCAATCGACAATGATGGCGGCGCCGTTGATGCCGTAGCCTTCGTAACGCACTTCTTCATAATTGACGCCGTCCAGGCCACCGCTGCCGCGCTGGATTGCCCGGGTTACGTTATCCTTTGGCATATTGGCATCGGATGCCTTGTCGATTGCCAGCCGCAAACGCGGGTTGGCATCGACATCGCCACCGCCCATACGGGCCGCCACAGTGATTTCCTTGATCAGTCGGGTCCAGATTTTGCCGCGTTTGGCATCGGTGGCGGCCTTCTTATGCTTAATATTGGCCCATTTGCTGTGTCCAGCCATGATGGTTCTTTCTTGCTTGAGTTAGCTATAATCAAAGCGCAATTTTACCATATTGCACTTTCCTGAAATCGACTGAAATCCACTGCTTATCCACTTATTTACCTGCCAACCAAGCCTGCCAAAACATGTCCAATCCCCTCCTGATTGCCAAAAACGCCCAGCAAGACCTGACGCTTCTGCCTGCATTGGTGAACCGCCACGGTTGCATCACCGGCGCCACCGGTACCGGTAAAACCGTGACTTTGCAGGTCATCGCGCAAGCACTGTCGGACAGTGGCGTGCCGGTATTCATGGCGGACGTCAAAGGCGACCTGGGCGGTCTCGGCAAGGCCGGCGCGCCGTCGGACAAGCTCAGGCAGCGCCTCGCAACACTCGGAATCTATGAACCGAAATGGGCGGCGACGCCAGTGACTTTCTGGGATGTGTACGGCGAGCAGGGGCATCCGGTGCGGGCCACCATGTCCGACATGGGACCGTTGCTGCTGGCGCGCATGCTCAATCTGAACGACACGCAACAGGGTGTGCTGCAGCTGGTTTTCAAGTTAGCCGACGATAACGGCTTGCTACTGCTGGACCTGAAGGATCTGCGGGCGATGCTGCAGCACGTTGGCGATAACGCCGCCAGCTTCCAGACCGAATACGGCAATATTTCCGCCGCCAGCATCGGCGCTATCCAGCGTGGCCTGATCGGCATCGGCGAGCAGGGTGGGGAGCAATTCTTCGGCGAACCGATGCTGAACATCGACGATCTGATCCAGACCGACGGTAACGGCAAGGGTGTGGTGAATATCCTGGCTGCCGACAAACTGATGAACGCACCGCGCCTGTATTCCACCTTTTTGCTGTGGATGCTGTCGGAGCTGTTCGAGCATTTGCCGGAAGTCGGCGATCTGGAAAAACCGAAGCTGGTGTTTTTCTTCGATGAAGCCCATTTGCTGTTCAGCGAAGCGCCTAAGCCGTTGCTGCAAAAAATCGAGCAGGTGGTACGCCTGATCCGCTCCAAGGGTGTAGGCGTATTCTTCGTTACGCAAAATCCTCTGGATATTCCCGATACCGTACTGGGCCAGCTGGGCAACCGCGTGCAGCATGCGTTGCGCGCCTATACGCCGCGCGACCAGAAGGCAGTGCAAGCCGCCGCCGATACCTTCCGCGCCAACCCGGCATTGAATACCGCGCAAATCATCAGCGAGCTTGGCGTCGGCGAAGCGCTGGTGTCTTTCCTGGATGAGAAAGGCCGTCCGAATATCGTCGAGCGCGCCTTCATCCTGCCGCCGGCATCGCAAATCGGCCCGCTCACAGATGACGAGCGCAAACAGTTGATGGCAACCTCGATCGTCGCCGGCGTGTATGAAGCTGCAGTCGATCGCGAGTCCGCGTATGAAAAACTGAAGGGACGTGCCGCATCTGTCCCGGCACCAGCGACCAAAGGTGGCGCCGAAGCCGGTGCAGATTCTTCAAGTGATTCCAGTAGCGGTTCAGGCACTTCGTGGGGCAGCGTACTGGGCGGGCTGCTCGGCGGTGGTTCGGGGCGCAAGGACAGCGTGGTGCAAGCGGTAGTCAAATCTGCTGCACGTACTATCGGCTCGCAAGTCGGTCGTGAATTGATACGCGGCGTATTGGGATCCTTGCTGAAAAAGAAGTGAGATTGTCCGTCTCCGTGATTGCGTTTTACCGGCGGGGAGGGGGGCGAATTTTTCCCGTTCGTTCCTATCCGCTCCCTTAGCAACGCGATTTCCACATACCTATTACAATTCCATCACGGGCAAGCAATGAGCAGCAAGTTACACCCTGGTAGTCGCCAGATTTTTCTTGGCGGCTTGGCAATCGCGGTCGCCGGCGCCATCCTGTTTTCCGCCAAGGCGATTGTCGCCAAGCTGATATATCGTTATCAGGTTGATGCGGTGTTGCTGATTACGTTTCGCATGTTGTTTGCGTTGCCCTTGTTTGCTGCGGTGGCCTTGTGGAAGGCGCGTAGCGAAACATCGCTGTCGAATGCCGACCGGGTGCGGATTGTGGTGTTGGGACTGATCGGGTACTACCTGTCGAGTTTTCTCGATTTTCTCGGCTTGCAGTATATTTCTGCCGGGCTGGAGCGCTTGATCCTGTTCTTGACGCCTTCGTTCGTGCTGTTGATGTCGTTCTTGTTTTATCGGCGCCGGGTGAGTTGGCTGGAATGGATTGCTTTATTGATTTCCTATTTGGGAACGGTGCTGGTGTTCCTGCACGATGTACGCCTGGGCGGATCGAATATCGGCCTCGGTAGTGCGCTGGTGCTAGGCGCGGCAATCAGTTATGCGCTGTACCTGATGCTCTCGGGTGAACTGGTGAGCCGGGTCGGTGCGATGCGGCTGGTGGCGTACGCGATGTGTGTGTCTTGTGCCGCTTGTATTTTGCAATTCGTGCTGTTGCGGCCGCTGCCGATCCTGTGGCAACAGCCGCCGGCGGTGTATGGCTTGTCCATCATTAATGCGGTGTTTTGCACTGTATTGCCGGTATTTATGACGATGATCGCGGTGGCGCGCATCGGCCCGGCGACTGCGGCGCAGGCCGGCATGGTGGGGCCGGTCTCCACGTTGTTTTTGGGGGCATTGATTTTGGCGGAACCGATTACCGCGATTCAATTGACAGGTACCGGTCTGGTGTTGGTTGGTATTTATCTGATTTCAAAAAAGAAATCATAGAAAAAGTAAGAGAAAAAACAAAAACAAGAGCAAAAAAGAGCAAAAAAAGAGCAAAAAACGGGGATTTGAGGAAGTTAGACGCACTATTTGGAGGTGATAACAATCATGGTAAAAGCAATCAGGATGTCGAGGACCGGTGGCCCGGAAGTGATGGAGTATGTCGACGTGGAGGTCGGCGAGCCAGGGCTGGGCGAAGTACGCATACGGCATGTCGCTTGCGGTCTGAATTTCATCGATGTCTACTTTCGCAGCGGCTTGTATCCACAGCCATTGCCAGGCGGCCTGGGACAGGAAGCTGCCGGCGTGATCGAAGCGGTTGGCGCCGGCGTGCAGCATGTCAAAGTGGGGGACCGGGTGTCGTATGCCACGCGTCCCAATGGCGCGTATTCCGAGGCACGTGTGATGCCTGCCGCGTTCCTGGTCAAATTACCTGATTCCATCAGTTTCGATACCGCGGCTGCGATGACGCTGCAAGGTTTGACTGTGCAATACCTGTTTCGCCGTACCTTCCCTTTGCGCGGTGGCGAAACCATCCTGTTTCACGCTGCTGCCGGCGGCGTCGGCCTGATTGCCTGCCAATGGGCCAAAGCGCTGGGTGTAACCATGATCGGCACGGTCAGCTCAGCTGAAAAAGCGGCGCTGGCGACAGCGGCCGGTTGCACCCATGTGATCAATTACAAAACCGAGAATTTCGTTGAACGGGTGCGGGAAATTACCGGCGGCAAAGGCGTGCCGGTGGTCTACGACTCGATCGGCAAGGATACCTTCATCGGCTCCCTGGATAGCCTGGCGCCGCTGGGCACCATGGTCAGTTTTGGCAACGCTTCCGGCGCGGTGCCGCCGTTCAGCCTGAATGAGCTGGCTTCGCGCGGTTCGCTGACGATCACCCGGCCTTCGCTGCCTAGTTATATTTCCAGCCGGGCCGATCTGGATGCGGCGGCAGCGGATCTGTTCCAGATGGTGGACAGTAAGAAAATCACGATTGAAATCAATCAGCGCTATGCCTTGAAAGATGTGGCGCAAGCGCATATCGATCTGGAATCGCGTAAAACCACCGGCTCCACTATTCTGATTCCCTGAGACAGTTATGAATGACCCCTTGAAACAGCAGCCAGATGCGCACCAGGACAACCCGATGAATCATCCGGAAGAGCAGGCAACCGGCAGCGAAGGCTCGCCCAAGTTTGGCCGCTTGTTGATCGTGCTGGTACTGTCGGTGATACTGATCGGTTTCATCACGTTTGCCAGCGAATGGTTTTATAGCTGAAAATATTCCCGCGCAATACAAAAACGGCCTGTGGTCTCATCGAAATGAGAGCACAGGCCGTTTTGTCGTGGACGGGATTACTACGGGATTTCTATTTTTGATCTTCAACCTTTAACTTAACCTGACGCGAGACACCGCTTTGCCCCGGGAAGTCGGTGAATGCGCTGCGCACCAGATACGGCATTACGGCCGCCAGTGAGTTCATCTTGCCTTCGCTGGTGACGGTGACGTCGTACAGTTTTTGGCCATTGCCGGCGCGCGTGATCGTGATATTCAGGCGACGCTGGAATAGTTGATAGTTGTATTCGCGTTGGCCCACCACCTGCGGTGCGTACCAGAACGGGTCGTAAAACGGGCTGTAGAGCCCTGGCCGTCCCCAGCCGTAGGGTCCGTAGGGGCCGTACCACATCGGGTCGGCTACGACCGGCTCCACCACGCGGACCTCGCGCCCTGCGATGTCATAGTGAAGGGAGACTTTCAATTGCGGGGCGGAGTTGCTGGCAGGTATGAATCCAAGGCGCTGTAGTTCGGCAGCCACCAGATTCTCGTAATTCCGATATTCCAGATCGTTGTTCTGCGCTGCCGTATGCTCGAACACATAGGATTTGTTCGGCAAATCTGCCGGCCATTCGTTAAAGGCGGTAACGTCGCTGGTGATGACGGTGGCACAGCCGCCCAGCAGCAGTGCAAGTGCAGCTAAACCGAGACTAATGATGCGTTTCATGTAATTCCTCTTCGTGGGGGATGTGCTGGCCAGTTCCGTAGCTTGCCTGATAGGCGGGCATCTGGTGCTGGCAGCGTCAATTCTGGCTGGCTAGTGTATCTGGCTGGACTATGTCTATTTTAGCCAAGTCCTCATAGTGTTGCTCTATCGCTTTGTCACACTCTGTAACCTTGGCGGCCGGCACACAGCTTGATAGAAACGAATTAGTGATTTTATGACAATTTTAACGAATTTGCACGACAAGGCCATATTTGCGGTTTGATAGCGCCAGATTGCCGAAAAGGTGGCAATCCCGTGGCAATTCCACTGCAAATTACATGAAGCTTTACGCATTGATTGGTAGAATCACAGTCTGCCCGAATTATTAACCAAGTCACTGAGCGATCCTTAGCAGACCCACTTAGTTGCCGACTGTAGTTACCAGCCATAGTTATCAACCGTAGTTATCAATCGCAGTTATTAAAATTAACCGTCACCAGACTACTTCCATGCGCACAGATACTTCCGCCACACCACTCGCTATCCTTCGTAAGGATTACACCGTTCCCGCCTTCCTGGTCGACACCGTCGACATGGGTTTCGACCTCGATCCGGCAGCGACCCGTATCGCCACCCGCATCACGATGCACCGCAATCCTGCCAGCAGCAGCAAGGAAATCGTCCTGTTCGGCGAAGAGCTGGAACTGGTACAGCTGCGCCTCAACGGCAAGCAACTGAAACCTGGCCAGTACCAGCTCGAAGCGGGAAAATTGCGTATCGCATCGGCGCCGGCCAAGGTCGTGCTGGAAATTGAAACGCTGACCAGTCCGGAAAAAAATACGTCGTTGATGGGTTTGTATGTGTCCAACGGCAATTTCTTCACCCAGTGCGAAGCTGAAGGCTTCCGCAAGATTACCTATTTCCCGGACCGTCCCGATGTGATGGCCAAATACACCGTCATGCTGCGCGCCGACAAGAAGAAATATCCGGTGCTGCTGTCGAACGGCAATCTGATCGAAGAGGGCGACCTCGCCGATGGCCGCCACTACGCCAAATGGGAAGACCCGTTCAAGAAACCGTCTTATCTGTTTGCGCTGGTAGCTGGCAACCTGGTTTGCCAGGAACAAAAATACACATTGAAATCCGGCCGCGAAGTCTTGTTGCAGGTCTGGGTAGAAGACGGCAACCTCGACAAGACCCAGCACGCCATGGATTCGCTGATCAACAGCATTCGCTGGGATGAAGAGCGCTTCGGCCTGGAGCTTGACCTGGATCGTTTCATGATCGTTGCCGTCGGCGATTTCAACATGGGCGCGATGGAAAACAAGGGCCTGAATATTTTCAATACCAAATATGTCCTGGCCAATTCGCGTATCGCCACCGATGTCGACTACGCCAATATCGAAGCAGTGGTCGGCCACGAATATTTCCACAACTGGACCGGTAACCGCGTCACCTGCCGCGACTGGTTCCAGCTGTCCCTGAAAGAAGGTTTGACCGTGTTCCGCGACCAGGAGTTTTCAGCTGACATGGTCGGTACCGACAGCGGTCGCGCCGTCAAGCGGATCGATGATGTGCGCGTCTTGCGCCAGGCGCAGTTCCCTGAAGACGCTGGCCCGATGGCGCACTCGGTGCGGCCTGACTCCTACGTCGAGATCAATAATTTCTACACCGTCACGATTTATGAAAAGGGAGCCGAAGTAGTGCGCATGTACCAGACTTTGTTTGGCCGTGACGGCTTCCGCAAGGGTATGGACCTGTACTTCGAACGCCACGACGGCCAGGCAGTCGAATGCGACGATTTCCGTGCCGCGATGGTGGATGCCAACGGGCGTGATCTGAGCCAGTTCGAACGCTGGTACAGCCAGGCCGGCACGCCGCGGGTGCAAGTGCAGAGCAAGTACGACGCCGCCAAGAAAACCTATGAACTGACACTGTCGCAGACCTGCGCCGCGACCCCTGGCCAGGCCAAGAAATTGCCATTCCATATCCCGGTTGCGGTCGGCCTGCTCGACGCTAACGGCAAGGACATGGCGCTACGCCTGAGCACCGACGGCAAAGGTAGCACCGCCGCTGAAACCACGCGTGTGCTTGAACTGACCAAAGCCCAGCAGACTTTCCGTTTCGTCGATGTGGCCGAAGCACCGGTGCCGTCGATCCTGCGTAATTTCTCCGCACCGGTAGTGCTGGATGTCGAATACAGTGATGCCGAGCTGGCCTTCCTGCTGGCGCACGACAGCGATCCCTTCAACCGCTGGGAAGCCGGTCAGCGCCTGGCTACGCGCAGCTTGCTGGCGCTGACCGCTGCGGTGCAGGATGCCTCGCAAGCCGGCCACGTGCTGGCGCTGCAAGATGTCTTGAACAATGCAGCCTCCAATAGCGGCGCCCTGGGTACGGCATTCGGCTTGATACTCAATGACGCATCGCTTGACGCCGCTTTCCGCGAGCAAGCCTTGACGCTGCCATCGGAAGCGTTGCTGGCAGAGCAGACCGAAGTGATCGACCCGCAAGCGATCCACCGGTCGCGTCAATACCTGCGCGGCAAACTGGGCCTGGCGCTCAAGGATGACCTGCTGGCGGCATATCACGCGAATCAGACTCCAGGTGCTTACAGCCCTGACGCAAAAGCGTCCGGCAAGCGCGCGTTGAAGAACGTAGCGCTGGCGTATCTGATCCAGGCCGACGATGCCGATGCGCATGCGCTGGCGCAGCAGCAATACGATAACGCCAACAACATGACCGACCGCCTGGCCGCACTGGTCGCGCTGACCAACAGCAGCGCGCCGGGGAAGGCTGCAGCCCTGGAAAAATTCTATAAGGATTTCGAACAGGAAGCGCTGGTCATCGACAAGTGGTTCGCCCTGCAGGCTACGGCTTACACTGCCGATGTTGCGGCTATCCGCACTTTGTCGGAACATCCAGCCTTCACGCTGAAAAACCCGAACCGTGCGCGCAGCTTGATTTTTAGTTTCTGCAGCGGCAATCCGGTCAATTTCCATGCGGTCGACGGCAGCGGTTATGAATTCTGGGCAGACCAGGTGATCGCACTTAACGGTGTAAATCCGCAAGTTGCGGCACGCCTGGCGCGCAGCCTGGATCGCTGGCGCAAATATGCGCCAGCGCTGCAGGAAAAAATGCGCACCGCTTTGCAACGCGTCGCAGCGGCACCGAACTTATCGAAGGATGTACTTGAAGTCATCGGCAAAGCGCTAGCCAATTGAGTTTTTTTATTTCACTGCAAGTTTTATTTTCAGTCGCGGGTTTTTCCGCGGCTGATAGTGACCAGACAGTGAAGAGCCACAATAAAGAAAGAGCAATATGAAACGTATCAGTCTTACCCAGCATTTGATAGAGCAGCAACGTCTGCACAACAGCATTCCGGCAGAACTGCGCCTGCTGATCGAAGTAGTCGGCCGCGCCTGCAAAACCATCAGCCATGCCGTCGGCAAAGGCGCACTGGGTGAAGTGCTGGGCAGCGCTGACAGCGAGAACGTGCAAGGCGAAGTGCAGAAAAAACTGGATATCATTTCCAACGAAATCCTGCTGGAAGCCAATGAATGGGGTGGTCACCTGGCCGCCATGGCTTCGGAAGAAATGGAATCCATCCATCCGATTCCAAACCGTTATCCGCAAGGCGAATACTTGCTGTTGTTCGACCCGCTCGACGGCTCCAGCAATATCGACGTCAATGTCTCTATCGGTACCATTTTTTCGGTGCTGAAAGCACCGGATGGCATGAGTTCGCCGACTGAGCAGGATTTCATGCAGCCAGGCCGCAAGCAGGTTGCTGCCGGCTACGCTGTGTACGGCCCGCAAACCATGCTGGTGCTGACTACCGGTAACGGCGTGCATTGCTTTACCTTGGATCGTGAGATGGGTTCGTGGGTATTGACCCAGCGCGACATGCAAATCCCGGCCGAGACCAAGGAATTTGCGATTAACTCTTCCAACGCTCGCCACTGGCATGCGCCGGTCACGCGTTACGTCAACGAAATGCTGGCCGGCAGCACCGGTCCGCGTCAAAAAGACTTCAACATGCGCTGGATCGCATCGATGGTCGCTGACGTCCATCGCATTCTGAATCGCGGCGGCATCTTCATGTACCCGGCCGATGCGCGTGAACCGGACAAGCCAGGCAAGTTGCGCCTGATGTACGAAGCCAACCCGATGGCTTTCATCGTCGAGCAAGCTGGTGGCGCTGCCACTGACGGCAAGCAGGCGATCCTGGATATCCAGCCGGAGAAATTGCATCAGCGTGTGCCGGTCTTCCTCGGTTCCAAGAGCGAAGTCGAACTGGTAACGCGCTACCATCAGGAATAGGTCGGAAAACGCAGGAACCCTCTCCACGAGGCCTGGTCAGAAACAGATCAGGCGCTTCGCGGAGTGCGACGACAGCAAAACGCCAGACCTAGTAAAATCGCACACCTGCAGCAAATGCACCTGCAGCAATCGCAACTGCAGCAATCGCAACTGCAGCAATATTTATCAATGAGTACAAGAGGAACAGATTGAAAACAGCACTAGTCGGAGATAAGGATATCCCCGAATTCGATCACGATATCATGACCAATCTACTGATCAAGACGGTAGAGTTGAACGTTGTCCGGCAAGAGCAGATATTGCTCGGCATCCGCAATGCAAAGCAAGAAATCTACCGCGTTATCGGCGCTTCCAGCGATAAGCAGTTCGTCAATGCATCGGAAGAGCTGGAAGACCTGGGCTTGACCAATGAATTGGACGAAGCCGATCGCGCCAAGAACGGCTACGACGCGATTTTCGGATTAAGCGAGTAACAGTTCAGCCTGATACTGTCAGCCCGATTCAGCGGGCCGACAGGGTTTAAAGGGCAAGATCGACATCTTACGCCCCCTTCCTCCGCCAGTCTCCGGGCATGCCTGGTTTGTGTCCGCGATTAGAGCAAACCCACTGTTAGCATCGCATTTTTGGCTTCATTATATTTCCATATGGAAATATAATGGCCGCTGCATTCAACCAGGGGGACATAATAATGAAAGCAATCATTGCACTGACGGCGCTCACGATCATTGTCATGGCGGTTATCGCCATGCTAACTCGGGAGAAGCAGGCGACCCAGCAGAAGCGTCGTGAATACATCAAGAAAAAGCCTTTGTCGAACAATGACCAAGTCATGTACTGGCGGCTGGTCGGTGCGCTGCCGGATTACATGGTGCTGGCACAAGTCGGCTTGAGCCGTTGCCTAGGCACCAAAGATAGCGGCGGCCTGGATACCCTGACATCGAAGAATCTGGATTTCGTGATTTGCGATAAAGCCAGTGACGTGGTTGCGGTAATTGAAATAGATACCAAGAATCATAACAACAAGACCCTCAGTAAAGAAGATGAGCAAAAGTACAAGGCGTTGAAAAAGGCCGGCATCGACATCATCAGGTGGCGCGCAAATTCGCTGCCAAGCGAAGCTGACATCAGAGAGCGGTTTACGTTATTGGACCCCAGCAAAAAGCTGCGGGTGGTGAAAAGCAAGACTCATCAAACCAGTATTTTCGGGATAGGCATAGGCAAATATCGCAACACCGGCGCCGGTTGATCCGTCCACTTGGTATCTCGCCCTGATGAATTATATGCAATAATTCATCGCCCAATATGCTATATGGAGAAATCAAAATGCGTAAGCAACTGCCGTTTTTAGCGAGTGTCGTTTTAGCTGGTTGTTTAATTACCGCCTCTCATGCTGCAAACCTGCGGTTTTTGAATGACACGCCGATGACCTATCTGAAACCGAAAGACAAGACATCGCTCGTCGCAGCTGTCGATAGTGTTCTGACCAATAAAGGGGATGGCGAGGAGCAGCAATGGACCAATGAAGGTCTCGGTAATTCTGTGGCCATTCAGGCTGAGTTGAGTGCTGCGGACACGGTCAAGACAGATGCCAGGATCTGTCGCAGAATACATATTGCGCTTCATGCAAAAGGCCAGGATCAGACTTTGTCGATACCAGCTTGCAAGATGGCTGAGGGAAACTGGGCAGTGCAAAAAAAATGAATATAGTGGAAGCCTCGTACCTTGAGTGGTCTGAGGCTTTCCGGGTTTTCACCCGTGGCAAAACCACGTACAGCAAATATCAGGTCAAGCCTGCACTAGTAACATCTCATGTCGTAACCACGCAGTTACGGCCATGATCTTTTGCGCGATAAAGACGCTCGTCCGCGGCACGGAAAATCGTATCGATGGTATTGCCATCGTGGCCGAACTGCGAAACGCCAATGCTCACCGTGAGTATCACTTTCGGCACAGCGACGCTGGTAAACGCGGTGTTTTCCGTGGCCGACCGGATACGTTCGCCAATTGCCATTGCCACCTCGAGCGTTGCCTGGGGCAGTAAAATCATGAACTCCTCGCCGCCCATGCGCGCCACACCGTCATAAGGGCGGATCTCTTCCAGACATTTCTGCACGAAGCCCTGCAATACTTCGTCACCCACCTGATGGCCGTAATGATCGTTGATGGCCTTGAAATTATCCAGGTCGAGAGCCAACAGGGAAAACGATAGATTGTCCCGTTTTGCCCTGGCGATTTCAGCGTCTACGCATTCGATAAAATGACGCCGGTTGGAAGCGCCGGTCAAAGGATCGGTGGATGCCAGATGCTCTAGCATCTGGTTGCTATGCTTCAATTCTTGCAGCGCGTTTTCTGTCCTCACCATCGACATCGCCAGGCGATTCACCATTTCTTCCTGATTGTAGATATTGGAGAATGAACGGGTGGTGTGGAATGCCTGGATGATGCCGTAGCTGAGGAAGAAAAAGCCGCCGGCAAAGATGGCATGGGCCAGCCACCACATATGATTCCACGGGCGGCCGAGGATGAAGGCCAACGATGACAAGCCGAACAAGGCGATCGAAATGCCGAAAATCGTCATCAGCGGCGAGCGGATGCGCCCGGCCAGCATGATAGTGATGTTGACTGCGGAAAAGAACAACGCACCGCCTTCCATCGTCAGGCGTACCGCCGGATTACCGGCAATTGGCGAGTAGGCGAGAATTGCAACCGCGATATCGATCAGCAGGAACACCGCTACCCATATCAGCCATGAACGCGGATTGACGCGTTGTTCAGGCGTGTCCGCTTCCAGGTTGAACGACAGTAAGCCAATCAGCAGCAGGATCGCCATCGCCAGGCGGGATGCCGGACCGTACAGCAGGAATAGCCAGATATTGTGATGCGCCATGCCGGTAAACGCGCCGTGCAGGGCATAGATCAGGGTAAACCCGAGAAAACCCAAGGTCAGCCAGCGCAGCATAGGTTCGCCGGACGACCGATAGCAGCGCCAACTCACATAGGTAACGAAAAGACCTTCAAGGGTGGCCGCAGCAATGGCAATTTCATGGAACAGGTGATTGTCGAATTTGAGCGCCGGATCCTGGAAGAAATACAGGTAGCCAATCATGGCAGCGGGAGATAGTGCGAAGGCGGCAAGCAGGAAAGCCGCATAAATTTTGGTCACGCGGCGGATTGGCTCTGGCCGCATGCCGATTGTTGCGCTCATGTCCATATGCATCCTCAACCGAGATGATGGTTCGGTCATTGCCGTCACGGTCAATCACTGGCGGCAAGTCAGTTCACAAATTTACAGTCGAAAACAAATTCCGGCAAGCAAGCTGGCAACCAACTTATATCACGTAGGTCGTTGCGACGGAAGTGCTTGCAAAATAGGCATCTTTTCAAGCGTCGAAAAAACTGCTGCCGCCTTGTGCATGGGTAGCTGTAGCTGGAATTTCGCATAAGCATCTGTAAATAGATTCGTTCACGCCATACGGCATTCTCCGTAGCATCCAGTGCATCGACATAACCTGTCATAACAGGTGGGAATGCATCATGAAAAATTTTCGTACGCTGGAGCTGTCGCCGGTTCCCTTGTATACCCAGGTCAAGGAGAATTTGCGAGAACGCATACTGGACGGCAGTTATGCGCCGCATGCCCAACTGCCTGCGGAAAGTGAGATGAGCGCGATTTTCGGCGTCAGTCGCATCACTATCCGCCAGGCATTGAGCGATCTCCAGAAGGAAGGCGTGATCTTCAAGATTCCCGGTAAGGGCAGCTTCGTATCGAAGCCGAAAGCTTTCCAGCAACTGACGCAGCTGGAAGGTTTTGCAGAAGCGATGTCGCGCATGGGTTATGAAATCTACAATCAGGTAACCAGCCACAAAATCATCGACGCGCCGCCCAAGGTGGCGCGGCAATTCGGGTTGAGCGCCGCCGCACCTATCACCGAAATCAAGCGCATCCGCTTTTTGAATCGCGAGCCGGTTTCCCTTGAGATTACTTACTTACCGCAGGAAATCGGTGAACGTTTGCGCAAGGAAGACCTGGCGACACGGGACATCTTTCTGATACTGGAGAATGACTACGGCATCGCGCTGGGCCATGCCGATTTGCAAATCGACGCCTTGCTGGCCGATGTCACCCTGGCGCATGCGCTGCGTGTGCCGGAAGGCACGGCGTTGCTGCGCCTACAGCGCTTGACGCATCGCGCCGACCGCACGCCGCTGGACTTCGAATACCTGTACTTCCGCGGCGACGCCTTCCAATACCGCTTACAGATCGAGCGCAAGGCAGCTGATGCCACAGCTTCGCCATCGCCTGTGCGCAGGGTTGACAACAAGACGCGCAGCAAGCGCAGCACCGCCTGTGAATAACCGGGAACACCATGCAAACACATATACAAACCGTAGACGTGCTGGTTATTGGCGGCGGCACCGCCGGGCCGATGGCCGCAGTCAAAGCCAAGGAAGCCAATCCCGCGCTGCGCGTACTGCTGCTCGAAAAGGCTAATGTCAAACGCAGCGGCGCGATTTCGATGGGGATGGATGGCTTGAACAATGCAGTGGTTCCGGGCCACGCCACGCCAACCCAGTATGTGAAGGAAATCACGATCGCCAACGACGGCATCGTCAATCAAAAGACGGTAATGGCGTATGCCGAAAACAGCTTTTCGATGATAGAAGAACTGGATCGCTGGGGCGTCAAATTTGAAAAGGATGAAACCGGCGACTATGCGATGCGCAAGGTGCATCACATGGGCAGTTATGTACTGCCGATGCCGGAAGGCCACGACATCAAGAAAGTGTTGTATCGCCGCCTAAAGCGCACCCGGGTCGAGATTTCCAATCGGCTGGTAGTCACCCGGCTATTGCTGGCGCAAGACGGCAGCATCGCCGGCGCGATGGCGTTCGATTGCCGCACCGCGGATTTTCATGTGGTGCGCGCCAAGACGGTGATCCTCAGCACCGGTGCGGCGGGGCGCCTTGGTTTGCCTTCCTCGGGCTACTTGTTCGGTACCTATGAAAATCCGACCAATGCCGGCGACGGATACAGCATGGCGTATCACGCCGGCGCCGAGCTCAGCGGCATAGAGTGCTTCCAGATCAATCCCTTGATCAAGGATTACAACGGTCCTGCGTGCGCGTATGTCACCGGGCCGTTCGGTGGCTATACCACCAACAGTAAGGGCGAACGTTTCATCGAATGCGATTACTGGAGCGGCCAGATGATGAAGGAGTTCTATCGCGAACTGCAAGGCGGCAACGGGCCTGTGTTCCTCAAGTTGAATCACCTTGCGGAAGAAACCATCAGCACCATAGAAACTATCCTGCATACCAACGAACGCCCGAGCCGCGGCCGCTTCCACGCCGGGCGTGGAACCGACTACCGGGAGCAGATGGTGGAAATGCATATTTCGGAAATCGGCTTGTGCAGCGGCCATTCGGCATCCGGGGTGTGGGTCAATGAACATGCGGAAACCACGGTGGCCGGCCTGTATGCCGCCGGCGACCTGGCATGCGTTCCACACAACTACATGCTGGGTGCCTTCGTCTACGGCAAGCTGGCTGGAGAAAGCGCGGCGCGGCGTTGCGCCGGGCACGAGCTGGCCGAGCTCGACCAGCAACAGGTAGAAACAGAGAGAAACCGCGTCTGGGCGCCGTTGTCGCGTACTGACGGCTTGCCGCCGGCGCAGGTCGAATACAAGCTGCGGCGCATGGTCAACGACTACCTGCAACCGCCGAAGGTGACGCGCAAGATGGAGATCGGGCTGAGCCGCTTCGAAGCCATCAGCACGGATCTGGAACGCCTTTCTGCCAGCAATCCGCATGAGCTGATGCGGGCGATGGAAGTGCATGCGATCCGGGATTGCGCCGAGATGGCGGCGCGCGCCTCGCTGTATCGCACAGAAAGCCGGTGGGGTTTGTATCACGATCGGGTCGATTACCCGGAGCGCAACGACAAGGATTGGTTTGTCCATGTCCAGGTGAAGCGGGAAAACGGTCGCATGACTTGCTTCAAGCGCCCGATCGAGCCATACATCGTCGCACTGGACGAGCAGGAAAAAGACGCCTACCGGCACCTGCGCGTCAAGGTCGAAGACGAATCAAAGCCAGAACCATCGATAGTCATTTAGGAGACAACCATGCCGCTAGCTTTCAGCCCATCCAGCGTACCGGTCACGGTCGATGCAGATAAATGCATTGCCCATAAAGGCTGCACAGTCTGCGTCGACGTTTGCCCGCTCGATGTGCTGGCCATAGACATGATCAAGGGCAAGGCTTACATGAAATTCGACGAATGCTGGTACTGCATGCCATGTGAACAGGATTGTCCGACCGGTGCCGTGCATGTCGATATTCCATATCTGTTGCGCTGATGCCGGCGCAAGTCATCGCTGTCTAAAATTTTTACACCAAGCCATATAGGGAGAAACAAATATGCATTTGAATCGATCCATGAGCGCGCTGTCGGTTTTGTTCGTGCTGGCATCCGGAGCGGCCCGGGCGGAAACCATCCGCGTGGCAATCGGTACCCAGGATACAACCGTCAATTGCGCCACCGGCGGTGTATTGATACGCGAACTGAAATTGCTGGAGAAATACCTGCCGCACGATGGCAAGTACAAGGATGTAAATTATCAGATCGAATGGAAAAATTTCACTTCCGGCGCGCCGCTGACCAGTGAAATGGTAGCCGGAAAACTTGATATCGGATCGATGGCCGATTTCCCCGGCGCATTGAACGGCGCCACGTTTCAAAAAGCCGGCAGGAAGAGTGTTTTCATCAATGTCTTATCCGGCAGCACCATTGGCAGCGGTAACGGTATCGTAGTCCCCAGGACCTCGCCGGTGCAATCGCTGGCGGATTTGAAAGGCAAGACCATTTCCGTGCCGTTCGCCTCCACCGCGCATGGTTTGCTGTTGCGCGCGGTGAAGGCGCAAGGCTGGGATCCGGAAAAGGACATCACCATCGTTACCCAGGCGCCTGAAATTGCGGGGCCGGCATTGCAAGCCAACAAGATCGACGCCCACGCCGACTTTGTGCCGTTTGCCGAGCTGTTTCCGTACCGTGGTTATGCACGTAAGATATACGATGGCTCGCAAGCCAATGCCGCCACTTTCCACGGCACTTTGGCGGATGCCGAATATGCGCGTAAATATCCGGAAATTGTCGTCGCGTTCGAACGTGCGGCGATCGAAGCCGACCGCTTGTTTGCGGCAGAGCCCGAAAAATACAGCGAACTGGTGGCCCGGAATACCGGTATCGATGCCGAAGTGATTTACCTGTTTCACGGGCCGCAGGGTTTGCAGACCCGGGACCTGAGCTGGAAGCCCGAATATCGCCAGGCGCTGAAGACCGCGATAGAAACCTTGCGTTTGCTGAAGCGTGTCGACAGTGACCTCGACGTTAACGCTTTCATCGATGATCGCTACGTGCGCACCGCCTTTCAGCAAGCCAGCCTGAATTACGAAGCGCAACTGAAAAACTATGCGAAGCAGCCATTCGCGGAAAAAGCGGCAAAAGATGCGCGCACCGGCAAAACCATCGAGGACACGCAGCGCCTTGCCCAGATCTGGGTCCAGGGAGAGGCACGCGTGCGCAACTATGCGTCGCCGGAGTCGGCATTCCTCGATCTCTCCGGGCTGGAGGAGAGCGGCAAGAAAATCCGCGTAATCTACGGCACGGATCGCAGTAATGGATTGAAGCTGTTTGCCAGCGACGGCTGGTACGTCGTCAATGGAAAAGAGATCAATGCGTTCCTGTTGAAAGAGACGGCCGAAACGTGGATCAAGCAACATGGCGGCAAGATCGTCGAGTATGCCGCTGCCCGGGCTGCAGTCTGAAGACGAACATATGACTGCCTTCATTTTGCGCTCCGCATGGCGATTGCCAGTCGGACGCCCGGCTATCGCGCGGCCGTTGTTGAAACTGGTGTCGCTCGTCGTCTGCGTGCTGGCCTGGCAATGGGCCGCCGGGCATCGCCTTGATCTGGGCCTGGTCACCTTCAGCAATGTACCGACGCCGCTCGAAGTAGCGGCGGCGGCGTGGGAGTTCCTGCATTCACCGAAATTGCTGCAGCATGTGGGCAGCAGCCTGCTGCGCGTGTTTGCGGGGTTCGGTATTGCTGCGGCAGCCGGTATTGCCCTCGGGCTGTTGATCGGACGTTCGCAGCTGCTGGAAGACAGCTTTTTGCCGCCGCTGGAAGTGTTGCGGCCGATACCCGCCGTGGCGTGGATTCCGCTAGCGATCCTGATGTTTCCGTCGTCTGAAATGTCGATGATTTTTATCACTTTCCTCGGGGCGTTGTTTCCGATCCTGCTCAATACGATCCACGGCGTGGACGGGATCGATGCGCGGCTGATAGCTTCCGCCAAGAGTTTGGGCTGCGGCAAGCGCGCCATATTTTCAGAAGTGGTTTTCCCGGCGGCAGCGCCAAGCATCGTCACCGGTTTGTCGATCGGCATGGGGACCGCCTGGTTTTGCCTGGTGACTGCAGAAATGATTTCCGGCCAATACGGCATCGGCTATTTCACCTGGGCCTCTTATACCGTGCAAAATTATCCGGCGATCGTGGTTGGCATGTTGTTCATCGGCTTGCTGGGAATGGGCAGCAGCGCCCTGATCCGCTGGCTGGGTACGGCCTTTATGCCCTGGTATCTGCAGGAGAAGAGAAAATGACGAATCCTGCAATGAATTCTGCAATGAATCCTGTAGCAAGCGGCAAACTAGCCATCGACCGGTTGCATATCCGGCTGGGGCGCGGCGAGCGTGCGTTCGATGCCGTCTGCGATATCTCGTTCACGGTTGAGCCTGGCCAGCTGGTGTGTCTGCTGGGCCCGTCCGGTTGCGGAAAATCGACTTTGCTAGGCGCCATCGCAGGCCATCTGAGCAGCGCCGCCGGCAGCATCCGGCTGGATGGCGATACGGTCAACGGACCGCATCCGGACCGCGGCCTGGTATTCCAGCACCATACGTTGTTCCCGTGGAAGAACGTGCTCGACAACGTCGCCTTCGGGCTCAAGATGCAAGGCGTCAAACGTGCCGAGCGCAACCGGCGTGCGCAGGAGTTGCTGGAGCTGGTTGGCCTGGCGGGTTTCGAACGTTCGTATCCGGCGCAGCTGTCGGGCGGCATGCAGCAACGGGTGGAAATTGCGCGGGTGCTGATCAATCGTCCCAAGGTATTGCTGATGGATGAACCGTTTGGTGCACTCGACGCACAAACGCGGCTGATGATGCAGCAACTGTTGTTGCAGGTATGGTCGTCGATCCGCACCTCGATCATTTTCATTACCCACGATATCGATGAGGCATTGTTTCTGGCAGACCGGCTTTTCGTGATGAGTGCGCATCCCGGTCGCATTATCGAAGAACTGGATATCGATTTCACGCGGCCGCGCAGTCACCAGCTGGTGACCTCTGCCGATTTCGTCGCACTCAAGGCGCGTTGCCTCGCACTGCTGCATCCGCAGCGCGACATGCTGTCCCTGGAACGGCTCAGCCCGCTCGGGGTGATCCACGCGAGGCAGTTACGATTCGCGATATGAACCACGGTCACATATTCATGAAGGAACTACTTTTGAGCCATCCTGCCGACGCAACACCTGAGCTTCAAGTCATCAGTGCAAGGCTGCAATCGCCGGACAGTGAAATCCGGCGCATCGCTATCCTCGATCTGACCGACCTTGCCGGCGACGAGCATGTCTACTTGTTTGTCAGCGCCCTGAACGATGCATCGCCGCCGGTGCGTCGTGAGGCTGCGGCTGCGCTGCAGGCCTTTGAATGCGAGCAGGGCGTGGCCGCCTTGGTGAACCTGCTTGGCGACGAAGATGCCGAAGTCCGCAATACCGCATCGGACAGCCTGGGCGACTTGAAACTGACTTCATCCGCGACATATCTTCTGCCTGCTGTTTCGCACCCGTTGCCGCAGGTGCGGGCATCCGCGCTGCGTGCGCTGAAACCTTTACGAGTGATGGCTAGCTATCAACCTGCAATTACCGCACTGTCGGATCAGGACGCGATGGTCCGACGTGAAGCGGTAGCTGTGCTCGGTTATTTGAAACATCCGCAAGCATTATCGTCGTTGCAGGCTTTGTTATACAGCGACAGCGATGCCGAGGTGCGTCGCGCGGCAGTGGGAGCGCTGGGTTACGCCAGCGATGAAAATGATTTGCCTGCGTTATTGAAGGGATTGCATGACGAGGCATGGCAAGTTCGCGAAGAAGCGGCAACCACGATAGGCAAGCTGCGTCTGGCGGCGGCGATCGACCCGCTGATCGACAGCCTGCAGGACGCCTACTGGCAAGTTCGCCTGCGTGCCGCACGTAGCCTTGGACGATTACGTAATCCGTCAGCGGTAGCAGCGTTGCTAACGCTGCTGGCGCACCAGATCAGCAACTTGCGCAAGGAAGCTGCGCTGGCGCTGGGGGAAATCGGCTCCGGCTTGGCGCTGGACCAATTGGAAAAACATCAAGCCGATCCGGATCCGGAAGTCAGAAAATCCGTACGCCTGGCAATACAGCAGATTAACACTACGTCAATTTAATGAAACAGGTCGACACGCTAAGTTATCTGCGCAACAGCAATCTGCTTGAGATTATCCGGCTTGATGGCAGCTGCCTGCAGATCACGGGCAGGAAACTGCGCCTGGCCTGCAGGTGCGGGGATTGCTGTAGCGATCGTCAACAGGATTTGCCGCCGGTGGACGCTGAGCCTGCATTCAAGGTCGAGGCGGTTGAAGCTGTCGGCAGTTACGGAATAAGGTTATTTTTTGAAGACGGCCACAACCGTGGGATTTATCCGTGGAGCTATCTGGAGCAGATCGGTGATATGGATATAGAGCGCCGACTACCTATATGATGGTGAAAACTTAAAACGGAGCGTTGTCATGGCCGATCAATCTGAAAAAGGTGATTTCTCCCGCTTACGCGAAGAAATTCGCCAATTCGTCGCCGAACGCGATTGGGATCAATTTCATACCCCTAAAAACCTGTCCTCGGCACTGTGCGTCGAAGCGGCCGAACTTCTTGAACATTTTCAATGGCTGCCGACCGGCAGCGGCGATGAGCTCAATCCAGCCAAGTTGCAGCAGGTCCGGCATGAAATGGCTGATGTACTGGTCTACCTGATTCGCCTGGCCGACAAACTCGATGTCGATCTCAGCGTCGCCGTATCAGAAAAAATGATCCTGAACCGGCTTAAATATCCAGCCGATAAAGTACGTGGCGATGCGCGCAAGTACTCGGAATACGAGGACGAATAGCAGCAGTCACCTGCAATCACCTTAGTGCTTCTCTTTCCTGGCAAGCTTGCCGTTTATCAAAGAACTGGTGTTCAGGCATTCCCCCTCCGCCCAGGTTTCGCGCAGCGTGGTGCGCAGGGCGCGCAAATGTTGCTGCTGCTCACGCAGCGAATTCATGAGCTGTTCTATCTCTTGCAGCCGCCCATCCAGTTTGCGCAGCAGATCGTCTTTCGATAATTCCTCATGGCTGGCAAATACGCTGCGGATAGCGTCTAGCGAAAACCCCAGGCTTTGCGCCATCTGGATCCGACGCAGGCGTTCCACGGCCGCTTCGGAGTAATCGCGATAGCCGTTGGCGCCGCGTTCAGCTTTAGGCAGCAAGCCGCTTTGCTCGTAATAGCGGATGGCTGAGGAAGCCATGCCGGTTTTGTCCGCCAGTTCACCAATCTTCATAGTGCTTGACCTTCAAGTTGACTTCAAGCTTAGGATACAGTATTTCCACCCTTTGCAAGCGGACCCGCCATGACTTCAACCATGTTTTCATCTTTGCAACTGCCGAACGGCAGCGTCTTGCCCAACCGCCTCGCCAAAGCCGCGATGGAGGAAAACATGGCCGACAGCGGCCAGTTGCCAGGCCCCGCCATCCATCGGCTTTATCGCGCCTGGGCCGACGGCGGCGCCGGCTTGATTATTACAGGTAATGTCATGATCGACGGCCGGGCGCTGACCGGCCCGGGCGGCATCGTGCTGGAAGCCGAGACGCCCTTGGCACCCTTTACGCAATGGGCCCAGGCGGCAAAGCACAAGGGCGCACAAGTGTGGATGCAGCTCAATCATCCGGGCCGTCAGGTGATGGCAGCCATGGGCGGCACTGCTTGGGCGCCATCAGCGTTGGCGTTGGACATGGGTAAGCACAGCAAGCTCTTCGTACAGCCCAAAGCCATGAATGATGCTGAGATCCAGGAAGTCATCGCGCGCTTCGCCGCCAGCGCCGCTGCCGCCGAGCGGGCCGGATTTACCGGGGTCGAAATCCACGCCGCACACGGCTATCTGATTTCACAATTCCTGTCGCCTTTGAGTAATCAACGCAAGGATGACTGGGGCGGCAGTTTGCCAAACCGGGCGCGCTTGCTGTTGGAAGTGGTGCGCGCGGTGCGGGCCACCGTCACGGCAGGATTTTGCGTTGCGGTGAAACTCAACTCCGCCGATTTTCAGCGCGGCGGTTTTAGTGAGGACGACGCCAGGCAAGTCATCCTGTGGCTCAATGAATTGCAAGTGGATCTGGTCGAGCTGTCCGGTGGCAGCTACGAAAGTCCCGCGATGCAAGGACGCACCGCAGATGGCCATACCCTGGCGCGCGAAGCGTATTTCCTGGAGTTTGCCAAGGAGCTGGCCGCCGTCGCCCATATGCCTGTAATGACTACCGGCGGTATCAGCCGCAAGGCGGTGGCGGAGCAGGTGCTGGCCAGCGGAGTAGCGGTGGCAGGGATGGCTACGGCGCTGGCGATAGTGCCCGATTTGCCTGCGCAATGGCTGGCCGGCGGTGACCAGACTGCCCGCAGCCAACAAGTTGAGTGGAAGGATCAGGTCATGGCGGCAGTGGCGCGTATGGCCCTGGTAAAACGCCGTTTGCGCTTACTTGGCGCCAGCCGCGTGGCAGCCGGGAATCAAACCGGCAATCATTCGGCGCTGCTGACCTTGATCATCGATCAGATGCGCACCCGGCGCCTGACGCGGCGTTATCGGCGCTGGTCGCAGGCGCGGGCCTGATCGTTCGGGTTGAGCGCTACAGGCTGATCTTGCCGCGGCCGATTTCGATGACTTTACCGCCCACTTGAATCGTGGAGTCGGCCGTCACTTTGAGCCGCAACAGGCAGGGACGTTGCACCGCCTCACCTTGTTCTATTTGATATTCGGCGGGCAGCGGATGGCCATTGGCGATCAGCCAGCCGCCAAGATTGGCGCAAGCCGATCCGGTGCCGGGATCTTCAACTACACCGCCACCTTGCTTGGCGAAGAAATAGCGAGATACGACCAGGCCAGAGCGATCCGGATCGAAAGCAAACACATACACGGTCTTGCGTTCCAGGCTGCTTTCAGGCCAAACATCGATCTGCGCGCTATCTGGACGGGCGCGGCGCACAGCATCTGTGCTGCGTAGCGCGACCAGCAGCTGATCGGTGCCGGTGTCGATCCATAAAGGCGCGGCCAGCAAATCGTCTTCGTTCAAGCTGAGTAATGCGGCCATCCCGGCTTGCGTCAGATTTGCCGCGGCCGTCTTTAGTCCGCCAGGTTGCGGTGCAGTGAAAGTCCAGACATCGCCCTCGGCTAATACCGGAACCACTCCTGCAGTGAATTCCAACGAGAGTGCATCGCCGGTATTGGCAAGGTCACGCACCACATGCGCGGTGCCCAGCGTAGGGTGGCCGGCAAACCGCATTTCATAACCGGGAGTAAAGATGCGCACACGGGCGTTGGCACGCTCGGAAGGCAGGATGAATGTGGTTTCCGATAGATTGAACTGCAGCGCCAGGGCCTGCATGGTGGCGTCATCCATGCCACGCGCGTCTTCAAATACGCATAGCTGATTGCCGCCGAAAGTGGATTCGGCAAAGACGTTGAGGATACGGAAGGCGTAAGTGGACATGGAAACCTGCTGTTCTGACAAGGTGGAAATTTTAGCAGGTAAATTGATTGCGCCAGACTAGCCACGATGAGGGCACAGTTTTTAGATACCCCCTTGACAATGCCTCAAACAAGGAGCAAAAGTTTCCTTGCCCCGATCCGATTCCGATTCATCCTGTAAGCGGGGCAGCGGAGGCGCGGAAATGGACTTCAATTTGCCCGAATTGACTGAACTGGAACGCATTATTCAGGAGGGGCAACCTTATCTGGAAAGCCGGTCCGTGTGTGAAATCGAATTGAAGGGCCATCATTTCCCGGTCTATGTCCTGTCTGTCGGCAGCAAAGATCCGGCGGCGCCGGCGGTCGGTTTCTTCGGCGGCGTGCATGGTCTCGAACGCATCGGCACCCGAGTTCTCCTGGCCTTTTTGCGCAGCTTGCTGGCACGCTTGAAATGGGATGCGGCATTGCATCACCAACTGGCGTCGGTACGCTTGATTTTCATGCCTTTGGTAAACCCTGCAGGGATGTGGGACAGTACCCGCTGCAATCCGAGAGGCGTGGACCTGATGCGCAATGCACCCATAAATGCCAGTGAAAAAGTCCTTTTCCTGCTCGGCGGCCAACGCATCAGCTCTCGTTTGCCGTGGTACCGAGGGGTATGCGATGCGCCGATGGAAGCCGAAGCGCAGGCACTGTGCAGCGTCGTGCAGCAAGAGCTGCTGAGCCGTGAATTCAGCATCGCGCTGGATTGCCACTCCGGCTTCGGATTGAAGGACCGGATCTGGTTTCCTTATGCGCACAGCAGGACGCCAATCCGGCACTTGCCGCAAGTTCTGGCTCTCAAGGATCTGTTTAATCAAACCTACCGGGAACACAATTATTTGTTCGAGGCGCAAAACTGTCAGTATCTGACCCATGGCGATTTGTGGGACTACCTCTACCAGCAAGTACCGGCCAGCAGTGACCGTGTGTTTCTCCCGCTCACGCTGGAGATGGGATCCTGGCGCTGGGTAAAAGAAAATCCGCGCCAGCTGTTTTCCCGCCAGGGCATGTTTAATCCCAAATCACCCGTGCGTTTGCATCGCGTGTTGCGCAGCCATCTGGTATGGCTCGATTTCCTTACCAGGGCCGCCGGCGCTCACCAGTATTGGATGCCAGGCAGTGCAGGGCAACAAGAACGGCAAGAGCAAGAGCAACACGAGATGCATCATGAGTAAATGGGTGTTTCTGCGGGGGCTGATGCGGGAGACGCGGCACTGGGGAAAATTTCCAGACCTGTTCCGTTCGATGGTGCCGGAGGCTGACATCACGCTTCTCGATTTACCCGGCAATGGCAGTTTGCACGCACTCAGAAGTCCGGCGCGAGTGGAGGATATGACCGATTTCTGCCGACAGCAGCTCTTGAGCCGGAATATCACGCCGCCCTATAATTTATTTGCCTTGTCTTTGGGGGGAATGGTTGCGACCGATTGGGCCATGCGTTATCCGGATGAAATAGCTGGCTGCGTCCTGCTCAATACCAGCTTACGTCCTGTCAACCCATTCTATCGGCGCCTGAGGCTGCGCAATTATCCGGCGCTGCTCGCTCTTGGATTATCGAGTCTGCTTAACCGCAATATCGGGCGGCAGGAACGTCTCCTGTTGCGCTTGACCAGCAATCAGCATGCGCAGCAGGCCGATGTGCTGGCTGACTGGATCAGTTATCAACACGACCAACCGGTCACACATCAGAACGCCCTGCGACAGCTATACGCGGCAATCCGCTATCGCGTGCCCGCGCAGGCACCCGCGGCGCCGCTACTGATTCTCGCCGGTAGCGCGGACCGGCTGATCGATTCACGTTGTTCGCAGCAGCTGGCGCATCAATGGCAGGCAGCCCTGGCGACCCAGGCCACGGCCGGTCATGACCTTACATTGGATGCCGGACATTGGGTGGCAGAACAGGTACGGGATTGGCTTGCAAGCTCTGCTAATGCACATGGCACCCAGAGAGAGTAGCATTTACCTCATGGTCTGGAGCAAATCGACTGACATTGACAAAACCTAACCGAAGTTAGCAAGCCTTGAATGAGGAAGATAAAAATGCAAGACTGGCACTCGATCGTTACTCTTATCGTGGTGATCGGCGCTCCGGCGCTCGGCATCTACTTCTATATCAAGGCGTACGGCGGCGAAAACGGGGAAAGGCATGCCAAGATGCGCATGCAAGGCCCTTTTGTTCCGGACAATGAAAGCGATGCAAGGGTGGACGAAGAACCCAAACGCACATAGCGAACATGGTAGCTCGCCCCATGAAATGGATGATGCGCATGCTAACGTCTTGGCGAGTTCGATTTGCATGGATTGAGTACCCATGCAGTTGTTAAACATCCGTTCCGTCGAAATACAGCTTCAAGACCATGATCTCACGCGACACTTCCTTAGGAAAACCTTTACGCGTACCTCTCTGATCCAGCAAAAGTTCAGAAAACAGTTTTTCGCAAGCAGAGCGCCGCTGCCAGACATCGGCAAACTGGTTAGCAATACGCGGATGGTGTTTGATCAGCCATAAAGGCCACGTCTCCGTGGGCAGCGACAGCAGCCATTCGTATGTTCGCTCCTGCATGTTTACATCCGCAGGCCCCAGCAAGCGGCGTAAAAGCTCCCAGTTTTTTTCATGTTTGGTCTGCCGCTCTGCATCGAGTACGGCTTTTGCTTCCACGACCGAGACTTTTTCAAATGGAATTGAATTCATAACGCCCCCCTCCAAAAAACATCAGGTCGAATTTGGCATGTCCCAGGCGACCGCGAGTGTTAATCCATGTCAATTCAGGCGCTCGACCACAGCTAACATATATTGCCATACAGAATCAATTTTCGCCTGTTTAATCGTTGATCCGATAGTCATTACAAGACGAAGCCCAAAACTGAGCGTCGTGCGACGCTTCGCTAAACGCCAAGAATTTTGTAATTCGATTCACGCAATTAATTAACAAATCGCTAGTGACATCGGCCTCTGAAGGTTTATGATCAACAAAGATTTCTTAGTGGAAATACAAGCAAATGCCTGGACTCAAGCCCTTGCCGTTGCGCTAAAAAGGAGTAAAGCGGATTCATGAATTTGCCGTGATTACGCAAAAAAAACTATGAGCGGTCTTCTTGACACACTAACGCGGCAAGTGGGATTGGCGACCAAGCGGATCTCCATCACGACACTGGCACTGATTTTCGTGATTCTGGTCTGCTTGTCACTGGCATTCATTGACGGATGGAGAAGCTGGACGGCGCGGGACATCCAGTTGCGCGAGATGGCGATTTCCACCTCCAACATGACGCGTGCCATGGCACAGCACGCCGACGATATGATTAAAGCGGCCGACACGACCCTGGTGGGTCTTGTCGAACGTGTGCAGACGGATGGTACCGGCCCTGCCGCCCGGCAACGGTTACACCTGTTGTTGCTGCAGCGAGTTGATGAGTTACCTCAACTCCAGGGCTTATTCATTTATGACGAAACCGGCCGCTGGCTTGCGAATGCATTACCCGCAACGCCAGCCAATATGAATAACTCGGACCAGGATTATTTCATTTACCATCGCACTCATTTTGATTCCACGCCGTATATCGGACTCCCCATACGCAGCCGATCAACAGGAACCTGGATCATCACGGTGTCGCGCAGAATCAATCATGCCGATGGCAGCTTTGCCGGTGTGGCGCTGGCGACCGTCAGCATGGATTATTTCAACAAATTTTACGATAGCTTCGATATTGGCCGTCACGGTGCAATCGTGTTGGGGTTAAATAACGGGGTCATGTTGACGCGCCGCCCGCTTTTGACGGACTCCGTCGGCAAGGACATGGCAAATACCGTCTTGTTTCGTGAGAATGTGTCGAAGAGGCCAACTGGCACGATTTTTATCGTATCGGCTCAGGACGGAGTGAAACGACTGAACAGCTTCCGGCATCTTGAGCATTACCCGTTATTCGTTGCCACCGCGCTGTCAAAAGATGAAATCCTTGCAGACTGGCTGGTCGATACTTACGTGCATTCGGTGGGGACGGCGATACTACTTATTGTGCTGGGTTTGCTTGGATTCTATCTCGTCGGTCAAATCAAGCAGCGTTTGAATGCTGAAGCCGAATTGATACGTACACGCGATGCGCTGGAAGGGCTCAACCAGACACTCGAACGGCTATCGCTGCAAGACGGTCTCACCGGGCTTGCGAACCGGCGTCACTTCGATCTTGCCTTGGACAAGGAATTTAGTCGCGCAATACGAGATGCAAGTTCGTTGGCCTTGATAATGATTGATGTCGACTGCTTTAAACAATATAACGACCTCTACGGACACGCGGCAGGCGACGAATGTTTACGGGAAATCAGCAGGATTGTCAAAAACAGTCAAAATCGGCCTGGAGACCTGGCCGCACGCTACGGCGGTGAAGAGCTTGGCGTACTTCTTCCAGGTACTGACGTGCGCGGAGCCATGGCTATTGCCGAAAAAATCCGTACAGAGATACACAACCTGCGAATTGAACACGCCGGCAACTCGGTCGGCGTGGTCACGGTCAGTGCTGGCGTCGACGCGCTCATCCCTCAGGATCTGGATAAGCCGATAGGACTGATAAAAGCCGCAGATAAAGCGCTCTATGCGGCAAAATCAGGCGGCCGTGATCGTGTTTGCGAAACTGCCAGCTTTGATAGCCTCAATCCACCGGTGGTTCAGTAACAACCGTTGCCATCGGATCCCGTTGTTATCGATATGGCCGAACTGGTGCGGAGAGAGGAATCTAATATGGCTGTTCGTTTGCTTGCTGAATTGACCTGGTCAGTTTGACCCGCCCGCCATACCCTCGCGAAAGCCGCGACCCGGTCGTAAGATCCTTCAAAACCCAATTCCTTCAGGTCTTCATGGATCTGTTTCAATGTGCGCCGTTGCTTGCGTGATTTGGCCGCCTCGGTCTTTAATAATGCCGATAACTGGAACGCATATTTGTCGATTGCACTGGGCGAACGCCGCTCCGCGTAGGACGGCTCTGTGATTTCCGTGCGCAGATAGCGTCGGACGGTGTTTCTGGAGATGCCAAGGCGCCTGGCGATCTCTCTTAGGGGGACCTGGTCGCGAATATGCCAGCGTCGAATAATGCCTAGTAATGCCACGTCGATCACTCCAATCCCCCTACTCAATGTTGTGAGCAGGATTGTGTATTAAACGTGGGTCAGTTTCGTGTGCAAATTATGCGGCAAAGTGGGTCAATTTTGGATGCCAATCAACAGCGTAGAACTGGTGCGGGGTTTCAGTCTCATTAAGGGATGGACTGTACGAAATAGGGGAGAGCAGGATGCCGTTTCGCGATATTCTTAAACTGCCTCCCCATTTTTTACAAATTGATGCTGTATGTTATTGATTTTGTTGATAAGTTGATTCCTGTTGCTGGGCCAAATTATACGGTGGCGAACGGATCCTGCTGGGCAGCGGATCCACGGGAATTGCAGGCGCTGGTATTTTCACATACACGATCACGTCCGCTGGATTTTGCTGTGTAAAGCGCCTTGTCTGCGGCCTGTATCAGTTCTAATGGTTTATCGTGATCCTGAACTGGAATGACTGCATCGACACCTGCACTAACTGTAACTACGCCGGCCGAGTTACCGGTATGTTCGATTCCCAGGTTGTGTATCTCCAGACGGATCTTTTCGGCAATGGCCATCGCTCCCCTCACGTCAGTGCCAGGAAGCAGTACGCCAAGTTCTTCACCGCCGTAGCGGGCGGCTACGTCCCCCGGCCGATTTTGATTGGTTTTAACAACTTCACTGATCTTTCGCAGACATTCATCGCCTGCTGCGTGACCGTAGATGTCGTTATATTGTTTGAAGCAGTCGACATCAATCATGACGAGAGCCAATGAACTCGCCTCTCGTATCGCACGGCTAAACTCCTTGTCTAGCGCAATGTCGAAGTGACGGCGGTTCGCAAGACCGGTGAGGCCGTCTTGCAATGCCAGCCTTTCAAGCGTCTGGTTGAGTGTTTCCAACGCGTCCCGCGCTCGAACGAGTTCTGCTTCGGCATTCAAGCGTAGCTTGATTTGACCAACGAGATGAAATCCTAACAAGCCCAACACGACGAGTAGTACCGTTACGCCTGCAGTATGCACGTAAGTGTCTGTCAGCCAATCGGCAAGAATCTCATCTTTTGATAACGCTGTCGAGACGTATAAAGGGTAGTTATCCAGATGTCGAAAACTGTTCAGCCGCGTCACCCCGTCCTGGGCCGACACGATGAAAACCGTGCCCGCTGCTTTCTTGGAGATGCTGTCACGATATAGAGGGACGTTTGCCATGCTTTTGCCGGTGTAATCATTTAAAAGCGGCCTGCGAGTCAGCATGATACCGTTGTTTAACGCCAGAACGATCGCGCCATGACGGCCAATATCGAAGCTCTCGTAAAATTTGACGAAATAGTCAATGTTGATTGTCGCCAGTGCGACACCGGCAAAGCTGCCATCGGCGTGATTGATTCTGCGCGACACAGTGATGATCCACACGCCTGTTGATCGGCTGCGTATCGGCAGCCCGATATACGGTTTCGGATCAACATTGGAGCGGTGATAGATGAAGTAATCCCGATCCGCGTTATTAACATTGGGCGGCGTTGCAGGTAACGAATTAACGAGCCAGCGCCCGTTTTCGTCATAGATGAACAGGCCCTGGAGTTGGGGCAACTCATTCACTCGCATCACTAGTAGTGCATGTAGTCGCAACAACGCATGAGGACCGGTACCCTCTGCTTGCACGCGTTCGACGAGCCCAACCAGGGTGGTGTCCGCCGCTCTAATTGTATCGTTGGCGTGTTGCGCTATGGCGCGCGTCATGTTGGAGGTGGAAATTGCCATTTCGTGCAGCTGAATATTCCGCGCCGTCCAGCTTCGCCATCCATCGATGAATGCCAGCGACAGGCAGACGAGAATCACGAAAATCATAGCCAAAGCCGTGATTGGTATCCGTTTAGTTGCCAATCCAACTTGCCGCGTAAATATGCTGAAGAAACCGCTCATAGTTTTTTTGGAGGGTGACTACAAATTCAAAAGTCGGAGCGAGTCTTTTTCTATCGCAAAATTTGAATACTTTGTGCGTTGCAAAAGTCATGGCGACCAAAATAGTTTTCGTGTGGAAACCATTAGTAATCATAGACCTAATTCGATCAATGCCAAAAGTTATTTTTTATTTAATTGGTTGAATCTGGAGTTTTCGGGATACGCCGCACTCGCTACAATGCAGGAGCGGGCGGTACGGTGGCTTTTCAAAACGCTGATTTTTTTACTAAAAAATAACTGAAATCGCATTTAAGCAATTGATTTTGTTGATGTCTTGATACCTGTTGGCGGAATCTGGTTCGCCGTCTTAGTCGTGGGGCCGTACAACCCACCCTCCAGCACCTAATTACTCATTGCGTGTTGTCACAGCTGCGATCAATCAGACCGCCAAGAATTCCCTCCAAATATAGTTGAAATGCTGCGTAGCCATCTTTCAGCAATTCTTCACTATTGTAAAAGCGGAACAATTGCCAGATTTCAGGACTGCAAAGAAAATTGCGGAAGAAGCTGAGGTTAGCTATGGCGAAATGCTGTCCGCACTAGCCACAGAAGAAGAACGGAAGGGTAGCAGCCACGTGAAAGCTGCTATTAAAGGGCTGGTGCCGGAGAGAGGAGTCGAACCCCCGACCTCTTCATTACGAATGAATTGCTCTACCAACTGAGCTACACCGGCACTGCTTTTGCAAAAAACCAAGCAAGAGCACAAACAGATTTTAGCAGCAATTAATCGCTAAATTAAAGCTATTCAATGCCCGGTCTGATTGACATCTACACTTCGTTCCGGACGACACCGGTAAATCTCGCGGAACGCCGCCAACCGCGGCTGCAGCGCTGCATGGCGTTGCGCGTTCGGGGTAAAGGCTTCGCGTAACGGTGGTTTGGCGCAGATGACGGCTTCCTTGTCCGGCTGGTCGTTGGCGGCCAGCCAGGCCAGGCGGGCCGCGCCCAGCGCGCCGCCGGTTTCGCTGCCAATGTGGGTCACCATGCGCACATTCAGCGCATCGGCGATCAGTTGCGCCCAGTACGGGCTGCGTGAACCGCCGCCTACCAATGATAATTCGGAGACCTCAGTGCCAGCAGTGTGCAGGGCGGCGAGGCCGTCGGCCATGCCGAAGGTGACGCCTTCGATCACGGCATAACCGAGCGCGGCGCGGCCGTGGGCGTGCGACAGGCCATGGAATACGCCTTGTGCATAGGGATCGTTGTGGGGCGTGCGTTCGCCAGACAAGTAGGGCAGGAATAGCGGTGCATTTTCCAGTGCGGCTGAATCAAGCCCGGCGATTTCATTCAGCAATGTGGCCTCGTCGACACTGACCAGCCGGCAGAACCAGCGCAGGCAGCTGGCGGCCGAAAGCATCACGCTCATCTGGTGCCAGCGGCCGGGCAGGGCGTGGCAGAAGGCGTGCACGGCCTGGGCTGGATTTGGGCGGAAGCGGTCGTTTACGACGAACAGTACGCCCGAGGTGCCGAGCGAGACAAAGCCGTCGCCGGGATTCACCGCACCGATACCTACCGCACTGGCGGCGCCGTCGCCGCCACCGCCGGCCACGATGACTTCTGGCGACAGGCCCCAGGCATCTGCCACTTCAGGCAGCAGCGTGCCGGATGACTCGCCACCTTCCACCAGGCGTGGCATGTGCGAGCGGCGCATGCCGGTCGCTGCCAGTAATGCATCCGACCAGTCGCGTTTGGCGACATCGAGCCACAGGGTGCCGGCGGCATCGGATGGTTCGGATACCTTGTTGCCGGTCATTTTCAGGCGCAGCCAGTCTTTCGGCAGCAGCACCATCTGCATGGCGGAAAATATTTCCGGTTCGTGACGCGCCAGCCATAGCAGCTTTGGGGCGGTAAAGCCGGGCATGGCCAGGTTGCCGGCGATCTGATGCAATTGTGGTGCAAGTTCGGTCAGTTCGGCGCATTCGCTGATGCTGCGCAAGTCGTTCCATAGGATCGCCGGACGCAAGACGCGATCTTGTGCGCCGAGCAGCACGGCACCGTGCATCTGGCCAGACAGGCCGATGGCACGCACGGCGCGAAACTCTGCGGGCGCTTTTGTTCGTAGTTTAACGATGGCTTCACAGGTAGCCTGCCACCATTGTTCAGGATCTTGTTCCGACCAGCGCGGTTGCGGGCGGGATACGGTTAATGCGGTGCCGGCATCGGCAAGCAAATTGCCAGCCTGATCCATCAAAACTATCTTGACTTCCGAAGTGCCCAAGTCGATGCCGAGATACATATCTCCATCCTATTGTATTTTTATGCACGGTTATCATGGCTGTTGCGGTAACAGGTGCTGCGAGCGCAGCACCCAGTCAGGTTTGCCGGGCAAGCCAATCCTGGATATGTATCACCGCTTCACGCAATGGCTCTTCAAGCTGCAAGCTGCCAGCTAGTGTGCCCCATAAGGCGGGATCGGCGCAATAGGTGCGGACCGGATCGGCGCTGTTTAGCATGGCGCGGGTGGTTGTTTCGTCGAAGACGCCATCTTGATAAGCATAAGGCAATTCATCGTTGGCCCAGCGTTGCAAGAACAGGAAGAATAGCGCCGGCAGGATCAAAGTGGCATGCGGCACGACGCCGCGCTCAATACATTCTTGTAGAGTCGGCACGATGAAGCCAGGGATCTTCGAGAAGCCGTCCGCAGCAACCCGTTGATTACTGTCCTGGATATTCGGATTGCCAAAGCGTTCCAGCACAACGTCGCGATAGTTCTCCAGGTTGAGCGGGCTCGGCGACAGGCAAGGGATGACATCTTGGGTGACATAGTCGTAAGCCATTTTGCGGATGTCAGCCCGAGCGCAACCTTCATGGATATAGTTCAGTCCGACCAATGTGCCGGCCCACGCGATGCAGCTGTGAGTGGCGTTGAGTATGCGGATCTTGGCTTCTTCATAAGGCAGCACCGATTGCACCATTTCGACGCCGACTTTTTCCAGAGGCGGACGTCCGGCGACAAAATTATCTTCAATCACCCATTGGATAAATGACTCTGCCATCAGCGCGCAGGGATCGGCCTGGCCGCAGGCTTGCGCCACGCGCGTCCGGACTTCTTCGGTGGGACGCGGCGTGATGCGATCGACCATCGAGTTGGGGCTGCTGGTGTGTTCTGCCACCCATTGCTGCAAATCGGTTTCGCCGCGTAATGCGAGAAACTGCAGCAGGCCGTCATGAAAACGTTCGCCGTTGTGGCGCAAGTTGTCGCAATTGAGCAGGGTGACCGGACCGCCGTTGGCAGCTGCGCGCGCGCGCAGGATGGCCGTCAGGGCGCCGTAGATCGTATTCAGTTCGCCTTGCAGGTCGGCGGCAAGATCGGGATTGCTGGTGTCCAGGCGGTGATGGTGATCTAGATAATAGCCACCTTCGGTGACGGTGAATGAAATTATCCTGGTGGCGTTTCTTGCGCCGAAGCTTGTCAATTCAAGCAGCGCTGCATCCCAGGGAACGATGGTCTTGATCGATCGAATCGTTTCGTAATTGCGCACACCGCCGGGCGTCACGGTCTCCAGCGTATATGCGCCGCCCTGGCGCTCCAGCGCATCCAGCAACGGTGTCATGTCATCGCGGATGTTAGCCAATGCGAGTGACCAGCCGGTGTCGCCGGCTTCCATCAGATGGTGCAGATATACGGCCTGGTGCGCGCGGTGAAAAGAACCTGCGCCGATGTGTAGCCAGATGTTGTCGGCAGGCTCGGCGGCGGAGGCGGAGGAAGTGGCTTGCATGGTGTGTCCTGAATAAATAAAATTTTATGCCGTCTGCGAAGCAGCCTGTTGCGCCTGGCCCGTCGCCGCGTGCGGGGCGGAGGCCGTCGAATCCAGTCGGCGCAAGGCGCGGCCGCTTTGATCGAACAGGTGGCAGCGCTGCGGATCGGCGGACACTCCGATTTCGCTGCCGCGCTGCATGCTCACGGTGTCGGCCACGCGCAGTACCAGTGGTTCGTCGGACAGTGTGGAGTCAGCGTACAGATAGGAAAAATCGCCGAGTGCTTCGAGCACCGTGAATTTTGCCTTCAGCATCGGATTGTGCGGATCAAGCATCAGGTGTTCCGCGCGCACGCCGATGCTGACGGGAGCGCCGATCTGCAAGCTGCTGCCATCAACCGCAACCGATTGCCTGCCGCCGCTGGCTAGTTCAACCAGCACGCCGTAATTAGCGATGGCAGCTACTGTGCCATCGATGAAATTCATTTTTGGCGAGCCGATAAAACCTGCCACAAACCGATTCGCCGGATGATGATAAAGCTGCTGCGGCGAGCCGACTTGTTCGACCCTTCCAGCAGACAGCACTACGATCTTGTCGGCCAGCGTCATGGCTTCGATCTGGTCGTGAGTGACGTAGATCATGGTGGTCTTGAGTTGGTCGTGCAGTCGTGAAAATTCGAGACGCATCTTGACCCGCAGGGCAGAATCCAGGTTGGACAAAGGTTCGTCGAACAGGAACACGCTCGGTTCACGCGTAATGGCGCGGCCGATGGCTACCCGCTGACGCTGGCCGCCCGACAAGGCCTTCGGCTTGCGGTCCAGCAGATGATCGATGTGCAAGGTCTTGGCGGCACGCTGGACCGCGGTGTCGATCTCGGCCTTAGATTTGCCGGCGATCTTGAGGCCGAAAGCCATGTTGTCGTACAGCGTCATGTGTGGATACAGTGCATACGACTGGAACACCATCGCAATGCCGCGCTTGGCTGGCGGCACATCGTTCATGCGGGCGTCGCCGATGAACAGGTCGCCGCTGCTGATATCTTCCAGGCCGGCGATCATGCGCAGCAAAGTGGATTTGCCACAGCCGCTGGGACCGACGAAGACGACGAATTCGCCGTCTTCGATGTCGAGATTGATGTCGCGCATGACTTCATTATCATCGTAGCTCTTGATGAGATTTCTGATCGTTACGCCTGCCATGATGGTCTCCTTCTGTTTTCTTCGTGGATCGCCGCCGCGGGTTACGGAAGGTGGCGACTCAATGTAAATGTGTGGAATTACGCCGTCTGTCTGCCGAGCAGTTCCGCCAGCTGTTGCATGTCGTCGAATATCCATTCGGCGCCGGCTGCCAGCAATCTTGCGCCGGCGCGTGTGCGATCGTGCGCTACACCGATAAAACCGATGACCCGGATGCCGGCGGCAACTGCGGAACGGACGCCGGTGACGCTGTCGTCAATCGCGATGCATTGTTGTGGCGATACGCCAAAGCCGGCAGCTGCGGCCAGGTAGACGTCGGGCGCCGGCTTGGGATTGCCGATCTCATAGCCGCTATGGATGTGGCCTTCGAACTGCTCTAGCAAGTCACAGCGACGCAAGCCCGCGCGGATACGATCCAGGCTACTGTTGCTGGCCACCGCCTTGGGTAACGGGATTGCTGCCAGCGCTTGCCTGACACCAGGCACAGGATTGACTTCCTCGCTGCAGGCACGGCTGACAAACAGGTTGATCGCGCTATAGTCCGCCGGGGCCAGCTCTAACTTGAACTCGTGATTGATTTCATCCAGCAGCTGATCGGTCATCATTCCCAGCCGTTCGGCAATTGCGCTATGCAATGCGGGGCCGGCATGCGGTATCGAAGGCGACAAATACGGCGTCAGCTGGCGATGCAGCACACTGAGGGCGATGCTTTCGCTATCCAGCAATACGCCGTCGCAATCGCAGATGAGATGGCTGATGTGGGTAGTCATCGCGTTATCCATTGAATCCGTCATTTCACTGCGCCAAAGGTAAGGCCGCGCACCAGCTGTTTTTGCGCCAGCCAGCCGAGCACCATGATCGGCGCTATCGCCAGCAGCGAGGCGGCTGACAGCTTGGCCCAGAACAGACCCTCCGGGTTCGAGTAAGAGGCGATGAATACGGTCAGCGGCGCACCGCTGACGCTGGTCAGGTTGATGCTCCAGAATGCTTCATTCCACGACAGGATAATCAGCAGCAGGCCGGTCGAGACCAGCCCCGGCATGGAGGTCGGCAGCAGCAGGTACGCCATTTCCTGCCAGGCGTTGGCGCCGTCGATCCGTGCCGCTTCGAGGATTTCCTTTGGCACGTCGTTGAAGTAGGTGAACGCCATCCAGACCGCAATCGGCAGGTTGATCAAAGTGTAGATGATGGTCAGCCCGGTTACCGTATCGAGCAGGCCGGTATTCTTGGCCAGCAGATAGATCGGAATCAGTACGCCTACCGCGGGCATCATCTTGGTCGACAGCATCCATAGCAACAGTTTCTGGGTGCGGGCGGTAGGGAAAAATGCCATCGCATACGCTGCCGGCACCGCGATCAGCAATGCCAGCGCGGTAGAACCCAGCGAGACGATCAGCGAATTCACGACAAAGTCCATGTAGTTACTGCGCGCCATCACTTCATGGAAGCTTTCCAGCGTTGGCCAGAAAATCAAGGTCGGCACATAGGCCTGGTGTTCGGTCTTGAAGGCAGTGATCGCAACCCAGAAGATAGGAAAAAACAGGACGATGGCGCAAGCCCACGCTACCAGTCCCAGCCACAGCCGGTTCTTATTTTTTGCGTTCATTTTTCGTTCGCTCCTTTCAGGTTCTTGGCCATCATCCGTACCAGGAAGAACGACACAATATTGGCCAGGATCACGGCGATGATGCCGCCGGCCGAGGCGATGCCGATGTCGAACTGCTGCAAGCCGATCGAATACACCAGGTACGCCAGATTGGTAGTCGCGGTGCCAGGACCGCCGGCAGTGGTGGTGAAGATTTCGGCAAAGATCGATAGCAGGAAAATCGTTTCAATCATGATGACCACCGTGATCGCCCGCTTGAGATGCGGCAGCACCACATACCAGAACACACGGATCGGTCCGGCGCCATCCAGTTGCGCCGCTTCTTTCTGTTCCATATCCAGCGATTGCAGCGCCGTCAACAGGATCAGGAAGGCGAATGGAATCCATTGCCAGGCGACGATCATGATCACCGACAGCATCGGATATTCGGCCAGCCAGTCGATCGGCTCCAGGCCGAGCAGGCGCATGGCCCATGCCAGCAGGCCGTACACCGGATGCAGGATCATGTTTTTCCAGATCAGGGCGGCGACGGTAGGCATAACGAAGAACGGTCCGATCACCAGCAGACGGGCGATGCCGCGGCCGAAAAACGGCTGGTCGAACAGCACCGCCAGCAGCGTGCCGGAGACCACACTGATAACCAGCACCGAACCGATCAGAACCAGCGTATTGAGGATCGACGGCCAGAACGCCGGATCGTTGAGCAGGAAGGCATAGTTGTCCAGCCCGACAAAGCCGGTTACATCCGGCATCATCAAGTTATACCGGATGACCGAGAAGTACAGCGTCATTGCCAGCGGCACGATCATCCACAGCAGCAACAAGAAGACCGAGGGTGTTTGCAGCAACCTTACCGGCTTGAATTTGCTGGCGTTTGGCCGCACCGGTACGGCCGCGTTTGCGATCTGGGCGGAAGGAGTCGACATGATGAATTACCTCTTACGTTTTTGCGCGCCGATAGACGGGATGGCCAGGGTGGACACAAGGCGCCCACCCTACGGAGCATTACCAGCGGCGTATTACTTGATGTAGCGTCCCTGACGCATCACCCGGTCCGCTTGCGCCTGCGATGTCTGCAATGCAGCTTCGACGGTCGACTTGCCAGCCAGCGCGCCGGCAATTGCCTGGCCGACTACCGTGCCCAGCGACTGGAACTCGGGAATCGTCACGAACTGGATGCCGGTGTAAGGCACTTTTTGCAAGGTCGCATCTTTGGTGTCGGCCGACTGGATCGCGTTTAGCACGAAGTCGGAATACGGCGCCGCCTTTTTATATTCGGGCGAAGCGTAGGTCGACATGCGGGTGCCAGGAGGCACCAGCCCCCAGCCTTTTTCCTTGGCGACCAGTTGCACGTATTCCTTGGAAGTCGCCCAGGCGGCAAATTTCTTGGCAGCGTCCTGCGATTTCGACGATTTCGGAATCGCTAGCGACCAGATCCACAACCAGTGCGAGCCTTTAGGCGTGACCGCCACCGGTGACGGCGCAAATGCGACCTTGCCGACTACCTTCGATTCCTTGCTGCTGTAGATCATGCCGGCCGCCACGGTAGCGTCGATCCACATACCGCATTTGCCGCTGGAGAACAGCACCAGGTTTTCGTTGAAGCCGTTGGAGGTGGCGCCGGCGGGACCGTATTTGCGCAGCAGGTCGACATAGGTGGTGACCGCATTTTTCCACTCGGGAGAATTGAGTTGCGGCTGCCATTTTTCATCGAACCAGCGGGCGCCGAAAGTGTTCACCATGGTACCGACCAGCGCCATGTTCTCGCCCCATCCGGCGCGGCCACGCAAGCAGATGCCGGCGATGCCGTTTTGCTTGTCGGTCAGCTTTTCAGCGAAACCGGCGATATCCTGGAAGGTTGGATGCTCAGGCATTTTCAAGCCCTTTTCCGCAAACAGGTCTTTGCGGTAATAGGTCATCGAGCTTTCGGCATAGAACGGCAGTGCGTACAACTTGCCGCCTTCGGTCAGGCCTTCACGTACGGTCTTGATCAGGTCGGCTTCGTCGTAGCTGGCAGGCAAGCCTTCCATCGGCGCCAGCCAGCCTTTCTTGGCCCAGATCGGCGCTTCATATGCGCCGATAGTCATCAGGTCGAACTGGCCGCTGCCGGTGGCGATGTCGGTGGTAACCCGCTGCCGCAGCACGTTTTCTTCCAGTACCACCCAGCGCAACTTGATGTCGGGGTTGGCTGCTTCGAAATTCGATGAGAGTTTTTGCAGTTCGATCATGTCCGGATTGTTGATCGTCGCGATGTTGACGGTAGTCGGTGCGGCCCAGGCGCTGCTGCAGAGCATCGCTATCGAGATAAGGCTGAACGGCGCCAGGACCGCTGAAAGCGAACTGGCACGAATGCTGCGACGTTTCATGTTTGTCTCCATGGTTGGAATGATCAATACGCCATGCCGACTTGCGCGGCTTCGCGTTATCACTTTCTCAGATGGCAATTAACGCTCGGTTGCCATCGGGAAAATTATTTAACGTTGTCTTTTGATTTGTATTTTTGTATGCTTGTTTCAAATATTGAGCAAAAGACTTTTCGTTGAGCAAATAATCATCCATGAATCAATGCGTGTCAAGATTTTGTTCTGCTGCGCTGCACTATCTGGGACAATTCCCGGGTCGAATGCCAAAAAAACAGGATAGTGGCGACGCTGGCGATGCATGTTGTGGAGACGGGTGCCGAGCGATCCATGCCGCAAAAAAGGAAATCAGATGGCATCAAGAAATGAAAAGCTGGATCTCGCTGCGCGTGCGGCGTGGATGTATTACGTGGCTGGCAATACGCAAAATGAAATCGCCGATCACCTTGGCATTTCGCGCCAGATGGCGCAGCGGCTGGTGGCTTATGCGCGCGAATCGGGACTGGTCAAGGTGCGGGTTGAGCATCCGGTGTCGACTTGCCTGGAACTGGCGGCGGCGTTGCAGCAGCGCTACGGCCTTGAGCAATGCCATGTGGTGCCGAGCGAAGGTGCGGGCGGCAGCGTGGTCGACGAGGCCGGGGTGCAGCAGATGCTGGCGGTGGTGGGGGCTGAGGTGATGGAGCGCTATCTGCAGCAGGAGACGCCGCTGGTGGTGAATGTCGGGTCGGGGCGGACTTTGAAGGCGGTGCTGGAGGCGGTTACTGAAATGGAGCGGCCGCAGCATCGGATCGTTTCGATGGTGGGGGCGATTGCTGCTGATGGTTCGTCGAACCGTTATGACGTGGCGCTTACGGCTGCCGATAAAATCCAGGCGCGTTTCTTTTTCTTGCCGGCGCCGCTGGTGGCTGACAGTGCCGAGGATATGCGGCAGTGGTGTAATCATCGGGTGTATCGGATCGTTGCAGATCTGGCGCAGCAGGCGGATGTGACCTTCATCGGAGTCGGCACGATTGCGCTTGGTTGTCCGATGCATGAGGATGGTTTCATTACGGCGGAAGAGGTTAAGCAGTTGCAGGGATACGGGGCGGTGGGGGAGATGATCGGGCATGCGATTGCCGGCGACGGTCGCCTGATTGCATCACCGCTTGAGGAGCGTGTCACCAGTTTGCCGCTGACTTCGCCGCCGACGCGGCCGGTGATCGGCATGGCTGGTGGCGTCAAGAAGGCGGAAGCGATTCGGGCGGTCTTGCGCGGAGGTTGGTGGTCGGGCTTGATCACCGACGAATACTGCGCACGCTACGCGCTACAAGACGATTAGTTAGCGGCCTACGGAGTGCGTGTCGTTACTTAAAACGTTCGCTACTCCGTGGATGCATGCCGGGGGCGGCCCGGCAGCCGCTCACTTTCTTTTGCTTCGCCAAAAGAAAGTAAGCAAAGAAAGGGCTGGAGCATCGCTCCTGCCAAAGCCATCACCTCCGCAGGAGGTCCCCAAATGTGTCACGTGCCAGTCGGGTGGGGAAACCAACTCGCTTCGCTCAAACATGTTCCCCCACAATTCCCGACTGACACGCGCCACATTTGGCAGCGTCCCCATGCGGACTTCAAAGTCAAAAGCCGCGTCAAAAACAATCGCACGCAGTTATTTAGGGTCAGAGTCAACTTTCGCAGGCTTTATCGCGAAACTTGACCCTAATTAACGAACCACGGAGCACATGCATTAGCATTCAACCGCTAAAAAATAACTCACGCGATTTCTATTCCCCGGAACGCTCGCGAAACTGCACCGGTTGCTCCACCGCGGCAGACCCAGAACCACATCCAGTAGAACAAGATCCGCACCCACTCCCACATCCTCCCGCCGCGGCCTCCGGCTGCAACCGCTTGCCAATCGCCCGCAACACTACCGGTCGAGAGCTCGCACTCAACGAGTCCGCCAATGCCGCCTGCCAGCGCTGACTGGTGGCCGGCATCAAACGACGGCACGCATAAATCAAACTGGCAATCACTGCCAAGCCAATCACAATGGCCTGGATTACGAGAAATGGCGTCATGTCAGGAACTTCGTAATTTGATAGGTAAGGAAAGCGGCAAGGTAGGCCAGGCCGAACAGGTAGGTGGTGGCGAAAGCGACTATTTTCCAGGAGTTGGTTTCGCGGCGCATCACTGCCAGCGTCGACATGCATTGCGGGGCAAACACATACCAGGCTAGCAGCGCCAGCGCAGTTGCCAGCGACCATTGATGGGCTATCACCGGGCCCAGTTGCGACGCAATCATGTCTTCGCTGCCGGACATGGCGTACACGGTTCCCAGCGCCGATACGGCGACTTCGCGTGCGGCCATGCCGGGTACCAGTGCAATGCAGATCTGCCAGTTAAAACCGATAGGGGCAAAGACGTATTCGAGCAGATGGCCGATCCTGCCGGCCAGGCTGTAATCGATGGCGGGCATGGTCGCCCCTGCCGGCGGGCCGGGGAAGGTCGACAGGAACCACAACAGCACGGTGAGCGCCAGGATGATGGTGGTGACCCGGCGTAAGAATATCAACGCCCGTTCCCACAGGCCGATGGCGATGTTGCGCGCGCCGGGCAGGCGGTAGGATGGCAATTCCATCAGCAATGCGTGCTCGCTCTTGTCCTTGCGCACGCGCTTGATGACCCAGGATACCGCCAACGCGCTGACGATGCCGGCCACATACAGCACGAACAGGACAATGCCTTGCATATTGAACAGGCCCCAGACGCTTGTGTTCGGGATGAAGGCGGCGATCAGCAAGGTGTACACCGGCAGCCGTGCCGAGCAAGTCATCAGCGGTGCTACCAGGATGGTGGTCAGGCGGTCGCGTGGGTCCTGGATGCTGCGGGTGGCCATGATGCCGGGAATCGCACAGGCGAAACTCGACAGTAGCGGAATGAACGAACGGCCGGTGAGGCCGGCTTTGAACATCATGCGGTCAAGCAGGAAGGCGGCGCGCGGCAGATAGCCGGATTCTTCCAGCACCAGGATAAAGAAAAACAGGATCAGGATTTGCGGCAGGAATACCAGCACGGTGCCGAGGCCGCCGAAGATGCCGTCGCTGATCAGGCTGCGCAGCAGGCTTTCCGGCATCGCGCCGGCAACCCAGGCGCCGACCGCGCCGACGCCGGCCTGGATAGCCGCCATCAGCGGTTGTGCCCAGGAAAAAACTGCCTGGAAAATAAAGAACATGATGGCCGCCAGCAGTGTTAGTCCGAAGACCGGATGTAATACCCAGCGATCGATCATGTCGTCGATCATCGACGTGTTGCGCGGCATGGTGACTGCTGCCGCCAGCATACTGCGCACTTGCGCATGCAAGTCGTCGTCGACGCCGCTGGCCGTTGGCGCCGGCGCTGTTGCAGCAGCCTGGTCCAGATGCCGGATAAGTTCGCTTGCGCCGCCACTGCGTACTGCCACGGTTTCGATCACCGGAATGCCGAGGCGGCGTTCCAGCTCTTCGCGGTCGATCGCGATGCCGCGTTTGCGGGCGGCATCCATCATGTTCAATGCCAGCACCATGGGCCGGCCCAGCCGTTTGACTTCCAATACAAAACGCAAATGCAAACGCAGATTGGTTGCATCGGCGACGCAGACCACCAGATCCGGCAACGCTTCCCCGGGCATTTGGCCCAGGCATACTTTGCGGGTAATCATCTCGTCCGGGCTGGTCGCTTCCAGGCTATACGCACCGGGCAAGTCGAGTAATTGGAATAGCCGTCCGGAAGGGGCGGTGAAGCGACCTTCCTTGCGTTCTACCGTGACGCCGGCGTAGTTCGCCACTTTCTGGCGGCTTCCGGTTAACTGGTTGAACAGGGCGGTCTTACCGCAGTTTGGGTTACCGACCAAGGCGATGCGGAGGGAGGATGCGCTAGACATGAGGCTATGTATGGGGATGAGCTGGAGGCTGAAATTCAGGAAGCGGGATTGACATGGACCCGGTGCGCTTCGGCGCGGCGCAGGGCGAAACGCGTGAAGCCGATTTGTATCATCAGCGGATCGGCGCCAACCGGTCCGCGCGCTACCAGGCTCACTGCTTCTCCCTGGACAAAGCCCAGTTCGCGCAAGCGGTTGGCAATCGGGTCTAGTTCCAACGCGTCTTCCACGTATTCGATCACTGCAGGGGTGAACGGGGTCAAGTCACAAAGTCTCATAAGCAAGCCATAAATAAGCCATAAACCAGCATGATCAATAATGATTCTCATTATATCGGATAGCGCCTTATTGTTTTCCCGGCCGGGGAAAATTGCATGGCTTGCTTGACAGTACACCCCCCTTTGCGTTTTACTTGGCGCAATTTTCCGCGCTGCAACAAATTTTATCGGCTATTTTCGGTAGCGCTACCATCTGGCATGTCAAATTTGCAATGGATTTGCAACATTCATCAACTTTATCTAAACGAATAATCGGATTTCGCATGCGCCTTCATAAATCACTTGCCCTGTCAGCGCTGTTGTTGACTGCCGCTTTTTGTCACGCTGAAACGGGCGTTACCGCCACCACCATCACCCTCGGCCAGTCGGCAGCCTTTACCGGTCCTGCCAAAGAACTGGGCAAGGGCATGAATGAAGGCGCGCAAGCGTATTTCGATCAGGTCAATGACAGCGGCGGCGTGTTCGGCAGAAAAATCATCCTTAAAACCAAGGATGACGGCTACGAGCCGGACCGGGCATTGGCGAATACCCGTCAATTCATCGAACAGGATGACGTACTTGCCCTGTTCGGCTACGTCGGTACGCCGACCTCGAATGCATCGATTCCAGCCGCGACCAAGGCTAAGCTGCCGTTCTTCGCGCCGTTTACCGGCGCCCAGTCGCTGCGCGAACCGTTCAACCGGAATATCTTCAACGTCCGCGCCAGTTACTTTGCCGAGACTGAAAAAATCGTACAGCAAATTACCACGTTGTCATTGAAGCGGATCGCTGTCTTTTATCAGAATGATGCCTACGGCAAGGCTGGCCTGGAGGGGGTGACCCGGGCGTTGAAGAAACGCGGCATCGAAGTGGTCGGGTTAGGCACGGTGGAACGCAATAGCGTGGACGTCAGCGACGCCGTCGCCAAGATCCGGAAAAGCAATCCGCAGACGGTCATCATGGTGTCGGCTTACAATTCCAGCGCCGCCTTTATCAAGGCGATGATAGCCGCCGGCAGTCCGCCATCGTTCTGGAACATCTCGTTCGTCGGCAGCCAGCAACTGGTGAATGCACTTGGCAAGGACGCCAGCGGCGTGCAGATCGCGCAAGTGATGCCGGCGCCTTGGGATGAAGTCAATGCCATCGTCAAGGAATACCGCAAGTACTACCTGCAAAACGGCAAGAGAGAGTGGGATTACGTCAGCATGGAAGGTTTTATTGCCGCCAAGGTCATGGTGGAAGGCCTCAAACGCGCTGGCAGTAATTTGTCGCGCGATAGTTTGATCAAGGCATTGGAAACCCTGAACCATTATGACGCCGGTGGCTATTTTGTGACCTTCAGCCCGAGCAATCACAATGGTTCAGAGTTCGTCGACCTGACGATGGTAGCCAAGAGCGGCAGATTCTTGCATTGAACTATCCGAACTATCGGGATTATCCAAATGCCGCCATCACCACGTGTTTGATTTCCTGAAACGCGTGTAAGCCCCAAGGTCCCAGCTCGCGGCCTATGCTGCTTTTCTTCATGCCGCCCCATGAGGTTTGCGGGAAAATCACCTGCGGGCTGTTGACCCACACCAGGCCTACGTCCAACGCCGCCGACACGCGGCTGGCGCGTTCGCGGTCCGAGGTTAGTACGGTCGCCACCAGGCCGTATTCGCTTCGATTGGCGATCGCAATTGCTTCCTGCTCGCTGTCGAAGGTATTGATGCACAGGACCGGGCCGAAGATTTCTTCGCACCACAAAGGGCTGTCGAAGGGCACATCTGCAAAGATCGTCGGTGCTACAAAATATCCCCTGGAGATAGCTGGCTGACGACCACCGCCAGTGACTACGTTAAGTCCCGCGTTCAGTCCCTGCTGAATATATTGCTGTACTTTCCGATATTGCTGGCGACTGCTCAAGGGGCCCATCTGGGTAGCTGGATCCATCGGATCGCCGACCTTGATGGATTCGACACGCTGCTTGAGGCGTGCAGTGAAATCCTCTGCAATGCTGCGTTCAATCAGCAGGCGTGAGGTTGCCGAGCACATTTGCCCGGCGTTGAAAAATATCCCGCCGCAGACGATGTCGAGCGCCTGTTCGATATCTGCATCGGCAAACATCAGCGCCGCCGATTTTCCGCCCAACTCCAGGCTGACGCGTTTGAGATCGTCCGCGGCGGCTCTCATCACTGTCTGGCCGACGGCGGTGCTGCCGGTGAAAGAGACTTTACGTACGGCCGGATGGGAAACCAGCGCGGCGCCGACTTCGGCGCCGCTACCGGTGATCAGATTGAAGACGCCGGCCGGCAATCCGGCTTGATCGATTATCGCAGCCAGCGCCAGCTCTGGTAACGGCGTGATTTCGGACGGCTTGAGCACTACCGTGCAGCCTGCCGCTAATGCCGGTGCGACTTTCCATGCGGTGGTTACCATAGGAAAATTCCAAGGTACGATCAAGGCCGCGACACCACACGGCTCACGCCGCAGCGTCGCCGTAAAGTCATCGCTGGGCAGGATGACCGGTTGATCTTGATGCGTGTCGAGTTGCTCGGCCAGTTCGGCGTAATAGTTGAAGGTGGCGACTACATCGCCGATATCGATCAGCGATTCGCTCAGGGGTTTGCCATTGTTGGCGGTTTGCAGGCGAGCCAGCTGCTCCTGCTGTTCCAGCACTCCGCTGGCAATTGCACGTAAGCAGGCGGCGCGTTCAACGCCGGTACTTTTTCCCCATGCCGCCTGCGCCGCAGCGGCTGCCGCGACGGCATCGTCGACATCCTGCGCTGCGCCGACAGCGACCTCGGCTAGTGCCGCTTCGGTGGCGGGATTGAATACCGTTTCCATCCGGCCGGACCGTGCATCGCACCAACGACCCGCAATATAGAGTTGATGCGGCTGATGCAGTTGATTGTGCGCCATCATTGCTCCCGCCCGGTCCACTCGATTTCTGAAATTTCAATCACGGTTGGCGTGCTGGCTGACCTCGCCAGTTGCAAGGCGCTGGCCAGCTCCGTTGCTGTTGCCACGTGTTGAGCTGCGCAGCCGAAGCCGCGTGCAATCGCAATGAAATCCGGCGTGTAGATATCGACGCCAACCGGTTCGATGGCGCGGTTCTGCATGTATTTCTTGATTTCCCCATAGCCGCTGTTATTCCATAGCAGGATGATCACCGGCACGCCGGCTTCCACCGCACTGGCCAGTTCCGGTAAGGTAAATTGCAAGCCGCCGTCGCCGATCAGGCATATCACCGGTGTGCCGGCAGTGGCGAGTTTGGCGCCGATTGCAGCCGGCAATGCATAACCGAGCGTGCCGTATCCGGTCGATGAGTTGAACCAGCTGCGCGGAGTGCGCGCATCGAAGGTGATATTGCCGGTATATACCGGCTGGGTAGAGTCGCCGACATAGATCGCATCCGGCAGCGTGCTCGCCACCACTTTTAGCATGCGATGCTGCATGCGCGCCGCGTGATCGAGGCTGGAATCGATTTCGCATCGCAAAGCGGCAACCCGTTTTCCGCCCCAAGAGACATCGGGACGGAGCGCATGCAAAAGCGGTTCGGGTTGTAACGACAATTGCTGCAACAAGCCTTGCAACGCGCTGCCGGTATCGGACAGCAGGGCCAGCGTGGCGGGATAGTTGCGCGCCAGTTGCTGCGCATCGATGTCGATGCGGATCAGTTTTCCAGGAATGCGGAAGCCGCCGTCGAATACGGTGTCGTAGTCGGTTTCGCCGAGCTCGGTGCCGACCGCCAGCACCACATCGGCTTCACACACCAGGGCGCGCGTTGCCGCTGTAGATTGGGTCGAGCCGAGTAACAGCGGATGCTGCGGCGGCAGCAGACCTTTGGCATTGATGGTGAGCGCCGTCGGCGCCTGCAAACGTTCTGCCAGTTGCTGCAATTCGATACCGGCATTGACGGCGCCGCCGCCGGCCAGGATCAAGGGCCGCCTGGCTTGGCGCAGCATGGCAGCAGCTTCGGCTATGCTGCGCGGATCGGCGCAGGGTTTGGAGGTGCGGGCCGGCATGGCGGTAGACAGATGCGCGGCAGGGGCGACAATCACATCCAGCGGGATTTCAATATGCACCGGTCGCGGGCGGGCGCTGTCGAACACGGCAAAAGCGCGCGCCAATACGGCAGGAAGTTCATCGGCGCTCATCAGCGTATGCGAGAATGCAGTCATGCCGGCAAACACGCCACGTTGTGACGGCAACTCATGCAGCATGCCGTTGCCATTGCCCAGATGCCGACGGGCGTTGACACTGGAAATCACCAGCATCGGAATCGAATCGGCGTAGGCTTGCGCCATGGCGGTAGCGATATTGGTCATGCCGGGGCCTGTGATGATGAAGCAGACGCCGGGTTTGCCACTGACCCGCGCATAGCCGTCGGCCATGAAGCCGGCGCCTTGTTCGTGGCGCGGCGTGATGTGGCGCATGCTCGAGCGTGCCAGCCCGCGGTACAGCTCAACGGTATGGACGCCGGGAATGCCGAACACCAGTTCGACGCCATAGTTTTCCAGCAGCTTGACCAGCACTTCGCCGCAAGTTGCAGCAGCAGGTGCGATCGTCAGTGATGCAGATGCGCCGGCGTCAGTGGCGACGGTTTTGTCAATCTCAGTAATCTCGAGTCGTTTCATTTTGTTTTAGCGATTGGTCTTGCGTTGATGTTGGCGTTCCAGCTTGCGTGCATACCAGGTCAGTGGAAAGCACATGGCGAAATACAACAGGGCCACCATCCCGTAAATCGGGAAAGGGCGGAAAGTGGAATTGGTAAGCATGTTGCCGACCTTGGTCAGTTCGATCAGGCCGATGATGGAAGTCAGGGCGGTGCTCTTAACCACCTGCACCAAAAAGCCTACCGTCGGTGCGATGGCAATCCGCAATGCTTGCGGCAGCACGATTTCACGCAGCTGCTGCGTGTAAGTCATGCCGAGGCTGGCGCCCGCATGCCATTGGCCGCGGGGAATAGCCGCGACGCAGCCGCCCCAGATCTCCGCCAGGTAGGCGCTGGTATACAGCGTCAGCGTGAAGCTGGCCGCCAGCCATGGCGAGACGTCGATGCCAAATAGCGGCAACCCGAAGAACACCATGAACAATTGCATCAGCAATGGCGTTCCCTGGATTATTTCTATGTACAAGTCGATGACTGCAGTGAGCTGGCGCTGGCCGACCAGCCGCAGGCCGAGCAACAGCAAGCCGCATGCGCCGCCACCGGCAAATGCGATCAGCGCTAGCAATACCGTCCAGCGTGCGGCCAACATCAAGTTACCGGCCATGCCCCATAAAGTGAACTCCATCATCGCTGCCGTCCTGCAAAAAGTCCGCGCGCCATGCGGTTCATCAGGCGTCGCAATACAATCGCCAGCACCAGGTAGATGACGGTGATCACCAGGTAGATTTCAAAGGAACGGAAATTACGCGACTGGATATAGTTGGCGGCATAGGTCAGGTCGGTAACCGAAATCTGCGACACGACGGCCGAGCCAAGCATCACGATCAGCACCTGGCAGGCCAGCGCCGGGAATACCGTAGCCAGCGCTTGCGGCAATATGACGGAGCGGAACGCCTGCCGTTGCGTCAACCCGATCGCCAGCGCCGCCTGATATTGTCCGCGCGATACGGCTTCAATTCCGGCACGTACGATTTCGATAGCGTAGGCGCCCAGATTGATCGTCATCGCCAGCAATGCCGCTTCCATTTCGTTGATCTGCACGCCGAGGCCTGGCAAACCAAAGAAGATGAAGAACAACTGCACAATAAACGGCGTGTTGCGAATCAACTCGACATAGGTGGCAATCGCGCCGCGGACAGCCTTTCCGCCTTTCCATTGCAAGGCAGCGCCGCCGATGCCGATCACGGCACCGAGAAAAGTGGCGACCGCGGTCAGGCCAAGCGTGATCGCAATACCGTGCACGATCATGCCGGCGTATTGTTGCAGATCGCTGAAGTCGAACGCATAAGTCATGCTGATTGCCTTCCTATGTCCGGCTGCTTATAAATCCGCCGGCAGCGGTACTCGCAGCCATTTTTGCGAAATCTTGTTCAGGCTGCCATCTTTCTTGGCCTGCACGATGGCCTGGTTGATCTGTTGCGTCAGGCGCGGTTCGTTCTTGTTCAGGCCGACGTGATCGGGTGAGCTGAACAACTGGAATTTTTGTTGAATGCCGGCGGCCGGGTTCTTGGCCATGATGGTGGCGCCGACGTCATTGCCGACTACCATCAATTGCGTCTGCCCAGACAGGAACGCAGAGATGGCGCCGTTGGGATCGTCAAAGCGCTTGATCGTGGCTTCAGACGGAGCCACTTTGGAAATGCTCAAGTCCTCAAGCGTGCCGCGGGCGACGGATATGCTCTTGCCGGCCAGGTCGGCATTGTTCTTGACGGTCATTTTTGGACCGCCGAACACCGCCAGATAGTAGGGGGCGTAAGCATCGGTAAAATCGATGACCTTGGCTCGTTCAGGTGTTTGCCCGACCGACAACAATAGGTCCACTTTGCCGCCGGCGAGGTAAGCCATGCGATTGTCGCCGGTGACCTGTATCAGTTCTACCTTGGTTTTTAGTGCCTTACCGATCAATTCAGCCATGTCGATGTCGTAGCCGAGCGGCTTCATGTCTGGCCCGATCGAACCGAACGGCGGGTAATCCATGAAGACGCCGATCCTGACCTTGCCATTCTTGCTGATGTTATCGATGGCGTCGGCCTGGCTTGGCGCAGCATGCAACATGCCCGCCGTGAGCAGGATGGCAGCGCCGATCTTGCATATGCGGCGATTCAGGAGGGTGTCGCAGAGAGGCAATATGTTCATGGTGTTTCCTCGATGTGTAGATTGATGAATCGGTAGGTGAAATGCGCTATCAGGCAGCGAGCCGGCCTGGGCTGGCATCGATCAGCTTGCAGGCATGCGGCGGCAAGGTTGCCAATACCTGGCTCCCGATCGCCAATCCCGGAACTTCGCGCGGGCTGGTCGCCACGGTCAGCGAAAAGCCGGAACAATCTATGGTGGCTTCCAGCGACGAGCCTACATCGCGGATAAAGCTGACCTGGCCTGGCAGGCAATTGTTGTTGTCGTTGCGGATGCTGGATTGTAGATCCTTGTGACCGACCGCTTCGCTGATTTTCAGGCAGACATCTTCGGGACGGATCAACAAGCGGATTTCCTGGCCATCGCTGATCTTGCGGGAGCCGCTGATATCGATCTGCTGGCCGCCTGCCAGCCGCACCCGTTGATCGCCGTTTGGCACCGCTGGCAGGATGTTGCCGAGACCGATGAAATCGGCGACGAATTCATTGACAGGATCCCTATACACTTCCAGCGGCGAACCGATTTGCGCTATCCGGCCCTGTTCCATCACTACAATCACGTCGGCCATGGTCATTGCCTCACGCTGGTCATGCGTCACCATGATGGTGGTGATGCCGAGGCGTTGCTGCAGCAAACGGATTTCAACCTGCATCGCTTCGCGCAGTTTGGCGTCCAGCGCCGACAGCGGTTCGTCCAGCAATAGCAGTTTAGGAGCAGACGCCAGCGCGCGCGCAATCGCCACCCGCTGCCGCTGACCACCTGATAATTGCGCCACTGGACGATTGGCCATGTGCGGTAACTGGATCAGCTGCAGCAATTCGTCGACCCGTTTTTCCTGGCTTTGCTTGTCGACCTTGCGCAAACGCAGCGGGTAGGCAATGTTGCCAGCCACGCTCATGTGGGGGAACAGCGCCAGCGACTGGAACACCATGCCGAAATCGCGTTCGCAGGCCGGTACATTGGTGAGGTCTTTACCGGCCATGGTGAGGCGGCCGCTGGTTGGTGTTTCGAGGCCGGCGATCATGCGCAGCAATGTGGTCTTGCCGCAGCCGGACGGCCCGAGGAAACACACCAGCTTACCTTCCGGGATGCTCAGGTTGACGTGTTTCACGACTTGCACCGCGCCGAATTGCTTGTTGACGTTTTCAATGACTAATTGATTGCTCATGTTGTGCTCGCTAAGTTGGAACGCATTTTTCAATATCTGATTAGAGTGCTTAGAGCGCTACGCCGTCGTCGCCCACCAGCTTTTCCAGCAGCCAGATCAAGCCGAAGTCGATCAGCACGATAAACACGGCGAACGAGAATACGGTAGGGTCGAGCGACGAAACGGTGCGGCTGTACAGCCATACCGGCAAGGTCATGGTGTCAACGTCATACAGGAAAAAGGTCACCGTGAATTCGTTGAAAGAGACGATGAAGGCGAACAGCATCCCGGCCATGATGCCGGGCCGCATCAGCGGCAGCACGACGTCGAACATGGCACGCATCGGCCGTGCTCCCATCAGATAGGCTGCCTCTTCGAATTCCGGACCGATGCCGGCAATCGATGCCGAACAATTCTTGACCGCGAACGGCAACGCCAGGATCACATGGGCGATAACCAACCGGAAAATACCTAGCTCAACCGGGATATAGTTGAACACCAACAGCAACGAAATGCCCAGCATTACCAGTGGATACACCATTGGCAAGGCGATGAATTGCTCGATGACGCCTTTGCCCGGGAAGTTGAAGCGGTTGAGTGCATAGGCTGCAGGAATTGCCACCGCCGCCGCGATCAGCATGGTCGCCACGGCCACCTTGAGGCTGGTGCCAAGCGCCTGCCCCATCGACAGGACGTCGCTGGCGTCAGGCGACATGAAGGTGTGCCAGGCCGCCCGATACCATTGCAAGCCATAGCTGGGTGGCGGGAAGGCCAGGGTGTCGGAGGCGCCGAACGACATGATGATCATGGTGATGATCGGCATCGCTGCCAGTATCAGCACCACGGCCGCCAGCACCCCGGTTAGCCGGGTGAGCTGGCCGGGCAGGGCGCGCCGCAAGAAAGGGAGAGTGAGTGAAGTCATTGTGTGTTCCCCAGCATTTTCTGTGACCGATGCACCAGTTTTTGCGACAGCGCCATTACCGCCAAAGTCGCCAGCATCAATACGACGCTGGTGGCTGACGCAGCGGGCCAGTTGAGCAAAGGCGTGATCTGGTCACGCACCAGCACCGCCAGCATGGAGACCCGGCGTCCGCCGAGCAGCAACGGCACCGCAAAGGCGCTGGCATTGTAGGCAAACACCAGCAGCGCGCCCGACAGAATCCCTGGCATCGCCAGCGGCAGCAGCACATGACGCAAGATCTGCCAGCGACTGGCGCCCATGGTTGCGGCGGCTTCTTCGTAGCTGCCTGAAATCGCTTTCAGCGCACTGGCCATCGGCAATGCCGCCAGCGGGAACGCCGTCTGTATCAGTCCCAGCAATACACCGTTTTCACGATATAGCCATTGCACCGGACGCTGTACGATACCCAGCGCCAGCAGCGAATTGTTGAGTACGCCGCCAGGGCCGAGGATGATCAGCCAGCCATAACTTTGCAGCAACAGATTCACCAGCAACGGCAGCAGCACGCCCGTCAGCAACAGGCGTCGCGCCAGTTTGGATTTGGCGCGCGCCATGGCAATCGCTACCGGGATCGCCAACAGCACTGCCAGCACCGTGCTTTGAAACGCCAGGCGCAAAGTGAGCCAAAGCGATTTCATATAGTAAGGCGTGGCCAGGTCGGCATAGCTGGTCAACGAAACGCTGTGCCATTCGTCGCCGTTACTGCCTAGGCTCATGCGGATGACCGCCAGCGCCGCCGCCGCCAGTACTGCCAGGAACAGCAGTACCGGCAATAGCAGCAGCCACGGTCGTGCATTGGAATTCTGATCGAGCATTGCTTTTACCTTTGCCTTTGCTTGTCTCGATTACGCCGAAAAGATCTCGGTGTAGCGTCGCATCCATTCGCTTTGCACCACGGCCAGCGCCTTGTCGTCGTGGATCTGAGCTTTCTCTGCGATTTGTTTTGCGCTCGGGACGTAGCGGCTGCTTTCTGCCGGAATTGCAGCCTTGGTATTCACCGGTCCGTTGAGCACGTCGGCAGCCATTTTTCCCTGTACAACCGGGTCCAGCGTATGGTTGATGAAGGCGTGGATCAGGTCGAGGTCGCCCGGATGCGATTTCGGAATCACCGTGTACATCAGTTGCGCGGCGAAGCCTTCCTTCATATCGTAGGCGACGCCCATCTTGTATTCCGGCTTCTTGATGGCGACCGGGAAGAACGCCGGCGAGTAGATGCCACCGATGTCCAGCGCGTTGGTGCGGAACAGTTCGGCCACCTGGTTCGGATTTTCGCCGAGCATCAGGATGCGATCCTTGAGCAGCGCCAGCTTCTTGAAACCAGGATCGATATTTTTTTGTGAACCGCCGGACAATTTCGCGGCAATGATGGCAAGGTCGACTGCCTCGACCCAGCTTGGCGGCGGCAGAAAGATGCGGCCGCTATATTTTTGATCCCATAAGGCTTCGTAAGTGGATGGCGGCGCCTTGAAAGTTGACGTGTTGTAGATCAGGCCGTTAGTCCACAACAGGTAGCCGACACCGAAACCGTTGGCGCCGCTGCGATGCTCAGGCGCGACATCTTTCAGATTCGGCAGGCGAGCCAGATCCGGTTGCATCAGCAAACCGGCATCTGCCAGACCCGAAGCGCCGACACCTGCCAGTGTGATCACATCATATTGCGGCTTGTTGCCGGCAGCTTTCAGTTTGGCGACCATGCCCGAAGTACCATCCGCGCGGTCGGCAATCACTTTGGCGCCGGTTTTTTCAGAGAAGCTGGCCGCGATATTACGCAGCGCTGCCAGGCCGGTGTCGTCTGACCAGGTAAGGAAGCGTAGCGTCTTGCCTTTGAAGTTCTGTTCCTGTGCAAAGACGTTCACAAATGGTGCGGATAGCGTGGATGCGGCAATCGATGCACCAATTGCTTTGATGACGTTACGACGTTTGGTATCTGTATTTTGCATGGCTTGCTCCTGCTGTGAAAGTGTGGAAACAACTGCTGAATGCCTATGATTTGCTATGCTGGCGCTACTTGCTGATGCAAGAGGTATGCCAGATATTGCCTAAAGGCATTAGTTTTAATGATTGCTAGGATGCATAAAGCTAATGCCTGAAAAGACTTCGGGCAGCAGGCATAGATGCCGCTTGGTAACTAGGGCTGGGTCGTTTCCACCAAGGGTGGCGCGCTGAGGGATAGGGTGCATTTTGTCTCGCTCCGGTATTAGAAAATGTATTTTCTTTGTGAAATGTCCCTGTGGGATCTGATCACTTTTTTATGCTTGCTATTCTTGTGCATTGCCCGGGTCTTCACAAACGAAATATAATCATAGGAGCCATGCGTTTTCCTGGTGGCTTGAATCTCCGGAGATGCTCATGCGAAAATTGCCACCTTTGAACGCCCTGCAAGTCTTCGAGACTGTCGCGCGCCATCAAAACATTACGCATGCCGCCAACTACCTGTGCCTGACCCAAGGTGCGGTCAGCCGGCAGATACTGATCCTGGAAGAGTATTACGGCTTCCCGTTGTTCCAGCGCCATGCGCGCGGTTTGACGCTGACCGAAGAGGGCGAGCTGCTGCTGCCGGCAGTGCGCGAAAGCTTCGCGCGGATTGAAGAGATTTCAACCCGGTTGACGCGGCAGAGGACCGATCTGGCATTGAAAGTGCCGACCTGCATCATGCGTTGGATTTATCCCAAGATCATGCTGTTCCAGGCTGAGCATCCGGATATCCAGCTGCAGGTCACGACAGCGTTGCAGCACAATGTCGACTTCCAGCGCGAGTCGTTTGACGCGGCCATCGTGTACGGCACGCCGACCGGTAAAGATACTCATTCGCTCTTGCTGTTTACCGAGCAATTGACGCCGGTATGTTCGCCGGCGATGCTCAAGCAACAACCGCAATTAGTGCCGGAGCAACTGGCGCAGCAGACTTTGCTTCATCCCACCAGGGATCATCGGGATTGGGAAATGTGGTTGCGCTTTGCGGGCGTCAAAGGCGTAGACGCTAGCAGCGGACAGAGTTTTGAAACCCTGGATTCGGCCGTGAACGCCGCGGCGCAAGGATTCGGCGTGGCGATAGGCGATTGCATCCTGGCCGGCGACGATCTCGAGATGCAGCGCCTGGTCAAACCGTTCGACTGTGTGATGCCGGGGCAAAGCTATTACTTCGTTTATCCGGAAAGCGTCGCTAACCAGCAAAAAGTCAGCATCTTCCGCGAGTGGATCAGCCAGTACTGCATGGAGCATGCGCTGCCGGCGGCATGAATGACTGGCTGGTTGATTGGCAAATTACGCTCAATCTTATTTTGATTGATATTTTTGCAACTATTGTCGATTGTGCATTACACTCCAGCTCAGCGCTTCTTGTCAGATCAACTGACTGGTATTCTCAAAACAACCCTGCGTTACATTTCGACACAATAGGGTTCCAGCTCTAAAGCTGGGGCTGATCGTACTACCGACCACTGGTATCAGGTATTATCGACAGCAACAGGGGGAGTGTTTGATCGGAAACTTTCTTGGTGATGCGCCGCACGGCTGCCCCCGCCCCCTGAATACATAATAAAGAATTGCCTCGTTTACGGGGTTGAGACTAGTCTGATGTTGCAATAAGCAATGGTTGGACGATTAACATTCGACTAAAAGTACGATTTTGATGAATTTCATTCTGTATTCGGATATTGGCGAAAGTACGATCGATAAAAGCCTTGGTTTACCAGAGTACAGCTACTATTTCGTCTTGAAAGCCTTTCGTACCGTGTTGGCAGAACTCGGTACGGTCACGCTGGTACGGTACCCGGAAACTGAAGTCGATCCCCTGTTTGAAGAATGCCGGCAACGCGGCGAGGAATGCGTGTTCCTGTCCTTTTCCCCGCCGAACAAGACACTGATCAATCTCAAATGCCCGACAATTTCAGTTTTTGCATGGGAATACAGCAATATCCCCGATGAAATGTGGGATGACGATGCGCGTAACGACTGGCGTGTAGTGTTTGCCCGTCATGGCAGGGCGATAACGCTGTCAACCTATACAGCCCGCATTGTCAGGGATGCAATGGGAGCGGCATTTCCGGTGTTGGCGGCGCCGGCGCCTTTGTGGGAGCAATTTGCCGGCGCTCGCGCGCGATTCGGCGCCAGGTTGCCGCCAAGGGAAAGTATGCTTCACCTGCGCGGCACCGTAATCGATAGTCATTTGTTGGGTTTGTCCGCGGACGGTTTGATCGCGCACATCACCTTTCCCGAGGCGTCGGATGAAGTGGAGCCGCTATCGTTGCCGCCGCCTGAACCGCAGCAACTGGTGCCTGAACCGCCGCCTGAACCGCCGCAATTGGCGCCAGAGCCGCCTGCCCAGCCTGAACCCGTAGTAGCGCCCGCCAAAAACTTGCGTTATCGACTGGCTGTGACCAAACGCCATTTGCTGACATGGTATCGTGAAGCATTGCGCGATCTGCTGCCTTTATGGTTAGCCAGAGCAGTCGCGGTCAGCGGACGTAGCGGCGATGCTCTCGTACGCGCTGCGATGGGTTTTGAAAGCAGGGCAATTCCGCCGCAGCAGTTGCCGATAGCGCCGCCGCAATCGCCTGAACTAGCGGACCCGCCACCGCCACCGCTACTGCTAGTTGCGCCGGCCGAGATGCTGGAGCCGGAAGCAGTGGTCAATCTGGAAGGGGTGGTTTATACCTCGATCCTCAGTCCCAAGGACGGCCGCAAGAACTGGTTCGACATGGTGACCGCATTTTGCTGGACATTCCGTGACGTCGAAGACGCGACGCTTGTGCTGAAGATGAATGAGCGTGATCTGTCGCGGTATCACAACACTTTGCTGACTTTGCTGTCGCAGCTGGCGCCGTTCAAATGCCGGGTCCTGACCCTGCACGCCTACCTGGACGACGCAACTTATGAGGAACTGATCGGCGCCACCACCTATTACGTCAACACCTCGCTGTGCGAAGGTTTGTGTTTGCCGCTGATGGAGTTCATGTGCTGTGGTAAGCCGGTCATCGCGCCGCAGCACACGGCGATGGAAGACTATATTGACGATAGCGCAGCCTTCGTCGTCAAGTCCGGCCTCGAGCACAATGTCTGGCCGCACGATCCGCGCGACCTGTTCCGCACCTTGCGTTACCGCCTCGACTGGGAGTCAATCTGCACAGCGTACGAAGACAGCTATCGGGTAGCCAGACAGCAGCCTGAAAAATATCTCGACATGAGCAAGCACGCCATGGCGCGCCTGGAGTCCTATAGTTCAGGAGCGGTCGTGAAGGAACAGCTGCGCAGTTTCTTTCAGCAAGCAGGGGCGGCCGCCAGATGATTATTATTATTTATTCAGAAACCAACTCCGGCTCGATTGCGTCCAATCTGGGCTTGCCAGAATATAGTTATTACTTCGTCTTGAAAGAATTCCGCCAGGTGCTGGAACAGATTGGCATCGTGGTTGCCGTCAGCGATCCTGCGCGTGAGGTGGATGATATCTACAGGAGCGCCAAAGCACATGGCGAATCCTGCGTTTTCCTGTCATTTTCGCCACCGCATAAAACGGTGGTCGGTCTGACTTGTCCGACCGTCCCGGTATTCGCCTGGGAATTCAGTACGCTGCCCAATGAAGTCTGGTTTGGCGAGTCGCGCCATGACTGGCGCTATGTGTTCGATAAAGTCGGCAGCGCGATCACGCATTCGGTATTCACCGCGGACTCGGTGCGGCAGGCGATGACGCCGGCGTTCCCGGTAGCATCCATCCCGGCGCCGGTCTGGGATCGTTTTGCCGCGTTACGCGAGAAATTATCGATTGCCAATTATCCTGGCGGTGTCGACCTGCATGTGGCCGGCACTGTCATCGATAGCCGTACGGTCGACCTTTCCCCTTATAGCGTGCCGCGCCGACGTGATCCCAAGCCGGATCTGGTGCGGCCGCCGGCGCTTGCCAGGCGTGAGCCGGTCAAGGTTCATATCGATGGCGTGGTGTATACCTCGGTTTTCAATCCGTATGACGGACGCAAGAACTGGTACGACATGATCAGCGCCTTTTGCTGGGCTTTCCGCGATGTCGACGACGCCACGCTGGTGTTGAAGCTGACTCACCACGACGTGCGTATCGGCATCGACAATCTGCTCGAGAACGTCTATAAGCTGACGCCGTTCAAGTGCCGCATTTTGCTGATCCACGGTTACCTGAGCGACGCTGATTACGAACGCCTGGTATCGGCAACGACTTATGTCCTGAATACTTCGCACGGCGAAGGCCAATGCCTGCCTTTGATGGAATTCATGTCCTGCGGCAAGCCGGCCATCGCGCCGCGCAATACCGCCATGGCCGACTATATCGATAACGACAATGCTTTTGTGCTGGACTCCAACACGGAGCCCAGTCACTGGCCGCACGACCCGCGCCAGGCATACCGTACCCTGCGTTACCGCATAGACTGGGGCACTTTGCTTGCCGCCTACAAAGACAGTTATCGGGTCGCCAAGCAGGAACCGGACAAATATTGGCAAATGGCCGAACATGCGGTGCGACGGTTGCAACAGCACTGCTCGCGTGCAGTGATCAAGGAGCGCTTGCTCGCTTTTTTTGCCGCCCATCCGCGGATGAATGGACATGACGGTGCCAAGGTCGCGGAAAAGGTCTCGACATGATGAAATTTCTCGCCGCCCGCAAACCCGACCATAGCTGAGATCCGGAGCCGATCGCACATGAACCAGCGGATTAAAGACATCGAATTGTTGCGCGGGATCGCCGTGCTTTTTGTATTGTTCGAGCATACGCGTTTCAATTTGATTGGACAGCCGGGCGAAATTCTTGCGTATGGCTATAGCCATTTCGGATTTTGGACCGGGGTTGATTTGTTCTTTGCGATTTCCGGTTTCGTCATTGCAAGGGATCTGATTCCGCGGCTTAACCGCACCGAAGATCGCCAGGGTTTCTTTTCTGTCGCAATCAGGTTCTGGATCCGGCGCGCCTGGCGCTTGTGGCCTTCTGCGTGGCTTTGGCTGGCGCTGTTGTTGCTGGCAGCTGTGGTTTTCAGGAAATCCGGCATATTCGGCTCCCTGCAGGCGAATCTGGATGGAACCCTTGCAGGGCTTCTGAATTATGCAAACTTTCGCCTGATGTACAAGTTTGGATTTGAAGAACTCGGGCCGGCTTTTCCGTATTGGAGCCTCTCGCTGGAAGAGCAGTTTTACTTGTTGCTGCCGATTATCGCCTTTGTCTGCCGTCGCTGGCTTTCCGGTGTATTGATTGTCTTGGTAGCACTGCAATTCTTTGCGCTTCGTAACCATTCACTCCTATTGATGCAGACGCGATCCGATGCGCTGTTGTTGGGCGTGCTGCTGGCAATCTGGAGCGCGCACGGTAGTTATCGCAGATTGGAACCGATTTTTCTCCAAACGCGAAACTGGGTGCGTTTTGCTCTCCTCGCGATCCTGGTCGCCGGATTGGCAGTAATCGGCACGGAGCAGCCTGAGAATTTCCGTTATCGGGTCGGGGTCGTTGCCTTGGTTTCCGCAGCACTGGTTTGGATTGCCTCCTACGATGCGGATTATCTGATGCCGGACAATCCGTTGAAGCGTGTTCTGCTGTGGGTAGGAAGTCGTTCCTATGCACTGTATCTGACGCATATACCTGCCTATCTCATGAGTCGTCAAATCTGGTACTGGATCACCCCCGCAGATACCGTTTTCGACCAAACCTACAATCTCAGGCTGATATTCACAGCTGCGGCGCTGGTGATTGCATTCAGCGAACTTAATTATCGTTTTATTGAAGTCCCCTTACGCGCACGTGGTAAAAAAATTGTCGACAGGATGGGCGAGCGCCAGCTTCAGTTTCAGACCTAGTTCACTTGCATCAGGTAACGTCCATCGATAACAGTGAAAGCAAAAACAGTATGCGAGACATGTTCAAAAAAATTTTCGGTATCAGGAAAAGCAAGGCGGTTGTTCCCGAAGCGCCTGCCACGGTGGCGGTACCGCCAGCGGTGGCGATCGATTCTTTCCATGTAGGCTTGCGCGATGCCTTGGAAAGTGGCTGGTATCTACACGAAAGCAGTGAACTGTATCGCGGCTTTGTCATCAGCGCTGAAGATGTGGTGCTCGATATCGGCTGCGGCGACGGCGGCAATTCGCTGTTTTGCGCGAACCACGGCGCGCATGTGATCGTGGCTGACATCGACGCGGCGAAGGTGGAGTCCACCATGCAGCGTCTGGCGGAAACCCCTGCGCGGCTGGTGCAGGGAATAGTGGGCGATGCCAATCCCTTGAAGCTGGAAGATGGCATAGCATCCAAAGTGGTGTGCATGGAAGTGCTGGAACATGTCGACGATACCGCGCAGTTTCTGAGCGAACTGGTCAGGGTTGGCAAGCCGGGTGCGCATTACCTGCTGTCGGTGCCGGATCCGGTGCAAGAGACATTGCAAAAAGGATTGGCTCCGCCCTGGTATTTCGAGAAGCCGAACCATATCCGCATTATTCAGCGCGACGAATTTGAAAAGATGGTGACAGATGCCGGCCTGGTGATCGAGCGGCACGAGTACTTCGGTTTCTACTGGTCGGTCTGGTGGCTTTTTTTCTGGATTAGCAAGGTCGATCTGAGCAATGCAAGTCATCCTTTGCTGGATAACTGGGCAAAGACATGGGAAACGTTGATGGATACTCCGGATGGTGAGCAAGTCAGGCTTGCATTGAACAATTTCATGCCGAAAAGCCAGGTCATTATTGCGCGCAAGCCGTGATGAAAAGCGCGGTATGTCTTTAACCGAACAACGGCAGGGAAGGATTGACTGCATATGAAACGTTTATTTATAACCGGACAGTCGGGATTTGTCGGTCTGGCTTTTGAGCGCATGCGTACCCACTTGGTCGCTGCGCAAGGTTGGGAGCTGGTGCCGGCGGATAGTCCTTACGATTTGCTGGATCCGGATTCGCTGGAGCGTGTACTACGGCAGGCGCGTCCGGATGCCGTGATCCATCTTGCCGGGCAGACCTTCATACCGGAAGCATTTCGTGATCCGGCGCACACCCTGGACGTCAATCTCAAAGGAACGCTTAACCTGCTGCAAGCACTGCAGCGGAGCGGCTTCGACGGCACTTTCCTATATATCAGTTCCGGCGACGTCTACGGCCGGGTGAGTCCGGAATTCTTGCCGATCAGCGAGCAGCAGCCGGCGCGTCCGCAGAATCCCTATGCAGTCAGCAAGGCCGCGGCAGAATTGTTGTGTTACCAGTGGAGCTGCAATATGCCTTGGCGCATTCTGGTAGCGCGCCCGTTTAACCACATCGGCCCGGGGCAGCGAGAAGATTTTGTAATCTCAAGCGTCGCGCGGCAATTGGCGCGCATCAAGCTGGGACTGCAAGGCGCCGGCATACTGGTTGGCGACGTCGATGTCAGTCGCGATTTCCTTGATGTGGAAGATGTCATTTCAGCGTATCTGGCGCTGTTGGAAAAAGGTCAGAATGGGGAAATCTACAATGTTTGCTCAGGCAAGGAGTATCTGATCCGCGACATGATTGCCAGCATGCTCTACCTGACCGAGATGGATGTCGCGATCGAGCAAGATCCAGCGCGTTTGCGGCCGTCCGACCTGCGCCGGGTGAAGGGCTGCAATCAAAAAATCGCGCTGGCGACAGCATGGACACCGCGCATTCCGATGCAGCAGACCTTGCTGAGCGTTTTGTCGGATTGGGATGTCAGAGTGGCGGCGGAGAGCGCCACGCGGTGACTCCCGGCCAGGTGCAATTGAGATGAGCAGAGCAAGAGTAAAGCAAGAGTAAAGCAAGAACAGAAATAACGGAGATAGACGCGATGACAAAAACTGCATTGATTACCGGCATTACGGGACAAGACGGCGCCTACCTTGCCAAGTTGTTGCTTGATAAGGGCTATAAGGTTTACGGCTTGCTGGCAAGACGCAGCAGCGATAGCCTGTGGCGTTTGCGGGAGCTGGGAATTGTGGAGAGACTGCAATTCATTGAAGGTGACCTGGCCGATGCAACCTCAGCAATCAGGGCGGTGTGCCAGTCGCGTCCTGATGAAATTTATAACCTGGGCGCACAAAGTTTTGTCGGCACTTCCTGGAACCAGCCGGTGGTAACCGGCATGGTAGATGGCTTGGGCGTGACACACATGCTGGAAGCGATTCGCCAGTTCAGTCCCGAGTCGCGTTTCTATCAAGCCTCCACCAGCGAGATGTTCGGCTTGATCCAGGCTGAGCACCAGGATGAAAGCACGCCGTTCTATCCGCGCAGCCCTTACGGCGTGGCCAAGCTCTACGGCCATTGGATCACCGTCAATTATCGGGAGAGTTTTGGTTTGCATGCATCCAGCGGCATCTTGTTCAATCATGAATCGCCTTTGCGTGGCATAGAGTTCGTCACGCGCAAGGTAACTGACGCAGCGGCACGCATCAAACTCGGTAAACAAAAGGAACTGCGGCTTGGCAACATCGACGCCAAGCGCGACTGGGGTTTTGCCGGCGACTACGTGGAAGCAATGTGGTTGATGCTGCAACAAGAACAAGCCGATGACTATGTAATTGCCACCGGCATCACCACCAGCGTGCGCGATATGTGCCGTATCGCTTTCTCTCATCTTGACCTGAATTATGAAGATTACCTGGTAATCGATCCACAACTGTTCCGGCCGGCCGAAGTGGATGTCTTGCTTGGTAACCCGGCTAAAGCTCTGCGGAAATTGGATTGGAAGCCGAAAACCGGTCTCGAACAATTGATCCGGCAAATGGTTGACGCAGATTTGCGCCGCGTCGGCAAAGAATAAGGGGGAGATGAAAATGCGCACTCCAGAACCCGGTATCCCGTTAACAGCAACCGCAGTGATTGTTCCGGTGGTGCTTTCAGGTGGCGCCGGCGCGCGCCTGTGGCCGGTGTCGCGCGAAGGGCATCCCAAGCCATTCATCAAACTCCCTGACGGCAAGAGTCTGCTGCAAAAAACCTATCAGCGAGTCGCCCAGCTCGGCATCCGTGGCGATATTCTGAGTGTCACCAACCGGGATTACTACTTCCAGAGCAAAGACGAATTCACGTCGGCCGACCTGGGTATCCATCATCGGCCGCATTTCATACTTGAACCGTCGGGTCGTAATACGGCGCCTGCGATTGCTGTCGCCGCATTGTCGTTGCGCGCGCTGCATGGCGACAATACCATCATGGTAGTGATGCCTGCAGATCATCTGATCAAAGACGTCGAACGATTGTCCGAAGCTGTGCATCACGCGGTGGAAGTCGCTAAGCAGGGTTATCTGGTGACCTTCGGTGTGCGGCCGTTGGCACCCGAAACCGGCTACGGTTATATCGAATGCGGCGCAGAAATCGATGCAGCCGGAGCCGCCACGGTAAAGCGTTTCATCGAAAAGCCGGATGCGGAACGGGCTGCCGCCTTTGTCGAAAGCGGCAAACATTTATGGAATGCCGGCATATTCTGCTTCTCGGTGTCGACTTTTTTAAGCGAGCTGGAAAAGTACTCGCCTGACATCCTGTCGCTGGCCAGCGCATGCATCGAAGCCAGTCCCGCCAGTCCGTCGGCCGGCGTCTTGCTGCAGGAGCTGGATGGGAACAGTTTCGTGGCGATGCAAGATATTTCAATCGACTATGCGCTGCTGGAGCGCTCTGACCTGGTAGCGGTAATACCGGCCAGTTTTGACTGGAACGATATCGGCTCCTGGGGCGCTTTACGACAGCTGGTGGAGCCGGATGAACAGGAAAACCGCGTGCTGGGCGAAGCCGTGCTGATCGACAGCAGGAACAATTACATATACTCCGAGCAGCGTCTGGTGGCGACAGTCGGGGTCAACAACCTGATCGTAGTGGATACGCCTGACGCGCTTTTGATCGCGCATCCGGATCATGTGCAGAATGTGAAAAAGATTGTGCATCGGCTCAAGAGCGCCGAGCACGACACTTATAAATTACATCGCACCGTGTTTCGGCCATGGGGCAGTTATACCTTGCTGGAACAAGGACCGAACTTCAAGATCAAACGCATCGTCGTCAAGCAAGGCGCATCGCTATCGTTGCAGATGCATCATCATCGCAGCGAGCATTGGGTGGTGGTGCATGGCATGGCCAAGGTGGTCAACGGCGAACAGGAAATCTACGTCAACACCAACGAATCTACCTATATCCCCGCCGGAACCAGGCATCGTCTGGAAAATCCGGGTCTGCTGGAACTGGTCATGATAGAAGTGCAGAGCGGCGCTTACCTGGGCGAAGACGATATCGTGCGTTTTGACGACAAATACGGCAGGTGCAAATAATGTTGAAAATACGGTCGCAGACCAAGACTCAAACCATGTTGAGCTCGCTGTGGCACTACCGTGGCTTCATGCTCGGCAGTGTCAAGCGCGAGTTCCAGGGGCGCTACCGCAATTCGATGCTTGGAGCCGTATGGATGGTGCTAAACCCGCTGGCAATGATTGTGGTGTATACGGTGATTTTTTCGCAATTGATGCATGCGCGTTTGCCTAATGCCAGCAGCCAGTTTGCCTATGGGATTTATCTGTGCGCCGGCTTGCTGACCTGGGGATTTTTTACCGAGACCGTATCGCGCATGCAAAACGTGTTTCTGGAAAACGGCAACATGATCAAGAAGCTGAATTTCCCACGCATTTGCCTGCCGATCATCACGGTAATGAATGCGGGGGTGAATTTCTCCATCATTTTCGGCTTGTTCCTGGGGTTCCTGCTCATAACAGGTAATTTTCCAGGCTGGGCTTTCCTTGGCGTGTTGCCATTGCTGTTGATACAAATACTGTTCTCTATCGGCCTGGGCATTGTTCTTGGCGTGCTGAACGTATTTTTTCGCGACATCGGCCAGCTGTTCGGCATCGTGCTGCAGTTTTGGTTTTGGTTTACGCCGATTGTGTATACGGTCACCACCTTGCCTGCGGGGGTGCAAGGCTTGCTCAAATTTAATCCGATGACAGCTCTGATGATTGCCTATCAGGGAATTTTCGTCAGCGGCGCGTGGCCGCGCTGGAGCGATCTGTGGGTAGTGACCTTGTTGAGCGTTGCCCTGTGTATTTTCGGCTTACAGCTGTTCCGCCGGCATGCAGGTGAAATGGTGGATGAACTATGATGGGTAAGATCACGGTTAAAGGTTTAGGCAAAGCCTACAAGACATATAACGGACGCTGGGCGCGCCTGGCTGAATGGGTGCTGCCTTTTGCAGGGCCGCGGCATCAGTTGCACTGGGTTTTGCAGGATATCGATTTCGAATTGGCGGCTGGCGAGGCTGTCGGTATTGTCGGCGTCAATGGCGCTGGAAAAAGCACTCTCTTGAAAATGATCGCGGGGACTACCCAAGGTACTGCCGGTACCATCGACATTCAGGGACGGGTGGCGGCGCTGCTGGAACTCGGCATGGGTTTTCACCCGGATTTTACCGGCAGGCAGAACGCCATCATGGCCGGCCAGTTGCAGGGCCTGAGAGCAGAGGAAATCGAGGCGCTGATGCCGGCTATCGAGGCATTCGCCGAAATTGGCGAATACATGGATCAGCCGATACGAACTTACTCCAGCGGAATGCAGATGCGGCTGGCATTCAGTGTTGCAACGGCCAGTCGGCCGGACGTGTTGATTGTCGATGAAGCTTTGTCCGTCGGCGACGCGTATTTTCAACACAAGAGTTTTGAACGGATCAGAGAGTTCCGCCGCGCCGGTACTACCTTGTTAATCGTGTCGCACGATCGTTACGCTATCCAGACCATTTGCGATCGCGCCATACTGCTTAACCGCGGGCGTTTGGAAATGCAAGGCAGTCCGGTGGAAGTGATGGATTTCTACAATGCCATGATGGCTGAGCGCGACCGCAGTACCGTCCGGCAAGAGCGCCAGCCAGATGGAAAGGTGAGAACCATTTCCGGAACCGGCGAAGCCAGCGTTTCCGAGGTCAGGCTGCTGGACGATGAGGGCAAGGAAATCGACGTGGTTGAAGTCGGAGCCTACGTTACGCTGGAAGTCCGGGTTGCGATCAACGCCGAAGTGCCGCGTCTGGTGATGGGCTACATGATCACGGACAAGCTGGGACTAGCTGTATTCGGCATCAATACCCACCGCCTGAACAAACCGCAGACCGATTTGCAGGTGGGAGAGGATCTGGTTTATCGCTGGCGCTTTGCCATGAATCTCGGCAAAGGTAATTATGCGATTTCGATTTCCCTGTCGAAACTGGACTCTCATCTTGATACCAATTATGAGTGGCGCGACTACAGCGTCGTTTTCCATGTCGTCAATACGCATCGGCCGGATTTTGTCGGTTGCGCATTCCTGGAACCCGAAGTGGCGGTGGTGCGGTCGCTCGGAAATGCCCGCAGGGATGGTTTAGCGGCATGAACAGATTCCTGATCGAATGTACTTACGTATTTCATCATCCCGAAATGAACTCGGGAATACAACGCGTCGTCCGCAATATCATCAATCATTTGCCGTTGGTGCAGGACGAAGCAGAATGCATCCCCGTCATATTCAAGGATGGAAAGATACTTGAAGTCAAACAGCTGGCGCCAACGTATACAGATGAGTGGCGTAGCCGAGTGCGGCAGAAACTGGAAAAAGTTGCCCGGAAGCTGGTGCAGGTACGCAATCGTTACTGGCTGATTCACTCGCGTTTGCTGCGATTCTGGCCATGGAACGCTTCTCACAATGTACAGCGGGTAACGTACGTCTTGTGTCGCCTGGTTAGTCTGTCGTTCGTATTGCCTTTATATCTGACCGAATGGGTTCTCAGGAAAACCGAGGTACAGCAGCGTGCGTTTGAAATGGAATGCCGCGCCGACGATGTCCTGGTATTGCTGGATTCATCCTGGCATGCCGATTTTTTCCCTGTGGCGGAGCGGTTGCAACAGGAAGGCGTGGCTATCGTCTCGGTTATCTACGATCTGATTCCGTTGACCCATCCCCAGTTTTGCGATGGCCCGCTGGTGCAGGTATTCGATCGCTGGTTTGACTGGATTGCCAATACGGCGGATGGCTTCATTGCGATTTCGAGCACCATCCGTGACGAGGTGCGAGACGAGGTACAGCGACGCTTGGGCAAGGAACGAGTCGCTTCACGCTGGTTCGATTTCTTCCATCTTGGTTCCGAGCTCGATCAGATCGATCCAAACCAGTCGGTACGTCCGGTGGTGGAAAAGTTGTTTACATCCGGCCGTGCCATCTATCTGATGGTCAGCACCATCGAGCCGCGCAAGAATCACGCCTACCTGCTGGATGCCTTCGAGCATCTGTGGCGGGACGGCAGCGACGTCGTGTTGTGCTTCATCGGACGCATAGGATGGAAGAATGAGCGTCTGATCGAGCGCGTGAAAAATCATCCTGAACTGAAGCGGCGCCTGTTCATGTTCAACGATCTTAGCGACGTCGAGCTGGAGTATTGTTACAGTCACGCGAAAGCGCTGGTCTTCCCTTCATTCGTGGAGGGTTTCGGTCTGCCGCTGGTGGAGGCGATGCAACGTGGTTTGCCGGTGATGGCGAGCGACATTCCGGTATTTCATGAGATAGGTGGCGAATTTATCAGCTATTTTGATTTGCATCATCCGGAATCATTATCCCGGCAGGTACAGCAATATGAAGGCAGTGGAATTTTTCCAGCGACGCGAGATGTGGCAGACTGGTCTTGCCTGAGTTGGGAAGGTTCGGCGCGCCAGCTTATAGAACGGGTTGGGCGTCAGGTACGAATTCAGCAATGCGTGCAGAGTGAATACGATGAAACTGACCATTGCCCTGAATAGCAAGATCCTGCGCGCGCCGCGCACCGGTATCGGCAACTATGTTGCGGAGTTGGCGCAGGCGTTGCAGAAAATTCCGGATCTCGGAATGCACTATTTCTCAGGCTCACGCTGGCAAGATATGCTCGTTAGCACGCAGACAGCTGGTTATTCGCGTTGGGCTGGCTCCGCCAGGCGTTTGCCGGGCGCTTACGTCTTGCGGCGGACGCTTGAGCAGCAATGCTTTAACCGCGGGGCAAATAAGTTACGTCCGGATGTGTATCACGAACCCAGTTTATGGCCGTTCAATTTTTCCGGCCGGACCGTGATGACGGTGCATGACCTGACGCATGTTCATTATCCGCAAACACAACCTAAAGATCGCCTGAAGGAAATCGAGCGCAGGTTGCCGTCGGCCCTGGCGCGTGTCAGCCGGATCTTGGTGGATTCCGAATTTATCGGGCAAGAGATCAAGAAATATTTCGGCTTGCCGGAACAAAAAATTGTGGTGGCGCCGCTGGCCTGTTCCAGCATATTCCACCCCAGGGTTGAACAGCAGCTGGCAGCGCGTCTCCAAAAATTTGACCTGGCCTATCGCGGTTTCATCCTGTCGGTCGGGACGCTGGAGCCGCGCAAGAATCTGTTGCTGACGCTGAAGGCGCACGCGCGTTTGCCATTGCCGTTGCAGGAGCGTTTCCCTTTGTTGATAGTCGGCATGCCAGGATGGCAAGCCGGGGAATTGAACGCTGCGTTGTCACAAGCGATCAGTTCCGGCCACGTGCGCTTGGCGGGTTATCTGGATCAGGCGGACCTGGCTTGCGTCATGGTGGCGGCCAGGATCATGGTGTTTCCTTCCTTGTATGAGGGTTTTGGCCTGCCGGTGCTGGAAGCGATGGCCAGCGGCACACCGGTGATTGCCTCTGCCTGCGCCAGTCTGCCAGAAGTGGCGGGCGCGGCCGGTACTTATGTCGATCCGCATGATGAAGTCGGACTGACGGAGCAGATGCGCCGCCTGATCGAGGATGACAGCGCCTGGACGGCGCAGCGTATCGCCGGTTTGGAGCGGTCTGCGCAGTTTTCATGGGAAAAATGCGCGGCGATCACTGCCGAGGTGTATCGGCAGGTCGCTAATGACTAAAGTTAAGTAATAAGTTAAGTAATGTTATTTGCTGTTGTTGTAGGCAGTCCGTATAAATAGAAAAATAGCCTTTCACTTCATGTTGTATCGGAAGATGGGGCAGATGACGAGAGGAGTATGCAATGCGGGTTCTTCATTTCTACAAGACTTATCAGTCGGAATCGTATGGCGGAATCGAACAAACCATTTATCAGTTATGTAAATGCTCGTCTGCCAGCGGCATCGAGAGCGAGGTATTGACTCTCAGCGATAATCCCGATCCGGCGGAGTTGATATACGAAGGCCATAAGGTACATCGGGTCAAACTCGACCTGCAAATTGCGTCGACCGGATTTTCGTTTGCTGCGCTTAAGCGTTTTGCGCAGCTCGCGGCCGAGGTCGATATCGTGCATTACCATTTTCCGTGGCCGTTCATGGATCTGGCGCATTTCGTTACGCGCATGAACAAGCCGAGCGTGGTTACCTATCACTCCGACATCGTGCGTTACAAAACACTGTTGCAGTTGTACCGGCCGTTGATGCATCGCTTCCTCGACAGCGTCGATGCAATCGTCGCCACTTCCCCTAATTATCTGCAAACCAGTTCGGTACTGGCCGGATACAGAGACAAGACGCAGGTAATTCCCATCGGTCTAGACAAGGACAACTATCCATCGCCGTCTGCGGCGCGGATGGAAGAGTGGAGAAAGCGGATCGGTCCGCGTTTTTTCTTGTTTGTAGGCGTTATCCGCTATTACAAAGGTTTGCACATTCTGCTGGACGCGGCACGCGGAACCGATTATCCGATTGTGATCGTCGGCGCCGGGCCGATTGAGCAGGAGCTGAAAAGGCGCGCCGATGAGCAAGGACTGCGCAATGTGATTTTCCTGGGTACGGTGAGCGATGAGGACAAGGTTGCATTGTTGCAGCTGTCTTACGCAATCGTATTTCCGTCGCATTTGCGTTCGGAAGCATTTGGCATCTCCCTGCTGGAAGGGGCGATGTACGGCAAGCCGATGATTTCCAGCGAGATCGGCACCGGCACCAGTTATATCAACAACCACGGTGAAACCGGACTGGTGGTTCCACCCAGCGATCCGGAGGCCTTCCGGCAGGCGATGCAGCAACTGTGGGATAACCCCGGGCAGGCGCAGGCAATGGGCGCGCGCGCCCAAGCGCGTTACCAGAAATTGTTCACGGCACGGTTGATGGGGGAGAGCTATGCCACGCTGTATCGTGATGTGCTGGCAATGTACGGGCAGACGGAAACACAGGTGAGCCTGGGGACCTGAACAGTCGGACAGGTTGAGACTGTGGCGGATTGTGATAGGATCGCTGAAATAATAATCTATTGAAATTTAAATGTAAATAGATTGCAACTATTAAAAACAATCAACTACATTCTTTGACTTAATCTGTACGCATGTTATTTCGTATGTCGCTCAATCGCCTGTTTTGGCTGATTTCGATCTTGCTGATGCTGCTTTTTCTGACCTTGACCGGCCGGATCGTCAGCAGCGAATGGTCCGTATACGAACGCAGTACAAAGAGCATGCCTGCCATTAAGAATTTGCAGCTGGCGTTACTGGTGGAAGAAGCGTTGGCGGCCGAGCGTGGGCCTGTCAATTCGATGTTGACGCAGGAATCGGACGATGCCGCAGAGGTGGTTCCACGGCTGGAGCAGGCGCGTTCCGCCAGCGATCAGTCGCTGGCAACCTTGCACCATGCTCTGCAAGTACAAGCTGACCCGGCGCTGGCGCCGGTACTTGAGCAGGTGGAATCGACACAGCAAGCGCTGGCGGCGGCACGTAAAGAAGCCGCTCCTTTACTAGCCGGGCCGAAACAGCAGCGCGACATGGCCGCCGTCGGTACCGCACTGGAAATGATGGCCCATGCGATCGGTGTTTTTGCGCCGGCGATTACCACTTTGTCCGGAATTGCGGTCAAGTCGGATGCACAGCTTAGCGACGGTTTGCAAGGCGCTCAGCTAACCTCCAGTTTGCGCAATATTGCGGGGCAGATAGGATCTGTCCCGATTGCTCCGGTAGCCGCTCAGCGCCCTTTTACCTCTCAGGAAATCTACGCATTCTCCAAATTATCGGGACAGATTGAACAGTTGTATTCGGTGATTGAACTGCAACTGCACGCGTACAGCGGCAATCCAGCCGTGGAAGTTGCCTTGAATACGGTGCGTGATCAATACCTCGGCGCCGGCCTGGGTTTCCTGGACGAATTGTTCGTCATCGGGCGCAGTACGGGAAACTACGGTTTGAGCGCCCATGATGTGACCGCACGCTATGTCCCGAAAATGGCGGCGATTCCGCACCTGCGCGATCTGGTCCTGGCCGAGATGCTAAAGCAAGCCGACTATAAAAACAGGCAGGCCGCCTATGTCCTGTGGGCAGCAACCGGCCTGGGGGTTATTGCGCTGGGTATTTTCATGCTGCTCATGCGGGTGATACGACAGCGCGTCCTGCGCCCGATTCTTGATGCTACCGATCTTTTCACATCGCTGGCCGAGGAGCGTTTGAGTACAGCTATTCCGATACCAAGTCATGACGATGAGATTGGCGCCATGATGCGCGCGATACATGTATTGAAGGCCCATAGCCTGGCCAAAGTCGGCCTCGAAAAACAGCGCGAGGAGCTGATTGCCCAATTGCAGACCTTGTCCGACACGGATTTCCTGACAGGGCTGATGAATCGCCGTGCATTCTTTTCGCAAGGCGAGCAGCAATTCGGTATCGCTCAGCGTTATCGGCGGCAGTTGGTGCTGATCGTGATGGATGTCGATCATTTCAAGGCAGTCAATGACCGGTACGGGCATCCGGGGGGCGATCAGGCGCTGCGTGGCGTGGCGGACCTGTGTCGGCGATATCGTCGCAAGGTCGATCTGCTGGCACGCTATGGCGGTGAGGAGTTCATCCTGCTGTTACCCGAAATCGATTTGTCTCAAGGGCTTGCCGTCGCGGAGAAATTGCGCAGTGCTATCGATGCCTGCCATTTGCAGCTGGATGATGGCCAGATCGTCAATGTCACCGCCAGTTTTGGCGTGGCGGCGTTTGATTGCGAGGCTGTCGATTACGACAAGAGTCTTGAAAGCCTGATTGAACGCGCCGATCAGGCCTTGTATCAAGCCAAGCATGGTGGCCGCAACAGGGTAGTGGCATCGCCGCAGCGCAAAGTTGACGAATCGTTTCCGTCATCTGATGTTCCGGTTTGAGATAGTGCCCCAAGGGGGAGCCCGATGGTGAGAAAGAAATTTCTGTTGAGAAATTTTCCGACGTGATTTGCTAGAATGGCGGGCTAATCTTCGGAGACATGGATGAACAAATTCCTTTTTATTTTTACGCTGCTTTTCAGTCTTCTATTGGCGCCGTTCAGCTACGCCGCAACGCCACATCAGCAACTCAATACACTCTTTGACAGCGACTGGCAGTGGAGCATGCGCAACGCACCGGAGTTTGCCACCGCCGTTGGCGACAATCGCTTTAACGACCGGTTGTCGGATGTTTCGTTGGCAGCCAGCCTGGCAGGCAATCTCCACCAGGAGCAGATGCTGGCTCAAGCCAGGCGCATTGATCGTAACAAATTAAGTAGCCAGGATCTGGTTTCCTACGATCTGTTCGTTTATGAAAAACAGAAGAACATCCAGGCCGCCAAATTCTACCCGTACAATCCGGAACCGATCTCGCAACTGAACGGTGTCCAGTTCGAGTTTCCGCAACTGGTTGCGCAAACGCCATTCAATACCGCCAAGGATTATCGTAATTACCTGGGGCGCCTGCGGGCATTGCCGAAGTACGTCGATGGTGTGATTGCGCAATTGCAGCAAGGCGTCAAATCCGGTTGGGTGGCGCCCAAAGTCACGATGAGCGCGGTGCCGGGGCAGCTTCAGGAATTTGTCGCCAAACTCGATAGCAGCCTGTTGGCGGCCCCGTTCAAAGACATGCCTGCTTCGATTCCGGCGGCGCAGCGCACCAGCCTGGCGCGTGAAGGCGAGCGCCTGCTGCAGCAAGGTGTGGCGCCGGCTTTCCGCAAACTGGACGCTTACATCAGCGACACCTATCTGCCCGCTTGTCGCGACAGCATAGCGGCGTCGAGTTTGCCCGGCGGTGCGGCGTATTACGCCTACAAGGTCAAGGAAAACACCACCACCAGCATGACGCCGCAAGAGATCCACGAGGTCGGGCTGCAGGAAGTGGCGCGGATTCAAGCGGAAATGAAACTGGTGATGCAGCAGACCGGATTCAAGGGAACGTTCGCAGAATTCATCACTTTCCTGAATACGGATCCGCGTTTCTATTACACCAAACCGGAAGATCTGCTGGCCGGCTACAAGGAGATCATCAAGAAATCATCCGCGCAGTTGCCGCTTTTTTTTGCCGATATTCCCCGCGCTGCGGTCGATGTGAAACCGGTGCCGGAAGTGGGTGCGGAGAACCAGGCCGGCGCTTACTATGAACCTGGAACGCCGGATGGTTCGCGGCCGGGTTATTTCGTCGCCAACCTGTCGAAGCTGGATTCGCGTCCTAAGTGGGAAATGGAAACCCTCACCTTGCATGAGTCGGTGCCTGGCCACCATTTGCAGACCGCGCGCGCCCAGGAAATAAAAGGCTTGCCTGAGTTCCGGCGCTTCGGCTGGTACGTTGCTTTCGGCGAAGGCTGGGCGTTGTATGCCGAAAGCCTGGGAGGCGAAATGGGTTTCTATACCGATCCCTATTCGAAGTTCGGGCATCTCAACGATGAGTTGTTCCGGGCTGCCCGCCTGGTGGTCGATACAGGGATGCATGCGCTGGGCTGGACGCGGCAACAGGCGATCGACTACATGAACGTCAACACGGCCAATCCACCGCACGACAACCAGGTCGAAATCGACCGCTACATCGTCGATCCCGGCCAGGCCCTGGGTTACAAGATCGGCCAGCTGAAAATCAAGGCCTTGCGCGAAAAGGCGCAGCAGGAATTGGGTAGCAAGTTCGACCTGCGGCGCTTTAACAACGCCGTCATCGACAATGGCGCCTTGCCGCTGGAGATGTTGGAAACGCAGATAAACACCTGGATTGCGCAACAAGCGGCAGCTGTCTAGTTGCTGAATGCCTAAGCTGACCTTGCGATGATGCAGGCCGGCTCAGGCGTAGCGGGCCGCCAGCAATTTCGCGATCCAGTCGACAAACACCCGCACGCGCGGCGACAGGTGTTTGTTGTGGGCGTACACCACGGATACCGGTAATGGCGCCGGCTTGAAATCCGGCAGCACTTCTTCAACAGCGCCGCTCTCCAGTAACTCTTCCAGACCGAAGCGCGGCGCTTGTATCAATCCTAGTCCGGCGATGCAGGCGGCCAGGTAAGCCTCCGAGCTGGCCACCGAGATCTGGCCGGGAAGCTTCAGGAATCGCGGTTCGCCATCCTCCAGATATTCCCAGCCAAGGTCGCGCCCGGTGCGGCTGGAAAAATAATTGACCACCATGTGATGCTGTAAATCGCCCAAGGTCTGCGGCCGGCCGTGGCGATCCAGGTAAGACTTGGCCGCGCAGTTGATCTGCTCCATGTTGCCGATGCGGCGCGCGATCAGGCTGGAATCGCTGAGAGGACCGGCGCGCACCACACAGTCGACCGCTTCGCCGATGAGGTCGACGAAGCGGTCGGTGGCGCTCAACTTGATTCGCAGGTTCGGATACTGCGCAAAAAAATCCGGCAACGCTGGTATCACCACCGTGTGCGCCAGGCGTTCCGGCAAGTCAACCCGGATCACGCCGCGCGGCTGCAACTGGTCCTGCTGGAACAGGGTATCGACATCTTCGAATTCAGCCAATATTCGAGTGCAACGATCAAGGTAGGTGATGCCTTCATCGGTCAACGTTACCTTGCGTGTGGTGCGCTGTAGCAAGCGGACCCCGAGGTGTTTCTCAAGCGCCTGAACCGCATTGGTAACGGTGGCTGCCGGCAAATTCAACTGCTCGGCCGCACGGCTGAAGCTGCCCAGTTCGGCGACGCGAGAGAAGACTTCCATTGCCTGAATCCGATCCATGGGCGCTCCTATTTCCTATTGTTAGCAATTTTCGAATAAAGAAATCATTTTATGCGCATTTATTAATTTTTGGACACGGACAATAATGTGTTCAAGGCGGCCATATCTGGTTTCGCCCTTCCCATCGAATACATGAAGGATGTCATTATGAGAATGCAAAAACTAGGTAGTACCGGCCCGCAATCCTCCATCATCGGCCTTGGCTGCATGGGTATGTCCGACTTGTACGGACCCGCCGATGAAACTGAAAGCATCGCCACGCTGCACGCAGCAATCGATGCCGGTATCACTCTGCTGGATACCGGCGATTTTTACGGCATGGGACATAACGAGATGCTGATTCGGGAAGCCTTGCGCACCCGCAATCGTGATCAGGTACTGCTCAGCGTTAAATTCGGCGCCATGCGCGATCCCGCCGGCAATTGGAGCGGTATCGACGGCAGGCCTGAGGCGGTGAAGAGTTTCCTGGCTTACACCTTGCGCCGGCTCGGCACAGATCATATCGATATCTATCGCCCGGCACGGCTCGATCCGGCCGTGCCGATTGAAGAAACGGTAGGCGCCATCGCCGACATGGTGAAAGCAGGGTACGTGCGTCATATCGGTTTGTCGGAAGTTGGTGCGCAAACCCTGCGCCGGGCACAGGCAGTGCATCCGATTTCCGATCTGCAAATTGAGTATTCGCTGGTGTCGCGCGGTATCGAAGCCGAGATCCTGCCGGTTTGCCGTGAACTCGGCATCGGCATTACTGCCTACGGCGTGTTGTCGCGCGGTTTGATCAGCGGACACTGGGGCAAGGACAAGGTGTTGGCGCCAGGCGATTTTCGTGGCCGTAATCCACGTTTCATTGGCGACAATCTGGCGCACAACCTGGCTTTGCTGGATGCCTTGCAGGCCATCGCCGCCGACAAGCAGGCGACCGTGGCGCAGATTGCAATCGCCTGGGTAATGTCGCGTGGCGCAGATATCGTGCCGCTGGTCGGCGCGCGTCGTCGTGACCGCCTGGCTGAATCACTGGGGGCAATGGATATTCAGTTAAGTACCGATGATCTGGCGCGGATCGAGGTAGCCGTGCCAGCCGGTGCAATCGCCGGTGAACGTTATGCGCCGGTAATGATGGCCCATCTCGATAGCGAACACCGCCACACTAGCTGAGTTTTATTTCTGTGAAACTCGGGCTTTAAAGCTTTAATTGCAGGAAATCCAGAAAGCAGGTGATGCGCCGGGCCAGCTGGGTATTCCTGTAATACACCGCATGGATCTGTTGCCGGTAACCATTGTTATGCTCTGCCAGGATATCGACCAGCGTCCCCCGGGCAATATCCTCGCGCACCATGAAAGCCGACAGGCAGGCAATCCCAAGCCCATGCAGCGCCAGCTGACGTATGGTTTCGCCGCCGGATGCCGATAGCGTCGGAGTGATCGGCAGCTGCTCTTCCTGTTGTTGTCGCAACGGCCAGTTGTTGAGCGATTCCGGCTGCGTGAAACCAATCAGCTGATGTTGCTTCAACTCTTCCGCGCTGGCTGGCGTGCCATGCGCGCGCAGGTAATCGGGGCTGGCGACGATGTGCAGCTGGCTTGCTCCCAGCCGGCGCGCATGCAGCATCGAATCTTGCAACGCACCGTGGCGGATGGCGATGTCGGTGCGTTGCTGCAGCAAATCGATATTCTGGTCGTTGCTGGTCAACTCAAGCGTAATGTCTGGATAGTTACTGCGAAATTCGGCTATATGCGGCACTATGCAGTGCAGCATGAAAGGCGGCGAGGCGTCTACCCGCAGACGTCCCGATGGCCTTTGATGGCGCACCTGGATGGCTTCTTCCGCTTCCTCCATCGCCGCAATGATCGTGCGTGCCTTTTCCAGAAAAAGATGGCCCTCTTCGGTCAACTCCATGCGGCGCGTGGTGCGGGTCAGGAGCGTGGTGGCCAGCTTCTGTTCCAGCCGCGACAATGCGCGGCTCAAGCCGGATGTGGTCTGGCCCAACTGCTCGGCGGCGGCGCTGAGTGTGCCGTTGTCAACCACGGCGATAAAAATCCGGAGATCGTCTGAGTGTATATTCATCGTGAGTGTCAGAGGGGTGCAAGGCCCTAGGGTCTGTTAACAATTGATTTGGGAGATGCGTTCAAACCAAAACGTGTGCTGGCAAGGCGCGTGGTGTAGCAGGGGCCGAGGCCCCTGTAAACCATGCAACGCGGCCAGCGCACGTTTTGGTTTGAACCCTCCGGGAACGGCTGCAGGCGTCACATGCCGTCGTTACTTCTCCTTGCCGTAGCACCGCTACGTCGCGTCGTCGCGCCTAGGCCTGTAACGCCTGCCGCGCGTTCGCACTCCCAAATCAAATGTTAACAGACCCTAGTGAACGCCGCCGCCATGACTGCCCAGGTTGGCCGGCGCTTCGTCTTCCATGCTGGCCAGGCCTTGCAGGATGCCGCAATCCTTGGCAGCCTGGGATTTCTGGCATTGCTTGCGCAATTGCTTCAGTTGCGTTTGCAACGCTTTCAATTCGCTGATGCGGTCGGCGACATGCTCGATATGGTGGTCCAGCAAGGTATTTACTTCGGCACAGTTATCTTCCGGCAAGTCGCGAAACTGCAGCAGCTTGCGTACTTCATCCAAGGTCATGTCCAGTGAGCGGCAATGGCGGATGAATTGCAGGCGTTCGATATGCGCTTGCCCGTATAGCCGGTAATTGCTTTGGGAGCGCGCCGCCAGCGGCAGCAAGCCTTCGCGTTCGTAATAGCGGATGGTTTCGACCGGGCAGCCGGCGTGACTGGCCAGCTCGCCGATTTTGAGTGAAGTTGTGCTCATGGTTGTTTTTCCTGTTACTTCAAACTAAATGCTTGACCTTATAGTAGCTACAGGGTTTTAAATGTGCAAGGAGTAATCAATTGTTGGTAATTAATTGATTCATTGCGTTTTTGAATAAGACCCGAGTCAAGGAGAACCACACCATGGGCCGTTGCGAACACGACCACCACGATCATCAGCATAAGCACGATCACCAGCATGAGCATGCTCATGCTCATGCGGGCACGCCGGCCGTCAGTCGCGCGCCATTGGCCGCCGGCGCCGAGCAGGCCGTGTTCCTGATCCAGAAAATGGATTGTCCGACTGAAGAGAAACTGATCAGGGACAAGCTCCGGGGCATGGCCGGCATCGACGCCATGCAATTCAATCTGATCCAGCGCGAGCTGACGGTCCAGCATCGTTTGCCCTCGGTGGCCGCTATTGTCGCTACCTTGAAAGCACTGGACATGGAGCCGGCGCTCAAATCGGACACGCTGACCGGCGCGGTCGATCTGACCCAAGGCATGGGCGATGGCGCTTTCAAGATATCCCGTAAAAAATGGTTGCTGATGGCAATCTCTGGCCTCACTGCGGTCGGCGCCGAGGTAGTGGTTTGGACCGGTGGCCAGGACAATTCATGGCTGGTGATCAGCCTGGCGCTGGTTGCGATCTTGAGCGGTGGCCTGGATACCTTGAAAAAGGGCTGGATAGCGCTGCGGAATTTCTCTCTCAACATGAATTTCCTGATGTCGCTGGCGGTGATCGGTGCTGCCGTCATCGGCCAATGGCCGGAGGCTGCAGTCGTGATCTTCCTGTTTGCGCTGGCGGAAATGATAGAAGCATTGTCGCTCGACCGCGCCCGCAACGCGATTAAAGGGTTGATGGCGATGGCGCCGGATCTGGCGACTGTGCAAGATGCCGATGGCGCGTGGCGAGAAGTCGCCACCGGCGAGGTGGCGCTGGCTGCGTTGATCCGGGTCAAGCCGGGCGCGCGCGTGCCGCTGGACGGGCTAGTGACAGAAGGCCAAACCACCATCAACCAGGCGGCCATTACCGGCGAGAGCATGCCGGTAGAGAAGCAGGCCGGCGATCAAGTGTTCGCCGGCACGATCAATGAGCGCGGCTCCTTTATCTATAGGGTGACTGCGCTGCAAGCCAATTCGACCCTGGCGCGCATCATCAAGAGCGTGCAGCAAGCGCAAGGCGAGCGCGCACCGACACAGCGTTTTGTCGATCAGTTTGCGCGCTATTACATACCGGTGGTGGTGTTGGCCGCGATACTGGTCGCCACTTTGCCGCCATTGCTGATGGGGCTGGGCTTTTATTCGTGGCTGTACAAGGCGCTGGTGCTGCTGGTGATCGCCTGTCCTTGCGCGCTGGTGATTTCTACGCCGGTGACGGTGGTTAGCGGGCTTGCGGCCGCGGCCAGGAACGGGGTGTTGATAAAGGGCGGCGTCTACCTGGAGATGGGGCGCAAGATCAAGGCACTGGCATTGGACAAAACCGGCACGCTGACCCAAGGCAAGCCGCGTGTCACCGATATACAGCTGGTGCAGCCGCCAGCTGATGCAGATGACCGCGGGTTATTGCAATTGCGGCGTCAGGCGGCAAGTCTGGCCAGCCGTTCCGATCATCCGGTATCGGGCGCGGTCGTTGCGCATTGGCAAATATCGGGTGATGCAGAAAATTTGTTCGAAGTCGGTGCTTTCGAAGCGTTGACCGGTCGTGGCGTGCAGGGCGAGATCGATGGCCGGCAATTTTATCTGGGTAACCATCGGTTGGTGCATGAAATGAATATTTGCAATCCTGCGCTGGAAGCACGCTTGTCGGCGCTGGAGAGCGAAGGGAAGACCACGGTGGTGCTGTGCTCAGCCACGCAGCCGTTGTTGATTCTGGCGGTCGCCGATACGGTGCGCGATACTGCTGCGGAAGCGGTAGCCAGGTTGCATGCGATCGGTGTCGAAGTTGTCATGCTGACCGGCGACAATACGCATACTGCGCAAGCCATCGCCGCCCAGGTTGGCATCAGCGACGCCCGTGGCGATCAGTTGCCGCAAGACAAGCGCGATGCCGTCAATGAATTGCGCCAGCGCTTTGGCTACGTCGGCATGGTGGGTGACGGCATCAACGATGCGCCGGCGTTGGCGCAGGCCAATATCGGATTTGCGATGGCGGCGGCGGGTAGCGATACTGCGCTGGAAACGGCCGATGTCGCGTTGATGGATGATGACCTGCGCAAGATCACAGATTTCATTCGTTTAAGTAAAAAGACACACACGGTGCTGATGCAAAATATCGCCTTGGCGCTGGGCATCAAAGCGATCTTCCTGGTCCTGGCCCTGACTGGCGAAGCGACGCTGTGGATGGCGGTGTTCGCCGACATGGGCGCGAGCTTGCTGGTGGTGTTTAACGGATTAAGACTGGTGCGCGCATTGCGTACTTGATGCCTATTCATATATAGTCATTTGTAGTTGAATTCAGGATGCGGTCAAATGGCAAGCCCACAAATAGAAGTCATTTTCGATCAAGATACCTCCACGTTTACCTATGTGGTGTATACCGCGGCGGGTAGCGAGTGCGCGGTGATTGATTCGGTGCTTGGTTACGATCCGATTGCCGGCCACACTTCCACCACGTCGGCTGATCGCGTGATTGAGTTCGTGCGCAGCAAGGACTTGAAGGTGCAATGGTTGTTGGAAACCCACGCCCACGCCGATCACATTTCGGCTGCACCTTACCTGCGCCAGCATCTGGGCGGCGCAATCGCCATTGGCAATCAGATCAGTGTGGTTCAGGGCGTATTCAAAAAAATCTTCAACCTGCAATCGGATTTTTTGCTGGATGGTACCCAGTTCGATTATTTGTTCGCGCCTGACGAGGTTTTCCACATCGGCAGCCTGCGAGCGCAAGCGTTGCATGTTCCGGGGCATACGCCGGCCGACATGGCTTATCTGGTGGAGCAGGATGTGGTGTTTGTCGGCGATACGCTGTTCATGCCGGACCTGGGTTCAGCGCGCTGCGATTTTCCCGGTGGCAGCGCCAGCAGCCTGTATCGGTCGGTGAGCAGGTTGTTGAGTCTGCCGCAGTCGACCCGGTTGTTCGTGTGCCACGATTATCCGCCCGATGGCCGGGCTCCCGCCTGCGAGGCGACAGTTGCCGAGCAACGCGCAAAAAACATCCACGTGCGGGACGGTATCAGCGAGAATGAATTCATCGCCATGCGTAACCGGCGCGATGCCACGCTGGGTTTGCCAACTTTGATGCTACCTTCGATCCAGCTCAATATCTGTGCCGGCGTATTGCCCGCAGCAGAAGAGAACGGTGTGAGCTATCTGAAGATCCCGCTGAATGTTGTCTTGTAAAGCCGCTCAAAGGAACGCCTAAAAAGACGAGCCGGGCTGCTGCAGGAAGTCCAGCTCTTCAGGTGTCGACTGGCGTTGCAGAATATGGTTGCGATGCGGAAAGCGGCCGAAGCGAGCGATGATGTCGCGGTGCCGGATGGCGAATGAGAGGTAGCCCGAAAAACACTCCTTCTGGCTTGGCGCAACTTGTTCGACCAGTGCAGCGCACAGCGCCACCGCCTGCTCCTGGTCTGGCAGCAATTCTGAATGCGTCAGCGGCAAGTGCAGGAAGGTCCGTTCGATCGGGCGCAATGCGGCATAGAAATCCGGCTGCAGGCCGCTACGGCAAAAACGGCGCGCCAGCGTATCGAATGCAAATGAACGTGGCGTTTTGCGGTACATATTGCGCGGAAACTGATCAGTCAGCAGAACCAGGGCCATCACGCCTTGAGGTGTGTTTTCCCAATCCGGCAACTGGTTTTTCTCAGCGGCAAGCAAGGTTGTTTCAAACCGCTGCCTGATGCGCAAATCGAGATCAGGATTTTTACTCCACCAGAGCTTGCCTTGCTGTCTGGCGGTAGCGACGTCGTCCGGATCGTCGCCGAACCAGAATTCTGTGATCGCCAGAATATTTTCCATCTTTTGTGTCTGCCTGGCGCCGGCTAACGATCAGCCTGCGTTGCGCCGAGGCAGCACATAGATAAGAAGGTCGCCAATGGTCACTTTTTGACCCGCTTGAATCTTGCAAGTCTTGCGCAATTCGATTTTGCCGTCGACCGCTACCACGCCACTGGCAACCAGCGCCTTGCCGGCGCCGCCGCTGTCGCATACGCCAGTCAGCTTGAGCAGTTGATTGAGTTCGACGTAATCGCTGTTGAGGCGTAATTCCAGTTGTTGCATAGTATTCCGATGAGATAAATAAGTGTTCAGGTGTTAGCTGTGCGGCTCAGCGCCAGTTGCGCCTGGTCCAGCCAGACGTGCAGCTGGGCCAGCAGATCCTGCTGGCTGAACGAGCAGCTCTCTTCAGTGAACAGGCTGCCGGCTTCCAGCCGTCCGAGGAAATTTTCTGCCACTTCCGCAAAGCGGGGAGGTAAAGACGAAAGTAGTGCAGCCTGCGCGCGCCAGGTCTGGCATAGTGCGGTTGCACTGCTGCCGTTATTCTGCAATGCGGTTACCGCGTCGCGCAGTAGTTGAATGGTGTCTTGATGCGGCATGTTGTAACTATATGCTTTAGTGAGTCAGTCCCGCCAATACGAACAAGCCGATCGCCGCCGCGAACGCAATGGCCCACACGGCCGAACGTGCGCTGGGGAGGTCTTTCAGATACAAAACGGTATAGACGATGCGGGCGATGATGAAGATCATTGCCAGCAAATTCAGCATGTTTTGTGTGGCATGTACCTGCTGCGCAATGATTACACCGGCGGCAAAAAACGGGAATGCCTCGAAATGATTACGGTGCGCATAGTCGGCACGACGCCGTATGCCCGATTGTTTCTCCAGCCAGGCGCGCGGTTCGGCATTATCAAAGTCGGGACGGCCACGCTTGGCGATCACGATTGTAAATAACGGCATCAATCCAGCTATCAGTACGCACCAATAAGCAATTGTCATAGGTCTTCCCGATTAACGAAACACGCCATTAGAGTGTTTTTACTTCAAATGTATTGCAGGATTTGACTTCGCCGCTGCTGATACCCTGCTTGAACCAGCGTACCCGTTGCGCCGAAGTGCCATGGGTGAACGAGTCCGGTACGACGTAGCCTTGCTCCTGTTTTTGCAGGGCATCGTCACCGATCGCGGTAGCGGCGTTCAAAGCGCCTTCAACATCGCCTTGCTCCAGGATGCTGCGCGCCTGGTTGGCGTGGAAGGCCCAGACTCCGGCCAGGCAATCGGCTTGCAGTTCCAGCCGCACCGACATGGCGTTCGCCTGTGCTTTCGACATCTGGCGCTCGGCGCTGTGGACCTTGTCCATGATGCCCATCAGGTTTTGCACGTGATGGCCGACTTCATGGGCGATCACATAAGCTTGCGCAAATTCACCGGATACATGAAAGCGCTGCTGCATCAATTGATAAAAGCTGAGGTCGATGTATACCTTGCGGTCGCCGGGGCAGTAAAAAGGGCCGGAAGCGGTTTGTCCGGTGCCGCATGCAGTTTGGGTGGAGCCGGAAAACAGTTTCAGGGTTGGCGCTGCATAAGTCTTGCCATTGGCGCGGAAAATCTGGGTCCAGACGTCTTCGGTATCGGCCAGCACGGTGCGCACGAATTTGGTCTGCCGATCTTGTGCGGGCGCTGCGTGGTTGGGGCCGCGGGCTCCGCCGGGAGCTTGCTGCGACTGCTGCTGCGGCTGGCTGACCGGGCCACCGCTTAGCAGGCTGATGACGGTAGTCGGACTAATGCCGAAGAAATAGGACGCCACCAGTGCAATGGCGATAGTGCCAAGCCCGATGGAGCGACCACCGCCGAAACCACCACCGCCGCCACCCTCGTTGCGGGCGTCCTCGACGTTGTCACTTTCCCGATTGCCTTCCCATTTCATGGCTGCTTCCCCTGTTGATGTTAGTAGGCAATTTTAACGGAATCGCTACAACCGACAACAGATAGATGCAAAACTACTGTGAGATATGGCAAAAAATTTATTTGAAATCCCATTTCATCTGCTCGGCAATCGGAATGTGTTTTGCCGATTCGACGCAGAGCGGGAGGTAGTCGGTAAAGCGCGGTGCCGGACTAATGCCTTCGGTCAGCAGGTTTGCATTGTCAAATACATAATTCAAGCCGGCAAACGCACCATACAGCTTGAGCGCGCGCAGCAGCAGGCGGTCATTGCATTCAGGGACGCATTCGCGCATGCGCGGCAGCAGGGTGGCGATAGCATCGGGCGTGATTTGCTTGTAAGTAGGACCAATCGGCTCGATACCGCGAGCGGCAGCCAGAGCCAGGTCGATTTCGCGGAACGATACGCTCGAGACGAGTCCGGCCGAGATATGGAATACGTTATGTGTCAGCGTATCTTTCTGGGCCAGGTCGATGATGGCCTGGGCACACCAGTCGACCGGTACCACATCGACTTTTTCATCGAGAGAAGTGGTCAGCGCGCCAAGCAGTTGCCAGACCATGAAGACCCAGAAAATACTTTGCGACGGCGCGCAACCCAGCTTGGTGTGGCCGACAATAATCGACGGCCGGACATAGATCACCGGCAGGTCGGGATACATGTCGCGCAACTTCTTTTCGCCCAACGCCTTGGAGCGGGTATATGGCACCAGATGCTGGTCGCCGAGCGGCAGGTCGATCTGTTCCTTTACCACGGCATTGATGCCGGCGCCTTCGCCGCAAGCCATGGCGGTGCCGATGTACATGAAGCGCTTCAAGGCAGGCCGCTGATGCATCAGCTTGCCGAGCGCCACGGTGCCATCGACATTGATTGTTTCGAGCAAAGGATGTTTCGAGAAAGTCGCCAGGGCAGCCGAATGGATCACTACCGATACCCGATCCAGGCGCGGATCGTTGCTTACGCTATCAAGTTCCGACAAGTCGGAGCAAAGGATTTGATCGACGCCGATTTGTGCAACGTCAGCCGCACTTGCGCCCAGCAGCTGCAAATTTTCGACAACCCGGGCGTGCGCCGCAGCCGGGGTTTCCGCACGTGCCAACAGCAGTAGATTTTTACCAAGACCGCGGTGAATTGCTTCAACTGCATTGGCGCCACCTAGAAAGCCGGTCGCACCGGTCATCAAAATTAAATTATTCATGAAAGGCGTGTGCTCTTGTAACTTATCTAAAGTGAGTTGATGGTTGCCTGCTGTTTGGGCTGGCTACGGGGTGGTTTATGGCGATGATGTTGGTTGCTGAGCTTGGCGACTTGATTTTTTGTTAAGTATTTTCATTTGCCGCACAAGGTTGTAAGAGCATACAGTCATCGTAACGCGCGATTCTATAGTAGGGTTGACAAACCGATACAAAGATTTACAAAGATTTTCAAGTTGCCGATGCGATATTTTGTTATTGATTATCAAATTATCACGTCGGATAAGTGTTGTACAACATTTAAATTTGCTTCCTGTGAACTTTCGTCAGATAAAAAGTGACCAAAGGTAAAGAAAGAATTATCGGACCACATCGTCAGGCAAGGCTGTTGCCTGATGCACCCGTCGGGGAGCCCGCTGGGGGACCGTTCCGCATTCAGTCCCGTCCTATTCTGTACCCGTCGCCCAGATTCAGTCTTCAGTGTAATTGCGGCCGTGACCAGGATGGGCGCGCGATGAACCGCCAAATTGGGAGTCAACATGTTCTATTGGATCGCAGCGCTGCTTATCGGCGCTATGGCATTAATGCAGTTGCGCGTGAGCGCCTGGGTTTGGCTGCTTGCCATACTGCTCTGGATCGGCGGCGGTTTCTGGCTGGCCGGGATCGGTCTGCTGGCAGCGATATTGCTGTTGCTGCTACTGGTGATTCCGGCCTTGATCGTGGCGGTCAAACCACTGCGATACAGACTGCTGAGCCGTCCGGTATTGAAAATTTTCCAGCGCATCTTGCCGCGCATGTCGCAGACCGAACGCGATGCAATCGAGGCGGGCACTACCTGGTGGGACGCCGAACTGTTTTCCGGCAAACCAGCCTGGGACAAGTTGCTGCAACTGCCGGCGCCGAAACTGACAGAGGAAGAGCAGGCTTTCTTCGATAACGAAGTCGAGCAATTGTGCGGCCTGGTCAGCGACTGGGACAGTACCGAGATCTGGCAGGATCTGTCGCCGCAGGCCTGGCAGTTCGTCAAGGAGAAAGGTTTCCTCGGCATGATCATTCCTAAACAATATGGCGGCAAGGAGTTTTCCGCCTACATGCATTCGCAAGTGATCATGAAGTTGTCGTCGCATTGTTCCGCCGCCGCGATTTCGGTGATGGTGCCGAACTCGCTGGGCCCGGCTGAATTGTTGCTGCAATACGGCACTGAAATACAAAAGGATTATTTCCTGCCGCGGCTGGCTGCTGGCGAAGAAATCCCGTGCTTTGCCTTGACCAGTCCCTATGCCGGTTCAGATGCGGCGGCGATACCGGATATCGGCGTGGTATGCATGGGCAGCTACGACGGCCAGCAAATGCTGGGTTTCAAGATCACCTGGGATAAGCGCTACATCACATTGAGCCCGGTGGCGACGGTGCTCGGGCTGGCATTCCGGGTCCACGATCCGGATCAGTTGCTGACTACCGATGGCACGACAGACCTGGGCATCACCTGCGCGCTGATCCCGACCAATCATCCCGGTGTGGTGACCGGGCGCCGTCACTGGCCTTTGAATGCCGTGTTCCAGAACGGTCCGACTTCCGGCAAAGACGTTTTCATCCCGCTCGACTGGGTGATAGGCGGCCGCGAACAGATCGGCAAGGGCTGGCGCATGCTGATGGAATGCCTGGCCGCCGGCCGCGCAATTTCGTTGCCGTCGTCGACTGTCGGTTTTTCCAAACTGGCGGTACGCGGTACCAGTGCCTACGTCGCGATGCGTCATCAATTCCGGATTCCGATCGGCAAATTCGAAGGAATCCATGAAATGCTGGCGCGCATGGGCGGCAACCTGTATCTGATGGATGCGGTGCGCAGGTTGTCGGCGCTGGCGGTGGATGCCGGTGAAAAACCTTCGGTGATCTCGGCTATCTCGAAATATCACGTGACCGAACGCGGCCGGGTCTTGGTCAATGCCGGCATGGATGTGTTGGGCGGCAAAGGTATATGCATGGGTCCGAACAACTTCCTGGCGCGCAGTTATCAGCAGATGCCGATTGCGATTACGGTTGAAGGCGCTAATATCCTGACGCGCTGCCTGATCATTTTCGGCCAGGGCGCGATTCGTTGCCACCCTTACGTACTGAAAGAAATGAGCGCCGCCGGCGAGATAGATCAAGGCAAGGCCCTGGTCGAATTCGACCAGGCATTCTTCGGACACATCAGTTTTGTGTTCGCCAATTTTTCACGGACGTTACTGGCCGGATTGTCTAGCGGCAGTTTGCCAGCTGCGCCGCGGGCAGCGCCGCAAGAGCTGCGGCATTTTTACCGCGCGGTTAACCGCATGTCGGCAGCGTTCGCCTTGCTGAGCGATATGTCGATGTTCATATTCGGCGGCTCGCTGAAATTCCGCGAGCGCGTTTCCGGACGGCTGGGCGACATCTTGTCGCAGCTGTATCTGGTATCCAGCGTGCTCAAGCGCTACGAGGATGACGGCCGGCCGCAGGACGATTTGCCTTACGTGCACTGGGCGATACAAGATGCCTTGCATCAGGCGCAGGAAGCTTATCTGGGTGTGTTGGACAATTTCCCGAATCGCGTGCTGGCAGTCCTGTTGCGTTTCGTCGCATTTCCATTCGGCCGGCCTTATCAGTTGCCATCGGACGCGCTGGACAGTACGGTGGCAAGGATCATGCAAATCAATGGCGACAGCCGTGACCGCCTGACCGCCGGTATGCACATGTCACGCCCTGAGCAATCGCCGCACGCCTATGGCGAGTTGGCTTTCCAGTTGATTCCACAGGTGAATGCTATTGAAGCGCGGCTCAAACCCGCGTTCCAGGCTGGCACGCTGGCGCCGATGCCGCAAAGCCTGATCGAGATGCAGCACTGGATAACCGCCGCGGCCGCCAGCGGCGACATTACAGAACAAGAGCAGCAGGTCTTGCAGGACTATGCGCGTTACGGTGATGCCAGCGTTCAGGTAGATGATTTTCCGCAGGATTTCAATCAACTGGAATCGGTGCAGAAGCGCATGCAGGCGCAATCTCAATCTTAAGCGCGACAGTCACAGAATACAAAAAACAGAATTTGCAACAAGTAAGAAAGAAATCAAATGACTACCCTAGTGCAGCCGGGTCTGAAACTGCGACCCCTGGAGCGTAACGATTTGCACTTTGTGCATCAGCTCGACAACAACAGCAACATCATGCGCTATTGGTTCGAAGAGCCGTATGAGGCTTACGTCGAACTGGTGCAACTGTACGACCAGCACGTGCATGATCAAAGCGAACGACGGTTTATCCTGGAAAGCGACAACGGCGAAATGGTGGGGCTGGTCGAGCTGGTCGAGATCACCCATATTCATCGACGCGCGGAATTCCAGATTATCGTCGCACCGGGTGCGCAGGGTAAGGGTTATGCCGAGCGCGCAACCCGGCTGGCGATTGAATACGCGTTCTGCGTGCTCAATTTATACAAGCTCTACCTGTACGTTGATAAGGAAAACCAAAAGGCGATCCATATTTACCAAAAATGCGGATTTGAACTGGAGAGCGAGCTGAAAAGCGAATTTTTCATCAATGGGGTGTATCGCGATGCGGTTCGAATGTGCATGTTCCAGCCTGAATATCTGTCTAAACGACAACGTTGAGATACTTTTTTGGCAGATCCGGGCCAAGGATTATCGAAACTCAACCTTGACTTAGTAGTTTCTAAGATATATCTTAGTATCTCATTCAATGAGATAAGGAACAGCTATGTTTGGTCATAGAAGAGGCTGCGACCACAGCCGTATGCATCAAGGTCATGAAAGGCAACATCGTGGTGGCGGTTTGTTTGAGCGGGGCGGGCGGCGTGAAGGTGGCCGTGGCGGACGCATGTTCGAGCAAGGCAGTTTGCGGTTGGTAATTCTTAATCTGTTGCAAGAAAAGCCACGCCATGGTTACGAAGTCATCAAGGCAATCGAGGAACTGGTGGGCGGCGATTACAGCCCGAGCCCGGGCGTGATCTATCCGACTTTGACTTTGCTGGAAGAGTTGGGTTATGCCGCCATTGAGGCTGAAACCGGCGGCAAGAAGTTGTATCGCCTCACACCTGAGGGCGCTGTGTTTTTAACCGCTAATGGCGAAGCTCTGGCCCTGGCGCTGCAACGGCTGGAGGCGGCACAACGTGCATCCGGCAGTTCCGCACCGGAGTTGAAGCGAGCGATCCAGAACTTCCGTATGGCGCTGCATACAAGGCTGGAAAAAGGCGAACTCAGCCAGGAGCAGATCCGCGCCATTGTCGATGCCATCGACCTGGCGGCGGTGAAGATCGAACGGACCTGACTGGCCGCGAGCAGGCCGGTTAATCGCGTGCCGGCGCGATCATTTCCGCATAGTCATACAAGGCGCCGAGAATTTCTTCGCCGCGTTCGTCTGTGGATTCCGATAAATTATCGATCTCTTCAAACAGCATATCCACCGTGCGTGCCTTGCCTTCGCCATCGAACAGGCGGGCGGCGCGGTGCTCTTCCCAGCGCTGCTGGTCTTCTGCCGTCAGGGTTTCAGGAAAATTGCGGGCGCGGTAGCGGAATGCCAGTTCTTCGAGGCGCTGATCGTCGAAGCTAATATGCGCAGCGGCCAGCTTTTGCGGCGACAGCGCGCGCAGTTCATTCAATTTGCGGCGATCGTTATTTCCGATGAAACCGCCATACAAGTCTTCGTCGACATCGTTAGCAGCTTCTTCAGGGCGTTGGAATACCTGGCGCCACAAGCCGCTAAGATCGGGCGCCCTGGCGGCAATCTCGGCATGACGCAGCGCCAGCGGAATATCTATGCCCCAGCGCGTCGCCATGTCGCCCGATAACGTTTGCAATTTGTTGATCACCATCGGCGATTTATTCAGATGCACCGATTTCAACGGCAAACGCGTCACACCCTCAGGCAAGGCATCGGTTTTGCTGAACAATCGGGTACGCACGGTATCCGCATCCATGGAAAATAGTTCGCTGGGATCAAACGCCAGGTCCCAGGCCAATATTTCATTCTTGTTGGTGGGGTGTATGCCGATTGGCCACATGACCGCGAGGCAGCCGCGTTCGGCCGGGAACATGCCGGAAATATGCAGGAATGGGCGTGGCGTCGGCAAGCCGATTTCAGCGCCGGCGCGATCTTTCTTGTGTAGTGCGAGGCAGAAATCGAATAATTTCGGCTGATGCTGCCGGATCAGGCGCGCCAGGGCGATCGTCGCCCGCACATCGGACAGCGCATCATGCGCCGCTTCGTGGCTGAGGCCGTTGGCGGCAGTCAGGTGCTCCAGGCGGAAACTCGGCCGTCCCTCATCGTTAAGGGGCCATTGAATGCCGTCGGGGCGCAGGGCGTAAGCGGTGCGCACCACATCCAGGATATCCCAGCGGCCACACTGATTTTGCCATTCGCGCGCATAAGGATCGATCAGGTTGCGCCAAAACAGGAAACGCGTGACCTCGTCGTCAAACCGGATCGTGTTGTAGCCGACGCCTATGGTGCCCGGCTCAGAAAATGCCTTCTCAATCTGTGCCGCGAACTGGTGTTCGGGAACCCCGCGTTCCAGACATACCTGCGGAGTGATGCCGGTAATCAGGCAGGACTGGGGATCTGGCAGGAAATCATTTGCTGGTTGGCAATACAGCATGATCGGTTCGCCGATTTCATTCAATTCGGCATCCGTGCGGATTGCTGCAAATTGGGCCGGACGGTCACGTCGCGGCTGGACGCCAAAAGTTTCGTAGTCGTGCCAGAGGAAGGTATGCGTTGACATTGATGAGGGCTAACGTGCTTGAGAGAGGTGCAGCAGTTTACAGGCATCTTTCCATGCCTGTATAGCAGTTTTACAACGCTTTAAGTCAAATCCTAAGAAGCACCAAAAAGGGGCTTTTAGCCCCTTAAATTCACCAAAATGATAACTGCTATTGGCAATCGAAATTGGATAATTAATGGGGAAACGCTATTCTGATTGTGCGACGCAACAATTGGCTTGCGGTGAACGCAAAACGAAAGAGGAAATCATCATGTCTACAATGACAATCAGCAACAGTTCTAGCATTGCCCGTCCAGCTACTTCGGTACAAGCTGCCAGCGTTTTCAGCAGTGTCGCCGCTTTCTTCAAGCGCCTCGGCAATGCTTATGAGCGTTCGGAAGCAGCACGTAAAGAAGCCTACCTGGCAGAAGCAGTCGACCTGTATGACCTGGAATATCGTATGCAACGCCTGGACCGTGAAAGCGCCCAGACAGCAGCATGGATCAAGGGTTTCTAAGTTTCAAGTTAAGTACAGCGTCAGGTTTTACGGCAGTTAATTGCCGGCAGTAAGCAGTAGTTGTAAATAATAATTGTGTAGTTGCATGGTTGCAAACAAGTAGTTCGGTATCTGGCAGTTCATCTATATCACTGCGTAGCAGTTGGGCATCCCGCCGGCATTGGCCGTCAGACCGGGTTGCCCTGCTGCTCACACAGTGCATTTCTGTTTACAATTCCTGGTATTAATTCAGTTTGATTCCGCGACTAGCGTGAAATGCTCGACCACCGGCGCCACTGCGAAAAATGGCCCGACCACCGCACGCCATTCGGCAAATGCCGGCGATTCGCGAAAGTCGACTGTATGGTTTTCCAGCGTTTGCCAGGAAATCGTCAGCACATAACGTTCCGGCGATTCAATTCCCTTATGTACCTTGAAACCGGCAAAACCTTTGGCTTTGCTGATGATTTGTTCAACTCCGCGTTGAATGGCGGCATCAAACTCCTGTTGTTTACCCGGTTGGATGCGGATATCGGCTAATTCGAGAATCATGGGGGTTTCCATCGTTGTTGGTTGGCGGAATCTGGATTGTCGCATTTTTAGCGGCAATCAACCTTTGTGGATTCCCTGCTGATTGACTATGCTGAAAGCATAACCAGTCATAGGAGACCATCATGTTGGGCAGACAACGACTTTATTTCATGTTGCCGGACGTTTCCAGTGCACGCAGCACACTAGACGAATTGCTGTTGGCCCGGGTCGGGATTCGGCACATTCACTTCTGGGGCGCTGACGGGACATTACCGGCTGATATGCCTGAAGCCAATGTGTTTCACAAAACCGACCTCGCCAATGGAGCAGAAATAGGTTTGCTGGCGGGAGGTGTGCTAGGTCTGCTGTTGGGCATGTGGCTGGTGTATTTCCCTCCGGAGTGGGTACACCTGAACTGGCTGGCGTTGGTGGGTCTGACGCTGGCCGGAGCGGTGCTGGGTAGCTGGATGTCAGGAATGGCGGCGGCGGCGCTGCCCAACTCACGTCTGAAAGCGTTCCATGCCGGGATTGACGAGGGCAAGATCTTGCTCCTGGTCGACGTGCCGTTCAAACGGGTGCCGGAAATTGAGGAGTTAATCGAGAAGCGTCATCCGGAAGCCGCTTTCTCTGGCGTGGAAAAACATCTTCCGGTCTTTCCATAATTTCATCGGACTAGCGATAACGAACACCGGCCATCCCGCCGGTGTTTTTTTATGTCCGCTGTATTGTAATTTTTCCGGATTCTTTGCTGATCGATTGTTATTTTGTTGTTAGCTTCGTACACTAGCTTCCGGTTAAAAACAAAATCAATCATACGGTTCTACGCTGTCCGCCGAGCCAGGTTAATACCAGGCCCGGTCACGGCAGGCAAGTAAATCGACATACAGGGAGGAAATGCATGGCAGCTTCTTATTTTCCCAAATGGCGTCTGCGCGCCAGTACGGCGGACGGGCAGGGACAAGTTATCGCTGCCGACGAGCGTTTGCCGTGGCCGCAAACTTTCGCCATGGGGGTGCAGCACGTTGTTGCGATGTTCGGTTCGACGGTGCTGGCGCCGCTGCTGATGGGTTTCGATCCGAACCTGGCGATTTTCATGTCCGGCATCGGTACTTTGCTGTTCTTTGTCCTGGTGGGCGGCAGGGTGCCGAGCTACCTTGGTTCCAGCTTTTCTTTCATCGGCCTGGTGATTGCGGTTAGTGCCTACGGCGGCCACGGACTCAATCCCAACCTTGGCGTTGCGCTGGGCGGCATCATTGCCTGCGGCGTGGTGTATGCGCTGATCGGCTTGCTGGTAATGGCGATCGGTACGCGCTGGATCGAAACCCTGATGCCGCCGGTAGTCACCGGTGCGGTGGTGGCTGTGATCGGGCTCAATCTGGCGCCGATTGCGGTGAAGGGTGTCAGCGGCAATAATTTCGATGCCTGGATGGCGCTGGGGACTGTCCTGTGCGTCGGCGGCGTTGCCGTGTTTGCGCGCGGTATGCTGCAGCGGCTGCTGATTCTGGTCGGCTTGATGCTTGCATATGTGATTTATGCGGTGCTGACCAATGGCGCAGGGTTAGGTAAGCCGATTGATTTCGGCATCGTTGCGAATGCCGCCTGGTTCGGTATCCCGCATTTTTCCGCGCCGGTATTCAAGGCTGATGCGATGGCTTTGCTGGCGCCGATTGCGATTATCCTGGTGGCGGAAAACCTGGGGCATATCAAAGCTGTGGCGGCCATGACCGGACAGAATCTTGATAAATACATGGGCCGCGCCTTTGTCGGCGACGGCTTGGCGACGATTGTGTCGGGCAGCGTCGGCGGCACCGGCGTCACCACCTATGCTGAAAATATTGGCGTGATGGCGGTGACCAAGATTTATTCGACCTTGGTATTCGTGGTAGCCGCTTGCCTGGCAATCATCTTGGGTTTTTCACCGAAATTCGGCGCCGTGATTCAAACCATTCCAGGTGCAGTGCTTGGCGGCGTCTCGATTGTGGTGTTCGGCCTGATAGCTGTTTCCGGCGCGCGCATCTGGGTCGAAAACAAGGTGGATTTTTCGAACAACCGCAATTTGATCGTTGCCGCCGTCACCTTGGTGTTGGGGGCGGGCGACTTTACCTTGAAACTTGGCCAGTTCTCCCTGGGCGGTATCGGCACAGCGACCTTTGGCGCGATTATTCTGCACGCTTTGCTGCGGGAAAAGAAAGCCTGAGCTATAAGTTAAGCTTGGCGTTTTGTTCACCCGTGTTCACTCATAAAAAACTGCGCAAGGGTCTACCTTGCGCAGTTTTTTTATAACTCAATGTTTCTGCAACGCGCCAATCACCAGCGTTGTAACCGCATAAGCGATGCCAAGCAGGCAGACTGCAGTCCAGCCGCCGTTGGCCCAGGCTAGCGCGGCGCTAGCCGCACCGAGCGCGCCGCCGACAAAAAAGATACCGACGAATAAACCGTTCAAGCGTCCGCGCGCTTCCGGCTGCAACAGGTTGATGGCGCGCCGGCCCAAAGTCTGATCAGTGGTGACGCCGGCATCCAGGGCGATGGCGGCAAGTACCAGCAGGCCGATTGCAAGCAGCGGATGGTCGGCGATCGTAAAGCCGCCCCAACCGGCGCCGGCGACACCCGCCAGCAGCAATGCCGCGATCATCAGCAGATGCGCGGCCAGGCTGGCGGGCCGAGTCCAGCCGCGGTCGCCGATGCGGCCGGCGAGCGGCGCTGCGACGGCTCCGGCCACCCCGGCCAGCGCGAACAGGGCGATATGGCGTTGATTCAGATTAAAGGGCGACTGCGTTAAAAGCAACGCAACCGCGGTCCAGAACAAACTAAAGGTTGCCATCGCCAATGCTGCCGTCAGCGCGCGTCGGCGCAGGACCGGCTGGCTCAGCAGCAAATTCCACAGGGAACTGATCAAGGCCAGGTAAGACAGGCCGGCAACCGGTTGCCGGGTTGGCAGCGTGCGGCTCAAAGTGGCTGCCACCAAGGCTACCGATGCGGTCAGCACCAGGTACAGCAAGCGCCAGCCGCCGAGATCCACCAGTAAACTAGCCAGGGGGCGAGATAGCAGAATGCCCAGCATCAGCCCACTCATCACATTACCGACCACTTTGCCGCGGTGTGCTTCGCAAGCCAGCAGCGCCGCCAACGGCACCATGATCTGGATCGCGCTTGAGGCACTGCCCGCGAGGAAGATCGCCAGCAGGAATATCCAACCGGAAGTTGATATAGTCGCCGCCGCCAATGCCAGCGCGCAGCAAGCCAGCAGACGCACGATCAGTTGGCGGTTTTCCAGCAGGTCGGCCAGCGGCACCAGCAGGATCAGACCGGCGGCATAACCCAGTTGCGGCAGCATGGCGACCATACCGCTCAGGCGGGAATCCAGGCCGAGCGCAGCCGCGATCGGGGCGATCAGGGTTTGGGTTGCGAACAGATTAATGACGGTGATGCCTACTGCGGCGGCAAACAATATTTGCAGAGTGGCTGGGATACCGCCATTGGCGGCGCGTGCGGTGATAGCCGGCGCGGCAGGGTAGGCGGCATTGGGAGGCAAGGGTGCGTTCATGGCGTTCTTCGCTTGGCATGGCTTGCAGCGGGAGCGGCGTAGTCCTATCCCTGGCAAGCGGATTTCAATGAGGTGATTGTGCAGCCGCAATCTTTATGCTACAAGTGAATTATTATCATAACTATTATGCGAGTTTGTTGTGAATACTCATGATATCGAGGCTTTCGTGGCCGTCGTCGAGACCGGCTCGATTGTTGCAGCTGCAACCCGCCTGCATCTGACCCAGCCAGGCATCAGCCGGCGTGTCCAAAGCCTGGAGGACAGGTTGGGAGTCGCCTTGCTGGAGCGTCAGTCGAAACCGCTAAAACCTACCGCTGCCGGCCGCGAGGTATATCAGCGTGGCCGCCGTGTGCTGGGATCGGTTGCGGATTTGCTGGCTGGCGTAGAACCCGGTTCGGAGGCAAGCGGTGAGTTTCGTCTGGGTGTGGCGCCGTTTCTGGCTGAATTGGCCCTGACTCACCCGATTGACCGTTTACGCACAGAATTCGCCAAACTGACCTTGCGCATCACTACCGGCTGGTCGCCGACCTTGCTGACTTTGTTGGAAAGCAATACGATCGATGCCGCAGCGGTGGTGTTGCCGGACGACGTGATGCCGCCCAGTACGTTGACAACACATTTGCTTAGCCACCAGATGCCGGTGATCGTGGCGCACCGTGATGCGGGATTGAGCGAAGGCCGCTTGTCTTTGCGGGAACTGGCATCGCAAGCCTGGGTCCTGAACCAGGATGGCTGCGGCATACGTCGCTCAATCCGCAATACGCTGGACGCAGCCCGTTTGCCGGTCGATGTTGCGGTCGAAGCCTTCGGCACTGAGCTGCAATTGTCGTTGGTGGCGCGCGGCGTCGGCATCGGCATGGTCATGCCTGGCGCCTTGGCGCGCAGTGCTTTTCGCGATCAGTTGCGGGTGTTGCAAGTGCCGGAATTCAAGGCCGGCGTGAATACATGGCTGGTGCATGCTCGCGCGCCGGGACGACTGGCGGCACCGATCGAGCGATTGCGCCTGGATATGAGCGAGATGCTGGATGCGGAGGAACGTTTGCTGGTTTGAGGCGGCTCTAAGGCATCCGTATCATTGCTAATGTGCGGACGCGTGCTTCGCACCATGATTGTCAGGCGACAGGCGACAGGGGGCAGCGGCAATGGAACTTCTCGTGAACATCGATGTTGACAGCATTGAGAAGGCAATTCGCTTCTACGAGGCGTCGTTTGGATTAACGGTCGGTCGACGTTTCGGCGTCAGCGGCGTAGAAATGTTGGGGAGCTCCGCGCCGATCTATCTCTTGGTCAAAGCGCAAGGAACGCAAGCATCGGGCGCAACCGCTCAGCGCCGTACTTACGACCGCCACTGGACGCCAGTCCATCTCGATTTTGTCGTTGAAGACATCGAATCTGCAGTTCAGAAGGCGGTCTCAGCCGGAGCGCAGCTTGAGGAGCCCGTCGCCACGCACAAGTGGGGGCGGCTCGCACTCATGGCGGATCCCTTCGGCAACGGTTTTTGTTTGGTTCAATTTCTTGGACGAGGTTATGATGAGATTGCGGAGTGACGATGGAGCGTCAAATGGTGTCGCCCGTAACCTTCAACCACCAATCGCTGTCTAAGATAAGTGAGAAGTAGCATGGCATATTCCACAATTGAGCGCTGGCACGAGATTATCAAGTCGCGCGACATCGCTTCCTTGAAAGCATTGCTCGCCGATGATGTGGTCTTCGAATCACCGGTTGTTCACACGCCCCAAAGTGGCAATGCGATCACGATCAAATACCTTGCCGCCGCCTTGCATGTCTTAAATAACGGCACGTTCCAATACCTGAATGAATGGCTCGGCCCTGATTCAGCGGTGTTGGAGTTCCAAACAACCTGTGACGGCATCCTGATCAATGGTGTGGACATGATCAGGTGGAACGACAAGGGTTTGATTACACACTTCAAGGTGATGATTCGCCCGCTAAAGGCTGTCAACAAAATTCACGAATTGATGGGCCAGATGCTTCAGCGTGACGCCGCACAACAAGGGTAAAACCGGGATCTCGCTACAATTGGCGTGGCGACAACGACTGTGAACTATCGGCCAAACGAGGATATGGGCGAGGCTGAAACTTCCTCTGGAATTAATTTTGTGCTTGAAATTTTTTCTCGATAAGCTCCACAGCTGTTTTTACGCCATCCTCGCGCTGCATTATTGTTCCTAGTTCGTTTGCCTTATTCTTCATATCACTCGAATGGAGAGTAGAGTTGATCGCACTGGCAAGTTGATCCGTTGTGAGTGTATTGCGGTGCAAGACCTTGCCTCCTGCGCCGATCCTTTGCAATTCACGCCCCCAAAAAATCTGGTCAAAAGCATGTTCCACCACAATGGACGGGCGACCTGCGCGCAATGACGAATGGGTCGTACCTGCGCCACCGTGATGCACTATGGCTGAGCAGTGCGGGAACACCTTGGCATGCGGCGCCTGGCTACATCTGAATATGTTCGGGGATTGTTTCCCGCTCCAGGCTGACTGAATCACGGCACGACATCCGGCTTGCTCGATAGCGTCGAACATTATTTGATCTGTTTGCTCACTGTGGAATGGAGCCAGCGAACCGAATGTCATATAAATTGGCGGTGCGCCTGAATAAATAAATGCCTCCATTCCTTCTGGTGCCGGAATATGGCGATCCGATGCAGGGAAATTCAGGTCGCCGCAAATTTGAATATGATCCCCCCAATCCTGCCGCCGGGCGGTGAGGGTCGGGCTGGATGCAATCAAAGTCAGGTCTTTCGATTCATATAGCTGCTTCTGCATGCTTTCGAGAGGAAGAAGACCCTCACGTCTGCGAATGTTTTCAGCCAAAGAAAACAATTTCTTCCTTCCTACATAGTCACCTAGCATCCACGTCAGCGGATTCAAAACCGATCCTAGATTGGGGCCGAACAAAGGAATATATTTGGTGCGAATCGCCAAGGGAGCGAACGCAACTACCACGCGTGGGCAGCCGGTTTTTTCTGCTGCGGTAAGCAACGTGTGACTCATCATGTGACCGATCACGATGTCATTTTCAGTGCAAAGTTTGTGGGATGCCTGGTACATCGCTTCCACGGCGGGATTGAAAAATTTATCCATCACGAACATGAACTGCTTCATCGGATCATTGGTCCGGACAATCGCCTCCATGGCTTCGTTCATGCCGACTGTAAACTCGTCAAACGCTTTGAAAGAATTGAAACCTCCTGCCGTTGAATATGCAGAGTAGTCCTTGTTGTCTACGCTGGTATAGGCTACTGTCACCTGATGACCGGCAGCCTGCAAGCCTTCCGCCAATGCCAGGAATGGCAGGATATCGCCGTCGCTTCCCCAACTCTGCATCCCGATTTTCATTGCGTATCTTCCTTATCCGGTTTGCACATCATTTTGTCAAAAGAGGGTAGTGGGATTGCAGTAGTGTGCTGACCATTGCCGCTTGCGTATCCACCTTGAATTCGCTATCTCGAAGACCGACCGTCAAACCCAGCAAGTAAAAAGACCAGAAACCAATGGCGACTTCCGTGACGTCGCCGATCGGTGCTATTTCTTTTCTTTGCGCTGCGCCGATAAACAGGAGGCCGATTTTCTCCAGGAATGCCATCGTTTGCGCATGCACAATCTGACCGGCCGGCCCTGTAAGAAATAGCGATTCTTTCACCAGAACCCTGGAAAGCGACTGGTTTTTGGCGTAATAACCGTAAATATCCGAAAGGACATGCTTTAGCTGCAGGTGGATATCTCTCTTGGGTAATGTCTTGAATGCGCGGGCAAGTATCGCCCCGATATCTTCCTCGAAGGCCGCTACCAAAATGGCAGGCTTGTCCGGGAAGTGTTTGAAAAGGGTGCCGAGGCCAACTCCGCAGTGGCTAGCCAACTGGCGCATCGTGGTCAGGTCGTACCCATGCTGTTGAAAGAGGGCGTAGGCAGATTCCAGGATCAGGCGCCGGGTTTCTTCTTTCTGAAGATCTCTGCGATTTGCTTTCTGATTTTCCCTAAGCATCATTAGGCGCTTTCTCTTTTGATCTCTTGAATCTCATGGTTCGGTGAACATGAACCTTTAGTGAACATGTTCACCTTAAATCAAAAAAAATGGCGCGTCAACAGTCGCGCCAGAATGCCCCTTGAGGCAAAGCCTCAAGGTTCTGAATTACGCAATTACTTAGTGGGCTTAATCTTAATAAGCACCCATGAAATCGCGCTTGCCGATTTCCACGCCGTTGTGACGCAGGATGTCATAAGCGGTAGTCACGTGGAAGAAGAATTGCGGCAGGCCATAGCCCAGCAGGTAAGTCTGGCCGCTCAGTTTCTTTTCTTTCGGTGTGCCAGGACGCAATACGATTTCGAGCGTTTCGCTGCCGTCGATTTGCGCCGCGCTCAGGCCGTCGATAAATGCCAATGTCTTCTTGATACGGGCATGCAGGTCGGCGAACGTCTGTTCGTTGTCTTCATATGCCGGAACTTCGGCGCCGGCCAGGCGGGCTGGCACGCTTTTGGCAAAATCGGCGGCGATCTGTACCTGGCGGATCAGCGGAAACATGTCCGGGAACAGGCGTGCTTGCAGGAAGGCGTTAGGGTCGATTTTCTTTTCGGTCGCGTGCGCCTCTGCCTTTGCCAATACGTCATTGAGCGCCGTCAGCATCTGTTTGAAAACGGGAATCGAAGCGCTGTGCATGGAGATGGTCATGAGTGTTCCTTGGTTGGTGTTGCAGAGTGTTCGGGAAAGGTGGTGTGACTAAGTGGGGGTGACGAACTTGCGTGATTATAGTGCTTGCTTGAAGAGTTCGCTGCCGGCGTCTCATTACAGTAAACGCTAAAGTCCCAGCAGCTTTTTCTTGGTGCTGATCCATTCCGAGCGCGAGATAAGTCCCGCCTTGTATTGCGCTGCCAGTCTGTCCAACTGTTCAAAATCTACGGGCGCACGGGTGAGCAGCTGGGAGGCTGCGATCTTTTTCTCGATCTCGCTTTTCAGATTCGCGAATTGGGTGAATTGCCTGCGATTGAACAGCACCGTGTTTTCATCGTTGGCGGCGCGAATGAGGGTGGTGTCGCTTTGCGTACCGCTGGTTAAATAAAAGCGGATATAACCATTGGTCAAAAGTCCGGGCACCTCGATGCGCACCCCGCTGAGGGCGGAAATCGGAATGTCTTTATCGCGGTTCCTTGATTGAGTCAGCCGCGCCATGGCGCCGGCACGTTTTATCTGGACTCGGTCGCTGAGCAGCGTTACCTGGCCATTGATGCCCCGTAACTGTATTTCCACTTGTATGACCGCTGGCTCCACGCTTACTTCCTTCTTTCTTACCGTCTTTTTTGCCTTCTATTTCAATCTTCTCAGTACCGATTTTGTCAGTACCGATTCCGGCCGCCCATGGTCAGATAATGTAACACCGGCTTGCCAAGTAATAAAGACGCCGCACCGAATTTACGGTGCGGCGTCTTTTGCATGCCGATGATGGGGGCTAGCTGCGGGTTGAACCGGGTTTTTACCGGGCTTTTATTTACCCCAGCTGTCTTTCAACGTAACAGTCCGATTGAATACCGGCTTGCCGGGTTTGGAATCAATACGGTCGGCGACGAAGTAGCCATGCCGTTCGAACTGGTAGCGCTCTTCCGCCTTGGCGTCCTTCAAGCCGGGCTCCAGGTAGGCCTTGATCACTTGCTTGGCGTTCGGATTCAAGGCAGCCTTGAAATCCTTGCCGCCGGCATCCGGATGCGGATCCGTGAACAGGCGGTCGTACAGCCGCACTTCTGCTTCTACCGCATGGGCGACGCTGATCCAGTGAATGTTGCCTTTGACCTTGTAGTTGGCGCTGCCTTCGGTGCCACTCTTGCTGTCAGGAAAGTATGTGCAATGCACTGCGATGACTTTGCCATCCGCATCTTTTTCAAAGCCGGTGCATTCGACCACATAACCGTGGCGCAGGCGCACCCGGCTGCCGGGCTTGTCGGCGGTGGGTGGGAACAGGCGGAAATACCCTTTGACCGGGGTTTCCATGAAATCTTCCTGTTCGATCCATAGTGTGTTGCTTATTGGAAAGTGACGCAGTGCGGTAGCGTGTTCCGGATGCGCCGGTGGATAGACCGGTGCGTGACATGCCACGGTTTCGCCTTCAGGGAAATTGTCGATGATCAGTTTCAGAGGTTGCAGCACTGCGCTGGCGCGGGGTGCCTTGGGGTCGAGATCTTCGCGCAGGGCGCCTTCCAGCGAACTCATGTCGATCCAGCCGTCGGACTTGGTGACGCCGGTGCGATCACAAAACAATTGCAGCGATTCCGGCGTAAAGCCGCGGCGGCGGATGCCAACCAGGGTCGGCATGCGCGGATCGTCCCAGCCGTCGACGATGCCTTCATCCACCAGCTGGCGCAGCTTGCGCTTGCTGGTGATCACGTAGGTAACGTTGAGGCGCGAGAATTCGTACTGGTGCGGCACCGGTTTTTGCAGGAAGCCGGCACTGCTCAAATGTTCCAGCAGCCAGTCGTAGAAAGGGCGGTGATCCTGGAATTCCAGGGTGCAGATCGAGTGCGAAATGTTTTCCAGCGCATCCGAAATCGGGTGCGTGAAGTCGTACATCGGATAGATGCACCATTTGTCGCCGGTACGGTGATGATGGGCGTGACGGATCCGGTAGATCGCCGGGTCGCGCAGGTTCATGTTGGGCGACGCCATATCGATCCTGGCGCGCACGATGTGTTCGCCATCCTTGAAATCGCCAGCCTTCATGCGGCGGAACAGATCCAGCGATTCATCGGCCGGGCGGTTGCGGAATGGTGAGTCCTTACCCACTTCGCCGAAATTACCGCGATTGGCGGCCATTTGTTCGGCGCTTTGGCTATCGACATAAGCCAGGCCGGCGGTGATCAGGTATTCCGCCATGGTGTACAACTGGTCGAAGTAGTCGCTGGCGAAGTAAAGATGTTCGCCGGTACTGTCTTTCCAGTCGAAACCCAGCCACCGAACGCTGTCGATGATGGTATCGACATATTCCTGTTCTTCTTTTTCAGGATTGGTGTCGTCGAAGCGCAAGTTGCAGCGGCCGGCATAATCGCGCGCCAGGCCGAAGTTGACGCAAATCGACTTGGCATGGCCGATATGCAGGTAGCCGTTGGGTTCTGGCGGAAAACGGGTGACCACCTGCGGTAACGGCTGTCCCTGGCTGTCCTTGCGCTCGGCGTAGGCGCCCGCGGTCAGATCGGTTTCGATGATGCCGCGCAAGAAATTGGACGAGGCTGGTGCAGGTGGGGTGTGGCCGTTAGTGTGATCGGTGCTCATGGAGAATTGGTTTATACGCTTTGCTGAATGGTAGGGATGTACTTCATTCTACCGTAGCGAGAGCGTTTTCTGGCGCGGCGGGGTAGATTTTGTTGCAGCGCAAATACGAGGCAGCCCAAATAGAACGTTTATCAAAAAGACATTTTATAGTTAAAAAGCCCGGGCCACTGGATAGCGGCCCGGAGTATTGCTTATACCGTTGCTTACATCTGGCGGAACAGGTGGGCAAACACGCGGCTCACCGTCGGCATCTCTGTGCGGCCGCGCAGCTTGAGCGTCAGCTTGCCGCTTTCGTCGCGTATCGCCATCTGGATCGACTGGTGATTGACGATGGTGCCGCGATGCACCTGCCAGAACTGCCGGCTGTCGAGCTGCGGCAGCAATTCCTTGAGACTGGTGCGGATCAGCGACTCGCTGTCGGCGGTGACGACATTGATATATTTGTCGGTGGCTTCGAAATAGATTACCTCGCTGATCGGGATCATGCGGATCTGGTTGCCGACCGCGGCCCGGATCATGGTCAGCGGTTCGACGCTGGCGCTGGTCTTGGGCTGCATGTTGTGCAGCTGGCCGATCAGGTTATCCAGCGCGGTATGGCCGTCGTTATTCTGTTGCAGACGTTGCTGCAGGCGGGCGATGGTCTTGCCCAGGCGGGCGTCGCTGATCGGTTTCAGCACGTAATCGGCGGCGGCATGCTCGAAGGCGCTGATCGCGTATTCGTCGTAGGCGGTAACAAACACGATCAGCGGGAATGTTTCGTTCTCAGGCCATTCTTCGGCCAGTTCCTGGGCCGCTTCGAGCCCGGTTTTCCCTGGCATCTTGATATCGAGGAACAGGATGTCGGGACGTTGCCGGAGGGTTTGATCGATCACCGCCTGGCCGTTGTCGACGCTGGCAATGATCTGCAACTCCGGCCACAGACGTTGCAACGCCTGCAGCAGCGCGGCCGCCAGGATCGGTTCGTCTTCGGCAATCAGGGCGCGCAAATTGGATGGTGATGTCATGACAGGATGGGCAATTGGAGTTGGGCGATGACGCCATGCGGCAGCTTCGGTTTCACGGTCAGGCTAGCCTGCGAACCATATAGTGCCTGCAAGCGTTCGTGGATATTGCTGAGGCCGATATGGCCGACGTTGTGTGCTTGGCCAGTCGGCGTCTGCTGCTCGACGTCGGCGAAGCCGTTGGCGAGACCGAGGCCGGTATCGCTGACGTCCAGCAGAAGCAACTGGCCCTGGCGGCTGGCGCTGACTTCGACCCGGCCGCCTTCGATCTTGGGTTCCAAACCGTGCTTGATGGCGTTCTCGACCAAGGGCTGGAGCAGCATCGGTGCAATCACGGTATCGCGCAGCGCGGCCGGTAATTGCAGGTTGAAGCTGAGGCGGCTGCCCATGCGCAGCGACATCAGTTCCAGATAGGCTTCCATCAGGCTGAACTCTTGCGCCAGCGTGGTTTGCTCGATGCGTGAGGAGGAGAGCGAGGCACGCAGAAAGTGGATCAACTGGTCCAGCATTTGTTGAGCCCGGGCTGCATCAAGCGCAATCAGGCTTTGCAATGTCGCCAACGTATTGAACAGCATATGCGGTTCGATCTGCGCCTGCAGCATTTGCAACTGCGCCTGCAACGCTTGTTTCTCGACGGCGGCGGTACGTGCCCTTTCAATCGCGGCCTGATTGCGCAGTTCGGCCAGCGTGCTGAGATTCCAGAAAAACAGCGTAGCGCCGACACAGACCGAGACGGTCAGGATAATCAGGCCGATGCCGTTTACGTCCATATACATAGATAAGGCAAAATTATTTGTTGGCAGACCGAGCAGGTGATAGGCCAGTCGGCTGCCGAGGACTTGGGCAATGCCTGCCGCCAGCAGTATGTAGGCGAGAAAGTGCACTTTGCGCGGCGTGGTGTTACGCCAGAACACATAGCGGCCGCCTTCTATGAACACCATCGCCAGCATGCCGATGCACAGGGAAAACACCAGGTTCGGCAAGAACTGGTCGCTGATGCGCATCACATAAGTGACAATCACAGCGCAGGCGATGGTGATGCCGAGGTTGATATACAAGCTGCGCAATAGGCGCCGCGCCAATGGCTCGGTGGTTTGCGGCAATGCGGTCTCTGGTGTCGGCTTCATGCTGGAGGGATATGGTTATTTTTTTCTAGTTCTCGTTCTATCATGCGCCGTTTCCACTGCGCGCCAGGGTTCTTGAGGAACACTGCCAAGGCGTGGAATAGTAACCCGATTCCCCAACCCAGGATCGGTCCCAGCACCCACGGACGACACGGATTATGCAAGAAATTCAGCAGCACCAGGCCGCTGTTGACAATCACGTATGCCGCCAGGTCCAGGTAAAAGCCGATTTTCCGTTCGACCTGGCGTTGTGCGTCTTGATAGTGTGGATTGGTGTTCGGGGTGACATCCCTCATGGCAATCCTCCGTCGTGTGGCAATGAAACCATTGTGAGCTGGTCCGCAGCCGCAAAAAAGTGAAATGCGACGAAACCGTGATTGCATGGCGCGAATCGCAGTCGGCGGTCGCGGATTGCCAAATCAGTCAAATCCATTAAGAATGAGGGTAAGCAAGGTGAACTCTGACTGAGCGTAACTGGCCGCAGCAATTGCTCGCAAATCGCTCCTGTCAATCACGCCGTCATTCTGATTTACTTATTTACTCGATGACTTATTTATTCGATGGAAAGAGAAGATTCATGTGGCCTTATCCCAAAATAGTCGCGCATCGCGGCGGCGGTACGCTGGCACCGGAAAATACGCTGGCGGCGTTGCGTTGCGGCCTTGAACACGGATACCGCGCGGTCGAGTTCGACGTCATGCTGGCGCGCGACAGTGTGCCGATCCTGATGCATGACGCCGTATTTGGCCGCACAGTGCGCGGCATCGGCAAGGTAGCGGACTTCAGCTCAGATGAGCTGACTGCAATGGATGCCGGCAGCTGGCTCGGCCCGCAGTTTGCCGGCGAGCCGATATGCACTTATCGGCAAGTGCTTGAATTTTGCCGGCGGCACGGTATCTGGATGAATGTTGAAATCAAACCGGCTGAGGGGTTTGAGGTGGAGACGGGGCGTATTGTCGCCCAGGTAACAGAGGAATTCTTTGCCGATGCGGTAGCGGTGCATGTGGCTGGCGGCCGCGGCACCTGGGCCGATCCTGCATTGCCTTTGTTTTCGTCGTTTTCGTTTGAAGCCCTGCGCGCGGCGCAGGTCGCGGCGCCGGATATTCCGCGCGGCTTCCTGACCGACGTCATCGAAGATGACTGGCAACAGCGCCTGGAGGAGCTGGATGCGGTTGCCTTGCATACTAACCACAAATACTTGTCGCCGATGCAGGCGCAGGCGGTCAAGCAGGCCGGTTATGGTTTATTTTGCTATACGGTGAATAAGCCGGCGCGAGCCAAGGAGATATTAGGCTGGGGCGTGGACGGTTTCTGCACCGACCGGATTGATCTGATCGGCGCCAATTTTTCCCCGCTCGGCTGAACCGAAAGTGGTTCGTGCGCCAGCTGTGTAAACAAAGTTCAAACTCCCCGTAACATCATGTCAACCAATTCAATAAGCTGGCGTTAATAGAGTGCAGAACCGAGTTTCGGGCCATATTTCATCGAAGTCATGCATATGGTTGAACTTTATTTACTCGTAAAGCGTCACATTTACTTGTTTTTTCAATAATTGAAAGGAAGTTAAGATGAAGATCAACAAATTGCTGGCTGCCGTAGTTATCGCTGCTTTCGCTTTACCAGTCATGGCACAAAGTGCTCCTGCCGCAGCGCCGGCTCCTGCCGCACCAATGGCAGCTCCTGCCGATGCGCCGGCAGCCGCTGCACCAGCTAAAAAAATGAATAAAAAGCATCATCGCTCTGCTAAAAAACACGCGATCAAAGCTGTACCGGTCAACAAGGGCGCCTGATAGCCCGATGCAAGGCTGATAGGAAGCTTAATTCAGACTGCGGTTCGTCAGAATGCAGGCCTCGTATCATCGAAAGCCCGTTGGGAGTGATCCTGATGGGCTTTTTTCATCGTGCCGCGGCCACCGTGCCCCGGCTGAATTGCGGGGCTGCCGGTATCACGTATAATCAAAGGTTTGCAAAAGGACATACACGTAACCGTAGCGTGTCCGGTCTCGGACCGGCCTGTGGCGTTTAGCGTGCTCCCTTGCTTTTTCCTTGCACCGTTTCATTTTTGCCCAAGAACATGAACTCAGCCGAAATCCGCGAAAAGTTTCTCAAATTCTTTGAATCCAAAGGCCATACCATCGTGCGCTCGTCGAGCCTGGTGCCTGGCAACGATCCGACACTGCTGTTTACCAACTCCGGTATGGTGCAGTTCAAGGATGTGTTCCTGGGTACCGAGAAGCGCAACTATGTGCGCGCCACGTCGGTACAGCGCTGCCTGCGCGCCGGCGGCAAACATAACGATCTGGAAAACGTCGGCTACACCGCACGTCATCACACTTTTTTCGAAATGCTGGGCAACTGGTCGTTCGGCGACTACTTCAAGCACGATTCGCTGGTCTGGGCCTGGGAGCTGCTGACCAAGGTATACGGCCTGCCGGCTGACAAGCTGTGGGCGACCGTCTACGAGACGGATGACGAAGCCTACGATATCTGGCACAAGGTGATCGGCCTGCCGAAGGAGCGCATCGTGCGCATCGGCGACAACAAGGGCGCACCGTATGCATCGGACAATTTCTGGCAAATGGCCGATACCGGCCCTTGCGGTCCTTGCTCCGAAATATTCTACGACCACGGTCCTGACGTCTGGGGTGGTCCTCCGGGCAGCCCGGAGCAGGACGGCGACCGCTACATCGAAATCTGGAACAACGTGTTCATGCAATTCGACCGCCAGATCGATCCGAAGACCGGCGTTGCCACGCTGACGCCGTTGCCGAAGCAATGCGTCGATACCGGCATGGGCCTGGAGCGCCTGGCCGCGGTATTGCAGCATGTTCACAGCAACTACGAAATCGACTTGTTCCAGAAACTGATCAAGGCGGCTGCACGTGAAACCAATATCACCGACCTGGAAAACAATTCGCTGAAAGTGATCGCCGATCATATTCGCGCCTGTTCTTTCCTGGTGGTCGATGGCGTGATTCCTGGCAATGAAGGTCGCGGTTACGTGTTGCGCCGGATTATCCGCCGCGCGCTGCGCCACGGCCACAAGCTGGGCCAGACCAAGCCGTTTTTCTACAAGCTGGTCAAGGACCTGGTGCAGGAAATGGGCGCTGCCTATCCGGAATTGCCGGAAGCCGCGGAGCGCGTCGAACAAGTCCTCAAGCAGGAAGAAGAACGTTTTGGCGAAACGCTGGAAAACGGCATGAAGATCCTGGAAGCGGCGCTGGCAAAGACGCCGAAGAAGCTGGACGGCGAAACTGCATTTACGCTGTACGACACTTTCGGTTTCCCGCTCGATCTGACCGCGGATATTTGCCGCGAACGTGAAGTCGAGCTGGATGAAGCAGGCTTTGCCACGGCAATGGAACGTCAGAAATCGACTGCCCGCGCTGCGGGTAAATTCAAGATGGCGGCGGCAGTGGAATACAGCGGCGACAAGACCCGCTTCGTCGGTTACGACGCCCTGGCGCATGACGCCAAGGTGCTGGCACTGTATGTGGATGGCAGCGCGGTACAGAAAATCGAAGCCGGCCAGGATGCCATCGTGGTGCTCGACACCACGCCGTTCTACGCCGAGTCGGGTGGCCAGGTTGGTGATTCGGGCGTACTGGAAGCGGCGGGCGCCTTGTTTGAGGTAGCAGATACGCTGAAAATCCAGGCCGAAGTTTTCGGTCATCACGGCAATCTGCGCAGCGGCTCGCTGGCAGTCGGCGATCAGCTGAGCGCCAAGGTGGATACCGCAATACGTGGCCGCACCATACGCAATCACTCGGCAACCCACCTGATGCATAAGGCGTTGCGCGAAGTATTGGGCGGCCATGTCTCCCAAAAGGGCTCCCTGGTCGATGCCGACAAAACCCGTTTCGACTTCAGTCATAACGCCCCGGTAAGCGCCGACGAAATTCGTCGCATCGAGGAAATCGTCAATCGCGAAATCCTGGCCAACGTGGCTACCGAAGCCAAGCTGATGTCGTTCGACGATGCGGTTGGCGCTGGCGCCATGGCGTTGTTCGGTGAAAAATACGGCGACGAAGTGCGTGTATTGTCGATTGGCAGCTCGCGTGAGTTGTGCGGTGGTACCCACGTCACCCGTACCGGCGATATCGGCTTGTTCAAGATCGTGGCGGAAGGCGGCGTTGCTGCCGGCATTCGCCGTATCGAAGCGGTGACCGGCGAAGCAGGGCTGGCGCTGGTGCAGAACCTGAGTAATCGCGTCAACGAAGCCGCTGCGGCGTTGAAAGCGCAACCGGAAGAACTGACGCAACGTATCGCCCAGGTGCAGGAACACGTCAAGGCGTTGGAAAAGGAACTGGGCAGCCTGAAGTCGAAACTGGCTGCGAACCAGGGCGACGAACTGGTTAGCCAGGCCGTCGACGTCAACGGTATCAAGGTATTGGCGGCTACCCTGGAAGGCGCCGACAGTGCAACCTTGCGCGAAACCATGGATAAGCTGAAGGATAAGCTGAAGACTGCGGCTATCGTCCTGGCTGCCGTGAAGGATGGCAAAGTGAGCCTGATCGCCGGTGTCACCGCAGACGCTACTTCGAAGGTCAAGGCGGGCGAGCTGGTCAACTTCGTTGCTCAGCAAGTGGGTGGCAAAGGCGGCGGCCGTCCTGATATGGCGCAAGCCGGCGGCACCGATCCGAGCGGCCTGACGGCGGCATTGCAAGGTGTCGCTGCGTGGGTCGGCGAACGCGCATAACATCAGTCGCCAAACTGTCACTGAGATAGTGGCTGCACAAAGCGGGAAGCATCAAATCGCAGTAGTATCGCGGATTGGTTCTTCCCGTTTTTTTTTGCCCTTAACTAAATAACCCCGACATGAGCGAATTTAAATTTTGCCCGGTGTGCGCCAAATCCCTGATTCAACGTGCCGACGAAGGCGAAGCCGGAAAATTGCGCCTGGCCTGCCCCGAGGGGCACTGGACGCATTGGGATAATCCGTTGCCGGTACTGGCGGCGATAGTCGAGATCGACGGCAAGATCCTGCTGGCGCGCAATGCCGCATGGCAGGAGGGCATGTTTGCACTGATCACGGGATTCATGGAGCGCGACGAGACCCCGGAGCAGGGCATTGCGCGTGAACTCAAGGAAGAAACCAATCTTGATGCCGAGCAGGTCACGCTGATCGGCGTCTACGAATTCATGCGCAAGAACGAACTCATCATCGCCTATCACGTCAAGGCATCCGGCCAGATCCAACTGTCGCCGGAACTGCTGGAGTATCGCCTGCTGGAGCCGGTGGCATTGCGTCCCTGGCGCGCCGGCACCGGCCACGCTGTCGCCGACTGGATGCGGGCGCAAGGGTTGGCGGTTGAGTATGTTGAGCGGCCTCTGTTGCAGACCGCGCAGCCTGAAACAGCCTTGAAAACCTGAGGACGCGCTGAGGGGTGGTCAGAATACGCCTCGGTTAAGGCGGAAGAATTGTTGTTGGTAAAAAATAACGCTGCCATGCGGCAATGACTAGGTAAAATTGCGCTATTACAATTTATTCCTGCTCCTGAGCCGCCATGCTGATAATCCCGGTAGACCGTAAGCCAGACTGGAAGCGCCCGCCGCTGGTGACTATCCTGCTGGTGCTGATCAATCTGCTGATTTATTTCGGTTTTGAATGGCATGAGCGCAGCCAGATGGAACCGGCCGCGCATTATTACCTCGTCGAGTCGCGCTTACCAGAATTCGAATTTCCGGCCTATGCGCGTTATCTGGAAAGCGATAAAAAGCCTGAGGCCGCTGAAGCCATGCGCAAAGCCTCGGCGCGTTGGCGGCAATTGCGCGAACGCGCCGATGTGGCCGCGGCACGCGACGGCAAGACCGCCTCATTGGAAGATTATCAGCAACTTATCCAGCGTTGGTATGTGCTGGATGCCGACCTCCGTTTTGCCGCCTTGATGCAGCAAGCCAAACCGGCTGTGCTGGGCACACTCACTGACGACGATCTGGCCGAATGGAAAGAGCAGCGCGAGCATTACGTGCTGACCCGTACGCGGAGTTTTACCGAGCGCTATTCACTGATCCCGGCGCAGGCATCCGAGCGCCCGATTACGCTGCTTACCCACATGTTCCTGCACGCCAGCGTCGACCACGTGCTGGGCAATATGGTGTTTCTGGCGATGGTCGGCTATGCGGTGGAAATCCTGTTGGGCGGTGGCTGGTATTTGCTGTTTTACCTGCTATCGGGTTTGTTGTCGGCAGCGTTTTATCTTTTGTTCGAAGGTGACTGCATGGTGCTGTCGCTGGGAGCATCGGGGGCCATTTCCGGGGTCATGGGGATATACACCGTGCTGTACGGTTTGCGCAAGATACGTTTCTTTTACTGGTTCCTGTTTTATTTCGATTTCTTCAAGGCGCCGGCATTGATCATGTTGCCGATCTGGGTCGGCAAGGAAGCGTTCGACTTATTGTTTGCTGCGCCGTCGAATACCAATTACTACGCCCATATCGGCGGCTTGCTGGGCGGCGCATTGCTAGCCTTGCTGTATCGCTTGCTGGCGCGGCGCAAGCTGGATCAGGCACACGCCAATTATGTCGCTCCTGCCGACGACGATCAGCGATTGCGTAACTTGCAGCAGAGTGCGTATTCAGCCCTCAGCCGCCTGGATTTCACGCGTGCCCGGCGCGACTTCAGCAGCCTGGTGAGCAAAACCCTGGAGCAACGGAAAACGCCTAAACCGGATTGGCTGCTGCAATTATTCAATCTGTCGAAAGAAACGCCGGCTGCGCCGATTTTCCACAAGACAGCAGAGATGTTGTTGCGCTTGCCAAAAGGCAGCCTGGCCGAAGATAAAATTCATCAGGTCTACCTGGATTATGTGGCAAGAGCCGAACCGCGGCCGCAGCTAAGCAGCGACCAATCGCTGGCGGCCGCCAAGAGATTTGCATTGAACGGCCAGCCGCAAACTGCAGCAGCCATCTTGCAGATATTGATGGTGACTGCGCGCCAGCATCAGCAATTGCCGCAACTGGTGCAGGTCGTGGCCAGGGGCTTCATGGCGGCGGGCATACACGACAAAGCGCAGCATTATCAGAAATTGCTGTTGCAGCAATTTCCAATGAGCGAAGAAAGCCGCCTGGCAACCAGTCCCGGTAATCGTTATTAATACTAATTGGTGATCAGGTTTGCGCGGCGCCTTGGCCCTGCATCAGGCGTTCGATTACATCTTTGTATTGTTGGGCTTCGCTGGCCGCCGGGTTGGTTGGCCATTGTGCAATCACATGGTTGAACAACGACAAGGCGCGGGTATCCTGGCGCAGGTGATCGGATAGCAGCTTGCCGGCCAGGACCAGCGCCGCCGGCACATCTTTATGATGCGCTGCGCGCTTGTGGAAACCGGAGACGATCTCCAATGCAATCTGATGTTCGCGTACGGAAGCAGCGGCTGCTGCAATTTCCAATACGTGATCGGGATTGTCGATCTTGAATTCCGGATCAAGCAGGCGCGCTTGCCGCCAGCTATCGCCGATCCGGCCGCTTTTGCCCGAGCGGGCCAGTGCAAACAGATGACGTGGCGCATATTCCAGCTGCTTGCTCTTGTCGCCCTTGAGCATCAGCAGTTTGGCGTAGTGGCCCGACAGTTGCGCGTTGAACTGGTCGTAGCGCAATTCTTCCCACACCATTTCTATCGCCATGTTGATGTCGCCGTCGCGCACCAGCGTACCGATTTGCTGCGCCAGGATTTCATCGTCGCTGAGAGGGCGGTTTTGGCGGCTGCTGGCGAGTGCGTTGATTTCAAAATTGCGATCCGGCGAGTAGCCGATCTCCTGATGGTACTGGTACATCGTGTAACCCATCAAATTGAAACCGACCAAAGTGAAATAGGCGCAAGCGAAAATGCTCAAGGCGATCAGCAGGGTGATCGGCACTTTCCCCAGGAACAGCATGACGGTAACCGGTGCGCACTGGCTCAATATGAATCCGAACGCCCATAGCGCCAGATAAGGCCAGCCGCAGGCCTTGATCATCTTGAACACGTTGAATGGATTGATGGCGTCGCTAAAGCTATGGGTATGTCCCAGCACCATGATGCTGGCCGGCAGCATCAGATTGACTACGGCGCTTCCCAGCAGCCCGAGAAACGGATGGATGTCGGCCATGATGGCGATGAAAAAGCCTTGCACCAGCATCACGAAATAGAGCTTGTAGGGCGTCATCTTGTGCATGTCGTCCGGCTCGTCGAAATCGGCGTAGCGCAAATTGCCAAGCGAGGTTTGCTCCAGGATCCGGAATGCCTGACGCATCAGGTCGATGGAGAGACCAATGCCGACCAGTACCGCAACGATTAGAATGACAGGAGAGAATCCGTCGTCGTCGCCACTCCTGCCCAATACCCATAAACCGCTGCCAACCAGCGCATAAAGCACCGGACGCCAGATCAGCTGCTGCTGCATTGGATACAAGAAGAATTGAGGTAAGCGTTGCCAGAACGGCGTAACGTTGCTGAAAGGTTTTTCGCTAAGACTGTCCCGCATGCTGTTCCTCAGAATGGTTCGCCATTGGTTGCCATGGGGCGGCGTTATCCCTGGCGATTGCGTCTGTTACATGTTGTTATTTTATGAATGAATGTTAGCACGCGAATAGCAATATTAATTGCATTAAAGACATATTTATTTATGGCACTGTTGTTGTAAAAATGATGGATGGTTTGCTGCGACGCGTCAAAGGCGTCTGCGTTTGGAGTAGAATCGATAAATAGCATCAAATGTTAAAAATCTTTATATACGAAGTGGTTATGGAATTTAATAAAGAACTCGACGCACGCGGTTTGCATTGCCCACTGCCGATTTTGAAAACCAAGAAGGCGTTGGCAGACATGCTGAGCGGCGAAGTGCTACGTGTGATGGCGACTGACTCTGGTTCGGTGCGCGATTTTCAGGCGTTCGCGAAGCAGACAGGTAATGATTTGCTGGAGCAGAGCGAAGAAAACAGGGAATTTATTTTCTTCATGAAGCGTAAGTAAGAAAGTAAATGGGCGTTGGCCTACAGTCAGCCTTTTATCGTAGTCTCCGCAGCAGATTTTTACCCAGCACCGTTTTTATCGTCAATTCGTGCCGCAACCAGCGTCCTGCTGGTCGCGCAATACCTCGGTTTTATCCCTTTCTGTCTTCCGTTTCAGGTCGGCGCAGCGCATTTCCATTGCATAAATCACATTAAACCTATTTTGTTTTACAAAAAACTGGTGCGATTAGTCCGTTTGCTCTAAGATTTAATAGAACGATCGTGCTAAATTTCAGCGTCGGACTGAATTCTCTCTTATAATTCCTAATTAAGATTTACGTTAACGTCAATTGACGTCAACCCGCATCAACCCAGATTTTTTTATTTCAATAAAAAGGCATACCGATGAAAGTATTAGTACCAGTCAAGCGTGTCGTCGACTACAACGTCAAGGTGCGGGTTAAATCGGACGGCAGCGGTGTAGATATTGCGAACGTCAAGATGTCAATGAATCCGTTTGATGAAATCGCGGTGGAAGAAGCCACGCGCCTGAAAGAGGGCGGCAAGGTGACGGAAGTGATCGCGATTTCCTGCGGTGTTACGCAATGCCAGGAAACGCTACGCACGGCGATGGCGATTGGCGCCGACCGCGGCGTGCTGGTCGATACCGGCGACACCGATCTGCAACCGCTGGCGGTGGCCAAGTTGTTGAAAGCCGTGGCTGACAAAGAGCAACCGCAGCTGATCATCCTGGGTAAGCAAGCGATCGACGACGATTGCAACCAGACCGGCCAGATGCTGGCTGCGCTGCTGGGCTGGCCACAAGCCACCTTTGCATCCAAGGTGGTGCTGGAAGACGGCAAGGTTACCGTTACGCGTGAAGTCGACGGCGGCCTGGAAACCATCGCCCTGACACTGCCAGCCATCATCACCACCGATTTGCGCCTGAACGAGCCGCGCTACGTGACGCTGCCGAACATCATGAAGGCCAAGAAGAAGACTCTGGATGTGTTCAAGCCGGCCGATCTGGGTGTGGATGTCGAACCGCGCCTGAAGACGCTGAAAGTGGTGGAACCAGCCAAGCGCAGCGCCGGCATCAAGGTGCCTGACGTCGCTACCCTGGTCGCCAAGCTGAAGAACGAAGCCAAGGTACTGTAAGCGGGATCGGCTTAAAAACCGATTTAGCTTACCGAACTACACAACCTATTCAAGAAACAAGCGCAGCGCCGTATCACGATAAGGATGCAGGCGAGCGTACATAACTCTGGAGCCGACATGACAGCCCTCGTCATTGCTGAACACGATAACGCCTCATTAAAAGGCAGCACCCTCAATACCATTACCGCCGCCAGCCAATGCGGCGGCGAAGTCCACGTACTGGTCGCCGGCAGCAACTGCGGCGCCGCCGCCCAAGCCGCCGCGCAAGCCGCCGGCGTGACCAAAGTACTGGTCGCCGATGCAGCTTACTTTGCCGATGGCCTGGCAGAAAACGTCACCGAGCAAGTGCTGGCGCTGGCTTCCGCCTACAGCCACATCCTGGCGCCGGCAACCGCTTACGGTAAAAACATCTTGCCGCGCGTCGCCGCCAAACTGGACGTCGGCCAGATTTCCGAAATCACCAAGGTCGACAGCCCGGATACATTCGAGCGTCCGATCTATGCCGGTAACGCCATCGCCACCGTGCAATCGAGCGACGCTACCAAGGTCATCACCGTTCGCACTACCGGTTTTGACGCTGCTGGCGGCGGCGGTTCTGCCGCCGTGGAAAATATCGCGGCCGCAGCCGACTTCGGCAAATCCGCATTTGTCTCGCGCGAGCTGGCCAAATCGGATCGTCCTGAGCTGACGGCAGCCAAGATCATCGTATCGGGCGGGCGCGGCATGGGTTCCGCTGAAAACTTCAAGATCCTGGAGCCGCTGGCTGACAAGCTGGGTGCTGCAATGGGCGCCTCGCGCGCTGCGGTGGACGCGGGCTTCGTGCCGAACGACTGGCAAGTCGGACAAACCGGCAAGATCGTCGCGCCGCAGCTGTATATCGCCGTCGGTATTTCGGGCGCGATCCAGCATTTGGCCGGGATGAAAGATTCCAAGGTCATCGTCGCCATCAACAAGGATGAAGAAGCGCCGATTTTCTCGGTCGCCGACTACGGTATTGTTGGCGACTTGTTTGAGATCGTGCCGCAACTGGTGGCCGAACTGGGTTAAGCCGACGGGCGTTTTGCAGGACGTTGGGAGCTCAGCTTTTGAAGCAAGGCCTTTCAGCGTTTTGTTAAAAATAGAAAGTAAAAAGTATACGGGTGGTATTGCGGGTGCTGGCAGAGTCAGGCTCTGCGGTGCCGCCCAATTTTTTGGAGTAACACATGAGTTATGTCGCCCCGTTGAAAGACATGCTGTTCGTGCTGAACGAGCTGGCTGGCCTGGAGCAGGTCAGCACACTGCCTGGTTGCGAAGACGCGACACCGGAAACCGTGGAAGCAGTGTTGCAAGAGAATGCTAAATTCTGCAGTGAAGTGGTAGCGCCATTAAACCGCAGCGGAGATCTGGAGCCCAGCTATTGGCATGATGGCGAAGTCACCACCAGCAAGGGTTTTAAAGAGGCATTCAAGGCCTTTGCGGAAGCCGGCTGGCAAGGCGTGCAGCATCCGGTTGAATTTGGCGGCCAGGGTTTGCCCAAGCTGGTGGCGACACCGTGCATAGAGATGCTGAATGCGGCCAATCTGTCTTTTGCTTTGTGCCCGCTATTGAGCGACGGCGCTATCGAAGCCTTGCTGACTGCCGGTAGCGATGAGCAAAAGCGGATTTACCTGGAAAACCTGGTATCCGGCAAATGGACCGGCACCATGAATCTGACCGAGCCGCAAGCCGGTTCCGACCTGGCGCTGGTGCGTACCCGTGCCGTACCGCAGGGCGATGGCACTTACAAGATTTCCGGCACCAAGATTTTCATCACCTACGGTGAGCACGATATGGCTGAGAATATCGCGCATCTGGTGTTGGCGCGTACCCCTAATGCGCCGGAAGGCGTGAAGGGTATTTCGCTATTCATCGTGCCCAAATTCATGGTCAATGCGGATGGTTCGCCCGGTGCACGCAACGATGTCCATTGCGTCTCGCTGGAACACAAGCTCGGCATCAAGGCCAGCCCGACTGCGGTGCTGCAGTTCGGCGACCACGGCGGTGCCGTCGGTACCTTGGTGGGCGAAGAGAATCGCGGCCTCGAATACATGTTCATCATGATGAATGCAGCGCGTTTTGCAGTTGGTCTGCAAGGCATCAGCGTCGCCGAGCGTGCTTATCAAAAAGCAGTGGCTTACGCCAAAGACCGCGTGCAATCGCGTGACCTGGCCGGTTCAGCCGGCGCCGTGACGATTATCCATCAGCCGGATGTACGGCGCATGCTGATGAGCATGCGTTCGCAGACCGAGGCGGCGCGTGCGTTGGCGTATGTCACCGCGGCTGCTCACGATGCTGCTCATCATCACGCCGATGCAGCGACGCGTAAAGCGAACCAGGCATTCTATGAATACATGGTGCCGATCGTCAAAGGCTGGTCGACCGAGATGTCGATCGACGTGGCGTCGACCGGTGTGCAGATTCATGGCGGCATGGGCTTTATCGAAGAAACCGGTGCAGCGCAGTTCTATCGCGATGCGCGGATCTTGACGATTTATGAAGGCACCACCGCGATCCAGGCTAACGACCTGATCGGCCGCAAGACTGTGCGCGATGGCGGCGCTGTCGCCAAGGGCATCATTGCCCAGGTGCGTGCTACCCAGGCCGAGCTGGCGGGCAGCGGAGCGGCCGACCTGGTCGCCATTGGCAAGCAACTGGCCAGCGGCGCCGATGCACTGGAGCAGGTGGTTAGCTACGTGGTTGATAATCTCAAGAGCGATATCAAAGGCGTGTTTGCCGGTAGCGTGCCGTACCTGAAGCTGGCCGGCATCGTGTTGGGCGGCTGGCAGCTTGGCCGCGCTGCGCTGATTGCAACGCAAAAACTGCAGTCGGCTGCGGGCGACAGCAATTTCTATCATGCCAAGATCGGTACGGCGCGCTTCTTTGCCGACCATATTCTGTCTCAGGCCGACGCATATCGCATCTCGATTGTCGAAGGCAGTAGCGGTGTGATGGCGTTGACGGAAGATCAGTTCTGATTTTTTGCAGACGTAAAAAAAGCAGCCGGCGGCTGCTTTTTTATGGTGTCGCTGCGCATCTGGTTTCAAAGCTCAACCGTAGGCGCCGCCAGTGAACAGAAGGTCGAAGGTGCGGGCAATCGAGCCGATCAAGGCAATCGCGCCGACTCCCAGCGTCAAGACCACCAGCAAGACGACAAACCAGCTGGAGTTGGATTGGCGGCCGGAGTTGGCATTATATTGGGCATCCCATTTTTCATCCGGGGTCAATCCTATGACCAGCGATTCGATCACGGCAACCAGGCCCGAGATGATCAGCGGTCCAAACAGGAACGCCACTTGCTGATTTTGTCTAAAAAACAAGTAAAGGAGCATGGAAATTGGCAGGGTAGCAAAATGCAGCCATCCCCAGATGTCTTGAAATCCCTTTAGATAGAAGCGATGCAGGCCTAAGCTGCCAAATACGGTAGCCACGAAGGTGGCGAGTGTCTTGTTCTTGTGGGATTGGGTCATTGGCAGGATGGGTGGATGAAATGTGTGGAATATGTAATAAATTAGCCAATAAGCAGGCAAAAAGCAGGTAATAAGCAGGCAATCCTTGCATCAGCCGGGAATATTGCTAATATACGGGCTTGGCTATCGCCACTGATGTTTCCGGGGTGCACCATGCGTGTCGGAAAGCAGATTGAGGGCGTAGTGTACAGCCTGCTTCAATAGAATGTCACTTTGATAGTCAGGCCCGCTTTCGGCATAGCGCCGTATAGCGTTTTGGAGCCCTGCAAATACCTGTTTGACGTAGTGAAACCACACCCATGGCCTGCTTTGGTTGCGGGGTCGGCTCACTTTGCGTTATAATTTGCGGCTTTTTCCGTGTTCGAACACTTTTTGGAAACATTATGGTCGTTATTCGTTTATCCCGTGGTGGCGCAAAGAAGCGTCCTTTTTACAACATCGTAGCTACTGATTCGCGCAATCGCCGTGACGGTCGCTTCATCGAGCGTATCGGCTTTTACAATCCGGTAGCATCCGGTGCAGAAGAGACTTTCCGCATTGCTCAGGACCGCCTGACGCATTGGCAAGGTGTTGGCGCGCAAATGTCGCCGACAGTTGCACGTCTGGTTGCTGACGCTGCCAAAAAAGCTGCTTAATTTTAAGCAGTTGAGCCGTTGAATACGTCAGTAAACTTGTCGACCACAGCCCCAGCTGGAACTGCAATACCTTCAGATTTGGTGGTGGTCGGTTACATTACTGGCGCCTACGGTATTAATGGCTGGGTGCGGATCAAACCGTATTCGGCCGATGCCGATGCACTGTTGCACGCCAAGACATGGTGGCTGAACCGGCAGAACTCGCCGGAATTGCACGATGTCGAAATGATGCAGGCGAAAAACCACAGTGGCGACATTGTGGCGCGCCTGATGGGTGTGGCAGGGCGTGACGCAGCCGAAGCCATGAAGGGCAGTGTGGTTCATATTCCACGCAGCCATTTCCCGGCGCTTTCGGATGATGAATTCTATTGGGTCGATCTGATCGGCCTGGTGGTTGAAAATCTGCAAGGCGAGCATTTGGGCGTGGTCGCTGATTTGATGGACAACGGTGCACATCCGATTCTTCGGATTACGGTGCCGGCAGTCGCAGATCAGGATAAAACCGCCCCCGAGTTATTGATCCCGTTTGTTGAGCAGTTCGTCAAGACGGTGGATCAGGCAGCAAAGAAAATCACGGTTGACTGGGGACTGGATTATTAATTCCAGGCTTGAATCGAGCATCGGCTCCAGGCAGCTAAAGCAGCAAACAAGATCGCAAGCGAAACAAAAAGGTGCGCGGTATGCAATTTGATGTCGTCACACTGTTTCCCGAAATGTTTGTTGCATTGACGCAATCGGGTGTTACCCGGCGTGCGTTTGAACAAAAAAGATGCGAGCTGGCTTTGTGGAATCCGCGTGATTTCACGACCGACAATCATCGTACCGTGGATGACCGGCCTTATGGCGGCGGCCCCGGCATGGTGATGATGGCGAAGCCGCTGGAAGCTGCGATTGAAGCAGCCAAGGCGCGTCAGCTGCAGCAAAGCCTGCCTGCACCGAGAGTAGTCTATCTGTCACCGCAAGGCCGGCCACTGACGCATCAGCGCGTCATGGAATTGCGTACCGAACCTGGTTTGGTATTGCTCTGTGGCCGTTATGAAGCGGTTGACCAGCGTTTGCTGGATCGTTGCGTGGATGAAGAAATCAGCCTTGGCGATTTCGTTTTGTCCGGCGGCGAATTACCGGCGATGGCTTTGATGGATGCGGTGATCCGGCAGTTGCCCGGGGTATTGAATGACGGCGCATCGGCAGTTGAAGACAGTTTTGTCAATGGCTTGCTGGATTGTCCGCATTACACCCGGCCGGAACAGTATGAAGGCGTAGCAGTGCCGCCGGTCTTGATGGGCGGGCATCACGCTGAAATCGAAAAATGGCGGCGTCAGCAAATGCTGTCTGCCACGGCAAAGAAACGGCCGGATCTGATTCAGAAGATACGCGCTGCCGGTTTGCTGAGTGCAGCCGATGAAAAGTTTTTACGGAATTCAGGTTAAGTACGAAAGTGCTTGATCGCCGGGTTGTAGTTAGTAGTATGCAGTAAAGCAGTACCAAGGGGAGGCCAGCCGGCCACCTGTGTATTAACCCCATCCTCTACTGAGCAGTGCTTTGCACAATTGGCGTCAGCAAGATGGTATATGGAGCTAAAAATGGACTTGATCCAACAACTTGAGCAAGAAGAAATTGCTCGCCTTGCCAAAAATATCCCTGAATTCGCACCAGGCGATACTGTCATCGTCAGCGTTAACGTAGTTGAAGGTACGCGCAAGCGTGCTCAGGCTTACGAAGGCGTTGTGATTTCGCGTCGTAACCGTGGTCTGAACTCCAACTTCATCGTCCGTAAGATTTCTTCCGGCGAAGGCGTTGAGCGTACATTCCAACTGTACTCGCCACTGATCGCGTCGATCGAAGTCAAGCGTCGCGGCGATGTCCGTCGCGCCAAGCTGTACTACCTGCGTGAGCGTTCCGGTAAATCGGCACGTATCAAGGAAAAATTGCCACAGCGTCGCAACACTGCAAAGGCTGCACCAGCAGCAGAGTAAGTGGTTGTTATGCAGGCATAGGTATTGCATAAAAAAGGGGCGCCGTCAGGTGCCCCTTTTTGCATTTGAGATTTATGTTTGCTGCAAGCTATCGCATGATCCCCACTAAATAGTTGCCGCAAAGTAAAATAGCGTTAATTGTTATTATCTGTGACCGGGATAGCTCCTTCGCTGCCATCGCGGTAAAGTATTGAAAAGATTGCTAGAGGAATTTTCTTGGTTAAATTGACTTTCGATCCCCTGATGTTGCCGGTTGATGCGGTTGCCGGTGAATCTGCGTTGGCGCCCGAAAGGATGAATGCCGCGTGGCTGCGTCAGCGTTTCGCGCAGCGGCCGGAATGGCATCCGGAGCACCTGGATAGCCATACCGTGCAACGCATGGCGCAGCAGCAGGACAAGCCGGTAACGCCGGCATCGGTGTTGATTCCCATTGTCATGCACGAGCAGCAGCCGACGCTGTTGTTTACCCAGCGCGCCGCCCACCTGACCGATCATGCGGGGCAAGTGAGTTTTCCCGGTGGGCGCATGGAGCAGAGCGATGCCTCGCCAATTGAAACCGCGCTGCGTGAAGCCGAAGAGGAAATCGGCCTGGCGCGCCGCCAGGTCGAGGTGATCGGCAGTTTGCCGGAATATTTTACCGGCACCGGCTATCGCGTAACGCCAGTGGTGTGCCTGGTCAATCCGCCAGTCAGCTTGCGGGCCGATCCAAACGAAGTAGCTGAAATCTTTGAAGTCCCGCTGGCATTCCTGATGGATGGCCTAAACCATCAGTTGCGCAGCATCGATCTGCCGGATGGTTATCGCCGCACCTTTTATGCGATGCCCTATGAGCGCTTCTTCATTTGGGGAGCGACTGCTGCGATGTTAAGGAATCTGTTTCATTTTCTCCGGGCTTAGATTCATTGTGCAGCGCCCAAATGCGTGGCAGGCACGGAAAACAAGTTCAGTACAAGTTTGATTCTGTGCGTGTGCTGCGTTATCGTATGGGATACTGCAATTTTAGATGTTATGGCAACGCTAATGGACCGCGATATGGCGGATATGGGTGCCGATCTTGCCGCGCCGCTGCTGGCGCCGTCGATTGATTTATAGGGCTGGTTAATGACATTTCTCTCTATTCTGTTTGCATTGCTGATCGAGCAACTGAAACCGCTGCGCGCGGACAATCCCGTCTATGCATGGGTCAAGCATTTCGCGAACAAGATAGAGGCATCGTTTAATGCAGGTCAGGCGCGTCAGGGCCGGCTGGGCTGGTTTTGCGTGATACTGGCACTCACCGTCCCGACCGCGTTGATCTATTGGTTATGCGTGCATATCGGGGCCTGGGCGGCACTGCTCTGGAATGTCCTGATCGTGTATCTGACCCTCGGCTTCCGCCATTACAGCCATTACTTCAGCTCGATTCAACTGGCCCTCAATACTGGCGACGACGCCACGGCGCGAACCTTGCTGGCCGAATGGACCAAGCTCGACACCACCGACATGGATGTCAGTGAAATCTCCCGCATCGCCGTGGAAAAGGCGCTGATCACCACGCATCGCCATGTGTTCGGCGTGTTCTTCTGGTTCCTCATGCCGGTTGGCCCGGCATGTGCCGTGATGTACCGCATCGCCGAGTATCTGGCGCGCGGCTGGAATGAACCGGATCACATGCACAATGAAGCTTTTGGACGTTTTGCGGCCCAGGCATTTTATTGGATAGACTGGATTCCGGCGCGTATGACAGCAGCGGCCTTTGCGGTAGTCGGTAATTTCGAAGATGCGATCTACGCCTGGCGTAATTTTGCCGATCGCTGGAAAAATGAGACGGACGGCATCATTTTGTCTACCGGCGGCGGCGCCATGGGCGTGTTGCTGGGCGCACCACCGGAAACCGCGATTTCGATCCTGCCGGCCGATGCGTCGACAGTGGATTCGACCGCCATGGAAAGCGAAAGCCCGCCGGGCGATATTCCCACCCCGCGCGCCTTGCAAAGTACGGTAGGCCTGGTTTGGCGTGCCCTGTTGCTGTGGATGTTCTTGTTGCTGCTGTTGTCGGCCGCAGTGTGGCTCGGGTAAATCAACGATGCAGGGTGGGCACAAAGGCGTGTCCACGCTACGCGAGATGGTGCGTAAGTCTTCTATAAGATATAATACGTAAGAATCACTTACGCAAAACTAGTAGCTTGCTTCTACCCGAGGCAAAGCAATGTCTGTAGCAAGCGTTATAGAAGAAACGAGCTGTACGCATGGCAGAACCTATCCAATCCCCTGACACCCCCTCCCGCGAATTTTTTATTCAAGGTATCACCAGCGATGGCAGGCAGTTTCGGCCCAGCGACTGGGCCGAGCGCTTGTGCGGCGTCATGGCCTGTTTTCGCCCGGAAGGATCGGGCGGCCGCAACGCGCATCTGCAGTATTCGCCCTACGTCCGGCCGGTGCTGCTGAATGGTGTGCGGTCGGTAGTCGTCAATGAAGATCTGCGCCAGATCGAACCTTTGGCCTACCATTTTGTAGTCAATTTCGCGAAAGACAACGATCTGCAAATTTTGCAGGGTTGCTTGTTGCCTGAGGCCGAAACACCGAAATCGCCCTGATTTCTCATCTGCGACGGCTGCGATTCTTTCTCTGTGGCTTTTAGTTGTCTTGTGATACTAAAAAGAAATCCTCGAGCGACGTTATCGGGTAATAAGACCGTGTAATATTTCGCCTATTGTTCGCAGTGGAGTAGAAATGTTTCGTCGTGGTTCGTCAATCTTCATACCCATTGCTTCTTTGTCCAGTTTGATATTGGGCTTGGCGATTACTCTCGGCTTGTTTGTTTCCGTTCGTCACCTCGAATACGAGAAGATGGATGCCGAATTCCGACGTCTTGCCAGTGGCCATCTTAAGTCCGTGGTGGATGGCCTGGATGGCCTGGTGCATGAACTGGAAACCGTCAATCGCCTGTTCGTCACTGTGGACGGCGTCACTCGCGAACAATTCCACACTTTTACTGCACCGATGCTGGTCCGCGCTCCTTATATCAAGTCGCTGGGTTTTCAGCGCCTGGTGAGCGCGGCCCAACGACCTGCTTATGAAGCAGAGATACGTAAACATTATCCTGATTTTTCGATTCGGCAATTAAGCGACGGCAAGCCGGAACCGGCAGCTGGGCACGATGAATATCGGGTGGTCGAATTTCTTGAGCCGATGGCCGGCAATGAAGGTGCGTTTGCCATGGATGTGGCAACCAGCAAAGTTCAGAGCGAAGCCGCGAACCGCGCACGCGATACCGGTTTGCCGGCTTCTACCGATCTGTTTGAGCAAAAGCCTAAGAACGGCAGCAAGCTGATCATGATGGTCCTGATGCCGGTTTATCAGCACGGTGCGGTCTTGGATAGCGTCGACGATCGCCGTCGTGCATTGGTCGGCTTTACCAGTGCGGCATTGCGCGCCGATGCTTTCGTCAACAATATCCTGGCCCGCGACGGCGTGCAGGCGCGTGAAGATTTCAATCTTCGGGTCTATGCCAGCGCCAAGCCGGAGGACGACACCCTGGTTTATCGCCAGGGTAACCTGGCCAAGCCGTCAAATACCAGCGACTGGCTGCCTGCCTGGTTGCTGTATGACGCGCCGCAAGACATGTCGCAAACGTTTGAACTTGCCGGCAAATCCTGGTTTATAGAGGCCTCGGCGCCGGCGCGCGTATTCACCAAGAAGAATGTCGGATCGCTCCTGGTATTGCTGCTAGGTAGTTTGCTGAGCTGGATGGGAGCCGCCTATCTGTATTTTCTATCGACGCGCTCCAAGCGGATCGAGCGGCTGGTGGACGCCCGTACCCAGCAAGTCAAGCTGGCGACGCAAATGATGAAAGAGGACATCGTCGCCCGCAAGCGCGCCGAAGATGCCTTGCAGCTGCGCGAGCGCGCCATCGAATCGAGTGCGAACGCCATCATCATTTCCAGCGCCAAATTGCCGGATTATCAGGTGGAATATGTCAATCCCGCATTCGAACGGATTACCGGTTATTCCGCCAGGGATATGATCGGCCGCAACCTGGAAATGCTGCATGGCGACGACCACGACCAGATCGGCCTGGAAGAAATTCGCGCCGCCCTGCGCGAAAAGCGCACTGCGAATACCGTGTTCCGCAGTTATCGCAAGGACGGCACCTTGTTCTGGAACGAGCTTTACGTTGCGCCCGTGAAGGATAGTTCCGGCCGCGTCAGCCACTTCGTCACGTCTCTGTACGACATCACGGAAATGAAGAGTTACGAGGCCGAGCTGGAGCATCAGGCTCGCCACGACACCTTGACCGGCCTCGCCAATCGCAATGTGCTGAGCGATCGCCTGAGCCAGTCGATTGTCTATGGCGAGCTATACGGCCACAGGGTGTGGGTGTTGTTCGTCGATCTGGACCGCTTTAAATTCGTCAACGATACGCTCGGGCACAATGCCGGCGATCTGTTGCTGAAAGAGGTCGCCAGCCGCCTGAAAGCGTTCACCCGCGAAGCTGACACCATAGCGCGGCTGGGCAGCGATGAATTTGTCTTGATCTTGCCGGAGCGTCTTGATGAAGAGCTGAGCGTGGGCTTGATTCAACGGATGATGGATGCGATTGCGCGTCCCTTGCAAATTGAAGGCTATGATTTTTTCCTGAGCTGCAGCATCGGCGTGGCAGTCTACCCGAATGACGGTACCGACCCTGACAGCTTGCTCAAGCATGCCGATATCGCCATGTATCGCGCCAAGGAAATGGGAAATAACAATTACCAGTTCTACACGGCGGCGATGAATGAACGCGCGCTTGAACGCCTGCGGATCGAGGGTGATTTGCGCAATGCGCTGGAACGTAAGGAATTACTGCTCTACTACCAGCCGCAAGTGGATTTGCGTACCGGCCGCATGGTCGGCATGGAAGCGCTGATTCGCTGGAAACATCCGCAACTGGGCATGATTTCGCCCACGCGTTTCATCGACCTGGCGGAAGAAACCGGCCTGATCGTACAGATGGGCGCCTGGGTGATGCACACCGCTTGCGAGCAGAACAAGGCGTGGCAGCGCATGGGCCTGGGGTATTTGCGGATGTCGGTGAACCTGTCGACGCGCCAGTTTTTCCAGCAAAACCTGGTGCAGCAGGTTGCCGAGATGCTGGAAGCTACCGGACTGGCGCCGCACTATCTCGAAATCGAATTGACCGAAAGCCTGGTGATGACGGATGTCGAGCTGGCCGTGGGTATTCTGAACGACCTGAAATCGATAGGCGTGCAATTGTCGATTGATGATTTTGGCACCGGCTATTCGAGCCTGGCCTATCTGAAGAGTTTCCCGATCGATGCATTGAAGATCGACCAATCCTTTGTGCGCGATATCACGGTCGACCAGGACGATGCTGCGATCGTCGCCTCGATCATCTCTCTGGCCCACAACCTGCGTTTGCAAGTGATTGCCGAGGGGGTTGAAACGCAAGAGCAGCTGTCTTACCTGCAACGTCATCGCTGTGATGAAATGCAAGGTTTCTATTTCAGCGAGCCGGTATCGGCTGCCGACATCGAAATAATCCTGCGCGAAGGAAAAGTATTACCATAAGACTTTGTTGACGGCCTGAATGTTACTTCAGTGACTGCAGTGACTGCAGTGACTGAAGTATCGCAGTGTCGGGCCTCGCCACTTTTATGGAGCTGAAATGACTACCAGCAGAATCGAACGCGATACCTTTGGCAAGATCGAAGTCCCGGATGAGAGGCTGTGGGGCGCACAGACCCAGCGCAGCCTGCATCATTTCCATATTTCCAGCGAGCGCATGCCGCCCGAGCTGATCGTGGCGCTGGCAGCCGTCAAGCAAGCCTGCGCGCAAGTCAACCTGGATCTCGGCAAGCTATCGAAAACCCAGGCCGCCGCCATCATGCAGGCGGCGCAAGAGGTGGTGGCGGGGCAACATCCGGATGAGTTTCCATTATCCATCTGGCAGACCGGTTCCGGCACCCAGAGCAACATGAACATGAACGAGGTGCTGGCCAATCGCGCTTCGGAAATTCTTGGCGGCGTGCGTGGCGAATCACGTCTGGTGCATCCCAACGATGCGGTCAATCTTAGCCAGTCATCGAACGATATCTTTCCGACGGCGATGCATGTCGCCGCTGCGCTCGGCATCGCCAACGCATTATTGCCCGCGCTGCAAAAACTGCGTGCGACCTTGCATAAGAAATCGGTGGATTTTGAGGATATCGTCAAGATCGGCCGCACCCATCTGCAAGATGCGACGCCGCTGACATTAGGCCAGGAATTCTCTGGCTATGTTGCCCAACTAGACCATGCAGAAAAAATCATCAAGGCCACATTGGAGCCTTTGTGCGACCTGGCCGCCGGCGGTACCGCGGTAGGCACCGGACTCAACGCGCCTAAGGATTTCGGCAGCCGGGTTGCCGCCCAGTTAGCCAAGACGGAAGGCTTGCCGTTCCGCACTGCCGACAATAAATTTGCTGCGCTGGCAGCGCACGATGCCTTGGTTGCGGCGCACGGCACCTTGAAAACATTGGCCGCTGCCCTGATGAAGATTGCCAACGATGTGCGCTGGCTGGCATCCGGTCCGCGTTCCGGCCTGGGCGAAATCAGCATTCCGGAGAACGAACCTGGCAGCTCCATCATGCCCGGCAAGGTTAACCCGACCCAATGCGAAGCGTTGACCATGTTGTGTTGCCAGGTGTTCGGCAACGATGTGGCGATTAATTTCGGCGGTGCTTCCGGTAATTTCGAGTTAAATGTATTCAAACCTCTGATTGCGCATAATTTCCTGCAAAGCGTGCGCCTGCTGGCCGACGGCATGGCCAGTTTCGAGCAGCATTGCGCCGACGGTATCGGCGCCAATCGCGACCGGATTGCCGAATTGATGGAGCGCTCGCTGATGCTGGTGACCGCGCTGGCGCCACACATCGGTTACGACCGTGCGGCGCAAATCGCCAAGCATGCGCACCATGACGGCAGTACGCTGAAGCAGGCGGCCCTGGCGCTCGGCTACGTGACGGAACAAGAGTTCGCCGAATGGGTGCAGCCGGCAAAAATGACTTACCCCGAGTAACTGTTGGCTGGATAACCGATGGCCGATGTACCCTGATTAATCGAGGTTAAATCATGTTACATCGCGCCATGGGAACGGAGCATCCAATACAATGACGTTAAAGGGGTAATGTCGTTTTTGCAATACAAAAACAATGTTTGTTAAAATGATCCTCCGCTACCGTTGCTTCTGCCATTTCGTCTGCTTATGCTCTTACTGGTTTTCCTGATAAAAACTGACATGCAGTGTTCATCTGCAGGTTGCCACGCATGCTGAAATGTATCCGCATGTCCTCAAGCTGGTTGAAACCATCTGCCTGTGGCGTGGTTTTAGGCTTGCTCTGCCTGAGTACGATTAGCGCCAACGCCACGTATCGGGTCGAGATCGAAGCCCCGGCTGAATTAAAGGCCTTGCTTGAACAGCATCTGGATCTGTCGCGTTACAAGGATCGCCAGGATTTGAGCGAAGATCAATTGAAATTCCTGATTGACACGGTGGACGAGCACGTCACCCAACTGACTTCGACCGAAGGTTATTTCTCACCTAAAACCACCGTTACGGTAGTGCCAGGCGAGATCAAGACGATCCACCTGAAAATCGATCCGCAACAACGCACCATGGTGTCCGCCGCCACCATCAATGTGATCGGCAGCGCCGCTACCGAGGTGCCTGAGCGTGTGCTGCAGATACAGCAGAACTGGCGTTTGCCGGCCGGCCAGCCGTTTCGCCAGGCTGACTGGGCGACCGCCAAGGAGAACGGCTTGCAGGTGCTGCTCAAGAAGCGCTATCCGGCAGCCAGGATCGCCCGTTCGGAAGCCCGGATCACGCCTGAAGACAACGACGCCGAACTCTCGGTGCAATATGACAGCGGCCCCGGATTTACATTGGGAGCGTTGCATATCACCGGCACCAAACGTTATCCGGCCAGCATTATCGAGAACGTCAATCCCTTGCAGGTGGGAGAAGAATACAGCGTCGACCGTTTGCTGTTGCTGCAGCGGCAGATCCAGAACACCCCATACTTCGGTAATGTAATCGTCAGCATTGACGATGATCCGGCGCATGCGCAAGAAACGCCAGTCAATGTCCAGGTAACCGAGTTCCCGACGCAGAGGCTGCGCACCGGGCTTGGCTATGCTTCCGATACCGGGGCACAGGTGCAGGGCCGGTACACCAATTACAATGTTTTCGGCAAAGCGTGGGTGTTCGACGCCCAGACCAAGATTGAACAGCGCCGGCAATACGGCTCGCTTGATTTGTCGATGCCGCCGGATACGCGCAGTTTCGTCAACGGCGTCAACGGTTCGTATGACAGGACTACCTTGCAAGGCGTCGATTTGCGCAGCATGAAAATCGGACTCAAGCGTGCGCGCTCGCTGGAGAATTATGATACTGCCTTGACCCTGGATTATTATCGCGACCGCCTGCAGCAGATTGACGGTGCAACCCTGCCGCCGAATACCGTGGTTCGGCCGGGAGAGCATCAGGCCCTGGTTCCCGGTTTTGCCTGGGTCCGGCGAGCTGTCGACGATCCCATTTTCCCGCGCAGCGGCCATATCTTTTCGATACAAACCGGCTTCGCCTTGAAGGGTTTGCTGACCGACCAGACTTTTTTCCGTGCTGATGGCCGTTATAAACAATATTTCCCTGTCGCAAAACGCGACGTCGTGATTTTGCGTACGGAACTGGGTGGCGTATTTACCGCCGGTTCCAGCGCCTCGGTGCCGGCTTCCTTGCTGTTCCGCGCCGGCGGCAATGAATCGGTACGCGGTTATAGTTATGACAGCATCGGCAATTCGCAAAACGGTACCGTCTATCCGACCAAGTACATGGTGACCGGCAGCGCTGAATATCAGCACTGGCTCACCCAGCAATGGGGCGGCGCCTTGTTTTACGATATTGGCAGTGCTACCGATAGTTGGGGAGAAAGGTCTACCAAGGTCGGCACCGGCGTCGGCGTACGCTATCGGAGCCCGGTCGGCACTGTGAATCTCGACCTTGCCTATGGCGTTCAGGCCAAACAATTCCGGCCCCATATTTCGCTCGGCATCGCCTTCTGATTTTTTCTTTTTTAAGCTCAAACGCAAGAGATTGAACGCATGACTCAGGCAGCAACCAACTCTCCAGAATCAACCAGCCTGCCGCCAGGTCCCGACGGCGGCCGCAGCCGCTTGCGTTGGTTGTGGCGCTCGCTTGCGGCATGCCTGATGCTGTTGATTTTGCTTGTTGCTGCGGTAATTTTCGGCGTCCGTTCAGAATCCGGCACACGGGCCTTGTGGCAGTTAGGCACCTGGGCAATGCACGGTAATTTATCCGGTCAGCTGGCCGGTGGCACTGTGGCAGACGGTTTGCAGTTGCGCAATCTGGTGTACCGTGATGCTACCCAGCAGTACACGATTGACCGCATCGATGCCAGGTGGCAGCTTAGCCGGTCACCGTTCAAGCTGACGGTCGCTTATCTGCATGTCGGTAATGTCGATGCCCGGCTAGAGCCGACACCACCGCAGCCGACCGTCATGCCGACCAGCCTGGAACTGCCGCTACAACTGGTTCTCAACGATATTTCGCTGAACAAGCTGTCTTTGCACCAAGGCCTGACCACGACCGAACTGAGTCATCTGCAATTGCACGGCGAGTCGGACCGGATACAGCACAATCTGTTCCTGGAACGGCTGGACACGCCGTATGGCAAGGCCAGCGCGAAACTCAGCTTGAACGGTGTGCAACCGTATGCGCTGAGTGGCGGAGCCGAGTTGAGCGGTGAATACCAAAAAGAAAAATATCAACTGGATGCGATCTTATCCGGCGACCTGGCGGCGCTGAATATAGACTTGAACGCGCGCGGCGACAAGTTAAGCGGCACTGCCAAGATTGCTGCAACACCGTTTGCGCCCATTCCGTTTCAGCAGCTTGAATTGAACGCGACGCACATCAATCCGAAACTGTTCAGCAGCGGTGCGCCGCAAGCCGATTTGAGCCTGCAGGTGGCGCTGAAGCCATTGGCGCCGCCAGCTGACGCTGCTGGGAGCGCATCAGCCAGTATAGATCTGGCGGCGCTGACGGTGAGTGGCCCGATCACGATTACCAACGCAATGGCAGGTGCTTTGGATCAGGATCGTTTGCCGCTGGTCAGCGCCAGCGCTGAGTTGCAGCTGGACACCCGGACCCAGCAGTTATCCCGCCTGCAGTTGAAATTATTGAAGAACGCTAGCATCAGCGGCCAAGGTGAATACCACAGCGACGGTAAAAATAAAAACAACGGTGAATTCAACTTCGACATCGCCGGCCTGGATCTGCAAGCCTTGCATGGCAAATTGAAGCCGTCGCAACTGCGCGGGCCAGTCAATATCAAGTTGATGCCCGAAAGCCAGCAAATCAGCTTGAATCTGGCAGACGCCACCTACCAGGCGAAACTGGAAACGCTGATCGACGCCAAACAGATTGCCGTCAAGACGGCGCAACTGGCGGCCGGACCGGCACATCTGGATATCAGCGGCAATTTGAGCCGCGATGCGGACATGGCTTACGCTGTGAAAGGAAATTTGCGCGATTTCAATCCTTTCCTCTGGATCAACAGCAATGCTGCCACGCAGCCGAAAGGCGCCAAATCCCACCCGCAGGCGACGACGGCAAATATCAATATGGATATCGACGCCAGCGGCAACCTGGCGCCCGAACTGAAACTGAAGCTCAAGTTCGTCATCAAGGATAGCCGCTACGATCAATTGCCGATGACCGGTAATGGCGTGCTCAATCTGGCCGGGATGCGCTTGTTGCCCAGCGACGTTGCATTGTCGGTGGCCGGTAACGAGTTGCTGGCCAAGGGCAGTTTTGGCGCCGCCGGCGATCGCCTCGACCTGAAAATCGATGCTCCGCAGTTGCAGGGCCTGGGCATCGGCCTCTCCGGCGCCGTGCATCTGGACGGCCAGGTCAGAGGCACCATGCAAAAACCGAATATACAAGCTTCGTACCGTGCCGAAAAATTAGCCTACGGCGAACATCGGATAGACAGCCTTTCAGGGCAGGCCGATGTGCAGGCAGACTTGAACGCCGGGCTGAATTCAGCCAATAACCGGCTGGCTGTCAGCGTCGAGGGGCGTGGCTTGCACAGCACCGACATGGCGCTGGATAAATTGAACCTGAACCTGGCCGGTACCTATGGCGCGCATACCTTGAAACTGGACACTAGCGGCGCACTGCGTGGCAAGCCTTTGCATCTGACCATGGCCGCGCAGGGACAACTGAGCGAGAGCAATGCAGGTTACGGCTGGCACGGGCAGCTCAGCGAATTGCAAAACCAGGGAGCGCCGCGCATCAGTCTCGCGGCGCCGTTGACGATTAATGCCGAGGCCGGCCGCCTGGTGCTTGGTGCGACGCGTTTGAATGTGGCAGATGCGCAAATCGATTTAAAGAATTTCAATTACGATAATGGAAAAATTCGTTCGGCCGGCGCCATCAACGCGCTTAATGTGGCAACCATACTTGGCTTGGTGCGCGAATTCGGCGGTCCGGAATTACCTTTGAAGACGGATCTGGTGCTGGATAGCAGCTGGGACTTTTCGCTGGCTGAGAATCTGGCGGGCTATCTGCAGATCGCCCGCCGCAGCGGCGATTTACGGATCAATCCGGGGCGCGGCGATATCAGCCTGGGTTTGTCTGAGTTGAAACTGCGTGCAGACCTGCAGTCCGGACAGGTCAAGCTGGATAGCCAGCTGGCGGCATCCAGGATCGGTACCTTGAATACGCAATTGCAGCTGGCTTTGCAGCGTAACGGCAGCAGCTGGACTGTCAGCGACAGCTCGGCTTTGTCCGGCCAGGCTAAATTGGAGGTGCCGCAGCTGAAACCCATCGGCGCGCTGATCGGGCCACAGGTGGCGCTGGACGGCAGCCTTGCGCTGGATCTGAATCTGGCCGGCCAGCTCGGCAAGCCGATGTTGTCAGGCAAAGTCACAGGCGACAAGCTTGCCGTCACCCTGTTCGACCAGGGAATCAAATTGAAAGACGGTACTGCGCGCCTGAATCTGGCCAACAACGTGGTCGATTTGCAGCAATTGGAATTCCACGGCGGCGACGGCACCATACGCGCCTCCGGCAGGCTGCAGCTGGGCCACGACAATCCCGATCTGACCGCCAGCGTGATTGCCGATCGCCTGCAACTGTTTGCCAGCCCGGATCGCCAGCTGATGGTGTCCGGTCAGGCCAAGATTGCCAACGTCAAGGAACAGTTGCACGTGGACGGCAAATTCACCGTTGACAGCGCCTTGTTCGATTTACCGAAGAGTAGTGCGCCGGTGCTGGGGGATGACGTGGTCATCGTGCGTAAGGATGTCAAAGCGCGCGCGACGCCGTTGACGGAACAGGAACGTTTAGCCAAAGCCGCAGAGAAACCGGCCGGCGGCGCGACGCCGGTGATGAATGTGGAGGTCGATTTCGGCAACGATTTCCGTTTCCGCGGCAGCGGCGCCGATATCCTGTTGCGTGGCGCGATGCAGGTTCGTAGCGAGCCTTACCAGCCGCTGCGCGCTACCGGCACGATTCGGGTGGCAAGCGGAAGCTACGAGGTATTCGGCCGCAAGCTGGCGATTGAACGCGGATTGATCAATTTCCACGGGCCGATCGACAATCCGAATATCAATATCCTCGCCATGAAGCGCAACCAGGAAGTCGAGGCTGGGGCGGAGATTACCGGCAATCCATCCAATCTGCGGGTCAAACTGGTGTCGGAGCCGAATGTATCGGATGAGGAAAAACTGTCCTGGCTGATGTTTGGCCATGGCAGCGACAGTTCCGCGCTGGGACAGCGTCAGGCCGCCGGGCAAGCGCTGGCGCTGCTGGGGAATTACGGCGGCAAGAAGATTGCTCAGGGTATCGGCTTTGACGAATTCTCGATCGGTTCCAGCGATTCCGGCATCGAGAACGAGCAGGTTGTGAGCCTGGGCAAGGCCATCACCGAGAAAATCAACCTGGGTTACGAGCAGAGCCTGACCAGCGCTGCCAGCATCTTGAAAGTGACCTGGCAATTTTCACGGCGCTGGTCGATGGTGATGCGCGGCGGCACCATCAACGGCCTTGAAGTCTTGTACAACTTGCGTTTCGATTAGGTTCTGGCCCGGGTTTTAACCCGGGCTCTACTGGATCAAGCGCGGCGGCCTGACAATTCCGCGCCGGCATCCGGCTGCAGTTTCAAGGCAAACGGCAGCGAAGCCAAAGCGATCAGGGCGATCAGCAGGAACGCCGGCCAGAAATCGGCGCTGACCAGCGTCGCGTGGCCCTGAACCTGATTCGATACCTGCAGCGCAAAGCCACCGACGGTAACGCCCAGGCCAATCGCCAGTTGCTGGGCGACGCTAGTGAGACTTGTGGCCTGGCTCATCTGGCGCTGGTCGATCTCAGCGTAGGCAATGGCATTCAGGCTGGTAAATTGCATCGAACGCACACAGCCTCCCAATAGCAGCATGAGGATGATGAAGATATGCGGCGAATCGACTTTCAACACGCCGAACAATGCCATCGACAGCGCGCCAAGCAGCGTGTTATAGACCAGCACGCTCCTGAAGCCGAATTTTTTCAGCACGGTCGTTGTCATGGTTTTGACAAAAATGGCGCCTGCTGCCGAAGCACAAGTCAGCAGGCCGGACTGGAACGGCGTCAGGCCGAAGCCTAGCTGGAACAGCAGCGGCAGCAAGAACGGCAACGCACCCACGCCGATGCGGAACAGAGAACCGCCGAAGACGTTCATGCGCAGTGTAGGGATTTGCAGCAGCCGCAGGTTGATCAGCGGATGCGGGGTACGGAACGCATGCCACACGTACGCCAGCAAACTGACCGTGCCGACCACCACGCAAATCAGCGAAACATCGCCGGCGACCAAGTGGCGGCCGGCGCTGGCCAGGCCGAACATCAGTGTCGAACAGCCGATGGCAGACAGCAGGAAGCCGATCCAGTCGAGCGGAACGGTGTCGTCGCTGCGCAGGTTCTCGATATAGCGGGTAGCCAGGTAAATGCCGAGAATGCTGATCGGAATATTGATGAAGAAGATCCAGCGCCAGTGAAAATAGGTGGTGATGAAGCCGCCCAGCGGTGGCCCGATCACCGGGCCCAGCAAAGCCGGGATAGTCAGGTAGCTGAGGGCGCGCACCAGTTCCGCCTTGGAGGTAGTGCGCAAGATCACCAGTCGTCCGACCGGCACCATCATGGCGCCGCCCACCCCTTGCAGGAAACGGGCTGAGACAAATTCTGCCAGCGTGTTGGATATGCCGCACAGGATCGAACCGAGCATGAACACTCCGATCGCACTGCGGAAAACCGTGCGCGCGCCAAAGCGGTCGGCCATCCAGCCGCTGACGGGGATGAATACCGCCAGGCTGACCAGATAGGAAGTCATCGCCAGCTTGAGCGCAATCGGACTCTCTCCCATATCATGCGCCATCATCGGCAACGAGGTGGCGATCACGGTGGAGTCCATGTTTTCCATGAACAAGGCGCAAGCCACGATCAGTGGCGTGAGGAAGACGCGGGATATGGCCATGAGGGACGGTAGGTGGGCCGGGTGGGCAGGAAAGCCTGCCAACCCTGCTTAAAAGAGCATAATTATAGCGGTTTAGACTATCCCTCACCGATCAGGTAGCATGCAGGCTGTTCCGCTGGCTATCCATCGTATTTTTCAAGAATCATGATCAACACGTCTCTCTCATCGACCGAGTGTTTCGCATTGCTGGATGACAGCAGTGCGACGGCTGCGCAGTCGCAATCATCCCGGTTGTCGTGCCTGTCGCGTTTGTATACTGGCAACGTCCGCAGTCTGCATTGTTTTGAGGCGGATCAGCTGCCGGTGCTGATCGAACAAATGCAGCAAGCCTTGCGGGAAGGTTTGCACGCGGTGACCTTGTTTACTTACGAGCTGGGGATTGGTCTGCAGCATGTCCGGCCTCGGCAGCAAGTTGTGCAGGCGCTGCCTTTGGCGCAAATTCTGTTATTTTCCAACTGCGAACATTTGAACGATGCCGAGGTAGATGCGTGGCTGGCACAGCGCCAGGCAGCGGAATCAAACCAGGCTGAAGCCGGCGCCGGCATCGCGAACCTGCAGCCCAATGTCAGCGCTGAGCAATTTGCTGCCGCCATCGCCAAGATTCACGCCTACATCGAAGCCGGCGATACCTATCAGGTGAATTACACCTACCGCCTGCGTTTCGACGTCTACGGCAGTCCTGTCGCCCTGTATCGACAACTGAGGCTGCGCCAGCCGGTGCCGTACGGCAGCCTGATCCAGCTAGCCGACGGCGCTGCGGTTGTGTCGCTGTCGCCGGAACTGTTCGTACGGCATGCTGCAGGCGTGTTGACTGCGCGTCCGATGAAAGGAACCGCCGCCGCCAGCGGCAACGCAGAGCAGGATCGCCTGGCTGCCAAGGCGCTCGCCGCGGATCCCAAGAATCTGGCGGAAAACCTGATGATTGTCGATTTGCTGCGAAATGACCTGGGGCGCATCGCCGTCCCGGGTTCGGTGCGTGTACCGCAATTATTCGAGGTGACGCAGTTCAATACCGTGCTGCAAATGACTTCCACCGTGCAGGCGCAGGTGCGTGACGATGTCAGCCTCAGCGCGGTGATCCAGGCGCTGTATCCCTGCGGTTCGATTACTGGCGCGCCTAAACATCGCACCATGCAAATCATTGATGAACTGGAGCCCGATCCGCGCGGCCTGTACACCGGTGCGATAGGCTGGTTCGATGCGGAGCAGGCGGGCCATCGGTTTGGCGATTTCTGTTTGTCGGTACCGATCCGGACCTTGTGGCTGCAAGCGGCCGCGCGGGATGGCTTATATGGCGCCAGCATTCGCCGAGGTGAGATGGGCGTCGGCGCCGGTATCGTGCACGACAGCGTGGCAGCCGAGGAATATGACGAATGTGCATTGAAAGCAAAATTCCTGACCGGCATGGGCGGCGATTTTTCCTTGTTCGAAACCATTTACGCCACCCACGCGGACGGTTGCCGTCATCTGGATTTGCATTTGCAGCGTTTGCAGGCTTCCGCGGTCTATTTCGGTTTTCCCTATAACGACAAAATATTGCGTGCGGCGCTGCAGGCGCATTGCGCGAGTTTGCCGGCCACAGGCCCTCAGCGGCTGCGGCTGACCTTGTCTGCAGATGGCAATTGCAACCTGCAGAGTGCGGAGCTGGGAAGCCTTGAAACGCCTGTCAGTGTATTGATCGCACCGGTGCCGATGCAATCCGGCGACTTGTTTCTGCGGCATAAAACCAGTGTGCGGCAGCGCTATGATCAAGCCTGGCAACAAGCGCAACAGCTGGGCGCTTTCGATATGCTGTTTTTCAATCAGGAAGGCGAGTTGACGGAGGGCGGCCGCAGCAACGTTTTCCTCAAACTGGACGGGCGTTGGTATACGCCGCCGCTGACATCGGGATTGTTGCCGGGAGTGATGCGCGGCGTGGTGCTGAACGATCCGGCATGGAATGCCAGCGAACGCAGTTTGCGCATGGAGGATTTGCTGGCCGCCGAGCAGATCATGGTGTGCAACGCCTTACGCGGAACCATGCCGGCAAGGCTGTTGCAGCTAGCTTGAATTTTTAGTTAAAAGGCGATAATCACAACCGATCCGGCCACAATCAGCGAGCCGCCGATGGCTACCGGCCAGGTCAGCTGTTCGCCGGCAAACAGCAAGCCCAGCACGATGGCGAAGGCGACGCTGAGTTTGTCGATCGGAGCCACCTTCGAGATCGGGCCGATTTGCAGCGCATGGTAGTAGCACAGCCAGGACAAGCCGGTGGCGATTGCCGACAAGACCAGGAACAGCCAGTTGGTGGGACTGACCAGCGCCGGCTTTTGCCATTCGTCGCGCAAGGTGACGATGCCGGCGATCACGAACAGGATGACGACGGTGCGGATGAAGGTGGCAAAGTTGGAGTTCATGCCGGTCACGCCGAACTTGCCGAAGATCGCCGTCAAGCCGGCGAAAAATGCAGAGCCAAGGGCAAATAGCTGCCAGCTGGAGCCGAAGTTCATGTTTTCTCCCTGAGTGGATGGTGGGTAGGCGAAAAAGTTTGCCCACCCTGCAGTTATTTCGCAGCCGGCTTACTGTCTCCGGTGGCGTCACGATCATTTAGCATGGCGTTGTCAGGCAGTTCAGCCTGATTCCAGCCGCCGCCGAGCGCCTTGATCAACAGCACACTTGCAGCATAGCGCCGATTCTGGATATTCAACGCTGACAAATCCGCACTGAATGCGGTTGCCTGTGCCGTCACCACACTGGTGTAGTTGACGGTACCCGCCTTGTACTGATTCAAGATCAGCTCCAGCGCATGATGGGCAAACTGGACGGTTTCGCCCTGGACCACGGCTTCCTGCTCCAGGATGCGCAAGGTTGCCAGGTTATCTTCGACTTCCTGGAAGCTGGTCAGCACCGCTTGTTTGTACACCGCAACGCTGGCGTCGTAGGCGGCAATTGCCTGATCGCTTTGAGCGCGTCGTGCGCCGCCGTCAAACAGGGTGGCTGCCAAGGCCGGTCCGAGCGACCAGATGCGGTTGGGGACGGTCAGCCAGTTGGCGAAACTGTTGCTTTGAAAGCCGCCCGAAGCCGACAAGGTCAGGTTGGGGAAGTAAGCGGCCTTGGCCACGCCGATCTTGGCATTGGCCGCCGCTGCCAGCCGCTCTGCCGAGCTGACATCGGGGCGACGTTCCAGCAACGAAGAGGGCACGCCGATCGGAATATCCGGCAGCACTGCAACCAACGGCGCAGGTGTAATCGAAAAGGTGGACGCCGCTTGCCCGGTCAGCAGGGCGATCGCGTGTTCCAGCTGCGCACGCAGTACGCCATTGTCCAGCGCTTGCGCCTGGGCGCTTCTGAGCTGGGTCTGAGCCTGAATCACGTCAGACCGGGCAACCACGCCGACGGCGTACTGGTTTTGCGTCAGTTGCAGCGATTTTTGATAGGCAGCTACGGTGTCGTTGAGCAGGTTTTGCTGCTGGTCGAGTACCCGCAACTGCAGATAGTTTTGCGCCAGGGTGGATTGGGCGCTGAGCCTGGCCACTTGCAAGTCGGCGGCGCTGGCCTGGGCTGATGCCTGATTGGATTCCACCGTACGGCTTATGCGGCCCCACAGATCGGGTTCCCAGCTGGCGCTCAGGCCGAGCGAATCGCTGGTCGTTACCGAACCGCTGCTGGCACTGCTGCCACTGCTCAATGAGCTGCCGCTATTGCGTCCGCCTGAACGCGTGGATGAGACGTTAGCTGAAACTGTCGGGAAATAAGACGATCTTGCCGACTCTACCAATGCTTTAGCCTGCCGGTATTGCGCTTCGGCTTGCGCCAGATTCTGATTGGAGATGTTGACTTGTTCGACCAGTGCATTCAATTGCGGGTCCTGGTAGATTTCCCACCATTTTCCGTGTAGTTCCTGGTCTTGGGGGGTAGCGGTCTTCCAATCCTTCATCTCTTTGAAGGCGGCCGGTGCAACTGTGGCCGGCCGTACGTAATCCGGGCCGACAGCACAGGCGCTTAACAGCAGCGCCGTGGCCGTCGCCGCTAACAAGGTTTTATGCATGGGTGCTTGCGTATGTTTCATATTGAATCCGTTGAATCCGTTGAGTTCGCTGTGTCCGCTAAGTAAAGTTTTTCGCCGACAATGATTTTTGCGTCTTCACAAAGCTAAGGCTACATCCATCCGTCATGCTTCGCTTGGGTCAGGCAGCGGCCGACCGCCGCGCCGTTGCCATTTGTCCGAGCTCCACAGGCGGAAGCGATCCATGTACAGATAGACCACCGGTGTCGTGTACAGCGTCAGCAACTGGCTCACGATCAAGCCGCCGACGATCGCAATACCCAGCGGCCGGCGCAGCTCGGCGCCGTCGCCATGGCCCAACGCCAGCGGCACCGCCCCGAGCATCGCCGCCATGGTGGTCATCATGATCGGTCGGAAGCGCAGCTTGCACGCTTCAAAAATCGAGTCGCGTGGCGACAGGCCCTGGGTGCGTTCAGCCTCCAGGGCGAAATCGATCATCATGATGGCGTTTTTCTTGACGATACCGATCAGCAAGATCACCCCGATCAAGGCAATCAGGCTGAAATCGGTGCCTGTCGCCAGCAATGCCAGCAGGGCGCCGACGCCGGCCGAAGGCAGAGTTGAAAGGATGGTGATCGGATGGATATAGCTTTCGTACAAGATGCCCAGCACAATGTACACCGCCAGCAGCGCCGTCAAGATCAGCACCGGCTGGCTGCTCAAGGATGACTGGAATACATTGGCGGTGCCCTGGAAACTGCCGTGCACCTCGGTCGGCACGCCGAGCCGGGCCAGCGAATCGTTAATCGAAGCTGTCGCATCGGATAAGGAAACACCTGCCGGCAGGTTGAAAGAAATAGTGGAGGCAATGAACTGGCTTTGGTGATTGACCCCGAGCGAAGTATTGGTCGGCTGGAAGCTGGAAAATGCCGCCAGCGGCATCTGCTGTTCAGCCGTGGTCGAGAGCGTCAGCGCCAGCGAAGTATTGGAGGCCAGCTGACCGCCCGCGGTCAATGCCGGCGGTTTGCCGAGGGCCGAAGTGGTGGGCGACAGGTTGGCCGTGCTGGCGGGAATGCTGACGTAAGTGTTGTGCAGGATCTGCGGGCTCTGCAGGTATTGCGGGCCCGCTTCCATCACCACATGGTATTGATTCATGCCGCTGTAGATGGTTGATACCTGGCGCTGGCCAAACAAGTCGTTCAAGGTCGCGTCGATCAGCTGCGGCGTGACGCCGCTGCGTATCGCGGTTTCACGGTCGATGGTCAAGGTGGTTTGCAAGCCCTTGTCCTGCTGGTCGGTATTGACGTCGGTCAGTTCCGGCAAGACGCTGAATGCCTCGCGGATCTTCGGTTCCCAGGTACGCAGCAGGTTCAGGTCGTCGGATTGCAAGGTGTACTGGTACTGGGCATCGCTGGAGCGGCCGCCAACCCGGATATCCTGCACCGATTGCATGAACAGGTTGGCGCCGGGAACGTGGCTGAGCTTGCCGCGCAGGCGTGCAATCACCTGGTCTGCCGTGAGCTTGCGTTCCGACAGCGGCTTGAGGGTGATGAACATGTTGCCGCGATTACTCTGGCCGCCGCCGGTGAAGGCGATCACGCTCTGCACGTCGGGGTCCTTGCGGACGATATCCACAAACTCGTTCAGCTTGACCTTCATCGACTGGAATGAAATCGCCTGGTCGCCCTGGATGCCGCCGATTACCAGGCCGGTATCCTGCTGCGGGAAAAAGCCCTTGGGAATGGCGGTGTACAGATAGACGTTGAGCACGATGGTGCCGAGCAGGATCAGCATCATCAATGGCGAAAAGCGCAAGGCCCAGGCCAGCGAGCGTTCGTAGCCGCGCAGCATGGCATTGAAGGCGCGTTCGGTGGCAGTGAAGAAACGTCCTTGCTTGCGGTGCGGTTCGTGCTTGAGCAGGCGTGCGCACATCATCGGCGTGGTGGTCAGCGATACCATTAGCGATACCAGGATCGCTACCGACAAGGTGACGGCAAATTCGCGGAACAGGCGGCCGACGATGCCGCCCATTAACAGGATCGGGATGAACACGGCGATCAGGGAGATACTCATCGACATCACGGTAAAGCCGACTTCTTTCGCTCCTTGCAATGCGGCGGCAAACGGTTTCATGCCCTTTTCAATGTGCCGTGAAACGTTTTCCAGGACCACGATTGCATCGTCCACCACGAAGCCGGTGGCAATCGTCAGCGCCATCAGGGATAGATTGTCGAGGCTGTAGCCAAGCAAATGCATGACGCCGAAAGTACCGATCAGCGAGACCGGGACGGCGACTGCCGGGATCAGCGTGGCGCGGCCGTTGCGCAGGAACAGGAACACCACCATGATCACCAGCGCGATCGACATCAGCAGCGTATTCTCGGTTTCACGCAGAGAGGCGCGAATCGTCGGTGTGCGGTCGAGCGCGACATCGAGATTGATGGCGGCCGGGATCGAGGCCCGCAGCTGCGGCAGCAGCGCCCGCACTTCATCCACCGTTTCAATAATGTTGGCGCCAGGCTGGCGGTTCAGGATCACCAGTACCGACGGCTTGCCGTTGGCGGAACCGGCGTTGCGCACATTGGCAACCGAGTCGATGACGTTGGCGACATCGCTGACGCGCACCGCCGCGCCGTTGCGATAGGCGACGATCAGCGGCATGTACTCGGCGGCGGTCTTGGCCTGGTCGTTGGCGTAAATCTGCCAGTTTTTATCGCCGTCTTCCAGCACGCCTTTAGGGCGGTTGGCATTGGTGGCGGCGATTGCAGTGCGTACATCGGCCGAGCCGATGCCGTACTTGTTGAGCGCGGTCGGATTCAATTCAACCCTCACCGCCGGCTGCGAACTGCCGCCGACGCTGACCTGGCCGACACCGGCAACCTGCGACAGCTTTTGCGCCAGGATGGTATCGGCGGCGTCGTACATCTGGCCTTGCGTCATGCTGTCCGAGGTTAGCGCCAGGATCATGATCGGCGCATCGGCCGGATTCACCTTGCGATAACTCGGATTGCTGGGCAGGCCGGTCGGCAGCAGGTTGCGGGCTGCATTCAGCGCTGCCTGGACATCGCGTGCGGCGCCGTCAATGTCGCGGCTGAGGTCGAACTGCATGGTGATGCGGGTCGAGCTGAGCGAGCTCGACGAGGTCATTTCGGTAATCCCGGCGATCGATCCGAGCGCGCGTTCGAGCGGCGTCGCCACGGTGGCGGCCATTGTTTCCGGACTGGCGCCCGGCAATGAAGCCGAGATCGAGATGGTCGGGAAATCTACTTGCGGCAACGGTGACACCGGCAGCAGCCGGAACGCCACCATGCCGGCCAGGGCAATGCCGATGGTCAGTAGTGTGGTGGCAATCGGCCGTTCAATAAAGGGACGCGAGATATTCATGCTGTGACCTGTTCTACCTTACGGCTGCGGCTGCGGTGGCGGCGTAGGGAGAAGCGTCGCGCCATCGTGGTCGTCATCGCCGTGGCTGTCGCCCTTGCTGCCGAAACGTGCCTTCATGCGGCGCGCCAGGTTGTCGAACCCCAGGTAGATGACCGGCGTGGTGAACAAGGTCAATACTTGCGATACCAGCAAGCCGCCAACCATGGTAATCCCCAGTGGTTGCCGCAGTTCCGAACCGACGCCGCTACCCAGCATCAACGGCAATGCGCCTAGCAGAGCCGCCATGGTGGTCATCAGGATCGGACGGAAGCGCAGCAGGCACGCCTGGTAAATCGCGTCACGCGGCGTTTTACCCTCGTTGCGTTCGGCGTCGAGCGCAAAGTCGATCATCATGATGGCGTTTTTCTTGACGATACCGATCAGCAGGATAATCCCGATGATGCCGATAATCCCCAGGTCGCTGCCGGCAATCATCAGCGAGAGCAGGGCGCCGACCCCGGCCGACGGCAGCGTCGACAAGATCGTAATCGGATGGATGTAGCTTTCGTACAGAACGCCGAGCACGATATACATCGTGATGATCGCAGCCAGGATCAGCATCAGGGTGTTGCTCAGCGATGCCTGGAAGGCCAGCGCGGCACCTTGGAAACTGGTCTGGATACTGTCCGGCATGCCGATTTCCAGTTCTGCCGCCTGGATCGCCTTGACCGCCTCTCCGAGCGAAGCGCCGGGCGCCAGGTTGAATGAAATCGTGGTGGCCGGGAACTGGCCGATATGGTTGATCACCAGCGGCGAAGTGCGTTCCTCAACCGTAGCGATGCTCGACAGCGGCACCTGATTACCGTTGCCGGCAACCAGGAAAATACTGTTCAGCGCCGCTGGACCTTTCTGGAACTCCGGCTTGACCTCCATCACCACCCGATACTGGTTCGATTGGGTGTAGATGGTCGAGATCAGGCGCTGGCCGAAGGCGTTATACAGAGCATTGTCGATTGCCGCGGTGGTGATGCCGAGGCGCGAGGCCGCATCGCGGTCGATCGCGATGTAGGCTTGCAAACCGAGATCTTGCTGGTTACTGGCGATATCTGCCAGTTCAGGGACCTTGCGCAGGCGCTCGATCAGCTTCGGCACCCAGATGCTCAATTCAGCAGCGTTGGCATCTTCGAGTGCGAACTGATATTGGGTGCGGCTGACGCTGTCTTCAATCGTCAGGTCTTGTACCGGTTGCATGTACAGCGTGATGTTGCCGACCTGGCGATCCAGTTCCGGCTGCAGGCGGCGGATGACGTCGCTGGCACTGATGCGTTGGTTGTGCGGCTTCAGGTTGATCAGCATGCGCCCGGCATTCAGGGTGGCGTTGCTGCCATCGACGCCGATGAACGACGACAGGCTCTCGACCGCAGGATCTTTCAGCACCACTGCAGCCAGCGCTTGCTGGCGCTCAGCCATGGCGGAAAATGAAATCGACTGGCTAGCTTCTGAAATACCCTGGATGACGCCGGTGTCCTGCACCGGGAAAAAGCCCTTTGGAATGAATATGTACAGCACCGCCGTCAGCACCAGCGTGCCGATGGCCACTATCAAGGTCGAGACCTGGTGGCGCAGAACCCATTCCAGCGCCACGCCGTAACGGGCAATGATCCGGTCCAGGAATGCGCCGCTCTTGCGATAGAACCAGCCTTGCTTTTCTTCTGGAATATGGTGCAGCAGCTTGGCGCACATCATCGGCGTCAGGGTTAGCGAGATGACTGCTGAAATCAAGATGGCCACTGCCAGCGTGATGGCGAATTCGCGGAACAGGCGGCCGACCACATCGCCCATGAACAGCAGCGGAATCAGCACTGCAATCAGCGAAAATGTCAGCGAAATGATGGTGAAGCCGATTTGCTCCGCGCCTTTAAGGGCGGCCTGCAACGGCTTCATGCCTTCTTCGATATAGCGCGAAATATTTTCGATCATCACGATCGCATCGTCGACCACGAAGCCGGTTGCGATGGTGAGCGCCATCAACGTCAGGTTGTTCACCGAAAAGCCGGCCAGGTACATGACGCCGAAAGTGCCGATCAGCGACAGCGGCACCGCCACGCTCGGGATGATGGTTGCGGGTACGCTGCGCAAGAAGATGAAAATCACCATCACCACCAGCGCTATCGACAGTAGCAGTTCGAACTGCACGTCCGACACCGAGGCGCGGATGGTGGTGGTGCGGTCGGTCAGAATCTGGACGTCGATAGCACCGGGCAGGGTTTCCTGCAGTTTCGGCAGGATCTTCTTGATGCTGTCGACCACGCCGATCACGTTGGCGCCCGGTTGGCGCTGGATATTCAGGATCACCGCGGGCGAGGTGTTGGCCCAGGCCGCCAGGCGGACGTTTTCTGCATCGTCAATCACGTCGGCGATATCGGAGACGCGGATCGGCGCGCCGCTCTTGTAAGCGATGATCAGGTTGCGGTATTCGTCAGCCGAGCGCAACTGGTCGTTGGCATCGATGGTCGAGGCGCGCGCCGGGCCGTCGAAGCTGCCTTTGGCCTGGTTGACGTTGGCATTGCCGATAGCGGTGCGGATGTCGTCCAGATTCAATCCCAGCGCTGCGACTGCGCGCGGATTCAGTTGCAACCGGACGGCCGGCCGCTGACCGCCGGACAAGCTGACCAGGCCTACCCCCGGCACTTGCGAAATCTTTTGCGCCAGGCGGGTGTCGATCAGGTCTTGCACCTTGGGCAACGACAGCGTTTTCGATGTAATCGCCAACGACATGATCGGCGTATCGGCCGGGTTGACCTTGTTGTAGATTGGTGGTGTCGGCAGATCGGACGGCAACAGGTTGCTGCCGGCATTGATCGCCGCCTGGACTTCCTGCTCGGCGATATCGAGGCTCAGGTCCAGGCTGAATTGCAAGGTGATGACCGAGGCGCCGCCGGAACTGGTCGAAGACATCTGGTTTAGGCCCGGCATCTGGCCGAACTGGCGCTCCAGCGGGGCGGTGACCGATGACGTCATGACATCCGGGCTGGCGCCAGGGTAGAGCGTCACGACCTGGATGGTCGGATAGTCGACTTCCGGCAACGCCGAAAGCGGTAATTGCTTGTAGGCGACGACGCCGGCCAGGAAAATGGCCAGCATCAACAGGGATGTGGCAACCGGCCGGAGAATAAACTGGCGTGAGGGATTCATGCGTTCTTCAGAGTCGTTTACTGACTGTTGCGGTTGGTGGCAGCGGCGGGCACGGGTGCGGTAGCCGGTGCGGTTTGTGTCGCAGGCGCGGTGGCGGCAGAAGCAGGAGCAGAAGCGGCAGGCACGGCACCGCCATTGGCGTCTTGCTGGTGGCGATGGCCGCCCTTATGGGCGCCGGCGGCTGCGTTGCCGGTGGCGGCGCCAGCCGTTGCTGCTGCAGCCGGGCCACCACGGGCCACCGGTTCGACTTTCGCGCCTTCCTTCAATTTGTCGAGGCCATCGATGACGACTGTTTCGCCTACGGCAATACCTTTTTCTATTGCGGTCGATTCACCTTCCACCGGACCTGCCGTTATCTGACGGATGGTGACGGTATGGTCGGCCTTCACCACATAGACGAAGTTACCTTGGGCGCCGCGCTGGATTGCCGCATTTGGAATCACCGTCGCGTCGCGCCGGGTATCGAGCAGCATGCGGATATTGACGAACTGGCTCGGAAACAGGGCGTAATTGGTGTTCGGAAATTCTGCCTTCAGCTTCACCGTGCCGGTGGTGCTGTCTACCTGATTGTCGATGGTCAGCAGAGCGCCGCTATCGAGTTTGTTCTTTTGGTCGCGATCCCAGACATCGGTCGCCAGCTTTTTGCCGGCCTGAATCTGTTTCATGACGCTCGGGATATTATCTTCGGGGATGCTGAACACACTGGTGATAGGTTGCAACTGGGTGATGATGACGATGCCGTTGGTATCGCTGCTTTGCACCACGTTGCCCAGATCGACCTGGCGCAAACCGAGCCGGCCGCTGATCGGCGCAGTGATGCGCGAGTAAGTGAGTTGCAGGCGGGCGCTGTCGAGCGCGCCTTGATCGGATTTGACGGTACCTTCGTATTGCTTGACCAGGGCCGCCTGGGTATCGACCTGCTGGCTGGCGATGGAATCTTGCGCCAGCAAGGTGCGATAGCGCTGTAAATCGATTTGTGCAGCCTTCAGCAGGGCAGTGTCTTTAATGAACTGGCCTTCAGCTTGCGTCACCGCCACCTGGTAAGGACGTGGATCCAGTTCGGCCAGCAACGCGCCGGCCTTGACTATCTGTCCTTCCTGGAAATGCAATTTGATCAACTCCCCGTTGACCCGGCTTTTGACGATGGCGGTGGCTTCAGGAGTGACGCTGCCGAGGCCTGAGATAAAGATCCTGATATCGCCGGTTTTGGCGACCGCTACGCCGACCGGCAATGGGCCGCCGGCGCCTGCAAATGCGCCGCGCTTGCCGCCTTTTCCACCTTTGCCGCCGCCATTGGCGGCTTGTCCCGACGGTTGCCCCGATGCTGCTGCAGCCGGATCGGCAGCGTTATGGCTGCGCCCCCAGATCAGGTAGGCCGCCAACGCCAGAACAATAACTGCAACCAGCCACAGCCAGCCGCGCTGGAATCCGCCCTGGTATTGGTTAGGACGAGCAGGACGGGGCTGGCTAGATTGGTCGATTCGAGGAGTCGGTGTAGTAGTCATCGCAGGCAGGAGGTCAGTCAGAATGTGGTCAGGTGCAATGCATGAACTTGCCGGAAACTTGCATTCGGCAAATTGTTGAAAAATAATCACATGAGTTTAGCGAGTAAATTTTACCGCCGCGTGTATTTATTAGAAATTGTTTCAAATTAACGAAAGAGCTTGTGAGGCAGTGTAGTCGCTAGCCAGATGGACGGCAATTGAGGCTGATCCGGGGGTGTAGCCGTGGAAGCCATGTCCGGCAAACGGCCAAATCGCCGAACTGCGCGTTGGTTTGAGGTTCAACCTGGCGCAGTTCGGCGATTTGGCCGTTTGCCGGACGCTGGCTCCGGCCCATGCGGGTGCCGGGCCGGGTTCAATTATGGACGACCGTCGGGGCCGCCATGATGAAAACCGCGATGACCGAAGCGGTGGTGCTCCATTTTTTTGAAGTGTTCGTCAAAGACCTTCTGCTGTACCGGTGTCAGCACAGCGTAGAATTCCTTGACGGCGGCAGTACGTTCGGCCAGACGTGTCTCGGCCCGTTTCAGGAATTCCATCTGGTGGTCCATGCGCTCAGGGGCGGTTTGCTTGGCCCATTCTTCCTTGCCAGGGCGTTGTTGCGGCGCACCAGCCGGTTTGATTTTACCCAGGAAGGTCTGCCATGCAGTTTCTTGCGCCGGTGTGATTTTCAGATCGTCGTGCCATTTGGCCTGGCGTTTTGCCATTTTCTCGGCGAATTTAGCCTTTTGCTCAGCTGTAGGGGCCTGGTGGCCGGGGGTGCCGTCGGCTTGCGCATAGGCAGTCATACCCATTGCAGCGAAGCTCAGTGCGGTCACGCCAATCAGCAATTGTTTGCGAAGCTTGAACATAGTGAAATCCTTCCATGAATGTAAGTGCAATCCGCACAGTTCGCATTGAAACGCGCTGGTGTATCGGTGGTTTTTCATGAAACAACGGCTTTGTATCGCCGTGTATGTCATCAAGTTTGCTTTGTATCTTAAAGTGTCTACATAGCTGGCAGATATGCCAATATACAAATTACTATCGTCTTTATCGCTGCGACTTGCCATAATCCTGAAAACCGCAGGCATCGCTGCTTCCAACTATCAGGGATCGATTGCATTGAATACGTTGTCATTCATCACTACTATTTTCTATTTCCGATTGGCCGCGCTTCCGGTCTCACCGCAATTGACTACCAAAAGGTCCTAGGATAATCACGCATATGGAAACTGCTGCTCATATATTGGTGGTCGATGACGACCACGAAATCCGGACTTTGCTGGCCGAATACCTGGATGCCAACGGTTTCCGCACCTTGATGGCGACCAACGGCAGCGACATGCGCAAAGTGCTGTCCGAAGCGCGGGTGGACCTGGTGGTGCTGGATCTCACCTTGCCGGGGGAAGACGGATTGACCTTGTGCCGCAACCTGCGTGCCGATTCGAATATCCCTGTGATCATGCTGACCGCACGCGGCGAGCCGCTGGACCGCATCCTGGGACTTGAGATGGGCGCCGACGATTATTTGTCGAAGCCGTTCGAACCGCGTGAATTGTTTGCCCGCATCCGCAGTGTCTTGCGCCGTACCCAGGCGCTGCCGCCGAACATGGTTTCACCGGAAGCCCAGCAGATCCAGTTCGGGCGCTGGACACTCGATCTGATCGCGCGCCACCTGGTCAACAGCGATGGTCTGGTGGTGGCTTTGTCGGGCGCCGAATATCGTATTCTCAAGGTGTTCCTGGATCACCCGAACCGGGTCTTGAACCGTGATCAATTGCTGGAGTTGACGCAGGGCCGGGAATCCGATCCGTTCGATCGCTCGGTGGATATCCAGATTAGCCGCCTGCGCCAAAAACTTGGCGATGACGCCCGTACCCCGGTGATCATCAAGACCGTGCGTAACGAAGGTTACGTGCTGGCTACTGCGGTGACGGTGGAGTCGTGATGCGTATGCCGGGTCGGGCAGCGGCAACCGTGCGCTAAAGCTTGAAAAAAGGAATTCTGTCTGTGAGAAATTTTCTTGGCTCGGTTGCGAACCGGGTATTCCTGATTCTGCTGGCGGGGATCCTGGTGGCGGCCGCCACTACCAGCTGGCTGGCCGACAATGAACGACGCAAGGCTTTCAAGGAGTTTTACGAGTTTCGCATTGCCGAGCGGGTCGAACAGATCGTTTTTTCGCTAGACAATGTCGGCCCTGACATGCGTTCCGTGGTGTTGCAGACCAGTGATAATTTTGGCATGGAAGCCAGCATGGTCAAAAATACCGAAAGTGCAATCAATGATAATCCTTCACTGACCGCGCTCCTGAAGGCCCGACTGGGCGGTGATCGCAGCGTGCTGGTGGATAAGCAAAGCAATTGCAAATTGCACACGCGCAGAGGTCTTGAATTTCGCAAGGTCGAAGAATGCCAGGTGGTCTACGTCAGCCTGAAAGACGGCGCGCTGCTGAAGCTGAAGCTGCGCATGATGCGTGGACCTGGAGGGCCGGCTGGTCGGCCGCCCGGCATACCGTACCTGTCACCTTATTTCGCATTGTTCCTGTTGTTGATCGGTGGCCTGGCTTTTTTTGTGGCCAAAATGACGGCGCGGCCGATCAAGCATCTGGCGGTTGCCGCCGGTGAATTGGGGCGCGATATCGACCGGCCGCCGCTGGATGAAACCGGGCCGACGGAAGTGCGCCTGGCTGCTACCGCATTCAACGCCATGCAGGCGCGGATCAAGCGGCAGATTCAGCACCGTACCCATATGTTGGCGGCGATTACCCATGATTTGCAAACACCGTTGACCCGATTGCGCCTGCGTTTGGAAAAAGTGGGTGAAGATGATTTGCGTCGCAAGTTGCTGGAGGATCTTGCTGTCATGCAGGGCATGGTGCGTGAGGGTTTGGATTTGGCGCGTAGCATGGATTCGGCGGAGGTGATGCAGAAGCTGGATATCGATTCCTTGCTGGATAGCGTTTGCGCTGATGCGGTCGATGCCCGACAGGACGTTACGCTGGAGGGGCGTACGCGCGCTTCGATCATGGCGCAGCCGAATACGTTGCGGCGTTGCCTGACAAATCTGGTCGATAATGCGACCAAATACGGCCGTTATGCGCGTCTGCAGGTGGCGCGTGAGGGGGCTGATATCGTGATCACTATTCGCGATGGCGGAACGGGTATTCCTGCGGAGTTCCTGGAGGCGGTGTTTGATCCGTTTTTCAGGTTGGAGACTTCGCGTTCGCGGGATACGGGGGGGACTGGGTTGGGGCTGACGATTGCGCGTAATATCGCCGAGAATCATCGGGCTACGTTGCAGTTGCGTAATCATCCGGAGGGTGGGCTGGAGGTTACTTTGCGGGTGCCGGCTTTGAATGGGATTTGAGGGTAGCTGATTGGGTTGCTGCTCCGTGGGTACGTGCGCCGGGGGTAGCCCGGCAGCTAGTCACTTTTTCTTGCTTCGCCAAGAAAAAGTAACCAAAAAGAAGGCGACCGCAAAGCCACTGCCTTCCCTTCGGTCAGGTCCCCAAATGTGTCGCGTGTCAGTCGGGTGGAAAGACCAACTCGCTGCGCTCAAACATGTCTTCCCACAATTCCCGACTGACACGCGCCACATTTGGCAGCGTCCCCATGCGGACTTCAAAGTCAAAAGCCGCGTCAAAAACAACCCCACGCAGTACACCCCGTCGCATTCGATCGGCGTCACACCCACATCCACATAAAAAAACGCCCTCCAAATGCACAAAGACATGCATAAAGCATGTCTTTGTACTGGTAGTGATCAACCGCGATCAATAAGGCACATAGTCCGGCGGTGGCCCATAGCTATTCCCCCGTTGCGGCGGATAATAATCGGGCGGCGCCGAGTACTGCGGAGGCGGTGCATACTGACGGCGATTATTCGCATAGCCACCCGAAACCGGTACCTGGTTACCCTTGGCGTACATGCATTGGGTATACACATTGTTGTACTGACGCTGCATGCCATAACTGCTGCGAGAAGCCGAGTCGCCTGCTACCGAACTGCCGGCCAGCAAACCGACGCCGCCGCCAATCGCCGCACCGGCGCCGGCACGGCCGGTTGCTGCACCGATCAAGGCGCCGGCCGCTGCGCCGATCACGGTGCCTGCTGCTGCCGTACCTACTGCATTGTCAGCTGCCGCTTGCGGTGCATACGGTCCTACTCTGTCTTGCGCTGCGCGCTGGCAGACCGCTTCATCGTTGCGGAACTGTTCATAGCTCTTGCCGGCGCCCGGCAGTGCCATTACGTTCGGGCCGGACGGCGCAGTTACGCAGCCGGTCAGCAAAACGGCCATCGAGGCCGCGATTACCTTGGTAGTTCCATTTATCATCACACACCGCCTTATTATCTAGGTTGAGCTTCGTCCGGCGTTACCTTCATCCAGCCTTTGGGACAGCGTGGAATCTGCGGGTAATAACCAGCCGGACTAGGACAGTAATACGCATAGTCCGGGGCTTTTTCTATATAGGTTTGCGGTTCAGGCGCTACATAGACCGGCGGCGGGGCGTAATAAACCGGTGGCGGATAGTAATAGGGGCCTGGACCCCAATATAACGGTCCGCCTATGGTTACGCCAAAACGCGGGCCGTAAAAGCCGCCATGGCCGTAATAACCGTAGGCAAAACTGGCCGAGCTGGTGACCATCAGGCCCGCAGCAGCAAGTACCAATAGAGCAATTTTTTTCATGATATGTCCTACGCATTTATCAGTTATCTAATAGTAATCCGGAGCGCGGCAACCGCCAAAAGGAGTTACTTCTGGTTGCAAATGTTGGCGTCAAGATCAATCATTTTAACTCTTTGATACAAACCGACAAATGCGGGTGCATTAATGTAGAGAATTGTTGCAGGTGAGCAGTAGCAGTAGCAGTAGCAGTAGCAGTAGCAGTTGCCGTCCTGCTGCCTACTTTATAATCTGCCTTAATCTGCTGATACGCAGTATGAACAGAATAGAGATAAAGAGACAGGTGACAGAAATGAAGCAGCCTTCAGCAGAACAACAATCTTCGCTCCAGGGTGTCAAGGTGATTGAACTCGGCACCTTGATTGCGGGGCCATATGCCGCCAGCCTGCTGGGCCAGTTCGGCGCCGAGGTGATCAAGATAGAAGCGCCGGGTGACGGCGATCCGCTGCGCAAATGGCGCAAGCTGCATAACGGCACATCACTGTGGTGGTATTCGCAGAGCCGAAACAAGAAATCGGTAACGCTGAACCTGAAATCGGAACAAGGGCAACAGATCGTGCGCGACCTGGTCAAGGATGCCGATATCGTGATCGAGAATTTTCGTCCCGGTACGCTGGAAGGATGGGGCCTGGGCTGGGAGGATTTGTCGAAGATTAATCCGAAGCTGATCATGGTGCGGGTATCCGGCTATGGCCAGGATGGCCCTTACCATGCGCGGCCGGGTTTTGCTGCGATTGCCGAATCGATGGGCGGTTTGCGTAACCTGGCCGGTTATCCAGACCGGCCGCCGGTGCGGGTTGGCGTCAGCATCGGTGACACGCTGGCTTCGCTGTATGGCGTAATCGGTGCGCTGCTTGCCATGCACCATCTGAACGCGAATGGCGGCAAAGGGCAGTTCATCGATATCGCTTTGTACGAAGCCGTGTTCGGCGTGATGGAAAGCCTGATTCCGGAATATGCCGAGTTCGGTTTCGTACGCGAGCGTACCGGCGCCAGCTTTCCCGGCATTTCGCCTTCGAGCACCTATCCATGCCTGAGCGACGCGCGTGGCGAGCACTATGTCATCATCGCCGGCAACGGCGACAGCATCTTCAAACGCCTGATGCATGCCATCGGCCGCAGCGACCTGGCGGAAGATCCGCGCCTGGCGCGCAACGACGGCAGGGCGCAGAATAACGACATGCTCGATGCAGCAATTACGGAATGGACCTCGCAACACGACCTGGAACATGTGCTGCAAGTGCTGGAGCAGGCTGAAGTGCCGAGCAGCAAAGTCTATACCGCAGCGGATATCCACCAGGATCCGCATTTCCGCGCGCGTGACATGATCCAGCAGCATGTTTTACCGGACGGTCAGCCGATAGACTTGCCGGGTATCGTACCCAAGCTGTCTGCTACCCCGGGCCAGACCAACTGGGTGGGCCCGGAGCTGGGCCAGCATACTGCAGAGGTGCTGGCGGCCATCGGCAGAAGTGCGGAGCAAATCGCGGAGTTGCGGCAGCAAGGAGTGATCTGAATCTAAAGCCGGGAGCCGGGCAAAGTGCTGAGCATTGCGCCTGCGATATCAGGCGGACATCAAGTAGGAAGGCGAATAATGACCTTTAAGCCATAAGGAGCATCGCTGCGGGCATGTTGTAGTTCGATCTTGCCATGCAGCCTTGCCACGATCGACTTGACGATCGACAGGCCCAGGCCGGAACCATCCTGGTCGCTGCCCGGCACGCGATAAAAAGGATCGAAAACCCGCTCACGTTCTGCTTCCCGGATACCGGGTCCGCTATCTTCCACCTCGATGCTGACCAGGCCAGGCTGCGCGTGCAGACGTATTTCCACGTTGCCGCCTGGCGGCGTATAGCGGATTGCATTGTCGATCAGGTTACGTATCAAGGCGACGATATCGACTTCCTGCGCCGCCAGCGTAACTTCAGTATCGGCTTCAACTCCGATATCGATCTGGTTGGCTTGCGCCAGCGGCAAGCTATCCTCGACCACGCGCCGTAACGCTGCTTGCAAGGACACTTGGGTGACCTGGCTAGGCTGAGGGGCGCCGGTATTTTGCGAGCGGGCCAGCGTCAGCAATTGTTCCAGCAGCGCTTTGCTGCGATTCAAGCCTTGCCGCAACGGTAGCAGGCGCGCTTTCGACGTTGGCGAAAGATCGGTTGCGGCGAGATTTTCCGCTTGCAGCGACAAGGCTGTCAGCGGCGAACGCAACTCATGCGCGGCATCGGCAAGAAAGCGCCGCTGTGCATCCATGTTGTCGGCAACCCGTCGCAACAGGCGATTGATCGAGCCGATCAAGGGCCGGATTTCATCCGCCACATGCTGCTCGTCGAGTGGACGTATATCCTGATCGTCGCGCCGGTCGACTTCTTGCGACAGCCTTGCAATCGGGCGCAGCATGCCGCGCACCATGATACTGACCAACGCAATCAATATCGGGATCAGCACCACGAATGGCATCACGGTTCTCAAGCCGCTGTCGCGGGCAATCTCGTCGCGCACCTCGGTCTGCTGGCCCACGGCCAGCCGCTGGCCGGATGCGGCCGGCTTGACAAACAGGCGCCACGGTACATGGCCAACCTTGACTGTCTGGATGCCGTCGGGCAGGTCGGCGGGCAGGCGCAGCGAGGTATCGTCGTCGCCGGCGTATTGTGCCGGCGCCAGAATCTGGACGATGACTTTCGATTCGTCGTCCTTCATTTTTCCTGTTGCGCGACGATCCGGTGTTGCCGGCGGCAAGTCGCGGCTAAGCACCAGCGCCGCAACCTGGCGCAACTGATCGTCTTGCAGGTCGTTGGCCTCATGAAAAGCCGAAAAAAAAGAGTACACACCCGCCGGCACCGCCATGGCGAGAATCACCAGGGAGAGCCATAGCGACAGCCGGAATTGCAATGAATGGCTTAGTCTTGTTTTGAAACCATCCATCCCAACCCCCTGACATTCTTGATCGACGCCGCACCCAGTTTTTTACGGATCGAATGAATCAGGAATTCCACCGCATTGCTCTCGACCTCTTCGTTCCAGCCATAGATGCGGTCTTCCAGTTCCTGGCGTGACAGAATCGCCCCGGGCCTCAGCAACAACGCGTGGAGCAAGGAGAACTCGCGCGCCGACAAGCGGGTCGCGACACCGTCCGCGGTAACTTCGCGGGTGCTGGGATCGAGAAACAAGGAACCGTTGCTCATCACCGGATTGGCGTTGCCGGCTTTGCGCCGCACCACGGCGCGCATGCGCGCCAGCAATTCGCCCATCTCGAACGGCTTGATCACGTAATCGTCTGCACCCAGGTCGAGGCCGCCGATACGGTCTTCGACTGCATCCCGGGCCGTTACGATCAGCACCGGCAAGCTGTTGCTTTGCTGCCGTAGCTGGCGCAGCACGGCAAATCCGTCCTGCTGCGGCAAGCCCAGATCAAGCAACATGACGTCGTAGCTTTCGCTGGCTGCAGCGCTCAAGGCTGCCGTGCCGTCGTGGACCCAGTCGACAGCATGGCTGGCGTCGCGCAACGCTATCTGGACTGCATCGCCGATCATGCGATCGTCTTCTACCAGCAATACCCTCATTCCCGTTCCTCTCGATGGCTCAAAGCGCGTCTCTGGCTGATTTTACCTTGCAGTTGGCTTATTTCAACATCCAGCCGCGACGGATCAGCGGCGCGAACAAACGGCCATGGATGAAGGAAACGGATTTGAACAGCGGTCCGATAAACCACTTTGCACAGCCAAAGCAGAGCACGGCGCTAAGCGCTGCAACCATTGCCGCGCCCAGCATGTCGAGCGGAAAATGGACGCCCAGGTAAATCCGGGCCCATGCCATCGGCAGGCCGAGCAAGCTCAAGATCGCGCCAGTCTTGCGCAATTGCGGATGTAGCAGAAAGCTGAAAGCCACCGACCATTGCAGAGTCAGGTGATCGCTGGGAAACGACGAATCGGGAGCGTGCGCAAGAAAATTGGTGCCGAGGTCGATCATGAACGGGCGTGGATGTTGCCAAAAAACACCAAATAACATGCTGATCGACAAACCGACGATGCCGCAAGCGACCGCTTCCAGCATCAGCTTGCGGGTTTGTTCGCCGCCGCGAAACCAGCCTAGCAGCAGGCCGCCCGGGATCAGGAAAATGAGCCATTCCGCGAATAGCATGGCGCTATTCAGTAACAATGAGGAGGGATGCGTGCTGGCATTGATCAGCAGAAACAGCGATTGATTGAATTCTTCCATGGTGCCCTTTGACAATATCTTGCTATGAAAAAGCCCCGTATCGGGGCTGGTAGCTTATGACTATTGCAGAGCAGGATAGTTGCTCAAACTTAGCTGTTACTGAGGTAGTGGAATAGTGCTGTAGGGCATGTGTCAGGCATGGCGACCGGCAAAAAAAGCCGGCGCTGACGAAAGTCATGCCGGCTTTGCCCGATGCCTGGATTCAAAAAATCCATCTGCAAAAGGGTGATCAACGCATAAATTTACAGATCAGAATTTAGTGATCATGCCCAGTGCAAATTCAGTCTGGTTCTGGAAGCCATGCGCTGAAGCCACGCGATAGCCGTCGGTGAGCTTCATGTAGTCTGCTGCCACATACAGCTCGGTGCGCTTGGATAAATGATAGCGGGTCGAGCCATAGATAGTGGATTTCTTGCCGCTTCCTGTGGCGGTCGAGCCGCTAGCGTCAGCGTACGCGTTCAGGGTGCCGGTCCCGGCCGCATTGTAAGCAGCGTTGTCGGCTTTCATTACTTGATAACCGAGTTCATAGTCGAACGAACCTTGCGGCGTGAACTTGGCCGATACGGTATACGCGTTGTCCTTACGCTTGCCGAGTGCACCTTGTTCTGCGGTGTAATGGAAATAGCCGGCGTTTAAACGCACCAGATCGAAAATGTAGCTGCCGCCCAGCGAGTAAGACTTGTGCTTTTCGAGGCTGCTGTCGATGCCGTTACCAACATCGGCCTGGTTGATAAAGCCGGAAACGATGAAGTTGGAGCCGTTGTAGCCGAGCGCTGCAGATTTAGTGGTGTTGTGCGCGAATTGACCGGCAACGTTACCAAATTGATAGCCAAGGCCGGCCACCACGCCGTTACTGAATACTTTCTTCCAGGTCACGCCATTGTCGTAGCGTGTGCCGGTAGCGCTGCCCGAGTAGAAAATCAGTTGCTTGAAGTTGTTGTTGTTGGTGTAGCCGCCTTCTTCCAGGCCGAGCTTGGAACCGTATGCGTCGCCGTAGACCTGGGAGAAATCGCGTGCCAGGGTATTTTGGCGGCCCAGTACGATCTGGCCGAAAGTAGTGTCTTGCAAGCCGACCCATGCGTCGCGGTTGAACAACACGCCAGGTGTATCCATTTCACCGGTGCCGACCACGAATTCAGCTTCCAGTTTGAAAATCGCCTTGAGTCCGCCACCGAGGTCTTCATTACCACGGAAGCCGATCCGATTGCCGCTGAACCAGGCCACCGGGATGCCGGTCAGGCGGTCGCCGGCCTTGTCTGCATGATTGACGGTGCTGATGGTGGCATCGATCAGGCCATAGATAGTGACATTGGTTTGTGCCGATGCCGTATTGATACAGCCCATGGTCCCCAGAACAGCCAGCGCTAATAGCGTTTTTTTCATTGTCGTCTCCAGATATTTTGTAGTTGGAATTACCAATCTCGCAGATCAGTGGCCCAACTATAAAATTCGCAAGCTTACTAACTGCTTTCAGCACGCCAAATGGCTGGCCGCCAACTGTGGGATTTGCGCCACAGCAAGCTCAAATAAATGTGGATTTTGAAAGCTTTCAGTAAGCTTTTCTGGAAAATGCCCGAATCTGCCTATGGCAGACGGGCCGGGTTTGCCAGGTCGGCGAGGGGCATCGGGATGTCTGGACTTTTCACGGCGGGGAAGCTGATCGTAACGATTAGTCCACTACCTGCCGGCGGGCTGGATAACGTAATCTCAGCGTGGCTGGCGAGCGCAATCTCGCGCACGATGGCAAGTCCCAGGCCGCTGCCATCCGAGCGCTCTTCGTGCAGGCGATAGAAACGTTCGAATACCCGCTCTCGTTCTTCACAGGGAATGCCAGGGCCGTTGTCTTCGACGCGCAGTACGGCGGCATCTTCGGTTGCGGCGACAGCGACAGTTACCCTGCCGCCGGCCGGGGTATAGCGCAGCGCGTTATCGACCAGGTTAGCGACCAGCTCTTCCAGCATGAATGGCGAAGCCCGAACCATGATCGGAACCCCGGCAAACTCAAGGCCCAGATCGATATTCTTGGTCTGGGCCAGGGTCGCCAGTTTTTCCAATACCCGCTGCGCCACTTCTGGCAGGTTGACGTCGGTTTGGCGCAACGGATGACCGACGCGGGTTTCGGCATTGGACAGCGTCAGCAACTGGTTGACTAGCCGGATCCCGTGCTGCACGCCGTTGTTGATGGCGCGCAGTGCTGCATCCTTGGTTTTTACGTCGCTGCTGCGCAGGCCGTAGTCGACCTGTGTGTTGAGCAGCGTCAGCGGCGTGCGCAACTGATGCGACGCATTAGCGATGAAACGCCCATGGGCTGACATATGATCGTCCAGCCGTTGCACATAGTCGTTGATAGCATGCACCAGCGGCGCCAGTTCGATTGGCACCGGCGCCGTATCGAGTTCTTCCAGAGTGCCTGGCTTGCGGCGCCGCACGCGGTCTCGCAGGCGCATCATCGGCGCCAGGCCATGGCGTAATCCAAGCAACAGCAGAAAGACAACCAACGCCAGGATGGCTAGTTGCTGCAGCACGGTGTGTTCCCACATGCGGTCTGACAACGCCTTGTAGGAATGCTGCGTCTGCGCCACTTCGATCAGGACCGACTCCTGTCCGGGAACGCCAAACATCGGCTGCGAAAAGGCGACAATGCGCACCGGATCGTCGCGGAAGCTGGCGTTGAAATAGACGGCTTCCTCGTTACGCGGTATGTGCAGCGGATTGGGTAAGTCGATCTGGCCGGCCAGCAGCCTGCCGTTGGCCGCCACCACGCGGTAGTACACCCGGTCATGCGAATCCGATTGAAACAGCTCGAGCGCGGCGGGGGGAATCACCACTTGCAATACGTCGTCCTCATAGCGTATCTGTTCAGCGATGATGCGCGCCGAGCCGAGCAGCATCCGGTCGTGAACCACGGTGGCCATCTCGATTGCGTTGGTGTAGGTAACCCAGATGTTGAAGCCGACGAACAGTATCAGCGGTACCAGCAGCCACAGCAGCAGCTGCGTGCGCAGGCTGCGAATCTTCATGGGGCTTCTTGGTGGTGCTTGAGCAGATAACCGAGCCCGCGCAAAGTGATGATGGCAGCGTCGCCATGTTCCAGTTTCTTGCGGATCCGATGGATATAGACTTCAATCGCATCCTGCGACACGTCTTCGGCCATCGCGTACAGGCTCTCCGCCAGCGCTTGCTTGCTGACGGTCTTCCCCATTTTCATGATCAGCGTTTCCAGCACCGCATGCTCGCGGCGGGTCAGGGTTAGCGCCACACCGTTTATCGAAAAGATCAGGCTGTTGCTGTCGTAACTTAGCGAGCCGCACTGCAGGATCGGGTTGCGTTGCTGGTTGGAACGGCGTAGCAGGGCGCGGATACGCGCTTCCAGTTCGTTGACGTCGAACGGTTTTGCCATGTAGTCGTCGGCGCCGTTATTGAGGCCGATGATGCGGCCCTCGACCGAATTGTTGGCTGTCAGGATCAGGACCGGTACGTTGTTGTGACGGGCGCGCAGCCGCTTCAATACTTCGCTGCCATCCAGTTTTGGCAGGGACATGTCAAGGATCACCAACTCGTATTGTTGAGTTAGCAATAAATGGTCGGCGTCGGCGCCGTTATAGACACAATCGACCGTGTATTTATTGCGATGTAAGGTAAGCGCCAGCCATTCGGATAGTGGCCTGTTGTCTTCTACCAGCAAAATTCGCATATTTTTTTCCGTCTCGGGGATTCGCCATGACAACTCTTGGCGATGAGGCGGATTATGAAAGGCGAGCCCGGACTTGGCTACCAAAAAATCGAGACACCGGAAAATTTTCAATTGCCGGGCCAAAATCGCACATGCTAGTATTGGTCCATCCAATGGACCTTTGATGTAGATGAAACGGTCCGTACGCATTGCAAAAGACACTAATTCGAGATGGGTAATATGCTTGCCGATACAGCGTTTCCTCCCCTGCGCATTGATGCCCACCAACATTTCTGGCTGCTGGCCAACCGGGCCGGACAATGGCCGCCGCCGGAACTGGCGGAAATTCATCGCGATTTTCTGCCGGATCAGCTGGAGCCGCTGCTGCGGCAATATGGCATCGGCGGCAGCGTGCTGGTGCAATCCCTGCCAACCATGAGCGATACCTTGTTCCTGCTTAACCTGGCGGAGCGGCATTCGTTTGTCCGGGCGGTGGTTGGCTGGGCCGATTTGAAGGCACTCAATGCTGAACAGCAGATACCGCTGCTGGCCAGCCATCCGAAAATGCGCGGCCTGCGGCCGATGCTGCAAGACCTTGCCGACGACTGGATTGACGATCCGCTGCTGGCGCCGGCGATCGCCGCGATGCAACGCCATCGGCTGAGCATGGATGCGCTGGTGCTGCCGCGTCACTTGCCGGCTTTGCTGAAGTTTGCCGAACGCTATCCGGATTTACCGATCGTCATCGATCATGCGGCTAAACCGCAGATTGCCAGCGCCGCACTGGAGCCCTGGCGGGCATCGATTACCTGCCTGGCGGCGTTGCCGCAGGTGTATTGCAAGTTATCCGGGCTGGTGACCGAAGCTGCGGCCGACTGGCAGGTTGCGCAACTGCAGCCGTATGTAAGCCATGTCCTGGAGGTTTTCGGTGCGCAGCGGGTGATCTGGGGCAGCGACTGGCCGGTAGTCAGGCTGGCGGGTGATTATGGGCGCTGGCTGGCGGCGACCGACACGTTGCTGGGCGATCTCGATCCGCTCCAGCGGCAACAGGTGATGGGCTTGAATGCGCAGCGTTTCTATCGCTTGTAGCGGCACGGGAGGGCAAGCGAAGGCGCGCAGGTATCCGATCAACGCAGGAACACCTTGTTCATGATTTGCGTAACCGGATAGGCCACCAGCGACTGCACCGCATGCGGCAGATCCAGTGGCCGCATGATCATCTTGATGGTCATGTCGGGCGACAGATGGCTGCGTATGGTGGTGTTCATCTTGCTGTGGATCTGTTGCAGCATGGCCTGGTCGTCGGCGTGCTGCGGCGCTCTGGCGCTGAGCACGTGGCGCAGGGCGCAGGCAGCATCTTCATTTTTCATTTCCAGGGTGCGACGGCGCAAGGCGCCGAAGATGCGGTGCCGGCGTAATCCCTCGTTCTGCCGGAAACGGCGGAAGTAGCGGAAGAAGTGTTTGTAGTGATTTACTTCATCCTTGGCGATGCGCGAGGCCAGGTCCTTTAATACCGGTTCATCCGTACTGCGCGACAAGGCGCTGTAGAAAGTGGCGGTACCGGCTTCCACCACGCAGCGCGCCACCATTTCCAAACCTTTGCTGGGCTCCAGTAGTTCTACTTTGCAATAGGTCGAATATTCATCGAGGAAATTCTGATAGGCGGTTTGCCAGTCGAATTCCGGCCATATGTGCTCGACATAGGTGCGCAGCGCCTGGCCGTGCTGCAATTCTTCAACTTCCCATTGCTCACGTAGCCAATTGGAAATTTCCGGCTCGTCGCCGTAATAATCCACCAGGTTTTGGGTATATAAATGGGAGCCGCTTTCGACAAACGAAGCGCATGCGACCAGATAGAAAAGGTTTTCATTTGGCCGGACTTGTGCGGTATTAATTTTTGAAAAATCCAGGTCGGCGATTTTCCAATGCGTATTTTCTTCACTACCTTTGTGCATAATCAATCTCTCCATGAGGTTGTGACTGATATAGAACTCGCTTACAGGTAAGACGCTCGCTTCTACAATAGGTTCAAGGTACACGATTTTGCCGGAATGTGTGGATGTCGAGCTCATGCTACGATTAAGGCTTATTTTGCAGCGAGGCCCATATGAACGATCAAACCAAACAAAACGTCGAATATCGCGGTTACGTCATCGTGCCAAAGCCGGTGCAGGGGCACGACGATCTGTGGCATGACGGTTATCAGATATTGAAAGCCGGGGCTAGCGTTTCCAGCCGTACCAATACGGAAAGTGCGCACACCAGCGAGGATACGGCCTACGACAGCAGTGTGGAGTTTGCCAAAATCGAGGTAGATAACCTGGTTGCGTTGACGGAATAAGATGTAACCGGCGAGAGCCGTTGTGCCTGGCAATAGTTGATTTGTACATAAATAAAATACAAAAGAGACGGGTGCTTATGCAACGATCGCTATTTTCGACATATTCCGGGTTTGCCCCGTATGCGGCGGCATTGCTAGTGCTGCTGGCAGCAACTTCAAGCCAGGCCAGGGATGTACCGCAAGCGCCGACGGTTACCTACAAGATAGCAGGTTTGAAAAAACCTGCGGAAATCCTGGTAGACCAATGGGGTGTACCGCACATATACGCTGCGAATCAGGACGACGCATTTTTTGTCCAGGGTTTCAACGCGGCGCGCGACCGCCTGTTCCAGATCGATTTGTGGCGCCGTCGCGGCCTGGGGCAGCTGGCGCAGGTATTCGGTCCCGCCTATGTCCAGCAAGACCGTGCCGCCAGGCTGTTTCTATACCGTGGCGACATGCAGCGCGAGTGGCAATCCTACGGCCCGCAAGCGCAGCATGTGGCGGATACTTTCGTAGCAGGCATTAATGCCTACGTCGATTATATCAATACCCATCCGGATAAATTGCCGTTCGAGTTCAAGCAGCTCGGTTATGCACCGGCCCGATGGCTGGCGGAAGACGTGGTACGCATCCGCAGCCATGGCCTGACCCGCAATCTGACCAGTGAAGTGGCGCGTGCCAACGTCGCTTGCATAGCCGATCTTAAATCCGATGAAATCCGCGTCGGCCTGACGCCGAAATGGGAGACGGTGATACCCGACGGACTGGATCCTTGTCTGCCGAAAGATTTACTGAAAGTATTCCAGCTCGCCACCCAGGGCGTGAAGATCACTAAAGACAGCTTGCATAGTGCGCAGAGCGATGCCGTGGTGATTGCCGCCGCGGAGAATCCGGAAGAGATCACCGAAGGCAGCAACAACTGGGTAATCGCGCCGGCAAAATCCGCCACCGGCCGCGCCATCATGGCGAACGATCCGCATCGTGCGTATTCGACGCCGTCCTTGCGTTACATCGCCCATATCAATGCGCCGGGATTGAATGTCATCGGCGCCGGCGAACCCGCATTACCAGGTATTTCGATCGGACACAACGGCAGCATCGCCTTCGGCCTGACGATTTTCAATATCGACCAGGAAGATTTGTACGTCTACCAGATCAATCCTGAGCACGCGGATCAGTATAAATACCAAGGTAAATGGGAGCCGTTCAAGGTCATCACGGAACAAATCCAGGTCAAGGGTGCGACGCCGGTTAATGCCGAGCTGACATTCAGCCGGCATGGCCCGGTAATTTTTTTCGAGCCGGGGAAAAATCGTGCCTTCGCGGTGCGTTCGGGCTGGCTGGAACCCGGCATGTCGCCTTATTTCGGCAGCATAGAGTACATGCGCGCCAAGAATTTTGCCCAGTTCAAGCATTCCTTGCTGCATTGGGGCGCGCCGACCGAGAACCAGGTGTATGCCGATACCAAGGGCAATATCGGTTGGGTGCCGGGTGGGTTGGCGCCGATCCGTCCTGACTGGGATGGCTTGCTGCCGGTGCCAGGCGACGGCCGTTACGAATGGGCCGGCTTCTGGTCCGGTGACCAGCTGCCGTCAAGCTACAACCCGAAGCAAGGATGGTTCGCATCCGCCAATCAAATGAATTTGCCGGACGGTTATCCCTACCGCGAACGCAAGCTGGGTTTTGAGTGGACCAATAATTCGCGCTTCACGCGCATCAGTGAGGTGTTGTCGTCACTGGATAAAGTCTCGCTGGAAGATTCCATGCGTCTGCAAAATGACGATCTGTCGATTCCCGCCAGGCGTCTGATGACGTTGTTGAAACCGTTATCTTCCAGCGACGCGCAGACCCAGGCGGCGCTGAACGTATTTACCGGCTGGGATTTCGTCGAGCGCGCGGATTCGCCGCAGGCGGCTCTGTTTGAAGTCTGGCTCTCGCGCCATTTAGGTAAAGCTTTCAAGGACGCGGTGTTAAGCCCGGCCGCAGCCAAAGCAATGGGCGAGCCGGACGTTGCCGTATTGCTGGATAACCTGGAGCAGCCGGCGCCGCGTTTCGGCCCTGACGCGATGCACAAGCGCGACCAGCTATTGCTGACCAGCTTGAGCGAGGCTTATGCCGAGCTGCAAAAATTGCAAGGCAGCGATGCCAACCAATGGCAATGGGGCAAGCTGCATCACAACCTGATGGAACATCCCCTGGCCGCAGCAGTGGACGACGCCATCCGTGCAAAATTGAATGTCGGACCCATGCCCACTCATGGCGGCGCTTACTCTCCCAATCAATCGACCTATCGCAGCAGCGATTTCCTGCAAACCAACGGCCCGTCGTTCCGAGTGGTGGTCGATGTCGGCAACTGGGATAACTCGCGTGCGGTAAATTCACCTGGGCAATCGGGTGATCCGGATAGTCCGCATTATCGCGATCTGGCCGACAAGTGGCTCAAGGGTGAGTATTTCCCTTTGCTATATTCCCGTGCGGCGGTGGAGAAAGCCACGATGGAGAGGATTCTGCTGCAGCCGGGCAATTGAAGTCGCAGGCAGATGGCAACCAGGGCGCTGATCAGCGCCCTGGTTTTATCCAAGCTCGATACGTTGCGTGGTCTGTGAATTAAACCAATGTAAAGCTGCCGGGTCAAAACCGGCAGTGATTTTCTGTCCGGCTTCGACCGCAGTCGCAGCCGGTACCCGCATCACCAACAGCTGATCTCCAATCGATGCATGCACCAGCAGATCGGCGCCAAGCGCTTCGACCAGTTCCGCGCGCATCGTCAAGCCAGGCTGGCCAAAGATCAACTGTTCCGGGCGCAGACCCATGATGCAATCATGGCCGGCGATGGCGTTGTGGATAAACGGCAGCTTGATGGCGTCGGCGTTGGCTAGCGTGAAGCTGCCGCCATCGTCCGCCAGGCGCCCCTGCAACAGGTTCATCGGCGGTGAGCCTATAAAACTGGCGACAAAGGTAGTGGCCGGTTTGGCATAGACCTGGGCCGGCGTGCCGATTTGTTCGGCACGGCCGCCATTCATGACGATCATGCGCTGGCCCAATGTCATGGCTTCAACCTGGTCATGCGTGACATACAAACTGGTAGTGCCCAGCGTGCGATGCAGTTTCTGGATTTCCAGGCGCATCTGCACGCGCAGTTTGGCATCCAGGTTGGATAACGGCTCATCGAACAGGAATACTGCCGGTTCGCGCACGATCGCGCGCCCCATCGCCACCCGCTGGCGCTGGCCCCCGGACAATTGGCGTGGCGTACGCTGGAGCAGGGCGCCGAGCTCCAGGATCTTGGCCGCCTTTTGCACGCGGGTTTCGATGTCGTCCTTGCTCAGGCCGCGGATCTTCAAGCCGTAAGCCATGTTCTCGTACACGCTCATGTGCGGATACAGCGCATAGTTCTGGAACACCATGGCGATGTCGCGGTCTTTCGGCTCCAGCTTGTTGACTACGCGGTCGCCGATGACGATGTCGCCCGAAGTGATTTCTTCCAGTCCTGCCACCATGCGTAGCAGGGTTGATTTACCGCAGCCGGAAGGGCCCACCATGACAATGAATTCGCCATCGGCGATATCGATCGAAATGCCGTGGATGACATCGACCGCCTTGGGGGCCTTGCCGTAGGTTTTCTTGACGTTCTCTAGGTGTACTTTTGCCATATCACTTCTCGGAATCAACCAATCCTTTCACAAACCACTTTTGCATCACCACCACTACCAGGCCAGGCGGCAACATCGCCAGGATCAAAGTGGCCATCACCATATTCCATTCCACCGCCGAATCGCCGCCGGTAATCAAGGTCTTGATGCCGATACCGATCGGATACATGTCCTGGTTGGTGGCGATCATCAGCGGCCACAGATACTGGTTCCAGCCGTAGATGAACATGATCACGAACAGCGCGATGATATTGGTGCGCGACAGCGGCCAGATCACATCTTTGAAAAACCGTAGCGGCCCGGCGCCGTCGATGCGCGCCGCCTCCGCCAGTTCATCCGGAATGGTCAGGAAGAACTGACGGAACAGGAAGGTAGCTGTGGCCGAAGCGATCAACGGTATGGTCAGGCCGGCGTAGGTATTCAGCATGCCGAAATCGGATACCACCTGATAGGTCGGCGTGATACGTACTTCCACCGGCAGCATCAAGGTCAGGAAAATCATCCAGAAGAAGAACGAGCGCCCGGGAAAGCGGAAATACACCATGGCAAATGCCGACAGCATGGAAATCGAAATCTTGCCGATAGCGATCGCCAGCGCCGAGATCAGGCTCACCATCAGCATGCGCGCCACTGGCGGCGCCGAAACGTTGCCTGATGCGCCCTTGGTCAATAGCGCGCTGTAGTTTTCGATAAAGTGTGTGCCGGGCAGCAAGGACATGGGTGCGGCGGCTGCCTGCTCGGCAGTTTGCGTGCTGGCGACGAAAGCCACATAAAGTGGAAAGGCGATGATGATGACACCCAGCAGCAGCACCAGGTGGCTGATCATGTCGAGGATGGGGCGGCGCTCAATCATGTGCGTCTTTCAGGACGTTTTCAGCGAGAATCTTCATGCGTACTGGACTTTCTTTTCGACATACTTGAATTGCACCACGGTGAGCACGATGACGATGGTCATCAGGATCACCGACTGCGCCGCGGCGCTACCCAGGTCGCCGCCCTTGAAGCCGTCGAGGAATACCTTGTAGACCAGGATTTCGGTATCCTTGCCGGGACCGCCCTGGGTGGTGGCTTCGATAATCGCGAAGGTGTCGAAAAAGGCGTAGACGATATTCACCACCAGCAGAAAGAAGGTAGTTGGCGATAACAGCGGGAATACGATGGTCGCAAACCGTTTTACCGGTCCCGCACCGTCAATGGCGGCGGCTTCGATCAGCGATTTCGGTATCGATTGCAGCCCGGCCAGGAAGAACAGGAAGTTGTAGCTGACCTGTTTCCAGACCGCGGCGATCACGATCAGGATCATGGCGTGGCGGCCGTTCAAGACGTGATTCCAGTCGATGCCGATATAATGCAGCCAGTGGGAGATAATCCCCAGCGTCGGACTCAGCATGAACATCCACAGCACGCCGACCACCACCGGCGATACCGCATACGGCCAGATCAGGAAGGTTTTGTAGATTGCCGCGCCTTTGATCACCCGATCGGCGAAGGCGGCCAGGATCAGCGATATCGACAGGCCAAGTACCGCCACCAGTACCGAGAACACGGCGGTGGTCTTGAAGGAGCCGAGGTAATTGCTGTCGGCGAACAGTGTGCGGAAATTATCGAACCAGACGAATTCCGAATAACCGCCGAAAGCATCTTGCAGCAGCATCGACTGGTACAGGGCTTGCACCGCCGGCCAGACGAAAAACAACAGGGTGACAATGATCTGCGGCGCCACCAGGGCATAGGGCAGCCAGGCAGACTTGAAGCGAGCGCGTTTTTCCACGATGGGACTTTCTATCGTCCGCGGCGATGCGGGATTTCAGGGTGAGACGAAACTGCAATTTCGCAGGGGGGCGTGTCCATGCGTGAACCAGGAAATGACCGCATATTCACTTGGTTAACGCGTGGGCAAAAAAACTTGCCCACCCTACCTGCACAACTATCTGGCGGTTACTTGTTTGTTTTCTCGAAACGTTCCAGCAGCAGGTTGCCGCGTTCCACTGCCGTATCCAAAGCCTGCTTGGGCGTAATTTTGCCGGTCCAGACGTTTTCCAGTTCTTCGTCGATGATCGTGCGGATCTGCGGCATGTTGCCGAGACGGATGCCGCGCGACTTGTCGGTCGTCTTGGTGATCATCTGCTTGACCGCAACGTCGGTGCCTGGATTGCGGTCATAGAAACCGGATTTGCGGGTGATTTCGTAAGCGGCGAGAGTGGTCGGCAGATAGCCGGTTTCCTGATGCCATTTGGCCTGCACTTCCGGCTGCGACAAGAACTTGAAGAACTTGGCCACGCCTTTGTAATCCTCGGTTTTCTTGCCGCCCATGACCCACAGCGAAGCGCCGCCGATCATGGTGTTTTGCGGCGCGCCGGGGACATCGTTGTAATACGGCAGGGTAGCGATACCAAATTTGAATTTGGAATTTTTCGCGATATCCGCATAGCTGGAAGACGAACCGGTCAGCAAGCCGCATTCACCGGAATAGAATTTCGAGGTTGCCTCATCCTTGCGGCCGGCATAAGTGAACAAGCCTTGCTTGGCCCAGTTGGCCAGGTTCTGGATATGCTTGACGTGCAACGGGCTGTTGAACTTGAGGCGGGTATCGAGGCCGTCGAAGCCATTGTTCCTGGAGGCGAATTCAACGTTGTGCCAGGTCGAGAACGATTCCAGTTCGACCCATGACTGCCAGGTCGTAGTGTAGCTGCACTTGGCGCCGCTGGCTTTCAGCTTGGCGGCGTCGGCCGCCAGCTCGGTCCAGGTGACTGGCGGTTTGTTCGGATCGAGGCCGGCCTTGGCAAACATGTCCTTGTTATAGAACATGACGGTGGTCGAGCTGTTGAATGGCAGAGACAGCAAGCCGGCACCCTTTGGCGCGGCGTAGTAGCCACCGATGGCGGGTACGTAGGCCGCCGGGTCGAACGGTTCGCCGGCCAGCTTCATGACTTCCGACACCGGCTTGATGGCGCCCTTGGAATACATCATGGTGGCGGTGCCGACTTCGAATACCTGCAATATATCGGGGGCGTTGCCGGCGCGGTACGCAGCGGTTGCCGCCGCCATGGCTTCGTCGTAGGCGCCCTTGTACACCGGGACTACCTTGTATTCGGTCTGACTCTTGTTGAATTCATCGGCCAGGCCGTTGACGCGATCGCCGAGAGCGCCGGCCATGGAATGCCACCAGGATATCTCGGTGGTGGCATGCGCTGAAATACTCATGGTCGCCAGCATGCAGGCGATGGCAAGTGCTTTGAATTTCAATTTCATCAGGGCCCCCGTAAAATTTTTTATGGTAGCGAATCGGTATGACGACCGCATGACAGCAATCGCCTCGCTATAAAGCGGGATTCTATAGGTGACCTTGCGGGCGGCGCAATGTTTGTTTTCCATTGCACAATCAATGTGGCCGTGCAGACGTTGTTTGTCGACGGCCTTGGCTGGATGTGGATGGATTCACATATCGCCATAAGTGTAATGAAAATTACCTTTAGTTCGAGGCAGGTCTCTAGCTTTCATTTTGAAAATCGGTGTATTCTCAAACACCACAATTTCAGGCTATTTTTGACCTGGAACAGATGAAAGTGTAAGTTAAATTACACAATAAAAATATCAGGAGACGCTGTGATCCCACGCCAGTTATTCAATTCAGACCACGAAGAGTTCAGACAAAGCTTGCGCCGCTTTCTGCAGGCCGAGGTGCTGCCGCGCCACGCAGCATGGGAAGAGCAAGGCTTTGTCGATCGCGATATCTGGCAGCGCGCCGGCGAACTAGGCTTCCTGTGCACCAATATGCCGGAAAACTATGGCGGCTCCGGAGTCGACCGCAAGTTCAGTACTATCGTGCTGGAAGAACTGGCAAGCAGCAACGCCTCGGGCATTGGCTGGCCATTGCATTCCGACATAGTGGCGCCTTACCTGCTGCGCTACGGCAGCGACGAATTGAAGCAAGCCTGGCTGCCGAAGATGGCCGCCGGCACCGTGATCACGGCGATCGCGATGACGGAACCCGGCACCGGATCGGATTTGCAGGCGATACAAACCACGGCGCTCGAAGATGGCGACGACTACATCGTCAACGGCTCCAAGATATTCATCACCAACGGCTATAACAGCGACATGGTGGTGGTGGCGGTCAAGGTCGGCGACAAGGCGCGTGGCGCCAAGAATGTGTCGTTACTGGTAATCGAAGCCGACCGGCCCGGTTTCAGCAAGGGCAAGCCCTTGAAGAAGATCGGCATGAAGGCCCAGGATACCTGCGAGCTGTTCTTCGAGAATGTGCGGGTCCCCAAGAGCAATATCATTGGCCAGGTCGGCGCCGGTTTCACCATGCTGATGCAGGAACTGGCTTGGGAGCGGCTACTGATTGCGATCACTTCGGTGGCTAATGCCGAGGCCATGCTCACCGCGACTATCGAGTACACGCGCGACAGGCAGGCCTTCGGCCGTACGGTGTCTTCGTTTCAGAACACGCGCTTCAAGCTGGCAGAGATGAAAACCGAACTGCAGATCGCCCGTGTGTTTGTCGATCGTTGCGTCGAGCTGGAAGTGGCTGGCGAGTTACGGGTCGATGCCGCTGCTGCTGCCAAGTATTGGTGCTCCGATTTGCAAGGGAAGGTACTGGACCAGTGCCTGCAATTGCACGGCGGTTACGGCTTCATGCAAGAATATGCGATCGCGCGCGCTTATATCGATGCCCGTGCCCAGCGCATTTATGGCGGCACCAATGAAATCATGAAAGAGATTATTTCTCGGTCGATATAAATATCTCAATAAATAATATCTCAATAAATAAAGACATAGCTATGGAAAATGAATTGCGTTACGACGGCCGCGTGGCGATTGTCACCGGCGCCGGCAACGGCTTGGGACGGGCACACGCTTTGCTGCTGGGAGCGCGCGGCGCCAAGGTGGTGGTGAATGACCTGGGCGGTGACGTCCACGGCGGCGGCAAGTCCAGTGCGGCCGCCGATCAGGTGGTAGCCGAGATCAAGGCGGCCGGCGGCATCGCGGTTGCCAACTACGATTCGGTGGAGGACGGCACGCAGATCGTGCAGACTGCACTCGATCATTTTGGCGGTGTCGACATCGTGATCAACAATGCCGGCATTTTGCGCGACAGCAGTTTCGCCAAGATGACAGAGGATGACTGGGACCTGATCTATCGGGTTCACGTACTCGGCGCTTTCCGCGTCACGCACGCTGCGTGGCCGCATATGCGCAATAAAGGTTTCGGCCGCATCGTCATGACCACCTCGGCTGCGGGGATCTACGGCAATTTCGGTCAAGCCAACTACAGCATGGCGAAGATGGGGTTGATCGGCATGGCGAATACGCTGGCGATTGAAGGCGCTGCGAAAAACGTGCTGGTCAACACGATTGCACCGCTGGCCGGTTCGCGCATTTCGGAAACGGTGATGCCGCCGCAAATGCTGGAGGCGCTCAAGCCCGAGTATGTCGCACCGCTGGCGGCGTATCTATGTCACGAAAGCTGCAAGGAGAATGGCAGCTTGTTTGAAGTCGGCGCCGGTTTCCACGCCAGGCTGCGTTGGCAGCGTACGCAAGGCCACCATTTCCAGGGGCAGGCTTTCGGGCCCGAGGAGGTGGCAGAAAAATGGCAACAGATTGGCGATTTCGATGACGTCACCTATCCCAAGAGCATAGGCGAGTCGTTGATGTCGATCGTGCAGGGCGTCGGTTCGCCATTCGGTCAGGGTAAGCCTTGATCTGCAATGGCTAATCCGCTTTTGTCCGGCATCCGGGTGCTTGATCTGACCCGTTTGCTGCCCGGACCTTTTTGCAGCTTTTACCTGGCGCAACTGGGAGCCGAAGTCATCAAGCTGGAAGAGCCGCAAGGCGGCGACTACGCCCGCGCGCTGGCGCCGGAATTATTCACTCTGCTCAATCGCGGCAAACAGTCGGTTACCCTGGATTTGCGGCAACCTGAAGCTGTCGCCATTCTAAAAAAAATGGCAGCGCAGGCCGACGTCCTGATCGAATCATTCCGGCCTGGCGTGATGGATAAACTGGGGTGCGGCTATCAGGACTTGAAGCTGGCCAATCCGCGTCTGGTATACGCAGCGTTGACCGGTTATGGGCAGACTGGCCCTTATAAAGATCGGGCCGGGCATGACATGAATTATTGCGCCTATGCCGGCTTGCTGGATCAAACCGGCGCTGCCGACGGTGCGCCGGTGCTGTCGAATTTCCAAAGCGCGGATCTGGCCGGCGGCGCCTTGACCTGTGCCCTCGGCATTCTGGCTGCAGTGATAGGCGCGCGTGCTTCGGGGCGGGGCGCCATGGTCGACGTCGGCATGCTTGACGGCACGCTGGCGCTACAGACGTTATCGCTGGCCACTATCCGCGCACTGGGCGAGAGCAGCGCGCGCGGCAACGACATGTTGAGCGGTGGCCTGGCCAACTACAACATCTACGCCTGCGCCGATGGCAAGTACGTTGCAATGGCGGCATTGGAACCTAAATTCTTCCTCAATTTCTGTAATGCTGTCGGGCGCCCCGACCTGACCGCCATGTCATTGGCGCCCGACACACAGCAGTCGCGGCCGGCAGGCGCAACCCTGAGGACTGCCCTGAGCGAATTGTTCAAGACCCGCTCGCGCGATGAATGGGAACTGCTGCTGGCAGACCGTGACTGCTGCGTGTCGGGCATTTATACTCCGCAGGAGGCGCTGGATAATCCACAAGTCAAGGCGCGCGGCCAGATCAGGATGGAAGATGGTAAGCCTTTATCGGATTTGCCGATCAAGTTCAGCGATGCGGTGGGGATCGGTAGTAGCGGCGAGTGCCCGGCATTGGGAGCGGATACTTTCGGCGTGTTGGCACAGCTGGGATTGGATGAAGCCACCTTGGCGGCATTGTCGGCCAGCGGTGCGATTTAAAGGTGTGATTTGAAACGGATTTGAATATTTAAATAACCAGAGGAAATGAAATGACAGTCAACGACATCATCAAACTCATGCCGTCAGGCTTGAATACGGTCGCCGCGGCGGATATGGAAAAAAGCATTCAATTCGATATTTCGAGTCCGATGTACTTGTTGATCGATCACGGCACATGCACCGCGCATGAAGGCGTGCTCGATACCGCAGACGTGGCGCTGACGATGGCGGATGAAGATTTGAAGGCGTTGCTGAAAGGGGAGTTGAACGGCGCCATGGCGTACATGAGCGGTAAGCTGAAACTGAAAGGCGACATGATGCTCGCCCAGAAGATTCCTGCTTTGTTTGATGCCAGCAAGATTGCCTGATTCATCTTGGTTAGCTGAGTTGCCTGCGGCTCCTCATCGGCATCGATGAAGAGCCGCTTCATGTCACTCGAAGTGTTTGCCTTGTTCCGCCATTTTCACCAATATTGCCGCCGGCGTGAAATGGCTGCCGAATTGCGCTGAGAGCTGATTCGCCCGTTCCACAAAGTTGGCGACGCCATAAGCGTTGATATATTGCAGTGCGCCGCCTTGAAATGGTGCAAAGCCCCAGCCGAAGATGCTGCCGATATTGGTGTCGGCGACAGTCAGCACCACCTTTTCCTCATAGCATTTAGCCGCTTCATTGGCTTGCACAAACATCATGCGTTCGATCAAGTCTTTTTGCGGCAACTGCGTTGCCGCGAGTGGAAAGGCTTGCTGCAAACCGGGCCACAGATGTTTGCTTTCATTCTCGGGATAATCGTAAAATCCTTTGCCGGCTTTTTTTCCTTTGCGGTCTAGTTGCTTCACCATTTTTTCCAGTCCCGCATCAGCCGGATGGCCGGCAAAAGGCTTGCCTGCTTCCGCGAAATCCTTGCGGGTCTGTTCCAGGATGTGGAACGACAACGACAGGCTGACTTCGTCATGCACCGCCAGCGGGCCAACCGGCATGCCAGCCTGCAAGCCGGCCATTTCGATGGCGCGCGGGTGCTGGCCTTCCATCAGCAGTTGCAACCCTTCCATCACGTAAGTGCCAAATACCCGTGAGGTGTAAAAGCCGCGTGAATCGTTGACCACGATCGGGGTTTTCCTGATCTGCTGCACATAGTCGAAACCACGCGCCAGCGTTTGCTGGCTGGTATGCTGGCCGACGATGATTTCAACCAGCGGCATCTTGTCTACCGGTGAAAAGAAATGCAGGCCGATGAAATTTTCCGGGCGTACGCTGGCTTGCGCCAGACCGGTGATCGGCAAGGTTGAAGTATTCGATGCAAACACCGCATCTGCACTGATTAACGCTTCGGTTTTCCGGGTCACCTCTGCCTTGACCTGACGATCTTCAAAGACGGCTTCGATAATCAGGTCGCAGCTCGCCAGATCGTTGAAATCCACGGTCGGCTTGATACGGTTCAGCAAAATTTCCTTGCCTTCCGCAGTTTGCTGCTTGCGCCGGATCGCCTTGTCCAATAGTTTGGCAGAGTAGTCCTTGCCGTTTTCCGCAGTTGCCATGCTGTTATCCAGCAGTACCACTTCTATACCTGCCTTGGCCGAGGCGTAGGCAATGCCGGCGCCCATCATCCCCGCGCCGAGTATCCCGACTTTACTGACTTTGGAAGGAGCAATGCCTTCCGGCCGCGACTTGCCCTTGTTGATGGCGTTGAGCTGGAACCACAGCGTGCCGATCATGTTCTTGGCGACTGGCGACAAGGCGCAGTTGACGAAGTAGCGCGATTCGATTTCGCAGCCGGTATCGAAATCGACAATGCCGCCTTCAAACACGCAGCTCATGATGTTGGTGGCAGCTGGATAGTTGCCGTAGGTCTTGGCGCTTGCCATCGAGGGCGCGATAGCCCACAGCTGGCCGTTGCCCGGGCTTCTTGAATCGCCGCCCGGCCAACGGAATTTCTTGTCGTCCCACGGCTGCCTGGCCTTTGGATTGGCAAGGCACCAGGCTTTGGCTTTCGCGAGCAAGTCCTCTTTGTCGTTCGCCAGCTCTTGCACGATTCCTTGTTGCAGCGCTTCTTCGGCGCGTAGTTCCTTGCCTTCCAACATCAGCTGCAATGCGCTCTGGATGCCGATCATGCGTGGCAAGCGCTGCGTGCCGCCGCCTCCTGGCAGCAGGCCAAGTTTTACTTCGGGCAGGCCGAATTTGGCTTTCGGATTGTTGATGGCGATGCGGTAGTGGCAAGCCAATGCCAGCTCCAGGCCACCGCCCAGCGCGGTGCCGTTGAGTGCCGCCACCACTGGCCGGCCGCACAATTCAAGGCGACGCAGGAAACCTTTGAATTCCTGCACCATGTCGAAAGCAGTTTCAGCTTCAGTGATCTGAAACAGTTTTTCAATGTCGGCGCCGGCGACGAAATCCGCCTTGCCCGAGGTGACGATGACGCCGGCGATGGCGGGATCTGCTTCAATACCGGCAATCGCGTCCATGAACGGTTTGGTCAACGCTTCGTTCAAGACATTCATCGAACGTCCCGGCATGTCGAGGGTCAGCGTGACGATATTGTCCGCATCTTTTTGGGAATTTACACTCATGATCTGGCTCTCGTTAAATTCGTTCGATGATGGTGGCGATGCCCATGCCGCCGCCGACGCACAGCGAGATCAAGGCTGTCGCCTTGCCGCTGCGTTCCAGTTCGTCGAGCGCGGTGCCGAGGATCATGGCGCCGGTCGCACCCAGCGGATGTCCCATGGCGATGGAGCCGCCGTTGACGTTGACCCGGGATGGATCAATATCGAGATCGCGGACAGCGCGCATGACAACCGCGGCAAACGCTTCATTGATTTCAAACAGATCGATATCCTTGGCCGCCATCTTGGCCTTGGCTAGCGCCTTGCGCGCGGCCGGGGCGATGCCGGTCAGCATGATGGTCGGCTCCGAACCGGTGACGGCGGTGGCGACGATCCTGGCACGTGGCTTCAATCCCAGTTTCTGGCCGATCTCTTTGCTGCCGACCAATACCAGCGCAGCGCCATCGACAATGCCGGAAGAATTACCGGCATGATGGACATGGTTGATCTTTTCGACAGTGGTGTATTTACGCAGCGCCGTCGCATCGAAACCCATCTGGCCGATTTGTTCGAAGGCCGGTTTCAGAGCCGCCAGGTTTTCTATCGTGGTTTGCGCGCGGATGTACTCGTCATGATCCAGTATCACCATGCCATTCAAATCCTTGACCGCAATCAGGGATTTATTGAAACGGCCTTCGACGCGGGCACGCGCAGCTTTCTGTTGCGATTGCAGGGCAAAATTATCGACATCGCTGCGTGAAAAATTTTCCAGTGTCGCGATCAGGTCCGCGCCAATGCCTTGCGGTGCAAAGCCGGTGATCTGGTTGACCCGCGGATCCATGAACCAGGCACCGCCGTCCGAACCCATGGCCCAGCGCGACATGCTTTCAACGCCGCCCGCCACCACCAGTTGTTCCTGGCCCGACATGACTTTCATCGCCGCCAGGTTGACGGACTCCAGGCCCGAGGCGCAAAACCGCGATTGCGTCACCCCCGGCACCGACTGGTCCCAGCCGGCATACAGCACCGCGGTACGGGCAATGTCCGCACCTTGTTCGCCGACCGGCGTCACGCAGCCGAGCACCACGTCATCGACCTGCGAGGTGTCAAGGCGGTTGCGTTGTTCCAGCGCTTGCAGCAGTTGGGCCAGCAGATTGACCGGTGTTACCTGGTGCAGGCTGCCGTCTTTCTTGCCTTTGCCGCGCGGGGTCCGTACGGAATCGAAAATATAGGCTTCAGTCATAGCGTCTCCGGCTTGTATGTTCTGGTAATTGAAATTACACTTTGCTTGGTGTCTGGTGCATACTGGTTACCCACTGTAATTAAAGCCATGGCCAGCGTCAATTGGTAACTCACTCTAAACCGGCCTGTCGGATGCGTATGACCGGCATGTAATGCAAGTGTGTAATATTCGTTACACATATATCATAATCACAATAAACCCATGTCATCGGAAAAACAGAAAATCGTGCTGGACCGCGCCTTGCTCAAGCCTCTGATCAGAGAGAAGATCGAGAGTGCAGTGCTGGATTTATTCTCGGAGCGCGAATTCCACAGCGTCAGTTTCGGCGAGATCGCCAGCGCCGCCAGCGTCTCTCTGCAGACAATTTATAAATACTACGGCAGCAAGGAAGCGCTGTTGTTTGCCTGTCTGGAAACCTGGCTGGGCATATTGGCCTCGCGCATGCTTGATCACTTGCAGGGCATTGAGAGTTGCCAGGATAAATTGCGCAAGGTGTTCTGGGTCGTGCTGGATTTTTTCGACCGAAATCCCAAAGTCAGCCAGCTCATCATGAGTTCGCTGCAGATCAGTGCATGGGGGCGCGACCGCACTTTTCGGCAACCGGAAATGATGGAAGTATTGATGAAGACCTTGACCGATGGCCGCGCGCAGGGCGTGTTGACTGATGAGGTGGATGAAAAAATCCTGCTGGATTATTTCATAGGCATCCTCGAACGGCTGGTGCACATGCATACGATGCGCGGCGAAAAGGAGCCGCTGGCGCTACAGGCGAATGCACTGTTCAAAATGTTGTGGCGGGCGATCGCCAGGCCGGAGCAAGTTTAAGCAAATCCGTCTCGCGGATAAAAAAATAGCGCCGGCTGTAAAGCTGGCGCTATTTTTTATGTGACGTCGATCAGTTCTTAATCGACGTCAACGGTAACAAATTTGTCTTAAGCAAAGTTCTTCGAAGCAAATTCCCAGTTCGCCAATGCCCAGAATGCTTCCAGGTATTTTGGACGGGCATTGCGGTAGTCGATGTAGTAAGCATGTTCCCATACGTCGACTGTGATCAAAGGCTTGGCATCGGTGGTCAGCGGTGTGGCTGCGTTGGAAGTCGACACCAGGCCGAGCGAACCGTCAGCATTCTTTACCAGCCAGGCCCAGCCGGAGCCGAAAGTGCCGACTGCAGTCTTGGTCAGTTCTTCCTTGAATTTGTCGAACGAACCCCACTTGGCGTTGATGGCATCTGCCAATGCGCCGGTTGGTGCGCCGCCTCCTTGTGGCGACAGGCTGTTCCAGTAGAAAGTGTGGTTCCAGACTTGCGCTGCATTGTTGAAAATGCCGCCGGAAGATTTCTTGACGATCTCTTCCAGAGTTGCATTTTCGAATTCTGTGCCAGGAACCAGATTGTTCAGGTTAGTCACATAGGTCTGGTGATGTTTGCCATAGTGAAATTCCAGGGTTTCCTTGGAGATGTGTGGAGCCAATGCATCCAGAGCGTATGGGAGGGGCGGGAGTGTGTGTGCCATATTGTGTCCTATAGTTTTATTGGGATAACAAAGAAGCTGTTGCCTATACATCTAGTGAAAATAAACAGTTTCCAGGGAACGGCTATTGTAAAGCGCTTAGCAGATCCATGCAGCATGCTTACGAATTCTTCTTGTCTTTACTTATTACAAATCGATCTTAATCGAGCGTAGCCTGCACACTGTCGATGCCGACCTTGGCGCTGCCTTCAGCCAATTGCACCGTGACGACATGGCGTGGCTGCAATGCCTGCGGCGTACGGATCACATGGCCCTTGGCGTCCGAGATAATGGCGTAGCCACGCTCCAGCGTGCGTTGCGGATTGAGCAGTTCCAGCTGCGCATTCAGCGCTGCCAGCGCCTGGCGGCCATGCCGGCTTTGCATCGCCATGGCGCCGCTAAGGCGTCGGCTTTGTTCCAGCAATGCATTGCGTGGCGCCACTGTGCTGGGGATTTGTCCGGCCAGGCGCGTGCGCAGGTTGAGCAACGCGTAGCGCGATTGCGTCAGCGGGATGCGGGTGGCGTGTAGCAACCTGGCTTGCAGGCTGTGCAGCTTGAGGCGTTCATGGGCGATGGTGGTCGCCGGGCTGGTCAAGCGACGGCTCAGCCAGTCCAGGGTCTGGCTGGCTTCGCCGAGCTGGCGCCGCAAGGCGCGAGTCAGGTCATCGGCATGGGTCTCCAGCAATGCCAGCCAGTCGGCACGCGGCACCGTTGCCAGTTCGGCGGCAGCGGTAGGGGTAGCGGCACGCAAGTCGGCGGCAAAATCGGCAATCGTGAAATCGGTTTCGTGGCCGACGCCGGATATCACCGGCATCGGCGCGGCGACGATGGCGCGTGCTACGGCCTCATCGTTGAACGACCAAAGGTCTTCGATACTGCCGCCGCCGCGGCACACCAGCAGCAGTTCGCATTCGGCGCGTGCGGCAGCGGTATTGATGGCGCGCGCGATCTTTTCTGCGGCGCCGTCGCCTTGCACCGGGGTTGGATACAGAATTACACGTACATGCGGCGCACGCCGTGCCAGTGCACTCAGGATGTCGCGCAGCGCCGCCGCCTGCAAGCTGGTGACGATGCCGATACAGCGTGCGAATTGCGGCAGCGGCCGTTTGCGGGCCGGATCGAACAAGCCTTCCGCATTCAGCTTTTCTTTCAGGCGTAAGAACGCTTCATACAGATTACCGACCCCCGCGCGCCGGATCGCTTCGACGTTGAGCTGGTAGTCGCCACGCGCGGCATACAGCGTTACCAGCGCCCGCACTTCAACCTTGTCGCCGTCGCGCGGGGTGAAGCCGGCATGCTGGGCACGGCCCTTGAACATCACGCCACGCACTTGTGCCGCGTCGTCCTTCAGCGTGAAGTACCAGTGGCCGGAGGCGTAGCTTTTGAAATTCGATATCTCACCCGAGACCCAGGCCAGTGGAAAACTGCGTTCCAGCATGCGCGCAACAGCTTGATTCAAAGCGGACACCGTGAGTACTGGCGGTCCGCTGGAATGGTTGTCGGTGGTGCTGGAAAAATTCATACGGGCTTTCTGGGAGTCTTGATTTGCGTGTGATTATTCGCGGCTGATTCGGCGGCCTGCCGACATTGTAAAGCACGGTCGCTGAACATCAATGGAAAAGCGAAACAAATCAAGGACTTGTCCTGATTGCAGTGTGCTTGCACACAAGCTTATCCACATAATCTGTGGGTAACTCTGGCATTGCGCGGGTTTGTGGATATCCGCAAACCAGGTCATGATAAAACGACCATGAAAGATGAGAAAAATTGTCGTCGCTATCCGTAATATGCGGTTTCAGGCGCATTTGAAGCGATTCGCAACAGTAGCGAAAAGGTGTTTCCAATCAAGGACTTCGTGTGATTCAAGTGTGCTTGTACACAAAGTTATCCCCAAAATCTGTGGAGAACTTTGGCCTCCTGTCGCCGGCATAGCCTGCACGTTTTTGATGCAGTACGAAAAAATCCTTTGAAATCATGGGCTTCACAACTGAGTTAAGTAGTTGTCCACAATCTTGTTCACATAATATGTGTGGAACTCCGCATCGCATTTGCTTGCAGTGAAATCAACGGTAAAAAATTTCCATCGCGCAACGCTGCTCGCGCTTGCTCACAAGCCTTCAACAAGTTACATTCTGCATCCATGCTGATGAACCCTCATCCGTATTTGTCGATATTGAATGCGATTTCACCAAGGAGTTTCTTTTGTTTGCCATTATTCAAGCTGCGGGCTGGCCGATCTGGTTTTTGTTAATTGCCTCCGTCATTGCCACCGCATTGATTATCGAACGTCTGGTTTACCTACGCCGGCCGCGCATTTTGCCGCCGCAGTTATTGCAAGAAGTGATACGGGTTTATCACAACGGCAAGATCAATAATGAAGTTCTTACCAATCTGGAAACCAATTCGCCGCTGGGACGGGTGCTGGCTGCCGGCCTGCGTAACGTCGACGCACCGCGCGACCTGATGAAAGAGTCGATTGAAGAAGCAGGCCAGGCCACTGCACATGAATTGGAGCGTTTCCTGACCACGCTCGGTACCATTGCGTCGCTGGCGCCGTTGATGGGTTTGTTCGGCACTGTGGTCGGCATGATCGAAATTTTTGGCGCAACCAATGGCGCCGGTGCCGATCCAGCACAACTGGGGCACGGCATTTCCGTTTCCTTGTACAACACCGGTTTCGGCCTGGCGATTGCCATGCCTGCATTGATTTTCTATCGCCATTTCCGGGCGCTGGTGGATAGCTTCGTCGTCGATATGGAGCAGCAGGCTGTAAAATTTGTCGATACTGTTCACGGCGCGCGCAAATAATGAATTTTCGTAAAGGCAAGGGTCGCGAAGATCCCGAAATCAATCTGATTCCGTTTATCGATGTGCTGCTGGTGATCGTGATTTTCCTGATGGTCACCACCAGTTACAGCAAATTCACAGCGTTGCAAATTACCTTGCCGACTGCCGATGCCGACAAGGCCATGGTGCAGCCGCTGGAAATCAACGTGGCGGTCAATCCGCAGGGCCAGTACGCAGTCAACAATGTGCGGGTGTCATCGAAAGATGCAGCGTCATTGGCGCTGGATCTGAAGAATGCCGCACAGGCCGGTGGTGAGTCCGGCCAGGGAAAAGGCAACCCGGGCGACCCGGTGGTAATCATCAATGCTGACGCCATGGCGACCCACCAGACCGTGATCAATGTACTGGAAGCTGCGCGTCTGGCCGGTTTCGACAAGATCACGTTTGCTGCGCAGACTAGTGGCCACAAATAAATCTTCGCTTGAATCGACGCTGAGCGCGGCCTGGCAACGGCGCGGCCTGCTGGCATGTCTGTTGTGGCCGTTGTCACTCTTGTTCGGCCTGGTGGCGACACTGCGGCGCCGTTTGTATGCAGCCGGCTGGCAAGCCAGTACCCGCTTGCCGGTACCGGTGATAGTGGTCGGCAATATTTTTGTCGGCGGCACCGGCAAGACACCGCTGACGATCTGGCTGGTGCGAGCGTTGCGGGAAGCGGGCTATGTGCCTGGCGTGATTTCGCGCGGTTATGCGGCGCAGTCCGGCGCCGGACAATCCGCTGTACGCCATGTGAGCGGAACATCGCTGGCGGCCGAAGTGGGCGACGAGCCTTTGTTGATTGCCGGCCGCGCGCAGTGTCCGGTGGTGGTGGGCCGCGATCGGGTGGCAGCCGCCGAGGCCTTGTTGCAGGCGCACCCCGAGGTCAATCTGATTCTGTCGGACGATGGATTGCAACATTATCGACTGCAACGAGATATCGAAATCGTTCTGTTCGATGCGCGCGGTGTCGGCAACGGCTGGCTGCTGCCGGCCGGGCCGTTGCGTGAGCCGCCTTCCCGCCGGCGTGATTTTACCGTGGTGAATGCGGCCACCATTCCAGCATCGATGCCGGCTTCGACCGTCCGCATGCAGTTGGTTGGCGAGCAAGCGGTGCAGCTCGGCGATGCGAACCAGGTGAGGGCGCTGGCCAGCTTGCGGGACCCTGCATTGCGGATTACCGCCGCTGCCGGCATCGGCAATCCGCAACGGTTTTTTTCGATGCTGACTGAGGCCGGATTAGCATTTGAGACACTGGCCTTGCCCGATCATCATGATTTTTCCGACAACCCATTTGCGGCGCTGCAGGCAGAGCTCATCCTGATTACGGAAAAGGATGCAGTAAAATGTCGGCAAATAGAGACGATCAGGAACGATCCGAGGATCTGGGTCGTTCCAGTGACGGCGCAGATTGACGCCGCGCTGTCTCATCAAATACATCAAATTCTGGAGAAACTCCGTGGACACCCAACTGCTTGACATCCTGGTTTGCCCTATCTGCAAAGGGCCGCTGCATTACGACAAGAAAGCTCAGGAACTGATTTGCAACGCCGACAAGCTGGCCTATCCGATTCGCGATGGCATCCCTATCATGTGGGCCGATCAGGCACGTGACCTGACCAGTCCGGCTGCGGATGCGGCGCCGGCAGCATAGGCGGCGCATATTGTGGATATTGTAGATATTGTGAATCCGACCAGACCTTTCACCGTCATCATTCCGGCGCGGCTGGCGTCAACTCGGCTGCCGAATAAACCGCTGGCCGATATCGGCGGCAAACCGATGATCGTGCGCACCGCCGAGCGTGCTGCGCAATCGGGAGCTGCACAGGTGATCGTGGCTACCGATCATGCGGAAATCCTGGCGGTGTGCGCCCGGCACGGCATCGCCGCGCGGCTGACACGCGCCGATCATCCGTCAGGCACCGACCGCATCGCCGAAGTGGCGGCAGCGTTGGGACTGGCCGCCGATGCGGTGGTGGTCAACGTCCAAGGCGACGAACCCATGATCGATCCGGCGCTGATCGCAGCTACCGCGGCGCAGATCACCGGCGAAGTGCCGATGGCGACCGCGGCGCATGCGATAGACTCTGCGGCCGACGCCTTTAATCCGAATGTGGTCAAGGTGGTCTTGAACCAGGCCGGGCGCGCCCTGTATTTTTCACGGGCGACAATTCCCTGGCATAGGGACGGTTTTGCCCAGTCAAGAGAAGACTTGCCGGCTGCCTACTTGCCGTTGCGGCATATCGGCCTGTATGCATACAGCAATGGTTTTTTGCAAACCTATCCGACCCTGGCGGTGTCGCCGCTGGAACAGATAGAAGCGCTGGAGCAATTGCGCGTGCTTTGGCATGGCTACCCGATTGCGGTGCATATCGCGCCGGCGGCGCCCGCGGTAGGCGTCGATACGCCAGAGGATCTGGAGCGGGTGAGGCGTTTTTTTAGTACAGAATAAAATGCAAAGAAAATGCAAAAGCGTCACGCAAATGTTGGAAAATTAGCGTTGAACCAACAGAAATAGTGTCGCAGGCTGGCTGTTTGGTAAAATTGTATGGTAAGTTTCATGCAAAGATAGCGTGATATAAATAAAATCACATGCAAAATTAATTGCAAAAGCATATCGGGAGACGGTGCTGCACACTGCGCGCCATCGCCACAATCAATTCAAACTCACCTTAGGAATTAACATGCGCCTCATCCTTTTAGGAGCGCCTGGTGCCGGTAAAGGCACGCAAGCGACTTTCATTAAAGAGAAATTCAACATCCCGCAGATTTCCACCGGCGACATGTTGCGCGCAGCAGTCAAGGCTGGCACTCCGCTCGGCATCGAGGCTAAGAAGGTAATGGATGCAGGCGGCCTGGTATCGGACGACATCATCATCGGCCTGGTCAAAGACCGGTTGACGCAGGCGGATTGCGCCAATGGTTATTTGTTTGACGGCTTTCCACGTACCATTCCGCAGGCAGACGCCATGAAGGAAGCCGGCGTGATGATCGATTACGTGCTGGAAATTGACGTTCCTGACAGCGCCATTGTCGAACGCATGAGCGGTCGCCGCGTGCATTTGTCGTCAGGCCGTACTTATCATGCCAAGTACAATCCGCCAAAAGTGGAAGGCAAGGACGACATCACCGGTGAAGACCTGATCCAGCGCGACGATGACAAGGAAGAAACCGTCAAGAAGCGTCTGTCGGTATATCACGAGCAGACTGAAGTGCTGGTCAATTACTACGGCGACTGGGCCAAAGCCGGCTTGCCAGGCGCGCCCAAGTATCGCAAGATCGCCGGCGTCGGTCCGGTCGAGCAAATACGCGATAGCGCGTTTGCGGCGCTGGAAGCATAAAAAAAAGCGGACCTCGGTCCGCTTTTTCTTTTTGTTAATGAAAATTTAGCCAGCAAACTAATTTAGAATTCATCAGAAGAAACAACTAAGCAGCAAACCAGCCCGGATACTTCTCCAAGAATAAAAAAGGGCAGCGAAAAGAAATGCATTACGCAGTATTGGCCGGTACTCCACCCATTTGGGAACCATGGATGCAGGTGAAATGGTGTAGTTGTCTTACTTTGTCGTGCAGCCGTACCAAAAAAACTGGAGGAGTAAACATGGCATCAAGTCTATGGTTTGCCGTCGCTTGCGGCATCATTGCCGTCATCTATGGGCTAGTCTCGCGCAGCTGGATATTGAAGCAGGACCCCGGGAACGCACGCATGCAGGAAATTGCTGCCGCGATCCAGCAGGGGGCTGCTGCCTATCTGGCGCGCCAGTACCGCACCATTGCCATCGTCGGCGTGGTGCTGTTCATTATTATTGCGATACTGCCTGGACTTGGTTTGATCACCGCCGCCGGCTTCCTGATCGGTGCCGTGCTGTCAGGGGCTTGCGGCTTCATCGGCATGAATGTCTCGGTGCGCGCTAATGTACGCACCGCACAGGCTGCGACCAAAGGCATGGGGCCGGCGCTTGATGTCGCGTTCCGTGGCGGAGCGATCACCGGCATGCTGGTGGTTGGCCTGGGCCTGCTGGGCGTGACCTTGTTCTTTTTGTGGCTGCTGGCGTTCGCCGGGCCTTCTGGGCTATCGCTGCACGATATCATCCGGCCTCTGATCGGACTGGCCTTCGGCGCTTCCCTGATTTCCATTTTTGCGCGTCTCGGCGGCGGTATCTTTACCAAGGGCGCCGACGTCGGCGCCGATCTGGTGGGTAAAGTGGAAGCCGGCATCCCCGAAGACGATCCGCGCAATCCTGCAGTGATCGCCGATAACGTCGGCGACAACGTCGGCGATTGCGCCGGTATGGCGGCTGACTTGTTTGAAACCTACGTGGTGACCCTGATCGCCACCATGTTATTGGGTTCTTTGTTGATCCATGGCGCCGAATTGCAGGCGGTGTTGTATCCGCTGGCCTTGGGCGGGGTATCGATCCTGGCCTCTATCGTCGGCTGTTCCATGGTCAAGGCCAAGCCTGGCAAGAAAATCATGTCGGCGCTGTATACAGGGCTATGGTGGGCAGCGATCCTGAGCCTGATCGGGTTTGTCGTGGTCACCTGGCTGATCTTGCCGGCGCCGATGCGGGTGCCGATGATGGGTTCGGCCCTGATCGGTATCATCCTGACCGGCTTGATGGTGTATATCACCGAGTACTACACCGGCACCGATTTCAAACCGGTGCGCCACATCGCGCAAGCCTCGACCACCGGCCACGGCACCAATATCATCGCCGGCCTGGGCGTCTCCATGAAATCGACCGCGTATCCGGTGCTGGCGGTATGTGTCGCCATCCTGGCTTCCTACTGGCTGGGTGGCCTGTACGGCATTGCGATTGCCGCTACTGCCATGCTGTCGATGGCTGGCATCATTGTCGCGCTGGATGCCTACGGTCCGATTACCGATAATGCCGGCGGCATTGCCGAGATGTCGGGTTTGCCAGATTCGGTGCGGGCGATTACCGATCCGCTGGACGCAGTCGGCAACACCACCAAGGCAGTCACCAAGGGTTACGCCATCGGCTCGGCCGGTTTGGCGGCGCTGGTCTTGTTTGCCGATTACACTCACGCGCTGGATTCGGTAGGGAAGAGCACCGTATTCGATTTGTCCAATCCACTGGTGATTGTCGGCTTGTTCATCGGCGGCTTGATCCCCTACCTGTTCGGCGCCATGGCGATGGAGGCGGTCGGCCGGGCGGCGGGTGCGGTGGTGGTTGAAGTGCGCCGTCAGTTCCGCGACATCAAAGGCATCATGGACGGTACCGGCAAGCCCGAGTATGACAAGGCGGTCGACATGCTGACTTCTTCGGCCATCAAGGAAATGATCATCCCGTCGCTCTTGCCGGTAGTAGTGCCGATTCTGGTCGGCCTGATATTGGGACCGGCAGCCCTCGGCGGTTTATTGATGGGAACCATCGTGACCGGTTTGTTCGTCGCTATCTCGATGACCACCGGCGGCGGCGCCTGGGACAATGCCAAGAAATATATCGAGGATGGCAACCACGGTGGCAAGGGTTCGGAAGCGCATAAGGCTGCAGTAACCGGCGATACTGTCGGCGATCCTTATAAAGATACCGCCGGCCCTGCGGTCAATCCGCTGATCAAGATCATCAATATCGTGGCCCTGTTGCTGGTGCCGTTGCTGCCGGCTTCAGGCATGCAGCAAGGCGCGCTGACAGGACAGGAAGTCGTGTTGGTGCCGGTGCCGGTAGTTGCACCGGCAATTGTGGTGGCGCCCGCAGCGGTCACGGCCGACGCCAGTGCTGCTACAGCGGCTGCGGCCGCGTCGCCCGCAGCTGTAGTCTATTTTGAATCAGGAAAGGTAGAAGCTCCGGCCGGTACCGCTGAAAAACTGGCGGCCGTCGTCGATGCGGCCAAAGCCAAGGCCGATGCCAAAGTGGTGGTCAGCGGCTTCCACGACACCACCGGCGATACGTCTAAGAACGAGGAGATTTCGAAGGAACGCGCCAAAAGCGTAAAAGCGATCCTGCTGATCGCTGGTGTAGCCGAAGACGCCATCGTGCTGGAGAAACCGCAGGTAACAACCGGCAGCGGCGATAACGCGCAGGCGCGGCGGGTTGAAGTCAGCGTTCACTAGCACTGAGCTTGGACAACTGATGTCGCGAAGTAGCAGGTGCACGACGTATGCACTTGCTACTTCGTTTTACGCAAGTATTAATAAGCGAACCTCCACACAAATTTCCTCTCCCTGTTAATCTTCATAGCCATGGAGACAAAACAGAAAACGGGCCTCATCTTGACCGGCGGCGGTGCGCGCGCGGCGTACCAGGTTGGCGTGATGGATGCAGTAGCGTCCATCTTGCGCGAGCAGGGCTGGGCGCCGGAGCAAAATCCTTTCGATATCATTTGCGGCACTTCCGCAGGCGCCATCAATGCGACGGCGCTGGCTTGCCGGGTCGAGAATTTCGGCCTTGGCGTGCAAAAACTGATGGATGTCTGGGAACACTTCACGGTGGAGCAGGTGTATCGCGCCGATTCCCTGGGTGTGCTGCGGTCCGGTGCGCGCTGGTTGTCCTTGCTGTCTTTTGGCTGGCTGCTGCGTAAATGGCATGCGCACCCGCCCAACTCCTTGCTCGACAATACTCCGCTGATCACCTTGCTGCACCGGCTGCTGGACCTGGAGAAACTGGATGCGGCGCTGGCCAACGGCAGCTTGCAGGCGCTGGCGATCACCGCTTCCTCTTATAGCGGCGGCCAGCACATCACCTTTTACCAGAGCGCGATCGAAATCCAGGGTTGGACCCGCAGCCAGCGGCGGGCGGTCCGGGATCAGATCGGCGTTGGTCATTTGCTGGCGTCGTCAGCGATTCCATTCATCTTCCCGGCAATTCCGATTTACTGCGATGGCCGTCGCGAATATTTCGGCGACGGTTCGATGCGCCAGCTGGCGCCGATTTCTCCGGCGATCCACCTTGGCGCCAGCAAAGTGATGGTGGTTGGCGCGGGGCGTCGCAAGGAGGCGCCGGCCGATGCACCCATGCTTGCACGTTATCCCAGCCTGGCGCAAATTGCCAGCCACGCCTTGTCCAGCATCTTCCTGGATGGGCTGGCGGTGGATATCGAGCGCCTGGAACGTATCAATCACACACTTTCTTTCCTGACGGAGGAGCAACGCCAGCGCACACCGCTGAAACCGGTGGAGATGCTGATTATTTCGCCTTCGGAACAAATTGATGATATTGCATCAAAGCATTTTTCAAGTTTACCCTTGCCAATCCGCACCTTGCTCGGCGGTCTGGGGGCGACCGATGTGCGTGGCGGCGGCCTTGCGTCTTATCTGTTGTTTGAATCCGGCTATACGCGTGAGCTGATCCGCATGGGCCAGAAAGATACGCTGGCGCGGCGCGATGAGGTGGCTGATTTTTTCGGTCCGGCCCCAGCTTCCGCTCTAGAGGCGGCCGGACAGAACTTGTGACTGGTCAATATTGTCAAATATTGCAACACTTGAAGCCGGGGCAAGGATACGAGTTGATTCGTTTTCATCAACACGTTACCCTACGGTATCAGAACCATAAAATATTGAATTTATGAAAAGCCAGGCAACCCGGCACCATTTCCTTGGTCTAAGTTCCGATTTCGTCGCCGCCATGCTGCGTAACGGGATGTTGTTGCTGCTTGGTTTGCTGTTGTCATTTCAGGTTTTTGCCCGGGAATCGTTCCGGGAGACCTCGCCGCAGGACGTGATTTCGGTAAATCAATTGCCGCGGGAAGCGCAAACGACACTGATATTAATTAAGCAAGGCGGACCGTTTCCGTATGCCAAAGATGGCGTGACATTTGGCAATTATGAAGGGATGCTGCCCAAGCAACGGCGTGGGTATTATCATGAATTTACGGTAAAGACCCCGTATGCCCGCAATCGTGGCGCGCGCCGGATCATTGCTGGCGGCAATCCCCAGACTTCCGGGGAATATTATTACACTGATAATCACTATCAGACTTTCAGACGCATTCAGGAGTGACCGAGAGGGGTGAATGAGACGAGTGTGTGAGATACAACAACAATCCATCATCATTGCTCTAGCTGAGGGAAAAATGAGTTTGTTTAAAACCGTACCGCCAAATGTAGTGCAGTCCATCCGCGCCTTCCGTGTGACCGATCTGCAGGCGGAGGCGAACCGTCTCGGGCAGCATTTCCTGTATGCCTATTGCGCCGAGGCAACGACTAAACAACAAGTACTGGCGAATATCGCCCATGCCTTTCATTTTCCCAGGCATTTCGGCAAGAATTTCGACGCACTGGCCGATTGCCTGACCGATCTCGCCCACAAAGCCGGCCCGCAGCCAGGTTTCATCGTGGTCATTGAACAATTGCCGAATACACCCAAGTTCGACAAGGAGGCACGGGAAACCCTGCTCGACGTATTCCGCGACAGCGCCGATTTCTGGGCCGACAAGAAAGTAGCGTTCCGCGTTTTTTACTCATTCCAATAGCAGCAGCTGCAATGTCGGCCAACCTGGCAGGACAGGGCACTGGCTTAATTGTTTTAGCTGTTTTTTTATTGTTGTAAAGCGAGCCGATTTTCCGATTCTCCCGGGCAAATCCTTACGATATTGTCTGTAAATATGATAATTAGCCGCCCTGTTTGCTCAAAAACAGCAGTGCAACGGGTACAATGCGCGCCATGAGAAGCATTGTTATCCTGATTTCCGGGCGTGGCAGCAATATGCAAGCCATCGTCCGCGCCGCTCAAACCGAACAATGGCCTGCCAGAATCGCCGCGATTGTCAGCAACAAGGCCGATGCCGAAGGTTTGAAATTTGCTGCTGCTCAAGGTATTCCCACGGCAGTAGTAGCGAATAAAGACTATCCTGATCGAGAACAGTTCGACGCCGCCCTACGCGTCGTTGTCGATGGATTTTCCCCTGATCTGGTAGTGCTGGCGGGTTTCATGCGTATTTTGACGGCGCCGTTCGTAGAGCATTATGCCGGCCGCATGTTGAATATCCATCCCTCGCTGCTGCCGAGTTTTCCGGGAATGGCAACCCACAGGCAAGCGCTGGAAGCCGGTGTCAAGGTGCATGGCGTCACCGTCCATTTCGTCACGGCGAAGCTGGATCACGGCCCGATCGTAGCGCAGGCAGTGGTGCCGGTGCTGGAAAACGATACCGAACAGTCGCTAGAGCAGCGAGTGCTGATTGAAGAGCATCAACTATATCCACGTGCAGTGCGCTGGTTTGTCGAAAATCGATTAAGTATCGAAGACGGACGAGTCCGTAATAGTGCATAAGCGTGCCGGCTAGCGCAAACGCCAAGACGATCGTTTGCTCTGGCCAGCCCGGGCACGATCAACAGTTTAAAAGAATTTTATGAAAGATTTACTATGAGATTGCCTCCCGCGATCATTGGTCACACCGAAGAAGTCCTGCGCGAAATCCTACGTTTTACCGGTCCGGCCGACGGCACTTTGTCGCGCTACTTCCGTGACCATCCAAAGCTGGGTTCGCGTGAACGCGGCGTGGTGGCTGAAGCGGTATATGGCTTGTTGCGTAACAAAGCCATCTACACCAGCTTTGCCGAATCCGGCAACGGCCCGACCATGCGCCGCATGACCCTGCTGGGCCTGGCCGATGCGGTCAGCATCGAATCCCTGGGTGGTTTGTCGGATGAAGAAACCGAATGGCTGAAACGCGTTGCCGAAATCAACCGCGACCTGATGCCGCCGCTGATGCGTTCCAACTTGCCGCAATGGTTGTTCGACAAACTGGTGGCGCGTGACGGCGAAGCCGCCACGCTGGAGCTGGCGCATGCGATGAATCAACCGGCGCCGCTGGATCTGCGCGTGAATTCGCTCAAGGCCAATCGCGACGAAGTCGTCACCACTTTGGCTGAAGCGCCGATCTTGTGCGTGCCGACGCCTTATGCGCCGCTTGGTTTGCGCGTCATCAAGAAACCGACTTTGCAAAACCTGCCGCTGTTCAAGAGCGGTGCGATCGAAGTGCAGGATGAAGGCAGCCAGTTGCTGGCGCAAATCGTCGGCGCCAAGCGCGGCGAGATGGTGGTCGATTTCTGTGCCGGCGCCGGCGGCAAGACGCTGGCCCTGGGCGCGACCATGCGCAATACCGGTCGCTTGTATGCCTTCGACGTTTCCGAGAAGCGCCTGGCAAAACTCAAGCCGCGTATGGCACGTAGTGGTTTGTCGAATATTCATCCGGTGTTGATCGCGCATGAGAATGACGGCAAGGTGAAGCGCCTGGCCGGCAAGATCGATCGCGTACTGGTCGATGCACCATGCAGCGGCCTCGGCACCTTGCGCCGTAATCCGGACGTCAAATGGCGGCAGACACCGGAAGCGATTGGCGAAATGAATGTCAAGCAAATCGCGATTCTCTCCAGCGCCGCGCGCCTGGTGAAATCCGGCGGCCGCCTGGTGTACGGTACCTGCAGTTTGCTGGACGAAGAAAACGAAGCGATTGCTGCGCAGTTCCTGGCCAGCCACGAAGATTTTTCGCTGGTGCCGATGAAAGATGTGTTGGCCGAGCAGAAAATTGCGCTGGAGATGGGCGACTATCTCAAATTGCTGCCGCACAAGCATCAGACTGACGGCTTCTTTGCCGCAGTATTTGTACGTAAATAATTTTGCGTAAATAAGCAGGCGGCATGCCCACGTGACCGTCGGGACGTTACGCTTTATTCAAAACGATGCCAGATATCCTCAATGACCTGTTGAACGACTTGCTGAGCAACCTGCGGGCGCCGGGTTTGCTGGCGCAAGTCGGTTTGCTGGTGGTATGTATCGGTCTGGGCTGGTTGCTGGCTCGGCTGCTGCGCCGTACTTTCAATCTTAATCCGGCCCAGCCGCCGGCGATGCAGATCGGGCTTGTCAGTTTCGTCAAGGTCTTGACGCCCGTCATCACCTTGCTGCTGCTGGTGCTGGTCAAAATGGCCCTGCAAAAATGGCATCAGCCGGTGAATCTCATGCGGCTGATGATTCCGCTGGTGGCTTCGCTGGCGCTGATGCGTTTCGTGTTCTATGTCTTGCGCCGGATTTTCGCGCGCAATAGCGGCGTCGGTACTTTCCTCCTGTTATTTGAAAAGAGTTTCGGCGCGCTGGTCTGGATCGGCTTGCTGCTGTATATCACGGGCTGGTGGCCGGATCTGGTCGATTACCTGGATAGCACGGTGCTGCCGATCGGCCGCTATAAGGTTTCGCTACTGGCAATCATGCAAGCGCTGGTCTCGGTACTGGTGACGCTGGTGATTGCATTGTGGGCCGGCGCCACGCTGGAAGAGCGCCTGATGCGGGTCAATACCATGCATTCCTCGATCCGCACGGTGGTAGCGCGGATGGCGCGTGCCTTCCTGATCCTGGTGGCGGTATTGGTCAGTTTGTCGCTGGTCGGCATCGATCTGACTGTGTTGTCGGTCTTCGGCGGCGCACTGGGTGTAGCGCTGGGTCTTGGTTTACAGAAGATCGCCAGCAGTTATGTATCAGGTTTCGTGATTTTGCTGGAACGCAGCCTGGCGATCGGCGATATGGTCGGTGTCAGTACCTTTTATGGCAAGGTGGTCCAGATCAATAGCCGCTATACCGTGTTGCAAGGGCTGGACGGGATCGATACGGTGGTGCCGAATGAAATCTTCATGATCAATTCGGTGCAAAACTATTCGCTGACCAACCGGATCCTGCGTTTGTCGACACAGGTGATGATTGAACATCAGGACGATGTCGAAAGTGTATTGTTGTTGTTAGAGCAAGCCGTGGTCGAGGTTAACCGCGTTTCGCAGGAAACCTTGCCGCAAGCTTTGCTGCTGAAGATAGGCCCGGATGGGCTAGAGCTAGAGGTCGGATTCTGGATCACGGATCCGGAGAACGGACGCCTGAATGTGTTGTCTGATGTTAACCGGGCAATCTGGCGGGTATTGCAAGCCCGTCAAATCAAGATTGCTCAGGTGAAACGAGATATCAGGGTAGTGCAAGCCACTGCAGACGAAGGTGGCGATAATGTGATGTTGCAAAATGGCAACTTCAAGGCCGATACGCAACACGGTTTGCAATTAGATGGCCAACAAGATGCGCCAAAATCTCGAAAGAGCGAATAATAAGGGTACAATTGCACTCGAAATTCGGGTAACTGTTCGGTAACTACCCGTCAACGTGCTGGTATCTTACTCACATTTCACCCGTATCTCACCGTAAAAAAGTAGTAGCATCATCTACACATGGAGTACACATAGTGTTCAATGCAATTCTCGATTTTCTGTCGAATGGCGTAACAGGCGCAAGCGCCTGGCAAGTGGTCGTGTTCACGCTGGTCGTGACGCACATCACGATCGCTGCAGTGACTATTTTCCTGCATCGCGGCCAGGCCCATCGCGCCTTGGAACTGCACGCCATTCCAAGTCATTTTTTCCGTTTCTGGCTGTGGCTGACGACAGGCATGGTCACCAAGGAATGGGCGGCTATCCATCGCAAGCATCACGCAAAATGCGATACCGAGGAAGATCCGCATAGCCCGGTTACCCGCGGCATCAAGAAAGTATTCTGGGAGGGCGCGGAGCTGTATCGCGCAGAATCGAAGAACCTGGAAACCATGGAAAAATTCGGCCATGGCACACCGGACGACTGGATCGAAAGAAATGTCTATACCAAACGCAGCGCCTGGGGCATTGTGTTGATGCTGTTTATTAACGTCATGCTGTTCGGTGTGATTGGCGTCAGCGTCTGGGCTGTGCAAATGGTCTGGATCCCGATTACCGCCGCCGGCATCATCAACGGCATCGGCCACTATTGGGGCTACCGCAACTACGACTGTAACGATGCAGCTACCAACATCATTCCGTTCGGTATCATCATTGGCGGCGAAGAGCTGCACAACAACCACCACACATTCGGCACCTCGGCGAAATTGTCGTCGAAGTGGTACGAATTCGACATCGGCTGGATGTATATCCGGATTCTGGAAATCTGCGGCCTGGCCAAGGTCAAGAAAGTGGCGCCTGCGCCGAAATTCAATCACACCAAGCTGGTGCCGGATCTGGATACGCTGCAATCGGTGATCGCGAACCGTTACGATGTCATGGCAAAGTATGCAAAATCGTTGAAGAGCGCCTGGCACGAAGAACGCAGCCATTTGACCGACAAGGCCAAGCTGGGATCGGGTTTCCTGAAGTCGTCGAAGAAGTTGTTGCAGCGTGAGCCGACCAAGCTGGAAGCGCCGCAAAAGCAGCAACTGACAGAGTTGTTCCTGCATAGTAAAGCGCTGCAGACCATGCACGAGATGCGGGTTGAGCTGGGTGCAATCTGGGAGCGTTCGCATTTCACACGCGATCAGTTGCTGCATCAATTGCAGGACTGGTGCGCACGTGCTGAAGCTTCCGGCATCAAGTCGCTGCAGGATTTCTCGCTGCGTTTGCGTAGTTATTCCTGAGGCAGGATAGAAGGCAGGTCGCTTGTGTAAGCAAATTATTGCATTCACAGGCGCTTATCCTTATCAAGAAAACGGTCCATGTAAAATGGGCCGTTTTTTTTGCCTGGCGAGTTGTTTCAAGATTTATTTAAAGGCTTTCCCGAATTCTTCCTGGATAGATTTGACGACGGCGCGTATGGCGGCCGAGCCTTTCAGGTCGGCATGCCAGACCAGCCACGCATCTCGCGTCACCGGCGGCTGATCCGGTATTGCCGGAGCCAGGGTCGAATCATTTTCCGCCATGAACGTTGGCAGCATTGCCACGCCGCCGCCTTCACGTGCCAGTGCGTGCTGGATATCGAGAGTTGTCGCCCGAAAGCGTAGGGATTCACCAGCCATTTGCCGGATCAGGGCAGCTTGCTGCGATGCGGCGTTCATGCTCTCGACATAGCCAATGTAGGCCCAATCCTCCGATGGCGTCTGGTTGAGATATGCCGGGCTGGCATACAGGCGAAATGTAAGCTCAGCAAGCTTTGCGATAATAAAATCGCCATCGGTGGGCCGGCTGAGGCGGATGGCTATGTCGGCCTCCCGGCGTTCCAGCGAGACCTGGCGTGTTTCGCCCAAAATGCAGATTTGGAGGGCGGGGTGTTGCTTGCGCAGGGCGACAAGTGGTCGCGCCAGCATCGCCGCGGCTAAGGCTGGCGGCGCGCTGATGGTGACATTTCCTGCGACTTCCGAGCGTGCGCCGTCGGCTGCGCGGTTAATCGCCTGCGCGTCCCTCTCCATATGCTCGACCAAGGCTGCAATGCGCTCGCCATCCGCCGTCAATGACAGCCTGCGGCCACGTCGGTCTACCAGCCTGAGGTTCAATTCTGCTTCGAGCGCGGCAATGCGGCGCGCTATGGTCGCATGTTCGACATGGAGCTGGCGCGCAGCGCCGGATAAAGTGCTTGCCTGCGCCAATGCGGCAAAATGCCGAAGATTTTCCCAATCAGTCATTGTTAAAATTTTCCCATAAGATGATAAATATTAGGGAATTTTCAAACAAAGTGCAATCAATCAGAATAAGTCCAACTTAATGGAGGACAAGATGAATAAAATCGATCAAATGGTCAGAATGGCGGGTGTGGGTGGCACAGATCAACTCGAAGTTGTTACCTGCGAGCCGCCGCAGTTGCCAGGTCCCGGCGAAGTGCGTATCCGGCATGAGGCAATTGGAGTCAACTTCGTCGACATATATCACCGCACTGGCCTTTATCCGCTGGCAGCGATGCCAGCGGTCCTTGGCGTCGAAGGTGCCGGCGTGATCGACGCGGTCGGAGAGGGGGTCGAACATCTCGCTATCGGCGACCGTATCGCTTATGCCGGTGCACCGGTCGGTGCTTATGCTGCAACGCGTCTGCTGCCGCAGGCAAAGGCGATTCTTTTGCCTGATAGCATCAGCTCGGGCCTGGCCGCCGCCTCAATGCTGCGAGGGCTGACGGCACATATGCTGCTTACCCGCACTTACCAGGTCAGCGCAGGCAGCACAATTCTCGTCCATGCTGCTGCCGGCGGCCTCGGTGCGCTGCTGGTGCGTTGGGCCAAGCACCTTGGTGCGACAGTGATCGGCACGGTCGGATCAGCCGAAAAAGCACAAATTGCCAAGACATATGGCGCTGATCATGTCATCGTAGGGCGCGATGCCGATATCGTAGCCGAGGTTGCCGCCATGACCGGCGGCAAAGGCGTCGATTTCGCGATCGACGGTATCGGCGGCGAGATGCTCCTGAAGACACTTGCATGTGTGCGGCCATTCGGTACGGTCGCAAGCATAGGGCAAGCGGCTGGCCCTATAGCGCCGATCAATGTTGGAGAGTTAGGGCCTCGCCGTTCGCTGTCGCTGGCGCGCCCAAGCATCATGGCTTACCTGGCGGATCCGCATACTTATTCAGTGGCATCCGCGGCACTCATCGCCATGATGCAAGCCGGGGTCGTAGCTGAAATTGGCGGTGAATATCCGCTGGCCGAGGCTGCCAGGGCACAAGCCGATCTTGAGGCGGGCCGCACCACCGGCAGCTTGCTGCTGATTCCGTGACGGCCGGTCAAAGACCTTAACCGGAAAGGCCAGACGTAAAAAAGCCCCGCGAGACTGATGTCTTGCGGGGCTTCTTTGAAAGCAGGATCAATTACTTGATCTTGGTTTCTTTGTATTCAACATGCTTACGAACCTTCGGGTCGAACTTCATGATCGACATTTTTTCCGGGGTTGTACGCTTGTTTTTCGTAGTTGTGTAGAAATGACCTGTACCTGCGGTCGATTCCAGCTTGATTTTGTCGCGGCCTGATTTCGCCATGATTCTTCCTTTATTCTGCTAGTTAGACTTTTTCGCCACGAGCGCGCAAATCGGTCAACACGGCATCAATGCCGATTTTGTCGATTACGCGCAGACCGGCGTTGGACAAGCGCAGGGAGACCCAGCGATTTTCAGACTCAACGAAAATGCGGCGATTTTGCAAGTTAGGCAAAAAGCGACGTTTCGTCTTGTTGTTTGCATGGGAAACGTTGTTGCCGACCATCGGCCCCTTCCCGGTGACTTGGCAGACACGTGCCATGTTTTTACTCCTAAAAGATTTCCGAAACTGGAAAAAAGGTGAGTATATATAAAAAAATGAGATTTTTCAATGACTTGCGAAAAACAATTGTGTCTTCTGCGCTTTCGCAGATTTAACAATTCAAGGTGGAAGGGTTATCGAGCGCTTATTGAGTACTTATTAACACTTATTGAGCAGTTTACAGCTGGCCATGCTCCGCAAACGAGTGCACCTGCGTTCCGGCTACGATGAAGTGGTCCAGCACCCTGACGTCGATCAGGCCCAGCGCCTGCTTTAAAGTATCGGTTAATTTACGATCGGCGGTGCTTGGCTCCAGTGTCCCCGAAGGGTGATTATGCGCCAGCATGACGCTGGCGGCATTGTGCGCCAATGCCGCCTTGACCACCTCCCGCGGATAAACGCTGGCATGGGTCAGGGTGCCGCGGAATAATTCTTCAGCGCAGATCAGGCGGTTTTTGACATCCAGGAACAGCACCAGAAACGATTCATAGGGTTTGTTGGTCAACAGCAGCTGCAGATATTGTTTGACGGCGGCCGGGGCGTCGAAACTGCTGCCGGCTTGCAGTTCTTCCACCAGTGAGCGCCTGCCCAGTTCCAGTATGGCTTGCAACTGGGCGAATTTGGCCGGCCCGAGGCCGTTGATAGTGCAGAAATCGCTGAGCGGAGCGGAAAACAGGCGATTCAGCGAGCCGAAATGGGTGGTCATCTCACGCCCCAGGTCAACCGCGCTTTTGCCGGCAGCGCCGACTCTGAGAAAGATCGCCAGCAATTCTGCATCGGACAATGCTTGCGAGCCGAACTTAATCAGGCGTTCGCGTGGTCTTTGGTCTGCCGGCCAGTCGGTAATTGCCATGATGTAATCGGGATTAGGTGTGCCCAGGCGTACTTAGGTGCGCTTAGGTGTGTAGCCAGCGAAGTCTTATGGCTCAAGGTGGCTTACAATATCATCTTCCGCCAAGTAGTTATTTTTTTGTTAATGGTACTTTTGCTTAATCATGCCTAATTCGTCTCTCCCCGTCGTTACCGAAGCCTCTTATCTGACCTTGCACTACCGCCTCGCCTCGCAAGACGGCACAGATATTGTCAGCACCTTCAAGGAGTCGCCAGCCACGCTGCAGTTTGGCATGGGCCAGCTGGCGCCGTTTCTGGAAACCTGTTTGCTGGGTTTGCCGGAAGGTAGCCAGCAAACCTTTGACCTGGCGCCGGAACAAGCTTTCGGCCCGCGCAATCCCGAACTGATCCAGCGCGTTTCGCGCGCTACGTTGCGTCAGAACTCTCAACTGGGGGAGGAGTATCGTATAGGTGACCTGGTGGACTTTGCGGCTCCGGGCGGTGGCCGCTTTGCCGGGGTACTGCGTGAGATAGATGAGCAGGGTGCTTTATTTGATTTCAATCATCCTCTGGCAGGGCAGACGCTCAAGTTTGAAGTGAAAATCATCGGAATATTGTAAACGGCGTGTAATCCGCCTGTAGTGTGCGGTTAGAGGAAATGAACATGGATAAAGAGATTTTATTGGCGCAACCGCGCGGCTTCTGCGCCGGGGTCGACCGCGCGATTGAAATTGTCGAGCGCGCGCTGGAGCAATTCGGCGCACCGATTTATGTACGTCACGAGATTGTCCACAACGCATACGTGGTGGCTGACCTGCGCAATAAAGGCGCCATTTTCATCGAAGAATTGGCGGATGTCCCGGCCGGTAATACCGTGATTTTTTCCGCGCACGGTGTCTCCAAGGCGGTGCAGGAAGAAGCCGAAGTGCGTGGCTTGAAAGTATTCGACGCCACTTGTCCGCTGGTGACCAAGGTGCACATGGAAGTCGCCAAGATGCGTCGCGAGGGTCGTGAAATTGTCATGATCGGGCACGAGGGCCACCCTGAAGTCGAGGGCACCATGGGACAGACCGAGGGCGGCATGCATCTGGTTGAGACCGTGGCCGATGTCGACAAGCTGCACGTGGCGAATCCCGAGATGCTGGCCTATGTGTCGCAGACCACCTTGTCGGTCGACGACACGGCCGACGTGATCGCCGCCCTGAAGCAAAAATTTCCGACGATTACCGAACCGAAGAAGGGCGACATCTGTTACGCCACCACCAACCGCCAGCAGGCCGTCAAGTTCATGGCGCCGCAGGTTGACGTGGTGATCGTGGTCGGCAGCCCGAACAGTTCGAATTCCAACCGTTTGCGCGAAGTGGCCGAGAAAAAAGGCACCGTCGCCTATATGGTGGATAACGCCGAGCAGATTGACCAAGCCTGGCTGCAGGGCAAAAACCGCATCGGCGTCACCGCCGGCGCGTCGGCGCCGGAGATACTGGTGCAAGCCGTGATAGACCGTTTGAAGGCCTATGGCGCCAAGAACGTGCGGACGCTGGACGGCGCCGAAGAGAATGTCACTTTCCCTATGCCAAAGGGGCTGGCGCGGGTCTGACCTGAAAAGTGGCACAAATGGTACAAATGACTTAAATCGATTAACAAACCACCCGCCAATGAGCATCTGTCGATGCTGATTGGCAATGCTGTTTTGCGTCAATTTTACGTTTGTCTCAATTCTGATTGATATCTGCCAAAGCTTCTTCGACAAAGTCGCTCAAGGCGGCTTCCTGCCCCATTCTGGCGCGAAATTATATTTCGAAGAAGCTCTATTTTTCCATCGATAGTTTTCTGTTTTCCTAGCTATTATTGCGGCGCTGCGGTTTGATTGTAAAACCCTGTGCGAACTGCGGGCAGAAGGGTAATATTGCAGTACTGTCAGAGTTGTTTATCGCTCAACGTTAGCGATGACACGCACAGTCATGGTGCATTGCCGTCGATGCAATGCACTTAAGATAAAAAAACGTTTTTATAGAAGACGTATAGAAGACGTATAGGAGACAAACAAGTATGTGTATCCAGTTCACTTTACTTATTCAGGCTATTCACGCATGGCCAAATTACCTTTCCAGCTTTCGTCTAGAGGAGCAGAAGGGCGTCTCCCAACGGCACTAGGATTTATCCAGAGTGCCGTTTTTGTATCGGGAATGATTTTTGCTGTGCTACCTATGGTCGCAATAGTGTTCTGACCGATTTGAACCAAAACACACATAGAACAAGGAAATTATGGATATCTTTATCCAACAAGTTATCAACGGCTTGGTGCTGGGAAGCATGTATGCGTTGATTGCCCTCGGTTATACGATGGTATACGGCGTGTTGAACCTGATTAACTTCGCCCACGGCGACATCTTGATGATCGGCGCCATGGTTGGCCTGTCGATCCTCAAGCTGCTGCAACATGTGGCGCCGGATCTGCCCGGGATCGTTCAGCTGGCGATTGCCATCATCGGCGCTATCCCGGTCTGCGTTATCGTCAGCCTGATCATCGAGCGGGTCGCCTACCGGCCGCTGCGCAATGCGCCGCGACTGGCGCCGCTGATCACCGCGATCGGCGTTTCCATCCTGTTGCAGACGTTTGCCATGATGATCTGGGGCCGCAGCCCGCTGCCGGTGCCGCAAGTCATGCCGTCTGATCCGGTGCATATCTTCGGCGCATTGATCTCGCCGACGCAGATCATGCTGCTGGTCCTGGCCGCCGCGTCGATGTTCGGCCTGGTGATGCTGGTTGAAAAAACCAAGATGGGCCGCGCCATGCGCGCTACCGCCGAGAATCCGCGGGTCGCCGGTTTGATGGGGGTCGATTCCAACCGCGTCATCGTCATGACCTTCGCCATCGGTGCTGCGCTGGCTGCGGTTGCCGGCGTGATGTGGGGTGCGAACTATTCTTCCGCGCAGTTCGCCATGGGTTTCGTGCCCGGCTTGAAAGCATTCTCCGCCGCGGTGCTAGGCGGTATCGGCAATATCTACGGCGCCATGCTGGGCGGTATCCTGCTGGGCCTGATCGAGAGTCTGGGCGCTGGCTATATCGGCGATTTGACTGGCAATTTCTTCGGTAGTAACTACCAGGATATCTTTGCCTTCATCGTGCTGATTATCGTACTGACGCTGCGGCCATCCGGCATCATGGGCGAACGTGTCGCCGATCGCGCTTAATCCGGGGAGGACACATGGCTAATTTTTTCGATACTAAAAAGAACCCGACCAAGGCTTACACCAGCTTGGTCGCCCTCGCTATCCTGTTCATGATTTTCCCGTTTATTGCCGCCAATTTCGGTAATTCCTGGGTCCGCATCATGGATTTTGCGCTGCTCTACATCATGCTGGCGCTAGGTCTGAACATCGTGGTCGGTTTCGCCGGCCTGCTCGATCTGGGCTACATCGCGTTCTATGCGATCGGCGCCTACATGACCGGCTTGCTGGCATCGCCGCAGTTTGCTTCGGTGCTGGAATCGTTCGTCAATACCTATCCGGCCATCGGCAATTTCCTGGTGATGATCTGCGGCCCGGAAATTACCCAGAACGGCATCCACCTGTCGTTGTGGGTGATCGTGCCGCTGGGAGCGGCTTTGGCAGGGATGTTCGGCGCCATTCTCGGTGCTCCGACACTCAAGCTGCGCGGCGACTACCTTGCTATCGTGACACTCGGTTTCGGTGAAATCATCCGGATTTTCATGAATAACCTGAATGCCCCGGTCAACATCACCAACGGTCCGCAAGGTATCAACCTGATCGATCCGATCCGCATCTTCGGCGTCTCGCTGGCAGGGGAGCGCGGTTCCAATGCGACGGTCCAGCTGGGCAGTTTCAGCCTGCCATCGGTGAATGCCTACTACTTCCTGTTCCTGATCCTGTGCATTGCGATCATCACTATTTCGATCCGCTTGCAGAACTCGCGCCTCGGCCGTGCCTGGGTGGCGATACGTGAAGATGAAATCGCCGCCAAGGCAATGGGCATCAATACCCGTAACATGAAGCTGCTGGCGTTCACCATGGGCGCTTCGTTCGGTGGCGTCGCCGGCGCCATGTTTGCCTCGTTCCAGGGTTTCGTCTCTCCCGAATCGTTCTCGTTGACCGAGTCGATCGCGGTCCTGGCGATGGTGGTGCTGGGCGGCATGGGACATATCCCGGGGGTGGTGCTGGGCGGCATATTGCTGGCGGCATTGCCTGAGGTGCTGCGGCATACCGTGGAGCCGATGCAAATGGCCATTTTCGGCAAGGTCCTGATCGATGCCGAAGTGCTGCGCCAGTTGTTGTACGGCCTGGCGATGGTAGTGATCATGCTGACCCGTCCAGCCGGCTTGTGGCCTGCGCCTAAGCACGAGGACCGGCCGGATGCCGATATCGATAAACCTACGCTGGCCACCGGCGTGGTAGAGGCTTAAGGAGATCACATGAGCGCACAAACTATTTTAAATATCTCCGGCGTCAATAAAAGATTCGGCGGCTTGCAGGCACTGGCGGAAGTGAATATCAAAATCCTGAAGGGCCAGATCTATGGCCTGATCGGGCCGAACGGTGCCGGCAAGACGACTTTCTTCAATGTCATCACTGGTCTCTACCAGGCCGATACCGGCTCCTTCGAGCTGGCTGGCAAGCCATACTCGCCTTCGGCGCCGCATGAAGTCGCCAAGGCCGGGATTGCCCGTACTTTCCAGAACATCCGCCTGTTTGGCGAGATGACCGTGCTGGAAAACGTCATGGTGGGTTGCCATGTGCGAACCCATCAGGGTTTGTTCGGTGCCGTGTTCCGCCACAAGGCTGCCCGCCTGGAAGAGGTGGCTATCCGCAAGCGTTCGCAAGAACTGCTGGATTTCGTCGGTATCGGCCGTTTTGGCGAGCGTACTGCCCGGCATTTGTCCTACGGCGATCAACGCCGCCTGGAAATCGCCCGGGCGCTGGCTACCGATCCGCAATTGCTGGCGTTGGACGAGCCGGCAGCCGGCATGAACGCCACCGAAAAACTGGCGCTGCGCGAGCTGCTGGTGAAAATCAAGAATGAAGGAAAGACCATTTTGCTGATCGAACATGATGTCAAGCTGATGATGGGCCTGTGCGACCGCCTTACCGTGCTGGACTACGGCAAACCGATTGCCGAAGGATTGCCTGCCGAAATCCAGAAGAACCCTGCTGTGATCGAAGCTTATCTGGGAGGTGGTCACTAATGGCAACCAATGTCCTGAAAGTCAATAACCTGAAAGTTGCCTACGGCGGCATCCAGGCGGTCAAGGGCATCAGCCTAGACGTCAACGAAGGTGAACTGGTGACGCTGATCGGCGCCAACGGCGCCGGCAAGACCACCACGCTGAAAGCCATCACCGGTACTTTGCCGCAATGTAAAGTCGAAGGCGAGATGCATTACCTGGGGCAGCATACCAAGGGCCATACCTCGTTTAGCCTGGTCAAGCAAAAGCTAGCCATGGTGCCGGAAGGGCGCGGTGTGTTCACACGCATGAGCATCCAGGAAAATTTGCTGATGGGCGCTTATACGCGTGAAGACAAGGCCGGTATTGCGGCTGACATCGACAAGTGGTTTGGCGTATTTCCGCGCTTGAAAGAGCGTGCTGCGCAAATGGCCGGCACCTTGTCGGGCGGTGAGCAGCAGATGCTGGCGATGGCGCGCGCATTGATGAGTCATCCAAAACTGTTGCTGCTGGATGAGCCGTCGATGGGTTTGTCGCCGATCATGGTGGAAAAGATCTTCGAGGTGATCCGTAACGTTTCCGCGCAAGGGATCACGATCCTGCTGGTCGAGCAGAACGCCAAGCTGGCTCTGGAAGCGGCGCATCGCGCCTATGTGATGGATTCGGGGCTGGTGACGATGAGCGGAAAAGCCAGCGACATGCTGGACGATCCTAAGGTCAAGGCTGCTTATCTGGGCGAGTAATCGAAACCCGAGGCCGGGGGAAACCACCCCGGCCAGTCAGCAGGTATAAGCAGGGATAAAAAAAAGAGCCACCGGCTCTTTTTTTTTATATCTGGCAGATTCAACGGTCAGGTCATTGGCAACGCATTGAGCTGATTGTCTGATTGCTGGATGCGATGTTCGTTAGCGCCCGGCGTATTGACAGCGGCTTCGGCCGGTACCTGGCCAGCGTTGATTGGCGAAACTGCCTGTATCTGACGTGGTTTCGGTGTCGCGATTGGTGCAGACGAGCCAGTCGACGGTACGTTCTTGCCGATGGCGACGTCTTGCAGGCGGCGATATTCAGCCAGTACCTTGTAGCCATAACCACCGTCAGTGGCAAAAGCTGCGGCGCCGACATATCGTTTCAAGCCGGCTTCAACTGAACCGCCCTGGGCAACATAATCTCTCAGGATCATGGAGCCGACTTTGATGTTGGCAGTCGGATTCAGGGCCGCCTTGATGCCACCCAGATTTTCAAACTTGTCTTCGTGGACCTTCGACATGACTTGCATCAGGCCTTGTGCTCCCACCGGGCTTTCGGCAAACGGATTCAGGCCGGATTCAATCGCCATCACAGCCAGGATCAACAGCGGGTCAAGCTTGGTTTCCCGTGCTGTCTTGTAGGCTGTCGTCACAAACATGTTGGTGGCGTCGCCCGCTACGCGATAGCGCTTGGACAACCAGTTGGTGACCCATTGCTGCTGACGCGAGCTGTCAACCGGCTTGATGGCTTTGTTCAACATCCCATCCATGTGCAGCACGTGACGGTTGTCGGCTGCCGGTGCAGGTACGGTCAGGGCCGCCACTTTAGGTGCTGCAGGCGCGGCATTGGCCTGGCCCGAAAGTTCTGGCGCCGGTGCAGCTTGCACTTGCGGCGCAACGTTTTGCGCGGTGCTGCTGGCAAACACTGGCAGATTCTGGAGCTTGTTTGCCAAATCCGGCTTTACCATCATTGTGGTGAAACCGATGATGGCCAGCAAGCCGCTGAACAAAACGGTGATGCGGGTGGTGGCGATGAAACCGCCGACGGTGTCGCGCGCAAAAAACACGCGGTGAACGAACTGGCTGCTGAATTTCTTTGCATAGTCGAGCCTAGCCCAACTAGGTAGTGCTCTGGTAGATCTTGCTAACAATTGAACCTCCTGAATCGTCGCGGCGCAAGCAGGCTCCCTGGTAAAGCTGGAGCAAATGTACTGAATGCTGCGTGCACCGTAATCAATATCGCAAGGCATCGCATTTGGTCTGCGGTGTGCCAATACGTCGTTGCTGTTTGCGCTTAAGTAGCTTGGATCTATCGGCCGCAGTAGAGCGCGCCGGCTACGGGCAAACAGCTTGTTCGGGGGAGAAGGCTGACGCCTTTTGAAAACACTCCTTAAAATGTCATTTGGGACCCCGATCCCGTGAGAATTGCGAGCCGACAAAAAATCGCTTTTTGGGCGACGCGGCTTCTACAAGCTGGGCGCATTGTAGGGGGCGGTTTATATCAAGTCAATACTATAAAAATCAATATCAATAACTTTTATGTATAACGATTATACCGGTTTACCGCCGCAAGCCAATAAAATCAAGCACTTGGCCGAAAAGGCTTAATTATCAAATTAACATTCATAAACATTGTAAAACCCATGAAATATTCAGATTTACGTGATTTTATTGTCAAATTAGAACAGATTGGTGAGCTAAAACGCGTTTCGACGCCGATTTCGACCTATTTGGAGATGACGGAAATCTGCGATCGCACTTTGCGGGCAGCCGGACCAGCGCTTCTTTTTGAAAATGTGGTCGGGCATTCGATACCTGTGCTAGCTAATTTATTCGGAACGCCGCGGCGCGTTGCGCTTGGCATGGGAGCCGACGACGTCAGCGAATTGCGGCGCATCGGCCACGTGCTGGCAATGCTGAAAGAACCGGAGCCGCCCAAGGGTTTTAAAGACATCCTCGGCCTCGGCACCCTGGTTAAATCGTTGTGGGACATGGCGCCCAAGGAGCACCGTTCGGCGCCATGCCAGGATATCGTGTGGGAAGGTAACGACGTCGACCTGGCCAGGCTGCCGATCCAGCATTGCTGGCCGGGTGATGTGGCGCCGCTGATTACCTGGGGCCTGGTGATTACCAAAGGGCCGCACAAGAAGCGCCAGAATCTCGGCATCTATCGCCAGCAGGTGCTGGGCCGTAACAAGGTCATCATGCGTTGGCTGGCGCATCGCGGCGGCGCACTGGATTTCCGCGAGCATGCGATCGCAACCGGTAACAAGCCGTATCCGGTGGCGGTAGCGCTGGGCGCCGATCCCGCTACTATATTAGGCGCCGTGACGCCGGTGCCGGATAGTTTATCCGAGTATCAGTTTGCCGGCTTGCTGCGCGGCAGCCGCACCGAACTGGTCAAAGCCATCGGCAGCGAGTTGCGGGTGCCGGCTTCGGCCGAGATCGTGCTGGAAGGGCACATCAATCCCGACCCGTCGCATCCATCCGGTTATGAAATGGCGCTGGAAGGACCGTATGGCGACCACACCGGCTATTACAATGAGCAGGACTGGTTTCCGGTGTTCACCATCGATCGCATCACGATGCGCAAGGCGCCGATCTATCACTCTACGTATACAGGCAAGCCGCCGGATGAGCCGGCGGTACTCGGCGTGGCGTTGAACGAGGTATTCATTCCCTTGCTGCAAAAGCAGTTCCCTGAAATTACCGATTTCTATTTGCCGCCCGAAGGCTGCAGTTACCGCATGGCGGTGGTGCAAATGAAGAAGGCGTATGCCGGTCATGCAAAGCGTGTGATGTTTGGCGTCTGGAGCTTTCTGCGCCAGTTCATGTATACCAAGTTCATCGTGGTGGTCGACGAGGACGTCGACATCCGTGACTGGAACGAAGTCATCTGGGCGATCACCACCAGGGTCGATCCGATCCGCGACACTACCCTGGTTGATAACACTCCCATCGACTATCTCGATTTCGCTTCGCCTGTCAGCGGCCTGGGCAGCAAGATGGGGATCGACGCCACCAATAAATGGCCAGGTGAAACCAGCCGCGAGTGGGGGCGGACCATCAGCATGACGGATGAGGTAAAGGCGCGCGTGGATCAGATCTGGGAAGAGTTGGGTTTGTGAGGTGACGCTTGTAAAGCGGGGTTTGTCGACAAGGTTGCAGGAAGTGCGGCAGAAACTGGCAGCAGGGATGAAAAAACGCTGCCAGCAATGCCGCAATGCGGTACAATTCACCCCGGCGGGCCCCTGCGCATTGTGGCGTGGTCAACCTGGTCAGGTCGGGAACGAAGCAGCCACAGCCATTTCCTGCAAGTGCCGCAGACAAGGCTCGCCTCTATCCTTTGTGTTACTCTTTGCATTACTCTCGCATCACATCTTCGCAACACCACCTTTTATCCCTCAAGCGTTACCATCTATACAAGCCTGCAGGCTATTTCAGGGCGTGACCGCGTCGCCCGCAGGAATGCTGAAGCCTATCGTCGTCATGCCGTCGACGCTGTTGGCAAACACACCACCGCCATGCATCTTGGCAATCGCCTTGACGATTGCCAGCCCCAAGCCGTGGCCGTGCAGCTGGTTTTGATTGGTGTCGTTGCGGGCAGCATCGACCCGATAGAAGCGATCGAACAGGCGAGGCAAATGATTCTCGGCGATCGGTTTGCCGGGATTCGATACAGCAATCTGGATCGCCGTAGGCTGTTGCGTGATCTTGACCGCAATTGCGGCGCCGCGGTCGGAATGCTGAATCGCGTTATGTAGCAGATTGCTCATGGCACGCTTGAACAGCGAGGTTTCGATGGAGGCCTCGGCGTTGATATCGCCATCCACCGTGACCGCCATTTTCAAATCATCCAGAACGAATTCAAAGAACTCCACGGTTTTGTCGATTTCCTGCGCGATCGAGGTGCGCACCAGGCTGGTGGCGGCTTCACCCTGGTCGGCGCGGGCCAGGAACAGCATGTCGTTGATGATCGAACGCAAACGTTCCAGTTCCTCCAGGTTCGACTGCAGCACTTCCTCGAATTGCGGCGCGGTGCGTTGCCGTGACAATGCCACCTGGGTTTCGCCGATCAGGTTTGCGAGAGGTGTGCGCAGTTCATGCGCGACGTCGGCGTTGAAGGCCTCAAGCTGGTTGTAGGCGCCTTCCATACGTTCCAGCGCGCCGTTGAAGGCAATCGTCAAATCCGACAATTCGCCGGGCAGCTGTGAAATTTGCAAACGCTGCGATAACGTCTTGGGCCCGAGCGATTGGGCGGCGCCAGACAGTTGCTTCAGCGGCCGCAGGCCGACTTGCGCGATCCAGTAACCCAGCAGCATGACCAGCAGCACACCCAGCAGAGACAGGCCGACCAATGCCGTCATGAAGGCATGCAGGGTATGCATGTAAGGTGCGGCATCGACCGCTACGATCAAGCGCACCGCAGGCCGGTCCTGGAATGGCTCGATCGTGCCGGTCATGGTATGCAGTGGATACTCGCGGCCACGCAGCGTCATGACGCCCATGCCATTCGGATTGCGGTCCAGCTGTTCGATTTCAGCTAGTCCTTTGCCGTATTGAAAACGCACATCGTCACCCAGCACCCAGTAACGGATGCTGCCGTCAGCTGGCGACAGGGTATCCAGCTTGGCCTGGACTCGCGGCCATCGCGCCGGGTCGCCGTTGTGACCGATCATGTAGCTAGTGTCCAGATAGCGCGTGTTGAGCTCATCTTGCTGATGACGCGCCAGTTCACGCCGCAGCACGCCATACAGCGCGCTGCCGATCAGGGAAAAAATCAGCAGCGCAGCCAAGGCAAACATTGCTACCAGGCGGACGGTGATCGAACGCTTCATTCGCTACTTTCCCGGGTGCGCGGTTCCTGCGATTCCGGCGCTTCCCGCGGTTCCAGAACATAACCCATGCCCCGTATCGTATGCAGCAACTTGGGGCTGAACGGTGTATCGATCTTGGCGCGCAAGCGCTTGATGGCGACTTCGACGACGTTGGTGTTGCTATCGAAATTCATATCCCAAACCAGCTCGGCGATGGCCGTCTTGGACAGGATTTCACCCTGGCGCCGCGCCAGTACCGCGAGCAGGGAAAACTCCTTGGCGGTGAGGTCGATACGGACATTGGCGCGATAGGCTTTGCGGCTGATCAGGTCGATCTGCAGATCGGCGATGCGTAATTGCGCCGGCTCCAAAGCGCGGCCGCGCCGTGTCAGCGCTTGCAGGCGCGCCAGCAATTCGAGAAACGAAAACGGCTTGACCAGATAATCGTCGGCGCCGCCTTGCAGGCCCTTGATGCGATCTTCCACCCGGTCACGCGCAGTCAGCATGATGACCGGGGTTTGCTTGATTTCGCGGAGGGCGTGTAATACCGCAAAACCGTCTATGCCGGGCAGCATGACGTCGAGCACGATGACGTCGTAGTCATGCTGCAAAGCCAGGTGCTGGCCGTCGACGCCGTTGTGAGCGACATCGACAGCGCAACCCTGTTCAGTCAGCCCCTTGCAAAGGTAGTCGGCCGTCTTCTGTTCATCTTCGACGATCAGGATTTTCATGTGCTGCCTGTCTCCTGGCTAGTCTCCTGCATATCACCGGGAACAGATCGATATGCAGGAAGACGTTTTGTTATTTCATTTCGGTACATCATTTTGACGCATTATTTTGACGAATTACTTTGAATCTATCACGCTTGCCGTCCCGACATCCGCAGCAATACCGGCTTTATTTGCCTTGCGTGCCTGCCGCGCTTCCTTGCGGCTCATGTACCAGTAGTGGGCACGGTCCAGGTATAGATAGACCACCGGCGTCGTGAACAAGGTCAGCGCCTGCGACAGCACCAGGCCGCCCACCATCGCATAACCCAGCGGACGCCGCAATTCCGAGCCGGCGCCGTGGCCCAGCATCAGCGGCAAACCGCTCAGCAGCGCGCACATGGTAGTCATCATGATCGGCCGGAAACGCAGCAGGCAAGCCTGGTAAATCGCTTCTTCCGGTTTCATGCCTTTCTCGCGTTCCGCCGTCAGCGCAAAGTCGATCATCATGATGCCGTTTTTCTTGACGATGCCGATCAGCAGGATGATGCCGATCAGTGCAATCACACTGAGATCATAACCGCCCATCATCAAAATCAGCAGGGCGCCGACGCCGGCCGAAGGCAAGGTCGACAAGATCGTCAGCGGGTGGATATAACTTTCATACAGCAAACCGAGCACGATATACACCGCGACCAGCGCAGCTGCAATCAGATAGGGTTGCGACGACAGCGAATCGCCAAACGCCTTGGCAGTACCTTGGAAAGCACCTGTCAATGTCTCAGGCACACCCATCTCGTGCTGCGCTTTCTGGATCGCGTCGACAGCTTCGCCGAGCGCCACATTCGGCGCCAGGTTAAAGGAAATCGTCACCGCCGGGAACTGTCCCTGATGGCTGATCGCCAGATACGAGGTTTTGTTGGTGTCGATGGTAACAAAGGTCGACAGTGGTACTTGTTGTCCGGTGATCGGCGAGGTCAGGTAAATCTTGCTGAACAGCTCGGGATCTTGCTGCAGCTTGGGCGTCACTTCCAGGATCACGTGATAGCTGTTGATCTGCGTGAAATATTGAGCGACCTGGCGCTGGCCGATGGCGTCGTAGATGGTCGAGTCGATCAGCGCCGGTGAAATCCCGAAGCTGGAAGCGCGCGCCCGGTCGATCGTCAGGTTGGCCGCCGCCGCCGCGTTTTGCTGGTCGGAAGCGAGGTCGGTCAATTGCGGCAATTGACGGAAACGGTTCAGCAGCTTCGGCGCCCAGATGTTCAGTTCATCCAGGTTCGAGTCGGTCACCGTGTACTGATATTGGGTGCGCGACAAACGGCCGCCGACGTTGATGTCCTGGCCCGCTTGCAGGAACAGGTTGACCCCTTGCACTTTGGCCAGTTGCGGCCGCAAGCGTGCAATCACTTCGTCGGCGCTGGCGGTGCGTCCTTCATCTTTTGGTTTCAGGCTGATGAAAAAATTACCCGTGTTGAATGTGCTGAAGCCGCCGCTCATGCCGAAACCGGTGACATCAGGATCCTTGCGAACTACATCGGCCAGCGCCAGCATGCGTTTGTTCATCGAAGAAAACGACGAATCCTGTGCCGATTCGGCAAAGCCGTAAACGAAGCCGGTATCTTGCTGCGGAAAGAAGCCTTTCGGGATCACGATGAACAACACCACGGTTGCCGCCACGGTGGCGAAAAACACCATCAGGGTAATGAACTGATGGCGCAGCACGACATGGAGGCCGCGCTTGTAGCCATTGAGCATGGCATCGAAGCCGCGTTCGAACATCTGATACATGCGGCCATGCGATTCGGCGCTATGCGGCTTCAGGAAGCGTGAGCACAGCATCGGCGTCAGTGTCAGCGAAATGACGACCGATACCGCAATCGTCAAGGTCACAGTGATAGCAAATTCGCGGAACAGGCGGCCGACGATGCCGCCCATCAGCAGCAGCGGAATAAACACGGCAACCAGCGAAACCGAGATCGAAATAATCGTAAAGGCGATTTCTCCCGCCCCCTTGTAGGCGGCCTCCATCGGCGACATGCCTTCTTCGACATAGCGATAGATGTTTTCCAGCATCACGATCGCATCGTCGACCACGAAGCCGACCGCGATGGTCAGCGCCATCAGCGACAAATTATCGAGGCTGAAACCGAGCAGATACATGACAGCGGCAGTGCCGAGCAGCGCCAACGGCACGGTCACGCTCGGGATCAAGGTAGCCGGGATGTTACGCAAGAACAGGAAGATCACCAGCACCACCAGTGCGATGGTCAGCACCAGCGTAAATTCCACATCCAGCACCGAGGCGCGAATGGTTTGGGTGCGATCGATCAAGGTATTGACGTGCACCGTCGGCGGAATCGCCGCTTGCAGGCGCGGCAGGGCAGCCTTGATACGGTCCACGGTTTCGATTACGTTGGCACCAGGTTGCTTGGTCACCGCCAACACGATCGAACGGCCGTTGGTAATCGTGTTGGCGGCCGGTGCAGCTGCGCCGGCGAAGGCCCAGCCTGCAACCTTGAGGTTTTCTGCGGCGTCAATCGCGACGCCGATGTCGCGCACCCGGATCGGGGCGCCGTTCTTGTAAGCCAATACCATGTCGTTCCATGGTTCTGCGCTCAGCAGCTGATCGTTAGTGTAGACAGTGAAGCTTTGCTTGGCGCCGTCTACCGTGCCTTTCGGCTGATTGACAGTCAGGCTGGCGATAACGCCGCGAATATCTTCCAGGCTGATGCCGATTGCCGCCAGTTTGGTCGGATCTACCTGGATCCGTACCGAAGGCTTTTGCACGCCGCCGATGTTAACCAGGCCAACGCCCGGAATCTGCGAAATCTGCTGCGCCAGAATATTATCGGCATAGTCATTCACCTGGATCAGCGGCAACGCGTCCGATTGCACTGACAGCACCAGGATCGGCGAATCGGCCGGGTTCACTTTGCGGAACGTCGGCGGACTCGGCAGATTAGCCGGCAGCTGGCCGCTGGCAGCGGTGATCGCGGCCTGCACATCCAGCGCGGCAGCGTCGATGCTACGGTTGAGGTCGAACTGCAAAGTGATTTGCGTAGAGCCGAGCGTGCTGGTCGAGGTCATCTGCGACAGGCCGGCAATCAGGGAGAATTGCCGTTCCAGCGGCTGCGCCACGCTCGATGCCATGGTTTCCGGATTACCGCCGGGCAGGTTGGCGGAAACCTGGATCGTGGGGAAGTCGACTTGCGGCAACGGCGCCACCGGCAGCAGCGGCCACACTGCAGCGCCAATCAGGAAGATCGCAATAGCGAGCAGCGTGGTGCCGATCGGGCGTTTAATGAAGTTCGCGGAGATGCTCAATTGCTTGCCCCTTTGGCGGCTGGTGCCGGTGCAGGTGCGGGGGCGGGTGCAGTACTACTGGCGGCAACGCCGGCTTCAGCAACCTTGATGCCGGGCTTCAGCTTGTACTGGCCATCGACCACCACCCGTTGCCCCGGATTCAACCCCTTGTCGATCACGGCCACGTTGTCCTGGATATTGACCAGTTGAATCGGCTGATTCTTTACCGTGTCGTCGGCATCGACGACGTAGACGTAGGTGCCGTCCTGGCTGCGTTGTACTGCCGCTGCAGGAATCGTCAACGCCTGTTTGCGATCGCCCAGCACCAGCCGTACATTGACATACTGGCCCGGCCACAACACATGCGAAGGATTCTGGAAAATGCCTTTCAGTTGCACCGTGCCGGTGCTGGTGTCGATCTGGTTATTCAGTAACGCCAGATTGCCCTGGGCCAGCATGGTGGTGCTGTTACGCGGGAAGGTTTGCACGCTCAACGGTTTCTGGCTGGCATGCAAGGCCGTGTTGATGTTCTGGAAGGTTTCTTCCGGCAGCGTAAACACGACTGCAATCGGGTCGATTTGGTTGATCACCACCAGGCCATTGACATCGGCGGCGTGGACGATATTGCCAGGATCTACCAATCGCGCACCGACCCGGCCGCTGATCGGCGCCAGGATGCGGGTAAAGCTGAGTTGCACTTTGGCGAAGTTGATCTGCGCTTCGTCGGCTTGCACCGCGGCTTGCAATTGCGTCACTTGCGCGCGCGTGGCATCCAGCGTCTGTTGTGTCGCGGCGTCTTGTTGCACCAGCGTGGTGTAGCGTTGCAGATCGAGCCTGGAATTTGCCAGTTGCGCCTGGTCCTTGGCCTTTTGCGCTACGGCCTGGTCCAGCTGCGCCTGCAAGGTGCGCGGGTCGATTTGCGCCAGCAACTGGCCGGCCTTCACGTCCTGGCCTTCGACAAAACCGACCTTGTCCAGCTGGCCGTCGATACGCGCCTTGACAGTGACGCTGGCATTCGAGGTGACGGTGCCGACTCCCGTCAGGTAGATCGGCATATCTTGCTGCTTGACGGCTGCGGTGGTGACCGATACGGCGGTGGCTGCGACGGGCGGCGCAGAGGCGGCGCCGGCCTTGTGAACGATGCCCCAGCCGGCAGCGCCGATCAGGACCAGTATCGCGGCGGTAATCAGCAGCGTTGAACGTGGTTTGGAAAGTGTGGTGGTCATGTTGTCTGCTCGGAGAATTAGTTGGTCGTATTGTTTTGTGCCTGCTGTGCCTGTTGTGCGGCGTGTGTCTGGCTTGGGCGCTCGGCGCCGCTCACCTGGCTGGCGTCCCAGCCGCCGCCAACGGCCTTGATCAACGCCACGCTCGCCAGCAACTGGCGTCCCAGCAGTTGCACCAAAGTGCGTTCATTGCTGAGGGAAAGCGTTTGCGCCGTGACCACGGTCAAATAAGTCGCAGTGCCGGCGCGATACTGGCTGAGCGCCAGCCGTTCTGCCAGCTGCGAGGCTTGCACCGCCTGGTTCTGTGCGATCGCCTCTTGATCCAGGACGTTCAGCGTGGCCAGGTTGTCTTCGACTTCCTGGAAGCCGCCCAGTACGGTTTGCTTGTACTGCGCTACCGCGACGTCGTACGCGGCAATTGCCTCAGCGCTGTGCGCGCGCCGCAAGCCGCCATCGAAAATGGTTTCAGCCAGCGCCGCGCCGAGCGACCAGACCCGGCTTGGCGTGTTGAACCATTGCGCCAGGCTGGCGCTGTTGAAGCCGCCGCTCGCGTTCAGCGTCAATGCCGGGAAAAAGGCTGCCTTGGCGACACCGATGTTGGCGTTGGCAACTGCAACGTGACGCTCCGCGCTGGCGATATCGGGCCGGCGTTCCAGCAGATCCGAAGGCAGGCCGGTTGGAACCGGCGGCAAGCCTGCCTGCATCTTGCTGAGCATTTGGGTGTCGGCCGGTAGTGCAGCCAAATTGAATCCCGAAGGCGCCTTGCCTGTCAGGATGGCAATCGCGTGTTCCAGCTGGCTGCGCTGGGCCTGCAAGTCGATGGCTTGCGCCTCGGCGGTTTTCAACTGGCTTTCTGCCAGCGCAACGTCCGAGCGCAGGGCGACTCCGGCGGCGTACTGGCTCTTGGTCAGTTGCAGCGAACGGGTATAGGCGGCAGTGGTGCGCGCATACAAATCTTTCAGCAGGTCGGTGATTCGCAGTTGCAGATAGTCTTGGGTCAAGGTTGCCTGGATGCTGAGGCGAGCGGCGGCCAGGTCGGCGGCGCTGGCCTGGGTGCCAGCGTCGCCGGCTTCCACCGAACGCCGCACGCTACCCCAGACATCCGGCTCCCAGCTGCCTTGCACACCAGCGGTGTAGCCATTACTGAGCTTGATGCCGTTAGTGTTGCTGCGGGCGCGGTCGACGCCGGCGTTGACGCCGATCGTCGGCCAGAAACCGGCACGTGCCGCATCGGCGGCAGCGCGTGCCTGGCGATACTGGGCTTCCGCCTGGCGAATATTCTGGTTGGCCTGGTTGGCTTGCTGTATCAAGCCGTTCAGGGTGGCGTCGCCATACACTTCCCACCAGTTGCTGCTATCGATCGGCTGCGGCTGTGCCTGTTTCCACGGGCCGCTCTCTTTATAGCTGGCAGGCACATCCATCGACGGCCGTACATAGTCGGGACCGACTGCGCATGCTGTCAGTGAAAGCGCGACCGCGGCAGCCATGATGCTGGTTGCAAGCGAGCGTTGGGGTTTTGAAGAGAAGGAGAAATTCATGAGTCTGCTTGGTCTGACGTTCGGAACATCGGATGGAGTGTCCGAGCGGCGAGCAAGCAGCAGTTGCAATAATCGCAACAGTCGCAACAATCGCAGCATCGGGCAATATTCAGGAATACTTTAAGACTTGCTGCGGTACCTGATGCTGTCGCAAATATGACAATTCTGTCAGTTTCGTCCGTGCCGGATGCGTAACGCGCTGATGACGGTCGCAAGCAAGGTTGCTGCTGCCGCCAGCCATAGCGACAAGTGGACCGCGCTGGCGTCGATATGCGCGGTGTCGGGGGAAGCCTGGGCGATGCTGGTTGCCGCCAGCACCACGGCGACCAGCGCTGCGCCCAACGATTGGCCGAAGGTACGGGCAATTGCCAGTACGCCGGATGCGGTGCCGCTGCGCGCACGTGGAGCGTTGCTCAGCATTTCGCGATTGTTGGGACTCTGGAAAAAGCCGAAACCCAACCCGCACACAAAGGCGCGCCACAAGATATCCGGCACCGAAGCGTGTTCGCCGAGGCAGGCTAGCAATACCAAACCTAGCGTCAGCACCAGCAAGCCGCAAGTTGACAGCAACGATGCCGAATAACGGTCGGCCAGGCGGCCGGCGATCGGCGCCGTGATCGCAATCGCCACCGGCCAGGGGGTAAACAAGGCGGCTGACAGCAGCGGCGTGAAACCGTAGGCGCCTTGAAACAGGAAAGGTAATGCAATAAAGGCAATCCCCTGGCCGACAAAAGAACAGAGCGAAGTCGCTACTGCCATAGAAAACCGTTGTGATGCAAAAATATCAAGTGGCAGCAACGGTGCGGCGTAACGTCGTTGTCTGATGATAAATAAAACAACTGAAATCAGGGTGATGGCGAAGAGCAGCCCTTCTTTGCCCCAGCTATCGTGGCGCGCCAGGCCGTCGACGGCCATGACGAAGGTACCCAGGGCCAGTGCCGAGAGCACGGCGCCGACGGTGTCGAATTTGCCGCCGCGTCCCGGATCGCGCGGCAACACGCGCCACGCCATCAGCAGCGTGATGATGCCGATCGGGACATTGACGGCAAATAGCCATGGCCAGCTCAATACCGACAGCATCAGGCCGCCAATCGCCGGTCCGGCAGCAGTAGAGGAGGCCACCACCAGGGCGTTGACGCCTAATGCCGCTCCCAGCAGGCGGGTAGGGAATATGTTGCGGTAGAGCGCGGGGCCGATACACATGGCGGCTGCGCCTCCCAGGCCTTGTAAAAGCCGCATGCCGTTCAGCACCGCCAGCGAGGATGACAGTGCGCAGCCCAGTGAGGCCAGGGTGAATACCAGGATGCCGCTCATATATACACGGCGAAAGCCGAGCACTTCGCCCAGCGAAGCGAAAGCGACCATGGTCATGGCGCCGGCGAGGATGTAGGCGTTGGCTATCCATACGGCGGCGGCCGCATCGACCTGCAGGCTGCGGGCAATCATGGGCAGCGCAACATTGACGATAGAGCCGTCCAGCACGGTCATGCTGGTGCCAAGAATCATGACGATAATCGCCACCCGGCGCGTTGCTCCGGGCAGGCCGTCATCCTCGGGGAGGTCGCCGAAGAGCTTGCTCATGGATATGAATCAGTTCGAGGCAGCGCGGCTTTGGCGCAACACTTGATCGGAATAATTGGGGAGGCAGGCACAGGCAGCATTATTATGCGCAATAAGATCATGGAAGCATTGACAGGCTGTGGCGGAAGCCGCGAATTATCACATGAAGAACAATTTCACGCAGGCATCAGCTTGGCGATTGCTGTGGGTGCTACCGTGGGTGTTCGTGGGCCTGGCAACAAAAGCCGCGATTTTTAGGAACACCGGCGGCTGTCGCGACGGCTGTTTGATGTATAATTCGAATTTCCCGCATGTGCCGTTCGGCACCTTCCGTAATGACTAAGTTTGTATTTGTTACCGGTGGCGTTGTCTCATCCCTTGGTAAAGGGATTGCAGCCGCCTCTCTCGCCGCGATATTAGAATCGCGCGGCCTTAAAGTCACCCTTCTTAAACTCGATCCGTACATCAACGTCGATCCAGGCACCATGAGCCCGTTCCAGCACGGCGAAGTGTTTGTGACCGACGATGGCGCAGAGACCGATCTCGACCTCGGCCACTATGAGCGCTTCATTACGGCCAAGATGAAGAAGGTGAATAATTTCACTACCGGCCAGATCTACGAATCCGTGATCCGCAAGGAACGCCGGGGCGAGTACCTCGGCAAGACGGTACAGGTCATTCCGCATATCACCAATGAAATCCAGGATTACATCTATCGCGGCGCCGAAGGTTTCGACGTGGCGCTGGTGGAAATCGGCGGTACTGTCGGTGATATCGAATCCTTGCCCTTCCTTGAAGCAGCGCGTCAGCTGAGCCTGCGTGCCGGCCGCAATGCGGCCGCTTTCGTCCATCTGACCCTGGTGCCATATCTGGTATCGGCCGGTGAACTGAAGACCAAGCCTACCCAGCATAGTGTGCAGAAACTGCGCGAAATCGGTATTTCGCCAGATGCATTGCTGTGCCGTGCCGACCGTCCGATTCCTGACGACGAACGGGCCAAGATTTCCTTGTTCTCGAACGTCCAGGAAGATGCCGTGATTTCGGTGTGGGACGCTGACACTATCTACAAGATCCCGCAAATGCTGCACGACCAGGGGCTGGATGCGATCGTCTGCGAAAAGCTGGGCCTGTCGCCTAAGCCTGCCGACCTTTCGGTCTGGACCAAGCTGGTGCATGCGCTGGAAAACCCAACCTACGAAGTCACTATCGGCATGGTCGGAAAATATGTCGACCTGACCGAATCGTACAAGTCGCTGACAGAAGCGTTGCGCCACGCCGGTATCCATACCGGCAGCCGGGTCAACATCGAATACCTGGATTCTGAAGAAATCGAAGTCAACGGTACCGGTGCACTGGCCAAGTACGATGCGGTTCTGGTACCAGGCGGCTTCGGCAAGCGTGGCGTCGAAGGCAAGATCGCAGCAGCCCGTTTCGCCCGTGAAAGCAAGATTCCGTATTTGGGCATCTGCCTCGGCATGCAGGTTGCATTGATTGAGTATGCACGTGGCAAGGCCGGCCTGCCGCTCGCTAATTCGACTGAATTCGATGCGCAAACCGATCAGCCGGTAGTGGCCTTGATCACCGAGTGGCAAAATCACGATGGCAAGGTAGAGTTGCGCGATGTCAACTCCGATCTGGGCGGCACCATGCGCCTGGGCGCGCAAACCTGCGATGTCAAACCGGGTACGCTGGCCGCTGAAATCTACGGTCCGACAGTGACCGAACGCCATCGTCATCGTTACGAAGCCAACAACCATTACCTGGACCGTATCGAAGCGGCCGGTCTGGTGGTGTCGGCCCGTACGCCGACCGAAGGCCTGTGCGAAATCATGGAACTGCCGCGCAACGGCGATAACGCCCACCCTTGGTACGTTGGTGTCCAATATCACCCGGAATTCAAATCGACTCCGCGCGATGGACATCCGCTGTTTATTTCGTTCATCAAGGCTGCGTTGGCGCACAAGCAAGCTAATACTGCAACCGCAGCGTAAGGAAAGAACATGAAACTTTGTGGCTTTGATGTCGGTCTGGATCAACCGTTTTTCCTGATCGCCGGCCCGTGCGTTATCGAATCGCGCCAGATGGCGCTCGATACCGCCGGACAATTGAAAGAGATCGCCAGCGCGCTGGGTATCAACTTCATTTACAAATCGTCTTTCGACAAGGCGAATCGTTCTTCCGGCACTTCTTTCCGCGGCCTCGGCATGGAAAAAGGGCTGGAGATCCTGGCTGAAGTCAAAGCGCAAATCGGCGTGCCGGTGCTGACCGATATCCATGAAATCTATGAAATCAAGCCGGTAGCGGCGGTGGTCGATGTCTTGCAGACACCGGCTTTCCTCTGTCGCCAGACCGATTTCATCAATGCTTGCGCGCAATCAGGCAAGCCGGTGAATATCAAGAAAGGCCAGTTCCTGGCTCCGCACGACATGATCAATGTCATCGCCAAGGCGCGTGCCGCTGCCCGTGAAGCCGGCCTGCCGGAAGATAATTTCATGGCATGCGAACGAGGTGCATCGTTCGGTTACAACAACCTGGTATCCGATATGCGCTCGCTGGCGATCATGCGCGAAACCGGTTGCCCGGTAGTGTTCGATGCTACCCACTCGGTGCAATTGCCGGGCGGGCAAGGCAGCACTTCGGGCGGTCAACGTGAATTCGTACCGGTATTGGCGCGGGCTGCGATTGCGGTCGGTGTTGCCGGTGTGTTCATGGAAACCCATCCGAATCCTGCAGAAGCTAAATCCGACGGACCGAATGCGGTGCCGCTGGGACGTATGAAAGAATTGTTGTCGACCATGATTGACCTGGATCGGGTCGTCAAAAAGAATGGCTTTATCGAAAGCAATTTCGGTTGATTGCTTGGGGCCGGGCTCGCTAGATTCGTTTGACTATATCGCTTCCGCTATACACACAAGTGGCAGCGCCAGCAGTCTGACCCCGTAAATGGTTTTAATATCGCGCATATTTTTATTTGATAGGGAAATACATGAGTGCAATCGTTGACATCATTGGCCGCGAAATTATTGATTCGCGCGGTAATCCGACAGTCGAATGCGACGTCTTGCTGGAATCCGGCGTCATGGGGCGTGCAGCAGTTCCGTCCGGCGCTTCCACCGGCTCACGCGAAGCGATCGAACTGCGCGACGGCGACAAGAGCCGTTACGGCGGCAAGGGCGTGTTGAAGGCTTGTGAGCATATCAATACTGAAATTTCCGAAGCAATCATGGGCCTGGACGCCAGCGAACAAGCGTTCCTGGACCGCACCCTGATCGATCTCGACGGCACTGAAAACAAGAGCCGCCTGGGCGCCAACGCGATGCTGGCAGTATCGATGGCAGTTGCCAAAGCGGCAGCAGAAGAAGCCGGTTTGCCTTTGTACCGTTATTTCGGCGGCAGCGGTGCGATGCAAATGCCTGTGCCGATGATGAACGTCATCAACGGTGGCGAGCATGCTGACAATAACCTGGATATCCAGGAATTCATGATCATCCCGGTCGGCGCACCAAGCTTCCGCGAAGCGCTGCGTTACGGCGCCGAAGTATTCCACGCGCTGAAGAAAATCTTGCACGACAAGGGCCTGGCAACTTCGGTTGGCGACGAAGGCGGTTTTGCACCATCGCTGGCTAGCCACGAAGATGCGCTGAAACTGATCATCCAGGCAATCGAAGCCGCAGGCTACGAGCCAGGCACCCAGATCGCCTTGGGCCTGGATTGCGCCGCCAGCGAATTCTACAAAGACGGCAGCTATGTTCTGGCCGGCGAAAACATGACCCTGACCGGCGCGCAATTCACCGGTTTGCTGGCATCGTGGTGCGACAAGTACCCGATCATCAGCATCGAAGACGGCATGGCCGAAAACGACTGGGACGGCTGGAAGCTGTTGACAGAAACACTGGGCAAGAAAATCCAGCTGGTTGGCGACGACCTGTTTGTCACCAATACCAAGATCCTGAAGGAAGGTATCGATAAAGATATCGCCAACTCGATCCTGATCAAGATCAACCAGATCGGTACCTTGACCGAAACTTTCGCTGCGATTGAAATGGCCAAGCGCGCCGGCTACACCGCAGTGATCTCGCACCGTTCGGGCGAGACTGAAGATTCGACCATTGCCGACATCGCGGTAGGTATGAACGCCTTGCAGATCAAGACCGGCTCGCTGTCGCGTTCGGATCGCATGGCTAAGTACAATCAACTGCTGCGCATTGAAGAAGATCTGGGCGACATCGCCAGCTATCCCGGCCGTGGCGCGTTTTATAATTTGAAGTAACTGCGTCTGAAGTAATGTAAGTTGCGAGTAGGGTGGGCAGGTGTGCCCACCCTACGTTTGACTAGATTAGATAAGACGGTAGACCCAACTCCAAACGATGCGCCTGATTGCCATTTTCCTGACCGCTTTGCTGATACTGGTCCAGTACCCACTGTGGCTAGGCAAGGGCGGCTGGCTGCGCGTGTGGGACATGGATCAGCAAGTGCATGCTGCCCATGACAAGGTCGACGAACTGAAAGCCCGCAATGCCAAGCTGGATTCAGAAGTACATGATTTGAAAGAAGGTACCGGTGCGGTCGAAGAACGGGCGCGTACCGAGCTGGGCATGATCAAGCAAAACGAGATCTTCATACAGATTCTCGATCCGAACGGCAATCCGGCAGATGCGCCGGCTCCGCCAAATGCGGCATTAGCGGCGATAGAAAAGACAGTCGCAGTCGCTGTACCAACCGAAACGAACAAGAAATCAGAGCCCTGATTTCCTGCGTCTTTAGTATCACTTATGTCACTTATATCGCTGCGTTTAATGCTTGCTGCTGCCCGTAGGCAGCAACGCTTCAACCGGCGCCGCGCTGGCAAACAGGTGCGCGCAGTCGACTTTGTCGAATTCATAATGTTTGCCGCAGAAATCGCAATCCACCGCCAGCTTGCCTAAATCGGCGAGGGCTTCCTCGATCTCCGGCTGACCCAGCATTTTCAACATGTTGCCGACTTTCTCGCGCGAGCAATTGCATTGGAAGCTAGGTTGCTGCGGTTCGAAAACACGGATGGTTTCTTCCCAGAACAGGCGGCGCAGCAGCGTCTGGATGTCGGTTGCCAGCATTTCTTCAGGACGTAAAGTACCGCCCAGCGCCAGGAAGCGATTCCATGTTTCCAGGTCATCGCTGACTGGCACGTCGATGCCGCCGTGATTCGGCAATTTCTGCAGCAGCAAACCGCGTGCAACTTTGCTGTCAGCTGCCAGCCACAGCCTGGTATCGAGCTGTTCCGAGCGCAGCATATAGTTTTCGATGACAGTGGCGACACTCTCGCCATCCAGCGGTACTATGCCTTGATAAGCTTTTTGGCCGGGCATTTTATCCTGCGGGTCCAGCGTGATTGCAAAACGCCCCTGGCCATTCAGGTTAAGCAGCTGAGACATGGTGGCGTCGGGGTCGATCACTGCATCGGGAGCGAGCTTTGCCGTGGCGCGCATCCGCAATTGCGAATCGCATTCAACCACCAGCAGCCGGATCGGGCCGTCGCCATAAATTTGCATGACGATGACGCCATTGAATTTCAAATTGGCGGAGAGCAGCGCTGCCGCAGCCATCATCTCACCCAGCAAAGTCGTGACTGGCGCCGGATACTGGTGGTGTGCCAGCGTTTGCTGCCAGGTGGCAGACAGCTGCACCAGTTCGCCACGCACGGCAGCATTCTCAACCATGAATTTCTGAAGAGAGTCGCTATCGCCGTGTATTTCGCCGGCATCCATCATTTTTGTTACGTCCATATTTTTTTTCCGCTAATTTGTTGCTGCTAATTTTTTACCGATTTATTGCTTGATTGGCAACCGCTTATCCGATTTGCTTCAGGCCCGTTTTGTACTCCAGCCCGCGTGCTATGTAGTGCGTCGCATTGCCGGCCAGCGCGGCAATATCTTGCTCGCTCAGGGTTCGTACTGCCTTGGCCGGCGAGCCGATAATCAGCGAGTTGTCCGGGAATTCCTTGCCTTCGGTGACCAGCGCACCGGCGCCGACCAGGCAATTCTTGCCGATCTTGGCGCCATTCAGGATGACGGCCTGGATTCCGATCAATGCGCCATCGCCAATAGTGCATCCGTGCAACATTGCCTGGTGGCCAACGGTGACGTTCTTGCCTAGTGTCAGCGGAAAACCCATGTCGGTGTGCAGTGTGCTGCTTTCCTGCACGTTACTGCCCTGGCCGACCGTAATCAATTCATTGTCGCCACGGATCGTGACGCCGAACCAGATGCTGGCGTCGGCTTCGATCCTGACCTTGCCGATCAGATTGGCCGACGGCGCTATATATGCTGAAGGGTCGATGTCGGGGGCATGTTCGCCCAATTGGTAGATGGCCATAAATCTCCGTAGAATGCTGGTTGCCGGGCATGCCGGATGCCCTTTTGCTGGATGCTTATTTAATGTTTGTAGATATGTCCGAAGTGCGATTTTTCAACAGTAGCGTCATTTTACCGCTGTCAACATGAACCATTCTCCCTTTCTCGCAAAGCCAGGCGAGCCAGACGAACTTGAGTTGCGTGCCGCAGCCCTGCATTGGCTCTGCGAGGCAAATGTCGCAGCCAAGGTTGCCGGGGTCGATGCGATGGCAGTAAGCTGGAAAAATGTCGAAATGATACTGGACAGGCAACGCAGCTTAAGCGCAACCTTAAGCATACCCGGGCGCCCGCAACTGCCGGCGCTGGTCCCGCCGCGCGAAGTCAAGCATCGATCCATGGCTTCGGTGGAAGGGCGTGCCGCCATGATTCATGCGCTGGCGCACATCGAATTCAATGCCATCAACCTGGCGCTGGACGCTATCTGGCGTTTCACCGGGATGCCGGAAGATTATTACGTCGACTGGCTGCGTGTCGCCAGGGAAGAAGCTTATCACTTCAGCTTGTTGGCAAGTCACTTGCAGGCGCTGGGGTTTGCCTATGGCGATTTTTCGGCACACAACAGTTTGTGGGAACTGACTGAGAAAACCAGCCATGACATCCTGGCCAGGATGGCGCTGGTGCCGCGCATGATGGAAGCGCGCGGCCTGGACGCCTCACCGCGCACCCGCGCCAAGCTGGCGCAGGCCGGCGACGAGGATGCGGCGGCAATCATCGACATTATCCTGCGCGACGAGATCGGCCATGTGGCGATCGGCAACCGCTGGTATGGCTGGCTGTGCGAGGCGCGCCAGTTGGAGCCGCTGGCAACCTTTGCCGCCTTGGCGCTGCAGTACAAGGCGCCGATACTGCGCGGGCCGTTCAATCTGGAAGCGAGGAGGGCTGCTGGATTTTCCGAGCCGGAATTACTTGCCTTGCTAGCAGAAACAAAGCCGCTCTAAGCGAGTGCCCACCCTATATCGGCTTTGGATAGTTTAGTGATACCACTTGTGTTTGCCGGCGGGTTTCACGATTTCCGCCATATTCACCAGCATGGTGCCGGCGATACGGTCATGCAGGAATTGCCGTTGCGGATCGAGATAGATAGTCATGGCCCAAAGCACGAAATTCGCCGCCGGGATCAACACCAGCATCCATGCATGCGCGCCCAGCGCCCAGGACAGCGCCAGTCCGGGCAGGAACCAGCACCAGCTGAGCAGGAAGCGAAGGGCGGCACGGCCGGCCCTGACCGCACTGCCGTCGCGGTTGACCAGCTGGATGCGCCAGGTTTTCATGGCCAGCGTTTGCCCGCCATGACTCCAGCACCAGACGAAATACAGGGTGAGTACGATAAATAGCCAGGCTTGTTGCCCGTGACGCAGGTAAAGCGCGTTGCGCTGCTGCAGCAAGGTGGAAAAAATCCATCCCGAAATAAACAGGATGCCAAACAGCAGCATGGCTTCATACATGATGCTGCCGAAGCGGCGTTTCAGCGATGGCGTCTGCTGTTGGCGGGCAAGCTGGTCGGTTGCGGCAGGATTCAAAATGTTTATTTCGTGGCTGGCGCCGGCGCTACCGGCGCAGTCGCTGGTCCCGAAGCGGGCGCCGGTGTGACTACCGCAGTCTGGTCCTGGCTCGCAGGGGCTGCCAGCTTGGCTGGCGCTGCCGGTTTGGATTTGTTGAGCGTGGCAGGCGGCAAGGTAGTTACCCGTTTGTGGCGCGGCGTTGCCTGTTCCGCCAGCTCTGCCTTTTGTTGCTCCGACAATTGCTGATACTGCTGCCAGCGCAGCGCTCTTTGCTCGGTATCGAGCTTGTTGGCACGAGCGTAATTTTCACGGGCGATACGGCGCTGCTCGGGAGTCAATGTTACCCAGCCGCGCATCCTGGCCTGCAATCTTTCCTGCTCGGCCGGCGTCATGCTGGCGTAGCGGCCGCTGATTTCCAGCCACTTCTTCCTGGTAGCCGGTTTTAATTTATCCCAGTCGGGGGCGAGCGGCTCCAGGACATGTTTCTGGACGGCGCTCAGTTCACTCCAGGTAGGAGCGGCGCTATCGACCACCTTGGTCATTTTAGGCGGGTTGGCAGGGACTTCCTTGAAGCTGGCGGCAGTCGGGCGGCCGGCGGCCTGGGTCGGCGCAACCGGGCCGAGTACTGCCAGTACGGCGCCACCGGTCACCAGCAACGCACATGCGGCGCCGATGAAACGCTTGCGGCGGCTGCCTAGCAGGTTGATGGATAGCTTGCGGGCGCTCGGATTGGAGGAAGAGTTTGACGTCATTGTTCTTGCTGCTGGGCGAGGTAGGCGCTAAAACCGCGGTCCAGGTAGGCCGATGGCGGCAATTCGTCCGATAACATGGCGGCATCGATGTCGGCGGCGGCAGTAATCCGATGTTGCTGTTCGTATTGATACAAACCGGACAGCAGCACCACGCCAACCAGAATCGGCGCAGCGACGCCGATCCGCATCAGCCAGGACAGGCGGTCGCCGAAGAAACTGCCGGCGTGGCCAGCCAATACACCTTGACGCGCCAACACGCGGGTCGGTGCATCTTGTTTCTTGCGCGCCATCGCCGCCTTGCGGGCAGCAGCCAGACGGTCAGCGGTAGGAGCTGGCAAATTGTCCAGGTTTTCATTCAGTGCGTGCCGCACCTTGAAGGCGAAATTGATTTCTTTAGTGTTCATAAGCTGATTCCTTTGGCCTTGAGCGATAGCGCCAGAGTGTGCGTTGCGCGAGAGCAGTGCGTTTTTACGCTGCCTTCCGAGCATCCCATTGCGGCCGCGGTCTCGGCAACATCCATGTCCTCCCAATAACGCATCAGGAAGGCTTCTCGTTGACGCGCTGGGAGTTTCTGTACTTCCTCATCGATCATATTGAGAATTTGCTCACGTTCCAGCTTGTTGGCGCTGGATTCGGTCGCTTGCGAATCTTCATCCGACTCGAAGGTTTCCAGGACGTCGTAATCCTCGTCATTGGCATTGTTGTGCCCCATGCTGGAAAACAGGCTGACCCAGGTATTGCGTACCTTTTCCCTGCGGAAATAGTCATGGATGGTGTTTTGCAGGATGCGCTGGAACAGCATCGGCAGTTCGGCCGCCGGTTTGTCGCCGTATTTTTCCGCCAGTTTGATCATGGCGTCCTGAACGATGTCCAAGGCGGATTCGTCCTTGCGGACGGCGTACACCGCCTGCTTGAAAGCCCGGCGTTCTACGTTTTCAAGGAAATCGGAAAGTTCTTTATCTGTGGCCATGCTTCGCGGCGAATTGGGTCATACACTACCTACTGCTAATTCAAGATTCTGTTGCGAGTTGGAATACGATCATACCTGGGGCGGACCCCGGTGTTGACTCGTCTACGCTTGCCGCCCTTGGCCTGCGTCCGGATATGTAATGGCTTCTAACTGCCTGCAATTAATTTCCAGACTGGCCGAATCCTAGCAAAAAAGGGGCGGGTTGTGGGCAAATCTACAGCAAAAGACATGATTTAACTTGGATTTCATGTAATTTGGCTTGACCGGAATGAAACTACGCATTATGGTAGCTATCCACTTCAGAATCCTGAAGTGCAAGCCTTTTCGCTGTCGACCCAAGATGTTGCTCAGTAGAAAGGCATGCTTTACATTTGTAAGCTGTTTGCTCCAACCCGTGCCACAAGCGCGAGAAACAGGCAGCGGTGGAATCAGAATTTTCGGCCGAACGAGTAGCGTTTAGCGCCATTTTGAATCGTATCTACGGCTACGCAACGGAATGACGTGATCGCACAAAAAAGGGACGCCGTGGCACTGGTACGCTGCGCCATTTCGTCAGGAAAGAGCATCCGATCAATTTCCAATGGACCTTGAAAGGATCTAGTCATCATGAACAAAGATACAAATTTGCCTATTACCGGCGCCGAAATTCTCGTGCGCTGCCTGGCAGAAGAGGGTGTCGAACACGTGTTCGGTTATCCCGGTGGCGCAGTGCTGTACATCTACGACGCCATTTTCCAGCAAGAAAAATTCCAGCATATCCTGGTACGTCATGAGCAAGCTGCGATTCACGCAGCCGATGCCTATTCCCGCAGTTCGAACAAGGTTGGCGTGGCTATTGTCACGTCCGGTCCTGGTGTCACCAATGCGGTGACCGGCCTGGCCACGGCCTATATGGACTCGATCCCGATGGTGGTGATTTCGGGTCAGGTGCCGTCTTATGCGATCGGCGAAGATGCGTTCCAGGAGTGCGACACGGTTGGTATTACACGCCCGTGCGTCAAGCACAACTTCCTGGTCAAGGATGTCAAGGATTTGGCATCGACCATCAAGAAGGCGTTCTTTATCGCCAGTACCGGCCGTCCCGGCCCGGTGTTGGTGGATATCCCTAAAGACATCACCATGCACCGCCACGTTTTCGACTATCCGAAGGAAGTCGAAATGCGTTCCTACAAGCCGGTCGACAAGGGTCATTCCGGCCAGATCCGCAAGGCGGTGCAATTATTACTGACAGCCGAACGGCCGATGATCTATGCCGGCGGCGGCGTGATCCTGGCGAATGCTTCGCCTGAGCTGAACAAGCTGGTGGATCGCCTGGGTTACCCATGCACCACCACCTTGATGGGTCTCGGCGGTTACAAGTCGTCCAGCGACAAGTTTGTCGGCATGCCTGGCATGCACGGCACTTACGAAGCCAACATGGCGATGCAGAACAGCGATGTGCTGATCGCGATCGGGGCTCGGTTTGACGATCGCGTGATCGGCAATCCGAAAAATTTCACCTCGGTCTCGCGCAAGATCATCCATATCGACATCGATCCGTCGTCGATTTCCAAGCGCGTCAAGGTTGATATTCCTATCGTCGGCAACGTCAAGGACGTGCTGCAAGAACTGCTGGCGCAACTGGATGCTGCCGAAACGCGGCCAAATGCTCCGGCCCTGTCCAACTGGTGGAAGCAGATCAACGAATGGCGCGGCCGCGACTGCCTCAAGTTTACCGATTCGAAAGAAGTGATCAAGCCGCAGTCCGTGATTCAAAAGGTCTGGCAGATCACCGACGGCGATGCATTCATCACCTCCGATGTCGGCCAGCACCAGATGTGGGCGGCGCAGTATTACGGCTTCGACAAGCCGCGCCGCTGGATCAATTCCGGCGGCCTCGGCACCATGGGTGTCGGCTTGCCGTATGCGATGGGTGTGCAGATGGCCAATCCGGGTTCGACCGTGGCCTGTATCACCGGCGAAGCATCGATCCAGATGTGCATCCAGGAACTGGCTACCTGCAAGCAATATCACCTGACGCCGAAGATCATCCTGCTCAATAACCGTTTCCTCGGCATGGTCCGTCAATGGCAGCAGATCGATTACGGTTCGCGCTATTCCGAGTCCTACATGGATTCGCTGCCGGACTTCACCAAACTGGCCGAGTCGTTCGGTCACGTCGGCATGAAGATTGAAAATCCGGCCGATGTGGACGGTGCACTGAAAGAGGCGTTCGGCATGAAGGATCGCCTGGTATTCATGAATTTCATTACGGATCAAACCGAAAACGTCTGGCCTATGGTCAAGGCGGGCAAGGGCTTGACTGAAATGCTGCTCGGTTCGGAGGATCTGTAATCATGCGACATATCGTTTCTGTATTGCTGGAAAATGAAGCGGGCGCCTTGTCGCGCGTGGTCGGTCTGTTTTCGGCCCGTGGCTACAATATCGAGACATTGACGGTCGCACCGACCGAAGATGCGACCTTGTCACGCATGACCATCGTGACAAGCGGTTCGGATGACGTGATCGAACAGATCACCAAGCACCTGAACCGTCTGATTGAAGTCGTCAAAGTGGTCGACCTGACCGAAGGCGCGCATATCGAACGCGAGCTGATGCTGATCAAGGTGCGCGCGGTCGGCAAGGAACGTGAAGAGATGAAACGCACCGCGGATATTTTCCGTGGCCGCATCATCGACGTCACCGACAAGTCCTATACCCTGGAACTGACAGGCAACAAGGGCAAGCTGGACGCATTCATCGATTCGATCGATCGTGCAGCGATTCTGGAAACTGTCCGTACGGGCGGTTCCGGCATCGGTCGCGGCGAACGCATTCTCAAAGTCTAAGCAAACAATAAGACGGCGCGCTGAAATGTTCAGCGCAATGAACTTAAACATCAAATTACATATATAGGATTAAAAATGAAAGTTTTCTACGACAAAGACAGCGACCTCTCCCTGATCAAAGGCAAGAACGTTGCCATCATCGGTTACGGTTCCCAGGGCCATGCGCACGCGCAAAATCTGAACGATTCCGGTGTCAAGGTGACAGTCGGCCTGCGTAAAGGCGGCGCATCGTGGGACAAGGCGAAGAACGCCGGCCTGAACGTGGCTGAAGTCAACGATGCAGTGAAAGCAGCCGACGTCATCATGATCTTGCTGCCAGATGAAAACATTGCTCAAGTCTACGCAGAAAACGTCGCACCGTTCGCCAAGCAAGGCGCAACGCTGGCGTTTGCCCACGGTTTCAACGTGCATTACGGCCAAGTCGTGCCACGTGCCGACCTCGACGTCATCATGATCGCGCCAAAAGCGCCAGGCCACACAGTCCGTGCGACCTACACTCAAGGTGGCGGCGTGCCGCACCTGATCGCCGTTTATCAAGACAAATCCGGTAGCGCCCGCGATATCGCCTTGTCGTACGCAACCGCCAATGGCGGCGGCCGTGCCGGCATCATCGAAACCAACTTCCGCGAAGAAACTGAAACCGACTTGTTCGGCGAGCAAGCTGTTTTGTGCGGCGGTGCAGTTGAACTGATCAAGGCTGGTTTTGAAACTCTGGTCGAAGCCGGCTACGCGCCGGAAATGGCTTACTTCGAATGCTTGCACGAACTGAAGCTGATCGTTGACCTGATCTATGAAGGCGGCATCGCCAACATGAACTACTCGATCTCCAACAACGCTGAATACGGCGAATATGTCACCGGCCCGCGGATCGTTACAGAAGCTACCAAGGACGCGATGCGTCAGTGCCTGAAGGACATCCAGACCGGTGAATATGCGAAGAGCTTCATCCTGGAAAACAAGGCTGGCGCGCCAACCCTGATTTCCCGTCGCCGTATCACTGCAGAGCACCAAATCGAGCAAGTTGGTGAGCAACTGCGCGGCATGATGCCTTGGATCAAAAAGAACAAGATGGTTGACCAGTCGAAGAACTAATCGGATTTCGATTATCTTCTATCAAAAAGGACGGCATTGCCGTCCTTTTTTCATTTCAAATGCCCACGCGTTATCGATTGACCTGCATCCCTACTTTGTTTAGATTGTGACATCGCCAATCATGGCGACTTTCTTTATTCGTTAGGCAACATGGCAACTAAATCAATCGGTAGTAAATTCGGCAAGCCCGATCGAGGATGGCGGGAGCGTCTTTACACGATTATTTTCGAAGCCGACACCGATGCAGGACGCCGCTTCGATACAGCCTTGCTGATCATCATCGTGCTGAGCGTGGCGACCGTGATTGTCGACAGCGTCGGCACCGTGCGTGCCCGCGATTTCCTCATATTGAATGCGCTTGAGTGGCTGTTCACGGCCTTGTTCACTATCGAGTATGTGGTGCGCCTGTTGTGCGTCAAGCGGCCCTTGCGCTACGCCACCAGCCTGTTCGGCATCATCGACCTGTTATCGATCCTGCCGACCTACCTGGCGATCCTGCTGCCGGAACTCCATTTCCTGATCGACGTGCGTCTGTTACGCATGTTGCGTGTATTCCGCGTCATGAAGCTGCCGCGCTATTTCGACGAGTCGCAGGTTTTGTTGCAGGCGCTGCGTAACAGCCGCCACAAGATCATGGTGTTCCTCGGCGTGGTGCTGATCATGAGCGTGATCCTGGGCACCATCATGTACGTGATCGAAGGGCCGGAAAACGGCTTCACCAGTATTCCGATCGGCATGTACTGGTCGATAGTGACGCTCACCACCACCGGCTACGGCGACATCCATCCGAAAACGCCGATGGGCCAGCTGATCACCTCCTGTGCGATGCTGCTCGGCTACGGCATCATCGCCTTGCCGACCGGGATCGTCGGCGTCGAACTGGCGATGACCATGATGAAGGGCACGCCCACCACCCGTACCTGCACCAATTGCCTTACCGAAGGACATGAGGCGGACTCGCTGTTCTGCAAACACTGCGGCGAACAGTTGCCGCCGTATCAGTATGATGAGGCAGCAGCAGGCACTTCTGCAGCGGCCACACCAGGCAACCTGACGGAAATCAAGGCGCGCATGGGGCGCAATACGCATCGCGACCCGCCAAAAAAATAGAATCGCGAGGATTCCGGCCGGTTTTTTTGTAACCTTGCGTTTGATGCTGACCACAGGCAATATTGTCGTCGAACTAATTTGACACAAACTAATCGAAGGGTGCTCTGTAATTAATCATCTTTGGGGCGCACTTCCGGTAGCGCTCCATTTTTTTCCTGGAGAAGAATATGTCGCGATCACGCAAACTGATGTTGTCATCATTGTTGGCTGCAACCGGGTTTGCAGCCCATGCTGCGCCGGTGCCGACCAGCGGTACCCTGGTGGTAGTTCCCGCCTATGGAGAAGTCAAGCATGCCAACGACCAGGTAAGGATCACTTTCAACGTCGAAGAGCAGGATAAAGACAAGGCGGCAGCAGCTTCCCGCGTCAATCTGAAGATGAAGCAGGGCACCGATATCCTGAAGCGCCAGGATCCGCAAGCGATCCTGCAAACGCGCGGTTATTACACCTATCCGGTATATCCTGAAGACCAGCCGCAGCCGCGCGGCAATGCCAACAAGCCGCGCCAGCCAACCGGTTGGCGCGTTGGCCAGTATCTGGACGCCACCACGACTAACCTGAACAATTTGCCGAAAACGGTAGCTGCGGTGCAAAGCGTGTTGGGTCTCAACGGTTTGTATTTCGGCTTGAGCGATGCCACCAGCAAAAAACTGGATGACCAGCGAATCGCCGCCACCTACCAGAACCTGACCGAGCGGATTGCTTCTATCGCCCGTGCAATGGGTCGCAATGTATCGGATGCCGTGATCGACACAGTAGATTTCGAGGGTTCCGGCAACTATGCCCAGGATTCTGCGCCGGCGCCAAGAGCGATGATGATGAAGGCGGCGTCGATGAGCGACGCGGCTCAGGTCGAGGAGCCTAGTTTCGAGCCGGGCGAAACCACATTGAACATGCGCGTGGTTGGTAAAGTCCGCTTCAAATGAGCCGCCTCGCCGTATTTAGCCTTATCGCGGGTGCTGCGCTGATGTTGGTGCTGGCGGGCTGCAAGCCGTCGGCGCCCCCGCCGCAAATTTTCAAAACCCAGACCGATGCACTGGAAAAGGCAAAAGGGGTAGAGCAGCAGCTGCAGCAAGCTCAGGACAGGGCTAAAGCGGCAGAGGAAGAGCAGCAGAAATAACAGTAGAAATAAGAGACAGCTGAGGCGATCGCCTCAGCTTCTTGTGATATCTTCCTATTTTGTTATTTTATTGAAAACACACCCCTGAATATATCTGAATATATTTACCCAGATCAATAAAATCGAGCGAAAAGCTTGGTCTTTTTATACAATGCCAAGGCGCTGTTTCTTTCGATGAACATCCAGATCCACTGATATCATGCAGGCGGTCTCATATCACCGACTTACCCGGCGACTGGCAGAACTGGCTTTGCGCCCCGAATAAGCGCCATGTGAGCGGCGACTAAGCAATAAAGCAGCAGGTTACATTTATTTCCCGCTCGACTAGAATAGCCACGCTTTCAAATTTCCATCATTTACCAAGATAATCCGGAGTGCAGTTGAATAACTATCCCCATCCTATTATTGCCCGCGAGGGTTGGCCCTTTTTGGGCATCGCCTTTGCAGTTGCGCTGCTGATCACGTTTTTCTCTTTTGCATGGTCGCTGCCATTCTGGATTATTGCATTGTTCGTATTGCAATTCTTTCGCGATCCGGCCCGTGTGATCCCGCAAAATCCGGCTGCAGTACTGTCGCCGGCCGATGGCCGCATCGTGGTGGTTGAAAAAACCATGGATCCCTACGCCAATCGTGAAGCCTTGAAGATCAGCGTTTTCATGAACGTATTCAATGTCCACTCGAATCGTGCGCCGGTCGACGGCAAGATTGAGAAAGTACAGTATTTTCCCGGCAAATTCGTCAATGCGGATCTGGACAAGGCATCGATCGAGAATGAGCGCAACGCCCTGGTCATTACTGCCGCCAACGGCCAGACCGTGACTTGCGTCCAGGTAGCCGGCCTGATTGCGCGCCGCATCCTGTGCTACGTCAAGGTGGCTGATGTGCTGGCGCGTGGTCAACGCTACGGCTTTATCCGCTTTGGTTCACGCGTCGACGTGTATCTGCCGCTGACGGCGACACCTAAGGTTGCAGTAGGCGACAAGGTATCCGCCACAGAGACTATCCTGGCCGAATTTTAAGTAATGCTGAGTGTTGTTAGTATTTTGAGTCGATTGAAACGGAACTTACATGGCCACATTCAAGCGTCGTAAAGCGAAGAGTAACGGCGGACAGTTCCCCAAGGCGCTGCGCCCGAACAAGAACGCCGAGCGCAACGCGTATCTCGATGACGACGATGCGCACCCGCCAGTCCGGCGCCGGCGCGGCATTTATCTGCTGCCGAATGCATTCACCACGGCAGCGCTGTTCTGCGGCTTTTACGCGATCGTGATGGCGATGAACCTGCGTTTCGATCAAGCCTCGATTGCCATCTTCGTGGCAATGGTGCTGGATAGCCTGGATGGCCGGGTAGCACGCCTGACCAATACCCAAAGCGAATTTGGCGCCCAGTACGACAGTTTATCAGACATGGTGTCGTTTGGCGCTGCACCGGCGCTGGTGGTGTACGAGTGGTCTTTGCGCGGCATGGGTAAATTGGGCTGGCTGGCGGCCTTTGTGTATTGCGCCGGCGGCGCTTTGCGCCTGGCGCGCTTCAATACCAATATTGCGGTGGTCGACAAGCGGTATTTCCAAGGTTTGCCGAGCCCGGCGGCAGCAGCCCTGGTGGCCGGCTTTGTCTGGCTGATGGACGATCTCGGTTTTCGCGGCGCATCCTTAAGCTGGGCGGCATGGGCGATTACCTTGTACGCCGGTTTGACCATGGTCACCAATGTTCCTTTCTACAGCTTTAAAGATATCAATCTGCGCAAGCCGATGCCGTTCATTGCGGCATTCCTGGTAGTGCTGGCGCTGGTGGCGATTTTCAGCGATCCGTCGAAAGTATTGTTCGGGTTGTTCGTGTTGTACGGCCTGTCGGGTTTCGGCGTGTATTTCTGGCGCTGGTTCAAAGGCGCGCCGGTGAGTATCGTGCAGACGGAACTCGAGCACGACGATAAGGACTAAGGTAATGCCTGTGAAATATTAGTAAGGTTAAATGTTGTTAAACCTCAAATTGCAAGCAGCACGGTAGCAAGGCAAGTGGCATCATCCTTTTTCAACTATTACTGGAGAAAAAAATGGGTTTACTTTCTTTTTTTAAGGACGCTGGCGAAAAGCTCCTGGGACATAAACCAGCGGAAGTTGCTGCTGCTCCTAACGTCGAAGAATTGCAAAATGCTGCGGCGGATGCGATTAAAACCTACGTCGGTACGCAAGGTATCGACACCAGTGGCTTGACGATTGCCTTTGATGCAGCTTCGTCAACGGTTACTGCCAGCGGCGAGGCGCCGGACCAGGCAACCCGGGAAAAAATCATTTTGTGCTGCGGCAACGTCAAAGACGTCGCCGGCGTAAACGATGATCTCACCGTTGCCGAGGCTGCAGACGAATCGCAGTGGTATACCGTGGTCAGCGGCGATAATTTGTCGAAGATTTCCAAACAATACTATGGCGATCCTAATAAATACCAGTCAATTTTCGAAGCCAACCAGCCGATGCTGAAGAGCGTTGACTTGATTTATCCGGGGCAGATGCTGCGCATTCCGCCGTTAGCCTGATCGACTGGTACTGAACATAGCCGCCCGGTTTGCCCCGGGCGGCTTTTTTTACGACCGGCATTTTGTGATTTTTATACCGGAATCTGTCAAAGTCTTTAAAATTGATGGTTTACAAGACCAATCAGGAGCACAGCATGGCCGCCAACTCGCCCGAAAAACTGATCATATTCGACACCACCTTGCGCGATGGCGAACAATCGCCCGGCGCCTCGATGACCAAGGATGAAAAAATCCGTATCGCCAAGCAACTGGAGCGGATGAAAGTGGATGTGATCGAAGCCGGGTTTGCTGCGGCTTCCCCAGGCGATTTCGAGGCGATCAAGGCGATCGCCGGCATCATCAAGGATTCCACTGTCTGTTCCTTGTCACGCGCCAACGACAAGGATATTGCGCGCGCTGCGGAAGCCCTGCAGCCGGCCGAGCGCAAGCGTATCCATACTTTCCTGGCGACTTCGCCGCTGCACATGGAAAAGAAGCTGCGCATGACGCCGGACCAGGTGTTCGAACAGGCCAAGCAGGCGGTGCGCTTTGCCCGCAAATTTACTGATGATGTTGAATTCAGCCCGGAAGATGGTAGCCGCTCGGATATGGATTTCCTGTGCCGGGTACTGGAAGCGGTGATTGCGGAAGGCGCTACCACTATCAACTTCGCCGACACTGTCGGTTACGGTGTGCCGGAACTGTACGGTCAAATGCTGAAGACGCTGCGTGAACGGATTCCGAATTCGGACAAGGCGATCTGGTCGGTTCACTGCCATAACGATCTGGGCATGGCGGTGGCCAATTCACTGGCGGGCGTGATGATTGGCGGTGCGCGCCAGGTTGAATGCACCATTAACGGTTTGGGTGAACGGGCTGGTAATACTGCGTTGGAAGAGATCGTCATGGCGGTCAGGACCCGGCGCGATTACTTTAATCTGGATATCGGTATAGATACTACGCAGATCGTGCCGGCTTCCAAGCTGGTGTCGCAGATTACCGGTTTTGCGGTGCAGCCGAATAAATCGGTGGTTGGCGCTAATGCCTTTGCGCATGCTTCGGGGATTCATCAGGATGGCGTGCTGAAGGCGCGCGATACCTATGAAATCATGCGTGCTGAGGATGTGGGCTGGAGTGCCAACAAGATCGTGCTGGGTAAATTGTCTGGGCGTAATGCGTTCAAGCAGCGGTTGGAGGAGCTTGGCATTGCGTTGGAATCGGAGACGGAAGTTAACGCTGCTTTTGCGCGGTTCAAGGAGTTGGCGGATCGTAAGTCGGAGATTTTCGATGAGGATATTATTGCGCTGGTGTCTGATGAGCAGCAGTCGCATGGTAAGGAGCACTATCGGTTTGTGTCGTTGTCGCAGCATTCGGAGACTGGCGAAAAGCCTAGTGCCAAGGTGGTGTTTTCGATAGACGATAAGGAGTCTACTTGCGAGGCTGAGGGTAATGGGCCGGTGGATGCTATCGTCAATGCGATTGAAACGAAAGTTGCCAGTGGCGCGGAGTTATTGTTGTTCTCGGTGAATGCGATTACTACCGGTACGCAGTCACAGGGTGAGGTAACGATGCGTTTATCGAAAGCCGGTCGCATAGTCAACGGTGTCGGCGCCGATCTGGATATCGTGGTTGCTTCGGCCAAAGCCTATTTGTCAGCCCTCAATAAATTGCATTCCAAGTCCGAAAAGCTAAACCCGCAGCTGTAATAGTTAAATAGGGTCAGAGTCAACTTTCGCAGGCTCTATCGCGAAACTTGACTCTGAGGTAGCCCGGGTTTGATGGACATCCCAAATAGGGGACAATATGTCCTCGAGAGGATCCCATGAAAGCAAAGCTACCTTCCCCGTTACCAACGACTAAGTCTGTCGCCCCTGAACAGCCAAAGCGCGCCACGTTTACAAAGGCCTTCAAGCTTCTGGCTGTCGAGCGCATGCGACAAGGCGAGAAGAGTCCAACTGAACTAGCCCTGGAGTTGGGGATTCGCCGAAATCAGCTCTATAAATGGGCCAAGGCATTGGATGAACGTGGCCAGGCTGCCAGTTTCAATGGCGCTGGCCGGTTGCCGAAAGAACAGGAAAGCGAAGTAGTTCAGCTACGCCGTGAACTAGCGCG
>NZ_FOQI01000023.1 GCF_900113705.1 Collimonas sp. OK307 | reverse complement strand
TTACTTTTTCTTGGCGAAGCAAGAAAAAGTGACTAGCTGCCGGGCTACCCCCGGCGCACGTCCCCACGGAGTAGCTACCGTTTTAATTAACGACGAACCCTCGTCGCATGCAACGACATGTACTCCGTGGGCCGTTAAAAGGGGTCAGAGTAATTTTCGCAAACACCACGAAAAAAAACTGACCCCATTTAACTACTGTATGTAGTTGCGCCATCACAACGCATGCTATTTGACATAGAATCAACTAAGCCGATTGGTTAGTTGATTGAGGTAAGAGCCATCTTCCCACCTTCGCATACTTGCCAAAACAGCATAAAATCAAAATACAAACCCATCGCCAGGGAGGCGCATGAGCGCTGCACCATCACAACACGCCGACCTCGATCCGCCGCCACCCGCCAAACGGGTATCCATGGCGGACGTAATCGCCGGCCTGTCGATTGCCGGACTGCTACTCCCCGAAGCCGTAGCCTATTCCAGCATCGCCAATCTGCCACCCCAGACCGGTGTGATCGCCCTGTTTGCCGGCCTGCTCTGCTACGGTTTATTCGGCAGCAGCCGATTTGCAATCGTTTCCGCCACCTCCTCCTCGGCAGCGGTGCTGGCAGCAGCCACGGCGTCCATGGCAAACGGCGACGTCGGCCTGAGAATGACGCTGGCAATCGGCCTGGTAATGATTACCGGACTATTTTTCCTGCTGGCCGGACTAGCCCGCATGGGCAGTGTCACCGATTTCATCGCCAAACCGGTGTTGCGCGGCTTCGCTTTTGGCCTGGCGATTGTCATCATTCTCAAGCAGTTTGCCAGCGTCGTCGGCGCCCATCCCGAACACAGCGACATGACCCGCTTCATTCCGGAAATGGTGGCGCAGATCGCCCATTGGAACTGGATCAGCGTCGCCGTGATGGCGATAGCACTGGTCTTGCTATATCTGTTTGCGCGCCTGCGCCGCGTACCGGGCGCGCTGCTGGTGATCGTCATCAGCGTTGCTGCCGGCCAGTGGTTGCATTTAACCCAGTACGGAGTTGGCCTGGTGGGCAGCATCCATCTGGAACTGGCGACGCCAACCTTGCCCACACTCTCGCGCGCCGACTGGCTGCGCCTGGGCGAACTGGGCTTTGCCATGGGCATGATCCTGTATGCCGAATCGTATGGTTCGATTCGCAGCTTCGCCATCAAACATGGCGATACGGTGGCGCCTAACCGCGATTTGCTGGCGCTAGGCGCATCCAATTTGCTATCCGGCCTGTTCCACGGGATGCCGGTCGGCGCCGGCTACTCCGCTACCTCCGCCAACGAAGCCGCTGGCGCCACCTCGCGCCTGTCGGGCTGGGTGGCGGCGCTGGTGATGCTGGCGATCGTCTTGACGCTGTTGCCTGCAATCGCCCTGACACCGGAACCGGTACTCGCCGCGATCGTGATTCACGCCGTCGGCCATACCCTCAACCCCGCCATCTTCCGCCCTTATTTCCGCTGGCGCCGCGACCGCCTGGTAGTCGTCGCCTCGGTCATTGCGGTACTGCTGCTTGGCGTGCTGGACGGCTTGCTAGCCTCGATCGCGATCAGCCTGCTGATGATGTTGCGGCAGTTCTCGCAATCGACCATCTCGGTATTGGGCCGGCTCGGACAAGGCCATGACTACGTCAACGTACGCACCCATCCGGAAGCGCAGGCGATACCCGGCATCATGATCCTGCGCCCCAACGAGCCGCTGTTTTTTGCCAACGCCGAACGGATACTGGGCCAGGCACGCCAGAACATCATGGCCGCAGCGCCACCGGTACACACCGTCATTCTCAGCCTGGAAGAATCGCCGGACCTGGACAGCTCGAGCCTGGAAGGCTTGCACGACTTTTTCGAATTCGCCAGCAGCCGCAGCTTGCGCCTGTTGCTGGCGCGCCTCAAAGATCCGGTGTACGACTGCATGAAAAGTGCGGTTGCTCCCGGCTTTCCCGTGGAGTCACTGAGCGCACTGAGCGTAGCCGAAGCGGTGCATCTGGCATTGGCGCCGACACCAACACCGACTGCCCAGCAGGCTACAGACCGAACTACCGTAATCCGAACTGGAGAATAATCATGCGAGCATCCTGGAAAATATTGGCCGCCGCGCTATGCGCCACAATGACAACCACTGCAGTGAATGCAGCAGAGATTGCCTTTTCTTCTCCAGGTGATTTCACCGAAATCGGCCTGAATATCAAAAATACCTATAGCGCCAATCCGGATGTAATCACACTGGAGGTGACGCTGAGCCAGGACGCCCAGCAGCGTATGGCAGCGGCTAGCGGCGCCGCGCTGGGGCAGGATCTGACGTTGATCATCAACGGTAAAGCGGTCAGCACGTCGCGCGTCCAAAGTGTCCTGGACACGCCGCAACTGGAGATTTCCATGTCAAGACAAACCGCCACGGAATTGCTGCCGGCCTTGCTTGGCGTAACTCCCGGGGCAAATTCGTCAGCGGCCTCACAAGCTGAGCCTGTCGTGGCGACAGCACCGGTAGCTACGGCAGCATCAGCTGCGCCGGCCGGTAATCAGCTAGCCGCGCTTGCCGCAGCTCCAGTCGCAGTCGAGACCCGCCAAGTCACGCCGCCGTCGGTTGCGGCATCCGTTGTAGAAACCCCGATAATGCCGGCACCGGTGGCGCAAGAGCCTGCTCCGGAGCCTGTCTCGACACCGGCCCCGCAAGCCGAAACCGAACTGGCCGCGATGCTTGCAACGGACACAGTGCCACTCGTAGCGACGGCAGAAACAGCCATTGCATCGACAGATGTCGCGCCTCCTGCGCCGCCTGCCCCGGCAGTAGCTCCCGCCCCACCGCCGGTAGTACCTGGCTGGGCGATGGGCGCATGGCTGCCGACCAGCGCCACGCCATCACCCTATGCCGAAATCAATGCAGGTGATCCGGTGACTATATTTGCCAATGCGGCTGATGCCATCGCCTGCAACAAAGCCAGGTTCTCGGTCCTGGAAAGCCGTAATACAAGGGTGCGGCTGCAACTCGCCCCGAATAGCCAGTGTGTGATCTCGGGCGTGCAAATTGATCGGCTGCAAATTTCTTCTACGCAAATGCCCGGCAGGATAGCGATCTCGCTCTACGCGCTCCAGGATGAATTTGATGGTGCACCTTCCAAGGAAGGCATTTATCGCCGTAAATAAGTGAGCAAGTAAGTGAGTAAGTAAGCAGGCATGACGGACCGCCACTGGCAACTTATTGCCCGCCGCAAACACCATTTAAGAATTTCCGATACTATAGCGAGTCAGTCGATAAGTTGACAAAAAATTATCGAATATGTGAAACTCATAGAAGCTTTATGAGTCTCATCATCTCTGATTAACTCGCTTACGTCTATCTTTACGCCGATCTTTCACACCCTTATTTATGCAACGCTATACAACTCCAGCCATTGTGCTGCACTGGCTGGTCGCAATCCTCATCGTTGCGACTTTTGCCCTGGGCTTGACCATGGTCGATATCCCGGGCCTGACGCCGACCAAGCTGAAGTACTTTTCCTGGCATAAGTGGCTTGGTGTAACGGTGCTGGGCCTTGCCTGCCTGCGTCTGATTTGGCGTAAAACGCAGGGGGCGCCACCGTACCCGGACAGCATGCAACCGTGGCAGCAGCACGCCGCGCATGCCTTGCACATTCTTTTATATATCCTGATTTTCGCGGTGCCGATCTCCGGCTATTTTTACAGCCTGGCATCGGGCGTGCCGGTAAGCTACCTCGGCATCATTCCATTGCCGGTGCTGATAGCGCCTAATCCGGATTTGAAACCAATATTGAAACTGGTTCACTACACGCTCAACATGATCATGCTGGGCGCGGTTTCGGTGCATGTACTGGCGGCACTCAAACATCACTTCATCGATCGCGACGGCGTGCTGAAACGCATGCTGCCTTAAACACATTTTTCCTCAAAAGGAACATTTCATGACATCTACGCGTTTCCTGTCGCATACATTGCGTACTACCGCATTCGGCCTGATCGCCCTCGGCGCCAGCTGGTCGGCCATCGCAGCTCCCCTGAAACCCGATATGGCCAAGAGCAATGTCACCATCGTGTTTAAGCAGATGAACGTGCCGGTGGAAGCCAAGTTCAAGCAATTCACGCCGCTAATCGATTTCAACAGCGCGCAGCCGGAAACCTCGAAAGCCAGCGTCGATATCGCCATCCCGAGTTTCGACCTGGGCGACCCTGAATACAATAAAGAAGTGTTGAAGAAAGAATGGTTCAACGCCCAGCAGTTTCCCAAGGCCAGCTTTGTCGCCAGCTCGATCAGGGCCAGCGCAGGCGCACCTGCCGGCAGCAAATACGACGTTGCCGGCAAGCTGACCATCAAAGGAAAAACCACTGATGTGAGCTTCCCTCTCAGCGTCAAGAAAGAGGGCGGCGCCCAGGTCTTTGAAGGCAATTTGCCGATCAAGCGCCTTACCTACAATATCGGTGAAGGCGAGTGGAAAGACACCAGCATGGTGGCGGACGAAATTGTCATCAAGTTTCATCTTGTAGCGAATTAAGTAAGAATTTAAGTAAAAAACACTTCCCCCACTGAAAAGGATTATCGACAATGAAACTCAAGCTCATCATCGCTTCCCTACTGGCTGCCAGCGCAGCCAGCGCGTTCGCAGCGGTAGACACTTACACTATCGACCCGGCACATACCTATCCAAGCTTTGCGGCTGACCATATGGGCATTTCCGTCTGGCGCGGAAAATTCGAAAAAACCAGCGGTACGGTAACCCTGGATCGCGCCGCCAAGACCGGCTCCATCGATATCCATATCGATCCAAGCACCATCGACTTCGGCATGGCCAAGATGAACGAGCACGCTAAAGGCCAGGACATGTTCGACGTGACGAAATTCCCTGACGTCACCTACAAAAGCACCTCGATCAAGTTCGACGGCGACAAGCCGGTTTCAGTGGATGGCGAACTGACCTTGCACGGCGTTACCAAGCCGGTCAAGCTGACCATCAATTCCTTCAAATGCATCCCGCATCCGATGCTCAAACGCGAAGTCTGCGGCGCCGATGCGACCGCTGAATTCAATCGCGCCGATTTCGGCATCAGTTATGGCCTGCCGAAATTTGCTTCGGAAGTGAAGCTGGCGATCCAGGTCGAAGCGCTCAAGACCAATTAAATCAGGTTCCAGCCGCGGCAAGCCGGCTGGCATTGCGCTACCCGGCTTGCCGCCTCTGTAGTGAAGCGCTACCATACGGGTACTTTGATGCAGCTGACTTTGCCACATCGGCAAACAGCCAACCAGTGACACCCCGCCCATGTTCTACCTGCCCCGCTCATTGCGTCAGCTTGCCGTCTGCCTGGCCATGTTTGCAGCATTGCTGCCTAGCGTGGTGCAGCTGCTGCCTGCCGCCCATGGGCAGCCGCTGGGACTGGGCGAACTATGTAGCACTGCCGGACACGTAAAAGCGCCAGACTCCGGCAAGCCCGGAACACCTGACCAGGATCACCAGGGTCACTGCCTGCTGTGCTTCATCCATGCGGCAGATATCGGCTTACCACCCAGCTTGGGCCTATGGCAGGCCCCTGCCAGCGAAGGCGTCGACCTGGCGCCAACCGTATTCCCCCCGCACACCAGCGTAGTCTGGCTCAAACCGCAATCACGCGGCCCTCCGGTCTTTTCTTGATTTTGTCAGCTAGCGCCAACTCCCATGGATGGAAGTTGGCCTTTACGCCTTACAACTTAACCAAGGAACACCATGGCCACGCCATCACGCCACCGCATCCGGCCGGCAGTAGCGCCGCTTGCTGCGCTTTCTGCTGTCCTCACACTTACTGCACTATTCCCTCATGCAGCCCTGGCTTGCGCCAGTTGTGGCTGCACCCTCAGTTCTGACTGGGACAACCTCGGCATCAGCAGCTCTTCCGGACTGAAGATGGACATCCGCTACGATTACCTGAACCAGGATCAACTGCGTAGCGGCACCGGCAAGATTTCGCCGGGCGCCGCCAGCCAGATTTCCAATAACGGCGATCCGCAAGAAGTCGAGAAGTACACGCGTAACAATTATTTGACGCTAGGCCTTGATTACAACTTCAATCCGAGCTGGGGTATCAATCTGCAACTGCCTTACATCATGCGTAGCCATAGCACGCTGGGTACGGCGTCGGACGGCATCACGCCCGGCGATGGCGGCGGCCAGTACGACTCGCGCACTTCCAGCATTGGCGATATCAAGCTTATCGGCCGCTACCAAGGTTTCACGCCCGAGCATAATTTCGGCGTCTTGTTCGGCCTGAAACTTCCCACTGGCAGCCATACCGATACCGGCACGTCGACCGATCCTGCTGCGCCCGGGCCGGCGCCTGTCGATCGCGCCCTGCAACCTGGCACCGGCACCACCGATGCCATTCTCGGCGCCTACTATATGGATACGCTGAACAAGGATTGGGATTACTTCGTCCAGGGGATCGTGCAGAAAGCGCTGAATTCCAGCGATCAATATCGTCCCGGTGACGGCGCCAATCTGAACCTGGGCCTCCGCTACATGGGCAGCACCGGCTTCACGCCGCAAATCCAGCTGAACGTGCGACGCGTATTGCATGATGTCGGCGCCAATGCCGACATGGTCAGCACCGGCGGCACCCTGGTCTATCTCAGTCCTGGAATCACGGTGCCGCTCAACCAGCAAATCTCGCTGTACGGCTTTATGCAATTACCGGTCTACCAAAAGGTCAACGGTGTGCAACTCGCCCCACGCTACACGGCAACCGTAGGCGCACGCTACGCATTCTAGCCAGGCATGCGCAATCTGCAACGCAAGTTGACGCTTAGCGGCGGCTTGCGTTTTTAATAAATAATCTTTCAACAATATTTCCCGACATTCATCTTGCAAACAAAATATTGCCTGGAATGCATCAAAACGACAAAAATCAAGGGCATACAGTAGAAATATCACAATTGTTTTCAATTGTATCGATAGTTATGTCAGCCATTATCAATCTGACCGCGTTGATTACCTACCTCGGTCAGATTGCCAGGTGCGGCGCACAACATATTGCTTATTTGCTGATTGGTGCCGCGGGTAGACAGATTGAAGTAGACATAACGAAACAAAGCGTGCGCCAGTCAGACGGCCACACAGGCATTACTTACTCCATGGAGAAAAAAATGAAAGCATTGTTTATTTCAGCAGCAGTTGCAGCAGCCTTACTGACTTCCGTCGCCAGCTATGCCCAGGCACCTGCAGCAGCGCCAGCCGGCACCACCGGCATGTGCAAAGATGGCACCTACTCCTCCAACGCTACCAAAAAAGGTGCTTGCGCCGGTCATAAGGGCGTAAAAGACTGGTATGCCGCTGCACCTGCAGCAGCTGCGGCCGCTCCCGCAGCTGCTGCTGCCGCCCCAGCTGCAACAGCACCGGCCGCGGCTCCTGCAGCCATGGCTAAACCCGCTCCTGCAGCAGCTCCGGCAGCCATGGGCAAACCAGCCGCTGCAGCAAAAACTCCTGCAGCCGGCGGCGGCCCAGGCCAAGTCTGGGTCAACACCAGCAGCAAGGTATATCACTGCCAAGGCAGCAAATACTATGGCACCACAAAGGTCGGCTCCTACATGACAGAAGCCGCTGCCAAGGCAGCGGGCGCGCATGCCGACCACGGCAAAGCTTGTAGCTAAGAGCCAGTCACAACAGGGCCATCGCTGGCCCTGTTGTCTTTTCTGGCCCGCGATTATAACCCCCCCCTTAAAAACCCCGCGATACCGCGACCGATAAAATCGCCTTCCGGGTTTATCTATCTTTAACAATTGGACGACTATCTTTATAGCTGTTTACGCTACTCTTGCCGGGTAGTCTAAAGATGGTCAACTTTGAAAGGAAATATCATGGGCTTTATCGCTTGGTTGATAATTGGCGCGATTGCCGGATGGCTGGCTGGTGTCCTGGTTAAAGGCGGCGGCTTCGGCGTGTTGGTTGACATCATCGTTGGTATTGTCGGCGCCTTCATCGGCGGCTGGCTGGCCGGCGTCCTGGGTATCCATGTTGGCGGCGGCTGGATTGCATCGATTGTGACAGCCACCGTAGGCGCTGTGATCTTGCTGTTCATTCTGCGGCTTATTAAGCGCGCATGAACAAATAAAAAATCCGCGTAGTCAGACTGCATAGTAGTTTGAATAAAAGCCGCCTCAATTTTCGAGGCGGCTTTTTATTTGCGCTCTATCACCTTTACTTATTCCAGATAAGACAAGCTGACAGCCGCGCCGGCATTGGCGCGCACTAAACAAGCGCATATGCGGCGAGCGCATCGGGAAAATCATTTTTGCCTATTTATATTCATACTATTTCCTAGCGAATCGGCCTAGCGCACGCTAGAATCCCAAGACCAAATTTGGGAGGATTTCAACTGTGATGTGTACTATCCGTCGTTTCACGTTAGCCGCTCTCGCTATCAGCATCGCATCATTCAACGCTGCAGCGGCGACTCCGGATGATTCTGCACCACTGGGGAAATTACCGCGCTGGGTTCAACCGCTGGCTTATCAGCTCGATTTTCGCGTCGATCCGCATCAGCCTGAATACTCCGGCAACGCCACCATAGACATCGAACTGAAACAAGCTGCCGACCATCTCTGGCTGCACGGCCACGATTTGAGCGTCAGCAAAGTCACGCTTACCGATAGCAGTAAGAAAATTTACACCGCCGAATACAAGGTAGCGGCAAAAAAGGAAGGCGTCGCCACACTTGAGTTCGGCCAGACGCTGCCGGCCGGACGCTATAGCGTAATGCTGGAGTACAGCGCGCCGTTCAATCAACAGCTGGAAGGTGTGTACAAGGTCAACAGCCAAGGCGAGCCGTATGTGATCACGCAGATGGAGGCGATCAGCGCACGCTATGCTTTCCCGGGTTTCGACGAACCGGCATTCAAGACGCCTTTCACGCTCAGCCTGGCCGTACCTGAAAACCAGGTTGCCGTCGCCAACACCCGGCAAGTCCGGGAACAGAAACTGGCAGACGGTTGGCGCAAGCTCAGCTTTGCCACCACCAAGCCATTACCGACTTATCTGGTGGCGTTTGCCGTCGGCCCGTGGGACGTAGTGAACGGCCCGGAAATTCCGGCGACGCAATGGCGCCCTCACGCGACACCGCTGCGCGGTATCACGCCCAAGGGTGAAGGCCAACGTATCAAGCCGGCGTTGGCGGAGACGCCAGCCATCATCGCTGCGCTGGAAGACTATTTCGGCTTCGGCTATCCGTTCGACAAATTGGATTTACTGGCAGCGCCAGACTTTGCCGCCGGCGCCATGGAGAATCCGGGACTGGTGACTTTCCGCGATTACCTGATGCTGCTCGACGCCAATTCGCCGGCGCACAATGTGCGCAGCTCGTTCAATGTCAACGCTCACGAGCTGGCGCATCAATGGTTCGGCGATACGGTCACCATGCCATGGTGGGACGACCTGTGGCTGAACGAAGCCTTTGCCACCTGGATGCAAAGCAAGATCACGCAACAGCTGCATCCGGAATACCGTGCCGACCTGGAGCTGATCGGCGGCGCCAACTACGCCATGCAAAACGATAGCCTGGTTAGCGTACGCCGTATCCGCCAGCCGATCACCGGCAACGGCGATATCGAAACGGCATTCGACGGCATCACCTACCAAAAGGGCGCGGCCGTACTGAACATGTTCGAGCGTTACCTTGGTGCAGATACTTTCCGCAAGGGCGTGCGGGCATATATCAAGCAACATCAGTTTTCCAGCGCCACCGCCGATGACCTGATCGCCGCGCTGACCAAAGCTTCCGGCAAAGATGAGCGCCTGGCCAAAGCAATGCAAAGTTTCCTCGACCAAGCCGGAGTGCCACTGGTGGATACTGCGCTCAGCTGGGAAAACGGCAAAGCGGTACTGCATTTGAAACAGCAACGTTACCTGCCGCTGGGTTCGACTGGTGAAGCCAAGCGCCTGTGGGGCATTCCGGTGTGCGTACGTTACAGCCTCGCCGGCGGCAACGCCAAGACACAATGCGAATTGCTGGATCAGGAACAAGGCCAGATGGTGCTGCAAGGGGCATCTGCCAGCAGCTGGTATATGCCGAATGCCGACGCCGCCGGCTACTACCGCTTTAACATGGCGCACAACGATCTGGCGCGCCTGACCGATAACATTGACAAGCTGCCCGACACCGAGCAGCTGGCATACGCTGACGCCATCAACGCCGGCTTCGGCCGCGGCGACCTGGATGCAGCAGCGGTGCTGGCAGCGGCGCCGCGCCTGGCTAAATCGGACACGCGCGAGGTGGTGACAGCGCTGATTCCGACACTCAAATGGCTATCCAAATACGAAGTGCGCAGCGACACCCAGCGCGTCCGCCTGACTGAATTGGCACGCAAGCTGTATCTGCCACAGCTGCAAAAACTCGGCTATCAACGGCGCGTCAATGAAAGCCAGGACGATGCCCTGTTACGCGCTGCACTGGCAGATTTCCTGGCGCTCGACATCAAATTGCCCGAGGTACGGCATGCTCTGCTGGTACAAGGTAAACAGGCGTTGTTGCCTAATGCCGATGGCCGGCTCAATCTGGATGCCGCCAACCCGGACCTGTTGCGTTCGGTACTGGCGGTCAGCATGCAAGATGACGACAGCAACGCCATCGACGTATTAATCAAGGCGCTCGGCGCCACCAGCGAACCGGCGCAACGCATGGCGATGCTGGCAGGCCTGGGCTCTGCCACGGCTGCCGGCAACGCTGAACGTGCCCGCAACCTGGCGCTGGATCCACGCGTCAAAATCGGCGAGATGAGTACCTTGTTGCGCGCCAGCCGGGAAGATGGCGAAGGCCGCGATGCGATGTGGAAGTGGTTTACCGCCAACTACGTGCAGCTGATCAAGCGCAGCGGTGAAATGTCCGGCAGCAGATTGCCCGGGCTGGTTGCCGGCGACAGCTGCTCGCAAGGTGAAGCAGATCGCTTGACAGCCTTTTTCCAGCCTTTGCTCGAACATCTGCCTGGCGCCGAACGCGGCCTGGCGCAAACCCGCGAACAGACTTTGTTATGCACCGCATTACGCGATAAGCAAAATCCGGAAGCGATTCTGCGCTGATGACAGAATAATGGAACAATGCAGCTATGCTAAGTCCCGCGTATAACAGAACTCAAGTAGTTTTATAGAATGCCTTACAAGGCTGTTTTTTCCGATGACTTCTCATAAGGATTATTTACTCGTGAAACGCTCTCTCATTTGTGCAGCAGTGCTGACCATGGTGGCCGGCTATACCGTCTCCACCGCCAGTTTCGCTCAAACTCCCCGCACCGTTGCTGCTGCGGTCACCGCCGCGAAGCCAGTCAGCGGTATCGACATGCAGAATGCCGACCTGACGGTACGCCCTCAGGACGACTTCTATAGCTACGTCAATGGTAGCTGGCTCAAGAAAACCGAAATCCCTGCCGACAAGTCGTCATGGGGTGCGTTCTATGAGTTGCGCGAAAATTCATTGAACCAGCTGCACACAATCGTCGACGCTGTCAGCGCCGAAAAGAACATCGTGCCCGGCTCCAACCAGCAAAAAATCGCCGATCTGTACGCCAGCTTCATGGATGAACCGGCGTTGGAAGCACTTGGCGTCAAGCCGCTGAACGCGGAATTCGCCAGGATCGACACCCTGAAAGACAAGAAACAGATCCCGGGCCTGATCGCCCACCTGAACAGCATCGGCGTCAGTGCGCCTTACGATCTGGGTATTCACCAGGACGCTAAAGACTCAAGCAAAGTCATCGCCGATCTCGGTCAAAGCGGCCTCGGCCTGCCGGATCGCGATTATTACCTGAAAGCCGACGACGCCAAGCTGAAAGACACGCTGGCCAAATACCGGGCGCATGTGGAAGCCATGCTGACTTTGTCCGGCGATAAGGCTGCCAGCAAAAACGCCGCCAGCATCGTCGCTCTGGAAACCGAACTGGCCAAGGTGCAATGGACAAAGGTTCAGAATCGTGATCCAGTCAAGACCTACAATCGGGTCGAACTGGCGCAACTGCACACGCTGGCACCGCATTTCGAATGGAACGGCTACCTGGCCGGCGCCGGTTTGAAAGACAAGGTGTCGTATCTGGTGATCAGCCAGCCTAGCTACATCAAGGGCCTCGACAAGATCTTGGAAAAGACCCCGCTGCCGGTCTGGAAAGCGTATTTCAAATGGCATGTACTGAGCAGCTACGCCTCTGACCTGTCCAAGGAATACGTCGATCAGAATTTCGGCTTCAAGGGTACCGTGCTGCGTGGCGTACCGCAAAATGAACCACGCTGGAAGCGCGGCATCAATGTGGTGGAAGGCAGCATCGGCGAAGGTTTAGGCCAACTCTACGTGGAGCAGTTTTTCCCGCCTGAGAACAAAGCGAAGATGGAAAAACTGGTGGCCAACCTGATCGCCGCCTACCATCAAAGCATCGACGGCCTGGACTGGATGGGCGCCGATACCAAGAAGCAGGCGCAAAAGAAATTGTCGACATTGATGCTGAAGATCGGTTACCCGGACAAATGGCGCGACTACTCCAGCCTGGAGATCAAACGCGACGACCTGGTCGGCAATGTGATGCGCGCCAACCAGTTTGAATTCAAGCGCAATATCGATAAGCTCGGCAAACCGGTCGACCGCACCGAATGGGGCATGACGCCGCAAACCGTGAACGCTTACTACAACCCTGAGTTCAACGAAATCGTGTTCCCGGCTGCGATTCTGCAACCACCGTTCTTCAACGCCAACGCTGACGACGCCGTCAATTACGGCGGCATCGGCGCGGTGATCGGCCACGAAATCAGCCACGGTTTCGACGACCAAGGTAGCCAGTACGATGAGATCGGTAATTTGCGCGACTGGTGGACCAAGGAAGATCACGAAAAATTCGCGGTCAAGACCAAGGCCCTGGTAGCGCAATACGGCGCTTACAGTCCGGTTTCCGGTTACAAGGTTAACGGTGAACTGACCTTAGGCGAAAACATTGCGGACAACTCCGGCCTGACCATCGCCTACAAGGCTTATCACCTGTCCCTGGGTGGCAAGACACCGGCGGTAATCGACGGCCTCACCGGCGATCAGCGCTTGTACCTGGGCTGGGCGCAAGTATGGCGCGGCAAGGTGCGCGATGCGCAGGCTATCGTTTATGTAAAAACCGATCCGCACTCGCCGCCACGCTTCCGCGGCAACGGCACGCTGAGCAACCAGCCTGGCTTCTACAGTGCATTTGACGTCAAGCCGGGCGACAAGATGTATCTGTCGCCGGAGCAACGCGTTCTTATGTGGTAACAGAAGTAATCGTTATGACTAAAAAGCCACCGATATAGTCGGTGGCTTTTTTATTGGATCGTAGAAGTCCGCGCGGGCACGAGTACGTACCACCCTACACCAGATAATTTTCCCGGATTCTTTCAACATCGATATCGAGCACCTGACGCAGGTATTGATCCATGCCCCCATACTCTTCATCGATCAACACAAACGACGCTTCCATGTAAGCCGCCTCAACGCTCAGCAGCGGCGCGATCAGCTCCGGCGCCAGTTCCGCCTTGAAAAGCTTGGCCAGCACCTGCGCATTGGCGGCAGCGTTGTACCGGTTCGACTCCAGATAGTTGTCGATGATGGCAGCGCGTTCGACACCCAGCGCGGCCATCAGCAAGGCACTGGCAAACCCGGTACGGTCCTTGCCGGCGGTGCAGTGATACAGCATGGTGTTGTTCTGCTCCGCGAGTTTCAGGAAGCGCCTGAACTGCGCTTGATAGCGCACCGGGAAGGTGCGATAGAAATCGATCATGAACTGCCGGCTGTTTTCCGGATTACCGCTCTGCAGTAAAGTCAGCATTACCTCCTGCGACAAATTGCCGACCATGACCGGCTCCGCAATCCAGTTGAAAGACGAGGCGAATGCCGTCTCTGCCGAATGCTTTTCTGCCTCCGTGCGGAAATCGAGTACGATATCCAGCCGGTAACTCTTGAGCTTGTCGATATCCGCGGCAGACGCCATCCCGGGATTGGCGCCGCGCAGTAATCTTCCCGGCACGATCCGGCGTCCGCCGGCAGCCGGGTAGCCGCCCAGGTCGCGAATATTCCGGATTGCCTCAAAACTGATATGGCGATCGTCTTGCATGCCCTGCGCTTGCGCATCTGAAGAACTCAGCATGGGCCCGATTTTTCGCTAATGTGCATTGAGATGTGCGGCATTGCAGCTCCTTTTGTAAATGTGACGATGCGCATCTATTCCTGATTTTATGTCAGATTCAACCGCAAATTCGGCCGTGCGCTCACAGTCGGATGCTACCGCATGGATATTTGAGCAAGTAACTACGTAGTAACACTGATGAAAAAACGCCAACTACCGTCAAAATCACTTCTTCTTTTGTTTTCCTCGGGTAATAAATCTATAATACGCATGGTTGCAACGCCGTAGTGCTGGCTTGATGCTCGGCTCGGTGTTGCAACCCCTGATCAACATAAGAAAGTGGCACATGCGACTCCAACGTCATCTTTTATCCTCCGTACTATCCTTCGCAATTCCTTTGATAATCGGCGTCTTCAGCCCGTTCTCCGCCAGTTTTGCGGAATCCGGCGTCACCGACCAGAAAATCGTGCTGGGACAATCGGCCGCATTCTCCGGCCCCGCCGCACAGTTGGGGATTCAGATGAATGCCGGCGCCAAAGCGTATTTCGACTCTGTCAATGAACAAGGCGGCGTCTACGGAAGGCGTATTGAAATCATCAAGGCCGACGACAAATACGAAGCCGACCTGGCCGCAGCCAATACCAAGCTCCTGATTGAAAAGGACGATGTATTTGCCTTGTTCGGCTACGTCGGTACACCAACCAGCAATGCCGCCTTGCCGATTTTCACGCAAGCCGGCGTACCGTTCTTTGCACCGGTCACCGGCGCCCAGTCGCTGCGCGATCCGCTGAATCGCCAGGTCTTCAATATCCGCGCCGGCTACTTCGATGAAACCGAGCATCTGGTGGAAAAGCTGGTTAACGTCGGCATCAAGAATATTGCCGTGTTCTACCAGAACGACGCCTATGGCCGCGCTGGACTGGAAGGCGTACAGCGTGCCTTGAAGAAGATGAATGTGGAACTGGTCGAGTCCGCCACGGTGGAACGTAACAGCAGCGACGTCAAGCTGGCCGTCAGCAAGATCTTGCCGAAACGCCCTGCCGCGATCATCCAGATCAGCGCCTATACATCATGCGCCGCTTACATTAAAGAAATGCGCAAAGCCGGCTATACCGGCCAGTTCTACAATGTATCGTTCGTCGGTAGCCAGGCATTGTCCGATGCGCTGGGCAAGGATGGCGAAGGCGTCGTCATTTCGCAGGTAGTGCCGTTTCCCTGGAGTTCGTCAATCCCGGTGGTTGCCGAATATACCAAACTGATGGAAAAAAACGGTGTCAAAGAACCCAATTTCTCCAGCCTGGAGGGGTTCATAGCGGCCAAGGTATTCGTCGAAGGTTTGAAACGCGCGGGCAAGGACCTGACGCGCGCAAAACTGGTCAAGGCTCTGGAAACGATCAACGTGAAGAACTACAACGGCGGCGGTTTCGATGTCAATTTCACCGGCAGCAATCACAGCGGCTCGAAATTTGTCGAGATGACCATGATTACCAAGGATAAGAAATTCTTGAATTGACGGTCAGGATCAAACCGGCGTCAATACCGCCTGTCCCGAAAAATGCAGCTTGGCATTCTGCAGAAACAGGCGGACCGTCTCGGCCACAGATTCGGGCGACCATCCGGCTACATGCGGCGTCAGAACCGCATTCGGCAAATCCAGTAATTCAGCCGGCGGCAACGGCTCACTCTCGTAGACATCGAGACCAGCGCCGGCCACCCGGCCATCGCGCAATGCCTGCGCCAGTGCCGCAGTATCAATCACGCTGCCACGCGCAATATTGACAACAAAGCCCTGCGGCCCCAAAGCGTCCAGCACCGGACGATTGATCATGTGGCGGGTGGTTGCACCACCCGGTGTGGCGACGATCAGAAAATCGGCCCATTGCGCCAACTCCAGCGGCGAAGCGAAATACGCGAACGGCACATCATCGCGCGCAGAACGATTGTGATAGCCGATCGTCATGTCGAAACCCGCGGCACGGCGCGCAATCTGCTTGCCGATGGTGCCGAGTCCGATAATCCCGAGGCGCTTGCCGGATACGCTGGGCGGCAAAGGCAAGGCATCACGCCAGATACCTTGATGCAGCGCGACACCCAGTTGCGGAATGCCGCGTACAGTCGCCAGCAACAAACCCATGGCGTGATCGGCAACACAAGCGTCGTTGGTGCCGGCGCCGTTGGAAACGGTAATGCCACGCTCACGCGCAGCCGCAACATCGATGTTTTCGAAACCCGCTCCCAGCGCGCAAACCAGTTCCAGTTTCGGCAAGGCTGCGATTTCCCCGGCGCGCAGTCCGACTGAGCCATTCGTCAGTACAGCCCGTATCGCCTCGGCGTGGCTGGCGATAGCAGCGCTGCGCTGCTCGGCGGTGGGGGCATACACGATCTGAAAATCTTGCGAGATGCGTTGCAGATTTTGGTCGGAAAAATGATTGAGAACAAGAAGAGTGGGAAGCATGGGGGTATAGGCGAAAATCGGCGCAAAAGTGTTTAAGGCAATTTGCGCCAGCGGCGCATTGCCAGCCATGATAGCCGCGAAACAACAGCTCTGCTTGATCCGAAGTTGCTCGACGCCACTTCACTCAATGAGTTATTGATAATTAACAATCTTTAACAATGATTAATATCATTTTCATCATAAAATTTGCATTATCTGACAGTGTCTCTCAGAATGGAAAAACATTTCCCAAAAGAAATTTATAGCATCGATAACTAAATAAAAATTCTGTACTCGTCATTGCTCCCGCAACCACTGCGGACAGTGACTTTCCCTGCACATTCGGGGCGCCCCGAGCCGGATCGGCATTGGTATCAAAAACGAAGAACAAAGGACCTGGCGAGATGTATCTCGACAGAGCGAAAGTTAACTCGACTAGTCGAGGGTACAAATTGAAAGTTCTCTCTATCTTTGGTACCCGCCCGGAAGCGGTAAAAATGGCTCCGGTAGTCAAGGCGCTTTGCCGTGAAACGGCTATCCAGTCGGTGGTCTGCGTCACAGGCCAGCATCGGCTCATGCTGAAACAAGTACTTGACCTGTTTGAAATCAAGGCTGACTACAGTCTCGATGTCATGCAGCCAAACCAAACCTTGAACGATTTAGGTGCACGGCTGATTGCCTTGCTCGACCCGGTGCTTGATACCGTCAAGCCCGACCGGATCCTCGTGCATGGCGACACCACTACTGCCATGATGGCCGCATTGACGGCATTTCACCGGCATATACCAGTGGCACATGTTGAAGCCGGTCTGCGTACTGGCGACCTGACACAACCGTGGCCGGAAGAAATGAATCGCCGTTATGTCGACGTCGTGAGCGACCTGCTATTTGCTCCTACCATGCAGGCGAAAACCAACCTCGCAGCGGAACATCTCGCCGGCCGGGCCATAGTCACCGGCAACACCGTGATTGACGCGTTGCGCCTGACAACCAGCCTGCTTGCGCTGGATGAGCAGTTGCGCCAGCGACTCGATACACATTTTCCTTACCTGATGCCAGGTCGGAAAACGTTGCTCGTGACCGGCCATCGCCGTGAAAACTTCGGCGCAGGATTTGCAGAGATCTGCGATGCGCTGGCGAAATTGTCGCGCCGCTCGGATATACAGATCGTCTATCCGTTGCATCTGAATCCAAACGTGCAAGTACCGGTGCTGGCAGCACTGTCGCGTCTGCCGAATATCCATCTGATTGAACCGCTGGACTATCTGCTGTTTGTGCGCCTGATGCAGCGCTCCCATGTGATCTTGACCGATTCCGGCGGTGTGCAAGAGGAGGCGCCATCGCTGGGTAAGCCGGTGCTGGTGATGCGCAACGTCACGGAGCGTCCGGAAGCCGTCACCGCCGGCACGGTGCAATTGGTCGGCACCGACTCGGCACGCATCGTCGCTGCGGTTGCGCGACTATACGACGACGATGCCGCCTGGGAGCAGGCGACCCGGCGGGTCAATCCCTACGGCGATGGCCGGGCATCGGAGCGGATAGTCGATGTCCTGTGCGGGAGATCCATCAAGGAATTTGGCGCGGAACATTTTAAGCCGGCAGAAGCAACGCACCTTGCAGCAAAGATCCTTCAGTAAGCCAGACAGCCGATCTCATTCCAAGGGATAGTGTATGTGTTACTCACCTCATACTCTTTACAAGACAGTTTTGCGTGGCTGGCGCGCCCACGCAACTGCTCGCTGGTCATTTCTTCCTCTTGTCGCCATATCCACCGAGGCACGATCGGCGCCTCTCGGATTCGACGCCCGCGTGATCGAACTGGATTTGATGACAGCCATCCTCGGATGCATCATATTTTTACTGGTCATCTACACGATCCGGCATTACCTGTTCACCCTTAATCGCCTGTTTGGCCGGCAACGCCAGCCCTATCTGGATATCGAACAAGCGACGTGGCCGCAAGTAGTTGTGTGCGTTGCCGCCCACAATGAAGAGCGGGTAATCGCGGATGCGTTGAATGCCTTGCTCGAGGTCGACTATCCGCGCGACAAGCTGATCATCATGCCCATGAATGATCGCTCTACGGACGGCACGCGCGGCATCATCGATCGCATCGCCGCCGCCCACCCTGATCGTTTCATGCTTTTCCATCGCAGCGCAGGACGCCCCGGAAAAGCGGCTGCCTTGCGCGACGCAACGGAGAAAATCCAGGCCGAAATCATCATTGTCTTTGATGCCGATTACATTCCCGCGCGCGGCTTGATAAAACAACTCGTTGCGCCATTTTTCGACCCTGAAGTCGGCGCCATCATGGGCCGCGTGGTGCCCATCAATGCCGGCGCCAATCTGCTGACCCGCTTGCTGGATCTGGAACGGGCCGGCGGCTATCAGGTCGACCAGGCCGCACGCATGAATCTGGGCCTGGTGCCGCAATATGGCGGCACTGTCGGCGGCGTCAGGCGCTGCGCGCTGGAGGAAATCGGCGGCTGGAACATCGACATGCTGGCAGAGGACACCGACGTCACCTTCCGCCTGCTGCAAAACGGCTGGAAGACAGTCTACCAAAACCGGTCGGAATGTTATGAAGAAGTCCCTGAGGTCTGGCCGGTCCGGATCAGGCAAATCAGCAGGTGGTCGCGCGGCCACAATCAGGTAATGGGCCGCAACCTGACGGGGCTGCTTAAAAACAAACGGATCAGCTTGCGCGAAAGAATCGACGGCGCGCTCCTGCTGTGCGTATTCCTCATGCCGCCGTTGCTGCTCATCGGCTGGACATTGACCGTCATCCAGTTTTTCATGACCTCGCACCAATGGCTGTTCGGCTGGCTGGCGTTGAGCGGCATGGTCGCTTACGGCGCATTTGGCACCAACGCCGCTTTTTTTGAAATAGCGGCCGCCACTTACCTGGATGGCAATCGCAATCGTATTCGCCTGTTGCCGTTGAATATATTCGGATTCCTGGTCAGCCTGTTCTCCATCACACGCGCTGCAATCAGCCAAATTTTGGATTTGATACAGAAACGCGAATTGATATGGCACAAAACAGAACGATTCAGGATGGCGTCGGCAGCACTTAACCACGAATCCATCCCAGGATCTGAAAACGCCCAGACAAATTCTCCTGTCGAACTCAGCAAAAAAATACCCTGACCATGGCTTTCCCGACGCTACTGTTAATCTGCGTGATCCTGATCGTTTTCGTGCCGTATATTCCTGCTGTAAACGAGTGGCTGCGCCCTACCGACATCGCGCCGTTGCCGGTGCACCGGAATGAAATAAATAATTTACACTATCTCGCGGACAGCTTCCGCTCGCGCATTACCAGCATGCCAGGCGTCAAATTGCTGAACTTGCAGGACTTGCCAACCGAACTGACCTACAGCATAGGCAACAATATCTGCATCGTGCATCAACGTCTCGGCGATGACACCGACGCCAACTATCATCCCGAGACATTGGAGGCACTTCGGAAAAGCAACGGCATCGTGATTCTCGTACACGATGCGCGTTTGCCGCCCGGCAGCCATAACCAGGCCGATCTGTTTGCCGTCGGCGATCTGGCGGTTGGCGTCGGAGCAAGCCTGCGCGCCTGCTCGGCGCAGGGCATGATCTATCTCGGCGCAAATACGGTGGTCCATCGCTGGATAGATGCCCGCTACATTCGGGTCGGCAACAACGCATCGATTGACGGCCGCATTACCGCAACCAAGGAAATAAACTTTGCCGACGGCAGTCGATTTGTGCGCGCAGGAGCGCCGAGCATGTACTTCGGCGCTTCCAGCACTTCTGGCGACACCGCTGAGGCGGCGCCTTCAGCGCCGCCAGTACGTACGCGCCATGTCCTGGACGATGGCGCCGAACCATCCCCGGATGCCAGCCGGAATGGCGACTTTGTAGTTCGAGGAGCATATAGAGTGCTTCCCGGCACAACGGTATTCGGCAGCATCAAGACCTATGGCGACCTGCGCCTGGAACAGCGATCCCGCGTTGCCGGCAGCATTGTTTCCAACAAAGACATCGTGCTTGAAAAGGGTTGTTCGGTGCTCGGCCCTGTAATCAGTCAAAACGATATCATGATCGGTCCCGATTGTCGCATTGGCACGCCCGATGCGCCTACCACCATGATCTGCCGTACATTGACCATCGCCGCCGGCTGCATCGTGCACGGCGTGATCACCACGCAAGACGGTGCAACGGTCGCACCGGGGGAGATACCTGATGCGGCTTGATACGGGGAAGGCAAGACAGGCGCTGGCATCAATGTGCTGCGCGCTCGCCGGTGCTTTGAGTATCGGCTATCCGACACTGGCTACGGCAACAGCTGCGGACCAAGCTCAGCCCATGCAGAGCGCAATCCTGTTTGCCGATTTTATTTTGCCGGATGGTGCTATCACCGTCTTCCCCAAAGGCGATTATGTCGAACCTTATTTTGCACTCAAAGCGCTGCTGGCCGCGCATCGGCTGGGCGTCGACGTAACAGACCTGACCTCGTCCTTTGCCCATTGGCTGCTGCCATTCCAGCAGGCGAACGGCCCGTTCCCTCGGATCTGTCGCAGCGGTGCGACAGATTGGGTCGCCTGCGGACCTGCCGACGCCGACGATTCCCTCGATGCATTATGGTGCCTGCTGGCGGCAGAAGTTTTGTCAGGAGACAGGGTGCTGGCTGCCAGTTGCGCCCGATCTCTCGATCATCTGGCAACCTTGTGGAATCCTGCCCAACAGACTTTTCACGCCCGGTCCGGCGGCAGCCCTGCCTATTTTGCTGACAATGTCGAAGTGATCGGCGCACTGAACACCCTGCGTCGGGATCGCTCGGCGACAGCACGCTTTGCAGTACAGCTGGCAGCCTTGCCGATTGGCGCCAGCATGTTGCAAGGACTGCAGCGCAATTATGGCTACGACCAAAATGGCGCCCTGGAACCGGAGCGCGCCAGCGTACCGCCCACACCCTACGGTTTCTATCCCAATGCCGTGGCGCCGGTTTACCTGTGGCTGTATGGCCTGCGCACCGGAACCAGCGGGGAACGTTACTGGCGCGTGTGGATGGAACGCTACGGTCAAAAATGGCTGGCCGGTGCAAGCGATCATTTCCCGTGGGGACTAATCGCCTGGGCGGCATACCAAACCGGTGATTTGGCAACCGCCCGCACCTGGCTTGAAAATTCCGACGCCTGGCGCGCCGGCGGCCGCTGGAACATTGTCGAGGAAGGCGTTCGCATCGGTTTGACAAATGCGCTAAAGCCAGCACTAACCCCGCCGCCATCATGAATGCATTACATCTCCCCAAACTGTCCAAGATAGGGCTGACACTGCTGGTGGCAGCGATCATTGGTGCTGCCGCGACCTGGATGGTGCGCATCAATCGGATTAGTCCGGCGCAATGGCAAAGCGACGCGATTGCCTTGGTCTTGCCGGACACGTTATCCGATGCAAATCGGCTGTATGCCGCAGCATGGCTTGATGGCGCCGCAGAAGAAGGGATTCGCCTGGAAACAATTACAGCGTCGGAATTTTCGCGGCGCGGACTGCAAGGCGAGCGGCCATTTGCCGGCGTGATTTTACCGGACACCATTCATCGCCAGATCAACACGGCTTTTGTTAACCAGATAAGCCAGTTTGTAGAAAATGGCGGAGCCTTGATGCTGGTCGGCGATGCCGGCATATTGGACGAAAACGGCTATTATGCCGAGCCGGCATCGCGCTTTTCCAAGCTAGCCGGGACAGACTACGCGATGTATCAGACGCTACACGAAAAGATGTCTTTCCATCCAACCATCTCTGGCAGTGCGGAGATAATGGAAGCACTATACCTGCCGCCAGGCCGTTGGATCGATACCGCCGGCCAGGCGGTCCTGTCAGGTTACGGCGAGGATACTTTGCGCTATCCTGTCCTGCGCACCGCAGGCTCCTATGCCGGCACGGTGCGCATGCAAGCGGCAGGAAAAACCGTGATTGCCGGCGAACACGCTGTCGGCAAAGGGCAGGTTCTCTTCGTCAATTTGCCGCTGGGTTATTTAAAGCTGCGAACCGACGGCATATTGATGCATGGTTTCCTGCATTATTTTGCACACCGGATCATGGGACAACCGCAATTGTCTGCAGCTCCGGAAGGAATCGGCGGCCTGGTCTTGAATTGGCACTGCGACGCCAAGATCTGCATTCCTGCAATGGATCAGCTGATCAAGGCCGGCGTATTCACGCGCGGACCGTTCAGCATCCACGTCACTGCCGGACCGGATCAGCGCGAATTCGGCGACGGCCTTGGTGTTGACCTGAACAACAACAAGGCATTCCGGGAATTACTGCAGACCCTGCTGGAACAGGGGAATGAAATCGGCAGTCACGGCGGCTGGATACACGACTGGTTTGGTAAACACGTGTCCGACAGTAATGAACAGCAAATGACTCCCTATCTGGAACAAAATGCCGATGCCGTCAGGCGTTTGACCGGACACGAGCAAACCGAGTATTCCGCACCCAACGGAAACCAGCCGGTCTGGGTCACCGATTGGCTGGAGGCGCAAAATGTCCAGGCCTACTATTTCACCGGCAATATCGGGCAAGGGCCGACCCACACCTATCGCGACGGCCGCCGGGACCAGCGCATCTGGTCATTTCCGGTACAGACTTACGGCCACATCAGTACCATCGAAGAGGCCTACACGGAGCATATTCCGGAAAGTGAAATCAGCAGCTGGCTGACCTCGCTGGTGCGATTTACAGAGAATACCGGGCAGATACGGCTGATTTATTTCCATCCGCCAGGCGCGGTCCTGTATCCCGATGCGATCAACCAGTTGATGCTGGCCGCCGACAAAGCTGAAAAAAAAGGCGTATTTCGCTGGCGCACCATGACAGATCTTGCTAACTTCATGACTCGCAGGGAACAGACTGTATGGAATATTTCCAGTGACAATAATGCGGTAGTGATCGATGCTGCCAATACCGCCTCATTGAATCAGCTGACCTGGTTATTTTCCGCATCGCTGTATGCCGAGCCGCGGGTAACCAGTGGCAACGCAAAAATAGAACGCCGTGGCGACAGTTGGGCTGTGATCGCCGGCGACGTACAACAACTTCGCATTTCAACACCGTTGATGAAGAAGGCCCAACATTGAATACTGCAACTAGTAACGATGATATCCGGATATCAGCTCGCCACAGGACGCTGAGGGCGAAAACGGCCCTGACGGCATTAGGGCTATCTTTTGGCGCCGCCGCCTATTCTTCCCATGCAGCGACTGGCATCGATGCCGCCATACCATCGTCTGGCTTCCTGCACCCTCGCTTGTTGTCGCAGTATGGTGCACCGGCCGAACCAGCCCCAACTGCCGGCAACGCACCTGCTATGGCGCCAGCAGTTGCGGGCGCTAATATGCCGGTAGCGGCAGCAGCACCGGTCGCCCCCGCTCCCCTGGCCGTGGCACTCGACCAAAACCCCGGTCCGGGGGCATCGGCCGACATCCTCGCAGGCAAAGACTCGGAATTAGGTCCCGAGCGTGGCGCGCTGGAACTGGTCGGCGGCGACGGCAACATGACGCACGGCTACGGCCATGCCCGTTTGGTAGCGTTGCGCGGCATGATGGTCACATCCGCGGGTGTAGTGCAGGGAGAATTGACGCAACAATCGCGTTTCGGCTATTCGGGAAACTACGGGAACGTCTCGCTCACCCACGATTTCTCTGAAGACTATTACAGTACCGTCGCCGTCGGGACCGGGAACAGTCCCTTGTTTCCAAGCTGGCGTGTCGATACAACCGGTTATCGGAAATTCGGCAGTGAACGGCAGTATGTCGCCGGCGTCGGCGCCTACTACGCAAAAGGCAATGAAAGCGCGCGCGCCGACCAGGGATTACTGTTTACCGGCATCGGCTACTTTACCGGATTGGTGATGGAGGGTGGCGTGCGCCTGAACTGGGCTAACCCTGGCACGATACTGGGCCCCAGCCAATACATAGCCGCGACTTTCGGCAATGATGATCACCGCGCAATCATCGTCCGCTATGAGCACGCCAAGGAAACCTACAAGGTACTGCCTGGCGGCCCGGAACTGGTTAATTTCAAGAGCAATACCGCCAGCATCCAGTGGCGCCAGAGAATCACCCGCGACAGTCTGTTACTTGCATTGCTGGAGTACTACCAAAGCCCGCTCTACGATCGGCTCTCGCTTACTCTCGGCTGGCGCTGGAGTTTCAGATGAAACCGAAAAAAAACGCCGCAACCGGATTGCCTGCGGAAGCGCGCAGCCACATCGGCGTCAATCCCCGTTTTTCCGGCTTCGGCGGTCAATTGATACAGACTCACCGTGCCTTGCGACGATTGTCTTTCCCGCGCAGCCGATGGGCAGATGTGTTGCTGGTGCCGACTGTTATTTTCTTTTGCACCTTGCTCGCATGGCCTTTGATTGCCGAATTGTGGGCCGGCATCATAAGATTCTGGGCCGGTGGCCTTGGCGGTGAAATATTGCTTAAATCGGATAAGGCATCTTTTCCCGGGATTCAATCTATCCCCTACGCCTACGTTCAAGCGGCCCTACCGAATCCTTTGCAGTGGTGGGCCGGCATGTTGATTGCGATCACAATCCTGCTTGGCACCACGTTGCTGCCGGTCCGCATGCTGCCGATGTCTTATGCGTTGCGTGTTCTGGCCATGATCCAGGTGGCCAGCCAGTTCTATTTTTATTTCTGGGCAGCGGAATTTCCCTACCAGTCGGCGTCTTCCATTTCCGCTTTGTCGCAGGCATCGATGGTGTTGATTTTGCTCACGCCATGGATATATGGGCTGCTCTATAATATTTTCGATTTCGGTATTCCACGCAAGATCCTGCTGTCGCTGATGGCGATGATCTACCTGATTGTGTTGACGCCTTTTCAATATACGTTCGCGGCCTGGGTGATGCTGCAGTATTCGCTGCTTTGGCATCCCGTTATCTACCTGCTTGGATCAAGCCTGGTCCAGTTCGGCGCATTGGTCGGCTTCTATTCCTGGGCCATGAGCTGGAAGCGGCGTGAATAAATCGTCACTGCGAGCAGTCGCTTCGATAGATTCTCCCTGGCCCGGAACAGGGAAAACACCGCCACAGTGAAGCCGAGCTTATACTGTGCGCAATCGAATAACGTTTATCAACCAGGATATCAATAGTGAAAAAAACCGGAATGGCAAAGAGCGATGCCAAAAAACTGATGGGAAAGATGGCGGCCCCAGGGGCTTCCGCTTTTGGCGGCAGCGATACCACAGTGGTCGACCGCCGCGAGCAGCGTAAGCGTGATCAGGCAGCGGGGCTGGTGCCGTTTGCGGTCAAACTGAACGGCGATCTGGTGCAGCAGCTGCAAACCCTGGCTAAAGAACGCGAACTGGATCTCAATCAATTGGTAGCCGAACTGCTTGCCAAGGGCCTCTCAGCCTGATGGTGTAAGAACGAGGCGGATAGAAGCAGATAGATGCGCACGTCAAAGGTGCGCATCTTGAGCAGGAGTCGAAACAACCGAAACGATGGCTGTTTTCCTATCTTTCGCTGTATACCGTAAAATATATCGAAATTAAAACTCCATCTCCTCAAGCGAAACAAATCCCACCCATGTCCACATTATTCAACCGCACACTGATTGCACTCGCCTTGCTGGGCGCCGTCGCCAGCCAAGCCCAGGCTCAAGATCCAATCAAGGTATTTGCTGCCGGCAGCCTGACCGGCCCGCTAACCGTGCTGGCGAAACAGTTCGGCGCCAGCACCGGTGAGTCGGTTGAGACGGTATTCGGCCCTTCCGGCCTGTTGCTGGAGCGCATAGAGCGCGGTGAAAAAGTAGATGTTTTTGCATCCGCGAACATGGCGCATCCGCAGCAGCTGGCCCGCGAAGGCAAGGCGATTCCGGCACTGGTGTTTGCTCGTAATAGCGTGTGCGTCCTGGCACGGCCGGAGCTGGCGTTAAGCGCGCAAAACCTTCTGAGTAAACTGCTGGACGCGAATGTCAAATTCGGCACCTCGACACCCCAGGCTGATCCCGGCGGCGACTACGCCTGGCAGTTATTTGCCAAAGCCGGCGCAATCCGGCCAGGCGCCAAAGAACTGCTCGAATCCAAAGCGCAGCAACTGGTGGGCGGCCGCCACAGCCCGGCAGTCCCGGCCGGGCGGGAGCCGGTAAAGTATTTTCTTGAAGAAAAACGAGTTGATGCCTTTATCGGCTATTGCAGCTCGCGTCAAACTGTCGCCGACAGTACGCTCACTAAAGTTGTGCTGCCCCCGGAGCTCGCGATTGCAGCCGATTTCGGCTTGACCGTGCTGAACAAGCCAGCTGGCACGCACGACGCAGCCTATCGCTTTGCCCTGTTCCTGCTTAGTCCGGAAGCACAGAAAACCTTTGCAGCTTACGGTTTTTCTCCGCTCTAACCTTGGCCATGATCGCCTCGCAATCTGTTCGTAATCAGCCCGCAATCCGCCAAAAACCAGCCCCGACGGCGGTTGTCGATTAAAATACCGATCCAGCAGGAGTTGCCCGGTCACCAAGACTTGGTCTTATGACACTGTGCTCCCCAGCTTCCCGATACGGTAAATTGATGATCAATCCAACAGCAAACGAAGAAGGCGTCGGCACGGCAAACGCGGAAACGATCCCAGAGGAAGCGATTGACGCGGCAGAAAAGCATCTGCGCGACATCCTTTCAATGACAATCCAGCACGCGCCGCCGCGTGCTGCCGTGGTTGTATCGGACACGCGCTGCGAACTCGCCATCGCGCTTACCGAAGCCTACCGGCGCTGCTTGCCGGATGCGACATTCATCGACTTCGATGCCGTCACACCGGATGCAGTGCTCGCCGCTTTTGCGGTACTTGGGGCGAACGACCTGGTGGTGCTGATTCAATCGACCAACTTCCGTTTGGAGGCGTTCCGGATCCGCGTCGAACTGTTCAAGCGTGCACTCAAGGTGATAGAACATCCGCATCTGTCGCGCATGCCGGGGGCGCAAGCGCTCTACTACATCGAGTCGCTGGCGTATGACCCCGGCTACTACCGCGGCGTCGGCTATGCGCTGAAAGCGCGGATCGACAACGCCCGCATGGGCGTCGTCGACAGCGGTGGCGAGCGCCTGGTGTTTGCGTCGCCGTTCGAGCCGGCCAAACTGAACATCGGCGACTACAGCGAAATGAACAATGTCGGCGGCCAGTTTCCCATCGGTGAAGTGTTCACCGAAGCGCAAGACCTGGAAGCGGTGAACGGACGCGTACGTATCTTTGTTTTTGGCGACACCTCGTTCCGGGTTAACCAGCCGGCGCATCCCATCACCCTGGTGATCAACAAGGGCCGCGTCACCGACGTGCTGGATTCAACTCCCGATTTCGATCAGGTACTAGCCAATATCCGCGCCGACGAAGGTGAAGTATGGCTGCGGGAGCTGGGTTTCGGCATGAATCGCGCGTTTTCGCGGGACCGGATGGTCAGCGATATCGGTACCTACGAACGCATGTGCGGCATCCACCTGTCACTCGGCGCCAAACACGGCGTCTACAACAAGGCCAATATCAAACGCGCAAGCGCCAGATATCACATCGATGTTTTTGCGGTAACTGAAGCCGTCTACCTTGATGACGAACAGGTTTATCGCAACGGCGCCTGGCAGATCTGAACCAAGGCCAGGCGTGGCCGTCTGGCAAACCGGTTAGTACCCGGTTGGCACCACCTACGACGGCATGTACAAAGGATAGAGAATATTTTCCTCGCGTGTGATGCGGTCGACCAGCACAGTGCCGAGGTTAGCGAATTCAGCCTTGAACGACGAGCGCGCATCCGGCGACGCCAGCCAATCCTTGCCTTGATATTTGTCGAAAAAATCAAAGGCGACGCGGCCTATGCCATCCATTTCTTTTTTATATGAGCGATAGACTTCGAGCAGATTCTGCTCCTCCGCCAGGCTGCGCCGCATATACGAATACAACTTGACGCCCTCGGTCAGCAGATGGCCGTACATCGCCATGCGCATTTCGCGCAATGACGTTGGCACAGCATCCCAGGCGCCGGCGCTCATCTTGTTCGCCACCGAGGAATACATCAACAGCAGGGCCGCATGATCGCTCTTAAGCTGGGGAATCAGCTTTTCATCGTATTGAATCTGATTGTTGGCGCTTTTCGCCGGTTGCAGCAGTTCCGCGCGCTCCATTAACGGCACTGCTCTTCTGGCCGGCGGCTGGGGGCTGACTGAATTCCTGACAACTTCGCGCGCCTCCTCGTCTTGCTTACTGGTTGCGGGTTTGTTGAAAATTGATTTCAGCCACATTTTTATTCTCCCCAGTTCCCACGTAAAAGGTGCACTTGCTGATTTTTATAATTGCCTTCCCATAACAATAGTACATTAAATTCCATGAGGAAATAAATTTCTCGAATGTAATTTTTTTAATACTTTTCACAGCTTGACTGTCCAAACCAGACAATCGCATCTGGCCTGGACGGTCGGCTACTAGCCAGTCATCAGGAAGAACACTGCTGCAAAGCTATCAGGAGGCTGTCCCACAGCTGATGCCGCTCGTCGATGGCTCGGATACCCGCCTCCAGCACTTCGCGGATCTGGGCTGGATCGTTGCCGGTAATCTCATCGATCATGCGCTGCGCGGCGGGACCGTGATCGCCTGAGTCGACCTCGATATGCCGTTCCAGATAGAAGGTAAGTTCGGGCACTGTCGCCGGATCTATGCGCCAGGTCTTGAGCAAGGCATGGAACATATCGGGGATGACATTTTCCCGCCCATAGAAAAAACTTCCCACCACCTGATGGGTCTGGCCGTCCTTGCACATGGTGATGGTGGAAGTTACGAAGCGCTGGATCGCCGGTAACGCTTCCGCCCGATTCAAGGCGGAGGCAAGCGTGTCGCCTTTCTTGATCATGGTTAAAAACTGACTGATCTGGCGGGTCGAGGCGCCTATCTCCTGCATCGCCGACAGGTAAAGATCAAAATGCGTCATGGCGCCCTTGGGCGTCAGATCCGACTCTTCTCCCAGCACTATCTCGTTGATCAACCGCGCTGCATGCGGATTGGCGGGCGGATACCACGGGACCGAAGTCGTCGTCAGATCCGCTTGCAAGCGCTTGACCAGCGACATGAAATCCCACACTGCAAAAACATGCCACTCCATGAACAGGCGCAGATCTGCCTCGGTTCGTATAGCGGAAAACACCGCATGGCTGGTCAATAACTCGTGCTTGTCTTTAAGGATAAGTTGCAGTGATTCGACGGTTGTTGTCATGTCATCTCCACGTTAAGTTACACACATATGTGTGCAAAACGACAATGACATAATTGTTTCCGTGTGGCAATATAATATAATTATATACATTAAATCAGCGTGACGAACCAGCCCGAGCCGTCCGGATGCGGTCAAGCTGATATATTCCGTGCTGATTGGAACCGAGACTTCCCGAGGCAGACGCAAGCGGCTTCGCGGCTCTGCCGTCCGTTCTCCGCATATGGAAATGCAAATGGCGGCTATTAAGCCTTCATGATGGGTTGGCTACATCAATACCCTAAGCTGTATTCACCGAACTCATCACCCCTTCAAATGACGAGCAGTCCAGCTACCTGGGTTCGGGCTGGCTAGTCAAAACATAACACGAGACACCCTGATGACGGTCGAGTCACGGCCGCTTCAAGGACATATAAGGAGCAGCTCGATCATGATGGAACAACAACTCCAGCCCCAGCCTGTCGTGGGCCTGGGAGATCCTATCGCCGTCGGCGAAGGCAAACTCGATCAATACTTTCAGATCACCGCCCGCGGCAGTACCACGCGTCGTGAAGTGGTGGCTGGCATCACCACTTTCCTGGCGATGGTCTATTCCGTTTTCGTCGTGCCCGGCATGTTGGGCCGCGCCGGCTTCGATGTCAGCGGCGTGTTCGTTGCGGTTTGCCTGACGACCGCTTTCGGCTCGTTGCTGATGGGCCTGTGGGCACGTTTGCCGATCGCCGTCGGGTGCGCGATTTCGCTGACCGCGTTCACCGCCTTCGGCCTGGTGCTCGGCAAAGGGTTGTCGCCCTCCGTAGCCCTTGGCGCGGTATTCCTGATGGGCCTGGTGTTCACCGCCATTTCCGTGACCGGCATCCGTTCCTGGATCCTGCAAAACCTGCCGTCCGGCGTTGCGCATGGCACCGGCGTCGGCATCGGTTTGTTCTTGCTGCTGATCGCCTCCAGCGAAGTCGGCATGGTGGTAAAAAATGCCGGTCCCGGCTTGCCGGTAGCACTCGGCCACATTACCGCGTTCCCTGTGGTGATGAGCATCCTCGGCCTGGCAGCCATCTTCGGCCTTGAACGGCGCCGCGTACCTGGCGGCATCCTGCTGGTAGTTGTCACCTTGTCCGTCATCGGCCTGATCTTCGATCCTGCAGTCAAATTTACCGGCGTGTTTGCTATGCCGGCGCTGAGCTCCCCAGGCCACGCTTCATTGATCGGTTCGATGGATATCAAGGGCGCGCTGAGCATGACAGTGTTGCCAAGTGTGCTGGCGCTGGTGATGACGGCGGTGTTCGATGCTACCGGCACGATTCGCGCTGTCGCCGGCCAAGCCGGCCAGGTCAATGAAAAGGGCTATATCAACAATGGCGGTAAAGCGTTGACAGCCGATTCGCTCAGTTCGATTTTTGCTTCTCTGGTCGGTGGCGCACCTGCTGCTGCTTATATTGAATCGACGGTAGGTACAGCCGCTGGCGCCCGCACCGGCCTGACGGCAGTCGTAGTCGGCCTGCTGTTTCTCGCGGTCATTTTCTTTTCGCCGCTGGCTGGCCTGGTGCCTTCCTATGCGACAGCTCCTGCACTGATGTATGTCGGTTTGCTGATGCTGGGCAGTGTGAGCCGCATGCATATGGATGACACGGTCGATGCCTTGTCCGGTCTGCTGTGCGCGGTGTTCATTGTGCTGACATGCAATATCGTAACGGGCATCATGCTGGGTTTCTGCACACTGGTGATCGGCCGTATCGTGTCTGGCGAGTTCCGCAAACTGAACGTTGGTACCGTCGCCATTGCTATCGCACTGGCAGCCTTCTATGCTGGCGGCTGGGCGATCTAAGGTTATACATTTTCAAAGTAACTTCGACTTTTCGGGTCTCCTTGAATTGTCGATTTATGGCAGCGCCTCCGGGTGCTGCTTTTTTTTTGGGGGGGGCTATCGACTTTCTTTCGGCCACCAGCAAAGACTAGCCATGCGCTCGCTGCGCTGGAATCCCAGCGACTCGTAGACGCGTGCAGCATGATAATTTTCGTCTGCAACCATCACCAATCGCACGGCGCGTTGGAAACCCTCCAGGGCAACATGATGCACCAGCGTACGACAGACGCCTTGATTGCGATGAGACGGCGCGGTATGCACCGATTGAAAACGAGCGGTTTCACCGTCGAAGAATAATCCAAGATTGGCCACCTGCTTGTCCTCAATAAATGCGCCCCACCAATCGCCACGATTATCGGCAATCATTCGCTCGTACACCGCTTGTTTCCCAGCCAAATAATTGAGGAACTCCGGCTCAGGAAATTTACCTGAGTTGTCGGCGACTTGCATCTCTGTCCAATTCGACCAATCGTCTCTATCTCTATAGCGACGGATCGTGACAGTCCGGTTTTCTTGTGCCGGCCAAACCAGATCTGCCGGAGTGGCGATAAGAACGATGTTTTCATTAAATTCATATCCGGCACCGATGAATGAATTCAATTCAGGTTCTTCATCTCCGACAACCGGCCACAAAAACGTACGATGTTTGATATGCGGCGGCGTGCCGACGAATTGGGCAAAATCAGACTCGAGCTGTTCGCGCTCTCCGTCCTGCGGAGCACGGCTCAGCACGAGCAGGTTTCCGAAATAGTAATCCGGAGAATTGGGTGTCCGCACAACCGTGTAGCCACCCTGCTGAATCACGCTGCCAACGACACGATTGAACATCAGATCGGTCTCGATGCCACGGTTAATCATCATTTTTTTCTGAATTTACTTTTTAACTGGCGCTTAATTTGGCGCGGCAACCAATACATTCACGGTTTCAGGCAACAGCGGAGGACGCGGACGAGGAACCTTCGAAGTGGGTGCCAGCGCCGGGCCGAATTTTCCGGTCACCAGGTAGACAAGATGACTGTCCGGGTTGAGGACCAATGTCCTCGCTCCTTTTTGCGTGGCAAGGTTGGCCTTTACCGTATATTTATCCGCTGTATCCTGATGCACCATTGTCAACGTGCCACCGCCATTGGAAACAAATACGAGTCCCGAATCAGGATCAAAAGCAGCAGCGTCCGGCCCCTCCCCGATCGCCACGGTGGTAACGACCTTTCCCGACAAGGAATCGACAACCGTCATTTTCTTGTTGCCGCATACCGAAAACAATCTGTGATGTTTGTCATCGATCGCCAGCCCGCTCGGTCCATCGCATGCAGCCATTTTCCAGTGCTTCACAATTTTTGAAGATTGCGCATCAATAACGGCAATTTCGTTCTTGTCTTCCACATTGAAAAAAACATGCCCTTGGCTGTCGCTGACCGCGAACTCCGGATGACCGGCAATGGGTAGCGTATCGATGACCTTGCGCGTAACAGCATCGATTATCGTGACACTTTCACCGCGCCTGTTGAAGCTGTAAATCTGCTTTAACTGAGGATAATAAAGTATCGAATCGGGTCCGGCGCCGGTCGTCTTCACCGTATCGATCGTATGAAGGCTATCGAGTTCAAAAACAGTTATCGTGTCTGACTTGCCATTACTGGTAAATCCAAGATTCAAGTCCTGCGCGATCGCCACGCCGTGGACGCCAGCGGTATCGACTATGTTGGCAACCACTTCCCCTGACTTGGTATCGAGCACCTGGACATGATCAGAACGGCTGACAAACAGGTGATCCCGTTTGCTGTCGATAGCCAGGTAATCCCATCCTTCAGTTCCTGTGACGGGAAAACGCGCCACTATCTTGTAGTTATCTGGTGTGGCGGCCAGAACCGCCGGGACCAGCGCAGCCTGCATTAACATGAGGGCGCCGATGGTAACGATAGTCGACCTGCTGAGGCTGAAGTTTTTCATGTACTCGATAATTGGTTAGATGAATGTCCGGTGACGGACGATATTTTTTACATATGAGCCGGACTCAGACTAATCAAGAATAGTTAGCGCACAATTAGGATGTCAGTAATGCTGATATGACGCCAAGGCTGCCCTGTTTATAGCGTCAGCACATATTTGCATAAACAACCGGAATCTTAAAGATAAAATAGGATGCCGCCATCTGTGAAAACTGCAATCAATCAGAATCGTTCGATTTAACCTTCTAGCCAGGAGCAAACATGCCGCTTACCCGCATTTCCCTGAAACACGGAACATCCGTTGAATACCGCGAGGCAATCATGTCGGGTATATATGAAGCCATGCGGGAGACGTTCAACGTTCCGGAGAACGACCGATTCATGACGGTACATCAGCACGGAGATGGCGAGTTCGATTTTGGCGCCGACTATCTGGGCATCCATCGTTCAGATCGACTTGTGATTATCCAGATCACCGCAAACAACACGCGTACCTTAGATCAGAAGAGAGCCTTGTATAAAGCTATCGCCGAGCGGCTTGCAGACAAACCCGGCGTCAGACCTGAAGACGTTTTTATAAGCCTGGTGGAAGTAGCGAAGGAAAACTGGTCGTTCGGCTTCGGAGAGGCTCAGTATGCCTGAGCCAGGATCACCTACTCGATAGTGTTAGCCCGAGCCGCGATTTATGCAACGTTATACGCCGTCACGAAAGGACAAAATGCTGGAACTCAGACCTACTTGCGAGCACTGCAATAAGGGATTGCCGCCCGAATCCCTGGAAGCACGAATTTGCAGCTACGAATGCACGTTTTGCGCGAATTGCGTCAATGATATTTTGGAAAACGTTTGTCCGAACTGCGGTGGCGGCTTTGTTCCAAGGCCGGTCAGACCGGCAAAAAATTTAAAGAACGACAATTTCCTTGGAAAAAATCCAGCCAGCACCAAGATCAAGTATCGGCCAGTTGATCTGGACGCCCACGCCTTGTTCGCGGCAGCAATCAAGTCCATTCCAGCCGAGAAGCGATAGCGTGCAAAGCGCTACCCTGCATTGAAGCTCCGAGAGCGACCGCTCCCGGAGTCTCCATCGCTGTTGCAGGATCACAGCCGGAACTCTTATCTACAGCGTTTTCGTGTACAGCGCGCACGGCACCCCAAACAGAAGAGGCAGCTCTTTTATTTTCTCAAACCCACATTCGACATACAAACGCTGGGCGGCCTTCATGACAGAGGTAGTATGCAATGCGAGGACCGGAGCATCATCGCGCTTTGCCCTTGCGACGCACTCTTCCAGCAATTGCTTACCCAACCCGAGTCCACGATATCCGGGCGCAACAGACAACATGCGGACCATTGGCCAATCGGCTTGAAAAAAACCAGGTTTAGGTTGATGCGCGCCGACATAACCGACTGCCCCGACGATCTGGCTGTTCAACTCGGCTACGATAATTTCGCTTTGATCGGCATGTTCCGTCAGCGACCCGAGCCGGGCGGCAAGCTGGTCTCCCTGCGGCATCAGATCGATCAACTCTGTCCACGCTCCGCGGACCACCGCATCAACAGAATCTCTCTCGATAGGATCAAAATTCCTGATTCGTACCTGTATTTCTGATGTCACACTCACTCCACAAAACGTTTGATCGGATGTCGATGCGCCAGCGTTAAATTCCGCCATTAAAGTCCAACCTTGTGCGCCGTGAATATCAGCCGAAGTCCGAGAGCTGCGATTGCACCGGCAGCTACGCGATCAACCCATACTTTGACTTTCAAATAATATTCGCGCGGACGCCTGCTGGAAAAACACAGTGCGACAATCGTATACCACCCTGCTTCAATCGCGAAAACCATAGGTGGAAGCGCCAGGTAACACCACAGGGGAGGATGCTGTGGCAGCAAGGCTGCAAAGATGCTGCCATAGTAGATGGCTGTCTTCGGATTGCTCAACTGTGTACTGAGTCCCATCACGAAGGACTTCCGTACATTCGCCGGGTCTGCGGACGAGCCGTTATCAACTGTGAGTTGCGCTGACGCGCCGCGCCAGATTTTAGAGGCGATATAAACCAGGTACACCCCGCCGGCAACTTTCAGGCCCACATAAAGCCAGGTGACAGACGCCAGCAATGAATACAGTCCAACCAATGCAATTCCACTAAAAAAAACGCCGCCAACTCCCATGCCAAGAGCGGTCGCCAGTCCATCACGACGCGACAGGCCGATGGAATTACGGGCAACCATGACAAAGCTTGGTCCCGGGCTCATCGCGCCGATCAATAACGCGGCGAGGATGGCGGTAATTGCGGCTAGCGGGCTCATGGGCGGCTCCATATGATGATGAAATTGCTGCTCATAAGAATAGCATGTCCATATGAATCGCCTTAGGCGGCTGCGCTTAATGCGGCCCCACCCCATGCACCAGCAGAGAGATCGCATGCCGGGCAATTGCCCCGGCATCAACTGGACGCCCTGCCGGGCCGATCTGCCGCGTCATGATTGCTGCGAGTGGCAGAATCGTCACCCCCATCAGCGACATGAATATCAGCGCTGGTTCCAGATCGGAATTGAGCAACCCTTCGCGTTGCCATCGTTTGATGCATTGAAGCGCGGCCTTCTGGTCTTCATCGCCGACGCGCTCGTGCATCCGTTGCTTGATCAGGCCGTCATGCGTGATTATTCCGCGCAGCCATAGCGGCGCAAACCACGGATAAGTTGTTGTGATATCGACAAACCGTCGCGTCAGTTCCGTGATGGCAGCCACGGGATCGCTCGGGTGGGCCTGGAACACGCCGCCCAATGCCGCTTTTACCGGTAGAAAACGCTCTTCGACCAGCACGTCGATCAACTGATCGCGACTGGTGAAGTAGTAATTCACCATCGCCGGCGTCACCTTGGCTTCGCGCGCAATGGAGGCGAGCGTCGTATCGGCGATGCCTTGCCGCGCAAACAATACCAGCGCCGTATCGAGCAGGCGGTTGCGTTGCTCGGGCCCGCGCACGCTGCCCGCCGGCCGCCCGGGCCGCTTTGCCGCAGCGCGTGGGGCCACCGCTGCCTCCGGCGCGAATGCTGCGGGCTCGGTGGATTTTCTTTTTACCATCTGCGATTTGACAATTTAACCATTCGACAATTTAACCATTCGAGCATTTGACTATGCAAGGAATTTAACATATATTAAATGATCGTTTAATTAATCTCAACCAGATTTCCCCTCCCCCTTCCTTCTTATGAACGCTGACAATCCTGCGCTTATTGAAAACGCCGGCTCGACAAACGATCACGCGCAAAATCATCCGCCGATTCGCCTCATCTTTTCGGCGCTACTGCTTGTGATGCTGCTCGCGGCCCTCGACCAGACGATCGTATCGACCGCATTGCCGACGATTGTCAGCGACCTGGGCGGCCTTGAAAGCCTGTCATGGGTAGTTACCTCCTACCTGCTGGCATCGACCATCGTCGTACCGCTCTATGGAAAATTCGGCGACCTGTTCGGCCGCAAGATCGTCTTGCAGGCGGCAATCGTGTTATTCCTTCTCGGCTCTGCTCTGTGCGGGGTTGCGCAGAACATGCCACAGCTGGTGATCCTGCGTGCGATCCAGGGGCTTGGCGGCGGCGGCCTGATGGTGGTGACGATGGCCGCAATCGGCGACATCATTCCGCCTGCCGAGCGCGGCCGCTATCAAGGCATGTTTGGCGGCGTGTTCGGGCTGGCGACTGTGGTCGGCCCACTCATCGGCGGCTTTCTGGTCGAGCATTTGTCCTGGCGCTGGATCTTCTATATCAACCTGCCGCTCGGCATCATCGCGCTGCTAGTGATCGGCGCCGTATTCAAGCCGCACATCGTGCGCATAAAGCACCAGATCGACTATATGGGGGCGGCATTTCTCGCATCCGCGCTGACTTGCATCATCCTGTTTACCAGCCAGGGCGGCACGATCCTGCCATGGTCTTCGCCACAACTATGGTTCACGCTGGCACTTGGTTTCTTGTCGATCGGCGGTTTCATCTATGAAGAACGTCTCGCGGCTGAACCAATCATACCGCTCGAACTCTTTCGCCAGCGTACCTTCGTGTTGAGCAGTCTGATCGGATTCATCGTGGGCATGTCGTTGTTCGGGTCGGTAACCTTCCTTCCGCTCTATCTTCAAGTCGTCAAAAATTCGACTCCATCGGAAGCCGGCATGCAATTGCTGCCGCTGATGGGCGGCTTGTTAACCACATCGATCATCGGTGGACAGATCATCAGCAAGATCGGCAGATACCGCTACTTTCCGATCATCGGCACATTCATTGCCTGTATCGGGATGTTCCTGCTCGCCTCCATGGATAACACCACGCCGATCCACGTAATGTATTTGTACATGGGTCTGCTCGGCGCCGGACTCGGCATGGTGATGCAAGTGCTTGTGCTTGCGGTGCAGAACAGCGTGTCCTTCAAACACATGGGTGTTGCGACATCCGGTGCGATGATGTTCCGTTCGATTGGCGGTTCGATCGGCGTCGCCGCGTTCGGTGCGTTGTTCACGCACGGATTACATACACGGCTTGCTGCGCTCATTCCAGCCGGCACAGAACTGCCTCAGACCTTCGGTCCCGCAACGGTGCATCATCTACCCGCCGTACTGCGTGACGATTATCTGCAAGCGTTTGGCGGAGCACTGAGCACGGTCTATATCAGCGCAGGGTGCCTGATCGCGCTGGCGTTTGCGCTGGCATGGCTGTTCGAGGATATCCCGTTACTGAAAAAAGCCGGATCGTAAGATCTCATTTCATTGAAACCGGACATCCTCAAAACTGACGGCAAACCTGTTTCCTCTAGAATGTCGCCCACTCGCCGTCGGCGGCGGTGGCAACTGCAGCAACTTTCGTCACACGCTTCAAGGGCTTCACGTTCGTCGCCGCCGGTTGCTTGATGCTGCGTCGCGCAATGGCAATACGGCCAGCGGTCGCCGCGGCCGGAGACGAGCGACTTATCGTCTTTAAAGACGTGCTGCCGGAGGTCGACATCTCACCAGTATTGAACACGCTGACCACATTCACCAGGTTAGCGGCCTGGTCCTGCAAAGATTCGGCAGCGGCGGCAGCCTCCTCGACCAACGCGGCATTCTGCTGCGTGACCTGGTCCATCTGCATGATCGCCTGGTTCACCTGTTCAATCCCTGCGGTTTGTTCCTCGCTCGCCGCGGCAATCTCGCTCATGATGTCGGTGACCCGTTTGACGCTGTCGACGATCTCGTCCATGGTGATGCCGGCCTGATCAACCAGCTTGACCCCGATATCAACTTTTTCGACAGAATCGCCAATCAAGGTTTTAATCTCTTTAGCGGCCGCAGCGGAGCGCTGCGCCAGGCTGCGCACCTCACTGGCAACGACCGCGAAACCACGTCCCTGTTCGCCAGCGCGCGCCGCTTCCACCGCTGCATTCAGCGCCAGGATATTGGTCTGGAACGCGATACTGTCAATGACGCCGATAATGTCGACGATCATCTTGGCCGATGTATTGATCGAACCCATTGTCTCAACCACTTGCGACACCACGCCACCGCCCTTGATCGCGACGCCGGATGCGGAAACAGCCAGTTGATTGGTTTGCCGCGCATTGTCGGCATTCTGTTTCACGGTACTGGTCAATTGCTCCATTGACGCTGCGGTTTCCTCCAGCGAACTGGCTTGTTGCTCGGTACGTGCCGACAGGTCTTGATTACCAGATGCAATCTGACTCGATGCGGTAGCGATAGTATCGGTACCGGTGCGCACGTCGCCGACGACGGTCAACAGACTGTCGTTCATGTCTTTCAACGCCTGCATCAACTGACCGGTTTCATCAGCGGTCTTCACTTCGATGCGGCTGCTCAGATTGCCGGAGGCGACGGTTTGCGCAACTTTGATTGCCTCACCCAATGGCCGCGTGATGGAGCGTGAGATCAGGAATGCACACACCGCCCCAATACAACCATCAACACACCTAACAACACCATGAGATTGAAGCTGCGGCAATATAACTGCGCAATCTCGCGCCCAATCTGGTCGATGCTCTTTCTTTGCAAAGAAAGAAGTTCATCAAGCTGACCTTTGTAGTTTTTCGAATCTGGTAAAAATACATCATTGTAAATGCGTGATGATTCTTCGCCGTTACGGCCGCCGGTTTAACGTGCTTGATCTTCCCTTTCCCAGAGAGCCTGATCGGCTAGAAAACAGCAATCCCATAATTTGGGAATTAAATTTGTAATTATGGGAATTGTGTCCGATGATAAGTCCATGAACAAGATCAATTCATCAGATTTGGAGAGCCCGCTTTCGGCTACTCCCACCAGCGAACGGTCACTAATGGTGCTTTCCGTTATCGCCCGGCATGGCAAGCCGATCACGGCCAAGCAACTTAAGGATGCAACTAAATTGCCCCAAAGCACTTTATATCGGCATTTGCTTCCCCTTAAGAAATGGGGGCTGATACAGGAACAAGATAATCTCTACGCACCAGGTCCATTCAGTGTGCAACTCGCCTGGGGCTTTGATCACACCTCCTATCTGGTCGCCCATGCTCGCCCGGAAATGGAAAAATTGATGATGCGGTGCGGGGAAAGCGTCGGGCTGATGGTCGCCGTCAACAATCAGGTGATGTGTCTCGATATGGTGGAGAGCCACCATTCCTTGCGTTGCTCGTTTTCAAAGGGGCGTTCGCAGCCATTGCTGCGCGGTGCTTCCGCTAAAGCGCTGCTGGCGCACTTATCTGCACCAATGGTTGATGACGTGATTGCAGGATCACTGCCCGGGCAACCAAAAGAGCAGCAACTCCTGCGCGAAGAATTGGCGAAGATACGCGCTCAAGGATATGCGGTGAGCGAGGGCGAAGTAGACATGGGCGTATGGGGCATCAGTGCTCCGATTTTTAGTAAATCGAATCACATGGTAGGTGCCATCACCTTGATGTCGCCAGCTATCAGAGCCGAAGACAGGCAACAAGAATTGATTGGATTGACGGTCAAGACTGCACTCGTCATCAGTGAGTGCTTAAAACTATATTAGCAAGTATTTTTTCAGGAGACAAAAATGAATCATCGCCGCTTTTTCATTGCACTGGCCGTCGCAGTCAGTTTTATAGTGCCAACACTGGCTAACGCCCAGTCCGCAGGAGTCATTCGGGTTGTAACCGATTCGACTTTCCCGCCCTTCGAGTTTTTCAAAGATGGGAAAAGAACCGGATTCGACATCGAACTGATGGAGACGCTGGCCAAATCGATGGGCAAGAAAATCGAATGGACTGACATCGACTTCAAAGGCCTGATCCCAGGGTTGATTTCGAAACGGTTCGACGTCGCCGCCTCGGCAATCTATGTCACCGAAGATCGGCGCAAGGTAGTGGATTTCACCGATCCTTATTACCCCGGCGGCCTGGTGATCGTCGTGAAGAGCGGCAACAACACCATCCTTAAACCAGCCGATCTGAATGGCAAACGTATCGCAGTTCAGGTGGGCACCAAATCAGTGAACTATCTCAAGGAATATTTCCCGCAGGTCGACCGCGTGGAAGTCGAAAAAAACCAGGAGATGTTTAACCTGGTCGAAATTGGACGCGCCGATGCAGCGGTAACCGGAAAGCCGGCCGCCTTGGAATATGTGAAAGCGCGGCCTGGCCTGAAAGTTATCGATAAGCCAGTCAGCGTCGAACTGTACGGCTTCGCGGTCAGGAAGGATTTACCTGAAGTAACCCAGGCATTGAACGCTGCGCTGAAGAAATCGAAACTCGATGGCAGCTACGACAAACTAGTAAAAAAATGGCTTGATTCGTCTGCGAAATAATCACAGTCGGCGATAACAATATTGATGTTGAACGAGGAGAAATACAATTGAGCCTTGATTTTTTACCAGTCCTCAGCGGCTGGACTGATTTGGCACGTGGCGCGTTGGTGACGGTAGAAATTACCTCGGCGTCGCTGCTGATGGGGTGCGTGCTTGGGTTGCTGGTCGGGATGGGCCGGCTTGACCCAAGCAAACGGGTACGCTACGGACTTTGCACAACCTACGTAACCTTTATTCGAGGAACACCGCTGCTGGTGCAATTGTTCCTGCTGTTTTTCGGCCTGCCCGAACTGAACATCCTGCTGCCAGCTTTTGTATGCGGCATTTTAGGACTGGGGATTTATTCCGGCGCCTACGTCTCGGAAATTGTCCGAGGTGCGATTCAGTCGATTGAGAAGGGACAGATGGAAGCTGCGCGTTCGCTCGGCATGTCCGCTGGAACAGCCATGCGCACCATCATCCTGCCGCAAGCTGTGGTGCGGATGATTCCTCCCTTGGGGAATGAATTCATCGCACTGATCAAGAATTCTGCACTGGTTTCCTTGTTGACCATCGCCGACCTGATGCACGAAGGTCAAAAAATCATCAGTGTGTCGTATCGGTCACTCGAAGTGTATTTGGCTATCGCTCTGGTGTACCTGGTATTAACGAGTCTTACCAGCATGGCGTTGCAAAGAATAGAGCGTCACTTGAGAGCCGGAGGAGCAGTGCAATGAAATCCATCATCAAATTAAACGGACTGGGAAAATCGTTTTCAGGTAACCGCATCCTGCACGGCATCGACCTGGAAGTCCACCCGTCGCAAGTGATCGTCATCATCGGTCCCAGCGGCTCGGGGAAGAGCACGCTATTACGTTGCTGTAACGGCTTGGAAGTAGCTGAAGAAGGCGATATCGAAATTTGTGAAAAGAAATTGCTGACCGACGGCCGCATGTTGTCCGATCATGATTTGAACCATCTGCGAGAACAAGTCGGCATGGTGTTTCAATCGTTCAACCTGTTCCCGCATTTATCGGTATTGGGGAACGTCACCGTCGGACCGCGCAAGATCCAGGGCATGGATAAGCAAAGCGCTGAAACCCTGGCACGTGAACTATTGGCTAAAGTCGGATTGGCGCACAAGGCAGACGCGATGCCTGCCACCCTGTCCGGCGGACAAAAGCAGCGAGTCGCCATCGCCCGTGCATTAGCGATGAAACCCCAAGTCATGCTGTTCGACGAGCCGACTTCTGCGCTAGATCCGGAACTTGTCGGCGAAGTGCTGCAAGTGATGAAGGCCCTGGCCAACGAAGGCATGACAATGCTGGTCGTCACGCATGAAATGGGATTTGCGAGAGAAGTCGCGGATATTGTCGTAGTGATGGATCACGGCCGCATCGTCGAATCGGGGCCGCCAGACCAGATTTTCGTCAACCCGCGCGAAGACCGCACCCGCAGCTTCCTGCAGGCGGTATTGTCCAGGAATCAGCAAAGCAGCGCCGCATGACAGATCAATTCATTTGGGCCGGCCGGCAAGATACCGACAGCGCAGGCGACACACGTCGCCTGCATCAGGTCGTCATGCCGTTTAATGCCTCATCCGAAAACAACGCTACCTTGATCGGTTTTTCCTGCGACGAAGGAGTGCGTCGCAATCATGGACGCATCGGCGCCGCACAAGGCCCGGATGCGATCCGGCGCATGCTGGCTAATCTTCCGGCGCATGGCATTGATTGCCTGTTCGATGCAGGCAACATCAGTTGCATTGATGGCAAACTGGAGCAAGCGCAACTGCGGCTGGCTGATCACGTCAAGCAGGCGCTTTCACAGCGCGTATTCCCTTTGGTATTGGGTGGCGGGCACGAGGTCGCATACGGCACCTTCCTTGGCATCGCGAGCCATCTGGATCAAACGTTGCGCACTGAACGGTTGCTTATTATTAATTTTGACGCACATTTTGATTTGCGGGAATCCGATCAGGCGAGTTCAGGCACCCCATTTAAACAAATGTCCGAATGGTGTCGTCAGGCCGGCGTTGAGTTCAACTATCTTTGCTATGGCATCAGCCAGTTGGGCAACACACCCGCACTATTTTCCCGCGCCCGGGAACTTGGTGTGCATTTCAAGCTGGATAGTGAAATCGCATTTGGCAACCTCGCCGATTTCGGACGAGAACTGCAGGAGCAACTCGCAGCTGCGACCCTTGTCTACCTGACGATTGACCTGGATGTCTTACCTGCCGAGAAAGCGCCAGGAGTTTCCGCGCCTGCGGCCTTGGGCATGCAACTCGAAAAAGTGGAATACCTGATACGGATCGCCAAGGATTCCGGCAAGCTGATCGCCGCCGACATTGCGGAATGCAATCCAACCTATGATCGCGACGGGCTCACCGCGAAAGTGGCAGCGCGCCTGGCACATACGTTACTTCAACCTTGTTGAATTCACATTTTCACCTAAAACGTGTGCATAACGCCGTCCCAGGCAATTGATACCGGAGCAGATCAGAATTGCTGATAGTCATATCGAAAGCAGCCCAAACCGTCATGCCATGGAAGAACGACGGCGGCATTACACGAGAGATCATTCGTTGTCCGGCCAATAGCAGTCTCGATAATTTCGAGTGGCGCATCAGCGTGGCAACTGTCAGTACCGCCGGCCGGTTTTCGATTTTTCCGGGAATTGACCGATCGCTGGCTCTTACTGAAGGCGGAGAATTATTGATCAGCCAGGACGCCAGGCATTTTACGTTGACGTCTGAAGCACCCATCTTTGAATTTGCCGGCGAAGAGCAGGTAGGTTCATCCCTGCTCGCCGGGCCCGTCACCGATTTCAACGTGATGACCCGGCGACGCCTGCACACGCACACGCTTCACCGTTTCGCGTTTACCGGTACCTTGTGCGTTCCTCATCGTGGCCATACCAGCGCGGTATATATCGTTAAAGGCTCACCCCACATCCGGCAGCCGAAATCAGGTGTCGTGCAACTAGCCCCAGGTGATGCAGTTCTGCTCACGGCTCCCGATCAGGAACTCACGCTTGATGCGACGGAGGCAGAAATCATGGTGACCAATATATTTGACGTCTCGAACTGACGATTCCCATTGATATCTTTAATTCGCTCAACGCGTCGAAACGTTGTTATTTGGCACCATTCGAAGCCGTTACGGGTAATAACGCATATTCCGCAGTGCTAAGAGCCAATCTTTCCGGACGGACAGGTTGGGTATGTTACCTTGCCTGATTCGGGCATTCTTTCGATTTCCGCCTTTTACATTCACTCAGGTATAGACTGGGGGCAGGAAGAAGAATATGTTCAGCACACACGATCCAAACCAGAATCACCTCCTGGCAGCGTTGCTTGACGCTGAATTTGATCGCCTGGCGCCGCATCTTGAGTTGATTCCCATGCGGCTGGGCGACCTTCTCTACGATTCCGGCGGCAAACTGCAGCACGTCTATTTTCCAACCACCTCGATTGTCTCGCTGCATTACGTTCTGGAAAACGGCGGCTCCTCCGAAATTGCCGGAGTTGGCAACGAGGGAATATTAGGAATTTCTCTTTTCATGGGCGGCGATACCACGCCCAGCCGCGCCGTGGTGCAGACCGGCGGCCATGGCTATCGCCTCAAGTCGCACATATTGATGGAAGAGTTCAATCGCGCCGGACCGGTGATGCGCCTGCTGCTGCGCTACACCCAGGCTCTGCTCACGCAAATGTCCCAGACCGCCGTGTGCAACCGCCATCATTCGGTAGACCAGCAATTGTGTCGCTGGCTCTTGCTGACACTGGATCGCCTGCCCACGAATGAATTGACGATGACCCAGGAGTTGATTGCCAATATGCTCGGTGTGCGGCGCGAGGGGGTCACCGAGGCGGCAGGCAAGTTGCAGAGCCGTGGCTTTATCAGTTATCGGCGCGGCCATATCACCGTGCTGGACCGGGCTGGCCTGACCAGCAACGTTTGCGAGTGCTATGACGTCGTCAAGAAAGAATTTGCGCGCTTGTTGTCGGATGTGCACCAGCGTCAAGGCAAGCCGGCGCCCTGACATTACAGATTCACCATTACCTTGTTTGAGCCGAGGCTAGCGCTCAGTTGTAAGCCCACCAGAATCTGAATTTATGCCCACCATAGAAAACCCGTCTGCCGGACAAGTACCGCGAGCTGTACAGCAACCATTGCTGAAGGCCGGAGCCCTGCAAGATGCCATTTTCAACAGCGCCAACTTCTCTTGTATCGCCACCGACGCCCAAGGAGTGATTCAGATTTTCAACGTCGGCGCTGAACGTATGCTCGGCTACAAGGCAGAGGACGTGGTAGACAAAATCACGCCGGCCGGCATTTCGGATGCGCAGGAATTGATTGCCCGTGCAGCATCCCTGAGCCTTGAGCTGGACACCCAGATCACTCCGGGCTTTGAAGCGCTGGTGTTCAAAGCCTCGCGCGGTATTGAAGACATCTATGAACTGACCTACATCCGCAAGGATGGCAGCCGCTTCCCGGCGATGGTGTCAGTCACTGCACTGCGCGATGCGCAAGAGAAAGTGATCGGCTACCTCTTGATCGGCACCGACAACACAGCGCGCAAACAAGTCGAAGCTGAGCAGGCGCTGCTCGATCAGCGCCTGCGCGACCAGCAATTCTACACACGCTCTTTGATCGAATCGAATATCGACGCCTTGATGACGACCGATCCGCGCGGCATCATCAGCGACGTCAACCAGCAGATGGAAGCACTTACCGGCTGCACCCGCGATGAATTGATCGGCGCGCCGTTCAAGAATTATTTTACCGATCCCGAACGTGCAGAGGCCGCCATCACACGCGTTCTGCAAGAGGGTAAGGTGACCAATTACGAGTTGACCGCCCACGCCAGGGACGGCACGGAAACAGTAGTCTCGTACAACGCGACTACCTTTCATAACCGCGACAACAAGTTGCAAGGCGTATTCGCTGCGGCGCGCGATGTCACCGATCGCAAGCAATTTGAAGCTAAGCTGCAAGAAAATAACGTCGAACTGGAAAATGCGAAAGCGGCTGCGGAAAAAGCCAATTTGGCGAAATCCGACTTCTTGTCCAGCATGAGCCATGAATTGCGCACCCCGCTCAATGCAGTGCTGGGATTTGCGCAGTTGATGGCATCCGATACGCCGCCGCCGTCATCGACGCAGAAGCTGTCGATCGACCAGATTTTGCAAGCCGGATGGTATCTGCTGCGTCTGATCAATGAAATCCTCGACCTGGCGATGATCGAATCGGGCAAAGTGACGTTGTCGCAAGAGTCGATGTCGCTCACCGAGGTAATACAAGATTGCCAGGCAATGATCGAGCCGCAGGCGCAAAAGCGCGGAGTGCAGATGACCTTCCCGCTTCTTGATGATCTCTTTTATGTTCATGCCGATCGGACCAGGGTCAAGCAAGTGATGGTCAACTTGCTGTCGAATGCGATTAAATACAATCAGGCAGATGGCAAGGTGGTTGTCAAATGCGCAATGAGCGGTAAAGATCGGGTTCGCGTAAGCGTTACGGATACCGGGGCCGGCCTGACACCGGAACAGTTGACGCAACTATTCCAGCCGTTCAACCGGCTCGGGCAAGAGAGTAGCATCGAAGAAGGTACGGGCATCGGCCTGGTGGTCACCAAACAACTGGTCGAGTTGATGGGCGGCGTTATCGGCGTTGAAAGCAACGTCGGTGTCGGCAGTGTATTTTGGGTCGAATTGCCCGCATCAAGCGCGCCGGAACTGGCGCTTGACAGCCTCGGCATGCACCACCTGGATAAACTGGATCATGCGGCGATGCACGCGCCGCAATCCCAACGCACACTGCTCTATGTCGAAGATAATCCGGCAAACCTGATCCTGGTCGAGCAATTGATTGCCCGGCGCGGCGATTTAAAGCTGTTGACTGCCATCAATGGCCATCTGGGTATCCAGATGGCGCGCGTTCATCGGCCCGACGTGATTCTGATGGATATAAATTTGCCCGGTATCAGCGGTTATGGCGCCTTGAAAATTCTGCTCGAAGATGCGGCAACGGCGCACATACCGATCATGGCGCTGTCAGCCAACGCCGTTCCGCGCGATATTCAAAAGGGTATGGATGCCGGTTTCTTCCGTTATTTGACAAAACCAATCGAGGTCATCGAATTTATGGACGCCCTCGACGTCGCGTTGCGCCACGCAGAAAAAATTGGTTTGTCGCTTGGAACGTAGGCAGTGACGAAATGCCACTTGATTTGCTAGCAGGTGAACGACTTTTTTGGGAATAACGTAATGCTTGAAGCATCCGAAATTCTAAAGGCCAGCATCTTGATCGTCGATGATCAGGAAGCTAATGTGCTGCTGTTGGAAAAAATGCTGCGCAATGCCGGTTACGAACGCATCACTTCTACGATGGATCCACGTACAGTCTGTCCTTTGCATCTGGAGCATCGCTACGACTTGATTTTGCTCGATTTGCAAATGCCGGACATGGACGGTTTCCAAGTCATGGAAGGCTTGAAGGAAATCGAAACGACGGGCTATTTGCCGGTGTTGGTCATCACGGCGCAACCTGCTCACAAACTGCGCGCGCTGCAAGCCGGCGCCAAAGATTTTGTCAGCAAGCCATTCGATTTGGTAGAAGTGCAGACACGCATCCACAACATGCTGGAAGTGCGGCTGCTGTATCAGAAACTGGACAATTACAACAAGGTACTGGAACAGACAGTGCTGGTACGCACGGCCGAATTGCGCGAGAGCGAGGCGCGCTTCAAGAGTTTGACGGAACTGTCATCGGACTGGTATTGGGAACAGGATTCGCAAGGAACATTTACCAAGGTCTCCGGCCCGGTCTTTGAAATGCTCGGAATCGACGCGGACAGCACGCCAGATGCCGCCGGCATCGCGGCGACCGGACGATGGAATGAGGCCGAACGTGCGCAACTGAACGACAACATTGCAAACCGGCGTCCATTCCTCGATTTCGTCTACAGTCGCACCAATGCCGACGGCACCCTGCAATATCTTCAAGTCAGCGGGGAACCGATGTTCGATTCAAGCAGCCTTTTTATCGGCTATCGAGGAATCGGCATGGACATCACCGACCGCATGCGTCGCGATCAGGAAGAGAAACATCTGGGCAGCGACAAGGACTAAATCGATGGCAGCGCCACATAGCTCGATTCACGTACGAGCTATGTGACAACGCATTCGTTAAATCAAAGTCCGTTACTTCTGGGCTGGTACGACGACCACCGTGCCGCCTCCGGTTTTTCCGGTATCGCCTTTGCTACCTTCAGCACCAGGCGCTCCCTCGTCTCCTGTGGCTCCCGTAGCTCCCGTAGCCCCTGTGGCGCCTGTCGGCCCGGGAACGGCCACTCCTGCACCAGTGGAACCTGTCGCACCGGTGGCGCCCTCAGAGCCTGTCGCCCCGGCAGGACCGGGCGCTCCCGCCGGGCCAGGAACCGCCGCCACAGGTGGTGCAGGATTATTGGTCGTAGTTTTTTCGCAAGCAGCAAGTCCAACCGTGACGACCAGTGCTGCCAACAGCAGAGAATATTTCATATCGATCCTTTTATGTAATAAAAAAAAACGCGGGATATCGCCTTCAAACAAGCAGATATCATCCGTTTTCTGATTGCAGATTAAGTGAGCGCATCAAATTTCTCTGTGTGTTGCCGAACAGAGGAGCAAATGTTTTTTCAAAACCCGAAATTATTCGGCCAACGCAACTGTGGTAGTTTGTAACAGCCAGCGTGCAACGCAGGTCGAGGGTTTAACATTGCTGCTGCGTCGCAAAAAAAATCAACCACAACCCTATTGCCAGTCACCGTATGCCTTCGTTTTCCGCTTCATTACTCGCAACATTAATGCCATCGCGTAACGTAATCTCAATCCGACATATCAAAAAGATCATTTTCGGCCTGATGGTGATTTTCGTGACGCTCGGCGCTACGGGTTGCGCTATCCAGCCGGTTCCCATGTCGCCTCAAACTGCCGAGCGATTGAAATCTCAAGCGCCGATTCGCTTCCTGCTGACTTTCGACGATGGTCCGGCCCGTCCAAGGACTGACAATCCGACCTTGTCCATACTGGATACGCTCGCGCACAATCCTCTACAACCCGGCATCAAAGCCCTCTTTTTTGTGCAAACCCGTTCGTCCGATGCTGGTGAGACGGACTTTGGGCGAAACATACTACGGCGCGAAATTGACGAAGGGCATTTGCTTGGCTTTCACACCGCCACACCACATCATGCCAACCATCGCTTCCTTAGCCCCGACATATTCGAGCAATCGCTAAACGATGGCATTGCCGACATTGTTGCCATACAAGGGCGCGCACCTAAACTGGTTCGCCCGCCGTTCTGGAACTTTGACAAGCGTACTTTTGACGCTTACCAACAGCATGGCATGCACATTTTGCTGACGGATTTGAGCGCCAACGACGGCAAGATATATGGCTTCAAGGCCAGCCTGAGGAGACGCTCCAACATGTTGCATATGTTGACTGACGTACGCGAGCGGATTGCCGCAGGCGAGTTGCCGACGGTGGATGGAAGTATCCCGGTAGTGGTAACTTTTCACGATATAAACAGTTACACCGCCGATCACATGGCGGAATATTTGCAAATACTGATGGATTGCGCGCGTGCGGTCCAGCTACCGACTGCCACCAAGCCGTTTTATGACGACAAGGCCGCGCTGGAGCGTGCGGCCCTGGCACGAAGCATACGTGACAGCGCGCAAGCTGTGCGCCTACCCGGGTTCTGGAACTGGTTGTGGGAGAAGATGTAATCAAACGCTGTTACGCTTTCGGAATCACATTTATCAATTCCTCAAGCTAGCAGTCATGTCAGTGGCTGCCGAACAACGCCCCTATGCGCTGCGTATAGGCAGCGCCATTTTCCTCCGATGCGGGATCGCCACGAGCTGGTCCAGGACGGCGCGGCGCCTGGGCGACAAACCAGGCCGAGCGCAACTGCACCGGACCGCCGCTACCATACATGGGCTGCATTGATGGGCTTGGCACTAGTTTTTCCCCTCAAGTACATTTATTCGTTTTTGCACGCGGCTGATCCACTGATCTATGTAATCACGCAAAATGTGCCGATTCTCACCGTAGAGCGAAACGGCTTCCGAGCGCATCTGCAAGAGGCTTTTTTCGGCCGTCAGCAAAGCATCTGCATCGTTTAAATGTACATCGCCAAATTGAATTTCAAGGACCGGAACCAGGTTTGATATGGCGTTTTCGTCCAGGGAAGGATAAAGCGCTCGAAGCAGCATGGCCCGAGTGCTTCTACTTGACTGGCGTACCGCCTCCACCTGATGGCTGGCATTGGCACCGTGAATCCGGTATCGGACCAGCGTTTCCGGCAAATTGCGGAATTTTGCCCCCGCCAGCATTGCCTCTGACCAGAACCGGAGATCGCGTGCACTTGGCAAAGACGTGTTCCACCATATTCCTCTCTGTATAAACCAGTCACGGCGCCAAATTACGCTGGTTGTGATGAGATGACCGCTACCAACCAGAAGCGCGCACTTGATGTCCCCATCAGCTAGAAATAAATTAGTCGTCGATTCTCCATCGCGTCCAAATACTTGGGTTTGGGCGCCAACCAGGACCAGATCCGGATCGCTCTCCAGCGCTGCTACCTGCAGAAACAGACGATCGGGTAACGATATATCGTCAGCGTCCATCCGGGCGATGTACTTCCCTTTTGCAATCTGTATCCCGACGTTGGTAGCGGCGGCTTCACCGCGATTGCGGGATAAATGACAGATGACTATATTTTTGAAATTTTCATATTGTTTCAGTAAGGCCGGTGTCTCATCGGTTGAGCCGTCATTTACTACAATGATTTCAATGTCCGTGAAGGATTGATTAAGCAAGGACTGCAGGCACTCCTTCAAGAATTCATATCCGTTGTATACCGGAACAATTATGGAAACCATCGGCGAGTGCGGGCATTGGCTATTCATTAGTGTCTATATTCTTAGTCCGGTAAACAAAATTACAGTGCACACTTGTGTTTTGGCATAGCGCAGTTATCGATACCTGTAATAAACGATCATACTTCAGATAAAGCAGCCATCACATTTTCTACCCCACCTGTCTAACGAGAAACAGCTGACGTGATTGTGTGACGGCTGCCCCGATTGGCAGGAGCCAGATGCGCCCGCCCGCTCACGGCTGCACCATCCCCTTACCTCCCGGTCATCTCCCTCCACGCGTGATCAGCCAACTTTCCGGCGCTATGTGCGCGGCCGCACGGATCTTGCCAAAAATCAAGCCTATAACGAGGTACGTCACGATCTGCATCGCGACTCGCGTTTCTTATCATCCAAAATCAGACTCTAGCTTATCGGGAAGTATATGAACAAATTCAACAGTTACGGCAAGTGCCAGAGATGGCTCATGACATTGCTACTGTGCTGTCTGGCAGCAGGATGCGGTGGGGGTGGGGGTGGACGCGATCCGGTCCTGGGAGGACCTGATGTTACGCCGCAGACGACCCGGCCCGCGGTGACGTTCACCGATCCCGCCGCCGGCGCTACAGGTGTTGCGATCAACGCCAAGATCCTCGTCAGCTTCAGCAAGGCGATGACCCCGGCATCGATCAATGCGACGACTTTCACGTTGGCGGCTCCGGGTGCAGCTGTAGTGGCGGGAAGCGTGGTGGTTAATCCCACAGGCAACAACGCAACCTTCACGCCAACCGGCAATCTCGCGATGAACACCACGTTTACCGCCACGATTACTACCGCGGCTCTGGATGCAGGAGGCGTTGGGCTCGCTAGCAACTTCGTATGGACCTTTACGACGGGGGCGAGCGCGGACACCACATCCCCCACAGTGGTTTCCACCAACCCGGCTGATGCCGCCTCTGGTGTATGCACCAACAAATCTATCAATGCCACCTTCAGCAAAACTATCGATCCATTAACCGTCAGCACCGCAGCCTTTACGGTGACAGGACCTGGCGCAGCGGCTATCGCAGGAACCGCAACCTACAACCCGGCGATCAATATTGCGACCTTTACGCCGGCAGCCGCCCTTGCAGCTAGCGCCACCTATACAGCTACAATTCACGGAGGATCCGGCGGCGTCAAAGACCTCGCGGGTAATGCTCTGGCCAGTGACAAGATATGGACTTTTACAACCGGCACCACCAGCTGTGGTCCGACAGGGCCGGTAGCACTTGGCGCGGCCACCCCTTTCGGTAATCTAGGAGGCACCGCAGGCACCACCAATGCCGGGACGCTGACAGTGATTAACGGCGATATCGGAAGCACGTCGACGACGACTTCGACAGTGACTGGATTCCACGATCTGGCGGGAGATATTTATACGGAAACCGGGTCCAATAAAGGCACGGTGAACGGCAAGATCTACACTTGCACCGTCTCCACCCTTGGACCAACGTCTGCTGCAATCAATGTCCAGTCATGCGCAATCGCAACCCAGGCCAGAAGCGACGCCCAGACCGCCTTTAACAACCTGTCTCCTGCGTCATTGCCTGGCGGGACGGATCCAGGCGCCGGACAACTAGGCGGCCTCACTCTATTCCCTGGCACCTATCAAGCGGCAGGGGGATCATTCAAGATAACGGGATCGGATCTGACCTTGGATGCACAAGGCGACGCGAATGCCGTTTGGGTTTTCCAGACTGCGAGTACGCTCACCGTGGGTGGTCCGGGAGCACCGCGTAGCGTCATCCTGATCAACGGCGCGCAGGCCAAGAACGTGTTTTGGCAGGTCGGCACGTCCGCCACGATTAACGGCGCGGGCGGCGGCACCATGGTAGGAACCATCCTCGCTTCATCTGCAGTTTCGTTCTCTACTGTCGGCAACGTACAAACAGTGGTACTGAACGGCAGGGCCGTCGGACTGAATGCTTCCGTGACAATGACCAACACCATCATTAACGTGCCTGCGCCGTAAAAGCAGAAATCTCAAAGATCGGCTGAGTCATTTCGGCCGGTCTTTGGCCCCGAATAAATTTTTCAGGAGTAAAAAATGAAGAAATCTTTCACCGTTGCAGCAGGAATAATAGTCGGCGCTACACTAATGATGCTAACGGTCCCCGCCATGGCTGGAGGCGTAGACGTTGGTGTGAATATTGGACTCCCGGGCGTCTATGTACAGCCTCGTCCGGTGTATGTGCAGCCAGAAGAGGTTTATGTGCAAACGCGCCCGGTCTATATTCAGCCGGAACGTGAACAAGATTGGCGTGAGCGTCAGCTGCGGGCGCGTCGGTGGCAAGAAGAGCGTGGACACGATCGCCGCGAGCATGACGACCACGGACGCCGTGACCATGACCGTGATGAGCAACATGGCCACGACAATTGATTTTTATTAACACTGACTACATGATCGTTGACATGAGAACATTCATACATTTGTATCGCTATTATCGGCGAGGCGGTTACCATATGGTTCCGGCGATGAAACGAGCTAGTCGCGCCTGGAGCCATGGATTTTAATCTGCAAAGGTAGGCGCGAAGAATGAAATTATCATCAACCATCGTAGTGCTGTCGATTGTCGGGTTGCTGGCATTCACAAATCCCAAACTAGACAGCTACGAGCAGTACATTCATCAGCTAATCACTCAAGAAGCCAATAAACGGGATGACGTAACTCGAACACTGGGAACGTTATTTGGCGGAGTGGCTAGCAGCCTGATCACTAGCAGCACGGTGAGAAATAATTATGTTCTGTTTAGCACTTACGACTCTAACCTGGGAGGGCGGCATCTGAAATTTTTAGGTATTCTTGGCAATTTCTTTCAATTGACGGCCCAAAAATCCCAGGAAGTACGCTCCAATTAATCTAGAAATTGTGATGGAGCTGCTTTGACAAAGGCTCAGCAACTGGCTGGTCTATTAAAAAAACCGTCAACACAAGTTAACGGTTTTTTTTTAACGCAAATGAAAACCTGTCAAATCAAGCTGTCAGGCCGCATTGCTTATCCAGATCGACCGCAACCTTCTTCAACAAATTATTCAGTGCATAGTTGAGCGTAGTAACGTATTCGGCATCCGCTCCCCACATGTTGGTCTTGTCGCCTGAAGCACGGTATGTCTTGCTTTCTATCTTGCCGTCGGGCCGCGTGTAATCCATTTTAATCACAACCGTACCGAACAGCTTCAAGCCGATTTGCCAGGTATAAGCGCGGATAATCTTCGGTGACAGCGTAATGCGAGCCTGTCCGTCCGTGGCGCCGGTTTTCTCGATCCGAAAACCAAAGTCGCTCAAATTCTGCAGGCCGGCAGTCGCCCAGCCGGCAGCATCGCCGCTGATCAGGGGATTGGTCAAATTGACTCCCAAGGTGTCCTTGTTTAAACGTTCATCAGCAACAGGAAGCACTTTGAGCATACAGGTATGCGCTACCGGAACCGGCCGTACATCGGCAGCGACAGGATCATAAGTCATGCTCAAAGGCTGCCGTTCACCTTCGGCAGCCAGTGCGGACCGGGCAGCCAGGGCCGCGAACATGAGCGCGATGCAAGTGATCTTTTTCATCAGGTAGTCTCCTAATCAAGGCAAAAGTGAATACAGACTACCGCTGGCGCCGCGGATGATGACGCGTTCACCTCGCTTGTCCACGAGCGTGCCGTTGACGGCTTTCTGCTTAGCCGATGCATTCTCGCCAAAATTGAATTTAACATCCATCTTGTCGGTCTTGGCTGTAGCGGTAACATTGTTTTTGACATCGATCGACAGCATGGCCAGCGTTTCGTCTATGCCCTCTTTCAATTTGTCAAAAAAAGGCTTGCCGCCGTCGGCAGCCCAGGCTTTCGCGGATTGCTCTCCGCCGCTTCCCAACGCGGCCGACTGATACTTCAGGGAATTTTTATAGACCGGCTCCTGCGCACCATTTGTCCACAAACTGCAAGCAGTAATGATGTTCAATGAGCGCAGATCCGTCGACAGATAATAATCTGTCGAAATGAACAGCTCAGCTTCGCCATCCTTCAGATTCTGGACGTGCTGCAGAACATCTTTGGCGGGCATTGCGCGCGCAGTCGTAACAACATTCATCACCTTGAACGGATACTGTTCATGCAGTTGCCGCGTCAGCTCCGGCCAATAAATCGTACGAAAGTCGTAATCCTCCAGGGATTCGTACATTGCGTCCATCGCCGTCTGCAAACGCGCCTGCCTTGCATTTGTAACAGATGCATCGATCAATGCCGGAATCAATCCTCCACCAAGGGCGGCGGAAACTGTCGACGGATCGGCCTTGGCAAGCACCTCGTCCTGGACCACCAGGCTGCGTACGTTGACGGTTTGGATCTTCTTTGCGTTTTCCTGGCTTAACGGAATGTACTGTGGCGCAGCGCAACCGGCTAAACCAATGGCTAGCGCCATCATTATAATGATGCCTTTAAGCATGTATTTCCCCTGGTTAATTATAATTTTTGCCACGTAAATATAACCGAAATGGCAGAAAAATTGCAAATTGGAAATTAAATGTGGTCAGCTTGCTGCAAACTGCGGTAAAAATACGGAATCGCTGTGGAAGTTGAGGCCAGGCCGCTGGTTTGTTCGTTTGCTTGCTGAGTTGTCCCGGTCATACTGCAAAGTGGGCAAAATTTGGATGCACATCAACAAGCTACCGCCGGAATTATTCAATCTGGCTGCGAAGATTCAAGAATTACCGCCACATTGCCGTTATCATCGGCAAAAATTAGGCGTCGCTAGATATACGCCGCAAGCTGAATGACCTGTTGGTCTGCTAGTCGTAAAAGATGTCGCCACAAAATGCGCAAAGCGGCAGCTACCAGAACTGATCAGTCTTGCAGCGAAGATTCAGGAATTGCCGCCGCACCGTAGGTATCTGGTCGAAGAATCAATTACACAATCACAACAAAATGTTTGCTAGACTTGAAGTCAACTATGCCGTATTTCGCGAACCAAACAGAGAGGATCTGCCAATGAAACACTTCATTACTCTAGGATGCTTAGCTGGCGCCGTAGTCATGTACGTTCTTGGTTTAGAATCGGGGGCAGCAATTCTCTTTGCAATAGGTATTCTGTTCGAGGTGGCGTTTTGGAAGAGAGTATTAAATTTACGCAAAAAGTAAAATGTCATTCATACCAAAAGATCGCAACAGCAAGCTTCCCAAGCTTCTCTAGTTTTCTATATATGACGTGGCTTTGCAGCCGGTTTCCGCTCCGCAAACATCATCAAGATTGCGGCTCAAATCCCAATGATTACGTGGATCGTATAATTTTTGCGGAGCGTATTTCGATTCATCTCAACGTATAAGTCAGAGTGCCATAACCGAGCTGATCGAAGCCGCCGCTGTTAGGGCCGTAATTGCCGCCACCGCCTTCGGGGCGCACTTTCTCCGCGAACGCCTTTGTATACGGCGCATCTTGCCCCTTGAGAACCACATAGTGATTGTAGAACAATTCCCAAACCGGACGGCTGTCGCCGCGACCAGCGCTTGCAATGACGTCCTGGGTCACGTCGCTGTTACGGTACGGTGTGTAAGGGACGTCCTCGCCCAGGTTGTATTTGGCAATGTATTCAATACCCTTCAGAACGCGGTTGTCTTCATAACCGAAAAGGTCGTCACGCTGATTCCACGCCATCTGGCAAAACGCGCCCAGCAAGGAAACGTTCAGCGTATTGTGGCCCTGGTCACGCCCGCTCTCCTGCGTCTGCCCTAACCCCTCCGGATATATTTTCCATACTAGGTGATTGATGGCGCCATTGCCCTCACCATGCTTGAAGTATTCGAGCGCCTCGTTATATATGTCTCTGCGATCAGTGAGTATGCCGATGGCAATCATGGAGTCCATGTTGGCGAGGTCCCAGTTGGCCCAGTAGTGGTCTATTTTTGCGCCGTTATGCCTCGTCAGGAAATCATGGTTCATCGGATAGAAGACGTTGAGCATCATCATTTTGAAACGGTTGAAATTATTCTCGGGCCACTTCTTGTATGCGCGCAGGATCTCTGCCGCATTGGCGAGCTGATAACCATAGATTCCGGACGCCAGGAATTTGTCCGAGCTCCCGCTGATCCCAGTCAGCGGTGCCGACCATACGTCCAGAATGGAAACAGCTTTGTCGGCATAGGCATCGTCGCCACTGATCTTCCAGCGCAAAGCAAGCGCGTATGCTGCCGCAGCATCATTAAACAGAACGCTGTAATTCTCTGGATGACCGGCGCCGTCCTTGCCTCGATAAACGACATCAACGGGACGAGGCGTCCAGCTTAATGATGCGTGAGGATTCTTGATAAGAATATTCCATCCATCCAGCCAAGGCTGTGCGCTTTGCGCGACTTTGGTTTTCATCCGCTCAAGATCAGCCTGGGTGTGCAAGGCGCCAGGATGCGTAAAGGAATCTGCCCTTGCGGATGCAGCACCAAGCGTGATCACTATCGCGACGCCAATCAAACTATTGATGCTTTTGAATGTGAAAGTCAATTTTTCCAACTCCGTGTGGATGAGTGATCGCATCTTCAATATGTCATCAAGTATCGAGAAGCACTTGAGTGATGCCGTGGCGTTCCTTGTTGGAGACGGCGAACATATGCAAAGTCCGGCTGCCGACAGAATTTTGGACCTAAGTCAGACGATTAATGTAAATGCATGTCAAGGCAGGAACGATTGTGCACCTCGATAAGTTGACAAGGCTGGCTGAGATTTTTCCGTCTGCGTGCGTCCTTCGCGATGTCGAAGCTTATGTGCCGAAACGCACCACAAAAACTCACAACAATGGTGATTTCATGCGGCTTTAGGCCAATTTTGGATACGTCAACAGTCATTTCCTATGTTGTCGCGAATTCCTACGACAACCAACAAAGTGCGCACCTCATTTTCAGAACAAAAATTCAAACTCTTCAACTGTACCCAAAAAGCAACAAATGCATATATGCCGACGGCGGTTCGCAAACTTGGGATTATTATCTCTTGACGGTCAATCGAGATTGACCGATGAATTCAACATATAAGTGTCAGGAGATAAAAATGAAAAAGTCGCTATTAGCGCTAGCTGTTCTGGGGACGATCGGCTGTATCAATACAGCATCCGCGCAATCCAATGTCACCGTATACGGCCTGATCGATGCCACCATCAGCACCGTCAATCATGCTGACAAGGCCGGCGACCGCCTGACCGGCATCCCGGTAGCCTGGTTTAGCGGCAATCGCATCGGTTTCCGTGGTGCAGAAGACCTCGGCAGCGGACTCAAGGCAATTTTCAAACTGGAAGCTGAATTCGTAGTCGGCACCGGCGAAATGGATACACCGGGCGTATTGTTCAACCGCGACGCCTGGGTCGGTTTGCAAGACACGACTTTCGGCCAGGTCGTTCTGGGCCGCCAAAATACTCTGGCACGTGATTTTTCCCAGATCTACGGCGACGCATACGGTTCCAAGCTCGGCCTGGAAGAAGGCGGCTACACCAACAACAACAACTTCAAGCAACTGATTTTCTACTCGGGCAGCGCTACCGGCACACGCTACGACAATGGCGTGACGTGGAAAAAAGTATTCAGTAACGGCGTGGTCGCCGGCCTTGGCTATCAGTTCGGCGAGACCGCTGGCCAGTTCGCACGCAATACCACCAAGTCCGCGGCGATCGGCTACAACGGTTCCAACTTCCTCGTTTCCGGTTTCATCAATCAGGCTGACGTCGGCAACGGAATCGACAGCAGTCTCGAAAAGCACAAATCCTATTCACTGGGCGGCAGCTACATTTTCGATCTGGTGCGTTTGAACGCCGGTTACTTCCATTACACGGCAGAGCAAGGCGCGCTCGGCAAGCGTAAGGACAATGCATATACCGTATCGGCCAAGTTCACGCCTCAAGGTTCGTTCGACTATGAACTCGGTTATCAAGTGATGAAAGCCAACAATGCCGCCTACAACGCGGCCGGCACCAACACCTTGAATGCCTATGCTGATGCCAGCGGCGCCACCGCGGCCGGTAGCGGCAAAAAGAAAACACTGTACGGTTCCGTTTTCTACCATCTGTCGAAACGTACCGAACTGTATCTGGCTGCCGACTATATGAAACTTAGCGACGGCTATCGTGTAGGATCGGCCAACGGTTTCAACAATCAGACCGAATTCGCGATGGGCATGCGCACTCGCTTCTGATTGATGTCGCCGCCGGGGGCAAAGAATAAAAAACTCTGCCCTCGGTGAATCAGGAGTTCAACAACGGATATGGGGTCAAGCTGTTTTAGCTCGGTGCGGGTACGCGCATATTCAGAAAAATAAACCAGTGCGCGCAGCCGACGGGTTCTTATGTCAGTATTTAGATTCCACCCCGATCGCCAAGAAAATCAAGGGATTAACTTCGCTGGACCTTTTTAACGTCATCGATGATGTAACGCTCACCCCATGCCGCAATGACGTTTGCTGCATACAAAGCATCGCTTTTCCGGGTAAGAAGATGATCTGCATCATCTAAGGATACGAAGCTTTTCGGGTGTTTCGCAACGCTGAAAATATGGCTCGCATTCTGCACCGCGACTGTCTCATCTTGCGGTGAATGCATTACCAGCAACGCTCCATTAAACTCCGAAATATTGTGCAGCAATCGCTGTTTCTCTGCATCGATCAGAAACTGCCTCTTGATCCTGAATGATCGCCCACTGAGCTTGACTACGGCTTCACCGTTAGTCTGAATCTCGTCCAGATATCCACGGAACTGCTTCTTGACATGTGCTGGATCACTTGGCGCTCCGATGGTAACGACACCGCGCACCTCCGGTATCTTCGAAGCTGCGGCAAGGACCGCCGAGCCGCCCAGACTATGCCCGATCAGCATGGACGGTGCTCGATATGTCTGCCGCAAATAATTTGCAGCTGCGGTCAGGTCGGCCAGGTTCGAGGAGAAATTGGTATTGGAAAACTCTCCCTCACTTGCACCCAGGCCGGTAAAGTCGAAGCGCAACACCGCTATGCCGCGCGTGGCGAGTGCCTGTCCAATCCGGCTAGCGGCGAGAATGTCTTTGCCGCCGGTGAAACAATGGGCGAACAAAGCGTACGCGCGTGTTTCTCCCGCTGGAATATCGAGGCGAGCGGCAAGTTTTTGCCTTTCAGCCCCTAAGAACTCGAAACGTTCCGTTGGCATTTTTGTTCCCCAGGCATATTAAAAATAGAAACCTCGATCGTGCCAACTTGAAGGTGGCACATTCCGCCGCTGCACAGTTAGATGGATCGCAAACTAGATCAACTCAAGCCGACGCACAATCGCATCGGTAAACTCCTGAGTGGATGCAGTGCCCTTGAGATCGCCCGTCGCAATTTTGTCCTTGTTCAACGTGTCGGTGATCGCGGTGCGCAGTCGCAGGGCCAGGTCATCGTGGCCGACATGATCCAGCATCTGCCCCGCTGCCAGCAGCAGGGAAATCGGATTGGCGATGCCCTTGCCTGCAATGTCCGGCGCCGATCCGTGCACTGCTTCGAAGATTGCGACGTCATCGCCGACATTCGCGCCGGGCGCCATGCCCAGTCCGCCCACCAGTCCTGCCAGCTGATCCGAAAGAATATCGCCGAACAGATTGGTGCATAAGAGCATGTCGAACTGCCACGGGTTGAGCACCAGTTGCATCGCGCAGGCATCGACGATCATGTCGTTCATCTGCACTTTACCTTCATACTCGCGCGCGACTTCCCGGGCGGCTTCGAGGAAGATGCCGGTCAGCGCCTTGAGGATGTTGGCCTTGTGTACTACGGTGATTTTCTTGCGGCCGTTCTTTACCGCGTATTCAAAGGCAAAGCGCGCAATCTTCTTGCAGGCTTCGCGCGTGTTGATACCGGTAGAGACGGCAACTGCGCGCGGATCGTCGCCGACCGGAATATAGTATTCGTGCGCTACATAGAAGCCGCCGATGTTTTCCCGGATCAGCACGACGTCGATGTCTTCAAAGCGGCCAGGCACAATCGTCCTAGCCGGCCGGACATTGGCATATAGCTGGAATTCTTCGCGCAGACGGACGTTGGAGGAGCGGAAGCCTTCGCCTATCGGTGTGGTCAGCGGGCCTTTGAGGGCCAGCTTGGTCTTGCGGATGCTGGCCAGGGTTGCTTCCGGCAGCGGGTCGCCGCTGGCATTGACGCCGGCCACGCCCGCTTGTTGTATATCCCAGGAGAAAGGAGATCCCAAAGCGGCCAACACTTGGACCGTAGCCTCGACCACTTCAGGGCCGATGCCGTCGCCGGGGATCAGCGTGGCTGGAATTTGGGTAGTTATTGTGTTTTTCATGAGATATTTTTAAAGAACTCTTTAATCGAATAGCTTGACCAATGCGATTGCCGGGCAATTTTCTGCGCCGTTTCCATCAACAGAGCAGACTGGCGGCAACCTTGAATGCAATCACCTGAGAAATTTGCCTCGGACACTTATTTCAGCTGGGACATGGCAATCAAGGTGAGCGTTACGGTAATCGCGCCGCCAATGCGTGTCGCAATCTGTGCAAACGGCATCATTTGCATACGATTCGCAGCGGTCAAAATAGCCACGTCGCCGGTCCCGCCCTGGCCGCTGTGACAAGCATTTACAATTGCCGTTTCAATCGGATACATATTGAGCCATCGCCCGACCATGAAGCCTGTCGCTATCAACGTCGCAACCGTCGAAACGATGGTGATGAGATTGAGCACGTTGAATGCGGACACCAGTTTGTCCCAGGGCGTCATGGATACGCCGATGGCGAACAGCAACGGATAAGTTACAGCCGTGGAAAAGAATTTGTAGACAACGACAGAGCCCTGCTGCAATTGCGGCGAGACAGCGCGTGACAGCTTGAAAATCACGGCAATGAACAGCATGGCGACCGGCGCCGGAAAGTCGAACAGCTTATAGCACATCAATCCAAACATATACAGCGAGATCGCCGTGATGCCTGCGGCCGCAATATTACCAACATCCGTATGGCCCGGCCCTGCTTCCGTCACAGGATGCATTTCGTCATGCTCGCCCGGTTGTAGCCGACCCTCGCCAGTGAGGTGCGGGTATTTCTTACCCACAAAATTCAACGCGCCGGCCAGCATGATTGCGGTCAGGCTCCCGAGCATTACAGGGGGCAAGACCAGCGCAAAGACATCACCTTGAGCCTGGTGCAATATTCCGGAGTAACCAATGGATAAGGGAATGGCGCCTTCACCCACACCGCCGGCCATGATCGGAACAACGATGTAAAAGAAGGTATGGTAGGTGCCCAAGCCCAGCAGAGTGCCGACGGCCGTGCCGACAACAGCCGCTGCGACCGAACCGGCGGCAAGCGGCACAAAAATCTTGATGAAACCTTTGATGAGAACCGCTCTATCCATGCTCAAGATACTGCCGACAATGATCGAGGCAATGAATAAATAAAGAAAATTGGTCGACTTGGTGAAGTCGACTACGTTCTTTAAAACCATGGCAGGCAAAAGATGCTGGAATGCCAGGTAGGAAGGAATGAAGGTCGCAAAAATTGCTGCGGCACCTATGTTGCGCATGACAGGAAGTCGCTTGCCCAATTCTGCGCAAGAAAAGCCGCCCACTGCCAGCAACGCAATCGATACCGAGATATCGGACGGCACTTTGCCGGTGACGACAAATCCTGTTATCAATGCCAGCAACAACAGGTACACCGGCAACGGTATAACGCCAATGCGCATTTCCATCAATTTCCACCAGCCATGTGGCCAGAATTTTTCGGATGTTTTTTCCGTGATCGGCATAAGCTGTTCAGCAGGTATAGCTTTCATTTCTTTCTCCTTTGATTCTAATTTTAGATTTAACGCCCGGCCCGCGATGAGGCGAATTTAAGTGCTAAAACCATGATGAACACATATGGTCGTGGCCTTACGGCTAAGTTGCAATGCTGGCAGGCATGTTATGCATGCCCGTTTGCGCAGCATCTGTCTTGCGGGTGTTCAATCACGAGCGTTGAACATTCGGATTGGAGGCTGAGCAGTCAGTTTTGCCGACAAATGAATTATCTCGGCGATGCCGCAATCATGAAGGTGATTTTTTTGACGAGTCGGCAGCCATGACTGGAGCCGATGCAATCAAGACGGTACGCGCTGGTGTCGCCGGTATTACGGCAAAATTCATTGAGCCGTAAAAAATATGCATTAATTTTTGTCTCCATCATTTGAGGATTGTGATCTGCTGCCAAACATAGCGGCGGTGATCTTCCTCAATTACTTATCAACGTTGACGAATTCTATAATGGTGTAACTTTCATCCAGCTTTCCAATTGTCCGTTATTTAATTTGCCGCGCGACATACAAATCAAGACTCTGGTGGAGATTTCCCAGGTGGTAACATCTCGGGGTAGTGCCTGGTCCAGTCGCAGGCGTTCAGATCAAAAGTGCATCACTTTCCGTCACGTTAATGCAACCATTTTCCCCGCGAATCCCGCGTGGCCTGGAAGCCTGGCGTTTTTGCGAACTGCGTTAAAAGCAGTGCATTTAACGCGGCGGGCAGGCGTGGGGGGGACTGGTGCGACATGGTGCTGATGAGGTAATTGCTTTGCCCGCTGAACATCGTGGTGACAAAGCCCGTTGTGCCGTCAACGGTAGCCTACTGACCCAGGCAAGACGGGTAACTATCTGGTCTGAAGCGGTCAGGACAATGCATGGAGGGCTGCAAGCGCAAATGCGGCTCTCACGCTAGGCTTGGTGGTATTGGTTAACATAAGTGAATTGCTGATAAACGTCGTCACCACGAACCAGCCAAAGGCGCTGATAGGCTGGAGCCAAAAGGCACGTAGCTGGTTATCTCTCTCAGTCCTCAGAGATACACGGACATCATAGCTACCGGCGGAAAGGCAGAACCTA
>NZ_FOQI01000005.1 GCF_900113705.1 Collimonas sp. OK307 | reverse complement strand
TTTATCCTTGGCGGTGATCACGGCGACCTTGGCTCCGGCGTTGGAGAAGGCCTCGAAGATGGTGCCGGCGCGCAGGTACTTGGCGTCATTCATCATGACTTCCTGATTCGCTTCGCGATCCAGGAAATAATTGCCGCAGATGCCGTGCACTGAAGGCGGCGCCCCGGTGACGATCGACAGATTATTCGGATTGGTAAAGCTGGGCACGACGCAATCGCCGGTAAGCACGGTCCCTTGCGCCACCATTTTTTTAAGAAATGGCGTGACGCCAGCCTGTATCGCCTGGTTGATATATTCCTGTTCACAGCCGTCGACACAGACAACGACGACAGGCTGTTTCATCCATGGGTAGCTACGGCCGTTAACGTCGAGGATCTTGGTATTGGACATGCGTCACTTTCGCTGTGATTCGATGAGTTACGATCAGTTAGTTGGCTGCTCCAACAACGCTGCCAGCACCGCCGGCCGTGGCCTGCTCTTGTGCCTTATGCATACGGTTACGTCCGGCGACTGCGTGCTCGCGCATGATGTTGCCTGCAGCTTGCGAATCGCCGCTGGCGATGGCGTCGACGATCTTGTGATGCTCGGTGGTTGAAGTCGGCAGACTACCCTTTTGCGCCAGCGCCGAGCGGCGGAACAAATTGAGTTCGTTGACCAGGCGCCGATAGGTATGCAACAACTTCTTGTTGGCGGTGAACTGCACCAGCGAGTCATGGAAGCTCAGATTCAACTTCAGGTAACCATCGACGTCGCCCAGCGCTACCATGCCATCCATGCGATCAAGCAGCGCGCGCAATTCTTGCACTTCGCCCGGCTTGATGGTCGCTGCCAGCTTGCGGCCGATCAACTCATCCAGTGCGGCCCGCACTTCATAGATTTCATCGGCTTCTTCAACCGAAATCTGGCGCACAAAGACGCCGCAGTTCTTTTCCTGCTGAACCAGCCCCGCCTCTTCCAGCGCCCGGAACGCCTCGCGCACCGGACCGCGCGAAACCCCTAGCATTTCCGCCAGCGATACTTCATTGAGCTTGTCGCCGGCAACCAGATCTCCGGCCAGGATCATGCGCTCCAGCTCTTTCTGCACTAACGAGGGCAGCGAGTTTTTCTGGACCAGGGCGATGGTGTTCATGGTGCGGTTAGCGTTCATGGCGGATCTTTTTTCGAGTTGGTGATTGCATTTTAATTTAACAACGTGTAGATTGTCAACAAAATACATAAGACAAATTATAATAAAAAAGCATCGAAATTAAAACCGGTCCCCTGCAGCAGATTGACCGGGTTTCAACATTGGCAGCATCACGGTAGACGAATTGCTCAACATCTGAGGAGATGGCAATGAAACAGCATTTTGCACGAATCCTGCGCGCAAGCGCAGCAGCCGGAGTTGCAACAGTCCTGCTAGGCGCCGGCCTTGCCCTGACGGCAGCTGGCAGCTTCGCCCAGTCTAAAACCTCGCTACTCGTTTATACCGCGCTGGAAACCGACGCCATGAAGCAGTACAAGGACGGTTTCGAGAAAGCCAACCCGAATATCGAAATCCGCTGGGTGCGCGACTCGACCGGCGTCGTCACCGCCAAATTGCTGGCCGAAAAGAACAATCCGCAAGCCGATGTAGTGGTCGGCCTGGCCGCCACCAGCCTGGCGCTGCTGGGCCAGGAAGGGATGCTGCTGCCGTATGAACCAAGTGGCATGAAACAGCTTAATCCGGCCTATGTCGATAGTGCCCGGCCACCAACCTGGGTCGGCATGGACGTCTGGGGCGCGACCATTTGTTTCAATACGGTCGAAGCCAAGAAGCTGAACTTGCCCAAGCCGACCAGTTGGCAGGATTTGGCCAAGCCGATCTACAAAGGCCAGATCGTCATGCCGCATCCGGCATCCAGCGGCACCGGATATCTGGACGTCACTGCCTGGCTGCAAATGTTTGGCGAAGCCAACGGCTGGAAGTACATGGACGCCCTGCATCAGAACATCGCCCAATATACCCACTCCGGCTCCAAACCCTGCACCATGGCCGGCACTGGCGAATTTCCTATCGGCATTTCATTTGAGTTCCGCGGCCATCAGGTAAAACGCAGCGGCGCGCCTATCGAATTGATTTTTCCGAAAGAAGGCCTAGGCTGGGATGTAGAAGCCAGCGGCATCATGAAGGGCACTAAAAACCTGGAAGCGGCGAAGAAACTGGTCGACTGGATGAGCAGCAAGGAAGCCAACCAGGTCAGCGCCAACTGGTGGGCTATCGTTGCCTATCCTGGCATCGCCAAAAAAGTCGAAGGCATCCCGGACAATTACGAAAAACTGCTGATCACGCCTAACGACTTCAACTGGTCGGCCAAGAACCGCGAGCGGATCCTGGCTGAATGGGGCACACGCTACAACTCCAAAGCGGAAAAGAAGTAACGCCGCGCCATGCGTGCGTCGTTCGTGCGTCGTTCGTGCGCAGTTCGTGCGCAGTTCGTGCGCAGTTCGTGCGCAGTTCGTGCGCAGTTCGTGCGCAGTTCGTGCGCAGTTCGCGATTAATCAGGAGAGCAGCATCATGTCGCAGCAGAACCCTTGTCAGGCGTCCAAGCCTTATCTGGCGCTTGAAAACATCTCGAAATCGTTCGGCAGTTTTCATGCGCTGCGCGACATCAACCTGACTGTTGCAGAAGGCGAGTTCGTCTGCTTTCTGGGGCCGTCCGGTTGTGGCAAGACCACCCTGTTGCGCATCATCGCCGGCCTCGAAAGCCAAGACCAGGGACGCATCGTCCAAGGCGGAAAAGACATCTCCTGGCTAGCGCCTATCAAGCGCGACTATGGCATCGTGTTCCAGTCCTATGCGCTGTTCCCCAACCTCACCATCGCCGACAATGTCGCTTACGGCCTGGTCAACCGACGCCAGAGCCGCAGCGCCACCGCGGAACGGGTGCAGGAGTTGCTGACGCTGGCGGGCTTACCCACCAGCGGCAAGAAATTCCCGGGGCAATTGTCCGGCGGCCAGCAACAGCGGATTGCGCTGGTGCGGGCGTTGGCGACTTCTCCTGGCCTGCTGTTGCTGGATGAACCGCTGTCGGCCCTGGACGCGCTGGAGCGGGTACGCCTGCGCAGCGAAATCCGCCAGCTGCAGCAACGCCTGGGCGTCACCACCATCATGGTGACCCACGACCAGGAAGAAGCATTGAGCATGGCCGATCGCATCGTGGTCATGAATCACGGCGCCATCGAGCAATGCGGTAGCCCGCAGGATATTTATCTGCAACCGGGCTCTCCCTTCGTTGCATCTTTCGTCGGCAAGGTGAATATCCTGCGGGGCGTTTCGCTCGGCGATAGTCGTTTCCGCATCGGCAAGCTGGATTTCCATTGCGAATCGCGGGTCGATCACATTCCGGCGGGCCAGCCGGTCAAAGTATATTTGCGGCCGGAGGATTTTGTCGCTCGCAGCGTCGAACTGCGCACGCACAATCACGCCATGGCGGAAGTGAAGAAAATCGAATTCCTGGGTGCATTCAGTTATCTCACGGTGGTGCTGGAAGGCATGGAACAGCAACCGGTGGTAGCTTCGATGTCGCTCAATCTGCTGAAGGACCTGGATTTGCGCATCGGCAGCAAACTGCGGTATGGCCTCCTGCCGGAACGCATTCGCGTGTACCAGGATCTCGATCCGACGCAAACACTAGCGCAGACGGCGGCAGCATGAACAGGCCGGCCAGCGCGCTCAACCTGACGCCGCTCACTGCCAGCGGCGGCAAGGCCGTTGGCGGCCGCCAGCAAAGCCACTGGCACGAACGGATCGCGCATGGCCTGCTGTTGCTGGTGTGCGCAGGCCTGGCGATATTCCTGCTGATGCCGGTGTTGATGATCCTGATTCAAAGCGTGCAGGACAAGGACGGCGCTTTTGTCGGGTTGCGCCAATTCGCCGACTACATGTCGACGCCGGCGTTGCGGCAATCGGTGCTGAATACATTATTCATCGCGGTATCGGTAACGCTGCTGGTGATCCCGGCGGCCTTCACTTTCGCCTATGCGCTGACGCGCAGCATGATGCCGTTCAAACGTTTTTTCCGTACCCTCTCGCTGATCCCGATCCTGGCGCCGTCGCTGCTGGCCGCCATCTCGTTCGTACAATGGTTCGGTACCCAGGGCGCGCTCAAGGGGTTGCTGGGCGGCGCGTCTATCTACGGCCCGATCGGCATCATCATCAGTGAATGTTATGCCGTGTTTCCGCATGCCCTGATGATCCTGATTACCGCACTCTCGCTGGCGGACGGCCGCTTGTACGAAGTGGCCGAATCGCTCGGCACCAGCCGCTTCCGCAAATTCCGGACCATCACCCTGCCGGGCGCCAAGTACGGTTTGATCAGTGCGACGCTGGTGGTATTCACTTTCACCGTCAACGATTTCGGCGTACCGAAAGTCATCGGTGGTGATTTCAATGTGCTGGCCATCGATGTGTATCAACTGGTCATCGGCCAGCAGAATTTCAACAAAGGCGCCGTAGTCAGCTTGCTGCTGCTGTTGCCGGCATTGATGGCGTTCGCGATCGATTTCACCATACGCCGCAAATTGCAATCGCAGCTATCCGCGCGCGCCGTGCCGTTTGTACCCAAGCGCCACCGCCTGTTCGATGCCTTGATGTTTGGCTACTGCGGCCTGGTCTGCTTTCTGCTGCTGTCGGTATTGGGCATGGCGGTGTACACCTCGTTCATCAAGCTGTGGCCTTACAACCTGACGCTGGTGTGGGACCACTATTATTTCGGCCTGGTGCAAGACGACATCCTGGAATCGTATTTCAATAGCTTGCGGCTGGCTGGCTACGTGGTTATCAGCGGCATAGTCCTGATTTTCGGCAGCGCCTACCTGGTCGAAAAGACGCGCGGCATGGATGTCGCGCGGCCGGTGTTCCGCCTGTTGGCCATGTTGCCTATGGGCGTACCAGGGCTGGTGCTCGGCCTTGGCTACATCATGTTCTTCAATCATCCCGACAATCCTTTGAACTTCCTGTATCGCAGCATGGCGATCCTGGTGTTGTCGACGGTGGTGCACTACTTCACTTCCAGCTACCTGACAGCTGTCACTGCCTTGAAGGCGATAGACAACGAGTTTGAGGCGGTGTCGGCGTCGCTCAAGGTGCCCTTCTATAAGACTTTCTTGCGGGTGACGGTACCGGTCTGCCTGCCGGCGATCCTGGATATCGGCCGCTACCTGTTCATCAACGCGATGACCACCATTTCCGCGGTCGTGTTTCTGTATTCGCCTGACACCACGCTAGCCTCAGTCGCCATACTGAATCTGGAAGCCGAGGGCAAGATCGGCCCGGCGGCGGCAATGGGGACGCTGATCGTGCTGACTTCCGCCATCGTCTGCCTGCTGTACGCATTGATCACGCGCGTGCTGCTAAAGAAAGCCCAAAGCTGGCGCCAGATCTGATCACCAGACATCTTTTTAATATTTGACCAACACCTGCACCGAACCAAAGGAAATATCATGAGCCTGCAAAGCCGCGACCCGATTCTTCTGACCCCAGGACCATTGACCACATCGCTCGCCACCAAGAGCGCCATGCTGCAGGACTGGGGTTCATGGGATGCCTCATTCAATGCCATCACCGGCAAGGTGCGCCAGCAATTGCTGGACATCGCCAACGCCCACGAAACGCACGTGTGTGTGCCGATGCAGGGCAGCGGCACGTTTTCGATCGAAGCGGCGATCAACACGCTGCTGCCGCGCAACGGCCATATGCTGGTGCTGATCAACGGCGCCTACGGCAAGCGCATGGCAAAAATCGTCGAGATGATGGGGCGCCAGGTAACGGTATTCGAAACCGCCGAGGACGTGCCGACCACCGCCGCCGACGTCGAGCGCGTACTGGGCAACGATCGCAGCATCACACATGTCGGCGTGATTCATTGCGAAACCAGTACCGGCATCCTGAATCCGTTGCAGGAAATTGCTGAGGTGGTGGCGCAATACAAAAAGAGCCTGATCATCGACGCCATGAGCTCTTTTGGCGCGCTGGAAATCGACGCCGCGAAAATCAGTTTCGATGCGCTGATCGCGGCCAGCGGCAAATGTATCGAAGGGCCACCGGGCATGGGTTTTGTGATTGCGCGCAAGAGCGTATTGGAAAAATGCGCCGGCAACTCACGGTCTTTGTCGCTCGATTTATACGACCAATGGACCTACATGGAAAAGACCACGCAATGGCGTTTCACGCCGCCGACGCATATCGTGGTGGCCTTCCATCAGGCATTGAATCAATTCTTTGCGGAAGGCGGCCAGCCGGCACGGTTGGCGCGTTATACCAAGAACTACGACACCTTGATGGCGGGCATGCGCGAATTGGGATTGATCCAGTTTTTACCGGCAAAAATCCAGGCGCCTATTATCGTCACCATACACGCGCCGAATAGCGCCAATTATGAGTTCAAGAATTTTTACAACCGGGTACGCGACAAAGGTTTCATTCTCTACCCGGGCAAGCTGACCCAGGCTGAGACTTTCCGTGTAGGTTGCATCGGTGCGATTGGTGCGGATGAAATGCGGCAGGCGGTGCATGCGATCGGCGATGCGCTGAGCGAGATGGGCATTAAAACACGGAACGCCAGCAACTCTTAAAGCGGCAGTCAGGTGGAGTGAATTCCGCGTGGGCACATGTGCCCACCCTGCCACTCCCCCGTCGTTGGCCCCGGCTAGACAGTCATTTTTTTTTGCGCCATCAGGCACAACCATGGCCGCCCGCGGTCTTGCTTGTCATCGGCAAATCCCGCCCGCCTTCGCGCGTATGACCCGCCGCTTCCAGCCGCTGCAGGTAATCCTCCCACATCGCTTCTTGATCTCGCCCCAGCTTATACAAATAAGCCCAGGTATAAATGCCGCTGACATGCCCATCCGAAAAGGTCGGTTTGACTGCGTAGTTACCGACCGGATCAAGCGCAGCCATTTCGACATTGCGTTTACCGGTTTGCAGTACCTCTTGTCCCGGACCGTGGCCGCTTACTTCCGCCGATGGCGAATAAACGCGCATCAATTCAAACGGCAGCGAAAACACCGCGCCGTCATCGAAGGCGACTTCCAGCGTGCACGATTGCTTGTGCACTGTGAACGACACCGGGATAGGCGCAGGTGCTGATTGTTTGGAACCGATCATTGGGATTATCCGGGGAAGATTGAATCAGATTAAAACTGCTCGGATATCGCCGAGCTCAATGCGCCCAGCAATGCCTGTCGCTGCGCGAGACTGGCCGGCAGCGGTTGCCGTTGGGCTTCCGCCCAGACCGGGCTGGGAAAATGGGCGTCGTCCAGATAACGTGGAATCACGTGCCAATGCACATGCGGCGTCATGTTGCCGAGGCTGGCCAGATTGATTTTTTCCGGCTGCATGACGGCGCGCACGACAGACTCTACCTTGCATACCGCAGCCATCAAGGTGCTGCGATCGGCCACCGGCAAATCCGTCATTTCCTTCACATGATCGTTCCAGATGACGCGGCAGAATCCCGGATACAAGGGATCGTCGACCAGCACCACGCGGAATTTTTCGGCACGGTGGAGAATTTCTCCACCGTCGCCGCTGCATAGTTCGCAATCAACCGAGTGTGCTGTCATGGTTACACCAGGATCCGCTCGATGCCGCCGTTGTTGGCGCGCGCCACATAATCCGGCAACCAGTTTTCGCCCAGGATATGCCGCGCCATTTCAACCACGATGTAATCGGCGGTGGTACCCGAATCATCGTTGTACCGCGACAAACCCTGCAAGCAGGACGGGCAGGAAGTGAGAATCTTGACGTCGCCGCCAAAACCATCGGCGCGCAGTTTATCCGCGCCCTTGTTCATCTCTTCTTCCTTGCGGAAACGGACCTGGGTCGAGACATCCGGACGGCTCACGCCGAAAGTACCGGACTCGCCGCAGCAACGCTCGTTCTTCTCGATCTTGGCGCCGTTGTCGGTGGTGATCAAGGCATTCACCGTCTTCATCGGATCCTGCAATTTCATCGGACTGTGGCAAGGATCGTGGTACATGTAGCGCGTACCGCTGACGCCTTCCAGCTTGAGATTTTTCTCCAGCAGGTATTCGTGGATATCGATAATCCGGCAGCCAGGGAAGATCTTGTCGAACTGATAGCCCTGCAACTGATCGTAGCAAGTGCCGCAAGATACGATGACGGTCTTGATATCGAGATAGTTCAGCGTATTCGCCATGCGATGGAACAGCACGCGATTATCTGTGATGATCTTTTCCGCCTTGTCGAAATCGCCCGAGCCGCGTTGCGGGTAACCGCAGCACAGATAGCCCGGTGGCAGCACGGTTTGCACGCCGACCTCCCACAACATGGCCTGGGTCGCCAATCCCACTTGCGAGAATAGACGCTCGGAACCGCAGCCGGGGAAGTAAAACACCGCTTCGGTATCCGCCGTGGTGCTCTTCGGATCGCGGATGATCGGCACGATCTTGTCGTCTTCGATATCCAGCAAGGCACGCGCCGTCTTCTTCGGCAGGTTGCCCGGCATCTTCTTGTTGATGAAGTGGATTACCTGTTCTTTGATCGGCGCCTTGCCGACTGTGGCCGGCGGTTTCTTGGTCTGCTTCTTGGCGAATTTCTTCAGTATGTCGTTGCCGAGACGCTGTGCCTTGAAGCCCCAGTCAGTCATGACTTTGCGGGTCATGTTGATGGTGGCCGGATCGGTTGCATTCAGGAAGAACATGGCGGCCGTGGTGCCAGGATTGAACGATTTCTTGTTCATCTTGCGCAGCAGGTTGCGCATGTTCATCGAGACGTCGCCGAAATCGATATCGACCGGGCATGGCGTCACGCATTTGTGGCAGACGGTGCAATGGTCGGCCACATCTTCAAACTCTTCCCAATGCTTGATCGAGATGCCGCGCCGCGTTTGCTCTTCATACAGGAAAGCTTCTACCAACAGCGAAGTGGCGAGGATCTTGTTGCGTGGCGAATACAGCAGGTTGGCGCGCGGCACGTGGGTGGCGCACACCGGTTTGCATTTGCCGCAACGCAGGCAATCCTTGACGCTGTTGGCGATGGCGCCGATATCGCTTTGCTGCATGATCAGCGATTCGTGTCCCATCAGGCCGAACGACGGCGTATAGGCATTGCTCAGGTCAGCCTCGAAACCAGGCAGGTTCAGCAGCTTGCCCTTGTTGAAGCGGCCTTCCGGATCGACCCGCAATTTGTAGCTGCGGAAATCCTTGATCTCGTCTTCCGTCAGGAATTCCAGCTTGGTGATACCGATCCCGTGTTCGCCCGAAATCACACCGTCCAGCGAACGCGCCAGCGTCATGATGCGGGCTACCGCGGCATGGGCATCCTGCAGCATTTCGTAGTGATCGGAGTTGACCGGCAAGTTGGTGTGCACGTTGCCGTCGCCGGCGTGCATGTGCAAAGCGACGAATACGCGGCCGCGCAAGACCTGCTTGTGAATTGCGTTGAACTCGTCGAGAATCAGTTTGAACGAAGCGCCGTTGAAAATTTGCCGCAGCAAGGCGCGCACTTCCTGTTTCCAGGATACGCGCACAGTGCGGTCCTGCACCACGTCGAACACGGTGGCGGCAGGCTGCTGCAACAGGCGTTCGTCAAATGTTGCGCTGAGCTTTTCCAGTCCCAGTGCGGCCAGCTGTTCCTTTGCGTCCTTGAGCGGCGTATCCAGATGCGCCATCAGATACGTCCAGCGCGCCTGCACGTCGGCCAGCAATTGCTCAGCCTGATGCACGCGGTCTTCCAGGATTTCCGCGGCAGGAATGTCGTCGCCGTCGGCATCGTCGCCCTTGCCTAAAGGCAGATTCCCCTTGAGCAGGAAATCGCGCAATTCGCCCAGCAATTGCAGCTTGTTCTTGCCCGACAATTCAATGTTGATGCGTTCGATACCGTCGGTGTACTCACCCATGCGATTGAGCGGAATCACCACGTCTTCATTGATCTTGAAGGCGTTGGTATGTTTGGCGATGGCAGCCGTACGGGCACGGTCCAGCCAGAATTTCTTGCGTGCTTCCGGGCTGACCGCGACGAAACCTTCACCGACCCGGTTGTTCGCCATGCGCACCACTTCCGATGCGGCATGCGCTACGGCGTTTTCATCGTCGCCGACGATATCGCCGAACAAGGCCATTTTCGGCAGCACGCCGCGTTTCGACTTGGTGGTGTAGCCGACCGCGCGCAGGTAACGCTCATCCAGATGCTCCAGGCCGGCCAGGATCGCCCCGCCCTTTTTGGTTTCAGCATCGAGGAAATCCTTGATCTCGACAATCGATGGAATCGCATCGCGCGCCTGGCCGAAAAATTCCAGGCAGACGGTGCGCGTGTGCTTCGGCATCTTGTGCAGAATCCAGCGGCCGGATGTAATCAAACCGTCGCAACCTTCTTTCTGAATCCCTGGCAATCCCGCCAGGAATTTATCGGTCACGTCTTTGCCCAGGCCTTCCTTGCGGAATACGCGGCCGGCGATTTCCAGGATTTCCGTCTTGAACGGCTTTTCGCTCGGGTGGCCTTTTTCCGCCGGGTGACGCCATTCCAGCTGGAAGCGCGCTAACGGCGTGTCGTGGATCTTGCCCAGGTTGTGGTCGAGACGGGTTACGTCCAGCCAGTCGCCGTTCGGATCGACCATGCGCCAGCTGGCCAGGTTGTCGAGCGCAGTGCCCCACAACACGGCTTTCTTGCCGCCGGCATTCATCGCGATATTACCGCCAACACAGGACGCTTCAGCCGAGGTCGGATCGACCGCAAAAACGAAGCCGGCTTTTTCAGCGGCGTCGGAAACCCGCTTGGTCACCACGCCGGCACCAGAATAAATCGTCGCGTATTCTTTATCCAAGCCCGGTAGCACGGCCATTTCGACCGCGCCCAACTGCTCCAGCTTTTCAGTGTTGATGACAGCCGACAAAGGCGTCAGCGGAATCGCGCCGCCGGTGTAGCCGGTGCCGCCGCCGCGCGGGATGATGGTCAGGCCTAGTTCGATACAGCCCTTGACCAGGCCGGCCATTTCATCTTCGCTATCAGGCGTCAGCACCACGAACGGATATTCGACGCGCCAGTCGGTGGCGTCAGTCACATGCGATACGCGTGACAGGCCGTCGAACTTGATGTTGTCCTTGGCGGTGTAGCGGCCCAGGATTTTATTGGTGCGCTTGCGCAAATCGTAGGTCTGGCGGAATTCGTCGGCGAAAGCGGCAATCGCCTTGCGCGCGGCTGCCAGCAACGCTTCGACATTCTCACTACGCCGTTTCGCTTCTTCATCGCCGACGGTATCGCGCGCTGCACCACCTTCGCTTTCCTGATCGGTGACGATGCGGCGCTTGTCGACTTCGCTGAGACGATGATGCAATGCGTCAATCAAGGCCTGGCGGCGCTTCGGATTGTCCAGCATGTCATCTTGCAGATACGGATTGCGCCGCACCACCCAGATGTCGCCCAGGACTTCATACAGCATCCTTGCGGAACGACCGGTCTGACGCTTGCTGCGCAGTTCGTCGAGCAGACGCCAGGACGCTTCGCCAAGTAGCCGGATCACAATTTCGCGATCTGAAAACGAGGTGTAGTTGTAGGGAATTTCGCGCAAACGCGCAGGAGTGGCGCCGTGTGGCGCGTCTGACAATAATGCCTGGATTTTTACTGGGGCGTTCATTGGTCTGGGAGAGTTGGCTACTTAGACTACTGCTGCTGGACCGGTATTTTAGCTTATCGCGCACCTTCGCGACGCAACATGCCAATTTGTGCAGTGCAAGAGACTGATCATGCCCGGATAGGCAAATCCAATTAAATCAATAAAAACAATCAATTTTTAATTATTAATAGTTTTTACCTATAATGAGTTCATTCCCCCACTTCTTTCAGGAGCTCTCATGTTTAGCCAGATCATCAGCGAAATCTTCGAAAGCATTTCCCTCGCATTGGCCGACTATGGCCAGTGCAAAGGCTGATTCCCCAGAATCCAGGAGCAATGTCATGACACCCGTCTCGCTATCAAAAAGAAACCCCTACTTCGGCATTTCTTACCTGCTTCGTAAACGCGCATGGCCATTGCGCGTGCTGCCATATCTCATACTACTGCTTATTACACCGGCGATGTTTGGGGCGGGCCTGTCTGCGATTTAATGCCGCCTAGCAACTCACGGCGCATGGCTCACGCGAGCCAGCTCGCGACTTCCCGCCAGAAACCGTCTGGCACATGCATCAGCAGCCAGACCACCAAAATATAGCGGACGAATTTGCCGATCGCCATATACATGACGGAAGGCCAGAAAGGCAATTTGAGCCAGCCACCCAAAGTACAGATGGGGTCGCCGATGCCAGGCATCCAGGCCAGCAGCATGGTTTTTGCGCCATAGCGCTGTAGCCAGATGAACCATTTGCTGTCGCGCTCACGGGCGAAGGCTTGCTTGGCGCCGTAGCCCATCCAGTAATCAACCACACCGCCCAGCGTATTACCCAGCGTTGCTACTAAAATCACCGGCCAGAACAGCGCGCCATTGGATTTGATCACAGCAAACACGGCCGGCTCAGAGCCCAGCGGCAGCAAGGTTGCGGCGACAAAACTGATGATAAAGACGGAAGTCAGTCCGACCGTTGGCACGGCAAGTGTCTTGAGCAACCATAAAACGGCGGATTCGATCATAGGGACAATTCAGAGACGGCAGATGCGGTGCGCGCAGCAACATGAGATGTTGTTGATAATGATTATTACGCTGCAGCCGACAAAACCTGGTGACGATTAAAAGCCGTCCATTATAATGATCCGCTGTTCCTTTCGGCCTGATCCTGTTGCCGATCGCGCTTTTGCCTGGTTTCCGGCCATGCCGGCAGCGCGCTCGACAGCCACAATTTGACAACAACATGACCACAGACTATTTGCAGAAAATCCTCACCGCCCGCGTCTACGACGTCGCGGTCGAATCCCCGCTTGAATTTGCGCCGACCCTGTCGCAACGCATTGGCAACCCGATTTATTTCAAGCGTGAAGATGTGCAAAGCGTGTTCAGCTTCAAATTGCGCGGCGCCTACAACAAGATGGCCAGCCTGACCCCGGCACAGCTCAAGCGCGGCGTGATTTGCGCTTCCGCAGGCAACCATGCGCAAGGGCTGGCGCTGTCGGCGGCCAAGCTCGGCTGTCGCGCGGTGATCGTGATGCCGACCACCACGCCGCAAGTCAAGGTTGACGCGGTTCGAGCCCGAGGCGGCGAAGTGGTACTGGTCGGCGACTCCTATACCGATGCCTACAACCATGCGCTGACACTGGAAAAGAAACTCAAGCTGACTTTCGTGCACCCGTTCGACGATCCGCATGTGATTGCCGGCCAGGGCACCATCGGCATGGAAATCCTGCGCCAGCACGCAGGACCGATCCACGCGATCTTCGTGCCGATCGGCGGCGGCGGCTTGATTGCCGGTATCGCGGCCTATGTCAAAGCGGTACGGCCCGAGATCAAGATCATCGGCGTGCAAACTACCGATTCCGACGCCATGGCGCGCAGCCTGAAGGCCGGCCGCCGCGTTACGCTACCGGATGTCGGCCTGTTCGCCGACGGTACCGCGGTCAAGCTGGTGGGCGAAGAAACCTTCCGTCTGGCGCGCATGTATGTGGATGAAGTGATCCTGGTCGATACCGATGCGGTCTGCACCGCGATCAAAGACGTTTTCCAGGATACCCGCAGCATTCTGGAACCGTCCGGAGCACTGGCGGTCGCAGGCGCCAAAGCCTATGTCGAACGCGCCAAAACCACCCGCAAGCCGATCAAGGACCAAACCCTGATCACGATTGCATCCGGCGCCAACATGAATTTCGACCGCTTGCGCTTCGTCGCAGAAATGGCCGATATCGGCCAATTGCGCGAAGCCGTGTATGCCGTCACCATCCCGGAAGAGCACGGCAGCTTCCGCCGTTTCTGTGAGCTGGTCGGGCCGCGCAACGTCACCGAGTTCAACTATCGCATCAGCGACGAGAAAATCGCCCATGTGTTTGTCGGCGTACAAACTTCGAGCGGTGAAGAAGCTAGCCTGATCGCCAAGAATTTCGAGAAGCACGGTTTCAGCACGCTCGACCTGACCCATGACGAGCTGGCCAAGGTCCATGTGCGGCATCTGGTGGGCGGCAAGAGCCCGTTGGCGAAAGACGAATTACTGTACCGCTTTGAATTCCCGGAGCGCCCGGGCGCGCTGATGCGCTTTTTGAATTCGATGGCGCCGGACTGGAATATCAGTCTGTTCCACTACCGTAGCCAGGGCGGCGACGTCGGCCGTATCCTGGTCGGACTGCAAGTGCCGAAAAAGGAAATGAAAGCATTCCGCGCATTCCTGGCGGGCCTGGGCTATCGCTATTGGGATGAAAGCAATAATCCGGTCTATAAATTGTTTCTTGGCTAAAGCTATCAACTTCGCTTGCGGTGGCTGCCACCGCAAGCAGGTCCTACACTAAAACCGGCCTCGAAACACATACTGATACATGGCATTTAAGGTGTGACATCAGGCCCGGCATGCCAAGAGGCCATAAAGGGTATGAGTTGAACATTTGTGCTGGCCGTAGCTGGCGCGCTGCTGCGTTGCCCGTCGCTTGCAGTGCTCGCACTGCGGCGCGCCGGACGCCTTGCTTCGCATCCAGCTACGACCGCCCAAATATCCAACTCATACCCTTTATGGCCTCTTCTGGCAAAATACTGCTTTATCAAGCATAAGCAAACGCCATGAGCATACCGAATACGCCTGACGCTTCGCCGTTAGGCAAACCCGCCGCCTACCAGACGCAATACCAGCCATCACTGCTATTTCCGATTGCCCGCCTGGGCAAGCGCGAAGAAATCGGCATTAGCGGCACGCTGCCGTTTTTCGGCGTCGATATCTGGAATGCCTACGAGGTATCCTGGCTCAATTTGCGCGGCAAGCCGCAGGTCGCCATCGCCACTTTCACGGTGCCGGCGGATTCACCTAACATCGTCGAATCGAAATCGTTCAAGCTGTACCTGAATTCCTTCAACCAGACCAGGCTGGCTGACACCGATGCATTGTTGCAGCTATTGCGCACCGACCTTTCGGCTGGTTTTGGCGCTCCGGTACACGTCACCCTGACCACCGCAGATGCTTTCTCCGAACTCAAGCTGCAAGAGCCGCAAGGCTTGCTGCTGGACCGGCTGGATATCGAAGTAAACGAATACCAGCCGAACCCGTCATTATTGAAAAGCGACCCGAACCAGGTTGTCATAGAAGAAACTTTTGTATCGCATTTGCTGAAATCGAATTGCCTGGTTACCGGCCAGCCTGACTGGGGCAGCGTGCAGATCCATTATGTAGGCGCCGCCATCGACCAGGAAAGCTTGCTCAAGTACCTGATCAGCTTCCGCGACCATAACGAATTCCATGAACAATGCGTCGAACGGATATTTATGGACCTGATGCGCAACTGTTCGCCACAAAAGTTGTCTGTATACGCGCGCTATACCCGGCGCGGTGGTCTCGATATCAATCCATGGCGCAGCAATTTCTCCACTCCGCAGCCACCGTTGAATTGGCGCCAGGCACGGCAATAGTTAATAATAGTTAACGATTGGCAACGAAGTTCGCCACAAATCGTGGCAAAAAGACAGCAATTAAATAGCTGAATGACAATTATTTGGTCAGGAATATTGACGCTCAAAGGATCGGCGTCTACCTTACGACCTCGCTGTAAAGAACCCATTTATCATATGACAACTTTTTCTCGTTTTACCGCCCTCAAACGTACCGCTTTGCTCTCCTGCATGACCGCACTCGTCGCTGTGGGCGCACCGGCCCACGCTCAGGAAACCCCGGACACCACCGGCTGGTTCAGCAAAACTCTCTCGCAAACCAAAAACCGGCTCGACAACATTGTCGAAAACGGCGACATGGAAGTATATCTGTCGGGTTACGCCTATCACGGCCGTCACACCTATACGAAAGAGCGCATCGAGGAATTGAATGAAAAGGCCTGGGGCCTGGGTGGCGGCCGCACCATCCGCAATGCTGACGGTAACGACGAATCCCTGTATCTGTTTGCCATCCGCGATTCCCATTACAAGCCGCAGGTCATGGCTGGCTACGCCTATGAATGGATCTGGAATGTACCAAAGACACCGGTCGAAGTCGGCGCCGGTTATACCGCCATGATGATGAGCCGGCAGGATTATTTCGGCGGCTTTCCGTTCCCGATAGCGCTACCAGTCGTATCGCTGGGCGTAAAAGGCGCCAAGTTGATGGGATCCTATGTGCCTCGCCTGTCGCAGAATAAGGGCAATGGCGATGTCTGGCTGATATTTGCACGCTTTGAAGTTAAGTAAAAACTCAGGTCAACCTGCCAAAACGATGACCGCAAGTTGATGTTGTTGGCTGGAATCAAGTCTATAATCCGAGATGGGCGCCATTAATGACGGCCGGAAGTTAATAACACCGTAGCCTGAGTTATGCTGACTTGGGCCAAAACCGGGGGAGACGTTGCAATAACAGCTACAATCACATTATTGCGATCAGTAGCGCGTAATCCCGAGATTGGCCTGTTTTCGATATGCTGCGGCAGTTTTAGTGGTGGCCTGATTGGTTACTTGAATGCTGACCTGAACACTGACTTAGACACAACCACCCGTATTGTGCCGCATACCACTTTGTATTATGACTAATCTTGCAAAAATCCTGCCCGCACAAAATGTGGCGCTGGATCTGGAAGTCTCCAGTAAAAAACGCGCCTTCGAACAAGCCGGTTTACTCTTCGAAAACAATTGCGGGATTGCCCGCTCTACCGTCTCCGACAACCTGTTTGCGCGTGAACGTCTTGGTTCTACCGGCCTTGGCCACGGCGTGGCTGTGCCGCATGGCCGCGTCAAGGGATTGAAAGCGCCGCTGGCCGCCTTTGTGCGCCTGGCCGAACCGATTCCCTTTGAATCTCCGGACGGCGAACCGGTCAGCCTGCTGGTGTTTTTGCTGATTCCCGACAACGTCACCCAGCAACATCTGGAAATCCTGTCGGAAATCGCTGAAATGTTTTCCAGCGATGCCTTCCGCACCATTCTGGCCAGCGATCCCGATCCGGCCTCGGTACACGCCCATATCGTCGCCTGGCAGCCCATGGGCACCGAAAATGCGACATAATTTGGTCTAAGAACCTGCTGGCTCCAAGAAGACAGCGCTCATCGTGAGCCGGGTCGCCCGCGGGCGATCTTACTTTGCCACCTAACCAAGTCAGCCGCCAACCATGCCCGTTTCCACGCCCCTATCGATTCAGCAGCTGTACGACGAAAACCGTGAATCGTTGCAATTAGGCTGGTTTGCCGGTTTCCCCGGTGGCGAACGCCTGATTTCCGGCGATGCTGCCTCGGCGGCCGACCAGGTCGGCCATCTGAACCTGATCCATCCGGGTCGGATCCAGGTTTTCGGCCATCAGGAAACCGAATACTATCAACGCCTCTCGCCAGCCTCGCGAGTCCACCAGACTGCTGAACTGGTGGCCGGCGCACCACCCGCTTTCATCATCGCGCAAGGATTGGCGACGCCACCGAACATTCTTGAGATCTGCGACGAAAAAAATATCCCTTTGTTTTCGACGCCGTTGCCAGCAGCGCAGGTAATCGATTATCTGCGGGTGTACCTGTCGAAAAAACTGGCGCAACGGATCACCATGCACGGTGTGTTCATGGACGTGCTGGGAGTTGGTGTGCTGATTACCGGCGAATCGGGCCTCGGCAAAAGCGAACTGGGGCTGGAACTGATCTCGCGCAGCCATGGCCTGGTGGCCGACGATGCGGTCGAGTTTTCCCGCATTGCACCGAACATGATCGAGGGACGCTGTCCGCATCTGCTGCAAAATCTGCTGGAGGTTCGCGGCCTGGGCCTGCTCGATATCAAGACTATCTTCGGCGAAACCGCGGTACGCCGCAAAATGCGCCTCAAGCTGATCGTGCATCTGGTACGGCGCGCCACCCTGGAAGAAAATTACGAGCGCCTGCCGCTCGATGCTCAACACCAGGAAGTGCTGGGGCTGGCGATCCGCAAAGTCATCATTCCAGTGGCAGCCGGCCGCAATATCGCGGTACTTCTGGAAGCTGCGGTGCGCAATACCATCCTGCAACTGCGCGGTATCGATACGCTCAAGGATTTTATCGCCCGCCAGCGTATTGCTATGGATAGCGACAGCGATCTCTGAATCGGCACGGTGGCATACCATGCTCACCTACGTTCTCGATTACCGTACTTACGGTATCATTGAGCAATGCGCATAATTCTTATCACCGGTATCTCCGGTTCCGGCAAATCAGTCGCCCTTCGCGTGCTCGAAGACGCGGGTTATTTTTGCGTCGACAATCTGCCGCCGACCTTGTTGCGGGATCTGGTCGCAGCGCGGCAGCATGAGGGCGCGCAGATGCTGGCGGTGGCCACCGACGCCCGCAGTGCCGACTCGCTTACCGGCCTGGCGTCGGACATCCAGCAATTAAAGGCGGAAGGACACGACGTTAAAGTGTTCTTCCTGACCGCGCAGACCGAATCCCTGATCGCCCGTTTTTCCGAAACCCGCCGCAGCCATCCGTTATCGCACCGCCTGCTGCCGGGCCAGAATCCGGCAGACCGCCTGACATTGACCGAGTGCATTTTGAATGAACGCGAGATGCTGGTCGAGATCGAGGGTATCGGCCATACGATAGATACTTCCGACGTCAGCGCCAACCGGCTGCGCAGCTGGATCAAGGAACTGGTCGATACCGAACCGGCGCCGCTGACCTTGCTGTTCGAATCGTTTGCCTTCAAGCGCGGCGTGCCGCTCGATGCCGACCTGGTGTTCGACGTGCGCATGCTGCCGAATCCTCATTACGACGCCAAGCTGCGCCCGCTGACCGGGCGCGATCAGCCCGTCATCGCTTTCCTGGAAGATTTGCCGAAGGTAACCGACCTGCTAGGCGACATCCGCAATTTTGTCGAGAAATGGCTGCCGGCGTTCAAGGACGACAACCGCAGCTATCTGACGGTAGCGATCGGTTGTACCGGCGGCCAGCATCGCTCGGTATATATGGTCGAACAGCTGGCGCAGTATTTCCAGGTTTCTGAACGCGTGGTGCGACGCCACCGCGAACTTGGCTAGACGAACTGGCTTTTTAGTTCGTGACCCGGTTCACATCCCACTTTTACCATGTCCGAAAATAACAACTGGATTCCACTGTTCCCGCTCAATACCGTGCTGTTTCCCGGCGGCGTGCTGCCGCTCAAGGTATTTGAAACCCGTTACCTCGACATGCTGCGCGAATGCATGAGAACCGAGCAGCCGTTCGGCGTGGTACTGATCAAGTCAGGACAGGAAGTTGGAAAGGCAGCCGAACCCGAAATCGTAGGCTGCCTGACCAGGATTACTGAATGGGACATGCAGGATCTCGGTGTAATGATGTTGCGCACCGAAGGCAGCCAGCGGTTCCGGATTGTGGCGCAGCGGGTGTTGCCCGACCAGCGCGTGGAGGCGCAGATAACGCTGATAGAATCGGACCAGGTAACGCGTCCCGATGAAATCCATCTGCAATGCGCCAGTACTTTGAAGCTGGTGATTGACGACATCGACAAGAAAGGTCGCGCCACACATGGCGCAAATTTCGCCAGCCCGTTTGCATTGCCGATGCAATTCGACAATGCGGGCTGGGTCGCCAACCGCTGGTGCGAGATCCTGCCGATCCCATTGAAAGCGCGCCAGAAGCTATTGGAACTGATCGACGGCCGCGAGCGGCTTGGCATAGTCCATCAATATCTACTACAGCACAACATCATCTAGGCAGATGCGAATCGACGACGGAGTGATCTGGGGTCAGAGTCAACTTTCGCAGGTTTTATCGCGAAACTTGACTCTGACCCCACATCACGGCTTCGAAGAGAGATAACTCACTTATGGCAGGTTTGTTTCTTTTTGTTTTACGACGTCTGCTCCGTGGTCCACTAAGCGGGGTCAGAGTGAAGTTTCGGCGGTAAAGCATGCCGAAAGTTCACTCTGACCCCGGTTAGTTCGATCTGCTCGTCGCATATACAGCAGATTCAAGCGAACAAATCGGCTTCGCGAAAAACTTCCAGCAACAATTTCTTGACCGGCGCCGGCAGCGGCGCGTCTGCCAGTTTTTCAGCCGGATACCAAACGTAGTTGGCCTGGGCCACACCTTCCAGTCGTCGCTCAAGCGTAATCTGGAATGGTGATATCTGCAGTTTGAAATGCGTAAAGACGTGGGTGAACGGTTGCAGCGGCTCGCATGATGCTACTGCACCGAACGCTGCGGTGGCGCGACTTAACGTTGCGTCGAAATCTGCTCCTGGCACAATTTCCGGCAGCGACAGCAAGCCGCCCCAGATACCGCTGTCAGGGCGCTGCTCCAGCAAAACCTGTTGCTGATCGACGATCACCAACATGCCGGTATGTTTTTCAGGAATGGCTTTTTTCGGTTTGCGCACCGGCAGTTGCCCAACCCTGTCGGTGGCCAGTGCGACGCAGCGTTGCGCCAGCGGACAAGTCCCGCAAGATGGTTTGCTGCGTGTGCAAAGCGTTGCCCCGAGATCCATCAACCCTTGGGTATACGATTCCAGACCTTGTTCCGGTAACAGCGCCACTGCGCGGCGCCACATTGCATCTTCAATCGGCTTGGCGCCGGGATAACCATCGATCCCGAACACCCTGGCGAACACACGTTTGACGTTGCCATCCAAAATCGCGGCCTGCACACCGTAAGAGAATGCCGCAATGGCAGCAGCTGTCGAACGACCGATACCGGGCAGATCTTGCAACAGTTCAGGATCCCGCGGAAATATCCCGCCATGTTCGGCCACCACGCGTTGCGCGCAGCGATGCAAATTGCGCGCTCGTGTGTAATAACCCAAGCCGCTCCAATGCGCCATCACCTCTTCGCTCGGTGCGGCCGCCAGGGCCTGCACATCCGGGAAACTTGACAGGAAACGCTGGTAGTACGGAATCACAGCGGCCACCTGCGTTTGCTGCAGCATGATTTCAGACAGCCAGACACGATAGGCATCACGCGTCTGTTGCCACGGCAATGCGTGGCGACCATGTTGCTTCTGCCAGAGAATCACCGCAGCGGAAAAAGACGGGTCTGCAAATTTAGCTGATGCGAGGTCGTTCGCGGTGTTACAAATAATTTTCAAATCTATCTCACTGCGGTTTTACAACGACATGTACGTACTTCAAACTACCAATCTGATCAGATGGGGACAGAGTAATTCGCCACGCTTCGGTGGCTATTAAACTCTGTTCCGACATGGGTTTCGCTTCCCAGCGCATTTCTCAAATCGTTTTCCAACGCCATCAAAGTATTCCTTTGTGCAGTCAGTTCCCTCTGCAACATTTCCACCGACTCGATTTTTTCTTCGAGGCTGTCAATCGCCACATGCACCCGCTCAATCGAATCGGTACGTTGCTTGAGCTGCGACTTGTGGGCGCGGATCTGTTCTTCCAGCGGCGCCATCACCACCTTGAGCCACGCGTCGACGTCACGGTTGGCTTGCAAGAAGCTCTGCTTCACGCGCGAGGCGATCGAATCGAAGAATTTCTGCATCAGCACCACCTGGCTGGTCTTGACCAAGGTGACCGTGCCGAACTGGCGATGATAAGCGGTTTCGATCACTTTGATTTCATTGCGATACTTGTCCAGCGAGAACGGCATCGGCGTCGACAGTGCCAGCCCGTGTTCGGTCGAGAACTTGCGGTACATGATAGTCATCATTTCCGAAATTTCATCCGTCTTCTGTCCCGACAGCATCAGGTTCTCCTGCGCCTTGTCAAAGAAATCCTTCACAGCGTGGCGGAAACCGGCGGTGAACATGCTGCCTTCCATGGTCTCCCGCGTTTTACGGATTTCTTCTTTCAGCAAGCCCATGCCCAGCGTCGAAAACACGCCCGCCGACAAGCGTGCAAACACCATGCGCGTACCCTGCAATTTCAGCAAACTTTCGTCGAATTCTTTTTTCTCGATATCGATACGCTTCATCATGTGGCTGATGATGGAAGTATTCTTGCCGCGCAAGCTCTTCAATTCCAGCAACTGCTCAACCACGCTGCGGATATGCGCCGACATCAAGGCTTGCTTGGTGACCGTCAGATCGTGGATATCGCCAATCAGCTGGGACCGGATGATGTCGCGCTTGGCCGGGATCAACTCGCGCGACAAAGCATTTTCCAGAGCCGGCAAACGACTTTTCTTCAGCAGATGAGACTCGCCGTTGATCTTGCCGACCAAGCCCTTTTGCGCCGATACCGGATACACCTGCGTCTCCGCCAACCCCAGCGTGTGCGCCACGCTCGATACCTGCCGGCTGATTTGCTGCTCTACCTCGAACGGCGAGCGCAGCTCATCCCACATGCTGTCGATCTTGTTCAGCACCACCATGCGGCCCGCGCCGCTGCCGATATGATGGCGCCAGACGTCGATGTCGCTTTTGGTGACGCCGGTATCTGCCGCCAGAATGAACAATACCGCGTGGGCGTTGGGAATCAGGTTGAGCGTCAGCTCCGGCTCGGTTCCGATCGCGTTCAAGCCCGGCGTATCGATAATCACCAGCCCCTCTTTCAGCAAGGGATGCGGGAAATTGACGATGGCATGGCGCCATTGCGAAATTTCGACGCGGCCCAACGCATCGATGGTCATCGCGGCGTCAGGATCGTCCTCATCGTAGAGGCCGTAGAGCTTGGCCTCTTCCACCGGCACCCATTTGGTCAGGCTGACCTGCTTGAAAGCTTCCAGCATGCCGTCGGTGGATGAAATATCCAGCGGCAACACCGTCCAGACATGATGTGCTCCCTTGTAGTCGCTGGTCGATTGCGATTCTGCCCGGGTTTCTATCGGCAACAGACGGATGCACGACGGGAAAGAAGCGTCATACAGCAGCTCGGTCGGACACATGGTGGTGCGGCCGGCGGCTGACGGCAAGATGCGCTGGCCGTAATCGGCGAAAAAGATCGCATTGATCAGTTCCGATTTGCCACGCGAAAATTCAGCAACGAAGGCGATCGATAATTTATCGTCGGTCAGACGTGCCAAGGCCCGGCTGATGCGCTGCTCGCTGGCGACATCCGACAGCTTCGAGGCGCTCGCCCACGTCTGATAACGTCGCAAGGCGCCCGCCACGCCGGTACGCCACTCGCTGTATTCCTGGAATTTTTGGACTAGATTGCTCACTATCTCTCTCGCCTATCTTCTCTGATTTTCTTTAATATGCATTTCTGACATGCATTTCAGACATATTCACTTCTGACATTTTTTGCAATAAAACGTCGAACGTTGCCCCTGTTTAATCTGCGTAATCAACGTTCCACAATTTCTACACGGCAACCCAGCACGATCATAGACGAAATAACTCTGTTGGAAGTAACCAGATTGACCATCGGCACCAATAAAATCACGTAAAGTGCTGCCACCCTTGTCAATTGCCGCCGCTAAAATTATCCGAATGGCATCAACCAGCCGTTCATAGCGTGCCAGGCTGATGCGATGCGCTGGCGTTTTTGGATTGATACCGGCGCGAAACAGGCTCTCGGACGCGTAGATATTGCCGACCCCGACCACAATGTCGCCGGCCAGCAGCACCTGCTTGATCGACGCGCTGCGGTTACGCGTCTTTTGATAAAGAATCTGCGCGGAAAAAATATCTTCCAGCGGCTCCAGCCCCAACCCTGCCAGCAGCACGTGCTGCTCCACCGGACCGTCGGCATCGGCATGCCAGAGTACCGCGCCGAAACGCCGCGGATCGGTCAGGCGCAGCAACTGCCGGCCAACCACCAGATCGAAATGGTCATGTTTTTGCGGTTCGACCCCAAGCTCCAGGATACGTAGATGCCCGGACATCCCCAGATGGATAATCACGGTGCCGTGATCGAAGCGCAATAATAAATACTTGCCGCGACGGCCGGTGCTGCGTACCTTGTGCCCGATCAGCAGTTCCGGCAAATCGAGCGGAAACGGCCAGCGCAGGCCGCGGTGGCGAAAGGTCACGGCAGTCACCGCACGACCGTCGAGATGCGGCGCAACGCCACGTCGCGTCACTTCGACTTCAGGTAATTCGGGCATGGTTCAGATACGTTCTTGCGTGAAATGGCATAATCGATTCAACTATTTTTATGTACTTTTTGAAACAAATCCGGAGGTCGCGACTGCGCATTGCTCTCTGGTTGGGCGTAAAATCAAGATTACCTCTGAAAACCAGTTTTCGGGAAATGACTATGGACCTGAATGTAATCTTTATTTTGGATTTTCCACATCAGGTCTCTACAAATGCATGCCAAGCCAGGATATTCCCTTGAAAAAAACCCTTGCCATTGTAACGCTCTCCACCTTGCTGTCGGCTTGCGCCGGTGTAACACCGGGCAACGATGCTACAAATCCTGATGCTGCCACAGGTGCAGTCAGCACAACACCTGCAGCTGCCGCGACGACCAGTCCCGAGCAGATCACGAGCCGCAAGCTGGCGCCCAGGGTGATGCCGGTCAAGCCGCCGGAAGAACATTTGCCGTCAGTGGCGTTGTCCAAGGAACTCCTGTTCAAAATACTCAGTTCCGAAATCGCTTTCCAGCGCGGCAACTGGCAATCCGCATACGTAACCCTGCTGGGGGCGGCCCAGCAAACCCGTGACCCGCGCCTGGCCCGGCGCGCGGCCGAAATGGCGCTCAGCGCCAAACAAGCCAACGAAGCGCTGGTCGCCATCCGCCTGTGGCGTGAACTGGCGCCGGATTCGGACGAGGCAACCCAGTATTACCTCGGCTTCATCATGCTCAGCAACAATCTGGCAGAGGCCAGGCCGATTCTCGAAAAACGCCTGCAGGATGCGCCGCCGCAAGCACGTGGCGTGATGATGCTGCAGATCCAGCGTTTGCTGGCGCGGGCGCAAGACAAGGCCGCTGCGTTTACCTTGCTGGAGCAACTGGTCACGCCTTACTCCGCAATGTCGGAAGCGCATCTGGCGCTGGCGCAGCAAGCCTTTAGCACTGGCAACAGCATCCGCGCCCAGGAGGAAGCAAAGATTGCGCTGAATCTCAAGCCCGATTCTGAACTGGCGATCCTGACCAGCGCGCAAGTCGCACCGGACAGTAAAAACGTCGAACCCATCCTGACCGACTTCCTCAAGAAGTATCCGGGTTCGCGTGAAGTGCGGGTAGCTTATGCGCGTACCCTGATCGACCAGAAGAAATATGAACAGGCCCGCAGTCAATTTGAAATCCTGCTCAAAAGCGACAAGCAGGATGTCACCACGCTGCTGGCGCTCGGCCTGTTAAATGCGCAGATCGGCGACACCAAGGCTGCAGAACGTTACCTGATCAGCTATGTCGAGCAACTGGGCCTGCATCCGAACGAAGCGCGCGACAACACACAGGCCTTGCTGATCCTGGCGCAGATTGCCGCCGATCGGAACGACACCGATGCCGCACTGAAATGGCTGGCCCAAGTCGAACCGGGCGATGCCTATCTGGATGCCCAGTTGCGGCGCGCCCAGCTACTGTCCAAACGCGGCGACCTGAACGGTGCGCGCCGGGTGCTGGCCGAGATCGAGACCAATGGCGAACATGAAAAATCCCAGGTAACCCAGGTGGAAGCACAATTGCTACGCGAATCCAATCGTCCACAAGAAGCATTCAAAGTCCTGGAGACGGCGCTCAAGACGCAACCGGAAAATCCTGACCTGCTGTACGACTACGCCATGACAGCAGAAAAACTGAACAACCTGAGCGCCATGGAAACCGCGCTGCGCAAGCTGATCGCGCTGGCGCCGGAGAATCAGCAAGCGTATAACGCGCTCGGCTACTCGCTGGCGGAGCGCAATATCCGTTTGCCGGAAGCGTTGGCTCTGATTCAGAAAGCGCTGGCGCTGGCGCCGCAAGATCCCTTCATTGTCGACAGCATGGGCTGGGTGCAATATCGCATGGGTAATCTGAACGAAGCCGAATCACGGCTGCGCAATGCCTACGGCTTGCTGCCCGATCCGGAAATCGGCGTGCACCTGGGTGAAGTCCTGTGGGTTAAAGGACAAAAAACCGATGCGCAAAAATTGTGGCGGGAAGTGCGCCAGAAAGATCCGCAAAACGACGCGCTGAAAAACACGCTGACACGGCTGGGCGCCAGCATATGATGCATGTATCAGGCAAGACCAAGATCAAGACCAGCAAGATCACGCGGCTGATGCTGCCGGCAATCCGGCGCAGCGGCCTGGCGGCGGTTGCCTTGGCCGCCGTTGTGCTCAGCGGCTGTAGCACTTTGTCGCCATCATCCACATCTACTGTCACAACTGGCGCCACCACCAGCGGCGCAACGCGGCAATACCATCAAGCCATCGACGTCAGCGGCCGCCTGTCAATACGTTATCAGCAGAACGGCAAAGACCAAGCAGTGCACGGCAGCTTTACCTGGTCGCAGGACAAGCAGGAAACAGTGATCACCCTGCTCTCTCCTCTGGGACAAACCCTGGCCACCATCAATATTGCCGCTGACCAGGCAACACTCAAGCAAAGTGGGCAGCCCGTGCGCAGCGCCAGCGATGTCGATGCGCTGACGGTGCAGGCGCTGGGCTGGCCATTGCCGATTGCCGGCCTGCGCGACTGGTTGCAAGGATTCGGCCAGAGCGCCGCCGGCCAGCGCTTTACAGCGATCCCGCCGGCTGCCGCCGACAGCTTCAACGTTACCACAGCCGACAACTGGCAGATCCAATATACCAACTGGCAAGACCTGGGCAACGGCGCCGAAAGCTATCCGAAACGGATAGACCTGGCGCGCAACGCCACGCAAGCCGGCGATGTCGCGATCCGCATCGTCATCGACAGCCGCCAGCCGCACTAACCACAACGAGTTTGTAATGACACGCACGCTGAACAACTGCCCGGCGCCAGCCAAGCTGAATCTGTTTTTACACGTCACCGGACGCCGCCCGGATGGCTATCATCTGCTCCAAACCGTGTTCCAGCTGGTCGATTTCAGCGATCTTTTGCATTTCGAAGTGCGCGCTGACGACCAGATCCGCCGCACCACCGAGATTGCGGGCGTGCCCGAAGAAAGCGATCTGATCGTCCGCGCCGGCAAATTGCTGCAAAACGCGATACGTGAAAAGGCCGGCGCTGCAGGAATTGCCCCTGCAGCATTAGGCGCAAACATCCGCATCGAAAAGAATTTGCCTATGGGCGGCGGACTGGGCGGCGGCTCTTCCGATGCAGCCACCACACTGATGGCGCTCAACCATCTCTGGCATGGCGGCCTGTCACGTGAAGAATTAATGGCTTTGGGCCTGCAATTAGGCGCTGATGTGCCGTTTTTCCTGTTCGGGCGGAATGCATTTGCAGAAGGAATAGGAGAAACCTTACAAATGCTTGACACCCCCGGGCTGTGGTTCGTTATAATTCAGCCCGGCGTAACAATTCCGACTGCATTAATTTTTTCAAGTTCGGAATTGACAAGGTGTACGAAACCCGTCAAAATGACGGACTTTTCGATAGGTACTAAAAAGCTCTTCGGAAAAAACGATTTGGAACCCGTGGCTGCCAAGCAGTTCCCAGAAGTTGCCGATGCCATCAAATGGCTCAGTAATTATGGAGATGCCAGAATGACCGGATCCGGCGCCTGTGTTTTTTGTGGCTTTACACAAGAAAACGAGGCCGAGGAAGTACTGAAACTGGTACCGAGTCACTGGAAAGCATGGAAAGCCAAGGCGATGCAGGAACATCCGCTCGCAGGGTTGCTGAAGTAGTAAAGAAGTACAGAATTCGGTTTAGCATCAGATTCAAGCGCAGCATTTCAAATGCGGCGCGGATTTATGGTAGACAACAAGTTGCGTAGGGGAATCGCCAAGCTGGTTAAGGCACTGGATTTTGATTCCAGCATTCGAAGGTTCGAATCCTTCTTCCCCTGCCATTAAATACGGACAATAATGTCCAGCAGGAAATTTGGTCTTACAGCGGTAGTCACATTACGCCGCATCAGAAATACAAAACTGCACACAGCGAACACATAAGCCGCCAACGCAAGACTGCACCAGTCTGGCATTGTCGGCTTTTCAACTTTTTAACGACAGTATCCAGGGATATCCATGGCAAACGAAAACCTGATGGTTTTTACCGGTAACGCAAACCCGGAACTAGCTATTGGAGTTGCCAAGCAACTCGGTATCCCGCTAGGCAAAGCCAACGTTACCAAATTCTCCGACGGCGAAGTAATGGTCGAGATTAACGAGAACGTGCGTGGCAAAGATGTATTCGTGCTGCAATCGACCTGCGCGCCGACCAATGACAACCTGATGGAAATCATGTTGATGGTCGATGCCTTGAAGCGTGCTTCGGCCGGCCGGATTACCGCAGCGATTCCTTACTATGGCTACGCACGGCAAGATCGCCGCCCACGCTCGGCGCGGGTTGCGATTTCCGCCAAGGTTGTCGCCAACATGTTGCAGGAAGCCGGCGTCGAACGTGTCTTGATCATGGATCTGCACGCTGACCAGATCCAAGGCTTCTTCGACATTCCGGTCGACAATATATACGCATCGCCAATTTTGCTGGGCGACCTGGTTAGCAAGAATTACGACGACCTGCTGGTCGTATCGCCGGACGTCGGCGGCGTGGTTCGCGCCCGTGCACTGGCAAAACGCCTGAATTGCGACCTGGCAATTATCGATAAGCGCCGGCCGAAGGCGAATGTATCTGAAGTCATGAACATCATCGGTGAAGTCGAAGGCCGTAACTGCGTGATCATGGATGACATGGTCGATACCGCCGGCACCCTGACCAAGGCAGCCGAAGTATTGAAAGAGCGCGGCGCCAAGAAAGTAGTGGCTTACTGTACACATCCGGTGCTGTCCGGCCCTGCCCTCGAGCGCATCGTCAATTCGCCGCTGGATGAACTGGTAGTTGTCGATACTATCCCGCTGTCGGCAGAAGCCAAAGCCTGCGGCAAGATCCGCCAGTTGTCATGTGCCGAGTTGCTGGCTGAAACGTTCAAGCGTATTACCAAGGGCGATTCGGTCATGTCGCTGTTTGCTGAATAAATACTGTACTTTGCAATTTAACAGTTTGACTTAGTCAGTTGGGGACAGAGTAATTCGCCGCCCTTCGGCGTCTCTTAAACTCTTTCCCGCAATTTTTCGAATTCCCTGGTCGCGGGGAATTTTTACCGCCGGACATTAAATAGTCCGGCACACAATGGAGCTTCAAAATGAAAGTAATCGCATTTGTACGCAAAGAGCAGGGGACCGGAGCGAGCCGCCGCCTGCGCAATGCTGGCCAAACCCCAGGTATCGTTTATGGTGGTTCCGACGCGCCGGTGAATATCTCGCTGGACCACAATGCGCTGTACCACGCGCTGAAAAAAGAAACTTTCCACTCCTCGATCCTCGATCTCGAAATCGACGGCGCGGTACAGAAAGTTCTGCTGCGCGACTTCCAAGTCCACGCATACAAACAACTGGTATTGCACGCTGACTTCCAGCGCGTTGATGCAAAACAAGCAATTCACGTTAAAGTGCCTCTGCATTTCGTCAATGCAGACGTAGCTCCTGCAGTGAAATTGTCTGGCGCCATCATCAGCCACGTTACCGCTGACCTGGACATCGCTTGCTTGCCAGCCGACCTGCCAGAATTCATCGAAGTCGACCTGACCAACATCGAAGTCGGTCACTCGATCCACCTGGCTGATCTGAAGTTACCTAAGGGCGTGTCAGCGGTTTCGCAAGAAAACCTGACTATCGCTACTGCATCGATCCCAGCCGGCAAGGTTGAAGCTGAAGCGCCAGCCGCTGCAGCTGCACCAGCTGCTGATGCTCCTGCTGCCGACAAGAAGTAATAGCAATCGCCGTATTTACCAGAGCGGTTTTCTGGTCGAAAAACCCGCCTTCGTGGCGGGTTTTTTATTGTTGCAAAGCTGTTTAAGATAAATCGCCGGATCAGAATTGGACGCTGTTGCGCAATATCCGCGATAATCGGCAAAGTCAAAATCGGCAAAGTCCAAAAAAGTACAAAGCAAACCTATGTCCATTCGTCTCATCGTCGGCCTCGGTAATCCCGGCCCGGAATACGAGCAAACCCGTCACAACGCCGGCTTCTGGCTGGTCGACAATCTGGCCAACGATCTCGGCTGCAGACTGGCCAGGGAAGCACGCTTCAACGCCTTCGTCGCCAAGGCCAGCATCACCGGCCAGGAAGTCTGGCTGCTGGAACCGCAGACTTACATGAACCGCTCCGGTCAATCGGTCGGTGGTCTGGCGCGTTTCTACAAGATCTCGGCGGAAGAAATCCTGGTGGTGCATGACGAGCTGGATCTGCCGCCGGGCAGCGCCAAATTGAAAAAGGGCGGCTCGTCGGGCGGACATAATGGCTTAAAAGACATCACAGCTGCCCTTGGCACCCAGGATTACTGGCGCCTGCGGCTGGGTATCGGTCATCCACGCAGCTTGAACTTGCAGCAGGTGGTTGCCGATTTTGTACTGCATCGCCCGCGCAAGGATGAACAAGTGTTGATCGAAGATGCCATCAGCGACAGCCTGAAAATCATTCCCCAGCTTTGCGAAGGCAAATTCGAGGCTGCAACCATGCAGTTGCATACCGCTAAATAAGGCCGCTAAAACCGTCAATACGATTGCAGACGTCAGGATTAATAAAGCTAGAAATTAATGCCAGACAACTAATGGCTATTTGCCGCACAGGATAATGTCCTAATGAAAAACCGACTGCACGAAATTGACGGTATCCGAGGGTGGGCCGCACTTGTCGTGTTATTTTTCCATCTGGCGAATGAGACATTTGGTAATTTAGTGCCGATGTTTCGCAGCGATTTCATTTATTTTTTATCCAATGGCGGCTTAGCTGTAACCGTTTTCTTTATTCTTTCCGGAGATGCACTTTCGTCTGGTTTCTCTAAAAAGGCGGATCTTACGCTCTTGGACTCACTGTTGATTAAACGGTATTTTCGTCTGACTGTCCCGATTTTGCTTTCCTGTGCAATCGTGTATGTCTTGATGCTGGCCGGGGCTAACCACAATGTTGCCGCAGCGAAAATTGTCCATCGTGAAGATTGGCTTGGTTCGTTCATACCTTTTGAGCCAAGTTTGATTTCCTTACTGCGCTATTCGTTTTATTTAGTCTATGACGGACATTCAAAAATTGTTTCGTACAATCCGTTTCTTTGGACGATGTCTATTGAGTTAGTGGGCTCACTGCTAGTCTTCCTATACTTATATCTTTCTACCCGGCTCAAAAACCCGATTAAGATATTGTATGCAATGATTATTTTTCTAGTCATTGCCCAATCATTTTATTGTCTTTTCTTTATCGGAGTACTGTTTGCGCAATACCGGGCAAATGGCGTCTTCAACCGGCTGCGAGCATCTGGAATATGGCGTTTTGCCGCTATAGCGTTATTGATAACCATTGCAATTATCTACACACTTTCCAAAAGACAGCCACATTTCTGGCAATACATAAATATAAACGTCGTGACTTCGACGGCTCTCGTGTTCTGTTTTTACACATCTGACTGGGCCATTGGTTTTTTCTCGTCGAAACTTTCCCAGTTTCTAGGTGAAATTTCATTCCCTTTATATTTGGTCCACTTCAGTGTGATTATTTCGCTCACGTCTTATTTAACGATTAAATTTTCCGAACTCGGAACTCTCGACACGCCCCATATCTTCTTAATCATTTTGATTTCAATTGCAGCTAGCATTACCGCAGCGGTTATTTTCCGTCGAGTGGAGAAATCTGCACTCAAACTTATAAACAGGCTACCTGCTCATCTGCTTTCCATGCGAAATCCATCTGACAACTCTCTGGTGCAGAAGGATACTTCTCCGACTGTAAAGTATTCGTCGGTCGAGCGTATTGATTCATAACGTAAGAGGTTCGTGATCGCCATCCTGGTCGTGCGCAAAAGCCGCGCAAAATGCGATCCCGGAGATATAGATCGTTTTTAGGCTGCAGCCTTTGTAGAAGGCCTTCCGACAGAGTTACAATAGTCATCTTTTTTGAACAGAATCCGCGCAAAATTTGTGAAAACACTCTCGATTTTGCTGGTTTTGTTGCGTGTCTGACAATTACGGGTCCTGTCATTGCGGACCAGATAAATCTTGAGCCGCAACGCCTGTCGCCACCTGTAACCTATTGATTTAGAAAGTTTTTCCATGAGTCTCAAATGCGGCATCGTCGGCCTCCCCAACGTCGGCAAATCTACCCTCTTCAATGCGCTGACTAAAGCAGGCATTCCGGCAGAAAACTATCCTTTCTGCACCATCGAGCCGAACGTCGGCATGGTAGAAGTGCCCGATCCTCGCCTGAAGGCGCTGGCCGAGATCGTCAAGCCGGAACGCATCCTGCCGGCGACCGTGGAATTTGTCGATATCGCCGGCCTGGTGGCTGGCGCCTCCAAAGGTGAAGGCCTGGGCAACCAGTTCCTCGCGCATATCCGCGAAACCGACGCCATCGTCAACGTCGTACGCTGCTTTGAAGACGACAACGTGATCCACGTCGCCGGCAAAATCAATCCGCTGGATGATATCGACGTGATCCAGACCGAGCTGGCGCTGGCCGACATGGGCACGGTTGAAAAAGCCATCCATCGCGAAAGCAAGAAAGCCCGCTCCGGCGACAAGGATGCCGCCAAGCTGGTCGCCCTGCTGGAACGCCTGATGCCGGAACTGGATCAAGCCAAGCCGGTGCGCGCCTGTGGCCTCGACGCCGAAGAAATGGCCCTGATCAAACCGCTGTGCCTGATCACCGCCAAGCCGGCCATGTATGTCGCCAACGTCTCCGACCACGGCTTCACCAACAATCCCCTGCTAGATCAGCTGACCGCTTACGCGGCTTCGCAAAATGCTCCTATCGTCGCCATCTGCGCCGCCATCGAATCGGAAATAGCCGATCTGGACGAAGCTGACAAACACGAATTCCTGGCCGACATGGGCATGGAAGAACCTGGCCTGGATCGTTTGATCCGTGCCGCCTTCAAACTGCTCGGCCTGCAAACCTACTTCACCGCCGGCGTCAAGGAAGTACGGGCATGGACTATCCATGTCGGAGATACCGGCCCACAGGCTGCAGGCGTGATCCACACCGATTTCGAACGCGGCTTTATCCGTGCGCAAACCATTGCCTATGACGATTTCATCAGCCACAAGGGTGAACAAGGCGCCAAGGAAGCCGGCAAGATGCGCGCTGAAGGCAAGGAATACGTGGTCAAGGATGGTGACGTCTTGAATTTCCTGTTTAACGTTTAATATCTTCTACGACGGGCAGATCAGCTGCCCTCATAGGATTTGGTACATGCCGACCAGGCAGCAGCCCGATTCAAAAATGTAAAGCCCGGCCCTCTCCCCTCCAAATCGGGAATGAGCGCCGGGCTTTTCTGTATCAAACATCGATGAACAAAGCCAGGCACGACGCACTCTAACGAGACGTGGCTCGCGACATCCACATGTTGCCCTCTCGCCACATCTGTTTCAGGAGGAGCCATGAACGCCAAATTGCTTATCCAGACAATGGCTGCAACTGCGCTATGCGCCGCATGCTCGTTACCGCCCAGAATCGATCTTATGGGTGATCCGGCGGTAGTAACCGCCGCCACGCGCACCATCGTTATCACTCCGGATACAACCTACGTAAACGTTACCGGCGGCGAAATCGTTAAATTCGTCGTGGGCGATAATTCATTCGCCTGGAATTTCGACGGCGCCGATTATCTTGATAAATTCGATTTAAGTCAGACCGCACCACCGGGCATGCTTGACCATAGTGTCATAGCTTATGTCGCCGCCAATCCACTTTATGCCGGCGGCGGCGATGGCGGTCGCCATGGTGGCGGACATGGAGATCATGGCGGCGGTCACGGTGGTGACTTTACCAGCGGTAGTGGTGGCCATGGCGGCGGCGGTCATAAATAGCCAAACCGGCACAACAATCGGCAACTCATCCTGACAACGCACCAATAACAAGCACAGTTACATCGAAAATTGTAACTGTGCCCTAAAATCATCGTATTGACTGTACATGCTGCTATCAACGGGCGCCAATTACACTCCCACGGACTCTGCGCGATTTGCGCAAGATGCTCCGGGGAACAAAATTGAGCGACCAGAAAATCCAGCAATATAACCACCCTGCCGGCGGCTGGGGCGCCTTGAAATATGTAGCTTTGCACTTGCTTAAAGAGAGAGTGCCGGGCGGTGGTGTGCGTACCCTGCTGGCGCAGAACCAGCCAGACGGCTTCGACTGTCCGGGCTGCGCCTGGCCGGATCGCGATCATGCATCGACCTTTGAGTTTTGCGAAAACGGCGTCAAGGCGGTGGCGGCGGAAGCTACCTCCAAGCGCGTCACGGCAGATTTTTTTGCGCAAAACAGCGTCAGTGCATTGCTGCAGCAATCGGACTACGAACTGGAAGAGCACGGCCGCCTGACCGAACCAATGGTGTACGACGCCGCCAGCGACAAATACCAGCCGATCTCCTGGCAAGACGCGTTCAGCCTGATGAGCGATCACCTGAGCACGCTGGACGATCCGAACCAGGCATCGTTCTACACGTCCGGCCGCACTAGCAATGAGGCTGCATTTCTGTACCAGTTGTTCGTGCGCGAATACGGCACCAACAACTTTCCCGATTGCTCCAACATGTGCCACGAGCCGACCAGCGTCGGCTTGCCGGAAACCGTCGGCGTCGGCAAAGGTACGGTAACGCTGGACGATTTCGACCTGGCCGATACCTTCCTGATCTTCGGCCAGAATCCCGCCACCAATCACCCGCGCATGATGGGCGAGCTGCGCGAATGCGCCAAGCGCGGCGCCACCATCGTCTCCATCAATCCCTTGCGCGAGCGCGGACTGGAGCGCTTCTCCAGCCCGCAACATCCGTCTGACATGCTGTCGCGCTCCGGCACCAGCATCAGCAACATGTTTATCCGCCCTACCCTCTGCGGCGACCTGGCGCTGGTCAAGGGCGTCATCAAGCGGGTGCTGGAACTGGACGACCTGGCGCTGCAAGACCAGAGCGAACGGGTGATCGACGTCCAGTTTATTGCAGAACACACGGCCTACTTCGAAGAGTTTGCCGCCGATATCCGCGCCGAAAGCTGGGACGACATCGTCACCGAATCGGGTGTCAGCCGGGACGATATCGAACGATTGACGCAAGTGTACGTGCGCGGCAAAAACGTCATCGCTACCTGGGGCATGGGCCTGACACAGCACAAGCATGGCGTCGCGACGATCCAGATGGTTTCCAACCTGATGCTATTGCGCGGCAATATCGGCCGCCCCGGCGCCGGCTTGTGTCCGGTGCGCGGCCATTCCAACGTGCAAGGCGACCGCACCGTCGGCATCGACGAAAAACCGACCGCCGCTTTCCTCGACCGCATCGAACAGGTTTACGGCTTCAAGCCGCCGCGTGAGCATGGTCTCGACGTGGTCGGCACGATTGAAGCGATGCTGCAAGGACAGGTCAAGGTATTCATCGGACTCGGCGGCAACTTCGCCATGGCGACACCCGATACGCCGCGCACATGGCAGGCATTGCAGTCTTGCGCACTGACCGTGCACATCACCACCAAACTGAATCGCAGCCATCTGATCCACGGCAAGGACGCCCTGATCCTGCCGACCATGGGCCGCACCGAAATCGACCGGCAGGAAAGCGGCCCGCAAGGCGTGACCGTGGAAGACTCAATGAGCATGGTGCACATTTCTTACGGCATCAACAAACCCGTCGCAAAAACCTGTTTGTCGGAAATCGACATTGTTGCGCGCCTGGCGCACGCCACGCTGAAACAAAGCCGCACGCGCTGGCTCGACTACGTCAAAGACTACGCGCTGATCCGCGACGACATTGAAAAAGTGTACGACGCCTTCAAGGATTACAACCTGCGCATCAAGCAGCCGGGCGGCTTCCACCTTGGCGTGGCGTCGCGCGAACGGGTCTGGAAAACCGCCAGCGGACGGGCTCAGTTCATCGTGCATGCGATTCCCAAAGACACGCCGATTCACCAGGCGCGCCGCAAATACGGCCCGGAACTGATGGTATTGATGACCACCCGTTCGCATGATCAGTACAACACCACCATCTATGGACTGGACGACCGTTATCGCGGCGTATTCGGGCAACGGCGCGTGGTATTTGCCAACCTGCTCGATATCCAGATGCTGGGTTTCGCACCCGGTGACCGGGTCGATCTGATCGGTGTCTGGGACGACGGCATCGAGCGCCGTGCCGACCGTTTTCTATTGGTTGAATACGATATTCCGCGCGGCTGCATCAGCGGCTATTACCCGGAAACCAATCCGCTGGTACCGCTCAATAGCTTCGCCGACCAGGCGCGCACGCCGACATCGAAATCGATCCCGGTACTGATGCGGCGCTCCATGCAGCTTGCGGCGTAATTCGATGATGAACTGGGACGATCAGATTGACGACGCAGTGCTGGCGATCTTGTCCGCACTGCATGCCGATGCTAACGACGCGCGCGGTCACTACGCCGAACCAGGAATGTCTCTGGCAAAACTCAGCAAGCGGGTCGAGCAGCGCATGAGCACTCTGCGGCGTAATCTTAGTGCCTTGGAAGACGCTGAAATTGTCAGCGTCGTTCTCAACGAAGACGGCACCGGCCGCGCTATCCTTACCGCATTCGGAATGGCGATTTTCGATGCCCTGGATGAGAGCCAGGCCACAGAGATGGCGTGATCTATTCCAGTATGGCAGCCAGCATTTCGCCCAGGCGCCGTATGGCCTGTTCGATCTGCGGCGTCCAGCTGTAGCTGTAATTCATGCGGATAAAACTGCGATAGGCGTCCGAAGTTGAAAACAAGCGGCCCGGTGCAATCGTTATGCCTTCCGCCAGCGCTTGCCGATACAAGGCCATGGAATCGATCACCGCCGGCAATTCTATCCACAACACATATCCTCCGGTAGGCCGCGTGATGCGCGTACCCGCAGGGAAAAAGCGCCCGACGAAAGCGCTCATGATGTCGCAGCGCTGTTGCAAGGTGCGTCGCACCCGGCGCAGATGGCGGTCATAGCCGCCTGCCGTCAGGTAAGCGGCTATGGCCCGTTGCGGCAAAGTCGAAGTGCTGAGCGTATTGAGGAATTTCAACTTTTCCACCTGCTCCCGATAACGCCCCGGCAAGGTCCAGCCAATGCGGTAAGCGGAAGTCAGGCTCTTGGAAAACGATGAGCAATACAGCACGATGCCGCGCTTGTCGTAAGCCTTCAACACGCTCGGATGAGCTGTGCCGAAATACAGCTCGTTGCAGACGCCGTTTTCGATAATCGGCATGTTGTAGCGTGAACCCAGCTCAACCAGTTGCCGCTTGTTTTCTTCCGGCATTTCAAAACCCAGCGGATTCTGGAAATTCGGCATCACCATGCAGGCCGCAATCGGCTGGCTCTGCATGATTTTTTTCAGCGCCGCGATATCCATTCCCAATCTCGGATCGGTTGGGATTTCGATGGCGCGCATGCCGAGCCGCTCAATCGCATGCAGCATCGCATAAAAGGTCGGCGACTCTACCGCGATCGTGTCGCCCGCTTTCGCCACCGCCTGCAAACACAGGTTGATGGCCTCGGTAGCACCCACCGTGATCACCACATCGCCGGGATCGACGCTGAGGCCGGTTTCCAGATGGCGCCTGACGATCTGCCGGATCAGGTCCGGATGACCGGGCGGCAAATCGTCCAGCACGCCCAGCGGACCGCCGCTGCGCAGGATGGCGCCGTTGTATTGGCTGATGCGCCGGGCCGGGAACAAGGTCGGATCGGGATACGGCGAGCCGAGCGGGATAGCATCGTTCTGATGAATCGATTTGAGGGTCGCCAATACATGGCGGCTGACGTCTACCTCGGCTGATACTGGTAGCGGTTGCGATCGGTCAGGTTCGGCGGGGGAGACATTAACTGCGGGAAACGCGGGATCAAGTGTCAAAGCTGATGCCGATTCCGCCGCAAACCGGGCTCGCACAAAATAACCCGACTGCGGATGACTTTCGATCAAGCCGCCGCTTTCCAGCAGCTCGTAGGCGCGCACCACGGTCGTTACGCTCAAGCCGTGTTGTCGACTGGCCTGCCGCACCGAGCTCAGGCGATCGCCGGGACGCAGCACGCCATTCTGCAGCGAAGCCCTGATCTGCTCGGCAAAACGTTGATAAAGAGGCTGGCGCGTTGTTTTCAAACCGGGAAGTGACAGAGGGCAAGGATGGGCTCATTATAGTGAAAATCGAACCGTTGCCTTGCTCATCAGCGGCAGTTATCACCCGTGCATCGCAAAAATACAGGTTCGATCTATAGTAATTACAGTATGCGCAAACATTTCTGGCGACTGATGGTGATTGATGGTGACTATTTATGGCGACACTCATTTTTACTCCGCAACTTGCCCGTTTTATCTCAGCGCCGGAAATCCACACCGACGCCCTCACCTTGCGTGCCGGCCTGGAAACAGCATTCGCATCCAACCCGCGCTTACGCGCTTATCTGCTCGATGAACAAGGCTGCCTGCGGCCGAATGTCGCGATTTTCATCGACGGCCATAACGTACGTGACCACGTGCATCTGAGCGCGCCGCTGACGGCGCACAGCAAGGTGCACGTTCTGCAAGCTCTCTCCGGAGGTTGACCATGACTGAACGCGCCTGGATCGCAAGCCGTAAAGGATTGTTTTCGCTGCAAAAACAAGATAGCGGTTGGGCCCTGGGCCCGATTGCCTTTCTCGGCGAGCCGGTTTCCATGGTGCTGCAGGACCCACGCGACGGCGCAGTCTACGCCGCGTTGAATCTTGGCCATTTCGGTGTGAAGCTGCATCGCAAGGATGCTGCGACAGAGCAGTGGACTGAAATTGCCGCACCGGCTTATCCCGTCAAACCAGAAGACTCAATCGACCCAGTCGACTGGAGCGTGAAATTCATCTGGTCGCTCGCATGCGGGGGCGCCGACCAGCCTGGCGTCATCTGGGCCGGCACCTTGCCAGGCGGCTTGTTCCGCTCCATCGACCGCGGCGAATCGTGGACGCTTGTGCGCGCCTTGTGGGATGCGCCCGAGCGCCTGGAATGGTTCGGCGGCGGCTACGACGTTCCGGGGATTCACAGCATTTGCGTTGACCCGCGCGACAGCCGCCATGTCCTGGTCGGCATTTCCTGCGGTGGCGCCTGGGTTACGCATGACGGCGGCGACAGCTGGCGTTTGAGCGCAAAAGGCATGAACGCCAACTACATGCCGCCGGAGCGCGTCGACGATCAAAATATCCAAGACCCGCATCGAATTACCGGCGCCAGGGATACCCCCGATCAGCTTTGGTGCCAGCACCACAATGGCATCTGGCGCTCCAGCAACTTTGGCGCGGACTGGCAAGAGGTCAACCCGGCACCATTGTCAAACTTCGGTTTCGCCGTAGCCGTGCATCCGGGCGATGGCAATACTGCCTGGTTTGTACCCGCACAGGCTGACCAGACACGCATCCCCTCAGATGCAGCGCTGGTGGTCACACGTACCACCGACGGTGGAAAGTCCTTCACCTCCTTGCGCAACGGTCTGCCTCAGCGGCACTGCTACGACCTGATCTATCGCCATGGCCTTGCGGTGACGGATGATGGCCGCACCCTGTTGATGGCTTCGACTACCGGCAGTGTGTGGCTGTCGGAAAACGGCGGCGACAGCTGGCAAACCATTTCCAGCAACATGCCGCCGGTTTATTCGGTGTGCTTCGGCTAATCAGGCCTGTTACTTCTTATCGCGGTAACGCGTGGGAACGATGTGCCCCTACTTCTTTCTTATTTACGATTTGCCCAGCATCGATATCAATATAGCAATAAACCATATCGATAGAGCAAAAAAATATTGGACGCAGGTGCAGCCAGCCCCGATACTCTCGGGTCGTCCGGTTTACGCGCCTGTCCCGGGCGTACCACGCTCTTGCCACCCGCTTTGCGGCAAGACACATACTCATTCCCTGATTACCCTATGAACATTTTCTCTTTCTGGTTCCGCATCCCCTTTTGGCAACGTGTGCTGGGCGGCTTCGTGCTCGGAGCGCTGGCCGGCTGGCTGGTAGGCGCTCCCGCCGAAACCTGGTTCGGCCCGCTCGGCACGCTGTACGTCACGCTGATCAAGATGATCGCCGTGCCGCTGGTTTTCTTTGCAGTCACCAACAGCATTTCCAGTTTGCACGGCATGAAAAGCGTTGCCGCATTGGGTGGCAAGACCTTCTTGTGGTTCGCCATTACAGCGGTGCTGGCGGTTGGCGTTGGCTTGCTGGTCGCGAATTTCACCAATCCGGGCCATAACCTGGGCCAGCTTACGATTGCTGCCAATTACACCGTGCGCGCAGTGCCAACCCCGATCCAGGTGTTGCTGGACGTGGTGCCGTCGAATCCGTTCAAGGCGCTGTCTGAAGGCAAGATCCTGCAAGTGATTTTCTTCGCCGGCCTGCTCGGTATGGCGCTGGTGAAGCTGGGCGACAAGGTGAAACAGGTGCGTGAACTGATGGGTGAAGCCAGCAGCGCCATGATCCAGATCACCCGCTTTGTGCTGGAAATAACCCCGCTCGGCACCTTTGGCCTGATCGCTGCACTGGTTGGTTCTTACGGTTTCGAGCGCCTGCTGCCGCTGGGGAATTTCGTGTTTACCCTGTACTTAGCGTGCGCGCTGCACATCGTAGTGGTGTACGGTGGCCTGCTGCTGAGCCATCGCCTCAATCCAATCCGGTTCTTCCGCGGCGCCTTTCCCGCGATGCAAGTGGCATTCACCAGCTCATCGAGTTTTGCCTCGATGCCTATCGCCTTGCGCAGCGTGGTACATAATCTCGGCGTGAAACAGGAATATGCGGCGTTTGCCGTACCGCTCGGCGCCAGCATCAAGATGGACGGCTGCGGTGCTATCTATCCTGCGATTGCTTCGATTTTCGTGGCCCAGTATTTTGGCCTGCAGCTGGATTTTTCGCAGTACTTCATCATCATGCTGGCCTCGGTGCTCGGCTCGTTCGGCACCGCCGGCGTGCCCGGTACCGCAATCGTGATGGTGACGCTGGTGCTCAGTTCGGCCGGCCTGCCGCTGGAAGGCATCGGCTACCTGGTCGCCATCGACCGCATTCTCGACATGATGCGCACCATGACCAATGTCACCGGACAAATGCTGGTGCCGGTGCTGGTGGCCAAGGAAGAAGGTTTGCTGGATCTGGACATTTATAACGCCGCCAACAGCGACGTCGGGCTGGACCAAAACAGCAACGCGGCTGCCTGATCCACGCGTTACCGTGCTGCGTTATTGACGCAGCACAGTAACGGCATCACGGTTCGCCATCCCAATAATCCAGGTCGTTCGACCTGCGCTGCACTACATCGAAAACCCGTTCGCCGCCGGCAGACGCCATCGCCAGAAACTTCCCTGAGTCAGGATATTCGCACACCTCCGGCTGTTCCCTGGTGCTGACCGAGAGATACTTCAGCGGCTGATCCGAGGTATTCACTATCTGGTGCGGATATTCCGGACCAGGCGGAATAAAGACGACGTCGCCGCTGCGCAGCGGCAGCATTTCGCCCGCCACCCGCAACGTGCCACTCCCTTCCAGGATAATAAACATCTCCTCCTGCGCGTAGTGAAAGTGGTATGGGCACGACATCTTGCCGGGCGCAACAGTATCTATGCTGGCGCCCAGCTTCTGTGCCACGGTCCCCGGCGCCAGGCGCGCGCCGACTGAATCGTATAAAGGCTCGCGCACGTCATGCGTGGTCGGCGCGGTGTTGAAGTTGCGAATCAAACGACGGCTCAGGCTCTCTGCGTTTTCATTCATTTTTTCTCCGAAAATTGACGGCTCCAAGGACTGAATCCCAGACCTGAACAGCAGAATACACGTAAGCACATTTTCCTGTAATTCCCAGCGGAAATACACATGCACCGTTGCGGACAACCACACGCAAAAATGGTGCAAAGCCGCATTTCCACGCTACTCACTCGCCACCCGCGCACCACTTCCGCACACATGCGATGACACAAACTACACATCTCACAAAAAGAAAATAAATTTCCTTTACTTGAAACAAAAATGAAAATATATTTACACAAATTATAAAAATCAATCCAAGGGGCAGACGGTGCAACATTCCGCAATCACAGCATGGCAACGCGAAAGTGCAGTCGCAGCACGCATAGGCAAAGCCTATCCGGAGCTATCGAAAGCGCACCGCAAGGCAGCCGATTACGTGCTGGCGAATGTATTCCACACCGCCACCATGACCATCGATGAACTGGCTGATGCAGTCGGCGTTTCGCTGGCGACCGCAAACCGCTTCGCGCATGCACTGGGATTCGACGGTTATCCGGCATTCCGGGCGGCGTTGGTGTTGGATTTCGCATCCTCGCTGGCGCCGGTCGAAAAACTGCGCGATCAAGTGCAGCGCCCTGCCACCAGCGCGGAAATCATGGCAGCAGCGCTGATAGCGGACAGGCAAAACCTGGAGGCCACACAACGCGCATTGTCGCCGGCGCATTGCGACCAGGCAGTAAGCATGATTCTCAACGCGGACAGGATATTCATACTGGGCTTCGGCGCCAGCGGTTTTCTGGCCGGCCTCATGGCGCACGCCCTGGAACCCTATTGCCGCACGGTGCTGACCGTGGCCGGGCCCGGCGGGCCGTCACAAGCCAGCCGCCAATTCTTTAAACTCGATCAGCGCGACCTGGTGATTGCACTGGCTTTCCCGCGCTATGTCACCGATACCGTGACGCTGGCAGGCCGCGCCAAGGAACGCTCGGCGCAACTGCTGGCATTTACTGACGGCCCGACATCGCCGCTGGTGCCGCTGGCAGATGTAACCCTGTACGCACAAACCGAACGCCTGTTGTCGCCGACTTCGGACGCCGCCGCCCTGGCCTTGATCCAGGCAGTGTGCGACGCGGTCGCCCATCGCGCCAATCGTTCAGTGCATGCGGCATCGAAAATGACTGAAGCCGTACTGCCGTGGCTACATCACCCGGATGGACACCGCCAGCCAGTTACTGCTAACAAGGCTGGGAAAAATGGCAACCACGCAGCAACCACCAAACCCGTAGCGAAAGTGAAATAACGTGAATACCCCAGTGACCAAGCCCGCCAATATCGCCACCATCGCCATCCATGGCGGCGCCGGCACCATCCTGCGCAGCGCCATGAACACCACACAGGAACAGGCTTACCACGACGCCCTGAACGAGATCCTCAGCGCCGGCCAGAAAATCCTGGCGGACGGCGGCAGTGCGCTGGATGCCGTCGCCTGTGCAGTGAGCATGCTGGAAGATTGCCCGCTGTTCAATGCCGGCAAAGGTGCGGTCTACACCCATGCCGGCACGCACGAACTGGATGCCGCGATCATGGACGGCGCCACACTGGACGCCGGCGCCATCGCCATGGTCGAACATGTGCGCAATCCGATTCTGGCAGCGCGTGCGGTAATGGAAAATAGCGAACATATCCTGCTGGCAGGCGCGGGCGCCGAAGCATTTGTCGCCCAGCATGGCGTAGAGCTGGTCGAGCCGGAATACTTTCATACCGAAGCCCGTCACGCCCAATGGCTACGGGCACGCGACAAGGAAGGCATGCTGTTGCTGGATCACGATGCCACCAGCCAGGCGGCGAGCGATGAGACAACTGAAATCGCTCCCATCGATCCGGATGACAAATTCGGTACGGTCGGTGCGGTCGCTGTCGACATGCACGGCAACCTGGCGGCGGCCACCTCGACCGGCGGCATTACCAATAAGCGCGTGGGCCGGGTCGGTGACTCGCCCTTGATCGGCGCCGGCTGCTACGCCAACAACCGCACCGTCGCCGTTTCCGCCACCGGTACCGGCGAAGCATTCATGCGCACGGTAGCGGCTTACGATATTTCGGCACGCATGGAGTATGCGGGCCAATCGCTGGAAGAAGCTGCCGAACAGGTGGTGATGGACCTGCTGCCGCGCTATAAAGGCCGCGGCGGCCTGATCGCCGTCGATGCCCAGGGCAACGTGGTGCTGCCGTTTAATACCGAAGGCATGTATCGCGGCTTCGCCAAGGTTGGTGAAACACCGGTGACCGCAATCTACAAATGATGCAAAAGATGATGATGCAAATGATACGTAAGATGCAGAAAGCGATCCTATGAACAAGCAAATCGGCCGCCGGGTACTGACGGTGGAACAAATGAGCGTTGGCTTCACCACTTCCGAACGCAAGGTGGAAGCGGTGCGCAATCTGTCGTTCCATATCGATGCGGGTGAAACGCTGGCCATCGTCGGCGAATCCGGCTCGGGAAAATCGGTTTCGTCGCAATCGATCATGCGCCTGATCGACTACGGCGGCGGCCGGATCACCGGCGCCAGCATGAATTTCCAGCGGCGCGATGGTAGCGTTATCGATCTGGCCAGCGCCGATCAAGGCACCATGCGCCGTATCCGCGGCTCGGAAATCGCCATGATTTTCCAGGAACCGATGACCTCGCTCAATCCGGTCTTCACGGTCGGCGAGCAGATCGCCGAATCGATACGCCTGCATCAGGGCAAGAACATGGCGGCAGCACGCGCCGAAGCCTTGCGCATGCTGGAAGTTGTACGTATCCCGGAAGCCAGACGCATCCTCGACCGCCATCCGCATCAACTCTCCGGCGGCATGCGCCAGCGCGTGATGATCGCCATGGCGCTGTCTTGCAAGCCATCGCTGCTGATCGCCGACGAACCGACCACTGCGCTGGATGTAACGATACAAGCGCAGATCCTGCAACTGATTCGCGCGCTGCAAGATGAAATGCAGATGGCGGTAATCTTCATCACCCACGATATGGGCGTGGTGGCAGAGATCGCCGATCGCGTAGTGGTCATGTGCCGCGGTGAAAAGGTCGAAGAAAACAACGTGCACGCAATCTTTGAGGCACCGCAACACCCTTACACCCGTGCTCTGCTGGCAGCGGTGCCACGTTTGGGCGCGATGCATGGCACTGACCTGCCGGAACGGATTGCCATTGCAGGCGCAATCATCACTCCTGAGATGGAAGCGGAAGCCAAGATCGTGCGTAGCATTCCAGGCGCCGACCCACAGCAACAACCGTTGCTGAAAGTACGCAACCTGACCACTCGCTTCGACGTCAAGAGCGGCGTCTTCAGCCGCGTCAGGCAGCGCGTGCATGCAGTGGAACAAATCAGTTTCGACCTGTATCCGGGCGAAACGCTCGCATTGGTGGGCGAATCCGGCTGCGGTAAATCCACCACTGGCCGTTCGCTGCTGCGGCTGGTCGACATTACCAGCGGCAGCGTCGAATTCGGCGGCCGCGATCTGGCCAAACTGCCACGTTCTGAGTTGCGCTCGCTACGGCGGGATATTCAGTTCATTTTCCAGGATCCGTTCGCTTCCCTGGATCCGCGCTTGACGGTCGGTTATTCCATCATGGAACCGCTGCTGGTGCATGGCATGGCGGAAGGCGCGCAAGAGAAAGTCGCGAAATTGCTGGAGCGGGTCGGCCTGCTGCCGGAACATGCGCAACGTTATCCGCACGAATTCTCCGGCGGCCAGCGCCAGCGGATTTGCATCGCCCGTGCACTGGCGTTGAATCCGAAGATCGTGATCGCAGATGAATCGGTATCGGCGCTGGATGTGTCGATCCAGGCGCAGATCGTCAACCTGCTGCTCGACCTGCAGCAGGAGCTGGGGATTTCATTCATTTTCATCTCGCACGATATGGCGGTGGTGGAACGCATCAGCCATCGGGTGGCGGTGATGTATCTGGGACAGATCGTTGAAATCGGTCCGCGCCGCGCGATCTTTGAAAATCCCCAGCATCCGTATACCAAGAAGCTGATGGCGGCGGTGCCGGTTGCCGATCCGAACCAGCGGCATCGCAAGCGCGAGATGCTGCCGGAAGAAATTCCGAGCCCGATCCGCAATATAGACGACCTGCCCGTGGTCGAACCTCTGAAACAGGTGGGACCGGGACATTTTGTTGCAACTCACCGGATTTCCGGTGCGTTTTAAGGACTCGTTTTAAGTGTTCGTTTTAATCGTTTTTCTAAAGCGTTTTTTGCTTTGTTTGTTTGTCTATCTTCAATGATCTTTGAACCAGGGGAGTAACACATGCGCACTACTCGATATTTCGGCAAGGTACTGGCTACCACCGCCGTTGCACTGACCGCCCAGTTTGCGGTCGGCCAGGCTTTTGCCGCCAAAGACGTCACGCTGGCAGTAGCCTCGACCTTTACCACGCTCGACCCGTACGATAGCAACGATACACTGTCGCAGGCCGCCATCAAGTCCTTCTATCAAGGCTTGTTCGGTTTCGACAAGGATTTGAAACTGGTCAATGTGCTGGCGGAAGGCTATGAAGTCAGCAAGGACGGCCTGGTCTACACCATCCGCCTGCGCAAAGGCGTCAAATTCCAGGACGGCACCGACTTCAAGGCGGATGCTGTGAAGATGGTGCTGGAACGCGTCATCAATCCGGACAACAAGCTCAAGCGCTTCAATCTGTTCAACCGCATTTCCAAGGTCGACATCATCAACGATTACGAAGTCAAGATCACCTTGAAAGAACCGTTCTCGCCTTTCATCAATACCCTGGCACACTCCTCCGCAGCGATGATTTCACCGACCGCGCTCAAGAAGTGGGGCAACAAAGATATTGCATTCCATCCAGTCGGTACCGGTCCGTTCAAGTTCGAGGAATGGAAGCAGACCGATTACCTGAAGGTCACCAAATTCGACGGCTATTGGAAGAAGGGTTATCCAAAGGTCGACAGCATCACCTGGAAACCGGTGGTCGACAACAATACCCGCAGCGCCATCATGCAAACCGGCGAAGCACAATTCGCCTATCCGCTGCCGTACGAGCAAGCCGAGTTGCTGAAGTCGAAACCAAACCTGGACCTGATTTCATCGCCGTCGATCGTGCAACGTTACATCTCGATGAATACGCTGCAAAAGCCTTTCGACAATCCGAAGGTACGGCAAGCGATCAACTATGCAATCAACAAGGAAGCATTGGTCAAGGTAGCCTTCACCGGCTACGCCATGCCTCAGGATGGCGTACTGCCGCAAGGCGTCGACTACGCGCTGAAAACCGGACCTTGGCCATACGATCCGAAGAAGGCCAGGCAATTGCTGGCTGAAGCCGGGTACCCGAATGGCTTCGAAACTGAATTGTGGTCTGCATACAACCACACTACCGCGCAGAAGATCATCCAGTTCGTGCAGCAACAACTGGCGCAAGTCGGCATCAAAGCCAAGGTCATGGCGCTGGAAGCCGGCCAACGTGTAGAGAAAGTCGAGAGCGCACCGGTTGCCGCCAACGCGCCGGTACGCATGTACTACACCGGCTGGTCGTCCTCGACCGGTGAAGCCGATTGGGGCCTGCGTCCTTTACTGGCGTCGGAATCGTTCCCGCCTAAGCTGTTCAACACGGCTTACTACAAGAGCGACAAGGTCGATGCCGACATCGCCAAGGCACTGACCACCACCGACCGCACGGAAAAGACTGCGCTGTACAAAGATGCGCAAACTGAAATCTGGAAAGATGCACCTTGGGCCTTCCTGGTGACTGAAAAACTGTTGTATGCACGTAGCAAGAACTTGAAGGGTGTCTATGTGATGCCTGACGGTTCGTTCAATTTTGATGAAATCGAATTGAAGTAATCAAGTAGAAAAAAGCAGGAAAAAAAATAGAAGAAAGCGGCACCGGATGGCACGCGAATTAGCCGGCCATCCGATGCGCGCCATAACGAATTTACTCAAACCAGGCACAGACCTGGTGAGATACATAATCCCGGGCCGGACCTGTCGTCACAGGACGGCCAACTACCAGAGCACGCCATGTTTCCTTATGTATTAAAACGCTTGCTGGGCCTGATACCAACCTTGCTGATTGTGGCGGTCATGGTATTCATGTTTGTCCACTTGCTGCCGGGTGATCCGGCACGGCTGGTGGCCGGACCTGAGGCCGATTCGCAGACCGTCGAGCTGATCCGCAAGGATCTCGGACTGGACCGGCCGATGCACGAACAATTCATCAACTATTTCAGAAAGGCCCTGCGCGGCGACTTCGGCACCTCCCTGCGCACCAAGCGCCCGGTGAGCACCGAGATCGCCGAACGTTTTTGGCCTACCTTTTGGCTCACCGTCACCAGCATGGTGTGGGCGGTGCTGTTCGGCCTGATCATCGGTATCGTTTCCGCGGTATGGCGTAATGAATGGCCAGACCGCCTCGGCATGACGCTGGCGGTATCGGGTATTTCATTTCCGTCGTTTGCGCTGGGTATGCTGCTGATGGAACTGTTCTCGGTCAAGCTCGGCTGGCTGCCTGCCATAGGCGCCGACGGCTGGCGCAATTACATCTTGCCGTCGCTGGCGCTGGGCGCCGCGGTAGCTGCCGTGATGGCGCGCTTTACCCGCGCCTCCTTCGTTGAAGTCTTGCAGGAAGATTTTGTCCGGACCGCACGAGCCAAAGGCCTGTCTGAAACCATCGTGGTGCTCAAGCACTGCCTGCGCAACTCCCTGATTCCCGTGGTCACCATGATGGGCTTGCAATTCGGCTTTTTGCTGGGCGGCTCGATCGTGGTGGAAATCGTGTTCAACTGGCCCGGCATGGGGCGGTTGCTGATCGACGCTGTTGAAATGCGCGATTACCCGGTCATCCAGGCCGAGATCCTGTTGTTCTCGCTGGAATTCATTTTCATCAATCTGGTGGTTGACGTGCTGTATGCCGTCATCAACCCTAGCATCCGTTACAAGTGAGGCCGCCTGTGTCTACTCCACTCAATCCTGTCGCGGCAATAGCTGCCGCGCCGCTGCCGAATACCATCCGCACTCCGTGGAGCGAATTCTGGCGCAAATTCAAGAAGCAGCACCTGGCGGTCGTGGCCGGCTGCTTCGTGCTGTTTCTGATCGTGGTAGCGATTGCCGCGCCTTGGATAACACCTTACGACGCTGAGAATTTTTTTGATTACGACGCATTGAATGCAGGGCCGTCGCTGACGCACTGGTTCGGCGTCGACTCCCTGGGCCGCGATATTTTCAGCCGGATCCTGATGGGCACCCGCATTTCCCTCACCGCCGGTTTTTCATCGGTGGCGGTGGGCGCGGTGATCGGCACGTTCGCCGGCCTGATTGCGGGTTATTACGAAGGTTGGGCAGAACGCATCATCATGCGCATCTGCGACGTGCTGTTTGCGTTCCCCGGCATCTTGCTGGCGATCGGCATTGTGGCGATTCTCGGTAACGGCATGACGAACGTGGTCTTCGCCGTGGCGATTTTCAGCATCCCGACTTTTGCCCGGCTGGTGCGCGGCAATACGCTGGCACTGAAGCACCTGACCTTCATCGAAGCGGTGCGCAGCATCGGCGCCAGCGATAGCACCATCATCCTGCGTCACATTTTCCCCGGCACGGTATCGGCAGTGGTGGTGTACTTCACCATGCGTATCGGCACTTCCATCATCACTGCCGCCAGCCTGTCTTTCCTCGGCATGGGTGCGCAACCGCCGATGCCGGAATGGGGGGCGATGCTGCATGAAGCGCGCTCCGACATGATGACGGCGCCGCATATTGCGATTTTCCCGAGCCTGGCAATTTTCCTGACGGTATTGGCTTTCAACCTGCTGGGTGATGGCCTGCGTGACGCCCTTGATCCAAAAATCGACCGCCGCTGATGCTTGCCCTTCCTCACATTGGCAGGCTACCTGCCGGCCCCCTGAACGCCATCAGCGACGTCGTCGGCGTTACTGTCGGCCACACCACGTTAGCGCAAGGCGCGCTGCAAACAGGCGTGACGGTGATCCGCCCGCATCAGGGCGATCCGTTTCGCGACAAGGTGCCGGCAGCGGCAACGGTGTTCAACGGCTTTGGCAAAAGCATCGGACTGGTGCAGGTGCAGGAATTGGGCCTGCTTGAAACGCCGATTGCGCTAACCAATACCTTGTCGGTCGGCAGCGTGGCGACGGCTCAGATCATTTCTGCGATCCAGGCCAATCCCGAGATCGGACGCAGCGACCCCACGGTCAACCCGCTGGTATTCGAATGCAATGACGGTTATCTGAACGATATCCAGGCGATGGCGATCAATGCCGAACATTATCAGCAAGCGCTGGCCAACACTGCGCCTGAGTTTGCCCAAGGTGCGGTCGGCGCGGGGCGTGGCATGTCATGTTTCGACCTCAAGGGTGGCATTGGCTCGGCTTCACGCTATGCAACCATCGGCGACCAGCAATATTGCGTTGGCGCGCTGGTACTCGCCAACTTCGGCAAACTGGCGGCGCTGACGCTGGCGGGCAAGCATATCGGCGAAGAATTGATCCGTTTGCGGCAAGCGGTCGCAGAAAGCCCCGAGATGGGATCGATCATCATGATTATTGCAACCGATGCGCCGCTGGATGCGCGCCAGCTGGGGCGGTTGGCAACCCGCTGCGGCGTCGGCCTGGGCCGTACCGGTTCGATCTATGGCCATGGCAGCGGCGACCTGGCTTTAGCTTTTTCGACAGCGCAGACGGTGTCATATCGCGCCTGCAGCGTGCTACGACGATCCTTTTCCTTGTACGACAATTTGCTGGACCCGCTGTTTGAGGCAGTAGTCGACAGCACCGAACAAGCCATCGTCAATGCGTTGTTTGCCGCAGAAACCGTCATCGGCCGTGATGGTCATCAGCGCCAATCCCTACGTCAAGCGGCAGCCGTCCTACCTTAGTCTCTTCTACAAATAAACGACAATGAAAATTCTTATTTCCGTTGATATCGAAGGCGTTGCCGGCGTATTCCATCCGGAACAAACCCGCGCCGGCAATGCCGAATACGAACGTGCGCGGCGCCTGATGACAGCCGAAGCCAATGCCGTAATCGAAGGCGCGCTGGCTGCCGGCGCGACCGAGATTTTGGTGAACGACTCGCACGGCGGTTTCCGCAACCTGCTGCCCGACCTGCTGCACCCCGCCGCCAAGGCCATTCTCGGCAAACCGCGCTTATTAGGCATGATGAGTGGCGTCGAGCACGGCGTCGCAGGCGTAATGATGGTCGGCTACCATGGCCGTTCGCAAAGCCGCGGCATCCTGGCCCACACCATCAACAGTTTTGCATTCGCCCGCGTCTGGCTAAACGATCAAGAGTTAGGCGAAGCAGGTATCTACGGCGCCCTCGCCGGCGAATTCAGCGTACCGGTGATTTTCGGCAGCGGCGACAATGTTTTTGTTGAAGAAAACCAGCCGCTATTTCCGCAAGCCACGCTAGTCACCATCAAAACCGCGGATGGCGCCGGCAGCGGAACATCGCTATCACCGCAAAGTGCATTGGCCATATTGAATGAAGGTGCGAAAGCTGCAGTCGGCAAGATTACAACCTGCCGTCCATTCGTCCTGCCGCCCACCATCACATGCAAGCTGCAAACCACCAACCCGGCGCTAGCCGACCTGTTCTGTCAATTGCCGATAATTGAACGGATCGACGGCGTCAATCTCACATTTTCTGCGCCGTCTGTTCAATACACAGTGCGGGTACTGAACAGTTTGTCGGCTATGTCTTTTATGCTGCGGTAGCGGCGAAAACAAAGTGCAAAGAACGGGATTTTGACGTTGCAGTTGCAGTTGCAGTTGCTTTTGAATTTGAATTTGAAGTCCGCATTGGGACGTTGCCAAATGTGGTGCGTGTCAGTCGGGAATTGTGGGAAGACATGTTTGAGCGCAGCGAGTTGGTCTTTCCACCCGACTGATGCGCGCCACATTTGGGGACCTGACCGAAGGGAAGGCAATGGCTTTGCGGTCGCCTTTCTTTGCGTACTTTCTTTGGCGAAGCAAAGAAAGTATGCGGCTGCCGGGCCGCCCCCGGCATGCATCCACGGAGTAGCTACCCTTTCAATTAACGTGAATCTCCGTCGCATGCAACAGCAAGCACTCCGTGGTCCGTTAAAAGGGGTCAGAGTAATTTACGACGATACAACTGTCGTAAAAAAACTCTGACCCCATTTAACTGCAATCCGCAGTACCAGATGCCTGCGACCAACTGCACCAACAATGCAATCGCCCACGATGCCCTGTGCGCAACCACGGCATAACTGCCCGCATCGTGCGGCCAGGCGTTGAGTAACAGTCCGAAACCATACTGCACAACAAACGCCCCGGCAAAGATCGCCAATGTCAAACCGGTGCTGACACGGCCCGCCAGATGCGCCGGAAATTCGCGCACCAGAGCCGCATACGTCAACACTCCAGAAGTACCAAACACACCGTACATGCTCCACAACAGCCAATCAGGTAAAGGTGCACCAAGCACTATCAGCAATTGCGCCAGCATGAACAAAAACATCCCCGCACCAGCAGTAGCATGCAAAGAAATCCCACGCTGCTGCAAACGACGCGCCAACCACCCCGAGCCGACCGCACCGACCACCATCGCCAGGCCAACCAGCGCCACGATATTAGCCGCAGCGGCAGCAGGCAACTGACTCACATCCCGCAAATACGGCCCGGCCCACAATCCCTGAACCCCAAGAAACACACCTTGGCTAGCCATCACAAAAGGCGCAGTACGCCAAAACACCGCGCTACCGAAAATACCCCCAATGTCACGCAATTGCGCCGCAAGACTACTCTTGGGATGCTGCTCATCCTTTTCCGGCACCAACGTAAACAAAGCCAGCACGATCATCAGGATCAGCACAGCCACCACCACGAACAACACACGCCAGGTAGTCAAACCCAAAGCCCACGCAATCGGCGTCCCGGTAGCAACCGCACCCAAACCACCAATCGCATAGATGGCGCCGTTCATCAAAGGCAAGTGATCATGCGGAAACCAGGCGACAATCGCCTTCAAACCAGCCATCAGGCAAGCCGATGTGCCAACCCCCAGCAACAGGCGGCCGATCAGCAAGCTGCCAAACCCATGCGCGTTAGCCGACACCACGGCACCGGCTGCAGCCAGCAGCAGCATACAAGCCAATACCCGGCGCGGACCAAAGCGGTCCAGCAAAATGCCAAGCGGCAGCTGGCAGGCAGCGAAAGCAAAGAAATACAAACTGGTCAGCAGCCCCAACTGCGCCGGCGACAAACCAAGTTCGCTGCTAAGCAAAGGCGCCAGCGGCAGATTGATACCGCGCGCCAGATAGGAAATGAAATAACCTGAAGAAAATATCAGGAAAATACGAGTAGCGAGTTTCATAGTCGTTCACTAATAAAAACGGAGTACAACGATAGTAAAGAGCAAATTAACCAAAAGCCAACGAAGTGTTTTATCCTTATATGTGAATGGAATTAACCGATTGCATAACGGCAGCAAATACAATACGCAAGCAAACCCCTCACCACCATGTTTGAAAGACTGCCCCCAACCCAAACCCTGCGCGCCTTTGAAGCCGCCGCACGACTAGGCAACTACACCCGGGCCGGAGAAGAACTGCATCTGACGCACAGCGCCATCAGCCACCAGATCCGCGCCCTTGAACAGCGCATCGGACGCAAACTGTTCCAGCGCGAAGGCCGGCAAATGGTGCTGACCGATGGCGGCCGCTTGCTTGCAGAGGAAGTACGGCAAGCACTGCTGGCGCTGGACCGGGCGCTGCAGATAGGCAAGGTTGAACGTCACCAAGCAGCGCAAACGCTACGCGTCAGCGCTTCGCCCTCGTTCGCCAGCGCATGGCTGGTGCCCCGGCTGGCCGCATTTCACCAACAGCATCCGCACATCGACATCAGCTTGCGCAGCACGCACGAACTGAGCGAGCTGGATTTCAGCGACGCCGACGTCGCCATCTGGTACGGCCGCGCCGGACACAAGAATTTTCGTTATCAACGCTTGCTGAAGGAAGTGATTTTCCCGGTATGCAGCCCGGCGTTCGGTGCCAGCCATCCGGCCATCACGCCGCGTGATTTGCCACGCTATCCTTTGCTGCGATTTGCCCACCATGGTGGCTGGGAGCCATGGTTTGCCGCAGCAGGCATCCAACACGGCGAGCCGCAAACCGGTCCGGTTTACGACGATCCGATGCATCTGCTGGATGCCGCCGCTGCCGATCAAGGCATCGCGCTCGCCCGCAGCTGCCTGGTGCACAACCATCTCGCCAGCGGCCGCCTGATCCGCCTGTTCGACATCACCGCTCCGGCACGTGGCACTTATTTCTCAGTCTCGCCTTTCGATACCGGGAAAGCGGCGGCTATCACCGACTTCCAGGACTGGCTGTGTGCAATCCTGTCTGACGTAACAATAGAAAAATAGAGAAATAGAGAAATAGAGAAATAGAGAAGTTGAGGAATAGAGGAATACAAACCAATGCCAACTATCACCACGCTGACGCTATACCCGATCAAATCCTGCGCCGGGATAGACCTGCCGGCAGCAACCGTCACCACCACCGGCCTCTGCCATCGGCACGTGCATGACCGTGAATGGATGCTAGTCGACAGCACCGGCCACTTTCTATCGCAGCGCAGCCATGCCGTGATGGCGTTGATCTTCCCGGTTCTGCAACCTGACGCCATGACCGTGCATGCGCCGGATATGCCGCCGCTTGAGATTGCGACTGCGGCGCTGGCTGCCGGATCGCTACCGACCGTCACAGTGCGGATCTGGGACGACAGCGTCACCGCGCACGATTGCGGCGACCTGGCTGCCGGCTGGTTCTCGCGTGTCATCGGCCTGCCCTGCCGACTGGTGCGCTTTGACCCCGCATGCAGACGCCTGGCCAGTAAAAAATGGACCCGTGACAGCGAGGCACCAACCCGCTTTTCGGATGGTTTCCCGATGCTGTTGATATCGCAGGAATCGCTCGACGATTTAAATCAGAAGTTGCAGGCACAAGGCCGCGCGGCATTGCCGATGAACCGTTTCCGGCCCAACATCGTGATCGACGGCGTGGAAGCTTTTGAAGAGGATTTCGCCGCGGTTATCCGGGCCGGACAAACATCTTTGCAACCAGTGAAGCCATGCACCCGTTGCCCGATGCCGGCCATCGACCAGGCCACCGGCGAATACGGCCCCGATCCTATGGATATCCTGATGACCTACCGCGCCAATCCGCGTGTCGACGGCGGCGTCACTTTTGGCATCAATACGATATTGCTGGAAGGAGATGGCGAAATCCTGCGCGTCGGGCAGGAGATCGAAGTAGAACTTGCGTTCTAGGGAGTTACTGCGTCTTGGCGGTGGATGGAGCCGCCAGCTCAGCCTGCAAGCGCTCGTACTTGGCTTGCAACTGCTCTTTGGATTCATGCCAGGCCGGATCCAGCGGAATGCAGCTGACCGGGCACACTTGCTGGCACTGCGGCTCATTGAAATGGCCGACGCACTCAGTACATTTGTGCGGGTCGATTTCGTAAATCAGCGGCCCCATGTAAATCGCACCGTTCGGGCACTCCGGCTCGCATACGTCGCAATTAATACAGTCGTCGGTGATCAATAAAGCCATTGCACTACTCTTTTAAATCAAGTTGCCGCGGGATCGAATGATCCCGCCTTACTACCTTGCGGTTATTTTAATCCCGTTAGAGATTCGCCGCAGCGAAGCTCCTTAAGGCTGCTGCCCGTCCAGCTTTTCCTTCAGCCATTTTTCGACCGAAGGGAAGACGAACTTGGAGACATCGCCGCCCAGCGTTGCAATCTCACGGACGATGGTGCCGGAGATAAACTGGTACTGGTCCGACGGTGTCAGGAACAAGGTTTCCACGTCCGGCAGCAGATAACGGTTCATGCCGGCCATCTGGAACTCGAACTCGAAGTCGGAGACTGCGCGCAAGCCGCGCACAATCACGTTGGCATCGTGTTGCCGCACAAAATCCTTGAGCAAGCCGGAAAAACTTTCCACCTGCACATTGGGATAATGGCCCAGCACCTCGTTCGCAATCGACAAGCGCTCTTCCAGAGAGAAAAACGGTTTTTTGTTTTTACTGTCGGCGACGCCTACTACCAATTTGTCGAACAACCCGGATGCGCGACGCACCAGATCTTCGTGGCCGCGTGTGAGCGGATCGAACGTTCCCGGATAAACTGCAGTGACCATCTTCTTCCCCTTGCACCCCAATCAGATCGCGCATTATGCCTGAATTTACATCAGCCAGAATGCCCTTGCTTTTTCAACAAGTGGTAAAACACACTACCAGCCTTGTCAGCCCGCAATAGTTGCCAACCGTTCAGCCACGACGGTAAAGCGTCCTCTTGCAACGCGAATTCGGACTCCAGGTACAGCAAACCATGCTCGGCCAGCAAACCCTCGCATTGCGGCAGCACCTTTTCCAGCCAGCCCTGCTGATACGGCGGATCGAGGAAAATCAGATCGAAACGTCCGGTATCGGCACCGGCCTCGATCCTGGCCTTACTTAGCCAGGTTACCGCATCGCCGCGCAAAATCCGCACCTGGCTGGCATCCAGCTTGGTTTTGGTGGTTTCGAGCTGGCGTGCGGCCGGTGTATTGTGCTCGATCATCGTCACTTCCAGTGCGCCCCGGCTGGCGGCTTCAAATCCTAGCGCGCCGGTGCCGGCAAACAGGTCGAGGCAACGGACCGTGCTCCAGTTGCCGTCAAGCAAATGTGTCAGCCAATTGAACAAGGTCTCGCGCACCCGATCCGGCGTCGGCCGCAAGCCTTCGCTATCCAATACCGCCAACGGCGTACGCTTCCAGGCGCCGCCAATGATTCGGACCTGGCGCGCCAATGGCGGCTTGAAGGTATGCACTGGTGTCTTCGGTGGCTTTTTGTTGCTTGGTTTTTTCATTAATTTTAATAAAAATGGGGAAATTTGCTGGAATTTCGTCAATTCAGCGGGATTCTGACAGCAGCCATGCCGCTAACTGCCATGATCAACGGGACTATCCCTAATTTGACAGGCTGCGCTCTGATAGAATGCCGGAGATTGTACCTCTTGTGCAGTAGCCCTGACCGGCTACTGCAACGCCCTATTTCACCGCCTTACAGATCAGGCCTCAGATGTTTAGTTTCTTCAAGAAAAAACCGAAACCCGAAGTTGCACCCTTGCCAGAATCTTCTGCGCCAACGGAATTAGTGCAGATGGAAAGATTGGAAACAGCGGCAGAGAGCGCTGCGGAGGTTACACCAGATACAGCAGCTCCTGTTGCCGCGGGCGCCGTGCCGGCCGTCGCGGTGGAAGTTGAAACTGAAGCGGATGCCGAAGTTGCAGCCGAAATCATCCCGGCGCCGGTGGCCGCAGAACAAAAGCGCTCCTGGCTGTCACGCTTGAAAACCGGACTGTCGAAAACCTCGTCCAACCTGAGCATCTTGTTCGTCGGCGCCAAGATCGATGACGATTTGTACGAAGAATTGGAATCGGCACTGCTGGTTTCCGACGCTGGCGTCGAAGCTACCCATTTCCTGCTCAACGCGCTGAAAAAGAAGGTCAAGGAAGACAAGCTGACCGAAGCCGCCCAGGTCAAGGCGGCGTTGCGCAGCTTGCTGATCGATTTACTCAGCCCCTTGCAAAAGCCACTGGTACTGGATCAGCACCAACCGCTGGTGATGATGATCGCCGGCGTCAACGGCGCCGGCAAGACCACCACCATCGGCAAACTGGCCAAGCATCTGCAAGCCCATAAACAATCGGTATTGCTGGCTGCCGGCGATACCTTCCGCGCTGCTGCGCGCGAACAATTGACGATTTGGGGCGAACGCAATAACGTCACGGTGATTTCGCAGGAATCCGGCGATCCGGCGGCAGTGGCGTTCGACGCCGTGCATTCGGCGCAGGCGCGCGGCACCAATGTAGTCATGGTCGATACTGCCGGCCGCCTGCCGACGCAATTGCACCTGATGGACGAGCTGAAGAAGATCAAGCGCGTCATCGGCAAAGGCATGGCCACTGCACCGCACGAAATATTGCTGGTCATCGACGGCAACACCGGCCAGAACGCGCTGGCGCAAGTCAAGGCTTTCGACGATGCGCTGGGGCTGACCGGCCTGGTGATTACCAAACTGGATGGCACTGCCAAAGGCGGCGTGCTGGCGGCTATCGCCACCACGCGCGCGATCCCGGTGTATTTCATCGGCGTCGGCGAACAGATTGAAGACTTGCAACCGTTTGATGCCGCCGAATTTGTGGACGCACTGCTAAGTTAATTTCGAATCCTTTGATTCCGACTCATTTATTGGACTATTGGACCCTTGCCATTCCATGATTGAATTCAACCAGGTCTCCAAAAAATACGCGCGTGATGTAGTCGCGCTGCGCGATATCACGCTGACGGTTAACAAGGGCGACTTGATTTTCCTGGCCGGCCCTTCCGGCGCCGGAAAAACCACGCTGCTCAACCTGATTGCGGCAATTGAGCGCCCTAGCAGCGGGACCTTGACTGTCAGCGGCGCCAACGTCGGCAAATTGAAATCTTCCGGCCTGCCTTATCTGCGGCGCAACCTCGGATTGATCCTGCAACAGCAAAAACTGCTGCAGGATCGTACCGTGCTGGCCAATGTCATGCTGCCGCTGCTGGTTACCGGCGCCACCCGTTCCGAAGCTGAAAAGCGGGCCCGGGCGGCACTTGATAAAGTCGGCCTGCTGGACAAGGCAGCGACTGATCCGAAGGCCCTGTCAGGCGGCGAGCAGCAGCGTGTATCTATCGCCCGTGCGATCGTCAACCGGCCGCAAATCATCCTGGCCGACGAACCGACCGCCAATCTCGATCGCGACAACGCCAACAAAGTGCTGGATGCGCTCCGGTCGTTTCATGCAGTCGGCGTGACCTGCCTGATATCCACCCATGACGAGCAATTCCTGAACAGCGCCAACCGCGTGGTGTTTCTCGATCAAGGACAAATTGTGGACCACTGGCAGAATTCCGCCGTGGTTAGTCACAACAGCCACAACGGAGGTGCAGCATGAAGAGCTGGCTCCGACAACATCTGTTTGCCATCAGCGATGCCCTCACCCATCTGTTCAAGGCGCCGGGCGGCTTTGCGCTGAATGTGCTGGTGGTGGCAATTGCGCTGGCGCTGCCGTTTGGCGGCCTGACTTTGATAGAAAACGTGCGCCCGGTCTCCGAGCAACTGGCAGTAGAACCGGAAATCAGCGTCTTCATGGCGCTCGATGCGGCACGCGACAAGACGACTGCGCTGGCCAAACCTATCAATACGATTTTGCAGCGACACAACAGCGCGGCTAAAGTCTTGTTCATTCCGCGCGAAGACGCTTTGATCAGCCTGAAAAACAAAACCGGCATGGATGACGCCCTGACGACTCTGGGCCAGAATCCTTTGCCGGATGCCTATGTGTTGAAGCTGGCCGGTTTCCACGATGCGCCAGACGCCGGGCGTATCGATACCATTGCGGCTGATCTGAAAGCGTTGCCCGGCGTCGATACCGTACAAGTCGATTCGGAGTGGGTCAAACGGCTGGCGGCACTGTTGGGAATCCTGCGCATGGTGCTGCTGTTCCTGGCTAGCACGCTGGCGGTGGTGGTGGTGGCTGTGGTGTTCAATACCGTGCGCCTGCAAGTGCTGACCCAACGCGAAGAAATTGCCGTCGCCAAGCTGGTCGGCGCTACCGATGCGTTTATCCACCGGCCGTTTTATTACACCGGCGCGCTGCTCGGCCTGTGCGCCGGCGGCCTGGCCCTGAGCGCTGTGGCGCTTGGTTTGCAACCGCTGAACCAGGCAATTGCCGAATTCGCCCGTTTGTATGCATCCGAGTTCCGCCTGTTGCCGCTGAACTGGCTGGCTAGCATTGTGTTGCTGGCGATCAGCGCCGGCCTCGGACTGATCGGCGCATTGCTGTCGGTGCGGCGACATCTGGCGCGCCTCGCCTGAATCCAGAATCAGAGCATCGACATGTTCCACCACCCGTCCGAATTCGTCACCTTCAAGACCAGCCCGCATCTGCCGGGCGTGGAATTGTATTCGGCGCGGCTGGTCGATCACGCATTTGCGCCGCATGTGCACGATGCGTATTCGCTGGGTGCGATTGAAACCGGGGTTGAACGGTTCCGCCACAAGGGTTCCCAACATCTGGCCCCGGCAGGCACGCTGGTGTTATTGAATCCCGACGAATTGCACGACGGCCATGCCGAGATCGCCGCCGGCTGGACTTACCAGATGCTGTTTATCGAGCCGCAGCTACTGCAAGAACTGACTGGCAGCGAGGCTTATTTCCCCACTGCTACGGCTCACGATCCGGCGCTCGCAGACAGTTTTCAATTACTGTTCAAACGCATGTGGCAGGCGCCGGACGACCTGGCTTTTGTATCGCATTTCACGGTATTGATCGACGAGGTAATCCGACGCTATGGCAAGAATCTGCGGCCGGCACCCGCGCTGACGGCCAGCCAGCCACGTCGCGTGCTGGCAATGCGGCGCGTGATCGATTGCATCGAGGCAAATCTGGAGCAGACTTTGCACATCGACACTTTGGCGGCTGAGGCTGGCATGTCGATGTTCCATTTTGTACGGGAATTCTCGGCCCAGTTTCACGCCACCCCGCATCAATACCTGCAAGCGCGCCGGACCACCCGCGCAAAAACCTTGCTGGCCCAGCGCAGCACGCCAACCGATGCCGCCGCAGCCGTCGGACTGGCCGATCAAAGCCACCTGACGCGCTGGTTCAAGCGCGCCTACGGTGTCACGCCAGCGCAGTATCAACAGCAAATTGGTACAAGACCGCTAAGCTGAAGACGGGCATGATGAGTAAATTGCCATTACTTGTCTTTGAACCCTACCTTGACTTTTCCATGCCATCTCATCAATTAATTGCAGGACCCGCTGCAGGACCCATTCTATGCTGATCGGCCTGTTATGCGCCTTGGGTGCCGGCCTGATGTGGGGACTGGTGTTCGTCGCGCCTCTGATGTTGCCCGACTACCCTGGCCTGATGCTGTCGTTCGGCCGTTATGTGGCGTTCGGCCTGATCGCGCTGGTGCCGGCTGTGCTTGACCGCAAGCGCGTAATTGCGCTGACCCGGGCCGACTGGCGCGCCGCCCTGAAACTTTCGCTGATCGGCAACCTGTTGTATTACGCCGCACTGGCGACTGCGATCCAGCTAGCCGATGCGCCGCTGCCGACCATGCTGATCGGCACCTTGCCAGTAGTGATTTCGGTATTCTCCAACTGGTCGCCGGGACACGGGGCAGAAAGCGTCGCCTGGCGTCGCCTGGCGCCGTCGCTGGTGATTATCACGATCGGCATCCTGTGTGTGAACAGCGCTGAGCTGACGCATATGCGGCTGGCGGGCAGCAGCAACACGCGCTCTATTTCGGACTATGTCCTGGGCTGTCTGATTGCAGCGGCTGCGGTCGGCGCCTGGACCTGGTATCCGATTGTCAATGCCCGCTATCTGCGCGCCAATCCGCATATCAGCTCCTCCACCTGGGCTACCGCGCAAGGTTTGGCAACCTTGCCGCTGGCGCTGATCGGATTGTTCGGATATGGCGCCTACCTGAAGCTGGCGGGTGGCTCCTATGACTTTCCGTTCGGCCCGCGGCCACTGCAATTTGTCGGCTTGATGCTAGTCATCGGCCTGTGCGCTTCCTGGATCGGCATCCTGCTCTGGAACAAGGCTAGCCAGCATTTGCCGACCGCGCTGCTGGCGCAGCTGATTGTGTTCGAAACCCTGTCGGCCCTGCTGTATGCCTTCATTTTCCGCGATGCGATGCCAGGCGCGCTAGTCATGACCGGCGTAGCGCTACTATGCCTGGGTATAGTTTTCGGTGTGCGCACCTTTCAGCATCAGATACCATAGGGGCTGTTTCCATTTTGCAGCCAGCTGCGCTATCCCGTGAAATCTGCTCGCTTGAAATCTTCCCGCTTGTTTGCCTGCTCGCTGACTGCTTGCGCCCTACTGGCGCTGGCGGCCTGCTCGCCCAAGTTCAACTGGCGCGAAGTCCGTAGCAAAGACGCTCCTTACAGCGTATTGCTGCCCGCCAAACCATCAACCTTTGCCCGTCCTATCGATCTCGACGGCGTACCGGTGACGATGACCATGACTGCCGCCAAGGTGGACGACACGGTATTCGCAGTCGGCAGCGCCACCCTGCCCGACGCCGCCAAGGCGCATGCGGCATTGATCGCGATGAAAACCGCGCTGGTGAAAAATATCAACGGCACCGTCAAGGTCGAGAAAACCACCGCAGCTGCCAGTAACGCTCAGGGCACACCGGGCCTGTCAGCCAGTATCGACGTGGAAGCGGTCGGCGCCACGCCTGGTGGCAAGCCGGAAGTCCTGTTCGGGCATTTCGTCAGCAAAGACAAGGAAATCTATCAAGTCATCGTGATGGGGCCGGAAAAGGGCGTTTCACGGGAAAACGCGGAGACTTTCATTTCGTCGTTCAAGCACAATTAGCATTGCCGGCATTGAAAATCCCAGATACCGTGCCCACACTGTAACCAGCGGTGACAGCAGTAGCGAGCCCCCTAACAAAGGGGTATTCTGTACAATGTCTTCTTTCATCAAAAACAATATTCTGAGGTTCTATGTTAGTTACATTCAAATCCAAGGCATCGGCCGAAGTCACCATGTTCGAAAACGACGCAAAGCGTATCCTCGACCTGTTGCATAAAGACGTGAAAATCGGCGTGATTACCGCTGCAGAAGGAACAGCAGCGATTGCCTTGCTGGAAGCCGAAACATCGGAAAGCCGTGCCCACCCGGTATCCGACACCGTGCAGCATGACATCGCCGCCCATCACAGCGAAGCCGGTGACGACACCGGTCATGAGCCAGTGCAGACCGTCACCTTTGCCAACAAAATTTATCCTTTGCTGGAAATGTTGCGCGAAGCGCACAAGCACAATAACGACGTACTCTGGGGCGTTTGATGACCGCTGGTCTTGAGCAACAGCTTACGACCGAAGACGGCATCCCTCTCTCCGTTACCGACTGGCTGCCTGATCCCGGTGTCCCGGTGACAGGCAGTATCCTGTTGATGCACGGACTGGGCGAGCATGCCGGGCGTTATGCCCATGTAGTACGCTTTTTCAATCGCTGCGGCCTGCTGGTGCGCAGCTACGATCACCGCGGCCACGGCCGCTCCGGCGGTCCGCGCGGCGATGTGCCGGACCAGACCGCCTTGTTGCGCGATGCCAAGCTGGTGCTGGACGATCTCAGCCGCCAGCAGCAGCTGCGTTATCCGGAACTGGCAACCAGCGCTCCCTTATTGTTCGGCCATAGCATGGGCGGCTTGTTCGCCGCACGCTTTGCGGTAGCTGGAATGTCTCCCTTGCGCGGCCTGATTTTATCCTCGCCGGGCCTGGCCTTGCGCTTGAGCCGGGTTCAACTGGGCTTGCTCAAAATGATGTCAGTGCTGGCTCCCGGCCTGGCGGTCCCCAACGGTCTGGATGTCAATCACCTGTCGCACGATCCGGCGGTTGCCCAAGCCTATGGTGACGATCCGCTGGTGCATAACAAGATTAGCGCGCGCTTGCTGAGCAGCATGCTGCTTGCAGGGAAATTCGCCCTGGACCAGGCGCACACCCTGGCAATCCCGACGCTGCTGGTGATTGCCGGCGACGACCGCATCATCGATCCAGACGGCAGCCGCCGTTTTTTTGCTGCTTTGGCACCCGCGATTGCCACGCTGCGCGACTACGACGGCATGTATCACGAAATTTTCAATGAAATCGGCGCCGAGCGGGTTTTTGCGGATGTCCGCCGCTGGCTCGATGCTTTGCCCGCACTGCAGCCTCTGGCAGCATCAACCCCCGCTTTGGTGAACTGATATCGTTTCACACCAATCGAAAAATTGCTCGTTCGACATTTATGTCCTTGCCCGGCTAATCCGCTACTGCAAACGAATATTGCCGTCAAGAAATTTTGAGATTTCGCCGAATTTCACCGAATTTCACCTTTGCCGCCACAATCGCTCCCCCAACTGTAGGTGAGCGACCATATCCCCGCTACAATCGCATTGTTACCATTCGCCTTGCTGCATCGTCATGATTACCTTCGGCATAAATGATTTCGGCCTGTTTCTGATGGCTGTCTTGCTACTGAACGCCACTCCCGGCCCGGATACCGCTTATATTGTCGGCCGCAGCGTGGCGCAGGGACGCCGCGCCGGATTACTGTCGGCGCTGGGAATCACGGCCGGCTGCTGCATCCACGCAACCCTGTCGGCTTTTGGCCTGACGGCGCTGCTGGCGGCCTCCGCCACCGCATTCATGGTAGTCAAACTGGCGGGCGGCGCTTACCTGATTTATCTCGGCATCAAGATGTTGCTCAGCAAGAAAGCCGACGTAGACGAAAAGCTGCCGAAACTCGACCTGCGTTCGCACAAGACCATTTTTGTACAAGCCTTGATCACCAATGTGCTCAATCCCAAGGTTATTTTGTTCTTCCTGTCGTTCTTTCCACAGTTCGTGCGCCATGATTCGCCGCATAAGATCGCTGCCTTTTTGCTATTGGGCGCGGCGTTTTCTGTTGTCACGCTGTGTTGGAACAGCGGCACCGCCATGCTGGCCGGAACGTTGACACGCCATGCCAGCAACAATCCGCAGATCAAGCATTGGCTGGAGCGCACAGTTGGCGCCGCCTTTATTGCCTTGGGCATAAAACTGGCTTTGACCAAGAACTAATTTTTAATAACCATCATCCGCAGAATCGACCAGAACCACTTGTGACTTATTCGACCCTAAAAAAAGATTCTCTCGCCTTTAGCCTGTTAGGCGCAGCCCAAGCCATTGCATTAGTACGCGACGGTGCGGCGTTACCCCAGGCGCTGACCCAGGTATTTGCGCAATCGGCTGCACCGGCGCCGACCCGCGGCGCCATCCAGGACATCGCCTATCGCACCATGCGCGGCATCGGCCGCGCTGAAACATTGCTCGCCAACCTCGCGAGCCGGCCGCCGGAACCGACCTTGCTACATTGCCTGCTGTGCGCCGCCTTGTGCCTGCTGGCCGATGTCGACGATCCCGCCTATGAGAATTTCACAGTAGTCGATCAAGCTGTCACTGCGGTCTCTTCCGATCCGCAGATGGCCCACGCCAAAGGCATGGTGAATGCAGTTCTGCGACGATTCCTGCGTGAACGCCAGGCCTTGATCGCAACTGCCATCAAAACGCCGTTCGGCCTGTGGAACTATCCGGTCTGGTGGATCGACCGCATGAAGGCTGCCTATCCGCAGCAATGGCAAGCCATCCTCACTGCCGGCAATATTGCACCGCCGCTGACCTTGCGTGTCAACCGCCGCAAAACCTCCGTAGCGGCCTATCTGGAAACGTTGGCAAGCCACTCTATAACTGCCCGTCAAATCGGTCCTGATGCTATACGCCTGGACAGCGCAATGCCGGTGGCCCAGATTCCAGGTTTCGACGACGGCCTGGCGTCGGTGCAGGACGCCGCTGCGCAACTTGCAGCGCCATTGCTAGACCTGCAGGACGGCATGCGGGTGCTGGACGCCTGCGCTGCGCCTGGCGGCAAGACCGGCCACATCCTGGAGTCCGCCGACGTCGAACTGACTGCGCTGGACAACAATCCTAAACGCTTGCAACGCATTACCCAGAATCTGCAACGCCTGCAACTGCAAGCCAAACTGCAAGCGGGCGATGCCAGCCTGGGCAGCCAAGGCAACGACTGGTGGGATGGCGTCCCCTTCGACCGGATCCTGGCCGATGTTCCGTGTACCGCCTCCGGTATCGTGCGCCGTCATCCCGATATACGCTGGTTGCGGCGCAAGACCGATACCGAGCAACTTGCAACACTTTCGGCAAAGATTCTGGACAATCTTTGGCAGATGCTACGCCCGGATGGTAAATTATTACTTGTAACATGTTCCGTATGGCCACAAGAATCAGAAGCCCAGGCAGTCGCATTTGCCGAGCGGAACAATGCGCGCAGACTGCCTGCGCCCGGACAATTGCTGCCAACCGCCGACGGGGAACATGATCATGACGGCTTGTTTTACGCACTGTTCCAAAAATGCTGACGTTCGTAGAATTCGTAGCGCTCGTAGTGTTACATCCGCAGTGCTGACGCACTTCCGCAATAACTTTTTAACATAACTGAAACCAGTGACACGACCATTGCTTCAATTCATCAGATACTGGCTGCTGGCCCTGCTGCTGGCTTTGTCTTTTAGCCCTGCGTCCAGCTCTGCAGCAGATGGCGTTGAATTGATCCAGGCCCATATCGAAACTGGCGACGATGGCTACAAGTTGTCGGCAACATTTTCATTCGATCTCAACCGCGGCCTGGAAGATGTGGTCAATCGCGGCGTCACGCTGTATTTCACGACCGATGTCGAACTGACGCGCCCCCGTTGGTACTGGTTCGACGAAAAAGCCATCACGGCAACCCAAACCATCCGCTTGCAATACAACGTCATCACGCGCCGTTACAACGTCGCCATCAATGGCAGTCTGCAACAGAGTTTCAACACGCTGGACGATGCCTTGGCGCTGATCCGCCGGCCAAGCCGCTGGCTGATCGCCGACAAGAGCGCTCTCAAGAGCGGCGAGGTCTATCGGGTTGCGGTACGCATGGGCCTCGATCTGGGATTGCTGTCCAAGCCGTTTCAAGTCAACGCCCTCAACAACAGCGACTGGCGCTTTTCTTCCGATTGGAAGAGCTTCAACTACAGGGTGGAATAGCCGTGTCGCGCGCGCTTCGCTATTTGCTGGTGGTCGGCGGCGCCATCGTCAGCATCCTGCTATTCCTGCTTTCTTCGGCATCGGCCAATTCAGATTTTTTCGATAAGCACTATTCATGGCTGCTAGGCATGAATGCGTTGGTGGCGGTAGCCCTGTTTCTGCTGGTCTGCCTGCTGCTGGGGCGTTTGTATAAACGTTACAAGCGCGGCAAATTCGGTTCCCGGCTAACAGCCAAACTGGTGTTCATGTTTGCGCTGATCGGGATCTTGCCCGGGGTTGTGATTTACCTGGTGTCGGTACAGTTCGTATCGCGTTCGATCGAGTCCTGGTTTGACGTCCACGTTGAATCGGCCTTGCAATCCGGCCTGAACCTGAGCCATGCCGCACTTGAATCATCGCTTGCCGACCTTAGTTCCAGGGCGCGCACGCTGGCGTCTGAATGGTCGGATCTCTCGAATTCGGCACAGGCAACCCAGCTAGGACGGCTTAGCGAGCAGAATCTGGAAGCCTCGATCGTCACCGCCAATGGCCAGGTGATCGCCTCCGTCGGTGGCCACCTGGGAACATTGGTACCCAATTTACCATCGCCCAACATGTTGCAGCAGGCCCGCTTGCCACGCGGTTTCTCCGCAATAGAAAGCGATCAGGACAACCCGACCGGCGCCCCCGCCACAGGTAATGAAACCAATGACCTGCGCCTGCACGTGGTAGTGGAAATCCCGGCGCCGCTGAAAAGCTCCACCTTGCAAAACGAAACACATTTTTTGCAAATGATACAACCGGTGCCGACCTACCTCGCAACCAATGCCGAAGCACTCGGCTCTGCCTATAGCGAATATCAAGAACGCTCGCTGGGCCGTTCCGGCTTGCGCAAGATCTACCTGGTGACGTTGACGCTGACCTTGCTGCTGGCGGTTTTCGGCGCCATCGCCAGCGCCTTCCTGATCGCAACCGACCTCGCCAAACCTTTGCTGCTGTTGGCCGAAGGCACCAAAGCCGTGGCCGAGGGCAATCTGTCGCCGCGCCCGATTGTCGCTACCTCGGACGAACTGGGCACCCTGACCCAATCCTTCAACCTGATGACGCGTCAGTTGTACGATGCCCGCGCCACGGTTGAAAAAAATCGCAGCGAACTGGAAAACGCTAAAGCCTATCTGGAATCGGTATTGGCGAATATGTCGGCCGGCGTGATGGTGCTGGATGGCGATTTCCGCCTGGTGACCAGCAACCAGTCGGTAGCACGTATCCTGCAGTACGATTTTTCCCCGCATATCGGCCAGCCGCTCACCATCATCGATGGCCTGGCGCATTTCGCGGAAGTCATCATCAACGCCTTCTCTGAACAAAATGCGCAATTCGCTACCGGCAAGATCGGCCCTGAGCTACTGCACTGGCAACAGCAGATCGAAATCCCGCGGCGGGTCGACAGCGGCGCGAGCAACGATAGCGACGATATCACCTTGCTGGCCCGCGGCTCGCGCCTGCCGGTAGAGAACCGCACCGGCTATGTGGTGGTGTTCGACGATATTTCCGACGTCATCTCCGGCCAGCGTTCGATTGCCTGGGGCGAAGTGGCGCGCCGCCTGGCGCATGAAATCAAGAACCCGCTGACGCCGATCCAGCTCTCGGCCGAGCGCCTGCAAATGAAACTGGAAGACAAGCTGATGTCGCATGATTCAGCTATCTTGAAGAAAAGTACCGATACCATCGTCAACCAGGTGGCCGCCATGAAACGTATGGTGGATGATTTCCGCGATTACGCCAAGACTCCGCCAGCCGTCCTGAGCGAGCTCGATTTGAATGTACTGGTGGCGGAAATCCTGCATCTCTATTTGGCCGGCGACGAACGCGATATGATTCATGCATCGCTGGCAACGGATTTACCCAAGATCATGGGCGACGCCACGCAACTGCGGCAGGTCATCCATAATCTTTTGCAAAATGCCCAGGATGCCGTCATGGATAGAAGCGGCGACCCGATGCCGCCGCGAATCGACCTGGTCACCGAACGTGTCAGCTACCAGAGTTCGGACGGTTTATCGCGCACGGCGGTACGGCTTTCGATTACAGATAACGGCTCGGGATTTTCGCCAAAAATCCTGGCCAGGGCATTCGAACCGTACGTCACTTCCAAGCCGCGCGGCACTGGCCTGGGTTTGCCGATGGTGAAAAAAATCATCGATGAACACGGCGGACGCATCGATCTGCAGAACCGAAGCGACACAAAGGGCGCAAAAATCCTGATTTTGCTGTTAAAGTTAGCGTCGAGTCATGATTCGGCCATAATTTGACGCAGAACATCTGCAAATTGGCAGTTGAGTGATATAGCATGTATCCGATGTATCCGGACGCGGAAATAAAACAACGAGACATCAACAATTTAACTGGACTATCTGAATCGTCCACACAGTGGGATTTGATGCAACAGGAAATGGGAAGGCAACCGCATGGCTAACATCCTAGTCGTTGACGACGAAATGGGAATTCGGGAATTGCTCTCGGAGATTTTAGGTGACGAGGGGCATGTAGTAACCGCCGCGGAAAATGCACAACAGGCTCGCGAGTTTCGTCAGGGCGGCGTACCCGACCTGGTACTGCTCGATATCTGGATGCCTGACACCGACGGCGTTACGCTCCTGAAGGAATGGCAGCGGGATGGCTTGCTAACCATGCCTGTCATCATGATGTCCGGTCACGCCACTATCGACACCGCGGTAGAAGCGACCCGTATCGGCGCGCTGAATTTCCTCGAAAAACCGATCGCCTTGCAAAAACTGTTGAAAGCAGTTCAGCAGGGCTTGTCGCAAGGGCCCAAGACTGCCCGGGCGCCAACCCTGTATCCGCAGCCGGTAACCGCCTCAAGTGAATTGAATGATGTGGTTGCACCTGGCGGCGGTTTTAGCAGTCCGGCATCGTCTGAAACAACCCACATCGCTGCCATGCCATCGGTTGCGGTCGCATCCGAAAGTTTGTTTTCGTCGTCGTTCGGCCTGCCTCTGCGCGAGGCACGCGATGCTTTCGAGCGCGCCTACTTTGAATATCACCTGATCCGCGAAAGCGGCAGCATGACCAGGGTGGCGGAAAAAACCGGGCTGGAACGCACCCATCTGTACCGCAAACTGAAACAACTCGGCGTTGACCCGGGAAAGTTGTCGAAAAAGGGCGGATAGAGGGCAGATAGCGGACGGATAGCGGACGGATAGAAAGCGTATGACCCTCACCACCCTGGTTAGCGGCGGTTCAGCCAATTCGCGCGAAGCCGCCATCCACGTCGCTATAGAGCAAGACCTGGCACGCAACGGCCGCCACATGAGCACGGCACTCATACTGGAAGGCTTGTCCGACGGCAAACTGGCAACAGTTCCCCATGAGCTGGATATCAAGCGGATCGCACCTGGTTGTTTTTGCTGTATCGGCAACCTGACCCTACGCGTCACCCTCAACCGCCTGCTGCGCAAACCGCCGGCCCGGTTATATATCAGCATCGCCGATAGTACGCATCTGGTGCAGTTACGTGATTTCCTGTCTGGCGCCCCATACGACGCTTTCCTCGAGATGACCCCTGACCTTGCCGCCTGATACATTGCCTTTTGGCAATTTACAACTTGTATCAAAAATATCGTGCGGCTGCGCAGCATTTCCTTGCGTATGGACGCAACTTTCTCCGAATTTACCTCTCTAACTCCCGTGCTTCGAACAATCAAAAGAATAAGATCGATAGCACCGCCCTATATACACTCTTTAACAAATCCTATTAGCACTCAACAATAGAGAGTGCTAATATATCCAAGTCAAACGTCTGATCGTTGATCTACCGGCAGCTTTAGCTGGCCGGACAGCAAGGAGAAAGAATGAAGAATCCATCAGTCAACACAGCTTTAATGCCTACCGACACCAACGCCTTGGCGCTCGGCTTTTCCGGCACGCTGGGGAATATCGATGCGTATATCTCGGCAGTCAATCGTCTGCCGATGTTGACACATGACCAAGAAATTTCGCTCGCACAACAATTGCGCGACAAAAACGACCTCGGCGCCGCTCAAAAGCTGGTGCTGTCGCATTTGCGCCTGGTGGTGTCGATCGCGCGCGGCTATCTCGGCTACGGCTTGCCGCACGCTGACCTGATCCAGGAAGGCAATATCGGCCTGATGAAAGCCGTTAAACGTTTTGATCCGGACCAAGGCGTACGGCTGGTGTCGTATGCAATGCATTGGATCAAGGCGGAAATGCATGAATACATTCTGAAAAACTGGCGTCTGGTGAAAGTAGCCACCACCAAAGCGCAGCGCAAACTGTTTTTCAACCTGCGTAGCCACAAGGAAGGCCTGGACGCCATGACGCCGAGCCAGGTGGATGCGCTCGCCAAGACCCTCAACGTCAAGCGCGAAGAAGTGATCGAGATGGAAACGCGTCTGACCGGCCGCGACATCGCGCTGGAAGCGCCGACTGACGACGATGACGACAAATTTGCACCGATCGCCTATCTGTCGACCGACGCGCAAGAGCCCAGCAAAGTGCTGGAAGCGCAGCGCTATGACCGCATGCAGTCGGAAGGCCTGGAATCGGCTTTGAGCAAGCTCGACGATCGCTCACGCCGTATCGTGGAAGCACGCTGGCTGGCCAACGACGACGGTTCCGGCGCCACCTTGCATGAACTGGCGGATGAATTTGGCGTGTCGGCCGAGCGGATCCGGCAAATTGAAGCGGTTGCGCTGAAGAAGATGAAGGGTTCGCTGGCGGCGTTTGCCTGACGAGCCGACTTTTTTTTGTCTGATTGCAAATAGAAAAAGGCAGCCTTGGCTGCCTTTTTTTGTTGCGCGCGCCGTCACGATCGGGCGCCGCACTCGCGAATCACTTCAATAACAATTTCAAGTCATGGGCGATCGGGTCAGCTCCCTGGCCGTGACGTATGAACAGACGGATATGGCCTTCCGGATCAAACACATAGCTCCCGGCGGTGTGGTCCATGGTGTAGCTGCCCGGCGTCTTGCCAGGTACTTTTTGATAAAACACACGGAATTCCTTCGCCACCTTATCGGTCGCCGCCTGGTCGCCATAAAGACCGACAAAACTTGGATCAAACGCCGGCACATAGTGGGACAGCAACTCCTGCGTATCGCGCTCCGGATCAACCGTAACGAACAATACCTGCACCTTGCTTGCCAGCGGCCCCAGCTCCTTCATGACATCGGCCATCTCAACCATGGTGGTTGGACAAACGTCCGGGCATTGGGTGTAACCGAAAAACACTACCACTGCCTTGCCCTTGTAGTCAGCCAGCGTGCGCGGCTTGCCGGTATGGTCCGTCAGGGCAAAATCGCGGGCGTAGCCGAGACCGGTGACGTCGGTATTGATGAACGCGCTGTTGGCCGGCGACAAAGTCATTTCCTGGCCTCCACCTGTCGATTTGTCGCCGCAGGCGGTTAACGACAACACCGACAGCACCATCAGCAGCCCCGCTAAAATCGAGACGACAGGAGTCACACGCTTCATGTTTGCTTTCAAAATTTGAGATAGTGATCGACCAGCAGAGCGGCGAACAGCAACGACAGATAGACGATTGAATACGCGAAAGTCTTGCGTGCAATCAGATCGGTGTAATGCCGGTAAATCTGCCATGCGTACCAGAGGAAGATCAGGCCCAGCACCGCTGCGCAGGCCAGGTAGATCAGGCCGCTCATGCCAACCGCAAACGGCAGCATGGTGGTAGCCACCAAGGCAATCGTATAGAGCAGGATCTGGAACTGGGTGAACTTCATGCCATGCGTGATGGGCAACATCGGCAAGCCGGATTTGGCGTAGTCGTCGCGCCGGTACATGGCCAGCGCCCAGAAATGCGGCGGAGTCCAGACGAAGATGATCATCACCAGCAGCCAGGCTTGCATCGGCACGTCGTTGGCAATCGCCGCCCAGCCCAGAGCTGGCGGCATGGCGCCGGCCAGGCCGCCGATGACGATATTTTGCGGTGTCGCCGGCTTCAGGATGATGGTGTAGATAATTGCGTAGCCGACAAACGTGGCGAAAGTCAGCCACATGGTCAGCGGATTGACGAAGTTGTACAGCACCCACATGCCAAGGCCGCCTATCACGCCGGAAAACACCAGGGTCTGGGGCACGGTGATTTCACCCCGCGCCATTGGCCGCCGTGCGGTGCGCGCCATGCGCGAATCGATTTCACGTTCAACTAGGCAATTGACGGCAAAAGCCGCACCGGCCAGCAGCCAGATGCCGATAGTGGCTGAAATCACACGTTGCCAGTCGGGCAAGCCCGGGGTGGACAGGAACATGCCGATCACCGCACAAAATACCGCCAGCTGCGTAACGCGCGGCTTGGTCAGCGCCCAGTATTGGGCAATTCGATTAGGTGGTATGGTCAAAGCGGTCATGGTTGCGGGTTGAGGCGATCAGCAGTTGGGTGGCTTGGCGCTCCTAAAACCGAGGATACGCGTAAAGCAAGTCTAGCCTTATAGTTTAACATGACCAGCAATAGCAGCAGCAGCGCTGCCCCACCGTTGTGCGCTACGGCAATCGACAGCGGCCAGTTCAGGAAAATAGTAGACAACCCGGTAATCAATTGCAAGCCGACAATGATTAGCAGCCAGCGCCCGGTCTTTTCCAAACCCCGGGTGCGTAAGGCTCTGCAGGCCAGCCAGACGATGAAGGCAATCACCACGAAAGCGAAACTGCGGTGGGTCCAGTGAATCGCGGTCAATGCCTGGAACGACAGGAACTCGCCATCCGCAGTCATGCCCAGATGGCGCCACAGGGTGAAACCATTGGCGAAATCCATATGCGGCACCAATGCGCCGTGGCAAGTGGGGAAGTCGGTACAGGCAAGCGCAGCATAGTTAGTGCTTACCCACCCGCCCAATGCAATCTGCAGCACCAATAACAACATGCCGATCAAGGCCGGCTTTACCAGAGACGTAGCGCTGGCCGCCACCGGAGCATGTGCGCTTTGACGCGCGCCGAGCCAGGTCAGCAACGCCAGCAAGGTCAGGCCAAGCAGCAAATGCGTAGTCACGATCACAGGCTGCAGTTTTTGGGTCACCGTCCAGGCGCCGAAAGCGCCTTGCAGGCAGACGAATAAAAACAGCACGGTTGGAAACCAAGGTGAGAATTTGCTTTCCTGCCCGTTTTTTTGCCCGCTCGCAGAATTTCCAGCCTTAGGCCAACGCAGCCAGCGCATCCAGGCAATCACCATCAAGGCAATGATCAGCACGCCGACACCCATCGCGAAATAACGATGGGTCATTTCGATCCAGGCTTTCATTACTGTCACCGGGCCGTCCGGCATGGCTTCCTGGGCCGCGCTGATATGCACATGCGCCTGCAACGGATTGGAATGTCCGTAGCAACCTGGCCAGTCAGGGCAACCGAGGCCGGAATCGGTCAGGCGGGTGAAGGCGCCGAACATGATCAGGTCAAATGTCAGGAACAGCGTTACCCATACCAGCTTGCGATATTTATTGGTGTCGCTGGAAACCCAGACCACGCAGAACGCCAGCAAGGCAACCAGCAATCCCATGCTGCCGAGCTGAAATAACATTGGTGTTGTCATCGGCTCACCCTATCGCCGAAGCCCGCAGCAACTTGGACAAGTCTTTTTTGACCAGGTTTGGATCGGCATCCTTGGGGAAGCGCATCATCAGATGGCCGAGCGGATCGATCAGGTAGATATGATCGGCGGCGCTGGTGCCGGCCTCAGTCGGCAGCCAGGCTTTCAGCAGATCCGGCTTCACCCGCAACAACCTGGTGCCGTCGTATTCGCGCATCACAATGGTTGGCAGGGGCTGCTCATCGGTAATCAGCCAGACGCGCTCAATCCGTTCCATTTCCTTGCCTTGCATAAGGCGCAGCTGACGCATCTCGAACAGCTTGTCCTGGCAAGCCTTTTGGCATTCGCCGCCATCGACCTGCACCATCAGCCATTTGCCTTTGTAGGCATCCAGGGTGAGCGGCTTGCCGTCCAGCGCGGTGCTGCCCAGTTCGGGGATAGGGTAGTCGCGCGGATCGATCAGCGCGCCGTAGTTATTGCGGCTCTGCGGCTTGATGACGTAGTACGTGAAATAAGACCCGATCATGGGTGCTGCGCATACCGCAATCACCGCGAACAATTTCCAACGGCCGCTCTGGCGCTGCTTGTTTTCAGCCTGATTGCCAGCCGGATTATTATCAGCCGGAACGTTGAGCGGCTGGCTTGTTGGTGTTTTCTGATCCACGTCTAAATCCTGTCACAACAAAAAAAATGAACGCCATCACGGCCAGCGCATACCATTGGAATGCGTAGCCGCGGTGCTTTTCGATACCGAGCGAAGGGCTGGGCCAATCGCGCAGCAAATGATCTTCGGTGTCGCTGGTTTGCTCGATCACGAATGGCTGCAGCTTGAATTTGCTGGCCGCTGCGAATTCGTCTATTCCCAGATTCTGCACAATTGCCCGGGGCTGCGGTGGGGCCGCATCGCCCAGCTGCAAAACATGACCGAAATCGCGCCTGACCAGCCCTTCTATCTCAATCGTGCCGGCCGGCGTCGGGTAGGACGGCACCTTGCTGCGATCCACCGGATCGCGTGGCAACCAGCCGCGCGCTACCAGTACGTAACTATCTTCCCCTGTATTTCCGCCCGTGCCCGGGACCGCAAGTTTGAACGGCATCAGCACATAAAACCCGGCAACACCGTTCAAGGGGCGATTGTCGAGATAAACCGGCCAGCCGGCAATAAATTCACCGCGTAACGCCATGCGCCTATACTCGAGTTGATCGATACCCGGCGATCCGTCGCCGAATTTGACAGTAGCATCGGCTTTGCGTTGCAATAATCTGGTTTCGATCGCCTGCTTTTGATCGCCGCGCCGCGTTTGCCATTGTGCCAACGCTATGCCTAGCACCACCAGAAATACGGTTACCACAAACGGAATCAAGCGAAAACGGAATCTGATTGGCATTACAATACCGCCTTAGTCTCTATTTTCCCGGCCCATAAAATGAAAATCGTCGTTGCCATTGCCTTCATCCTGATCATTGGCAGCCTGTTCTCGGCACTGCTTTTCCTGATGCGCGACAAAGGTAAAAGCAACCGTACGGTACAGGCCTTGACCATGCGTGTCGGCTTTTCTGTCGCTCTGTTCATCCTGCTGCTGGTCTTGTACAAATTGGGGTATATCCAGCCGACCGGGCTGCACTAAGCATTGCATAAGCATTGCGTCGTTGCTGTAGCGCATTGCTCTCGGCAATCCGCAGTAAAAAAGGCCGCACCGAAGTGTGGCCTTTCTTTTATGCGCTTAATTATTGCGCTGAATTTATACCTCTGATCCGCTTTTACTATTACAACCAGTACACCACGACGTACAAGCCAAGCCAGACCACGTCCACAAAGTGCCAGTACCAGGCCGCGCCTTCAAATGCGAAATGATGCTCTGGAGTGAAATGCCCTTTGAGCACGCGATACAGTACCACTGACAGCATGATGGCGCCGATGGTCACATGGAAGCCGTGGAAACCGGTCAGCAGGAAGAATGTGGAACCGTAGACACCGGAGGTCAGTTTCAGGTTGAAATCGCTATACGCTTCAATGTATTCGGCAGCCTGGAAACCCATGAAGGTGGCGCCCAGCACAATCGTTGCGAACAGCCAGAATGCCGTCTTGGCGCGATGACCGGAACGCAAGGCGTGGTGGGAAATCGTCAGCGTAACGCCTGATGTCAGCAGCAGAGCGGTATTGATAGTCGGGATCGGGAACGGTCCCATGGTGCTAAAGGATTCGATCGTACCGGCCGGGCCGGCATTGCCCCAATGCGCGGCGAAGTCTGGCCACAACAGTTTGTTGTCGAGGTCGCCCAGCCACGGCATGGAAATGCTGCGGGCGTAGAACAAGGCGCCAAAGAACGCGGCGAAAAACATCACTTCGGAGAAGATGAACCAGCTCATGCTCCAGCGATACGAGGTATCGATGCGGGCACTATACAGGCCGCCTTCGGATTCACGGATGGAGTCGCCGAACCATTTGTACAGCACGACCAGGAAAGACAAGATGCCGATGACGCACAGCTCAGGGCCCCACACGACGCTATTGACCCACGCTGCGGCGCCAGCCATCGTCGCCAATAGCGCTACACCTCCCAGCACTGGCCACCTGGATGGGCCAGGGACGAAATAGTAGGGTGCACTACCTTGTTGAGAACTCATTTCCATCTCCCGATACAAATTTAAATAATTGCTGTTGTTAGATTTTTCGGAACTTGTTATCTGCGTGGGCAAAAAGCCTGCCCACCCTACCCGTCCATATTGCAGTTTACTTAGCGACAACCAGTTTCACAATCGTGATCAGGATCGCAATAAAAATCAAGGCGCCGAGTATGCCGGCTATCACTACATGCACCGGATTCAAACCGGCTGCATCGCTTTCGTAATCTTTCCTCTTGCGGACCCCGAAGAACGACCAGAATACGGCCTTCATGGTGGCGCCGAATGAGGCTTTGCGGCGACTTGCTTCCTTCAGATCCGACATTTGATACCCCAAGTTGCTCTGCCAGGTTACCTGGATTCAAGTCGCCCTATTCAGGTCGGCTTATCCGGCTGCCCTGCAATTTCAAAAAACGTATAGGACAGCGTTATTACCTTCACATCTTTAGGTATAGCAGGATCTATGTAAAACACCACCGGCATTTCCTTGGCCTGGTTAGGGCCGAGAGTTTGCTGGGTGAAACAGAAACACTCGACTTTCTTGAAGAAAGCCGCTGCCTGCTGCGGTGCATAACTCGGAATCGCCTGTGCATCCATCTTGCGCGATTGCTTGTTCACCACTTCATATACCACCTGCGTCATTTCGCCCGGATGCACCTGCAGGCTGCTGACTGTCGGCCGGAAGCGCCAAGGACCTTGCGAATTACCGTCGAATTCGACAGTAATCGTCCGGGTCTTATCGACCTGGGTATTGGTCGGCGCTTCCACTGTCGCATCTTTCGGCGTCAGAAAATTGACACCGGTAATCTCGCAAATCTTTTTATACACAGGCACCAGGCCATAGCCGAAACCGAACATCATCACGGCAATTACCATCAGCTTGCCGAGCATCTGCCAATTCAGTTTTTTCGTTTCGGCCTTCGCCTCGTTATCCAGAGGATTAGTCATTTACTTGAACCACAACATCTTGACGAAGATCGCGATGAAAAAACTCAAGGCAAGTAGACCTACCAGCAATCCGGTACGTACGTTATTAGGCTTTTTCGGGTTACTCATTTTGGGCAATCGCACAGAGTTGGCGGGCTCACCTGCTACCCGCCGATCCCATTATTTAAAGGTCGGTGGCGTTTCGAAAGTATGGAAAGGCGCTGGGCTAGGCACTGTCCATTCCAGGCCCTCGGCACCATCCCATGGCTTGTCGGCTGCCTTCTTGCCGCCCTTGATCGATGGAATGATCACAAAGAACAGGAAGTAGACCTGGCTCAGGCCGAAACCCAAGGCGCCGATCGAAGCCAGCATGTTGAAATCGGTGAACTGCGCCGGATAATCGGCGTAGCGACGCGGCATGCCGGCCAGGCCCAGGAAGTGCATCGGGAAGAAAGTCACGTTGAACCAGACCAGCGAATTCCAGAAATGGATCTTGCCGCGGGTTTCGTTGTACATGAAACCAGTCCACTTCGGACCCCAGTAGTAATAACCGGCGAACAGGGCGAACAGGGAACCGGCCACCAGCACGTAGTGGAAATGCGCCACCACGTAGTAGGTATCCTGCATCTGGATGTCGATCGGCGTTACCGCCAGGATCAGGCCCGTGAAGCCGCCCATGGTGAACACGAAGATGAAGCCGATCGCGAACAGCATCGGAGTTTCGAAAGTCATCGAACCGCGCCACATGGTAGCGATCCAGTTGAAAATCTTGACGCCGGTCGGCACCGCGATGAGCATGGTTGCGTACATGAAGAACAGCTGCGCAGTCACCGGCATGCCGGTGGTGAACATGTGATGGGCCCAGACGATGAACGACAGGATCGCGATCGACGCAGTGGCGTACACCATCGAAGCGTAACCGAACAATTGCTTGCGGGCGAAAGCCGGGATGATCTGCGACACGATGCCGAACGCCGGCAGAATCATGATGTACACCTCTGGATGGCCGAAGAACCAGAAGATGTGCTGATACATTACCGGATCGCCACCGCCGGCTGCGTTAAAGAAGGAGGTACCGAAGTGACGATCGGTCAGCGTCATGGTGATCGCGCCAGCCAAAACTGGCATCACGGCGATCAGCAGGTAAGCGGTAATCAGCCAGGTCCAGCAGAACATCGGCATCTTCATCAACGTCATGCCAGGCGCGCGCATGTTGAGGATGGTGGTGATGATGTTGATCGAGCCCATGATCGACGATGCACCCATGATATGGATGGCGAAAATCGCCATGTCCATGCCAGGTCCCATTTGCGTCGACAGCGGTGCATACAGGGTCCAGCCGGCAGCGGTTGCGCCGCCAGGAACCAGGAATGAAGTCATCAGCAGCAAGGCAGCCGGCGGCATCAGCCAGAACGAGAAATTGTTCATCCGCGCAAAAGCCATGTCGGAAGCGCCGATTTGCAGCGGGATCATCCAGTTGGCGAAGCCGACGAAGGCCGGCATGATCGCGCCGAACACCATGATCAAACCGTGCATGGTGGTCAGCTGATTGAAGAATTCCGGCTTGAAAAATTGCAGGCCAGGCTGGAACAGCTCGGCGCGGATCAGCAATGCCAGCACGCCGCCAGACAGCAGCATGGTGAAAGAGAACCACAGGTACAAGGTACCGATGTCCTTGTGATTGGTGGCAAACAACCAGCGCCGCCAGCCGTGTGGGTGGTCATGTTCGTGCCCGTGCGCGTGGTCGTCCTGAGAATGACCGGGTGCGTGATCGACTGCGGTAGTGCTCATCTCAATCTCCTAAGTATTACTTACGCGCAGCCAGCACTTCAGCTGGTTGGACAATATTTTCCTGGGCTTTGTTGGACCAGTTGTTACGGGTATAGGTAATCACCGCAGCAATTTCGGTATCCGACAACACGGCTTTCCAGGCAGGCATTTGCATGCTGCCATCGGTTTTGCCGTTTAGCACAACATTGATCTGTGCGGCACGCGGGCCGTTGACGACAGGGTCGCCATCGAGCGGCGGGAATGCGCCGGGTACGCCTTTGCCGGTAGCCTGGTGGCATACTGCGCAATTGGCTGTATAGACTTTTTCGCCGCGCTGTTTCAGCTCGTCGATGGTCCAGGTCTTGGTCGGATCGTCTGCCTGGGCAGCCATTTCCTTTTTCTTGCCATCGACCCAAGCCGTGTAATCGGCTTCGCTCAGGACATTGACAACGATAGGCATGAAGGCGTGGTCTTTACCGCACAGTTCAACGCATTGGCCGCGGTAAGATCCGACCTTCTCTGCCTTGAACCAGGTATCGCGCACAAAACCGGGGATTGCATCCTGCTTGACGCCGAATGCAGGAACAGTCCAGGAATGAATCACGTCGTTAGCCGTGGTAATGATGCGCACCTTCTTGTTGACCGGCACCACCAGAGGATTATCGACTTCGATCAGGTAATTGTCGTTCTTGACTTTGGTCGAATCGACCACTTGTTCATGCGGCGTCGCCAGGTTGGACAGGAAGGAAATACCGGAACCTTCGCCGTTCAGGTAATCATAACCCCACTTCCATTGCATGCCGGTGACCTTGACCGTAATGTCGGCGTTGGACGTATCCTTCATCGCCACTACCGTCTTGGTCGCAGGCAGCGCCATGCCGATAACGATCACGAATGGAATCACAGTCCAGGCGATTTCGACGCCGGTGCTTTCGTGGAAACTGGCCGACTTGTGACCGAGCGATTTGCGATGCTTGATAATGGAGTAGAACATCACCCCGAAAACAGCCAGGAAGATCACCAGGCAAATGATCAGCATCAAATTATGAAGGTCATAGATTTGCTGGGCAATCTGCGTCACCGGCGGTTGAAAGTTCATCTGCAGTACCGCTGGACCACCCGGGCTATCGACCACCGCCCATGACGGCACAGCTGCCGACAAGAGCAATGCACCGAGCATCAACGATATAAGGCGCTTCGCATATTCCATGATTTCCTCAAAAGCCCAAAATTATAATTATGTCAAGCACAAGCCTTTTGGCTGCGCTGTAGCTCCTGCCGCAGCTCCAGAACAAACTCGCGCCGCTTCCATTCCGTCAAAAACTGCCCTACCTCAACCCTGGTGCCAAGCGCTTCAATACCTATGAGGCCCTTGTTTGTCTCGTGCACCGCAATCCGGATTGAACGTAAATCCAGCTTGAATTGTCGAATTTCCTGTGCCTGTATCAACTCCACAAGCAGATAATCGTCCAGCATCGCTATGTGCTCGCGGTCCGTGGCATGTCGGGCATAGATCAGGAATGCGATAGCTACCGCAGACATTTCCAATACCGCAAACAGCAATACGAACCAGGCCCCGCGCAAGGTAAAGCCGATTGCCACGGCAAGCGACGTGGCACAGAGGATCGCATAGAAAAAACCAAGTTGGCGCGGCGCGATTGCGCAGTTACGCCTCAAGTCCCATTCTCGCTTAATCATGATGCACTATCGACACCTGGCAAGTTGCCTATACGCACAAGCTAAAACCTTCGAAGTATAAGGGGTAACCGAAGATGTTATCAAGGAGAATCAAATACGTTATACCAGCCCGGCGTCTACCCGCGGAACCTTGTTTTCACCGCGCTGCGTAGCCGATCAGCTCCCTGAAGAACCACCGCATCATGCCCCGCCTCATATGTTTCATATAAGAAATTTATTATACTAAAATGGGATAAAATCAAAGAAATTGTAGCAAGTTGACAACGCACAACCAACTCCATCATCGCGCGCTCCCCATGCCCGGCAAGGCTTTTCCACCAATCCACAAAAAACAATTGGGGTCAGAGTCGATTTATTCCTACCAACCCGCAGCCATTTCAAATTGGCTTTTCAGACACTTATAAAGAGACCGACATCAGGGCCTCAAATAGGCATAACCTTGCGCCTGCAAATCGGCTAGCAACACAACCGCACCTTTATCCGCGATTGTAAAATCAGGTAGCAGATCTTTTAACGTGACATTCTGCGCTTTCATCGTATTGATGCAGGCACTCAGCACCAACCCCATTTTTGCCAGTTGGGCGGCATGCAGGCTGAATTCCGGGCTTGCCTGCGCCGAGTGAAACGCTTTGAGCGCCGCGCCATGTATGACCAGATTGATTTTCACTTTGTCCGGCCCACCCATGCCATCGTAATGGTTTTGAATATTGCCAAGTACGAAAGCGACCTTATCAAGGTCGCTCAGGTGATACGCGACCTTGGCCTTATCCACGTTTGCCGCATTTGCACGTGACGCGGTTCCTGCAAGGACTGCAGCCGCACCGATCGATGAAAACATTGTCCACAAAATATTGCGTCGCTGCATATTGGCCTCGATTAGATCAGGTCGGCCAGCGGATGATCCTTCTCTGACCATGGGTTGTCGAAAAAGCCGTTGCCCCAATCGTTGGTGACAGCGGCCAAAGTTGCAGGTTGCCAATGCGGCTGGCGATCCTTGTCGATAATCAGCGCCCGGATACCCTCTGCGAAATCGGTGCGGGCGGCGCAATGCAGGGAAACCACATATTCCAGCCGAAACACTTCTGCCAGCGACATATGCCGCGCCCGCTTTTGCAAGGCATGCGACAACCAGGCAGATGCAGGACTACCCGCTACCAGCGTCGCGATTCCTTTTTGCAGCCAGGGATCTTCCGTCTTCAATTCAACAATATTGTTCACCACCTCGGCCAGGGTCGGCGCACTGCATAGCTGGTTGATCAATTCAAAATGCTGATGCAACGGTGTCGGCCCTGTAACCCGCGCTTCTGCGCCTTGGCACTCGGCATGTTGCAATACCAGGCTCAACAGGACATCGTCCTGCTGGCCATCCCATGGCTGGGTTAACAATGCCGCAAGCACCGGCTGTTTTTGCGCCTGGTTGATTTGATGGTCGGCCAGTCGCGCAAAAATGGCGTCGGCCGCACCAATCGAGGCGCCGCTCAAAGCCAGGAACAAGCCGATCTGGCCCGGCATGCGATTCAGGAACCAGGTGCCGCCGACATCCGGATACAGGCCGATCGTGATCTCCGGCATGGCTAGCCGTGATTTCTCGGTCACCACGCGATGGCTGGCGCCTGCCATCAAGCCGATCCCGCCGCCCATCACGATGCCGTGCCCCCAGGCCAGGATCGGCTTGGGATAAGTATGGATCAGATAATCCAGCCGATATTCTCGCTCGAAAAAATCGCAGGCGTAAGTATTGCTGCGGATATCCTCTTGTCCACCAGCCGCATGTTGATCCAGCATGGTGCGGTACAAACCCTGCAAATCGCCGCCGGCGCAAAAGGCCTTTTCGCCGGACGCCTGCAACACCACCATCGCCAGCTGCGGATCGGCGGCCCATGCGCGCAATTGGTGATCCAGCAGATCCACCATTTCCAGCGATATCGCATTCAGCGTCTTTTCGACATTCAACGTGGCGATGCCGATGCGTTTGCCGTTATCGGTCGTCAGTTCTTCAAACAGGGCTGGCGCTGCAGCTGCGGTTACATTTACTTCTGCTTTCATTGATTGCTCCAGACAGCGGGACGTTTTTGCAAGAAGGCATTCACGCCTTCCTTTTGATCCTGAGTGTCAAACAGGTCGAGAAACAATTCGCGCTCCACCGGCAGCAAGTTCGCCAGTGGATTGCTGCGCGCGCCTTGAATCAGCTTCTTGCAGGCAGTGACGCTGGACGGACTTTGCTTCGCGACTTGTTCGGCCAGCGCCAAGGCGCGCTGCCTGGCCTCGCCTTTTTTTACCAACTCCTCGACCAAACCGATGCGTAGTGCCGTTTCGGCATTGACCCGTTCGCCACACAAGATCATACGCTTGGCCCAGCCTTCGCCAACCAGCCACGGCAGATTCTGCGTGCCGCCGGCGCAAGGCAACAAACCCACCGCGGCTTCCGGCAACGCCATCTGCGCATGCTCCTCGGCGATACGCAAATCGCAGGCCAATGCACATTCCAGACCGCCACCCATGGCGTAGCCGTTGATGGCAGCGATGGAGACGCCGCGGAAGCTGGACAAGGTCTCAAAGGCCTCGCCAAAACGGCGCGCCATCTCCCGCGCCATGACTTTGTCGCCATCGGCGAACAGTTTCAAGTCGGCGCCGGCGCAAAAGAATTTTTCCCCGTCGCCGGTCAGCACCAGGCTGTAGATATTTTTATCCAGGTTCAGTGCCTGCACCAGCCGCGTCAAATCGCGCAAGGCGTCGCCGGTCCAGGTATTGGCAGGCGGATTTGCCATCGTGACGACCGCAGTGTGGCCGATGATTTCCAGCCGCAGGTTGGTGTAGGTGTCGGTAGTGCAGGTAGCATTACTCATCGGATGTCCTCATTGGATGCGTTGCTCAACAACTGGCGGGCAATGATCACCCGCATGATTTCATTGGTGCCCTCCAAGATTTGATGCACACGGACATCGCGGAAATGGCGCTCCAGAGGGTACTCGCGAATGTAACCATAACCGCCGTGAATTTGCAGTGCTTCGTTACAAATCTGGAACCCGATGTCGGTGGCAAAGCGTTTCGCCATCGCACAGTATGTTGTCGCATTCGGATCTTTAGCGTCCAGCTTGCAAGCGGCCAGGCGCACCATCTGGCGCGCGGCAACCAGCTCGGTCTGCATATCGGCCAGCTTGAATTGCAGTGCCTGGAAATCCGACAGCGGCCGGTTGAATTGCCGACGCTGGCTCATGTACGCATGCGCTGCATCCAACGCGGCCTGGGCAGTGCCGACCGAGCAGGTGGCGATATTAATACGGCCGCCGTCCAGGCCGCGCATGGCCAGGCGGAAGCCTTCGCCCTCCTGCCCCAGCAGGTGATCGGCAGGAATCCGTACATTGTCGAAGCTGATGGTGCGCGTCGGCTGGCTATTCCAGCCCATCTTTTCTTCCTTGCGGCCATAGCTGATACCTGGTGTATCGGCGGGCACCACAAATGCCGACACCCCATGCGCGCCACCAGCGCCGGTGCGTGCCATCAGAACCAGGACGTCGGTAGCGCCGGCGCCTGAGATAAACGCTTTGGAGCCGTTGATCACATACTCGCCATTAACTAACTGCGCAGTGGTTTTCAAGGATGCGGCATCCGAGCCCGAGCCCGGTTCGGTCAGGCAGTAGGAGCCAAGCTTTTGACCGCTCGCCAGTTTCTCGCACCAGCCTGCGCGTACCGCCGGCGTGGCCCAGTTGGCGATCATCCAGCTCACCATATTGTGAATCGTCAGGTAAGCCGTAGTCGATGTGCAACCGCGCGCCAGTTCCTCGAATACGATGGTAGCGTCCAGCCGCGACAAACCCAGGCCGCCCACTTCTTCCGGCGTATACAAACCACAGAAACCCAACTCGCCAGCCTTGGCGATGACATCGGTAGGGAAGATGGCTTCAGCATCCCATTTGGCTGCATGCGGCGCCAGCTCTCCGGCGGCAAAATCACGCGCAGTCTGTTGAAATGCGCGTTGATCTTCTGATAATTCGAAATTCATGGTGGTTTGTCTCCAAGGCTAATGGGTGTCCGTATTACTGCTATCGGTTACTGCTGTCAGCAATATCTATCTCCGCAGAATAGCAATAATTGACGTTAACGTAAACGTCACCCAATTCATTTGGACGAAAAAAAAGCAACGTCAAGAATAACGTTGCCCTAACTCACTGCCACTGAAATGTTTATCCTTATCGTCCCTCCCCCGGCTTGCTCGACCTATATTATTTAGGCAGCAACACAGTATCAATCACATTGATCACGCCATTCGACTGATTCACGTCATAGGTGCTGATGCTAGCTACATGACCGCCGTCGTCTGTAATGGCGATATTGCGCGGACCATTTTGCGTAAAGGTCAACATGCCGCCACTGGCGGTTGGCAATTCGGCCTTGCCATGACCTTGCTTGATGGCGCTTTCAAGCCTTGCATAACCATAGCGGCCTGGCACTACGTGATAAGTCAGGATTTTGGTCAGGGTTGCCTTGTTTTCCGGCTTGACCAGGGTTTCCACCGTGCCGGGCGGCAGTTTGGCGAAGGCGGCATTGGTTGGAGCAAATACGGTGAACGGGCCCTTGCCTTTCAACGTGTCCACCAGGCCGGCGGCCTTTACTGCGGCTACCAAGGTGGTGTGATCCGCTGAATTGACAGCGTTGTCGACGATGTCCTTGCTGGGGTACATGTTTTGTCCGCCGACCATCACGGTATCTTCTGCGTGGACCGCACTGGCGGCGATCAGAGCGGCGGATAAAGTTAAAGCGTAGCTAAGTTTGCGCATGATAATTCCTTGAAGAGTGAATTTTAGGAGCCTGCACAGTCATATACGCGACTGGCCGAAAACTGGATTCAACGGATTCAAGGAGTTCGACGGCATGCAAAAGATGGGATGGCGATGGGGCTGCAATACAGCGTTCGCCGGTGACAACCGTGCGAGCGCAGACAACCTGCCGAAAGAAAATGAAGTAAGCCGATAGGCCGGATTCTGTTACGACGCTCAAGCTTGCGCCCTCGCGTTATGACAACCATTCCTCTAGGCGCTGGATTACTCCAGCGCTCAAGCTTCCTACCCGCACGCTCCGCGAGCAACATCAACGCGTGCCTATTTGGAATTGCTCCGAGTGGAGGTTACCGCGTTTCACCGTAACTTAATACGCTCGTCTCTGTGGCCCTATTCCTCGCCTCACGGCGGACGGCCGTTAACCGTCACCCTGCTCTATGGAGTCCGGACCTTCCTCCCGCCAACGCATTGCAACGTCGGCCAGCGGCTGTCTGGCTTACTTCAGGCGGCATTCTACCGCAATGACGGTCCCGGCCCGCGGTTTTTCACTGCTGCCTGAAGTTTATCCCGGCCTATGATGCCAAAATAGCATGAGACAGAACACCCGCGTATACGTATAGTGTTTGAAGCTTTTTGCACTGCAAAATCACTTTTCCGCAACAGGACAGAACAAATGCACATTTGCGTATTAGGTGCTGGCGTCATCGGCGTCACTTCCGCCTATCGGCTGCTGGAAGCAGGCCATCAAGTCACCCTGGTTGATGCTGCTGCGTTGCCAGGCAGCGAAACCAGCCTGGGCAATGGCGCACAACTAAGTTATTCGTACGTTGCGCCGCTGGCCGATCCGTCCGTCTGGAGCCACTGGCCTGAATACATGTTCAGCGCCGACTCGCCGCTGACCTTGCGGCCGAAAATGGATCCCGCGCAATGGCGCTGGCTACTCAAATTCCTGGCGGCCTGCAATACCAAACGCGTCAGGCAAACCACGGTTGATCTGTTGCGGCTGGCGTTCTTCAGCCGCGAGCAATTGCAGCAACTGACGCAAGCCGTCCCGTTAGACTTCCAGCATCGCAGTGCAGGCAAACTGGTGATGTACGGCGATGCCAAAGGTTTGGTCAGCGCCCGTAAACAAATTGCGTTTCAGGCCGAGCATGGCTGCCAGCAGGAAATCATCGACGCCGCGCGCTGCATGGAAATTGAACCGGCGCTGGCCAACGCCAAGCGCGACTGGGCCGGCGGCGTGTATACCCCGAGCGAGGAAGCGGGCGACTGCGCGCTGTTTTGCAGACAGTTGGTAGATGCCATGTCGCAACAGCCGGGCTTCCGCTTCGCCCATTCGCAACGTATCCATAAACTGGAGATGCGTAACGGCGCATTAGTCGCGGTGCACGCTGGCCAGGAACAAATCGATGCCGATGCTTTCGTCCTGGCGCTAGGTCCTGCCAGCGCCGATTTTGCACAGCGCGCCGGCTTTTCATTGCCGCTCTACCCGCTCAAAGGCTATAGCATCACCGTGCCGTTGACCGATAGCGCCAACCAGGCTGCAGCACCGCAAGTATCCATCACCGATCTCTCCAAGAAAATCGTTTACGCGAGATTGGGAGATCGCCTGCGAGTTGCCGGGCGCGTAGAATTGGTCGGTATGGATCGCAGCATACCCGCTACGGCAATCGATGAATTGAAACGCGGCGTCAGTGAACTGTTCCCTGGTTGCGGCGACCTGTCCGACAGCGCCAGCTTGTCGCCATGGAGCGGCTTCCGCCCCGCTACACCGAGCGGCGTGCCGCTGATTGGCGCGGCTCCGGTCAAGAACCTGTATCTGAATGTCGGCCATGGCAGTCTCGGCTGGACCCTGGCGCATGGCAGCGCAACCCTGCTGACGCAATTGATTGCAGACCAGGCCACCGCCATCGAGGCCAGCCCTTTTTCATTTAGCGCGTAACGACGAAAATTCGACGAAAACGCGCGAAAACCCAAAGGAATAAAACCATGAAACTCATCACCAACCAGCAAGTTGCCGAGCTGATCAATACCGGCGATGCCATTGCCGCCATGCGCCAGGCCTTCGCTGGCATCGGACAGGGGGCGCAACAGGCTAGAATCCGCACCAGCGCCGGCCCCGTCATGATGTCCAGCATGGGTGCATTGCTGCCTGCCGCCGGCATCGCCGGTTACAAGATCTACACCACGATCAACGGCAAATTTCATTTTGTCACCGTGCTGTTCTCTACCGAAGATGGACGGCCGCTGGCGGCGATTGAATCCGATACCATGACCGGCTTGCGTACCGCCGCAGCCACTGCGGTCGCCGCCGATCACCTGGCCAACCAGGATGCTGCCACGCTGGCGGTGATCGGCACCGGGGTTCAGGCGCACTCGCATGTGCCGGCCTTGCTGGAAGTGCGCAAATTCAAGGAAATCCTGATTGCAGGCCGCAGCGGCCAACAGCAGTTTGCAGAACAGATCACGCAGCAAACCGGTATTCCGGCGCGCGCCGTCAGTGTCGATGAGGCGGCACAGGGCGGCGATGTAGTGGTCACGGTAACGCGTTCGGCCGAGCCGTTGTTTTCCGGCGATTTGCTGAAAACGGGCGCTTTCGTTGCGGCGGTCGGCGCCAGCAAAGGCAACCTGCGTGAACTCGACGATCGTGCGATTGCCCGCGCCACCGCCCTGGTGGTTGAATGGAAACCGCAGGCACAGCAGGAAGCCGGCGATCTGTTGTTATGCCAGCCGGGCACTTTCGCCTGGGACCAGGTATGGGAGCTGGGACAGGTTGTCGATGGCAGCAGCACTTACCAGCGCCAGCCAAACGACCTCGTGATCTACAAGGCGATTGGCGTCGGCGTCGAAGACATCGCCCTGTCCGGCCTGGTATACCGCCGCGCCTGCGAGCGTTTCGGCTGGTAAGCCGCCGGTAAGCCAACTCCTGCTTCGTCCCCCAATGCGCGGCATTGCTTGCCGCCGCCATGTCGTCAGTCTAGAATCGGGCCACCGATGACTACTGACGACATGCGCACATGGAATTCCACTTATTGAGCTTCCTGAAGACCGTGCTATTCGTGCTGGCGGCTTTACTGCCGATCATGAACCCGCCCGGCGGCGCGCCGATTTTCCATGCGCTGACCATCACCGCATCCGACAGCACCCGCAACGCACTGGCGCGCGGGGTGGCCATCAATTCCTTCCTGCTGCTGATGGGAGGCATGTTCATCGGCACCCACGTATTGGCTTTTTTCGGCCTGTCGCTGCCCGTGGTAAAAGTCGCCGGTGGCCTGCTAGTAGTGGCTACCGCCTGGAAAATGCTGAACTCCGATGAAATGCCTATGGCGGAAGCCGTGCCTGAATCGCTCTGGACCGAGCAGCTCGCTTCAAAGAAAGCATTTTATCCACTGGCCTTCCCACTCACTGTAGGTCCCGGTTCGATCTCGGTCGCCATCACCCTGGGCGCCGGCGTACGGGTGCCAAACGTGCCGTTGCCGCTGTCCCTGATCGCCGCCGTCGCCGGCCTCGCAATAGCGGCATTGATAGTCTATCTCTGCAACCGTTTTGCGGGTGTGTTGATACGCCTGCTGGGCGACACCGGCACCACCGTGATGCAGCGCATGACTTCGTTCATCTTGCTCTGTATCGGCGTACAAATCCTGTGGGACGGGGTAAGCGGCCTATTGCTGTTATGGCAAGCACATTAAGGCTTTTTCTCGCCCTGCGGAATTCTAGTGATAAGATTGTTTCCTTACCCCCACCTAAAGGAGCACACGATGCTGAAGAAGATAATGGTAATTGTGGCAATGTTTGGCGTGCTAGGCGCACTTTCCGCTTGCAATACGGTTGCCGGCATGGGCCAGGACGTAAAAACCGGCGGTGAAAAGGTAAAAGACGCGGCTCAGGACGTGCAACAGAAGATGTAAAGAGAAGATGTAGTTCTGCCGTAGCTTTCGCAGGACTCCTAAGATAATAAAAAACCCGACCTGGCGTCGGGTTTTTTTATTTTCGCTAGCAAAAGCCATACATCAGGCAAATTTGCTGAAATCCGGCTTACGTTTTGCGAAGAAAGCTGTGAATGCCTCTGCCGCTTCCGGTGCAGTCAACATCGCACCGAAATGCTCTATCTCCTGCTGCATCCGCGCCTCTACTTCAGCGGTCTGGCTACCCTTCATGAGGCTCTTGGTGAGACGGATCGACGCTGCAGGCAGAGCCACCAGCTTGGCAGCCTGCGCTTGCGCAAACGCCACCAATTCTTCCGCCGGCAATATCTTGTTGACCAGGCCCATGGCATTGGCTTCTTCTGCCGAAAACGCCTCGCCCAGCAACAGCTTTTCAGCAGCGCGCTGGTAGCCTGCAATCTGCGGCAAGATCAAGCTGGAAGCCGCTTCCGGGCACAAACCCAGTTGCGTGAACGGCATCGAGAAACGGGCATTGTCTGCGGCGTACACCAGATCGCAGTGCATCAACATGGTAGTGCCGATGCCGACCGCGGCACTCGCCACCGCAGCCACCAGCGGTTTGCTGGCATGGCTGATTTGCCACAGGAATTGAAACACCGGGCTTTCTATACCTGTCGGCCGGTTCTTCATGAAATCTTCGAGATCGTTGCCGGCACTGAATATCTGCGGCTTGCCGGTAAATAAAATCGCCCTTACCGCGCTATCGGCCTCCGCATCTTTCAAGGCATCGACCATGGTCTGATACATCGCGGCAGTGATCGCATTTTTCTTCTCCAGGCGATTGAATTCAATCGTCAGGATGCCATTCTCTTTACTAGTCAATATATCCATCTGGTGCTCCGGTTCAGCGCGCTCAATACGCGGCGCGTCGATTAAATTAAAGGAGACAAAAAAGCCGTGCGAGGGGTAGCTGCACGGCTTTTTCGTTTTTTACGATTGCTTATGACAATCTGCTTGATTCAAACAATTACATGCGCTCGAAAATACCTGCGGCGCCCATGCCCGCACCAACGCACATGGTGACCATGCCGTATTTTTGATTACGGCGACGAATGCCGTGAATCGCAGTTGCAGCACGGATCGCACCGGTAGCACCCAGCGGGTGGCCCAATGCAATCGCGCCGCCCAGCGGGTTGACCTTGGATGGATCCAGGCCGAGATCCTGAATCACTGCCAGCGCTTGCGCTGCGAATGCTTCATTCAGCTCGATCCAGTCCAGCTGGTCCTGGGTCAGGCCGGCGGCGCGCAGCGCTGCAGGAATCGCTTCCTTAGGACCGATGCCCATGATTTCCGGCGGTACGCCGCGTACTGCGAACGAGACGAAGCGTGCCAGCGGAGTCAGGTTGAATTCCTTGAGGATTTTTTCGCTGACCAGGATCAGGGCGCCGGCGCCGTCCGACATTTGCGAGCTGTTGCCTGCTGTGACGGTGCCTTTGGCAGCGAATACTGCCTTCAGCTTGCCCAGTGTTTCCATCGACGATTCGGCGCGTGCGCCTTCATCACGATCAACGGTGCGGTTCTTCAGGTCGATCTGGCCGGTCGCCAGGTTGGGGAAGCGCTCAATGATGTCGACAGATGTGGTTTCGTCCTTGAATTCACCAGCCAGCTGGCCGGCGATGGCGCGGCGGTGCGACTCTACCGAGAACGCATCTTGCGCTTCACGCGAGACTTTCCATTGCTGCGCCACTTTTTCAGCCGTCAGGCCCATGCCGTAGGCCATGCCGACGTTTTCATCCTTGAACGCGTTCATGTTGACCGAAGGATGGAAACCCATCATCGGCACCATCGACATCGACTCAGCGCCGCCGGCGATCATGACGTCTGCCTCGCCGACGCGGATGCGGTCGGCAGCCATGGCGATCGCGGTGATGCCGGACGCGCAGTAACGGTTAACAGTGACGCCGCCGATGGTATTCGGCAAGCCAGCCAGCAGCACGGCGTTACGCGCCATGTTCAGGCCTTGCGCGCCTTCAGGGAAGGAACAGCCGATGATGGCGTCCTGCACCAGTTTAGGATCGAGGCCCGGCACTTGCGCCATGGCGGATTGCATGACGCGTACCAGCAGGTCGTCCGGACGGGTGTTCTTGAACATGCCGCGCGGCGCCTTGCCGATTGGGGTGCGGGTAGCGGAAACGATATACGCTTCTTGAAGTTGTTTGCTCATTTTGATCTCCTGATCAGTTGGGGACAGAGTCACACGGATAGTGTAATTCGCCACGCTACGGTGGCTCTTAAACTCTTTCCCACAAATAGTTAGCTTAGTTCCGAACTGGCTTACCGGTCTGCATCATGCCCATGATCCGCTCTTGCGTCTTAGGGTTATTCAGCAGTTCGACGAACGCTTTGCGCTCCAGGTCCAGCAACCATTGTTCATTCACGATGCTGCCTTCGTTGACTTCGCCGCCGCAAACGATGTTGGCAATCATGTGGCCCAGTTTGTAGTCATGTGCCGAGATAAACCCGCCGTCACGCATGTTGACCAGCTGCGCCAGGATGGTGGCGATGCCGTCGCGGCCTACCACCGGAATCTGCACCTTCAGCGGTGGACGATAGCCGGCGTCGAACATGGCGCGCGCTTCGACCTTTGCCACGTGCAACAATTCGTATGCATTGAATACGATCACGTCGGTAGCTTTCAGATAACCCATGCTCTGCGCTTGCAGTGCCGACTTCGACACATTCGCAGTCGCCGCATTCATGAAAGAAGTCTTCAGGAATTGCAGGATATCGTTACCCTTGGCGTCATTGGCGGCACGTACTGCTGCTTCCTTCAACCCGCCGCCTGCAGGGATCAGACCAACGCCAACTTCAACCAGACCGATATACGATTCGATCGATGCCACGCGTTTGGCTGTGTGCAGCGCCAATTCGCAACCACCGCCCAGCGCCAGGCCGGCCACTGCAGCAACCACCGGCACGCTCGCATACTTGAGGCCCATGAATGCTTGCTGCAACTCAGCCACCATCGGTTCGATCGCCTTGGCGCCGCCCGACATGAACAATGGCAGCATCGATTGCAGGTCGGCGCCTGCAGAGAATGCGCCGCCTTCAGCTGCATCTGCGTGCCACAGCACCAGGCCCTTGTAATTCTTTTCTGCTTCGGCAACCGCCTTGTTCAAACCGGCGATAACGCCCGGCCCGATGACGTGCATCTTGGTCTTGAACGACAGGACCAGTACGTCGTCGTTTTGATGCCATGCGCGTACCGAGTCATCCTCGAATACAGTGGTGCCGGCAGTCTTGCCGTCAGCCACGCCTTCACCCAGCAACGGTGCGCGGAATACCTGGCGCTCGTAGACCGGCAAAGTGGAACGGGCGACATTGGCCTTCTTCGCTGGCGAGTAGGAACCGTCAGCAGCGTGCACGCCGGTGCGGCCGTCAAATACCCAGGCTGGCAGCGGTGCATTGCACAGTGCTTTGCCGGCATCGATATCTTCCTTGACCCAGCCAGCGATCTGTTTCCAGTCGGCGGCTTGCCAGATTTCGAACGGGCCTACGCTCCAGCCGAAGCCCCAGCGCATGGCGAAATCGATGTCGCGCGCATTGTCGGCAATCGATTCCATATGGACTGCGATGTAATGGAAGCCGTCACGGAAGATCGACCACAGGAATTGCGCTTGCGGATTGGTCGATTCACGCAGTGTCTTCATGCGCTTGACCGGATCCTTGTCTTTCAGGATGCGCGCCACCAGTTCGTCGGCCTTGCCGCCGCCGGTAACGTATTCGCCCGTGGCGGCATCGATCCGCAGGATGTCCTTGCCAACCTTCTTGTAAAAGCCGGCGCCGGTTTTTTGACCCAGCGCGCCTTTCTCGACCAGTTTGGCCAGCAGCGGCGGCGTTGCGTACACGCCGTAGAAAGGATCATCTTTCAGGGTGTCCTGCATGGTCTTGATGACATGACCCATGGTATCCAGGCCAACCACGTCGGCGGTACGGAAAGTACCCGACTTGGCGCGGCCCAGCTTGGCGCCGGTCAGATCATCGACAACGTCGACCGACAGGCCGAATTTTTCAGCCTGGTGAGCCGTCGACAAGATGCCGAACACACCCACGCGGTTAGCGATGAAGTTAGGCGTATCTTTAGCGCGAACCACACCCTTGCCCAGCGTTGTCGCCAGGAAGCCTTCCAGCTGATCGAGGATCTCTGGCCTGGTGCTCGCGGTCGGGATCAGTTCCACCAGGTGCATGTAGCGCGGCGGATTGAAGAAGTGCACGCCGCAGAAACGGGCTTTCAATTCGGCGTCGAAACCTTCCGACAGAGCGGTGATCGACAGGCCGGAAGTGTTGGAAGCGAAAATCGCGTTCGGCGCAATATGCGGCGCAACCTTCTTGTACAGGTCATGCTTCCAGTCCATGCGCTCGGCGATCGCTTCGATGATCAGGTCGCAACCGGCGAGTACGTCCAGGTTGTCTTCGTAGTTGGCGACTTCGATCAGCGCTGCATCATCCTTGTTGCCCAGAGGGGCCGGGCTGAGCTTCTTCAGGTTTTCGATAGCGCGCAGGACGATGCCGTTCTTCGGGCCTTCCTTGGCTGGCAAATCGAACAGGACTACCGGCACTTTGGCGTTCAGGCAGTGGGCGGCGATTTGCGCACCCATCACGCCGGCGCCGAGAACGGCGACTTTTTTAACGATGAAATTGGACACTTGTATCTCCTTGGTCAGTCTGTTGGGGGCGTGGACATGTTTAACTTCAACTCAGTTTCAACGCATGCCCACCCTACGGCTAAATTAGATTAGAACAAATCCGCATCCAATGCCATCAAGCTGGCCGAACCGGAACGCGCCTGACGAATCAGCATTGCAGTTTCCGGCAGCAGGCGGGCGAAATAGAAACGTGCAGTCGCCAGCTTGGAAACGTAGAACTTGTCGCCTGAGTCTTGCTTGGCGAGTGCGATCTTTGCCATTTGCGCAAAGAAGTAGGCGTAGACCAGATGGCCGACTACGCGCAGGTAAGGAACCGCCGCGGCGCCAGCTTCGTCAGGATTCTGGAAAGCTTTCATGCCGATTTCCATGGTCAGCTTGCTGACCTTGTCGCCCAGGTCCGCCAACGGCGTGATGAATTCCGACATGGCTTCGTCGGCGCCGTTCTCTTCGATGAACGCTTGCACCTTGGCGCCGAATTTCTTCAGCTTGGCGCCGTTGTCCATCAATACTTTACGACCCAGCAAATCCAGCGACTGGATGGTGTTGGTGCCTTCGTAAATCATGTTGATACGGGCATCGCGGACATACTGCTCCATGCCCCACTCGGCGATGAAACCGTGGCCGCCATACACCTGCATGCACTCCGAAGTGGCAGTCCAGGCGTTGTCGGTGATGAAAGCCTTGACCACCGGCGTCAACAGGGCAACTTCATCGGCCGCATCCTTGCGCACTGCTTCGTCGGGGTGATTCAACTCCTTGTCCAACTGCAGCGCGACATACGAACAGAATGCGCGTGCGCCTTCAGCATATGCTTTTGCTGTCAACAGCATGCGGCGTACATCAGGATGAACGATGATCGGGTCCGCTGGCTTATCCGGCGCCTTGATGCCCGACAGGCTACGCATCTGGATACGGTCCTTGGCATAAACCAAGGCGTTTTGGTAGGCGACTTCTGTCAAACCCAGGCCTTGCATGCCGACGCCGAGACGGGCCGCGTTCATGAACACGAACATCGCGTTCAAGCCTTTATGTGCACCGCCGATGATCCAGCCGGTGGCGCCGTCCAGATTCATCTGGCAGGTCGAATTACCGTGGATACCCATTTTTTCTTCGATCGCGCCGCAGGTGATCGGATTACGCGCACCCAGCGAACCATCTGCATTCGGCAGGAATTTCGGTACCAGGAACAGGGAAATGCCTTTCGAGCCTTCAGGCGCGCCTGGCAAACGTGCCAGCACCAGATGCAAGATATTGGCCGACATGTCGTGTTCGCCGGCCGAAATGAAGATCTTGCTGCCGGTGATCTTGTAGGAGCCGTCGTCTTGTGGCTCGGCTTTCGAGCGCAGCATGCCGAGATCGGTACCGCAATGGGCTTCAGTCAGGCACATGGTGCCGGTCCACTCGCCGGATACCAGTTTAGGCAGGTACAGCGCTTGCTGTTCTGGCGTACCGTGTGCGTGCAGGCATTCGTAAGCGCCGTGCGACAAGCCAGGGTACATGGTCCAGGCCTGGTTCGACGAATTCATCATTTCGTAGAATGAGTTGTTCATCACCAGCGGCAAGCCTTGGCCGCCGAATTCCGGATCGCACGACAATGAAGGCCAGCCGGCTTCAACGTACTGCTTGTAGGCTTCCTTGAAGCCCTTAGGCGTGGTCACGGTATGCGTGGCCTTGTCGTGATGACAGCCTTCGCGATCGCCGGAGTGGTTCAGCGGGAACAGGACTTCAGAAGTGAACTTGCCGCCTTCTTCCAGCACTTGATTGATGATATCGGCATCGATATCGGCATGCTTCGGCAATTGTTTCAGTTCATCTTCTACATGCAGCAACTCGTGCATGACGAATTGCATATCCCGCAGCGGCGCGACGTATTGACCCATGGTGCTCTCCTGATGATTGTACTTACTGGATTGATCTAGCTGACGTTTTGGCAGCGATTTTTTGATTCGTTTGTGAGGATTTTTTTACAGCCGATGTCGCAGCTGGAGCAGATTGCGGATCGCGATAACTGTCGATCAGGCGATCAAAGCCCTTTTGAGCGCGTTCCACGCTGCCGGCCTTTTTCAGAAAACGTGCGTCGTGATGCAAGCCCAGGATCAGGCCGTACATTTCATAGACCAGCTGTTCGGCGTCGGTATCGGCACGCAGATGACCGGCTTCGATTGCCTGCACGGTGCAACGGTGCAAAGCTTCCTGCCAGGTGCGCACCATGGAGACCAGTTGTTCGCGGATTTCACCGGGACGATCGTCGTACTCGACCGCGCCGCTGATATAGATGCAACCGGAGGCGATTTCAATCGTCACCTGCCGGATCCAGCGCCCGAACATGGCTTCCAGGCGTGGCAAGCCGCGTGCTTCCTTGATACTCGGATAAAATACTTCCTGTTCGAACTGACGGTGGTACAGCTTCACCACTTCGATCTGCAGGTCTTCACGCGAGCCGAAGTGGGCAAACACGCCGGACTTGCTCATGTTCATTTTTTCGGCCAGCAAGCCGATCGTCAGACCTTCAAGGCCGTCGCGGCTCGCCAGCGTAATGGCGACGTCGAGAATCGCTGCGCGCGTCAGTTCGCCTTTACGCATGAATTTCGGCGGCATGTCAGTATGTGCCACGATAGTCCTACCTTTGTCTGGTTATGCCTGGCTAATGAGTCTGGCTAATGAGTCTTGATGCGATCGGCATCTTGTGTGAAAACAGTTTAAAAAGCAGCTTTCAAACATGAATGCGAACGCTCGTACTATTATGCACCAGAATCGAAATGTCAAACAGCGACTTAGAGGCGCAGTTCTACCGAGAACCCCCTCGAAACAGGTCGGACGCCTGTTTGGACGGCCCGACTGAGAGAGTTGGTAGCTGCAAACGTTCCGGGCAGCTCCAAGCTAGCCCGAAAATTGCGAAGGTGCGATGTCAAAATGGCACCAAACAATGATTTTCCAGAGGCTTGCCGGATCTAGGATTGCGTCTTGTCCAGCAGACGGCGGTCGCGCTTGGTTGGCCGCCCTTTAATCTCCATGGTCGGCTCACGGAAATACCTTCTATCTTCTGCCAGCGTTGCGCGCTTCACCACACTTTGCTCGGTTTCCCGATAAAGCGTCTGCGCAATTGCCGCCGAGCCGCGGGTATCACTCAAAAGTAATACCGTCACCTCCCAGACGCTGGCGCCATTGTCGATTGCCAGGATATCGCCGATTTTGAGGTTGTGGGCGGGCTTGGTCCGCTCATCGTTCAACCGGACCTTGCCGTTATCGACCGCATCGCTCGCCAGCGTGCGGGTCTTGAAAAACCGCGCCGCCCATAACCATTTGTCGATACGCACTGCTTCGACTGTTTTACTCATGATTACACCGGATTATCGATATCGATGAATTGATGCTGCAAGCCGAAACGCTCTGCCAGATGGCGCCCCAGGGCCTGCACCCCATAGCGTTCGGTCGCGTGATGACCGGCGGCCAGGTAAGCTACGCCGGTTTCACGCGCCAGATGCACGGTGGGCTCGGAAATCTCGCCGCTGATGTATACCCCGACCCCGGCGGCGATCGCATCGCCCAGCAAATTCTGCGCAGCGCCGGTGCACCAGGCAATCTGCCCCAATGGCTGCGACGGGTCGCCGATCAGGACCGGCGTGCGATGCAGGCGGCGCTCGATCAGGTTGGCCAGATCGCCCACGGTCCGGACCAGCGGATCGCTCACTGTTCCCAGCCAGCCCAGGTTATCCTCGCCGAAGCGGCCATTCGGTAGCAGATCCAATTGCTGCGCCAATTGCACGTTGTTGCCAAACTCCGGGTGGGCATCGAGCGGCAAATGATAGCCAAACAAATTGATGTCATGCGTCAACAGCAATTTCAGGCGTTTGCGCTTAGGGCCAACGACACGCGCGTCCTCACCGCGCCAGAAATACCCGTGATGCACCAGAATCGCGTCTGCGCCAGTGGTCACAGCAGCTTCCAGCAATGCATAGCTGGCGGTAACGCCCGTCACCAGACGCCTGATTTCAGTCCGTCCTTCCACCTGCAAGCCATTTGGGCAATAATCACGGAACTGTGTAATATTTAATGCTTCGGCAAGATATTTTGCGAGTTCATCGCGATTTACCGATTTCTGATTCATGGTCTTTGCCTCACGGTTCTTTACTCCGATTTTCGAGTTTTACTTACGATTTTTACTTAACCTAAGACTTCACTATGCGACGCTTCTGGCTGTTATTTGCGCAAACCATCACCGTCGGTTTAGCGATCTGGTTCATTGTAACGACCTTGAAGCCGGAATGGATAAACGGTGGCCTGACCAGCTCGCCCTTGCACATCGCCACCTCCAAGGTGCCGTTGCAAGAAGCCGCGCCGGGAACGCCGACGCCGGGTTCTTATCGCCAGGCCGCACAGCGGGCGATGCCGTCAGTGGTCAATGTTTTCACCAGCAAAGACGCCAAGCCGGTCAGCCCGGAAGTGATGGAAGATCCGCTGCTCAGGAAATTCTTCGGCGATCGCGGCGACGATGCGGACGAGAAGCAGTCCAGCCTCGGCTCAGGCGTCATTGTCAGTTCGCAGGGTTATATCCTGACCAATAACCATGTGGTCGAAGCCGCCGATGAAATCGAAGTGGCGCTGGCCGATGGCCGCACCGCCAGTGCCAAAGTGGTGGGCACCGATCCGGAAACCGATCTGGCCGTGATCAAGATCGATTTGCCGAACCTGCCTGCGGTCACGCTGGGCCGTGCCGACCAGGCCAGTGTCGGCGACGTCGTACTGGCGATCGGCAATCCGTTCGGCGTCGGCCAGACCGTCACCATGGGGATTATTTCGGCGCTGGGCAGAAGCCACCTGGGCATCAATCAGTTTGAAAATTTCATCCAGACCGATGCTGCGATCAACCCGGGCAATTCCGGCGGCGCCTTGATTGATACCAACGGCAACCTGATCGGCATCAATACCGCCATCTACTCACGCACCGGCGGTTCACTCGGGATCGGTTTCGCGGTACCGATGACTACCGCAAAAACCGTCATGGAATCGATCATCAACACCGGTCATATGGTGCGCGGCTTCATTGGCGTCGAACCGCAGGATATCACCCCGGAACTGGCGGAGAGCTTTAGCTTGAACCGAAGCACCGGCGCCATCATCGCCGGCGTGATCAAGAATGGTCCGGGCGACAAGGCGGGCTTGAAACCGGGCGATATCCTGGTGGCGATCGACGGCAAGCCGATTACCGACAGCAACGACATGACCAATCTGATCGCCCAGCTGCAACCCGGCACCAAAACAAAATTGACGGTGTTGCGCAAGGCGCAGGAAACCACGGTGGAAGCCGTAGTCGGCAAGCGGCCGCCGATGAAACGGGTTCAAGAATAGATGCGCGGTCCTGTCCACCCGCAATTGCACAATCGCACAAAGGAAACCCGTAATGCACGTACGTGATCTGACGCAATACCTCGCCGAACTATCAGAGAATAACAACCGGGCCTGGTTCGTCATGAACAAGCCGCGATACGATATCTTGCGTGCCGAATTTCTGGAACTGGTAGTGCGCCTGATCGCCCAGATCAGCAAATTCGATCCGGCGATTGCCGGTTGCAATCCAAAGAAAGCGCTATTCCGGATCAACCGCGACATGCGCTTCTCGCACGATAAGAGCCCGTATAAAACCTACTTCTCGGCATCCATCACCGCCAGTGGCCTGAAGAAACCAAGCCAGGGCGGTGGTCCGGCTTATTACTTCCATATCGACGCCAGCGGCACCCTGCTCATCGCCGGTGGCGAATACATGCCGCCGGCAGACCGTTTGCGGGCGATTCGCCTGCAAGTGATTGCCGATGCAAACGGCTTTGGCAAACTGCTGAAAAACAAGAAATTCAAGGAGGCTTACGGCGATTTGCAGACCGAGGGGCAACTGACGCGTCCGCCTAAAGGCTTTGATGCAGACTCGCCGCACATCGAATATATCAAGCTGAAGAACTTCATCGTCTGGAAAGAGCAGCCGTTGAAGAAGATGTTATCGGATGCGCTGGAGAAAGAGTTGGTAACGGGCTTTAAAGACGCCTACCCGCTGGTCAGCTGGTTACGACAGGTCAAAACCCCGATAGCCGAATAGGTCACTGCGAGTAGGCCAAATAAGCACGAGCGGCCGGGCAGCCGCTCCGTGAATTCAGATAGTATCTTCCGATTCAGCCGGCGCCTGCGTCGCCTTGGCGAACATCGGCGCCACCAGCAAGCCGATCTCGAATAACAGGCATAAAGGCACGGCCAACAATAGCTGGCTCATGATGTCCGGTGGCGTCACAACTGCCGCCACCACGAAGGCGCCGACAATGATGTAAGGACGGATCGATTTCAGCTTTTCCACTGAAACCAGGCCCATGCGCACCAGTACGATGACCACGATAGGCACTTCAAAAGTCATGCCGAAGGCGATGAACATGGTCATCACAAAATCGAAATAACTATCGATATCCGGCGCCACCGAGACCGATTTCGGCGCGAAATTGTTGATGAAGTGGAAGATCACTCCGAATACCAGGTAATAACAAAACGCGACGCCGGTGATAAACAATGCCGACGATGAAATCACCAGCGGCGCGATCAGCTTCTTTTCATGGGTATACAAGCCTGGTGCGATAAACGCCCACAGTTGGTACAGCACCCACGGCAGCGCAATCACAAAGGCCAGCAGCAAGGTCACCTTGACCGGAATAAGGAACGGCGTGATGACGCCGGTAGCAATCATCTTGCTCCCCACCGGCAAAGCCGCCAGCATGGGCGCTGCCAGCAAATCGTAGATATGGGCGGCCCAAGGCATCAGGCACAGGAACACCACGATCACCGCAATCGACGCCTTCATGATGCGATTGCGCAATTCCACCAGATGCGAAATGAACGTCTCTTCGACGCCGCCGGTTTTTTCGAAACCGCTGGTTTTTTGTTCTTCAGTCATGGGAGCACGGTGTATGGCAAACAAGCGAATTTGCGGATCTCAAGCTGCAGCCCCGGGTACAAATGTTGCTGGCCGCAAGTATGAAATCATGAAAAAAATGAACCGGAAGCCTTGTTTTGGCTGGCCGGGCGATATTTCGCAACACGTGCGGCGCCGGACAAGACACGTGCCTTCTGGCCGCTTTGTTGTTTGTACCAGGCGGGGATGGCGCTGGTACGCGCCAGTTTTTTCTTGCGAAAACTCTTGGCCTTGACCGCTAGCTGGCCGACATTAAAACTGTCCGCTGTATTGCTACCGACACCGCTATCGTTCCAGGCGTCATGCAGCGACTGCTTGGTATCCGAGACGCTACGGGAGATGCTTTGCTCGATATCGCTAGCCGCTTCCTGCACTTCCTGCTGCATCTTGCGCAATTCATCCAGCTCCATCTCGCGACTGACTTCGGATTTGACTTCATTGATGTAGCGTTGCGCGCGGCCGAACAGAGAGCCCGCCATGCGCGCTACGGTCGGCAATTTTTCCGGCCCGATAACAACCAGTGCAACGACACCAATCAGAGCAAGTTTAGTAAGGCCAATATCGATCATGGGAAGGAGCGGCAAACATCATTCAGGCCGGCTTAAGGCTAGCGCCGGCCGCAATGGATCAGTTGCCGGACTTGTCCTTTTCTTTGGTTGCAACGTCAATCGCCTCTTTGTCGGCGGCTTGTTTTTCTTCTTCACCCTTGACGCCGTCCTTGAAGCCTTTGACTGCCTTGCCCAGGTCGGAACCCATATTGCCGATTTTTTTAGTGCCAAACACCAACATGACAATCACCAGCACGATCAACCAGTGCCAAATGCTGAACGAACCCATTTTTTTCTCCTTGTCGGACAAATTGTCCGATCCTTCTAAGTCAAATTAACCGTTAAATCCTTACCAGCCGCGTGCAGCGCATTTGCCGCCAAACCCGGATTCAGCTGGTTCAGCGTTGGCCGCGCCATGGCCTTGGTCCGCCAATAACGTGCATATGCAAATGGTACACCTCTTGGCCGCCGTCTGGCCCGACGTTGAATATCGTCTTGTAACCGCCAGTGGCCTCGCCACCCTGCTCGCCCGGCTGGTAACCACAGCCCTGTTCCTGCGCCAGGCGCGGCGCCAACAACGCCATTTTACCCAACAAAGCGGCATGTGCCTCAGTGCAATCGGCGAGAGTCGGAATATGCTGCTTGGGCACGATCAGGAAATGGACAGGCGCGGCCGGATTAATATCATGGAAGGCGATCAGGTCATCGTCTTCATAGATCGCTTTCGAGGGAATCTGCTTGGCTGCAATTTTGCAAAAAATACAATTTTCCAAATTATCTCCGGGGTCTAAACGATTCTTGAACGATGCTGGAACGGTACGGCTTTTAAGCGTTCCTCAAACGACTCAGATCTTGCGCTTGTCAGTTTCTTGCTGTTCGCGCGCCGTCAGCTTGCGGTTGGCCTTCTCTTCGATGCCAGACAAGCCTTCGCGCCGCGCCAGTTCCTGCAGCACATCTTGTGGAGTCAGGTTGAACTGGGCCAGCATGATCATCGAATGAAACCACAAATCGGCACATTCATACAGCACATGGGAAACGTCACCGTCTACCCGCGCATCCTTGGCGGCCATCACGGTTTCGGTAGCTTCCTCGCCGATTTTTTTCAAAATCGCATCGTCACCCTTGGCGAACAGGCGCGCGACGTACGAGGTTTCGGGGTCGCCGCCGTTTGCCGGTTTGCGCGATTCGATGACCGCAGCCAGGCGCTGTAGAGTTTCACTCATGATTGCTTCAGATCCGATTTTTTATTTATAAAAACAAAATTTACTTGTAGATATCGTCCGGTTCTTTTAACACCGGCTCGACCGCTTCCCAGGTATTGCTGCTGCTCTCAAGCTTCTGGAAGAAGCAGGAATGACGGCCGGTATGGCAGGCAATATCGCCGGCCTGGGTCACTTTCAGCAACACCACGTCTTCATCGCAATCGAGGCGGATTTCGTGCACTTTCTGCACATGGCCGGATTCTTCACCCTTGTGCCACAGTTTCTTGCGCGAGCGGCTCCAGTAGACCGCCTCGCCCAGCGCAACCGTCTTCGCCAAAGCGTCGCGATTCATCCAGGCGAACATCAGCACATCGTTCGATCCGAGTTCCTGGGCAATCACCGGCACCAGGCCGTGTTCATCCCATCTCACCTTGTTTAACCAACTCACGCTGCTCATGCCAACCTCATCGGAATCTGCTGTGCCGCCATGAACTGCTTGGCTTCTTGCACAGTATGTTGACCATAATGGAAAATACTTGCTGCCAGCACTGCATCGGCACGGCCGATCTTAATGCCGTCGGCCAGGTCCTGCAAGCCGCCGACGCCACCCGAGGCGATCACCGGGATCGTCACGGCGTTGGAGACGCTGCTGGTCAGGGCCAGATCGAAACCGACCTTGGTACCGTCGCGGTCCATGCTGGTCAGCAGAATTTCGCCCGCGCCTAGCTGCTCCATCTTTTTCGCCCACTCGATGGCATCAAGGCCGGTGGCCTTGCGCCCGCCATGGGTGAACACCTCCCATTTGCCCGGTGCGACCTGCTTGGCGTCGATGGCGACCACGATGCATTGCGAGCCGTACTTAGCGGCGGCGTCCGCCACCAGTTGCGGATTGGTGACAGCGGAAGTATTGATGCCAACCTTGTCGGCGCCGGCATTCAGCAAACGACGCACATCCTCCACCGCGCGCACGCCGCCGCCCACAGTCAGCGGAATAAACACCTGCGATGCAACCGCTTCGATAATCGGCAAAATCAGGTCACGATTATCGGACGAGGCCGTGATGTCGAGGAACGTAAGTTCGTCCGCGCCCTGCTCGTCGTAACGACGGGCTATTTCGACCGGATCGCCGGCATCGCGCAACTCAAGGAAATTGACACCCTTGACCACGCGGCCATTGGTCACATCGAGGCAAGGAATGATGCGTTTGGCAAGCGTCATGGCTGGTCAGCGTCGGGCTGCTCCGATAAATCCTGGTCGATGAACATGTCGTCGCTCAACTCGTCGGCGCGTTCTTGCGCCGAACGCAAATCGAGCGTGCCTTCATAAATCGAACGACCGCAAATCACCGCCTCGATGCCTTCGTCCTGCACCGCGCACAATGCTTCCACATCGTGGACGTTGTGGACGCCGCCGGAAGCGATCACAGGAATCGTCATGCTTTGCGCGAGCTTGACGGTGGCTTCGATGTTGACGCCGCCCATCATGCCGTCGCGGCCGATGTCGGTATACACGATCGATGCGCAACCGTAATCTTCGAATTTCCTGGCCAGGTCGATCACTTCGTGACCGGAGAGCTTGCTCCAGCCATCGGTGGCTACCTTGCCATCCTTGGCATCCAGGCCGACGATGATCTGGCCCGGGAACGCGCTGCAGGCATCATGCAGGAAGCCTGGATTCTTGACCGCAGCGGTGCCGATGATGATGTAGCTCAAGCCGTCGTCGAGATAACGTTCGATGGTATCGAGGTCGCGGATGCCGCCACCCAGCTGCACCGGGATTTCTTCGATGCCGTTGAGCACGGCAAATTCGCGCACTGCCTTGATGATGGCTTTGACCGCCGGTTCGTTCTTGGGCTTGCCGGCAAACGCGCCATTCAGGTCGACCAGATGCAGGCGACGTGCGCCCTGCATCAGCCAATGGCGGGCCATTTCGCCCGGATCATCGGAAAATACTGTGGCTTGGTTCATATCGCCTTGTTTCAGGCGTACGCAGTGACCGTCTTTGAGGTCGATGGCAGGTATCAGCAGCATGGCTACAATTTGTATGAGATGAGGTCAGTTAAAAATCTGAATAAGGATCTGAAAAGTATCGGCTTAAATTCAGGGAAAAGCGCAGGGAAAACGCCAAAAAACACGCTGAAATACGCTCAAGGTTTCCATTGCACAAAATTCTTGTACAACTGCAAACCTGCGCTGGCGCTTTTCTCCGGATGGAACTGTGTCGCAAAAATGTTATCACGGCCGACCGCGCAGCTAAACGGCGCCCCGTATTCGGTCTCGCCAAAGGTATGCGCAGCATCGGCCGGCACCGCATAGTAACTATGCACGAAATAAAAATAGTCCTGGTCGGCAACGCCGTTCCACAGCGGATGAGTTTGCGCCTGGCGGACGCGATTCCAGCCCATTTGCGGCACTTTGAAACGCGAGCCGTCGTCTTGCAACTGGCCGTCCAGGCGAAAGCGCACTACTTTGCCGGGCAACAAACCGAGGCCCGGCGTATTGCCTTCCTCGCTCACGTCGAACAGCATTTGCTCGCCGACGCAAACGCCCAGCAGCGGCTTGCTGCGCGCCGCCTCCAGCAATACCTCTTGCAGCCCGGATTCACGCAAGCTGCGCATGCAGTCCGGCATCGCGCCTTGGCCAGGCAAGACCAGGCGGTCGGCAGCCTGGATATCGGCAATCGTGCCGGAAATCAGGACATCAGCTTCTGGCGCCACCTGACGCAGGGCTTGCGCCACTGAGCGCAAGTTGCCCATGCCATAGTCAACCACAACAATTTTGTTCATGATAAAGATTCAAGTCCGGGGAAAAATGCCGGGTAGTTAAATTTTTGCGCCAGCCGCATTAAATTTAAAGGCTGCCTTTGGTAGAAGGAATGGTGCCGGCGGAACGTGGATCCAGCTCTGTAGCCATGCGCAACGCGCGGCCAAACGCCTTGAAAACGGTTTCGCATTGATGATGGGCATTTTCGCCGCGCAGGTTGTCGATATGCAAAGATACCAGTGCGTGATTGACAAAACCCTGGAAAAATTCGTGGGTCAGATCGACGTCGAAACCGCCAATCATGGCGCGCTTGAACGGTACATGGAATTCAAGTCCGGGCCGGCCGGAAAAATCGATCACCACGCGTGACAACGCTTCATCCAGCGGCACATAAGCGTGGCCGTAGCGGCGGATACCCTTTTTGTCGCCCATCGCCTTGGCAAATGCTTGCCCCAGAGTAATGCCGACATCTTCCACAGTGTGGTGGGCGTCGATATGCAGGTCGCCATTGGCTTCAATATCCAGGTCGATCAAGCCATGCCGTGCAATCTGATCCAGCATATGATCCAGGAACGGTACGCCGGTATTCAGTTTTTGCTGGCCGGTGCCGTCCAGATTGATGGAGACGCGGATTTGCGTCTCATTGGTATTGCGCGTGATCGATGCAGTTCGAGGCGTAGACATGTTGAGCTTGAGACCAATTTGCTATGTGATGGCGCACAGGCGCCGTGGAGGTAAGTGTACTAAATTATTCGACGATCTGATTTAAGATCTAGATTGTTGTCGCTTCTCCGCTAGTCACTAGTGAAGCTTGATCGGTGCGGCCTTTTGAGCCGCACCGCCATTTTACCGACATTTTCATGCTTTCCCGCTAATCCTGGCTTTGATAATCGCTATCAGTGTTGCTATTCAAGTAAAAGCTACGCCAGCGCCCGCTCATCGGGCTTCTTGCTATCCAACTGGGCCAGTCGCTGCTCAATCAAAGCACAATACTCCGGATTCAGCTCAAAGCCGACAAACCGGCGGCCGCAACGACGCGCCGCCACTGCAGTGGTGCCGCTGCCCATGAAGGGATCCAGCACGATCCCGCCCGGAGGACAGGAAGCCTTGATCATCCGTTCGACGATTTCCAGCGGCTTCTGGGTCGGATGGTCGGCCCGCTCGCGATGTTCGCGGTGCAGGCGCGAGACGCTCCAGACATCCTTCGGGTTGTAACCCAGCTCCAGCCATTTGGCGCCGACGAAAATCGAACGTGAACGGGCTTTCTTGGTTTCTGCGTCGTAGGGAATCCGGATAGCATCCAGATCGAAATAATAGTCTTTGGCGCGGGCAAAGAATCCGATGGTGTCGTGCACCGAGGAAAAGCGCCGGGTGCCGCCACCCATCGACGGTACCCGCCGATCCCAGATGATTTCGTTATTCATGATCATGCGCTGCTTCAGCATGACGAAAATTTCAGGCGAGAAACGCCAGGTCAGGAAAATGTAAAGGCTGCCGTTCGGTTTCAGTTTTGGCAACGCGGCGTCTATCCATTCTTCAGTCCAGAGCAGATAAGCTGCGGTATCGAGCTTATCGGAATCGTTGCCGTAATCCTTGCCCAGGCCGTAGGGCGGATCGGCCAGCAACAGATCGACCGAGCCATCGGGAATGCGCTGCAAACCCTGCAGCGCGTCTTCGCCATAGATGCGGTCGATCCAGTCGTCGCTCATGACTGCCACGCTGCCGCAGCCGCTGTCATAGCGGACTATCTTTCAGACGATATTCTGCTGAACGTGCGTGCGCCTGCAAGCCTTCGCCGTAAGCCAGTTCCGCAGCGACTTTGCCCAGTGTCTGGGCGCCGGCCTCGCTGATGTTGATCATGCTGGAACGCTTCTGGAAATCGTAGACCCCGAGCGGCGACGAAAAACGCGCGGTGCGCGAAGTCGGCAACACGTGATTCGGCCCGGCACAGTAATCGCCCAGCGCTTCCGATGAAAAACGGCCAAGGAACATGGCGCCGGCATGACGGATCCGGTCAGCCCATTGCTGCGGATTCCCGGTCGAGATTTCCAGATGCTCGGCGGCGATATGGTTGGCGATTTCGCAGGCTTGTTCCAGGTCTCGCACCTTGATCAGCGCGCCACGATCGGTCAGCGAAGTGCGGATCACTTCGTGCCGCGGCATCAACGGCAGTTGCCGGTTTATGCTGGCTTCCACAGCGGCGATATAGTCGGCGTCAGGACATAGCAGGATCGACTGCGCCAATTCGTCATGCTCCGCTTGCGAAAACAGATCCATGGCGATCCAGTCGGGATCGGTAGTGCCGTCGCAGATCACCAGGATTTCCGACGGCCCGGCAATCATGTCGATGCCAACCGTGCCGAACACGCGGCGCTTGGCGGCAGCCACATAGGCATTACCGGGGCCGACGATCTTGTCGACTTGCGGAATGCTGGCGGTACCGTATGCCAGCGCCGCCACGGCTTGCGCACCGCCGATGGTGAATACGCGATCGACGCCGGCGATGGCTGCAGCCGCCAGCACCAGCGGATTCTTGATGCCGTCCGGGGTCGGCACCACCATGATGATTTCCTGCACGCCGGCGACCTTGGCTGGAATCGCATTCATCAGCACCGATGAAGGATAAGCCGCCTTGCCGCCCGGGACGTAGATGCCGACGCGGTCCAGCGGCGTGACTTTCTGTCCCAATACGGTGCCGTCGGCTTCGGTGTAGCTGAAGCCATCCGAACCGCATTCGGTTTTTTGACGCTCATGGTAGGCGCGCACACGGTCGGCCGCTGTTTGCAAGGCGCTGCGGCGTTCTGGCGACAGCTGCGCCAGGGCATCCTGCAATTCCTGCTGGCCGATTTCCAGCGTAGTCACGCTGCTGGCGCTGAGACGATCGAAGCGATTGGTATATTCCAGCACGGCAGCGTCGCCGCGCGCTTTGACATCGGCCAGGATCCGCGCCGCGGCCTGGTCGATGGCTTCATCTTCGCCAGCTTCAAAGGCCAGCACGGCTGTCAGCTGCGCCTGGAAATCCGGCTGCGCCGCATCGAGTTTTCTGATTGCTATGCTCATGTTGCTTCCGTTGTTTCCGTTGCGTTCGTTTTGCCGGTTGCGGAACCAAGCCGCAGCCGGGCTTTACAGTCGGATTATTTCGTCGAAGCTTTTTCGAATGCATCCAGGATCGGTTGCAACCGTTCGCGCTTCAGTTTCAAGGCCGCCTGGTTGACCACCAGCCGCGATGAGATATCCATGATGTGTTCGACTTCGACCAGGTTGTTGGCGCGCAACGTGCCGCCGGTACTGACCAGGTCGACAATCGCATCGGCCAGCCCGACCAGCGGCGCCAGTTCCATCGAACCGTACAATTTGATCAGGTCGACGTGCATGCCTTTGGCCGCGAAGTGTTCACGCGCGGTCAGCAGGTATTTGGTGGCAACTCGCAACCGCGCACCCTGGCGGATCGCGCTGGCGTAGTCGAAGCCGGCCGAAACCGCCACCGACATGCGGCATTTTGCGATCTCCAGGTCGATCGGCTGATACAAGCCCTCGCCGCCATGCTCCAGCAACACGTCCTTGCCGGCCACGCCGAAATCGGCGGCGCCATATTGCACGTAGGTTGGCACGTCGGAAGCGCGGACGATGATCACGTTCACTTGCGGATCGTTAGTCGGCAGGATCAGCTTGCGCGAGGTTTCCGGATCTTCGGTGACCTCGATCCCTGCTGCCTTCAGCAACGGCAAGGTTTCTTCAAAGATGCGGCCTTTGGACAAGGCCAGGGTTAACTTCTGGCTCATTTGATTCTTTCGATATTCGCGCCGACTGCCGACAACTTGCGTTCCATCTGGTCGTATCCGCGATCCAGATGATAAACGCGCTCGATCAGGGTTTCGCCCTGCGCTACCAGGCCGGCGATCACCAGCGAAGCCGAGGCGCGCAAATCGGTCGCCATGACCGGTGCGCCGACCAGCTTGTCGACGCCTTTGATAATGGCGGTATTGCCCTGCACATCGATAGCAGCGCCGAGGCGATTCATTTCCTGCACGTGCATGAAACGATTTTCAAAGATCGTTTCAGTGACATGGCTGGTGCCTTCGGCAATGCTGTTCATGGCCATGAACTGCGCTTGCATGTCGGTCGGGAAGCCAGGATATTCGGTAGTGCGGAAACTGACTGCCTTTGGCCGCGCCGCCATCTGCACGCGAATCCAGTCATCGCCGGAAGTCAGGATCACGCCCGCTTCACGCAATTTGTCGAGTACGGCATCGAGGATATGGCTACGGGTGTTCTTCAACATGACGTCGCCGCCGGTTGCAGCTACCGCGCACAGGAAAGTGCCAGTCTCGATACGATCCGCAATCACTGCATGCTCTGCGCCGTGCAACTTGTCCACGCCTTGAATCGTCAGGCGATCGGTACCGATGCCGTCGATCTTCGCGCCCATCGCCACCAGCAAATTAGCCAGGTCGGTGACTTCGGGTTCGCGTGCAGCATTTTCCAGAACGGTCTCGCCGTCAGCCAGGGTCGCTGCCATCAACAGGTTTTCGGTGCCGGTGACGGTGATCATGTCGGTAACGACGCGCGTGCCCTTCAGTTTCTTGGCCTTGGCATGGATGTAGCCGGCTTCGATCGAAATCTCGGCGCCCATCGCTTGCAAGCCTTTGATGTGCTGGTCGACCGGACGCGAACCGATGCCGCAACCGCCCGGCAACGACACGCGCGCCTCGCCAAAGCGGGCCAGCAACGGGCCTAGCACCAGGATCGATGCGCGCATGGTTTTCACCATTTCGTACGGCGCTTCCAGATTAGTGATGGCGTCGCCTTGCAACGTCACGAAATGGCCGTCCTGGGTCGCCTTCAATCCCATCTGGCGCAACAGCTTCAATATGGTCGATACGTCGTGCAGGTTCGGCACGTTGCTCAGATGCAGCTGATCTGAACTCAACAAACCCGCACACAGGATAGGCAGCGCCGCATTTTTTGCGCCGGAAATGGTGATTTCGCCGGAAAGACGGTTACCGCCTTGTATCAATAATTTATCCATTATTACTTCTCGCTGAAATTATTAGTTGCATCTTGCAGCGCGGGCAAAAAACTTGCCCACCCCACTTCTTAGTTATTGTCTTGAAATTCTTCGGGTGTCAGCGTCTTCATCGACAGTGCATGAATCTCTTCGCGCATGCGGTCGCCCAACGCTGCGTACACGATCTGATGGCGCTGTATCGGGCGCTTGCCGGCAAACGCTGCCGACACGATCACCGCCTTGAAATGCTGGCCGTCGCCCTCGACTTCCAGATGCGAGCAGTCGAGGCCGGCGGCGATGTAACTTTTAACGAGATCGGGTGTAGGGAACATAATTTTTTACCGGCTAACTGAACAAATGTGAACAAACTGAACGAATCGAAACGTATTGGCCCGCATATCGGCAGAGCTTAATGGCGCAGCTTGTAGCCGCGTTTCAGCATCTGCACCGCCAGGGTCGACAGCAACGTCAGCGAGATGCAAATAACCGCCAGGCTGATCAGCGGATTGATATCCGACTGGCCGAAGAAGCCATAGCGGAAACCGTCGATCATATAAAAGAACGGGTTCAAATGCGACACGGCTTGCCAAAATGGCGGCAACGACTTAATCGAATAGAACACGCCGGCGAGAAAAGTCAGCGGCATGATCAGGAAATTCTGGAATACCGCCAGCTGATCGAACTTGTCCGCCCAGATGCCGGCGATCAAACCCATGGTGCCAAGCAGCGCTGCGCCGAGGAAGGCAAAAATAATAATCCACCACGGCGCCACAAAGGACAGATTGCCAAACCAGGCCGTGATCACAAATACGCCGAAACCAACCGCAACGCCACGCACCACGGAGGCAAGCACATAGCCGCCATACAACTCCCAGTGCGACAACGGCGGCAACAGGACAAACACCAGATTGCCGGTCATTTTCGACTGTGTCAACGACGACGAGGTATTGGCGAAGGCATTTTGCAACACACTCATCATGACCAGGCCTGGAATCAGGAACGCCGTGTATTGCACTCCCGGATAAACTTCGACGTGATCTTTCAGCGTGTGGCCGAAAATCAGCAAGTACAACAAGGCTGTCAGGATCGGCGCACCGACGGTTTGCGTCGCTACTTTCCAGAAGCGCAGCACTTCCTTGTAAAACAGCGTTTGGAAACCGACCATCATTTGACTCCACCTGCGTTGTATTCGTCAGCGTAGACATTGAAACCGTTGGCGCTGACCTTGCTATCCATGATCTGCAGGAACACGTCCTCCAGGTCCGCCTGTTGCAGCTGCATGTCTTCAATCACTGCGCCGGCCTGGCGCAAGGAAGCGAGGATCGGTTCGACATCGGCATATTCGTTAACGCGCAAGGCGAACTTGCCGCCGTCCGCATGCAGCACCAAGTGCTGCAAAGCCTCTGGCAGACTGCCGCTGGATAACTGGACCAGCAGCTGCGAACCGGCAATCCGCTTGATAAGCGCTGACGTGGTATCAAGCGCCACCACCTGCCCCAGCTTGAGCATGGCGATGCGGTTGCACTGTTCCTGCGCTTCTTCCAGGTAATGCGTGGTCAGGACCACGGTGTGGCCTTCACGATTCAAGCGCGAAATGAAACGCCATAAGGTTTGTCGTAATTCAACGTCAACCCCCGCGGTCGGTTCATCCAGCACGATTACCGGTGGTTTGTGCACCAGCGCTTGCGCTACCAGCACCCGCCGCTTCATGCCGCCCGACAGCGCGCGCATATTGGTATCGGCCTTACTGGTCAGGTCGAGGTTTTCCATTACCTCGTCGATCCACTTGTCATTATTCTTCAGGCCGTAATAACCGGACTGCATGCGCAAGGTTTCGCGCACTGTGAAAAACGGATCGAATACCAGCTCTTGCGGCACCACGCCAAGGTTGCGGCGCGCTGCGCGATAGTCGCTGATCACATCGTGGCCGTGAATCGTGACGTTGCCGGAGTCCGGCCGGTTGAGGCCGGCGATGATCGAAATCAAGGTGGTTTTGCCGGCGCCGTTAGGGCCTAGCAAACCGAAGAATTCGCCTTCTTCGATGGTCAGGGAAACGCCGCCCAGTGCCTGCAAGGACTGGTAACGTTTCTTGACGTTGGTGATTTGAATGGCCGCCATAGTGCCTTGCTAAATATTCTTAAATTGGGGACGCCGCAGCAATGTCGACGATTCGTTGACGATTCTGCTGCCGATTCCGTCTCTGGAGCCATCCTGGACCCAGATAAGTGGCGTAACCCTTGATTATATTGGATTTTTGCTGCGAGGGCCCGGCGACAACGACAAACCCGGCATGCTAAGAAGGAGAGGAAAGGTAAAGCTCAATGATGCAGTGTACTGGCGGCAACAATCACCGTCGCAGGCGATAACAATTCTGTCACGCCATACAAGTCGATCAGGCTTTCCAGATTGGCGGGCAAACTGGAGAAATGCAGAGTCAGCCCTTGATTCAGGGCCGCACATTGCCATGCCAGCAAGGTGGCAACGGCGGCCGAATCGACCGCCACCACGTCGCTCAGGTCGATCTCGGTCTCGCCACCGGCGATCGCACGCAAGCCCTCTTCCAGAGTGACTTTGGCGTTACCGACAGTAAGCGAGTGAGATGGCCTGAACATAATAGTCAATCAACAAATTGCATAAAAACCAGCAAAATAAGGGGAAAAGTGGCTTTTGCCACCTTGGAGCGGCATTCCGACTCTTTCCCGACCTCATTTATTTCTTGGCGGCGCGCGCCTTGTTCTTGTCCGCCAGCACCTTGATCAAGCCATCAACGCCGGATCTGCCGATTTCGGACGCAAACGAACCCTTATATGACTCAACGAGCCAAGCCCCCAACACGTTGACATCATAAATCTTCCAGCTTGTACCAGCCTTTTCCATACGGTAATTCAGCTGGATCGGCTCGCCGCGCGGCTGGATCACCTGTGAACGCACTTCGACGTCTGTATCTGCCGGATCGCTACGCATCGGCTTGAAATCGATCTTCTGATCGCGCACCTGCGACAGGGCGCCGGAGTAGGTATAGATCAGCAAGCTGCGGAACTGGGTAATCAGTTGTTTCTTCTGATCATCAGTTGCATCACGCCAATAGCGACCAGCCGCCAGGGAAGTCATGCGCTCAAAGTCGACATACGGGATGATCTTTTCTTCAACCAGCGCCAGGATGCGTTGCTGGTTACCGCCCTGGATGCTTTTGTCGTTCTTGGCGGTATCCAGCACGTCCTGGCTGATACGCTTGACCAGCGCGTCAGGCGCTTCCTGCGCCTGTGCCGCTGCGGTGAATAACAGACTGCCGACAGTCAACGACAGCGCCAGGTATTTTTTAAAAATTTTCATAAGTATTTTAACAATCTTAGTAGTTGTTAGAGGCCACGCCTCAGACGCGCTATATATCGGTCCTGAGACGGCAATTTCAAGCGTCGGTTCCAACCGGCGCTCGCAATCATTCCTCAATCGTCAATCATCATTCGTCGGTCGACTTGGACTTGGCCGGTTTATCTGCCTTATCCCCTGTGCCATTATCGTCCGCGTTGCCGTGAATCTGGCTTTCGCGGCGTTGTGTATACGCATCGCGCACGAACTCATACTTGTCCAGGGCCGCACCTTCCAGCAGATCGCCTGCATCCAGCAGATTTGCGCGCTTGTCGATCAAACGTACCACAGAACCCGTATTGCGCCAGCGGACCGGGTATTTGTACGACCATATGTCGCCGTAAAAATCCACCGGCAACGCTGCAGTGTCACGAATATTCGATGGCCCGAACAGTGGCAGCACCAGATAAGGACCGGAGCCGACACCCCATTTGCCCAAAGTCTGGCCGAAATCCTTGTTGTGTTTCTGCAAGCCGGCTTCCGAGCTGATATCCAGCAAACCGCCCAGGCCGAGCGTCGAGTTGACCGCAACCCGCATCACGTCCGATGTGCCGTCTGCAACATTGCCTTGCAAGAAGCCGTTAACCGAACTCCAGACATCGCCCAGGTTACCGAAGAAATTATTGACGCCGGTCTGCACAAAGCTTGGCAGCCAGTTCCGGTAAGCGGTAGCAACTGGCTTCAGGGCGACTTTGTCTAGCGTATCGTTGAAGCTGAACACGGCACGGTTAAAGCCCTCCAGTGGGTCTTGCGGATTGCTGGCTGTGGTGGCGCAGCCGGCCAGCGTTGCAACCAAGGCCAGCGAGCCCAGACGATTCATGATTTTCATTGTTCTGTATCCTTTACATCGGCGGCTTTGCTGTACAAGAACTGGCTGATCAGGTTCTCCAGCACAATCGCAGATTGTGTTAATTTAATACGGTCGCCGGCAGCCAGGTTCTTGGTGGCGCCACCTGCCTCGATACCGATATATTGCTCACCCAGCAAGCCTGCGGTCAGGATCTTGGCCGAACTGTCTTCTGGAAACTGGTAACGCTCGTCCAGATTCAAGGTCACCACTGCCTGGAAATTCTTGTCGTCGAAATTGATCGATGCAACCCGTCCGACCACCACTCCGGCACTTCTGACCGAAGCGCGCACTTTCAAGCCGCCGATATTGTCGAACTTAGTCACTACCGGATAGGTTTTGTTGAACGTAGAGCTGCTCAGGTTCCCGGCTTTCAACGCCAGAAAACCCAAAGCCAGTATCCCGACCAACACAAATATGCCCACCCATACGTCTACGGTTTTTTGTTGCATGATTCATCACCTTAAAAATACCACTTGAGGCGAACAATCCCCAAGAAAATAGTAACGAGAAGTAAAGCGCTCCGCAAAAGCGCGCTGCGGATTACTTTGCGCGCAAAAAATCAGCGCAACTAATTAATTAAACATCAACGCTGTCAGCAGGAAGTCCAGCGCCAATACCGCCAGCGAAGAAATCACCACTGTGCGCGTAGTTGCCCTGGAAACACCTTCCGGCGTCGGCTTTGCTTCATATCCTTGCCATACTGCGATAAAGGTCGCTGCGACGCCAAACACAATACTCTTCAAGACGCCGTTAGCAATATCTTGCCAAACATCTACCCCGCCCTGCATTTGCGACCAGAACGCGCCCTCATCGACGCCGATCAGCTTGACCCCGACCAGGTAGCCGCCGAATATACCCAGCGCGCTGAACAAGGCTGCCAGCATCGGCATAGCCACCACACCGGCCCAGAAACGCGGCGCGACCACCCGTTGCATAGGGTCGACCGCCATCATTTCCATTGCCGACAGTTGCTCACCGGCTTTCATCAAGCCGATTTCCGCAGTCAGCGAAGTACCTGCGCGGCCGGCGAACAGCAGCGCGGTTACGACCGGCCCCAGTTCACGTACCAGCGACAGCGCCACCAGCAAACCCAGCGCCTGTTCGGAACCATATTTATTGAGCGTGTAATACCCCTGCAGACCCAATACGAAACCGACGAACAATCCCGATACGCCAATAATGATCAGCGAGTAATTGCCGATGAAATGGATCTGGTCGGTAATCAGCCGAGGGCGCCGCCAGAGGCCGCCAGAGGCGCGCAAAATCGCAAAAAACATCCGTGCAGCCGCACCCAGGCCGGTAATCGACTCGCGCAAGGTGCGCCCGACTGCGGCAAGAGAATTGGCTACAAATTTAGTGACAGCATCAAACATATCTAGCATCAAGCGCGCCCCTTCAATCCTAGATCCTCGGACAACGACTTGCCAGGATAGTGGAACGGCACCGGACCGTCCGGTTCAGCGTTGACGAATTGTTTCACGTATGGATGGGTCGAAGCCATCATTTCTGCCGGTGTACCCTGCGCCACGATTTGCCCTTGCGACAGGAAATAGACGTAGTCGGCAATCCCAAACGATTCATGGACGTCATGCGACACCAGGATGCTGGTCGAACCAAGCGCATCATTGAGCTTGCGGATCAGATTGGCCGTCACACCCATGGAAATCGGGTCCAAACCGGCGAACGGTTCGTCATACATGATCAGCGACGGATCCAGGGCTATCGCACGCGCCAGCGCTACCCGCCTTGCCATGCCGCCGGAAATTTCTGACGGCTTCAATTGCGCGGCATTGCGCAAGCCAACCGCATTCAATTTCAGCAACACCAGCTTGTTTAACAAATCCTGGGGCAAATCGGCATGTTCGCGCAACGGGAAGGCTACGTTTTCAAATGCGGTCAGGTCGGTAAACAAGGCGCCGCTCTGGAACAGCATGCCCATCTTGCGCCTCAGCGCATACAAGGCTGAAGTCGATAACGTGTGCACCGTTTCGCCGTCGACCTTGACACTACCTGCCTGCGGCCGCAGCTGGCCGCCGATCAGCCGCAATATGGTGGTCTTGCCGGAGCCGGAACCGCCCATCACGGCGATCACCTTGCCACGAGCAAAATCCATGTTGAGTCCCGATAAAATCGACCTCTCACCATAGCCAAATTGCAGATCACGAATCTCGACGATATTTGCCACACCGCTCACCGGATAAATCAAAGGGGCTATTGTAGTGCAAATGCGACAATCGTTCAGAGCGCGCCAATAGTAGACAGACTGATATGTCCCGCTATTACAACAGTTTGCCTATTGCCTGAATGCATGTGCAAAATTCTTGTTGCTGAAAAAAAAGCACGCCGGTGTTGCCACTGACATGCTCTTTCTCTGTTTGCTGCGCAACCGCCCGTGAATTGCAGTTGGTTTATTAGCGCGGCAAAACCGATGCTCCCATCAGGAATTCGTCGACTGCGCGCGCGCATTGACGGCCTTCGCGGATCGCCCATACCACCAGCGACTGGCCGCGACGCATGTCGCCCGCCGCAAACACCTTGTCGACCGAAGTCTTGTAGCAGCCGTCGCCGTCGGTAGTGGCCTTGGCGTTACCGCGTGCATCCTTGTCGACGCCAAACGCCTCCAGCACCTGCGCCACCGGCGAGACGAAGCCCATGGCCAGGAACACCAGGTCAGCCTTCATTTCGAATTCCGAATTCGGCACTTCCTGCATCTTGCCGTCTTTCCACTCGACGCGGGCTGCAATCAATTTCTCGACCTTGCCGTTCTTGCCTTCCAGGCGCTTGGTGGCTACGGCCCAGTCACGCTCGCAACCCTCTTCATGCGAAGAGGAGGTGCGCAACTTGGTCGGCCAGTATGGCCATACCAGCGGCTTGTTTTCCAGTTCCGGCGGTTGCGGCATCAGCTCGAACTGCTGGATCGATACCGCGCCCTGGCGATTGGAAGTACCTACGCAATCGGAGCCGGTATCGCCGCCGCCGATCACCACCACGTGCTTGCCACCGGCCAGGATCTGATCCTTGACCTTGTCGCCGGCGTTGATCTTGTTTTGCTGCGGCAGGAAGTCCATGGCGAAATGCACGCCCTTCAGCTCGCGCCCTGGCACTGGCAAATCACGTGGCTGTTCAGCGCCGCCAGCGATCACTACAGCGTCGAATTCCGCCTTCAGCTCCTCAGGAGAAATGGTTTTCTTGGCCCAGTTGTTCACATTCGACGGGAAATCCTTGCCGACCAAAACGCCGGTGCGGAAAGTCACGCCTTCTGCTTCCATCTGTTCGACACGACGATCGATGTGCGATTTCTCCATCTTGAAATCAGGGATGCCGTAGCGCAACAGGCCGCCGACCCGATCGCTCTTTTCAAACACCGTGACGTCATGGCCGATACGCGCCAGCTGCTGCGCCGCCGCCATACCTGCAGGCCCGGAACCAACTACCGCAACTTTTTTACCGGTTTTAACCAGTGCCGGCTGCGGCACGACCCAGCCGTTTTCCCAACCCTTGTCGACAATGAAATGCTCAATCGACTTGATGCCTACCGGGTCGCTGTTGATGCCCAGGGTGCACGCGCTTTCGCATGGCGCAGGGCAGATGCGGCCGGTAAATTCCGGGAAGTTATTGGTCGAATGCAGAGTCTCCAGCGCCTCGTGATAAGCACCGCGGTACACCAGGTCATTCCAGTCGGGGATGATGTTATTCACCGGGCAACCGTTGTTGCAAAATGGAATACCGCAATCCATGCAACGCGCGCCCTGGGTCTTGGCCTCGCTATCGCTCAGACTCAGGATGAATTCCTTGTAATGCTTCTTACGTGCCAGCGGCGCTTCATACGTTTCTCCGACCCGCTGAAACTCCATAAAACCCGTTACTTTTCCCATTTTTCACTCACATTTTCTCTGCAGGACGCACCGTGGCCGGGTAAAACCGGTGTCCGGCGCGTCCTTATCGTTACTTGGTTTAGGCGCTTGTGTCTGCTGACGCCTGGCTGAGGTCAGCTTAGCTTACGCGACGACTTTTTCCTTGGCCGGCGCGACGTTGCGGACCGCATTCAACTCGCTCAGTGCCCGCTTGTATTCAGTCGGGAACACTTTGACGAATTTGCTGCGCGAGGCAACCCAGTTATCCAGCAAGTTGCGGGCGCGCGTGCTGCCGGTGTACTTGAAGTGACGCTCGATCAAACCTTTCAAGATCGCCTCGTCAGCCTGTACTTCGCCGCCGCGCACGGTGCTGTGCCAGATCGCTTTATCGATCGTGGCTTCTTGCTCGCCTTGGCTCAACACCGATTCCAGCGTCACCATCGCCATATTGCATTGCGCAGCAAATGTGCCGTCCGGGTCGTAGACATAAGCAATGCCGCCAGACATGCCGGCGCCGAAATTACGGCCGGTTTCGCCCAGTACCACCACCGTGCCGCCGGTCATGTATTCGCAACCATGATCGCCGGTGCCTTCAACCACCGCAATCGCACCTGAGTTACGCACAGCAAAGCGCTCGCCGGCGACGCCATTGAGGAAAGCCTCGCCGGCAATCGCACCGTACAGCACCGTGTTACCGGCGATGATGTTGTCGACCGCACGGCCACGGAACTCGGTGTTCGGACGCACGATAATGCGGCCGCCGGACAATCCCTTGCCGACGTAGTCATTACCCTCGCCAACCAGATCCAGTGTCACGCCATGTGCCAGGAACGCGCCTGCCGACTGGCCTGCGGTACCTTGCAACTGGATATGGATGGTGTCGTCGGGCAGGCCCTCATGACCGTATTTCTTCGCGACTTCGCCCGACAGCATGGCGCCGACGGTACGGTTCAGGTTCTTGATCGGCGAGATGAACGAGACGCGCTCGCCCTTGTCCAGCGCGGCCTTGGCTTGTGTGATCAACTTGTGATCGAGCGCCTTGTCCAAACCGTGATCCTGCTCTTCGGTGTGGTAATACACGCCGCCTTCAGGCAACGCAGGCTGATAGAAAATACGGCTGAAATCCAGGCCTTGTGCTTTCCAGTGTGTGATCGCCCGCGACTTGTCCAGCAAATCGGCACGGCCGATCAGTTCATTGAAACTGCGGATGCCCAGCGAAGCCATGATCTGGCGCACTTCTTCGGCAATGAAGAAGAAGAAATTGACCACATGCTCCGGCTTGCCGGAGAACTTGGCGCGCAGTACCGGATCTTGTGTCGCGACGCCGACCGGGCAAGTATTCAGATGGCATTTGCGCATCATGATGCAGCCTTCAACCACCAGCGGTGCGGTAGCAAAACCGAACTCATCCGCACCCAGCAAAGCACCGATCACAACGTCGCGGCCGGTCTTCATCTGACCGTCGGCCTGAACCCGGATGCGGTTACGCAAACCGTTCAACACCAGCGTTTGCTGGGTTTCCGCCAGGCCCAGTTCCCAAGGGGAACCGGCATGCTTGATCGATGACAGCGGCGAAGCGCCGGTACCGCCGTCATGGCCTGCGATCACCACGTGATCCGACTTGGCTTTTGCCACGCCGGCTGCCACGGTGCCGACACCCACTTCAGACACCAGCTTGACCGAAATCGAAGCGCGCGGATTGACGTTTTTCAGATCGTGAATCAGCTGCGCCAAATCTTCGATCGAATAAATATCGTGATGCGGCGGTGGCGAAATCAGGCCGACGCCAGGTACAGAGAAACGCAGCTTGGCGATGTACTCGGACACTTTATGACCAGGCAACTGGCCGCCTTCGCCTGGCTTCGCGCCCTGCGCCATCTTGATCTGGATCTGGTCGGCGGAAATCAGGTATTCCGCAGTCACGCCGAAACGTCCGGACGCCACCTGCTTGATGCGGGAGCGCAGCGAATCGCCGGCTTGCAACGGAATATCGACTTCAATCCGGTCTTTACCGATCACCGATGCCAGAGTTTCGCCTTGCTTGATCGGGATGCCCTTCAACTCCTGGCGATAGCGGTTCTCGTCCTCGCCGCCTTCGCCGGTGTTGGACTTGCCGCCGATGCGGTTCATCGCCACTGCCAGCGTGGCATGGGCTTCAGTCGAAATCGAACCGAGCGACATCGCGCCGGTAGCAAAACGCTTGACGATTTCCTTGGCCGGCTCAACTTCATCCAGCGGGATCGCCTTGCTTGGATCGATCTTGAATTCAAACAAACCGCGCAAGGTCATGTGACGCTTGGACTGATCGTTGATCAGCTGGGCGTACTCTTTATAGCTGTTGAAGTTGTTGGCACGGGTCGAGTGCTGCAGCTTGGCGATCGCGTCCGGTGTCCACATGTGTTCTTCGCCGCGGACACGGTATGCATATTCGCCGCCGGCGTCGAGCGCGTTGGCCAGTACAGGATCGTCGCTGAACGCAGCGCGATGCAGACGCAAGGCTTCTTCCGCCACTTCAAAGACGCCGATACCTTCGACATTCGATGACGTGCCCTTGAAATACTTCTGGGTCATGCTCTTGTTAAGGCCGATCGCTTCGAAAATCTGCGCGCCGCAATACGACATGTAAGTCGAAATACCCATCTTCGACATGACTTTCAATAAGCCCTTGCCGATCGCTTTCTGGAAATTGTAGATCGCTTTTTCCGGCGACAATGTGCCCGGCAAGCCGTGTGCGAGTTCGGTCAAGGTATCCATCGCCAGGTAAGGATGGATAGCTTCTGCGCCGTAACCGGCCAGCAGTGCAAAGTGATGGGTCTCGCGCGCCGAACCGGTTTCGACTACCAGGCCGGTTGAAGTGCGCAGGCCCTTGCTCACCAGATGCTGGTGAATCGCGGATGTGGCCAGCAATGCTGGGATCGCCACTTGCTCGGCATCCACCTTGCGGTCCGATACGATCAGGATGTTGTGGCCTGACTTGACCGCATCGACCGCCTTGGCGCACAGCGATGCCAGGCGCGCTTCGATGCCTTCCTTGCCCCATGCGACCGGGTAGCAGATGTTCAACTCATACGATTTAAATTTACCCCCGGTGTGTGCGCCGATGTTGCGCAGCTTGGCGATATCGTCGTAGTTCAGGATCGGCTGCGTGACTTCCAGGCGCATCGGTGGGTTGATGTTGTTGGTGTCCAGCACGTTCGGCTTCGGTCCGATGAAGGATACCAGCGACATCACCATCGCTTCGCGGATCGGATCGATAGGCGGGTTGGTGACTTGCGCGAACAGTTGCTTGAAGTAGTGATACAGCGTCTTGTTCTTGCTGGACATGACCGCCAGCGGCGAGTCGTTACCCATCGAGCCGATCGCTTCTTCAGCGGCGGCCGCCATCGGCGACATCAGGAACTTGATATCTTCCTGGGTGTAACCGAACAATTGCTGGCGATCCAGCAGCGGAATGGTCGACCCCGATTCGGAAGGTTCCGCTTTCAACTCGTCCAGCTTGACCCGCACCGATTCAATCCATTGCTTGTATGGCTTGGCGTTGGCGAAGGTGTCTTTCAGTTCCTTGTCGTCGATGATGCGGCCGGCGTCGAGGTCGATCAGGAACATCTTGCCCGGTTGCAGACGCCATTTCTGGATGATCTTGGATTCCGGGATCGGCAATACGCCGGATTCGGAAGCCATCACCACGAAGTCGTCGTCGGTGACGATATAACGTGCCGGACGCAAGCCGTTACGATCCAGCGTGCCACCGATATGACGGCCGTCGGTAAACGCCATCGCTGCCGGGCCATCCCATGGCTCCATCATCGCAGCGTGGTATTCGTAGAAAGCGCGACGGTTGTCATCCATGGTCGTGTGGTTTTCCCACGCTTCCGGAATCATCATCATCATCGCTTGCGCAATCGGATAACCAGCCATCAGCAGCAGCTCAAGCGCGTTGTCGAAACAAGCGGTATCGGACTGGCCTTCATAGATCAGCGGGAACAATTTTTTCAGATCGTCGCCCAGCACGGCCGATTTCATCACGCCTTCGCGTGCACGCATCCAGTTGAAATTGCCTTTGACGGTGTTGATCTCGCCGTTATGCGCCAACAGGCGATACGGGTGAGCCAGCGGCCATTCAGGGAAGGTGTTGGTGGAGAAGCGTTGATGCACCAGCGCCAGAGCCGACAGGCAGCGTGGATCTTGCAGATCCTTGTAATACACGCCAACCTGATCCGCCAGCAGCAAGCCCTTGTAGACCACGGTACGCGCCGACATCGACGGCACGAAGAATTCCTTGCCATGCAACAGGTTCAGCGCCTGGATCGCGTGGCCGGACGATTTGCGGATCACATATAACTTACGCTCGAGCGCATCGGTCACCATGATGTCCGGGCCGCGGCCGATAAAGATCTGGCGGATCACCGGTTCCTTGTCGCGCACAGTCGGCGACATCGGCATCTCGATATCCACTGGCACATCGCGCCATCCCAGCACGACCTGGCCTTCAGCCAGCACTGCACGTTCGATTTCCTGTTCGCAAGCGATACGGGAAGCGTTCTCTTTTGGCAAAAACACCATGCCGACGCCAAATTCGCCCGGTGGCGGCAAGGTCACGCCCAGCTTCGCCATTTCTTCGCGATAGAACTGGTCCGGCACCTGGATCAGGATCCCGGCGCCATCGCCCATCAGTTTATCTGCACCGACCGCACCCCGATGATCCAGATTCTTCAGGATCAGCAAACCCTGCTCAATAATCGAGTGGCTCTTCTTGCCTTTGATATGGGCGATAAAACCGACGCCACAGGCATCATGTTCATTAGCCGGATCGTATAAACCTTGCGCTTGCATAACGTTGCTCCACCACTTTGAGAGTAAGGATATTAAGAATAGTGCAGACCGCACCAGACTTCAATCACAATAAATGGGGTCAGAGTCAAATTAATCAGGCTTGTTTTTGCACCAAAATTAAATAGGGACAGAGTCAATTCGGTGCGTTTGATGCTTTTCATTTCCCACATGAAACTTTTTTATTTGCGCTCTGGTGGCAGATCTGCGACATCGGGCTGCGTCTTGAAAGGCCGCCCACGCTTACCCGGCCGCACTCTGAGACTGCCCTGCTTCTCGAGATTTGATTTGAATTTTTCCGAGCCTAGCGCCCAACCCTTGTTCGTAGCATCCACCAACTGCTTCGCCTGGTCGGATGTAAGTGCTTGCTCAGCCATTTTTTTATAAGCTGCCTCACGGTCGAACGGTGTATTACCCAGCGCCCAATAGAGCGCGTGATCCACAACTAAAGGATCGGCCTTGACCCCGACGTGATGCAAATAGCTCGACCACGGGTACTCGCCCGGCGTTGCCACAATGCCAGCGCGCACTGGATTTTGATCAATGTAGCAGCTGCACAACATGAAATAGCGTTCAGAATCTATCACCGTTGCCCTGTAGCGTCCTTGCCACAAAGTCCCCACCCGCTCATATTTTTGATTGAAATAAGGTACATAGAAACGCCCTACCCACTGCATCATTTTCGCCAAACCTTCTGTATCGGATGGAGTGGCGAGCAGATGTATGTGATTACTCATCAATACATAAGCATGGATGGAAACCTTGAATTGCTTGGCGGCATCACGCAGTCGGCCAAGAAAATTCACGTAGTCTTCCGTCTCGCGGAAGACTGCCTGGCGGTCGACGCCACGCTGGATCAGGTGATGCGGCTGGTTGGGGATGACGAGTCGAGGCAGGCGGGCCATGGCAAAAAGGAACGATGAATAGAGCCGATATTTTACCGAACAATTCGACTCTGACCCCAATTGTTTGAGCTAATAATTCGACTCTGACCCTAATTATTCTAATTATTTGGACTTTGAGGCTTCTGCTTGGAGGATCTGGCTTAGGGCGTCGAAGGCTGGGGAGCTGTAGTCTTGGCGGCGGATCAGGTAGGTGGTGACTTTGCCGGCGGGGCCTATCGGGTTGATTGCCAGGCTTTCGGTGGTGTTGTGCAACTCTAGTACGGATCTGGGGGCCAGGGCTATGCCGGCGCCGGCGGCGACGCAGGCTAGCATGGCGTGATAGGAGCCGAGTTCGAGGATCCGGTCCGGGCGGCGGCTGGGGACGCTGCCTGACGCTAGCCAGTTTTCGGCGTGGCGACGGTAGGCGCAGCCGTGTTCGAAGGCTATCAAGGTGCGGCTTTGTAAATCGTCGGGGCTGTTTATCGGGGGGTGGCTGCGCGCGGTTAGCACTACCAGTTCCTCGTCATATAGCGGCAGCATGTCAAATAGCGGGTCTTCGAGCGGGCCGGCTACCAGGGCGGCGTCTAAGGTGAATGCCCGGACTCGGTCGATCAGTTGCTGGGTGGCGCCGGTGCTGAGTTCCAGCTGCACCGCCGGCCACTCCTGGTGGAACCGGGCTAGCGGCATCGGCAGGCGGCTGGCGGCGGTGCTTTCCATCGAGCCGATGCGCAGGCGCCCCTGAGGGACCGTTGGTTGTACCGCTTCGCGTGCTTCGCCGGCCAGATTCAATAGCCGTTCGGCGTAGCCAAGCAAGGTTTCGCCAGCGGGGGTCAGCACCATGCGCTTGTGATCGCGCGAAAACAGCGGTACGCCTAGCGAGGCTTCCAGCTGGCGTATGCGGGTCGTCACGTTTGATTGCACCCGGTGCAATTGCTCTGCGGCACGAGTAATGCCGCCCTCGCGGACCACGGTACGGAAAATTTCCAGAGATAACAAATCCATAATTCATCTCAATTAAAGATGGATAACATTTTTATTATTCATTTTTCAGAATGATGCTGTCAAGGTAGCATGTGCAATGCGGCCAAAAAATAGTCATTCATGGCTGCCATCCGCGGGTCACCCACCATCGATTAACTCAGGAGCATCAGCATGTCCGACATTGATTCAGGCGCAACGGTATTCACGGCAGCGCTCGGCATCCGTTATCCGATCGTGCAAGGGCCGATGAATGGCGGTTCGCCGATTGAACTGGTGACTGCTGTCAGCAACGCGGGAGGCCTGGGTTCATTTGCCGCTGCTCTGCTGTCGCCGGCGGCAATCATCGAGGCCGTGAAAAAAATCCGCAGCCTGACGTCACGGCCGTTCAACGTCAATCTGTTCATCCTGCAGCCGATCCAGCCAAGCGCAGCCGAACTCGATGCCGCGCAAGCTCTGTTGCTACCGTTCCGCACCGCACTCGGCCTCGGCCCGGCGACAACCCCGCAGAAATTCAGCGAAAACTTCCAAGACCAGCTGGCAGCCTTGCTGGAAGCGGCGCCTCCGGTTGTCAGCTTCACTTTCGGCATACTCGATGCCGCAACGGTGACGCAATTCCAACGTAAGGGATGCAAGGTCATCGGCACGGCAACCAATGTTGCCGAAGCGCGCGCCTGGGAACAAGCCGGCGCCGATTTCATTTGCATCCAAGGCGGTGAAGCTGGCGGCCATCGGGCGACTTTTATCGGCGATATCGAACAATCCTGCATTGGCTTGATGACGTTGATTCCGCAAGTAGCTGCCGCAGTCAAAGTCCCGGTGATCGCTGCCGGCGGCATCATGGACGGCCGCAGCATCGCCGCCGCCATGCTGCTGGGTGCGCAGGCAGCGCAACTGGGCACAGCCTTCCTGGCGAGCCCGGAATCGGGTATAGCGCCGGCGTGGCGGGAACAGCTGGCGAGTGCGACAGACGACAGCACACGCATGACCCGCAGCTTTTCAGGCCGATACGCACGCGGCATCGCCAATCCGTACATGGAGCAGATGCGGCCGCACGAATCGGTTGTGCCGGCCTATCCGATTCAAAATGCGCTGAGCGCAGAAATCCGCCAGACCGCTGCTAAACTGGGACGATCGGAATTCATGTCGCTGTGGGCTGGCCAAGGCGTTGCGATGTCGCGCCCCCTGCCCGCTGCACAGCTGGTGGCAACGCTGGCAGCCGAGCTGCAAGCTGTCGGTAGTCACTAGCATCGCTGGCACCACTAGTTTCAGAGAGAAATGACTTGAGCAAAAATCAGCAAACCGTAGCCGCCATGAATGAAGTGGAGGCGGACCATAGCCGCGAAGCCTGGCGCGTAGCATTGGCCGGATTACTGGCGTTGGCCGTCGCCATGGGCATCGGCCGCTTCGCTTTCACGCCGCTGTTGCCGATGATGCTGCATGACGGCGTGATTGACCTGGCGGCCGGTGGCTGGCTGGCGACCGCCAATTATGTCGGCTACCTGCTCGGCGCCCTGCTGTGCATGGCGCTGCATGTCAGCGCAACCCGCGCCATCAAGATCGGATTGGTTGCGACCGTCCTGCTGACGCTGGGAATGGGCGTATTGCATTCGCCGACGTTATGGCTGTTGCTGCGCACATTGGCAGGGATTGCCAGCGCCGGGGTGTTTGTATACGGATCCGGATGGTGCTTGCAACGCCTGGCGCAATTAAAGGCGCCAGCGCTGGGCGGTATCATTTATTGCGGACCGGGAATCGGCATTCTCATCACAGGGCTGGCAACCAGCGCGATGGTAACGCAGCACTGGCGGGCTGAGCACGGCTGGCTATTATATGGGCTGCTGGCATTGATATTGACGGCGCTGGTATGGCCGACCTTCGCGGGATCGGCCACTGCGACGGCGGCGCCGACACCGGCGGCACACGGACTGGAACCAGCGCAAGTCACGCGCCAGACGCGCGGCCTGACTCTCGCCTATGCGCTGGCCGGCTTCGGTTATATCATCACTGCGACCTTCCTTCCAGTGATTGCACGGCAGGCCTTGCCTGGCTCGAACTGGCCGGATTTATTCTGGCCCTTGTTCGGCATATGCGTTTCCATCGGCGCCCTGCTGGCAACCAGATTGCCAACCCACTGGGACAACCGGTTGCTGCTGGCCGCCTGTTATCTGCTGCAAGCATGCGGCATCCTGATCGGCATAGTCTCACCCAGCGTGACCGGCTTTGCGCTCGGCAGCATCTTGCTCGGCATGCCATTTACCGCGATCACCCTGTTCGCAATGCGCGACGCCCGCCGCCTGCGCGGCGATCACGCGCGCAGCTTGATGGGAATGCTGACAGCCGCGTACGGCGTGGGACAAATTATCGGACCGCCGCTGGCGACGCGTCTGGTGCGGAGCAGCGGCAGCTTCACCTCGTCACTGAGCGTGGCGGCGTTGGCGCTGCTGGCGGGCGCAGTCCTATTGGGCGTGATGCACAGACACAGCCGCAAACGCATCGGCTGACTTCCATTGACATTACGGCAGACTATTCCGCAGAAAACTCGGCGGCCGCCTTGGCCACCCAAAGTGCCTTGTTATAGGAATCGAACGGCACATCGTAACTATCGATTGCACCATTCTCTCCGACAAAATGCGTCCACCAGCCGGCATCATCCTGCACCATGGCGATGTCGCCGACACCGCAATGTTCAGCTATCGCCTCGCCCGTCGCCAGCGTCACGATCTTGGTTTTCCTGTGCTTGATGACGGTAGGCATGGGCGGGGAAACGGCGTGAAAAGCAATGCAAAAAATAACGTGACGATCAGCGGAACGCCGGCTCGCTGAAACTACGCAGCTTGCGGCTATGCAGCTGTTCGACACCTTGATTGCGCAACAATTCCAGCGCCTTGATGCCGATCTTCAAATGCTGGTTAACCCGCTGCTCGTAAAAACGGTTGGCCATGCCCGGCAATTTGATTTCACCGTGCAGCGGCTTGTCCGACACACACAGCAGCGTACCGTAAGGAACGCGGAAACGGAAACCGTTGGCGGCTACCGTAGCGCTTTCCATGTCCAGCGCAATCGCACGGCTTTGATTGAAGCGCAATAGCGGCTTGCGATGATCGCGCAACTCCCAGTTGCGATCGTCGATAGAGGCCACCGTGCCGGTACGCATGATGCGCTTCAGTTCATAACCGTCCAGTTGGGTAATGGCAGCCACCGCATCCTGCAATGCCAGTTGCACCTCGGCCAGCGCCGGCACCGGCACCCACAGCGGCAAGTCGTCATCGAGCACATGGTCGTCGCGCACGTAGGCGTGCGCAAGTACGTAGTCGCCCATCCGTTGCGAGGTCGATAAACCGGCGCAGTGACCCAGCATGATCCAGCCGTGCGGGCGTAATACCGCAACGTGGTCGGTAATGGTTTTGGCATTCGACGGACCGACGCCGATATTGATCAGCGTGATACCGGAACCGTCGGCACGCTGCAAATGGTAGGCCGGCATTTGCGGCTGGCGCGCCGGCGCGATGCCGGTGAGTGCACGGTCGGAAGGCAGGTCGTCGAGGTTGGAATTCCAGGTTGTCAGATCGCCCGGCTCGACAAAAGCCGTGTATTGCTGGCGATAGGCGCGTTGCTCCGGATCGTTGGTGGCCTGCATCAGTTCACGCCCCATGCGAATGAACTCATCGACATAGAACGCATAGTTGGTAAACAACACATAGCGCTGGAAACGATCGGGAGAAGTCGCCGTATAGTGCTTCAGCCTGTGCAGCGAATAATCGATGCGCGGCGCAGTAAACAAAGCCAGCGGATGCGGATCGCCCGGCATTTCCTCATACGTCCCGTTGACGATGCGATCGTCCATGGTCGCCAGGTTCGGCAGGTCGAACACATCAGGCAAAGTCCGCAAATGATCCGGATCGAGATTGCCTTCGACATGGATGCCTTCGGGGAAGGCAAAGTGCACCGGGATCGGCATGTCGCTGACACCGACTTCCAACGGCACATCGTGGTTATCGCGCAGCAGTTTGAACTGGCTGACCAGGTAGTTTGTGTAGAGTGACGGCCTGGTCAGCGTGGTTTCATAGACACCAGGGCCCGACACGAAACCGAAGGACTGACGGGTATCGGCACGGGTGTTGAATTCGGTTGTAACACGTACAAACGGATAGCAGGCGCGCACCCGCTCCGTCATTACTTCGCCATTCGAAAAGCGCTTGAAAGCGTCTCGCAATAACGCAGTGTGATGGTCGTAAATCTCTTGCACGCGCGCGACGGCTGCGTGGGGATCGGTGAATTGCTCAGTGGGGAACATTGAATCTCCGTAGCGATATCTGTACGCCAAACCGGTTGGCGCCATGGCCCGGACAGTTTTATCCGGGCCTTACAATTCAATTCTAACGGGATTGGCGCGAGCGTGGGGTGTGAGTCGGATTCGAACGTCAGGGAGCACGGTATTACGGCACAATCTTACTTCAGCAAATCGTATTTTCCGCCTTTTTCGATCGCACGCTTATACGCCGGCCGTGCATGGATCCGTTGTAAAAAGGCGAACAGGTTCGGCCGGCTGGCATCCAGGCCGCCGCGCGATTGCGAAGCTTCCAGCGGAAAGCTCATCTGAATGTCGGCGGCGCTGAATTCTTCGCCGGCAAACCAGGTCGATTTACCCAATTCGCCTTCCATGAAATCCAGATGCGTCTTGAGTTGCGGATCGATGTAGTTGCGCTGCACGCCATTTGCTATCGAACGCGCCAGCGGCCGCAGCAGAGCCGGCATCGGCGGCCGCCCCAGGCGTCCGAAAATCAGCTTCATCAGCAACGGCGGCATGGCCGAACCTTCGGCGTAATGCAGCCAGTAAGTGTAGCGCAAGCGATCCTTGCTGCCCGCCGCCGGAATCAGGCGACCGTTGCCATATTGCTGAACCAGGTATTCGATAATCGCACCCGATTCGGCAATCGTGTTATCGCCGTCTGTGATGACTGGTGATTTTCCTAAAGGATGAACAGCTTTCAGTGAAGACGGCGCCAACATGGTTTTCGGATCGCGCTGATATAGCTTGAGCTCATAATCCAGCCCCAGTTCTTCGAGCAACCAGAGCACGCGCTGTGAACGGGAGTTGTTGAGATGGTGAACAATGATCATGGTCGGCCGGTCCGGTCAAAGGAAAGGGAAAATACAAGGGGAAATCGCAGTCCCCTAGCGTAACCGATTTATCCGGAATGATCCCGTTTTACTAAACCCGGGCCGAACTCAGCAAACCCTGGCAAGTGGCGCGCTGCGCATCTGCCGCCGGCAATTTGCCGCAAACACCGTCCAGCTGCAGCCGCAAACGCCCTATCACCGCCTGATGTTTGCCATCGGCATTCCAGGTATTGAGTTTTTTCCCGAGACGCTCCAGCACTGAACGATTACGCTCGTAGAATGCATTCTGGGCGCTACCCAGCTCTTGCAGTACGTCATGCGCGACCTTTTCTATACGTCCTTCATCCTGCGGCGCCAGTTCCAGCAGACCCGACAAATACGCAGCGCCCCATTGCAAGCGTGTCGCCGGCCCCTGTGCAGCCTGATAAGCCTGTTCATACCAGTTGATGGCGCCGGTTTTATCGCCGCGTTTCCTGGCGTTCGAGGCTAGGCTAAGCATGAAATAGTATGGCGCATGCGAACGCTTCAGCTCCGCCTTGAGCAAGCGATCCGAATCATCCAGCAGGCCGGCATCGCTCAAGGCATGCGCGCCGGTATTGATCACCGATTGCCGCTCATAGGCGTCGGTGGTTGCACTATCGGCTAATGCCACGCGTTGCCGCACGTCTTTGAGCAGGGCCGGCGCCAGCGCGCCGTCCGGAGTATCGATACGCGCCAGTGATACTTGTGCCGCCAAGGCCGATAAACGATCAGTCTTGGACAACGTCTTATCGCCGGACAAACGCTGCATGGCGATATCCCAGGCGGCGATCAACTTTGCGCGGGCCGGCGTTTTCGGCACGGTAGCCAGTTGCACCAGTTCGGCCGGATAGTTGGTGAATATGTCCATATTCTCACGCGCTGTATGGACATCTGTCACAGCCTTCGTCAATTGCACTGCCGCTGCCGTTTTGTCGACACCGGCTGTTTCGCCCGGCTTAGCGATAGCTGCCGCTACCAATCCACTCAAGGCCAGGCGATTGGCGGTATCGCCAGGTGGGCAGGTTGCCGCCAGCCGCTTCAGCGTAGACGACAACTCCTTGCCGCCGACCAGTTGCTGCTCGTCGGTATCCCAGGAGTAGTAAGCCAGCAAACGCCATTCATCCGCAGTCAGCTTGCCGCCGGCAAGAGCGGCCTGCAAGGTTTGCCGGACTGGACGATTGGCGCTGATGCCGAGTGTCAGCGTCTGCAAATAACGGTCGGCGTCGACTTCACCCGGCAAACGGGTAATTTCAGTGCCGTCCGGCTTGAACAGGATCATGGTCGGATAGCCGCGTACCTTGAAACGCTCGCCGAGTTTTTGTGCGCCGGCGCTGTCGCCGTCAATATGCACCGGCACGAAGAAACGCGAACGCTCGATAAAACCTTGCCGGTTAAAAATCGTGGCTTTGACCTGGTTGCATGGCGGGCACCAGGTCGCGCCCCAGTACAGGAACAATGGTTTGTCATGCGCTTTGGCGAAGGCGAAAGCGGCGTCGACGTCGCCGTCGTACCAATTGATGCCGGCCGCCGCTGCAGCCGTTGCGGGCTTTGATTCGGCAGCGGTCAAGGCGCTGGCCGCGGCCGGTAAGGCGGCGCACAGCAACGTGGCAAACATCGCCGCAGTAGCGGATAAGCTCTTCATCTTGTATTCATCCATCATGCAAACAGGTAGAGTCGCAACTGGCGTGGTCAGCTGCGGCTATGTGAATATCTTTTACGAACCAAAGTGATAATTGAATTCCAGCCAACCCTGACGACCGTAGGGATTGTAGTTACCTACGGGATAATACGGCCAGCCGGCAGTATTGTCTTGCTTCACAGAATTAAACACATTATTGACGATCAGCGATACCGACGCCCGCGGGTTGATCTGATAACTGGCGCTCAGGTTGACCAAGGCGAACGGCGAGATGCGGCGGGTCTGGTCGGCGCTGGGCAAACTTCCGTAACGCGTGACTTGCACGGTGCTGCTCCATTTATCGCGCAGCCAGGTAACGCTGGCGTTGACCTTGGAACCCCAGTCGGGATTAGTCAGTGAATTCAATTCATCCGTATCCGGGTCGGCCGCAAACTGCTTGTAGTGATGACTGAGCACCTTGGTGTAATTCGCCTTCAACAGGAAATCACCGACGCCGCCCGCCTTGATGCGCCACTTTCCGCTGAAATCCAGGCCGCTGGTGCGTTCCGACGCGGCATTGATCGGATTGACCAGGATATTCTGGATGGCGTTCGGATTGAAGATCGCATTGGCCGGGTTACGCTGCACCCGCGCCAGCGCATCGACGCAGATCGGCGAATTGATATCCAGGTGCCCTTCGCGGCAATTGGCTTCATTGTGCAGAATCGTGTCAGGATCGAGATTGGTGACCAGGTTATCGATCTGGATACGCCAGAAATCGGCCGATATGTCGAAGTTGGAACTTGGCGACCACACCACGCCGTAGCTCCACGATTTACCATTCTCGGATTTCAGGTCCTTGCTGCCGGTCTGAATGTAATTCGCACCCGGTGAATAATTGTTGAATTCACAGCCGGCCAGCGGCTGCACTGCCTGCGCGCAGCGGTAGTAATCGGTAGTCGATGAATAGTAGCCGCGGGTCGTCGATGAATAGATGTAGTTCATGTCCGGTGCGCGGAAACTGGTCGCGTAGTTACCGCGGAACAGCAAGGTGTTGGCGGGACGGAATTCGAGCCCGGTGTTATAGGTGAATTTACCGTCGCTGCGGCCGGCGAAGTTGTACTCGTCGTAGCGTCCGGCCACAGTCGCGACCAACTCTTTGATGATCGGTATGTTCAGTTCCGTCCCCAAGGCATAGCGTTGGCGCGAACCGCTGGCGCCGTTTGCAACTGCCTGGTTGTAGAACACGCCTTGGTTGATCTGCGGATCAGGCGTATTGCTGAAACCCTGGCTGCCGAACTCGGTCACCGCCGCCATGCGCACCGGTCCGGCGGGTAAATTGAACAATTCGCCGTTGGCGCTCAGACTCAAGGTCTGGGTCCACGATTTATCGCGGCTGATTGCTTCGCCGGTGATCGAATTGAACTGATCCGGCGTCAACGGCTGGTACAGTCTTTTCGGATCCGGCGCATAGATGGCGACGCCGTCGGCATCGTAGCCAAGTCGAGGACCAAGGAAAAAGCTATCCACATTACTCAGCAACAAAGGTGTGGTTTTGCGGCTGGTGTAAGCGGAGATGTTGTAAGCCGCTTCATAGTTCCAGCTGCTGGCTGACGGTATGTCGCCGCGCACGCCTACCGTCAGGTTGGCCGCAACGTCGTTCCATTTTCGGTTATAGCGAGTGGCTCCACCGATTTCTTCCGGCGAAATCCGGCGTGACCAACTTTCGTTGTTGCCGCTGTTCTGATTGAAGAAATAACTGTTGCTGACCGCTTCGGAGGTCCAGCTGGGGCCGCGCGTATTGTTCTGCGTAGCGTTAAATCCCAGCATCAGGTCGCTGAATAATTCGGTCTTGGCGCTCAACTGATAGCGCAAGCTGCCAAACAGATTTTCGCTCTCGTTCTGGGTCATGGTGGTCCAATAGGCCGGCTGCGCCTTGCCACTCCCGCAATACACGCCGGACTTCGACTTCACCCTGACCACGCTGTCGTAAAACAGATTGCCGAGCTGGTCGCAGGTAGCTGCGCCCGGATCGATATATTTCCCGCTGTCGACGTTTTGCCGTGAAAAAACACGGGTCGGCGTGGTGCCGTCCGATGACGTGGATGACATGAAGTCGCGCTGCCGGCTCCAGATCGGTTGGGTCCGACTTAGCTCTACGCCGAACAGCCCGGTCAAATTCCCGCTGCTGCCACCACCGGTAATTTGAATCCGCTGATTAGAACCGCCGCCATTCTGCGTGCCGCCGGCCTTGACGTTGATATCTATACCGCTGACCTGCTTTTTTGTAATGATATTGACCACGCCGGCAATCGCATCCGAGCCGTAGACGGCCGAAGCACCACTGTTCAATATCTCGATACGGTCCACCAGCGCTGATGGAATGTTGGCCAGGTTGACGAAGTTGACCGAGCCGTCATAGGCCACCGGATAGTCTGCAATCCGCCTGCCGTTCAGCAGGATCAAAGTGTGATTAGGACCTAGCCCGCGCAAGCTGATGGTATTCGCAGCTGGAGTGAATGTGTTGCCGAAGTCTGCGCCCTGGGTCATGCCGGTATTCTGGGTCTGTGCATTGAGGGCATCGTACACATTGCGATAGCCTTGTTTTTCGATATCCTCGCCGGTGATCACCGTTACGCTGGTCGGTCCTTCCTTGCTGGCGCGGGGAATCCGGGAGCCGGTGACCATCACTGGTTTAGTGTCGCTGGTGGCTGCGTTGTCTTCTGTGGATTGTGCGTAAGCTGCCTGATAGAGATTTGGTGCTGCAATAGCGATCAACAGCGCAGTCTGCGCCGGCAGGGTTTTGAATCTGTGCATGTATAACTAATCCTTCCCATATGTTCTTTTGTAAAGAACTGTTGCGTTATGTAGGCTTGTTGCCTAATGGGAGTGGAGAATATAGTAGACAGGCGGCAATACAAACTGATGGTTTTACATATCGATATGCGCTATGTGCGCCAAATGCAGGCGCGACTACTTCAGGATTTTTCGCGCTGCCGAAATAATCTGGCGAGACAGGTTTTCCATACGCGGCGATTGCACCTTCCAGGTATGCCAGTACAACGCCAGCTCAAGCGGCTTGTTCGGCGCAAGATAAATCATTTCATGCTTGCCGGCACTGGCTTTAAGCAGCAGTTCCGGCACCATGCCGTAGCCCAATCCATAGCGAATCGCATTGAAATGCGATGCTGCGCCGGGAACGTAGTGGCATGGATATGCGCCCGCCGGCAAACCCAGTTTGCTCAGCAAGAAAGACGATTGCAAAGTGTCTTTGTGGGTGTACGCCACCACCGGCGCACTGCGCGCCGCCTTGCGCGTCAAGCCATCTACAAACCAGCGGTCGCAAAACGCTTCCGCCGCCACCAGCCAGTAGCGCATTACTCCCAACAGCACGGCCGAACAGCCGCGCATCGGTTTCGGTTCGGTGCTGATGCAACCAATGGCCATGCCGGTTTCCAGCAGCGTGTAAGTGTGATCCTGATCTTCTACGGTCAAGTCCAGCAGAACTTTTTCGCGTATCAGCACGTCTGACAAAGCAGGGAAAAACCAGGTGCCTATCGAATCGGCATTCAGCGCCAGCACCAGTCGCATTGGCGCATCCTGTTCCACCGCCAGCTCTGCCGCCAGATCCGCTTCCAGCATTTGCGCGCGCTTCAGATATTGCATCAGCCTGTGCCCGGTACTGGTAGCGCGCGCAGGACGGCTACGCACAATCAAGGCATTGCCCAACATGCTTTCAAGCGCATGCACGCGCTGCGATATTGCAGGTGAAGTCAGGTGCAGCTGCGCCGCGGCTTGCTCGAAGCTGCCGGTTTCGATGACCGCGCGAAAGGCCTCGGTGTGTTTTGGATTCAGGTTCAGATTCAAATTCATGCTGAATTTCCTTAGATAAGAAAAATTTATGATTAGTTAATAATACTTAATTTTATTTAACAACTGTTTTATTACAACCACAATGCACGCTCTTCAGGCCATCCAACCCGCATCCGCCAAAGATTCGAGTGCCCAATTCAACAGGAGCGACAATGAGCCAGCTGGCCGCCAAACCGAAATCCAGACTAATCCGCAATCTCAAATTCATACTGGGCTTTGGTCTCGGACTGATACTAGCTGCCAGTCTTGCCATCGGGTACTGGTTGCATCAGGCATGGCAGCAACTTCCGGCTGTCGACCATCTTGCGCAATATAGTCCGGCATTGCCGTTGCGAATCTATTCCAGCGAAGGCGTGCTATTGGCGGAGTACGGTGAAGAGCGCCGTGAATTCCTGCCGGTTGCACAGATTCCTTTGCGTATGCGCCAGGCATTGCTGGCGATCGAAGATGCGCGCTTTTATGAACATGGCGCGGTCGACTTCTTCGGCTTGCTGCGCGCAGCGTTGGCCAACGTTGTCAGTGGTCAGCATGGTCAGGGCGCCAGCACCATTACCATGCAGGTAGCACGCGGTTTCTTTTTGACGCGTGAAAAAACCGTGCAACGCAAGCTGAAGGAAATATTACTCGCCTACAAACTGGAGCAGCAATACAGCAAGGATAAATTGCTGGAGCTGTACATGAACCAGATCTATCTCGGTGAACGGTCTTACGGTTTTGCCGCAGCTTCAAATATTTATTTCGATAAACCGCTGGCGCAGCTAAGCGTGGCCGAAGCGGCAATGCTGGCCGGTTTGCCTAAAGCTCCCTCTGCCTATAATCCGGTAGCTAATCCGCAACGCGCACAAATCCGCCAGCACTACATTTTGCAACGCATGCTGGCGCTTGGTTATATTACGCCAGACGATTTCGAGCAGGCAATGGCAGAAAAACTTGTGCTCAACGCCAGTCGCAATCCATCCGTGAGAGGGGCTGCTTATGTGGTCGAGGAAGCTCGGCAAATGGTAGTGCAAACTTATCAAGAACGCGCTTACACCATGGGGCTGGACGTCATCACCACGATCCAGATGGCGCCGCAACTGGCGGCCGACAAGCATCTGCGCTCGGGCTTGCTTGATGCACAGGGACGCAGGGGATATCGCGGCCCGGAAGCGCAACTGGATGCTACCGCCAAGGGCGGCTTGCAAGACAATGCATTCAAGTTGCTCGCGCCATATCCCGACAGCGGAGAATTGCGTGCGGCAATCGTCACCGCAATGACGCAAAAACACATCACGGCAATCTTGCGCAACGGGCAGAGCTTACAGATCAATCTGCTTGACCCACGCATAGCAGGCAGCTGGGCCAAATTGCCGACGACCGGCAAACGCGGCATTGCCCCTGGCTCGGTCATCAGGGTTTATGAAGACAAGCCACAACACTGGCTACTCAGTCAAATGCCGGAAATGGAAGGCGCACTGATCTCTCTCGATGCAAAGACCGGAGATATCCTGGCGCTCGCCGGCGGTTTTGATTTTTTCCGCAATCCTTTCGATCACGCGTTGCAGGCATTTCGCCAGCCTGGCTCAAGTTTCAAGCCGTTTGTCTATTCGGCTGCACTGGAAAAAGGCTACTTCCCCGGCACCATGGTGGATGACACGCAACGCCTCTTGCTGCCGCAGGAAACCGGCGCCCGCGCCTGGCGCCCGCGCAACTTCGGCAACAATTATGAAGGTTTCATTACCGTCCGGCGCGGCTTGATGCGTTCCAAAAACCTGGTCGCAGTCAGTTTGATGCAAGCGGCAGGCGCCAATTATGTGCAGGAATTTACGACCCAATTCGGCTTCCTGCCCGAACGCAATCCGGCATCTCTGCCGCTGGCGCTTGGCGCCGGCGCGGTGACGCCGCTACAGCTGGCGCAGTCGTATGCTGTATTCGCCAACGGTGGCTTTCAACTGGCGCCAAGGTTGATCAAGGAAATCCGCGACCGCTCCGGTCAAGTGCTTTATCACGACACCGCGCGTAACAATCTCACTCCCGGCCAGCAATCCGGCAAAAGAGTTATTTCTGCGCGCAATGCCTATCTGATGGATAGCATGCTGCAGGATGTAGTCAAGTCTGGCACCGGCCGTGGCGCAAAAATACCGGCCCGCAGCGATACAGCAGGTAAGACCGGGACTTCAAACAACGCCTTTGACGCCTGGTTTGCCGGGTATTCTTCCGGTGTGGTGTCGGTAGTGTGGTTAGGCTATGATCAGCCGAAATCGCTGGGCAATGCCACCGGCGGCGTATTGGCGCTGCCAATCTGGAGCCGCTATATGCAGGTGGCGGTGAAGGACCGGCAAGAATGGATACCAGCAGAACCGGCAGGGCTGGCACTATCCGACGGCGATTATATTTATACCGAATACCTGAACAACCGCTGCCTGGAGGATAACAACCAGTTCATTCACAGCAGGCTGAAATGCAGATCTGGCGCCACTGTCAATCCGGCGCTGCAACAGGACGCTTTAAGTGCTGCACAAGAACGCGAGCAAATCTTGAAACTGTTTTCTTCCGAGGACTAAACTCATGCTTCTACACTCCATCTACCTGATTGCGATCGTGGCAGAAGCCATGTCCGGCGCCATCATGGGCATGCGACGCGACATGGATCTGTTCGGCATCTGCGTCATCGGCACCATCACCGCGTTGGGCGGCGGCACCATGCGCGATATATTGCTGGGGAATTATCCGCTGGGTTGGATCGCGCATCCTGAATATCTGTTATTTACCGTCGGCGCCGCCATCGTCACCGCCCTGGTGGCGCGTTTCCTTCATCATTTGCGCAACGTGTTCCTGGTAGTCGATGGCCTGGGCCTGGTGGCTTTCAGCGTGATTGGTTGCGATATCGCCCGCGCCAACGGCATGTCGCCCGGCATAGTGATTTTGGCCGGCATGATTACCGGAGTCTTCGGCGGCTTGTTGCGCGATGTGCTGTGCAATCAGATTCCATTGGTGCTGCAGCGTGAGTTTTACGCTACCGTTGCACTGTTCACCGGTGGCTTGTATGTCGGCTTGCTGTGGTACCAAGTCGATCCGGCGCTGGCGCCCTTGATAGCGATCGGCGCGGGGTTTCTACTCCGTCTTCTGGCCATGCGTTTTCATTGGAAACTGCCGAGTTTTAACGGCAGTGGAATCCGTGGATTTGAATAGCAGCCCGAACTAACCGGGGTCGGAGTGAACTTTCGGTATGCTTTACCGCCGAAACTTCACTCCGACCCCGCTTAGTGGACTACGGAACAGGAGTCGTAAAACGCAAAGAAACAAACCCGCGATGAGAGCCCTTGTTCTTAGAACGAGTGATGCATGCCGACAGTGGTGACCAACTGGCTGGAGCCTCCTGAAACACCTGTGCCGCCGTTGACGCCGGTGCCATTCATCACCGCGTATTTTGCATCGCCGCCGGCACGCTGATAAGCTGCTTGCACATACAACTCGGTGCGCTTGGACAAGGCATGCACATTGCTCAGGCTGACCGTGTTCCAGCGCGCGCCTTCCAGCTTGGACAAGCTGTAGCCGAAGTTCAACGTATCTGCCGTCGCGTAATGCCAGGCGGCTCCCAGATCGACGTTCTTCTGCTTCGGCGACATCGCCGTCGGCAATGCTATTTTGGTCTGCGTGTACAGGCCGTTAAGACGCACATCGCCGACCGTGTACCCAAGCCCTGCCGCGACCGTGGTCAGGCTGTTGAATACGGTGGCTGCGCTACCCAGGTTCAAGCTACCCAGGAAGGCACCGGCATAACCCGCCGGCCTGTCGTTCAATTTCGAATACGCAAGTACTGCACGTAACGGACCATTGGCATAGTTGGCGCCGGCGCTCAGGTTGCGGCCTTTGCTATTGTCGCCAGCCACCTCTCCGAAGCCAGCCATCCCGCTCAATTGCAGGCCAGAGAATGCTGGTGTGGTATAGCGCACGGCATTGTCGAACTGAAAAGTGTTAGCCAGGCTGTCCAGATTCCCGGGATGGAATAAATACCAGTTGGTGAGCTGATATCCGTTACTGAATTTGCCGGCGTAATCGAACACGATGTCCGGCATGTGACCCATGGTCACGGCGCCAAAATCGCCGGATAGCCCGACCGTACTCATCCGATTGAATAATTTTCCGGCCGACGGCTGCGCTCCGGTATCCGTGTAGAAGCCGCTTTCCAGTTGAAAATTAGCTTTCAGATTGCCGCCCAGGTCCTCGCTGCCGCGAAAGCCGATGCGATCCGGCTGCATTGTCCCTTGATCCAGGCGCACAACGGACTTGCCGCCCAGGTTATTGACGTATGCAACGCCGGCATCCAGGCTGCCGTAGATCGTCACGTTGCTTTGTGCAAACGCGCCTGCGCTCAAACCGGTCGCCGCTATGGCAATCAATATTTTCTTCATGAGTTGTCTCCCCCTCCATCGAATAACCACGGCCTAGGCCGTGTCCACCGTCCTCATATGCCCCGCGCTTACGAGATGTGTTTGGTTTGACGGCTTTAAATTGCCGCCTGCGGCTCGTTGATCGAAATTTATTTGTTTTATATACGAATCAACGTTCCACAAATTTCATAAGACTCAAAAAAATACCCGGGATAATCGCGGGTATTGCCCGTGTCTTTACTTGTTCTTTACAGATCCGGCCTTACAGGTCTAACACCAGGCGCTTACCTTTACAGCCTGAGACACAGACCATCATCATCTTGTTCGACGCTCTTTCGCTCTTGCTGAGTACACCGTCGCGATGCTCCGGCTCGCCTTCCAGCACCTTGGTTTCGCAAGAACCGCAAACGCCTTCGCGGCAGCTATGCTCTACATCCAGGCCTGCATCCAGCAAGGCGTCCAGCAGCGATTTCCCGGCCGGTACCAGAATAATTTTTTTACTGCGCGCCAGCTCCGCTACATATTCGTCGCTCTGCACCGCAGTGACATTTTCGGCGGCGGCGAAGCGCTCGATATGCACGTTAGGCAAACCCAGTTCAGCGCAAATCGCTTCAAAGGCATTGAGCATAGGCGTCGGACCGCAGCAGTAGAAATGCGCGTCTTTCGGCTTGCTGGCCAGGTAGGCACGCAGATCGGGCGGTGCGCCCTGCTCATCGTCGAAGTGTCCGCTGACGCCTGCTTGCTGCAACAGCGTCGCGCTGAACGCGGCCTCTGTGCGCGACCGGGCGCAATACAGCAACTCGGCCGATTTGTCCTGGCTACGCAAATGATTCAACATGCAAGAAATCGGCGTGATGCCGATGCCACCGGCAATCAGTACCGAATGCTTAGCCGATTCAGCCAGCGGAAAATTATTGCGCGGTACCGAAATCGTCAAGCTGGAACCGACCCGCAACTGTTCATGTACATAACGCGAACCACCGCGGCTGTTGCGGTCGTTCAGCACGCCGACCACGTAGCGATGGCGCTCCGTCGGCGAGTTCAGTAATGAATAGCTGCGTACGATGCCGTTAGCCAGATGCAGATCGATGTGCGAACCGGCTTCGAAAGGCGGCAAGGTTGCATCGTCCAACGCCACCAGTTCCACGCTAAGAATGCCTTTTGCCTCAAAGCGCATGGCCTGGACCCGCACCGAAATCAGAGAATTACTCATAAAAACCTCACACTAAACGACGGCTTGCTGCAGATCGACGTCGAGCCGCGCGCAAGCGTCGATCTCGACCGTCAATTCAGGAAACACCAAGCCACTAACTTCCACCAGCGTCGAACATGGATACGGCGTCTGGAAGAAGGCGCGGCGTGCGCGTCCCACTTCATCCTTGTCGCCGATATCCTTCACATAAATCACCAGCTTGTAGATGCTGCCGAGCGTACCGCCGGCGGCTTCCACCAGATCGCGGATCTTGCCCAGCACTACCAGCGTTTGCGCATAGGTATCGAGGGCAGCATCGCGCGCGGCAGGATACGCGGTCATGCCGGATAACACGATCTCATTGCCGAGCACCAGGCAGTTGGACCAGGTCGCGGTGGCCGGCTCGGCTACCGCGTCGCACATCACCCGGCGCACGGCAACCATGGCAGACGTGGCAGACGTGGCAGTCATGCTGCTCACGCCGCCTTGACCTGGGTTGCCGCTTCTTCCCTGGCCAGTTGCTCCTTGGCCAGGTTGCGCATATGGCGGCGCAGACGGACGATGCCCATATCGTGCTGATACAACATTTCATGTTGATTGGCGTCAGGCTCCATCACTTCCAGCACCACGCGGTCCTGCTCCAGCACCGCCCAATGGCGGGCTTCCAACCGATTGCGATAGAGGAAGCGCCAGGTATCGCGCTGCCAGCCGCTCAGCTTGCGGCAACGCCAGTGGAATACTGCAGCAACGTTGTCGCTGATCGGGGTATAGCTGCCGACGATGACGAAGCTGCCGCCGGGGCCGCCGGTTTTCGGATAAGGAATCGCCAGGCGCATCCAGTGCAGGTCGGTATCGGCCCATTCGGTCCAGTCGAAATTGACGCCGGTCTGGCCTTCTTTTTCGAATACAAAGCCGATATCGGTTTCGCGCACGCGGAAGGTTGCCGTGTTGTCGCCTTCCGCCATCGAATGCGACTGCTTGTGCAGGAAAGTGCCGTGCATCGGATCCATCACATTGTCGAGTACGTAGCGATAGCCGCCCTTCCATTCCGTGTAGCACAGGAAATTGGAGTATTCGTCGCTAGTCAACTCTTCCGGCAATTGCAACGGCGGCGGCTGGTCGACATCGACGCTGGAGTTGTACAGGAAGATTGCGCCACAGGCTTCCTGCACGTGGAAGGAGCGTGTCGCTTTCGCGCCTTCCAGCTTGCAGCCGGGGCTGCCGGGTACGCTGGTGACAACGCCATCGAAGCGCACCTGCACGCCGTGGTAGCCGCAGGCGATGCGATCGCCCAGCGCAATACCCATGGACAACGGCGCACCGCGATGCGGGCAATGGTCTTCCAGCGCGTGCAACTTGCCGGAGGTTTCGCGCCAGATGACGAATTTTCGTCCCAGGCGGCGCAGGGATACCGGGCGTTCAGCTACAAAATCAGACGGGCAAATCGGGTACCACAAATCTTTCAACCCGGCGGCGAGCACCGCTTCAACTGGATCATTGGCTGTCGTTCTCATCACTCTTCTCCTGAATAACTAGGTCGGCCTACGCCGCCAGTCTTGCGATTTCTTCTTGATACAAGGTTTCGGTCCAGATCCCGTCGTTATGCGGGCAGCCCGGGCCGGTACGGTTCAGATGCGCCACCAGCGCCGGCAAATCGTGGATGCCTGCCGCATAGGCGCGTTCGATCGAGTCGCCCAGCAGATCTTCGAACTGGGTTGGCTGGCGCCGGCGCGCCTGGTGCGGATTCAGATAGACATCCTGTCTTGTGTCGTTCATTACTGGCCTCCATTTTTTACGCGTTCGCGGATACGCTCACGCACAGGTACAAAATCGTAAGTGGGATAACATTCGGTGCGATAAGCGCCCCAGGCGCTGCGTTCGAGTTCGACATTCACCAATGGCAGCAGCGCCGGCGGCAGTTCCAGGGTCACTATCTGCCCCAGCCCCATCGCCACCGTCCAAGACACCACGCGCGAACCTTCGACCGGGAAACGCTCCCACCAGTCGGCTTTTTTCAGATGCGCCTGGATCTGGTCCAGGTTCATGGTTTGATCGTGCTTGAGCAGCACGGTCAGCAGCATCGTTTCCGGTTTATCTGCCATGATCTATACCGCTCCCGCTTCCTGTTTCATTTCTTGTCCGGCATCCAGCGGCACCGCCCAGGCATCGTAGCCGTAGACCCAATCGGCATTGCCGCCGTCGCGCAACCAGTTATTGCCGCGTGACCCGAGTTGTATCTTGCTGGTCCGCTCCAGACGCAACCGCTCGTAGCCCTGCAGCGCAGCGGCGATAGCATCCAGTGTTTTCACTTGCGCCAGGCAGCGTGCCAGAACCACCGCATCCTCGATCGCCATGCCGGCGCCTTGCGCCATGAACGGCATCATCGGATGACTGGCGTCGCCGAGCAGGGTCATATTGCCTTTGGACCAGCACGGCAGCGGATCGCGCTCATACAATGCGGTCTTCAATACTTCATCACAGGCATCCAGCAGCGCGCGTGCATCGCCGTGGAATTCGGCATAGCTGTCGCGCAATTCCTGCACGCTGCCGGGTGTAGTCCAGGATTCCAGATGCCAGCTTTCTTGTGCCGTTGTCGCGAATATGAAAATATCCTTGCCGCGGTTCAGCGGGAAAGTGACGATCTGGCTTTCCGGATTAGGCCCCCACCATTTGGTGAATGCCTGCAGGTTCGGCACGGCGGCAACGCTGGCAGCAGGGATCACCGCACGGAACGCGACGACGCCGGTAAAGCGCGGGCTTTCGGCGCCGAACATGGCTGTCCGTACTGCCGAGTGGATGCCATCGCCGCCGATCAGCACATCGACCCGGTCGGTGCTGCCGTCGGTGAACTTGAGAGTGATGCCTGATCCGTCTTGCGTAATCGCCTCGGCACGCTTGGCGAACCTGACCCGTTCAGCCGGAAATATTTCAGCCAGCACCGCCAGCAGATCGGCGCGATGAATGGTTAATTGCGGTGCACCGTATTTCTTTTCTGCGGTGTCGCCCATTTCCAGTCGCGATGTCTCTTCACCGCTATCCCAGCTGCGGCTGATCCTGTGGGTCGGCCGCGCCGCGGTGTGGCGCACTGCCTCGCCGATGCCCAGGCCATCCAGCGCGCGCACTGCATTCGGCGTCAGATTGATATCGGCGCCGACGCGCAGGAATTGTTTCGATTGTTCGTACACGACTACATCGTGGCCAGCGCGATGCAATGCAATCGCTGCGGTCAGGCCGCCGATGCCAGCGCCGAGAATACCTATTTTTAATGCGGACATATGGCTACCTCGTATCAGGATTTCGAGCGGTCGGTCAGGAATTTACCGCCTGGACCTTCGGCATTTTTCTGGCGCCGGGTATTGCCGTCGATGCCGCCATCTATCGCCCATTCGGCAAACATGGTCGGACCGGGTTCGAAGTCGCGCGGCTCCCATTTTTCATTGAGCTGATCTTCATCTGCGTAGTATTCGATCAGGCCACCGGCCGGGTTGCGGAAATACCAGAAATAAGCCGACGAAATCGGATGACGTCCGGGTCCGAGTTGCGTATCCCAGCCCTGGCGCGACATATGCATGCCGCCACCGAACACTTCGTGAATATCGCGCACCGTAAATGCCACATGGTTCAAACCCGAGCGCGCCTCCGGCGGTTGCAACAGGAAAATATCGTGATGACCGCCGTCGGCGGCGCAGCGCAGGAACGCGCCACGGCCCGGATAGTGATCGGATGGCACGAAACCGAAGTTGTCGCAATAAAAACTTTCACAGGCTTGCACGTCCTTGACGAAAAACACGACGTGACCAACTTCGATCGGCGCCGCGCGCTCATAGGCAGGGCTGCGCTGGTTGATGCGATGTTTGTGCGACCAGGTATTCATCTCTGCGCACTCGACTTCTATGTCACGCTTTTGCGTTACCTGAAAACGCACCGCCAGACCATTCGGGTCAGTGCAGCCGATGCGCGTTCCCTGGTTCACATAACCGGGAAAATCTGCAATCCGCGTCGCAAAGCGTTCCAGCACCTCTGGCGCCGACACACCCCACACCACTTCACGCAAGGTCGGCCCGGCTTCGATCGCCGGCGGCAAATCCTCAGCATCGCTGTGCTTGACCACCACGCGGCAACCGTTTTGGGTTTCAAATACCAGGACTTGCTCACTGTCCTGTACCAGCGTCATGCCCCAGTCGGAAAAAAATCGCTTGCATAACGGCAGATCGTCTGCGCCGTAGGTGATTTCGTCTATGCCTAATACATCCATTCTGCGTCTCCTCGCACTACTCTCAGTTACTTCTCAGTTACCTTTTTTCAGCCTGCCCACGGCAACGGCTCTTCATTCAAGCCCCAGTACATGCTCTTTTGCTCCATGTACTGCAAAATTCCCAAACGGCCTTTTTCGCGCCCGAGACCGCTATCGCGCCAGCCGCCAAACGGCGTCGAAATCGACAATTGCTTGTAGGTGTTGATCCAGACATTGCCGGCCTGTACCGCGCGTCCGAAGCGCCAGGCTTTCTTGTAGTCGCGGGTCCAGATTCCTGCTGCCAGGGCGTAGATGCTGTCGTTGGCTTGCGCGATCAGGTCTTCTTCGTTATCGAAAGGCATCGCCACCAGCACCGGTCCGAAAATTTCTTCCTGGCAGATGCGTTGGTCGTTAGTCAGGCCTTCGATGATGGTCGGCAGGTAATAATTTCCGCGTTCGAACAACTCTCCGTCCGGACGTGTGCCGCCGGTGCGAATCTGCCCGCCGTCGGCCACGCCCATCGCCACATACGATTCGATCGAATCGCGATGGCGCGGGGTAATCAGCGGTCCCAGTTGGGTGCGCTCGTCGGCCGGATCGCCGACGCGCAACGCCGCTGCGCCTGCCGCCAGACGTTCGATGAACGTTTCGTAAATGCCGCGTGCCACGAACAAGCGGGAACCGGCGATACAAGACTCTCCCGATGAACTGAAAATTCCATACAGCACGCCAGCTACCGCATGATCCAGGTCGGCATCCTCGAATACCATGGTCGGTGATTTTCCACCCAGCTCGAGAGATACCGGCATCATCTTGTCGGCGGCGATGTGGGCAATATGTTTGCCGGTGGTGGTGCCGCCGGTGAACGATACCCGTCGCACCAGCGGATGCACGGTGATGGCGTCGCCGATCACAGAACCCTTGCCCGGCAACACGCTGATCAATCCCTTTGGCACGCCGGCTTCATCGCAGATCTTCGCCAGTTCCAACGCCATCAGCGGCGTGACTTCGGCCGGCTTGACCACTACTGCGTTACCGGCGGCCAGCGCCGGCGCCATCTTTTGCGCTTCGCTGGCGATTGGCGAATTCCATGGCGTGATAGCCGCAACCACACCCATCGCTTCATACACGCTCATGGTCAGGTTGTCGCCGCGCATCGGTGTGATGGTGTCTTCCATGGTTTCGCAGGCAGCAGCAAAAAACTGGAAAGTGCCGGCGGCGCTGGCCACCAGCGCGCGCGTTTCCGAGATCGGCTTGCCGTTGTCCAGGCGCTGGCGTTGCGCCAGATACTCCGAGCGCTCGCGTATCAGCTGGGCCACGCGGTACAACACCGCGGCGCGCTCATGCGGTTTGCGCTGCGCCCAGCCGCTGGTGCGGAATGCATGGTCGGCGCCGCTTATGGCTTCTTCCACATCGGCGATGCTGGCGGCGTTGAGCCACGCAACCGGTTCGCCGGTGGCGGGATACAGGCTCGCATAGCGATCGCCTTGCCCCAGGCGCCAGTTGCCGGCGATGCAGATCGGTAGTGTCTCGTTTGGATTCATTTCACTCTTCACTCAGATAGATAAAGCGTGGGCGCGGTTGCCGAGTGCGCGCACGACGCTGAATACGGTCAGGGCCGAAGTTTTAGGATTGGCGGCCAACGGCTTGCCACGCATGGTCAACTCGAAACCGCCGAAGGCGCCCTTGGCTTCCACGTGATGCACGTTTTCGGTAACATCAGGGTCAGCCAGCAGACGCACATGCGTGTGGTCCAGGCCCAGTCCTGCCAGCGACAGCGTGGCGGCGACGTTGGCGTTCTTTGGATACAGGCGCGCTGCTTCACGTGCCGTGCCTTCGAAAATCACCGTCGCGGTTTTCAAGCTATCAAGATCGAACAGACCGTCTGCCGGCGTGTCCTTCCATGCGCCGGGCGGCTTGCGCCCGGTGTACACCACCGAATCGAGACCGCCGACACGGGCCGCCGACAAGGCATCGATAGCGCCGATTGCACCGGACAGCAGTTGCACCTGGGTCTTGCCCTCGCGCGCCGCCGCTTCCAGACGCTCCACCAGGCCTCTTTCAGACAAGGCCCCGATCGATACCACCATGCAGGGAATGCCACGTATCAATGCAGGAATGATGTGCTCCTCGATGGCTTTGTGGCCGGCGCATTCGATCAGCAGGTCCGGACGCCGGCCCTGCTCTTCCAGGTGGTCGGTGACACGGGCGTGCGGCGCCAGCGAAAACACCAGTGAACGCGCCGCCTCCATATGTGCCTGTGGCACGATCACGAGATCGAAGGCGACTTCCGGGTCGCTCTTCAGCAACTCCATCACGCCCAGACCGATGGCGCCACAACCAATCATTGAAACGTGCAGCATGTCAGGCTCCTCAGGCTACGGTTGCGACTGATTTTTCAGCCGCTTTTTCTTCATTCACAGGGGGACCGGCGAAGGCAGTCTTGAATTTACCGATAGACAGCATGTCGATTTCCAGCATGAACGGTCCCGGCTCGGCCAAAGCCATGCGCAGGCCGTTCTCAACGTCAGCCAGGTCGCTGATGCGGGTATGGCGCAGGTTCAGCGACTGCGACAATTGCGCATAGTCGGGCGTGTGCAGCTCAACGTAATGACGGCGGCCGCCGTATTGCGCATCCTGGATATTCTTGATGACGCCGTAGCTCTTGTCGTTCATCAGGATGATGACCATGTCGGCACGCTCCTGCACCGCAGTTGCCAGTTCACCCAGGTTGAGGATGAAACCGCCGTCGCCGGCCAGGCAGAAAGTCTTTTTCCCGGATGCAGTCGCCGCTGCACCGACCGCAGCGCCGATACCCATAGCCAGGCCTTGGCCAATGCCGCCGCCAAGTGCGTGCACGCCGGCCAGCGGATCGAAAATACGCAGATAGCGATTGCCCCAGGTGCTGTTGGAGACGGTCACGTCACGCACCCAGTTGAAATTGCGTCCTGCAGCTTTTTGCAATTGTTCGACCAACGCGCTATATGGACCGAGCCCGTCGACCAAGCCATGCACCGCACTTTCGCGCGCCTTCTGCAAATCGCCGATGAAAGTCGGATCTACTTGCAGCGACTTCAGAGCCTGCAACCGATCGGCCAGACCATCAAGCGCCTGTGCGGCATCTCCGCAGACAAAATAATCGCTGTTGTAGCAGCGACCTTCGGCAGCTGGATCGGCATCGATGCGATAGCATGCCTGCGGCAGCTTCAGCTCATACTTCAATGTCTCATTGCCGCGCAACCGCGAACCGACTACCACCACGGCATCGCAAGTCTGGTAGAAATTTTCGACCGGCTTATGCAGGTTGAATGCGCCCAGCGAACGTGGATCGTCTTCCGGCACGATGCCGCGACCTTGCGTGGTGGTGACCAGGCCGAAGCCGAGATCCAACAGACGCTTGACCTGCTTGCTGGCATGGCGCGCGCCGCCGCCAACCCACAGCATCGGACGCTTGGCCTTGACCAGGCGCGCGGCCAGTTCGTCCAGCGCATGGTCCGACGGCGTGTTGGCCGGAATCGGCAACGGTTTCAGGTCGGATGGCATGGTTATCAGCGCGGCCTGGATGTCGATCGGAATCTCTACGCTGACCGGCCCCATCGGCGGCGTCAGCGCAGTTTGCACCGCCAGCTTGATAGTACTGATCGCGGTATCGACGCTACGTACGCGGAACGCCGCTTTCGAGATTGCCTTGAGCATGGTCAGCTGATCCGGCGCTTCGTGGATGTAAGACAGGCTCTGGTCCAGGTAAGGCGTCTCGATCTGGCCGGTCAGATGCAGCAGCGGCGTACCTGCGGTCAGCGCTTCTACCATTGCTCCGGCAGCATTACCGGCTGCGGTGCCGGTGCTGGTCAGGCAGACGCCGAGACCACCGGTGGTGCGAGCGTAGGCGTCGGCCATGTTGGCGCCGCCAGCTTCGCCACGCGACATGACAAAGCGGATCTTGCCGCGCTCGCCGAAGGCATCCAGGATCGGCATGTTATGAATCGAAATGACCCCGAATGCTGCCTTGACATTGCATTGTTCGAGAAAGGCTGCGATGGCGCAGCCGACGGTAACTTGAATTTTCTTAGGCATGGCGGGAAAGTCCTCCTGAAACGTCGATATGACTGCCAGTTGTGTACGAAGAAAGCGGTGTCGCCAAAAATACGATGGCGCGCGCGGCTTCCTGTGGATGGCCGAGACGACCGAGTTGAATATGTTTTTTCCGGGCCAGTGCCTGGGTCCATTGTTCCCAGGACAAATCGCGTTCTTCACGCGCTTCATAGCGACGGCGCCATTGCCCGGACTCCACCAGGCCGATCAGGATGCCGTTGACGCGGATGCCCAGCTGGCTGAATTCTGTCGCCAGCGAGCGCACCAGGTTGTGCACGCCGGCGCGAGCGGCAGAGGTGGCCACCATGTGCGGTTCCGGCTGTATCGCCAACAAGGAATTGACACAGACGATCGCGGCATGGCCATCGGCCGCGCTCATCCGCTGCAACTGCGGCTGGAAGGCCCTGGTCGGATAAATCACGGAAAAGAATTTAAGGCGCAGTTCCTCGATCCAGGCTGCGTCTTCGGTATCGGCAAAGGTCGATACCCGCCCCTGCCCTGCATTGTTGATCAGCATCGCTGCCGGGCCGAGATTTTTCTCGACTGCAACGGCGAACGCTTGCACCTGCTCTTCCGACAGCACGTCGCACGCGGCGCAATACAATTTTGCTTGCGGAAAGCGCAGGCGCAGCATGGCTTCGACTTGCGTCAGGCGCTCCTGGCTGCGGCCGCACAGCGCCACTGCCGCACCAGCTTCCAGCAACAGTTCCACCGTGGCCAGGCCGATGCCGGAAGAGCCGCCGGTGACGACAGCAACTTTACCGTCGAGTCGAATCATGCTCATGCCGCTTACCCCCGCCACATGTTAACGACCTTGCTGCCCGATTTTTCAGGAGCATGGTCAAGCAAGCCGGACAGTTCCGTTGCGGTATCGCGCACGCAGCGCACGATATCGTCCAGCTGGGCAGGATCTATGTGCGGCAACGGAATCGTCGCCCCCATCGCCGCCACTACCTTGCCGGAGTGATCCCGGATCGGCGCTGCAATAGTCGAGATACCGGTTTCAAAAAAACCTTCCTGCAATACGTAACCGCGCTCACGATCGTGCTGCACCATGTCGAACAGCTCGACGACAGTCTTCGGCGTGTTGCTGGAGAAGCTTTCCAGGTGTTCTTCCGGATACAGTTCGCGCAGCTCTGCCAGCGACAAATCCTCCAACAGGACGCGGCCGAGCACTGTGGCATGCGCCGGCAAACGGGTACCGACGTTGACTGAGCTGACGAACGCGGTCGGCGTTACCGATTTGGCGACATATACGATCGAACGGCCGTCGCGCACTACCAGGTTGCACGGATAGGAAATCTGATCGCGCAAACGATCCAGCAAAGGGCGGCCGATTTCAGTCAGCTCCAGCGATGCCAGGTATTCGAAGCCCAGCCGCAGCACTGCCATGCCGAGACGATAATCGCGGCCACCGTCAGCGCGTTCGACAAAACCCATGCGCTCCAGGGTAGTCAGCAGGCGAAACACCGTCGAGCGCGGCACGCTCAGGCGGCGCGCCAGTTCGGGCGCCGACAGGCTCTGGTCCTGCCGGCTGAATTCGCACAACAGGCGCAAACCCCGCTCCAAACCCGGAACGAGATATTTTTCTTGCATTTCTTCTTCTGGCAGCTCTGGTTTATTCATGATCTTGTCTTAAGAAAGTTGATAAAGGTGATGACGTATCACCGCTGCTACTGCTTCCGGCTGCTCGACGTAGCAGGCATGGCCGGCGTCGTCTATCAACTGGAAAGGAAGCTTGAAACTGTCAGCCAGCGCCCGGCTATCCTGTGGCGTGGTGACGATGTCAGCGGCGCCGCAATATACCGCAGCCGACAGTCCTGCCGGCACATATCGCTGAATATCGTCGCCGCATAGCATGTGCACTGCCTGCGCATATCCGGCTGGATTCAGCTTTTGGGTATTCCAGCGTACCCAGGCACGGGCAGGCTCGCCGGCTTGCGCCGACAGCATGCGTTCAGGGCTTTTCAATGCCATGCCGTCCACTCCCAGCTTATCCAGGACATCCAGGCGTTGCTGCGCAATTTCTTGTCCGCGCATGCGCTTGTCGTCGCTGCCATAACCTTGCGCCGGACTAATCAGCAGCAACTGCGCCGCGCCACCGTGGACTGCAGCCACATGCGCCGAAGCCATCATCGCTCCCAACGAATGTCCCACCAGCACGTAATTCTTCAGCCCGAGCGTCTGCAAAAATTGTTGCAGCCGCGATGCGTAATCGGCCGCGCTTGGATGCGTCATCGGCAACGGCGATGATTTGCCATAGCCCGGCGCGTTCCAGGCAATGACCCGGGTATCTTGCTGTAGCTTCAACGCACACTGCAGCCACGACGCCGCACCCGAACCGATACCGTGCAGAAGCACTACGCTACGGCCGGTGCCGGATTCGCTGCTGGATTCTCTGCCACAAGTGCGATACGAAACCATGCTGCCGCCGACATCGACGCTATGTTCCGGGAAGGCGCTCTCGAGCAAATCGAGGGCGTCTTCCAACTGTCCTTCAGCGGCGGTCTGCATGGTCATCGCCATATCAGCCACGCTTGATTTTTGCCAGCGGATGATCGGCTGGATAAGTCGGCGTGATCGGCGTTTTCGCACCCAGCATCACGCACATCAGCGCATCTTCTTCGCCGATATTGATTTCTTCGCGATACACGCCGGGAGGAATCGACACCACGTCGCGCTCGGTCAGTATGGTTTCGTAGCGCTCACCGTCTTTTTCCAGCACCAGCTTGAGTTTGCCGCGCAGGACGAAGAACACTTCCTCGACGTCGACATGCAAATGCGGCGGACCTTCGTGGCCGGCCGGAATGATCATGGTCGAGAAAGTGAAGTGTTCGGATGGAATCACGCTGCTGTCATTTGCCACGCCGGTCCCACCGGTGCCGATGTAACGCATTTGGGCACGGCTGTATTTAGGATCGAAGTCAGCCTGGAACTTGAGTGCATTCCAGTCGTATTTGCGGCTCGAAAAGCGCGCTACGCGGCTATCCATCCACTGGTCGAAACTGGTGCCTTCGGCTTGATCCCAGCTGCGCTTGATGTTCTGTTGTTCGGATAAATCTGTCATCGTTTTCTCCTTGCGTTCGTCCAGTTGACGGTTAGTTCATGACAAAGCCGCCGTTGACGGCCATCACTTGTCCGGTAAAGAACCGGGACAAGTCGGATAGTGCAAAAATCACTGCGCCGCAGACGTCTTCCGGCAGCTGTTCACGCTGTATCGCGCGGCGATCGTGGTACATCTGATGGCGTGCCTGCGGCACGTATTCAGTGGCTTCCACCAGCGTCAAGCCAGGCGCCACGGCGTTGACGGTGATGTTGTCGGCGCCCAGTTCACGCGCCAGCGATCGTGTCATGCCAATCACTGCGCTTTTGCTGGCGACGTAAGCCAACAGATTCGGCGCGCCCCACAGCGGTGTATCGGAAGACAGGTTGACGATGCTGCCGCGGCCGGACTGGCGTAGCGCTGGCAGGCAGGCATTGGTCATCAGCCAGGTGCCGCGCACGTTGACACTCATGACCTGATCCCACATCGCTATATCCAGTTGTTCGGAACTGCGGCCGCCGGAGTTGGTCACGGCAGCGTTGTTAACCAGGCCGTCCAGGCCGCCCAGCCAGCTGATCGCCTGCTCTGCACACAACTCAACCGATTGCGGATCTGCCAGGTCGAGCGTGAAGCCGGCCACTTTCAGGCCGCGCTGCTGTAGCGCGGCGACCGCTTGCTGCAAACTGTCTTGCAGAATGTCAGCCATCGCTACGCTAGCGCCTGCTTCGGCGACAGCGGTAACGAACGCCAGGCCGAGGCCGCGCGCTGCGCCGGTAATCAAAATCCGTCGTCCTGCCAGTAGTTGCGTGCTTTGTGTCATGTTTGTCTCTTGTTATCGAACCGTGCCGGCATTCGCTTAACGCTAAATAAGCCTTGATAAGTGCTGTGACTGGCAAAGATTCATTTGTTTCATATATGAACTGATGGATCATATATGAGATTACTTAAGCGGAAATATAGCAGATATCTCGCAGATAGATAGATCTTTTTATTTTTTTTCTTATGTAACCCGATGATTTATAACTGAAAACTATGGAAACGCTGAAACCGATCGCAGCTACGACAGCCTGTGAGCCGACGCTACTCGATCAAGCAAATTATTTCCCGGGTAGTGGCCTGGCCGTCGATGCGACGCCGCGTTCGCGGCGCCAGCACCCCTCCATCATGAAACGCCAAGACCTGACACTGCTGACGCGGCCCGGTGTTTGTCGGCACGCTCACGCAGCCACAGGATCAAACCGCAAACGAACACCACCAGTTGGGTGCCTATGAGCAGCGCGAATCCTGCAAAAAATCCAGCGCCCGAACCAGCGGCTGTACCCGATGCAGCGGCCACTGCACTAATTACCCCACCCATCAGGGCCGGCATGAATCCGGCCACCAGGCTGCCGGTGCCGTTGACGACGCCAAAGGCGCTGGCAGTATGTTCGGGACGCGAATAATATTGCACCGTGCTAGGAATCGCCGGGCTGAGCAAACCCCAGAAGAAATTCGCGGCAATCAGGCTGTAGGCTGCCCAATAGGCGTTCCCCACATTAATCGCCAGCAACACCGACAACGCGACGCCTACACTTGCCGCCATGAAAATGAATGGCACGCGCTGACGCTCAATCTTGTCAATGATGACCCCACCCAGCAGCACGGCCAGCACCAGCGCATATTGCGGCAAGGAAGCAAGCCAGCCCAGTTCCTTCAGCGAGAAACCACGCGCCTCTTTCAGGTATGCCGGCAGCCAGTTGCTGCTGCCCCAAAGATAGGCCAGTGCGGCAGAAGTCAGTATGGTGATCAGGAACAGGTGACGCGTTTTCAGTGCACCGTTGACGATATCGCCCGCACGCTTCACCGCATCACCCATGGATTTAGGCTTATCCATATATGCCGCCGTTTTCGGCATGCGTACAAACGCCAGCACCAGTGGGATGCCCAGCAAGACATTCATCAAACCCACCAGATAGAACGACATCTCCCAGTGAAAACTGACCAGCATGTAACCAATCAGCGGATAGCCAAGCGCCAGGCCCAGGCCGGTTCCCATGTTGACGAATGAGTTTGGCTTGCCGTTTTCGCGCCCCTCGAAGTGCGCCTTGATGTATGACGACGCCAGAGAAAACAGCGGTCCCTCGGCAACGCCGAGCAAGATGCGCGATGCCACCAGAATGCCGTAGCCATGGAAATGCGGCGTCAGGAAAGTGACAACGCCCCACATGATCAAGCCATAGATCAGGCTCTTGCGAACTCCGAACAGTGCGGCGCAAAACGGCGTCAGGATAAAGGCGGAGATCCCGTAACCCAGCATGAACGCCGTGGCCAGGAAGCCTTGGCTGGCGCGGTCATCCTTGGCCAGGTCGATATGGCTCAGAAACGCGGGATCGGTGATCAATACCGAGATATTGATTCTGTCTACATAGGAAATGGCGACAATGATGAACAGGGTGATAACGCCGTACCAGCGGCCGCTATTGGATTTCATGAAATCCCCCGCGTTGTCGAATTGGCAGCGCTTGGGCACACGTAGCTAAGCGTGGCGAGGGGGGCGGCAAACGCGCCCGTTGTCTGTCGGCAGACAACGTTGCTGCCGACATGGCGAAATGCGATTTTGATCATAGTGCCTCTGGCTAGTTAATGCAGGTAACTTCGTACCCATCACAACGGCTGTTTGTCACACATAAAACGGAGCAAGCTCCGTTATGCAGACCATCGCCATTTGTCTCATATATAAAACACAGAACCATATGTGAACTATATTGGAATAAAATATAGCAGATATCCAGCAAAAAGAAAGCTCTTTTTGTTTCGTATGCGGTTTAGTGTTTTGCATAGGAAACATACTAAGAACCTGCTTGAAATCTATTTAGCAACACCGCTATCGGCCCCGTCCTCGAAGCGTAGGTACCGACACAAGTTGCAATACTGAAGTTTTTACGGTGTATGCGACGCGCAGCCCAAACTAAGCGGGGTCAGAGCATCTTTACCCGGCTTGCTTTAGACTAAGCATTTTTCGGCGTTTGGCGCCGGCACATTTCAAGCAGATCAATACCAGCAAAAAGGAATTTTGATGACCGATCTTTCCACATTCCCCATCACCAAAAAATGGCCTGCCCAGCATCCCGACCGGATCCAGCTGTATTCGCTGCCGACACCCAATGGCGTCAAGATCTCGATCATGCTGGAAGAAACCGGCCTGCCTTACGAGCCGCATCTAGTCAGCTTCGGCACCAACGACCAGACCTCCCCGGAATTCCTGTCGCTCAATCCCAATAACAAGATTCCGGCGATCCTCGATCCCAATGGCCCGGATGGCAAACCGCTGCCGCTGTTTGAATCGGGTGCGATCCTGATTTACCTGGCGGACAAGAGCGGCAAGTTCATGCCGAAAGATCTTGCCGGACGCTACGAGACCATCCAGTGGCTGATGTTCCAGATGGGCGGCATCGGACCGATGTTCGGCCAGCTTGGCTTTTTCAATAAATTCGCCGGCAAGGACTACGAAGACAAACGTCCGCGCGACCGCTACGTGGAGGAATCGAAGCGCCTGCTGGCGGTACTCAATCAACGCCTCGCCGAGCGCGACTGGATTATGGGAGATACCTATACCATCGCTGACATCGCCACCTTCCCGTGGATACGCAACCTGATCGGCTTCTACGAAGCGGGCGACCTGGTGGGGATTGCGGATTTTCCGCATGTCACGCGAGCGCTGGCGGCGTTTGTCGCGCGCCCGGCTGTCGCTAAAGGTCTTACGATTCCGAAGCGCGACTGAGCGCAGCCCGACTGATTGCAGCCCGACTGCTTTTCAGGTAACGCGAATCGGCGCGTAAAAACCGGCGGCTACTCAAAGTGAGGATGGTGCGATAAAATCGGCCATCCCATCACATTTGGACCTCCATGTCATCGCGCCGAAATTTCCTGCAGAAGAGCTTGTTCCTGACCGCCTCCGGACTCTTTTCCAGTCAGTTGCCATTTACAGCTTCAACGGCTTTCGCGAAAGAGACTTCCGCCAACCCTTCCGGCGCGCCGGCGCCGATGGACCCGCCGCCGGATATCTTTGACGCGCAACTGGTAGACATGGAGTTCTGGCTCAAGCCTCGGGTGCTGGAAGTGACGCGCCCGGCCAGCGGCGAACGCGCCAGGCTACTGTACTGGAAAGACGGGGAAATCCAGGAATCCGCTTATCAGCAGTTATGCCACCTGCTGCGGGACGTTCAAGGCAAGCAAACGGCGCCGATAGATCCCAAGCTGCTTGAGACCTTGTGGGGCACACAGGCTTTTATCGCACGCTATGGCATCAGCCAGCCCCTCGAAATCCTGTCCGGATTCCGGACTGCAAGCACCAATCAGCACCTGATCGAAACCGGCGTGCCGGCGGCGCGCAAATCATTGCATTTGGAAGGTCGCGCGGCTGATATCCGCCTCACCCAACTGGATGCCGACGTGCTGGGCGGCTTGATACGCAGCTTCCGCCAAGGCGGCGTCGGCTTCTATTATCGGCCGGGGAAAAACGGTGGCTGGATTCATGCCGATACGGGACTGCAGCGCACCTGGAAAGGTTGATTGCCTGCAGCCCGCAGCGATTACGTAGCGATTACGTAGCGATTATTCTCTCGTTGAAAAAAAATCGCGTCAAGTCACGTTAAAGACGCTCGATGATCAGCGCGATGCCTTGACCACCGCCAATGCACATGGTGATCAGGCCGTAGCGCTTGTTAGTGCGGATCAATTCATACAGACATTTGACCGCAATAATCGTGCCGCTCGCGCCCAACGGATGGCCAAGCGCGATGGCGCCGCCATTGACATTGGTCAGCGCAGGATCAAGTCCCAATCCTTTGCAAACACCCAGCGACTGCGCAGCAAACGCTTCATTCGACTCGATCACCGCCATGTCGCTGAGGCTAAGGCCGGCACGTTTCAACGCCAGTTGGACCGCAGGAATCGGACCGGTTCCCATGATCGACGGATCAACCCCGGCCACCCCATAGGACACCACACGCGCCAGTGGCTTCAAACCGGCTTGAGCTGCAGCATCAGCTGCCATCAGGACACAGGCAGCCGCACCGTCGTTAATGCCCGACGCGTTACCGGCCGTGACTGTACCGCCTTCTTTTTTGAATGCCGGCTTGAGCTTCGCCAGCGACTCCATGGTGGCGTCGGCCTTTGGATATTCGTCGGTATCGAATAGCGTGATGCCTTTACGGGTCTTGATTTCGACCGGCACGATCTGCGACTTGAAGTGACCGGCAGCGATGGCTGCAGTCGCACGTCGCTGGCTTTCCAGGGCGAATGCGTCCTGCTCTTCACGCGAGATACTGTATTTCTCCGCCACGTTTTCAGCAGTGATACCCATATGCCCACCGCCGAAAGGATCCGACAAGGCGCCCACCATCATGTCGACCATCTTGACGTCACCCATGCGCGCGCCCCAGCGTGCAGCCTGGGTGCCGTACATCGAGCGGCTCATGCTTTCGACGCCGCCGCCGACAGCGACATCGGTCTCGCCCAGCTGGATCGAATTTGCTGCGGTGATAATGGCTTGCAAGCCCGAGCCGCACAGGCGGTTAAGCGTCAGCGCCGTGGACTCTTTACCCATGCCGGCATTGATACCCACCACGCGTGACACGTACATGTCGCGCGCTTCGGTGTGTATGACGTTGCCGAATATGATCTGGCCGGCCTGGAGCGGATCAACCCCGGCCCGTGCAAACGCTTCCTTGACAGCAATCGCGCCCAGCTCGCCCGGCGCGAAATCCTTCAACGCGCCACCATATGTCCCGATCGCGGTACGTGCAGCGCCGACGATAACTACTTCTCTTGTGTTTGCCATGCTTATCTCCTCGTTGAATTTGATTTGACGGTGTGGTCGCATGCTGGCTTGCCGCCGTCTAGGAAGCCAGCTGGTGTAGTGCTTTCATAACTTCAGCAGCGGTATGTTCGGAATGCTCGCGCAATACCTGCGGCAGGCTTGCCGAACTGGTGCTTAGCGCTTGCATGATTTGTTCATGCTCAAGCAGCGATTCCTGCCAGCGCAGGGATTCTGCATTGGCGACGCCGCGTGCACGATGGATTTTTGCCATCAGGTTTGCATAGATCGACGACAGCACCGGATTGCGGGCGGCGTCCACGATCATTTGATGGATTTCCTGGTTCAGCCGGAAATAGGCGATGCGCTTGCCGTTAACGTGATGCACGACCATGGCCTGATGCTTGCGTTCGATCGCGCTCAGCGCTTCTTCATCAATGCGTATACATAACTGCCGGCCGGCCAACTCTTCCAATCCGTGCAGCACGTCAAAAATCGACCCGATTTCATCGATGTCTATTTCGGAGATGTGGTAACCGAGATGCTGGCGATGCTTGATCAAGCCTTCCGCCACCAGCACTTTCAGCGCCTCGCGCAGCGGTGTTTTTGAAATTTCGAAATATTCGCACAACTCTTTTTCCATGATGCGGCTGGCCGGCGCAAGCTCGCCCTCCTGGATCATTTCGCGCAGCCGGTCGGCAATCTCGCTTGAAAGCCCGCTACGACGCAAGCCCCGGCCATTGACGGGACTGGTCTTCACTTTGGTGGTTGTTTCGGGCGCGATCAACATGGCGTTTACATCACATCTTGGCTGATTTTAATAAAAAATCTTAACACACATCAATTAAAGTTTTAAATAACACTATAAATCAACAACTTACATAACTTGTAATTACAGATTAAGTATTATATGCTTACACCAGCAAGGAAAATACCGTGCGCAAATAAGAGCTGGAAAGAACTGTTCACCCTAAATGGAGACGAAATGGACGCCACAACCAATACAGCAGCGGTAGCAACAGCAGGAAAAACTTCCGTCCGATGGAAGATTTTCTTCACCATGTTGCTACTAATTTCGATTAACTACATCGACCGCGCATCGCTATCAGTCGCCATGCCGCTGATCGCAAAAGAGTTCGATCTCGGTCCGGCCATGCAAGGCTTGATCCTGAGTTCCTTCTTCTGGACTTATGCGTTCATGCAAATCCCCGGCGGCATGCTGGCCGATCGTTTCAAACCGCGTATCGTGATCGCCATCGCGACAGTCTTCTGGGGCGCATTCCAGGCACTCGCCGCGGTTTGCACCAGTTCCACCGCATTGTTATTGACACGCCTCGGCCTGGGTGCGGCAGAAGCGCCGATCTATCCGGCCGGCGGCAAACTGAATGCGATCTGGATGACGCAAAACGAACGCGGCCGCGGCGCCACACTGCTCGATGGCGGCGCACCGCTCGGCGCTGCGCTGGGCGCGATCATCATCACAGCGCTGATCACGACGCTCGGATCATGGCGCCTGGCGTTCGTGGTGGCCGGTGTCGGCACCGTACTGGCCGGCATATGGGCCTGGTATTACATCCGCAACAATCCGCGCGACCATAGTGGTGTCAATGACGCCGAAGCCAGCTACATCGAAGCAGCGCAAGCCAGCGAGTTCAAGAAAGAACCGGCTAACCTGAGCGGCCGCTCCCTTGATTTCTTCAAACACAAATCGGTGCTGTTCATGTTCTTCGGCTGGATGTGCTTCAACTCGGTGTTCTACGGTTTGCTGACCTGGATGCCGAACTACCTGAACAAAGTGCATGGTTTCGACATCAAGCAAATGGGCGGCGCCAGCTTCATCATTTTCTTCTCCGGCTTTGTCGGCGAACTGGTTGGCGGCTACATCGCCGACAAATGGAAAGCAGCCGGCGGTTCACCTAACAAAGTGATGCGCACGCTGTTTGGCATCGCCGCCGTGATTGCCACGTTCTCGATCTTCTCTGTGGCTTACATCAAAGACGCGACAACGGTCGTGGTGATGTTATCCGTAACCTTGTTCTTCATCCGCTGGTGCGGCCTGTACTGGTGCATTCCGTCAATTCTTGGCACTCGCGACAAGGTGGGCTTCCTGGGCGGCCTGATGAACCTGGGCGGCAACATCGGCGGCATCTGCGTGCCGATTATCGTCGGCACCATCGTGCAAGTAACCGGCTCTTACTTCCTGGCGCTGATGTTCTTTGCAGCGGCTGGCGTCGGCTTGTTCATCTGCTCGACCGGCATCGATTACGAGAAAAAAATCCCGATCTGATTTCCGCCTGACGCGAAACACTAAATCAACGTTTCAACGTTTTACCATATTATTTACGGAGCAATACAAATGACAAAGCGCACTCTCTTGGGCATGTTGACCCCTTCTTCCAATACTTCGCTGGAGCCGATCACCAGCGCCATGGTCAGCGGACTGCCTGGCGTTTCCGCCCATTTCTCCCGTTTCACCGTGACTGAAATATCGTTGCGCGACCAGGCACTGGGACAATTCGACGACAGCAAGATCATCGAAGCCGCGATGCTGCTGGCCGATGCCAAGGTCGACGTCATCGGCTGGAACGGCACCTCGTCCGGCTGGCTCGGCTTCGAAGCCGATGAACGGTTATGCCAGCGTATTACTGAAGCAACCGGCATTCCGGCCACTACTTCAGTGCTGGCGTTAAATGAAATCCTGGAAAAAACCAATGCCAAGGATTTCGGCCTGGTGACACCTTATCTCGACAATGTAATGGAAAAGATCATCGAGAACTATGGTCGTTCGGGTTTCAACTGCATCGCTGAACGTCACCTGAACCTGCATGTGAATTTTTCCTTCTCTGAAGTCACCGAAGACCAGATTCGCAGCATGGTGCGCGAGGTTGCCCGCAAGGACCCGAAAGCGATTTCGACCTTCTGCACCAATCTGAAAGCAGCGCACCTGGTGCCGGAACTGGAAGCGGAAACCGGTGTGCCAATCTACGACACCATTTCCACCGTGGTCTGGAAATCGCTGCGCATCGCCGGTTACGACACCACCAAGCTGACCGGCTGGGGCCGTTTGTTCCAGGAAGTCGTCTAAGTATTAGATAAGCGGAGAAAACCATCATGACAACAGCGTTCGACCTGGTCATTCGCAATGCCGATGTGGCGACCGCGTCTGACCGATTTCAATGCGATATCGGCATTCGCGACGGCAAGATCGAGGCACTCGGCAAGAATTTACCGGCCGGCGCTGAAGAAATTGATGCGACCGGCTTATTAGTCTTGCCGGGCGGCGTGGATGCCCATTGCCACCTGGATCAGCCAATGCCGGACGGCATGCGCATGGCGGATGATTTTTTTACTGGAACCCGGTCCGCTGCCTGCGGCGGAACCACCACGGTGATTCCGTTTGCGGCGCAAAGCAAAGGCGGTTCGCTGTATGCAGCAGTCGAGGATTATCATCGACGGGCTGGCGGCAAGGCTGTAATCGATTATGCCTTTCACCTGATCGTCGCCGATCCGACTCCGAAGGTATTGCAGGAAGAATTGCCGGACCTGATCCGGCAGGGCTATACCTCGTTCAAGATCTACATGACGTACGACGATCTGAAACTCAACGACCGCGAAATACTGGAAGTGCTGTCGGTGGCGCGCGAGCATAAGGCGCTGGTGATGATCCACGCGGAAAACTCCGATTGCATCGGCTGGCTGACCGACCGCCTGAGCGATGCCGGCCACAGCGCACCGAAGTATCATGCGGTGTCCCGACCGATGGCGGTGGAGCGGGAAGCTACGCACCGCGCCATCACGTTCTCGGAACTGGTCGACGTACCGATCCTGATCGTGCATGTATCGGGACGCGAAGCAATCGAACAGATCCGCTGGGCGCATGGCCGCGGCTTGCGCATCTATGCCGAGACCTGCCCGCAATATCTGTTCCTCACTGAACATGATCTTGGCGGCGAAGGCTACCACGGCGCCAAATGCGTCTGCAGCCCGCCACCACGCGACCATGAAAATCAAAAAGCGGTATGGGACGGTTTGACCAACGGTGCATTCAGCATCTTCTCATCCGATCATGCGCCGTTCCGTTATGACGATGCCGAGGGTAAAAAACTGGGTGGCAAGGAACAGCCGTTCCAATATATTCCGAACGGTATCCCCGGCCTGGAAACCCGCTTGCCGCTGCTGTTCTCCGACGGTGTGATGGAAGGCCGGCTTGACGTCCATCAATTCGTCGCTTTGACTGCGACCAATCCCGCCAAGATGTACGGACTGTATCCACGCAAGGGGTCGATCATGGTCGGCGCCGATGCTGACATCGTATTGTGGGACACCAAGCGCCAGGTGGTGATCAACAACACCATGCTGCATCACGAGGTCGATTACACGCCGTATGAAGGCAAGACGGTACAAGGCTGGCCGGTGCTGACGCTGTCGCACGGCAAAGTGGTCAGCCTGAATCAGGACTTCACCGGTACGGCTGGCGCCGGACAGTTCCTGCCCTGCGGTACGCCGTCGATCTAAGCAACGTAGCGTCGAGCAAAAGCCGGCCGGGCCGGTCCCGTTAAGAATGCGGGGACGGCAATGCTGACCATATGTGCGCAACAACCTGTTGAACAAGGAGCGAATTGATGAAATTTTCCACCCTGATCCGCCTGGCTCTGCTGCCTGCCATCGGCATTGCAACGTTTGCGGCCAGCGCAGAGGACACGGATTTTCCGTCGACCCTGCCCGAGATCGTCGGCGTCGATTCAGAGCCATTGATCCGCATGTCGGAATGGATACGCAAGGATAAGCTGGACGTGCGCAGCCTGCTCGTCATCAAAGATGGCAAGATCATTTTCGAACGCTACAGCGGCGGCCTGGTGCGCGATAATAATTACGAGTTGTATTCGGTAACCAAAAGCGTCACCTCGCTGCTGACAGGTATTCTTGAGGGTGAGGGAAAACTCGCACCGACCGACAAGATCGTCCCCAGGATAGTCGCCAAGCATCCAGAGCTAAAAACGGCGCTGGCAGACAAGCAAGATATCGCCGTGCGCGATCTGCTGTCGATGTCGAGCGGCTTGTTTTACAAGCAAACCGAGGGTTCCGACACCTTGTACTACGGTGTTCCCAACCGATTGGCGTTAGCAGCGAAAAGCCAGGCCAGACTGCCACCCGGAAAAGAATTTGATTACACCGACGTCAATCCGGTGCTGGTAGGAGCAATGGTGAGCGCGGCGGCAGGACAGCGCGAAGATGTATTCGCCGAAGAGAAATTATTCAAGCCGCTGGGCATGTCTCATTACCGCTGGGATGGCGTCGACCAGACCGGTTCGGCCTCAGGCGGATGGGGACTCAGACTACGCCCGATCGATATGGCCAAGCTGGGAACGCTGCTGCTTAACGGCGGCCAGTGGCACGAAAAACAAATCGTGCCCAATGCATGGATCAAGCAGATGACAACGCCGGCCAATCCGGCTCTCGCCAAAGACTACGGCTACTATTGCTGGATCAATCATATCGTCGAAGGGCAACCGGAATTCGGTGCGATGGGATTCAAGGGGCAATTCATTACCGTTCTGCCGACACAAAATGCGGTGGTCGTCATGACCAGCCTGTTGCCTACCGACGGTGGGCTGCGAGATGCGACTTACCTGCAACTGTATCGACGCATGGTCAACGACTATATCCTGCCGGCGATGAAGCCAGGACAAAAGCTTGTCCCGAACGCTGCGCGCCAGGCGGCTCTTTTGAAAGAATTGCAGCTCAGCGAACAAAGCGCGGGCGTCGCCGGTACTGCAACTGCATTCAACGATCCCCCGGAACGTTGAACATTTCCCTTTGGCTCGTCTTGATTGACAGCCCAGGGGGCGGTATCTATCAAATTTCGAGACAGAAACGTCTCTTCGAAAAAAAAAGGAAATCCAATGAAATTAATGCGCTACGGCTCCAAAGGCCATGAAAAGCCGGCACTGATCGATGCCGATAACCAGGTTCGTGATTTGTCGGGTGAACTATCCGACATTAGCGCGCAAACACTGTCGCCCGCAAATCTTGCACGCCTGGCGGCACTGGATATCAACGCCCTGCCGATCATCGCTCAGCCGGGCCGCATCGCCCCACCCTACAGCGGCATGGGAAAATTCATTTGTGTCGGCTTGAACTACGCCGACCACGCCGCCGAATCCGGTCTCACCGCGCCTGCCGAGCCGGTGCTGTTCATGAAGCCAACCAGCGCCGTGATCGGCTGCAACGATCCGGTGGTGCTGCCGCAAGGTTCGGTGAAAGGTGATTGGGAAGTGGAGCTGGGCGTGATCATCGGCACCACAGTGCGTTACGTTTCTGAGGCCGAAGCGCTCAAGCATGTAGCCGGCTATTGCGTGGTCAACGACATCTCCGAGCGTGAGTACCAACTCGAACGCGGCGGCCAATGGGATAAAGGCAAAGGCTGCGACACCTTCGGTCCGATCGGACCCTGGCTGGTGACAGCGGATGAAGTGCCAGATCCGCAGAATCTGGATCTGTGGCTGGAGGTCAACGGCCACCGCTTTCAAAACGGCAGCACGCGCAACATGCTGTTCAGCGTCGCTCATCTGGTCAGCTACATCAGCCGCTTCATGACGCTCTACCCTGGAGACATCATCAGCACCGGCACTCCGGCCGGTGTGGGATTGGCCCAGAAGCCTGCTCCAATCTATCTCAAGCCTGGCGACCAGATGCGCCTGGGCGTTACCGGCCTGGGTGAGCAGCGGCAGTCGGTGCATGCCTGGAATCCGGAGTTGATTGACGGTTGATACGTTACTTGGTTTCCCCCTGTCCTCCGCCATATGCGGGGAAATGCAGGGCAATAAAAAATCCCGCTAAATCAGTGATTTAGCGGGATTTTTTTACATGATCAAATTACTTGGATCTCAGAAAGGTTGTGCATACCAAAAAATGTAAACAACTAAGCCTTCTAGCTAAATACATGTTTACCGTGTAAAAGGTCACGACGATGTAGACAAGGTTCTTGAATTTTCCAGCGATATCTCGCTAAATGACCCGGGCTTCAGATGTAAATTAGATTGCAATAGTTTTTGCACCTAAAGAGGCATGAGATTGTACGAGTAGATGCAGCTCTTTTCGAAGGGTGGCTATATCTGAGCAGACTGCCACGCGTTCGTCCGTGGTAATAACGCATGGTAGACCTATATACGGCTGCTTCCAGGTTGCAATGACTTGGTCAGCAACACTGTCACTCTTGTCCCGAATCAGCAGTACAGATCTGGTCTCGGCGTGGAAATAGTCGTCAAATGATATGCGACGGTAATCAGGACCTCGATATCGTCGACATGCGATGATTTGCTTTTGTATTCCGCATTCTTTTGTCATGGGGGCACTGAATTCGGAAAGCACTCGATTAATGCTACGCCGATTCCCTACTGCCATCACGATGTCCTGAACAAAAGACCAAAATATCTGATGAAAATGCATCTTCTCACCCCGTAGTGAAATAACGCTGAGCCAATGCCACCCAGTACCGCACGCCCTCCTCGGTGACATCATCATTGAAGTCGTATTGGGGATGATGTAATGACGGTGAGCCTTTCCCCTCGGACGCGTTGCCGAGCAGCACATAGGTCCCCGGACGTTCTTCGAGCATGAAGCCGAAGTCTTCCGAGGTCATGTTGGGCGGAATATTAGTCCGTATACGCGCATCGCCGAAGGTCTCGCGGATGATGCTTTCGCATAACGCCGTCTCGCCCGGGGTATTAATTGTGGCCGGGTAATACTGGAAGAACTCGACCTCGGCTTGTGCGCCATAGGCGCTTGCCAATGCCTCGCTCATTTGGTGGATATCGCGCTGCAACTTCTGTTGCAACGAGGATGACAGCGTCCGGATGGTACCGCGAAGTTCAGCCCGATCCGGAATGACGTTGTCCGTATCGCCGGCATGGAACATGCACACCGAGATCACGGCCGGATCCACCGGATCCTTGTGACGCGCGGCGATTGTCTGGCATTGCAGCACGATGGCGCAGGCTAGTGGGATTGGATCCAACCCCAGGTGTGGTTGCGCCGCATGCGCACCCTTGCCGGTAATGGTGATTTTCAGGCGAGAGCCTGCAGCCATGATGGGGCCGGTACGCAGTCCGAAGTGTCCGGCCGGGAGTCCAGGCCAATTATGCATGCCAAACACCGCCTCGGTCGTAAACTGCTCAAACAGGCCGTCATCGATCATCTTGCGTGCCCCCGCACCGCCCTCCTCTCCGGGCTGGAAAACGAAATGCACGGCGCCGGGCAACTGCGGCATCTGCTTCAACACTCTCGCAGCGCCCAGCAACATCACTGTATGGCCGTCATGTCCGCAGGCATGCATGATCCCATGCGTGCAGGAGGCATGGGCGAAATCATTGGCTTCCTGGATCGGCAAGGCATCCATGTCGGCCCGCAGGACGATGCCGCGCCGCCGGTCGGCACCGGGCAAGCTGGCCACCACGCCGGTTCCGCCCAGGCCGCGCACGACCTGGTAGCCCAGCGCCTGGAGTTCGTTGGCAACCACCTCCGCCGTGCGATGTTCTTCGAACCGCAGCTCGGGATGGGCATGCAAATCGCGGCGCAGGCTTGCCCAGTGCGAACGATGGGTGCTCAGTATTGAGTCGGGAATGACGGGAATTTCCATGCGCGATACCTTTAAAAACTGCAAGGCAGCCGCTCACGTTGCGGCGCCCGGACTGATATGTTGGGCCAGCTTTCAATCGTAGTAGCCGAGGACCGATTTCACCTCCATGTACTCTTCCATCCCCTCGACGCCGTATTCGCGGCCGTTGCCGGATTGCTTGTAGCCGCCGAACGGCGCCTGCGGATCCCAGGCCGGGTAGTTCAAGTGGACTTGGCCTGACTGGATGCGCGCGGCCACCGCGCGCAACTGTTCCTTGTCCCTTCCCTGCACATGGGCGCCCAGGCCATAGACCGTATCGTTGGCGATGGAGATGGCTTCCTCCACCGTGTCGTAGGGCAGGATCGCCAGCACCGGGCCGAAGATTTCCTGTTGTGCGATCACCATATCCGCATGCACGTCAGAAAAGATGGTCGGCCGCGCATAGAAGCCGCGCTCCAATCCCTCTGGCCGCCCCGGCCCACCCGCCAGCAGACGGGCACCATCCTGCAATCCTGCCTCGATCATCTGCTGCACCCGCTCGAACTGCGCGCGATTGGCCAAGGGGCCGTGGGTGGTCGCCGCATCCATCGGATCGCCGACCTTCATCTGTCCCAGCGCCGCCAAGGCCAGTTGATGGACGTGATCAAGCTGGTTGCGCGGCACGATCAGGCGCGTGGGCGCGCTGCACGACTGGCCCATGTTGCGGAACGCCGCCGCCACGCCGAGCGGAATGGCCTGCGCCAGATCGGCATCCGGCAGCACGACATTGGGCGACTTCCCGCCCAGCTCCTGGGCCACGCGCTTGACGCCCGGCGCCGCCGCCTGGGCCACCAGCACACCCGCGCGGGTGGAACCGGTAATCGACACCATGTCCACCTGGGGATGTGCCGCCAGCGCCGCACCGACTTCGGCGCCGGTGCCGCTGACCAGGTTGAAGACACCGGCAGGCACCCCGGCCTCGGCGACGATCTCGGCGAACAATAAGGCCGACAACGGCGAGAGTTCGCTCGGTTTCAACACCACCGTGCACCCCGCCGCCAGTGCCGGCCCGACCTTGGCGGTGATCTGGTAGATCGGCCAGTTCCAGGGAGTGATCAGCGTGCACACGCCGATGGGTTCGCGCAGGATCGCCGTCGTACCGCGCGGCCGGATGAAGGGATAACTCGCCAGGTTGTCGCGCGCTACCCGCAGGTGTTCGGCCGCCAGTGGCACATGCGCACTGCGTGCATAGCCGATCGGCGCGCCCATCTCCAGCGTGAGCGCCGTGGCGAACAGTTCGCTGCGCTCCAGCAGCAGCGCATGGACCCGCCCCAACAACGCTGCGCGTTGCTGCGGCGGGGTTGCCGACCAGGCCGGGAAAGCCCCGCGCGCAGCCAGCACCGCACGTTCGGCATCGCGCGCATCGCCCAGTGCGATCTCGCACAGACTCTCTTCGGTCGAAGGGCAGATCACGGAGACCCGTTCGCGGCCCTCCGGCAGTATCCAATGGCCGTTGATGAATAAGCGCTCCAGTCGGCCGGTATGCTGCAGGTGATGCAGAGGTGATGTCATTCAGTATGTCCTTGCGGCGATACCGGCCCCCGCGGCGGGGGTGCCGGCGACGTCTAGAAATCGGCGACCTTGCCCCACGCGGAGCGGGCAAAGCGGCCAGGGTGATATGGGCGGGGATCGACGAGGGGCTCGGCGCCGGTTGCCAGGTCGGCGATCAAGTGACCCGCCCCGGGGCCGATACCGAAGCCATGGCCGGAAAAACCTGCGGCCAGGATCAGTCCGGGCACCTGCGGCACCTCGCCGATGCCAGGCACCCCGTCGGGTGTGCTGTCGACATAACCGGCCCAGGTGTGCGTGACCCTGGCGTTGCGCAACTCGGGCAGCAACTCGATGGCCCGCCGATGGGTGGCGCGGATGGCCACCGGATCGGCTTTGGGATCGAGGATGCGCATGCGCTCCATCGGCGTAGGCGCATCCAGGCGCCAGCGCGACAACGTCTCATGGCCGCTGCGCAGCGCTTCCAGGCCGCCCGGCGACAGGCTGCGCCAGCGCTTGGCGAACATGGGCAGAAATTGCGGCGAAAAGCGCAGGAACTGCCCGGTCGGATCCACCCGAGCGCGACCGCTGATGGCCAGCGCATAGGAACCGTCGCTGCGCCGCGTGGCCGCCACGCCCGAGGTGAACAGCGCCCCGGGCAGTGGCTTGTCCATAGGCGCCACGCTCATGATCGATTGGCGTACCGAGGCTTGCGGGAAGCGTATGCCCAACTGACGGCAGAACGACGATGCCCAGGCGCCGCCAGCCAGCACCACGGTCCTGGTCTTGATGACCCCGGCTTCGGTGACAACGCCGGCGACCCGCCCTGCCTCCATCTCGATGCCGCGCGCCGCGCATTGCTGGATCACGCTACCGCCCAGCTTCATCACGGCGCGCGCCACGGCCGGAGCGGCCTTGACCGGATCGGCGGTACCATCGGTGGGCGAGAACACCCCGCCCTTCCAGCCACGGCCGGTGGCATGGCCGCGCTCGGCGGCTTGCTGACTGTCGAGCATATGGGTGGTCACGCCAGCGGTCTTGGCAAACTTGCCCCAACTGGCCCAGCGCGCCAGTTCTTCGTCGTCATTGCTGAGATACAGCAGGCCGCAGCGCGTAAAGCCGGCATCCTCGCCGGATTCGGCGCTGAACTGCTCCCACAGGTCGATGCTCTTGGTGGCCATCGGCAATTCGCGCGCATCGCGGTTCTGCTGGCGGCACCAGCCCCAGTTGCGGCTGGACTGCTCGGCGCCGACCCGCCCCTTCTCCACCACGACCACGGACACGCCGCGCCGGGCCAGGTAATAGGCGGTGAAGATGCCGATGATGCCGCCCCCGATCACGACCACGTCGGCTGTGGCCGGAGGGATGGAAGGCGTCTGTACCAGGTTCAGTGGAGGCGACATGGTCATTTCCCTTCGATTGTGGCCGGGACGGTTTGCACCACGTAGAACTTGGCCACTCGTTCACTGCTCTCCCAGCCGATCGCCGCGCCCTGGGGCACAAAAACCGCGTCGCCAGCAGCCACCGACACCACGCTGCCGTCCGGCTCGGCAAAGCGCACGCCGCCGTCCAGGATATGCATGAACTCATTGACCGGATGCGCGCGCACGATACGGTGATAAGGCGTGGAATCCCAGGTGCCGGCCAGATACTTGATGGATTCTTCATTGAAGACATTGTCACTGCGACATTGCGGCACCGGTCCCAGCAGGATTTCCTTGGGCAACGAGTTGGCCGAAGGCTTGAAGTTGGCCTTGGCGTGCAGCGGGAACACGCCGGTTTGCGCCGCTTGCGGGCATGCGGCCGCACAGAACACCACTAGCGCCGACGAGCTGGTAGCTACCCGCAGGGCCGTGCCCGCACCGATCACCACACCGCTGCCGGGCTGTACCACCAGCGGCGCAGCGCCTGCGGTTTCCACGGTCAATTCGCCTTCGACAACGACCAGGGTTTCCACATGCGGAAACCTGACGACGTCCAGCGTACCCTCGAAACGCAGGCGACCTGCGCTCATCGCGCCGATGCCTTCCCAGGCGATTTCGCGCCAGAGCGCAAAGGGATCGTTGCCGCCCAGTCCTGCGCGGCGGAACACGGTGGAAACGGGCGCGCCTGAAGCACGATACAACACCAGCGTTGCGGTCATTTCTTCTCCTGAATGAGAGCCGGCGGCAGACTCGACAGCTTCGCCTGCGACGGCCCGGATGTGTCGCCTGCACTCTTGCGCAGGCTTGTTGTCGTCAACCAATCGTCAAACAGTCACGCCACCCACCGGCAGCAGCGGCGATTGATATTGCTGCAGCTCGGCATCGGAGCGATGGCAAAGGATCTCGCCGCCATGCTCCATGTTGCGCCGGCGCGGCGGTACCGTATTGCACACGCCGTCCACGCGCATCGTACAACGCGGCAGGAAGGCGCAGATATCGGGCGATGCCTCCACCGGCCCGATCGGCGGCAACTTGTGCTGGCCCGCGCCAGATACCTGTTCCAGCCAACCCTGCTGCATGGCCGGCACCGACGACAGCAGCAGATGCGAATACGGGTGGTAAGGCGGTGCCATCATCGCCTCGCGTGGGCGGTTGGCCACCATGCGCCCGGCATACAGCACCACGATGTCATCGCAGATGGCGCGCACCGTGCTGATGTCATGGCTGATGAACATGTAAGACACCTGCAGCTCGCGCCGCAGCTCGGCCAGCAACTCCAGGATGGCAGCGGCCACCACGGTATCCAGCGCCGAGGTCACCTCGTCGCACAGGATCAGGTCAGGCTTGGCCGCCAGCGCCCGCGCCAGGTTCACGCGTTGCTTCTGGCCACCCGAGAGCTCACTCGGCAGGCGGTCGATCACACTCGATGGCAGGCGCACTAGGTCCAGCAGCTCAGCCGTGCGACGGCGCATGGCCTCGCCCTTCAGACCGTGATAGAAGCTCAGCGGCCGGTTCAGGATGCGGCCGATGTTATGGGCTGGATTGAGCGCCGTATCGGCGTTTTGGAACACGATCTGTACCCGGCGGAACTGTTCCCGGGTGCGGCCCTCCATGGTAGGCGAGAGGTTTTCGCCATCGAGCTGGATGCTACCGCGCGCCGGCGCGATCATGCCGGCCACAGCACGTGCCAACGTGGTCTTGCCCGATCCCGATTCGCCGATGATGCCGACCGTGCTACCGCGCTGTATCGTCAGGTTGATATCGTCCAGGATCCGCACCCCCGGCAGGCCTAGGCGATCCGGGCTGCCATAGCCGGCGATCAGGCCGCTGATGCGCAGCAGCGGCACCTTGGCCTGTGTAGCCAGCGCCGGATCCGGCAATATCTCGCGCACCTGCGCCACGCGCGAAGCTGGCTCAGCGGCGGCGATCAGGCTTTGCGTATAGCTGTCGGCCGGTGTGTGCAGCACTTGGCCGGTCTGGCCGGTCTCGCGCACGGCGCCATCGCGCAGCACAATGATGCGGTCAGCCATCTGTGCCACCACCGCCAGGTCGTGCGAGACATAGACAGCCGTCGTACCCAATTCCTTAACCACGTTCTTGAAGGCACGCAGCACCTCGATCTGGGTGGTCACATCCAGCGCGGTAGTCGGCTCATCCAGGATCACCAGCTCAGGATCAGTGATCAGAGCCATGGCCGCCATCACCCGCTGCAACTGACCGCCAGAGACCTGATGCGGATAGCGCCGGCCAATATTCTCGGGGTTCGGCAAGGCCAGCGCCCGAAACAGGTCGACCGCCTTGCGCATGGCGCTGGCCTTGTCCATCACGCGGTGTTGCAGGGCGCTTTCGATGACCTGGTCCATGAGCGTGCGCGCCGGGTTGAAGGCGGCGGCTGCGCTCTGCGCGATGTAGGCGACGTGGTGACCGCGCATGGCCAGCAGCGCCTTCTCATCCATCTGGTCGATCTGGCACCGGCCGATGCGGATCCGGCCGCCAGCGATGTGGCAGCCGGCGCGCGCATATCCCAACAGCGACAGCGCAATGGTGGTCTTACCGGAACCAGATTCTCCGATCAGCGCCAGCACTTCGCCGCGCGCCACCGTGAAATTGACGTCCTTGACGATCTCCACCGAGGAGCCGTCGTCCTTGCGGGCGTTGACGCGCAGGCCGCTGACGCTCACCAGCGGCTCGCCAGGGGGCGTCCCGGGCGCCGTCGTCTTGCCGAGGAATTGGTCGAACTGCATCACAGGCTTACTCCTTGGCAGCGCGCTTGCCGCGCAGGTTATCGATCAACAGGTTCACGCCGATGGTCAGCGAGGCAATGGCCAGCGCCGGCATAATCACCGCCAGCGCGCCCTCGCCCAGTCCGGAAATGTTCTCCCGCACCAGCGAGCCCCAGTCGGCGTCGGGCGGCTGCACGCCCAGGCTCAGGAAACTCAGCCCGCTCAACAGCAGCACCACGTACACAAAGCGCAGCCCGAAGTCGGCCAGCACGGGGCGGATCATGTTGGGCAGCATCTCCATCGTCATGATGTACCACACGCCCTCGCCGCGCGCCCGCGCGGCCTGCACGTATTCCATGGCCTGCACGTTGACCGCCAGCGAGCGGGCGATCCGGTAGGCGCCCGGCATGTAGGCGATGGCGGCGGTCACCACCAGGAGCCACATGGAGGAACCAAAGGTCGCCACCATCATCAATGCGAACATCTTGCTCGGAATGGAGATCAGCGCATCGAGCGCTCGACTGATGACGGCGTCGCGCCAGCCGCCGGAGAGGGCGGCGAACAGCGCAATGGCCGTGCCGATAATGCTGGCCAGTAGTGTAGCCGCCAGCGCCAGCCCGATGGTGGCCCGGGTGCCGAAGAGGATGCGGCTCAGCATGTCGCGCCCCAGGTAATCACTGCCCAGCAAGAACTTGAGGCTCATGCCGGAAAACACATCGGCATCGACGATGGCGGTGGCGTCGTAGGGCGAGATGGTCGGGCCAATGATGGTCATGAGCAGCCAGAAGCCGACGATGCCCATGCCGATCCAGGCCATGGTGGAATGGCGGCGCGGCTTTTTGGTGGCGGCGCTGGCAGTGGCGGTCGAGGCCTCGGCGCGCGCGGGATCGTGGAGAGCTTTCATCGTGTCTTCAACCTCGGATTGGAAACAATGGCCAGCACATCGGCGGTCAGCACCAGCAGCAGGTAGCCGGCACAGAAGATCATCGAACAGGCCTGCACCAGCGGCATGTCGCGGGTGCTGACGGCATCGATCATCAGGGTGGCGATGCCGGGATAGTTGAAGATGCTCTCGACGATGATCACTCCCCCCAACAGGTAGGACAGGCTCAGCGCCACCGCATTGGCGATCGGACCGATGGCGTTAGGCAAGGCGTGGCGCAGCACGATGCGGGTGCGCCTGACGCCTTTGAGCAAGGCCATCTCGGCATAGGAGGAGCGCAACTGGTCGATCACGGCCGCGCGCGTCATGCGTGTCATCTGCGCCACGATCACACAGCAGAGCGTCATCACCGGCATCGCATAGGACTTGATAAAGGCTCCCAAGGTGGCAGCATCGGCCGAATGCGACAACGCCGACAGCCAGCGCAGCTTGACCGCGAAGATCATCACCGCGATGGTGGCGACCAGGAATTCCGGCACCGAGACCAGCGACACCGCGCTGACATTGACCACGCGATCGAAGGCCGAGCCGCGATACATGGCCGAGGCGATACCCAGCAACAGCGCCAGCGGTACCGACACCGCTGCCGTGATTGCCGCCAGCATCAGCGATGCGGGCAAGCGGCCACCGATCATCTGCGCTACCGGCACGTTATTGACCAACGATATGCCGGGGTTGCCCGAGAGCAGGTGCCCCAGCCACCGGGCATAACGCAATGGCGCCGGGAGGTCCAGCCCATACTGCAGGCGCAACGCCGCCACCGTCTCGGGCGTGGCGGCCTGGCCCAGCGCGGCTTGGGCCGCGTCGCCCGGCAACAGGTTGGTGATGAAGAACACGCCAGCCGACACCAGCAACAGCGTCAGCGCCGCCAGTGCCAGGCGGCGCAGTATCAGACGCAGGATCATTCCATTCATAGCTATCCTCGATAAGCAGGTCACGGGCCACGACGGGGTTGCCCGCCTGGCCTTTACTTCTCTTGCCGGTCCTCAGGCGTCCATCCAGACATACTCGGCACAGGTGTAGTTCATGAACGCACCCAGTGGGATCGCATCAATGCCCTTGACCTTGGTGCTGATGCCTTCGAGGTTGGTGATGAAGACCGGAATGCCGATGCCGCCCTTCTCGTGCACCAGAGTCTGCAGGTCGGCGTACATCTGCTTGCGCTTGCTGAAATCGGTCTCGCCGCGCGAGGCCACGACCAGTTGGTCGAACTGCGCGTTCTTCCAGCCTGATTCGTTCCACTGTGCATCGGACTTGAAGAACTGTGTGAACAGAATGTCGGCGCTGGGACGCGGATTGATATTGCCAAAGCCCAACGGCACCTTCATCCACTGGTTGGCCCAGTAGCCGTCGGCCGGAACCCGCTTCAGATCCAGCTTCAGGCCGATCTTCTGGGCGCTTTGCTGCATCAGCACGCCCATGTCCACCGATCCGGTCGCGGCCACCGAGGCCACGAGCGGGATGGTGCTGCCCAGCACGCCCGCCTTCTGCAGGTGGAATTTGGCCTTGTCCGGGTCGTAGGGACGCTGCGGCAGACCGGCAAAGTAGAAGCGGTTTGTCGGATCGATGGGCTGGTCGTTGGCGGTCACGGCGAAACCGCGGAAGGCGGCGGTCTTGATCTGCTCGCGATCCATCAGGTACTTCATGCCCAGCGTGAAATCCTGGCTGTTGCCAGGCGCCACGTCCTGGCGGATCACCAGGTCCGTGTAAAGACCGGACTTGGTCTCCATTACCGTGTAGCCGGCCGTGGACTTGACGCGACCGGTGGAGCGCGCATTGACGTCGTTGATCCAATGCACGTCGCCCGAGAGCAGCGCATTGACGCGTGCGGCCTCGTCGGGGATGCCAAAGAGTTCGACCTCGTCCAGGTAAGGTAGACCGGACTTCCAGTAATTCTCGTTGCGCACGGCGATGGTGCGCACGCCCGGCGTGAATTCCTTGCACTTGAATGCGCCGGTGCCGTTGGGTGTGGTGAAGTTGGTGGTGCCATCGCGGATGATGAGGAACTGGGCGGTGGCCAGGATCACCGGCAGGTCGGCGTTGGCGTTGGCCAGCTTGATCTGGACCTCATTGGGGCCGGTGGCCTTGACCGATTCGATCTGGTCGGCCAGCACCTTGACCTTGGAGGCCGTAGCAGGGTCCTTGTGGCGCATCAGTGAATAGACCACGTCGGCCGGCGTGAACGGCTTGCCGTCGTGAAACAGCACGCCCTTGCGCAACTTGACTGTCCACAGCGTGGCGTCGGTAGTCAGCATTTCCTCGGCCAGCACCATTTGCGGGCCGAGCTTGCCATCCAGCTTGGTCAGGCCGTTGTAGAACATGTGAGCGCGCGTGTAATCGGTGGAGTGCGCGGTCTTGGCCGGATCAAGGGTATCGGCGGTGGAGCTGGTCTGGGTCGCAATGCGCATCTTGCCGCCGCGCTTTGGCGGCAGCGCCATGGCGCTGCCGCTAGCGCTAAGCAGGCCCGCAGAGCCTACCGTCATAAGACTGCCAGCCAGCAGGGTGCGCATCATGTCGCGGCGGGTGAAACCGCCCTGCACGTTTTCCAGCGAATCGCCGGTAATGATGTTTCCCTCTGTGGGGTATCGTCCGTTTTCCTGCTTGCTCATGAAAAGCCTCACAATAAAAATTCAACCACGAAGACCACCGACCTGCCCCGCCCTCCTGCTCACACAGCTTGCTCCACGCGGGGGCCTGTCACCTGATGTGTCCGATCACCTGTTGCAATTTTGATACCAACTGCTGCGACGCCCGGACCACGGACTTTGCAAACGACGACCCGGCTGCCGCCGGTTGCTATAGACCAACCACGCCCGGCAGGCCGGACAGGTCGGAGATTTCGGTATAGCCGTAATACGGAGTGGACGGCTCATGGCCGCGGGCGACGAATACCTTGTTCTTGATTCCCATGTCGGAGGCTGGCATCAGATCGTAGCGCAGACTGGAGGACACGTGCAGCACGTCTTCCGGATTGCAGTTCAGGTTGTCGAGCATATATTCGAAGGCGCGCAGGCGCGGCTTGTAAGCTTGCGCCTGCTGGGCGGTAAAGACCTTGTGGAAAGGCGCACCGAGCTGTTCGACGTTGTGCATGATCTGACTGTCGTCGGCATTGGAGAAGATCACCAGTGGGATTTCCTTTGCCACCTTGGCCAGCGCGGCCGGTACGTCGGGATGCGGCCCCCAGGTCGGTACGGCCTTGTAGAAGGTGCCCAGCTCTTCGTCGGTGGTCTTGACACCCCAGCGCTCGCAGGTGCGCCGAATGGCGTTCTTGCACACCTGCTCGTAGGGCTTCCACTGGTCCAGCACTTCATCCAGGCGGTAAGCCGCAAACTGGCGCAGGAAGAATGGCATGTCGGCCTCGGAGACGCGATCGGCGTAGAGCTTCTTGGCCGTTTCCGACATCTGGAAACGGGTCAGCGTACCATAGCAATCGAAGGTGATGAATTTGGGCTTGAAAGTGCTCATTGAAAATCGTCCTATCAAAAAAGTGTTCGCTTCACCGGAATGGTCCTGCGAATAACATGGTGCTAATTCTCTTGCTTGCGGGTTCAATGCATGGGAACGATTACAACATATCGAAACTTGCGATTTACTCCTTTTTGACCGGGTCACGAAACAGAAATATGTGTTTTCGACGGCGCAATCAGCATAGCTTGCCGAGCAGTGCAACAATGCGAGCAGGGCGCACCCCTTTGGGGCGCATTCACCATGGCGATGCGGGTCGAGCCCGCTTGCGCGCAGAGTTGCCTGCTTAATTTTCTCCTCCCGACGGGCACATTGACTAATAGAAAATCTGGCATGGCATTTGTGGATGGAATACGAAATGAAATGAGCGCCGCACATAAAAGAAAAGAGAGCGCGCGCCTGTCTGCCTCATGCTATGCCGAAGCCGCCCAATTTTGTGCCGAGAACGGGGGGCAGATCGCCATAAAATTGCGAATTCGCGCCGTCGAAAACAAACGCTGCGCGGCGCCAAAGAGGCATCATCGCTAGTAACCGGCCATGCTGCACCATGGCCTCGTGAACAGGTATATATAAGGAAGCGTTCAATGCAAGCTGCAAGGACACTGCCGGCTGGCCCGGCAGGCCAGACCACACTGCGCGCCATGCGTGAGACCGACCTGCAGGCCTGCCACGGCCTGAGTCAGCATCTGAAATGGCCACACCGCCTGGCCGACTGGCAATTCCATCATGCGGTTAGTCGTGGCTGGGTAGTGGCGCTGGCGCGTACCGGGGCCGCCCCCGAGACATCGGGCAGCGGTATGCTGTGTCATTGCGGCCCCGAGCACGCCACACTGGGCCTGGTCATCATCAGCGATGCCCTGCAAGGCTACGGCCTGGGGCGTGCCATGATGCAGCAACTGCTGGCCGACGCCGGTGGGCGTAGCGTGATCCTCAATGCCACGGCGGCCGGCCGTCCTCTATATGAAAAGCTGGGCTTCCAGGTCATCGATACCCTGAGCCAACACCAGAGCGCCACGGCGCAGGTGCCGCGCACGGCATTGCCGCCAGGCAGCCGCATCCGCCCGCTGCAAGCCGGCGAAGCGCCGGCCTTGCTGACATTCGACCGTCACGCCAGCGGCATGGACCGTAGCGCCGTGCTAACGGCCCTGCTCAAGTTCGCCGAGGTAGCGGTGCTGGAACAGGATGGTCGCGTCAAGGGCGTGGCGATGCTGCGCGCGTTCGGGCGCGGCCACGTGATCGGGCCCGTGATCGCGGCCGACCTTGAGGATGCGAAAACGCTGATCAGTCACTGGGTCAACGCCTGCCCTGGCGCCTTCCTGCGCATCGACGTGCCGGGCAAGAGCGGCCTGAAACCATGGCTGCAGGACATCGGCCTTGCCTGCGTGGACGACGTGGTGACCATGTGCCGTGGTAGCGCGCCCCATGGCGATGCGCAATGGCGAATCTATTCCATCATCAACCAGGCGCTGGGCTAACGCCGGCGCAAACGACATCATGACTTTTCTCTACAAGGCCGACCTGGAACGCGGCGCCGAATGGGGCCGGCTATTCGCCCAGAAGGCGCCGGAGCTGCCCTTCCACCTGTGGCCGTATGAAGGCGATCCCGCCAGCGTGCGTTATCTGGCTGCATGGACGCCGCCCGAAGACATCGCCCGGCGTTTCCCCAACCTGGAGATCCTGTTTTCGGTGGGTGCCGGCATCGACCAGTTCGAGATGTCCGGCCTGCCGCCGGAGCTGCCGGTAGTGCGCATGACCGAGCCAGGCATCGCCGCCGGCATGGTGCAATATGTAACCCACGCAGTGCTGGGCCTGCACCGTGACAGTCGCCACTATGCCCGCCAGCAACAGCAGCAGATATGGCAAGCGCGCCGCGTGCGCCAGGCCAGCGCCTGCCGGGTCGGCGTACTGGGCCTGGGCATGCTGGGCCGGGCTGTGCTGCAGCAATTGCATGGTCTGGGCTTCCCCTGCGCCGGCTGGAGCCGATCGCCACATCAGATCGACGGCGTCGAGTGCCATAGCGGTTGCGATGGCCTGGATCATTTCTTGGCGGGCACCGATGTGCTGATCTGCCTGCTGCCGCTCACCGATGACACGCGCGGCATCCTGTGCCGCGAATTGTTCGCGCAATTGCCGCCTGGCGCGGCGCTTATCAATGTGGGACGCGGTGGCCACCTGGTCGAGGACGATCTGCTGGCAGCGCTGCAGGACGGCCAACTGAGCGCCGCCGTGCTGGACGTCTGCGATACCGAGCCGTTACCGGCCGGCCACCCATTCTGGCGCCATCCCGACATCGTCATCACACCGCATATCGCCAGCATGACACAGCCCGACGGCGCGGTCGATGCGGTGCTGGAAAACCTGCGGCGCCATCGTGCCGGCATGCCGCTTCTGGGACTGATCGACCGCCGACGAGGCTACTGAGACGGGATGAAGGGGCCGGCGAGCAAACATTCTGCCGATTCCCTGCCTGACAACGGTACATCATGCCGCCACGCCATCGCAGTTCGCGTCACAGGCACATCGGCGTGAGCTTATGCTGGATCCCATGACGCATTGCGTCTATGCACCCTAAGCATGCCGGTGATGGCGCTCCTGGTTTCATTAACCCACTTTGTCGAGTTATTCTCACCATGAAGTTAGAATCCTACTGGACCGATTCGGCGCCCGTATATGTCTCCCCGGCACGTGAATTGCCGACCCAGGTCGATGTGGCCATCGTCGGGGGAGGCTTTACGGGCCTGTCAGCCGCATTGGCCCTGGCCAAGCGCGGCGCCAGCGTGGTTGTGCTGGAAGCCGGCCCGCATGTGGCGGCCGAAGCCTCCGGGCGCAACGGCGGCCACGTCAACAACGGCCTGGCGGTGGACTATGCCGAAGTCGCGGCCAAGGTCGGCGTGGAGCGCGCCCGTGCCTGGTATCACGCTTATGACGACGCCGTCGACACGGTGGCGCAGCTGGTGGATAAGGAACAGATCGCCTGCGACTTCCTGCGCCACGGCAAACTCAAACTGGCCACCCGGCCGGGCCAGATGGTGGCCTTGCAGCGCAGCGCCGAGCGGCTTATCGCCGACGGCGTGGATCTCGACGTCGCCGTCCTGGACGCCGCGCAGGTGCGCGCCGAGGTGCAGAGCGAGCGTTTCCATGGCGGCCTGCTCTACAAACGCAGCGCGCAGATGCACATGGGCCGCTTCGCCCACGGCCTAGCGCTGGCTGCCGAGAAGCATGGCGCGGTCATCCACACCGGCACCGAAGTGCGCCGGCTGGAGCGCATCGGCGGCACCTGCGCGCATCGCGTCCATACGGTACGAGGCACGATTCTGGCCAAGCAGGTGCTGCTGGCCACCGGCGCCAGCCGTCACGGCAGCTACCGCACATTCGGCTGGTTGCGCCGCCGTATCGTGCCCATCGGCAGTTTCATCGTGGCCACTGAACCGCTAGGCGCCGAGCGTGCCACCGCACTGCTTGCGCAGCAGCGTACCTACACAACGGTGGCCAATATCCACCATTACTTCCGCATGACGCCCGACCATCGCCTGATCTTCGGCGGACGGGCCCGCTTCGCCATTTCCAGCCCGCAGTCCGATTCCGCCAGTGGCGAGATCCTGCGCGCGGGCCTGATGCAGACCTTCCCGCAACTGGGCAAGGTGCGCCTGGACTACTGCTGGGGTGGTCTGGTCGACATGACACGCGACCGCCTGCCGCAAGCAGGCGAGCGCGACGGTCTGTATTACTCGATGGGTTATAGCGGACACGGCACCCAGATGTCGGTGCACATGGGCCAATGCATGGCAGCGGTGATGACCGGCGACGCCAGCGCCAATCCCTGGCGCGAACGCGACTGGCCAGCCATCCCCGGCCACGTCGGGCCGCCATGGTTCCTGCCTCTGATCGGCATGTACTACCAGCTCAAGGACAAGCTGGCCTGAGATTATTTTTTTAGTGAATTTAATTCGAGACCCTGCCATGAAAAACAGTTTTTCCATCGCATTGATCGCCGGCGACGGCATCGGTAAGGAAGTCATGCCGGAGGGCCTGAGAGTAGTACAGGCCGCCGCGAAGCGCTTCGATATCCAGCTGGAATTGAAGGTAATCGACTGGGCCAGCTGCGACTATTACGCCACCCATGGCCAGATGATGCCGGATGATTGGAAGGATCAGCTCGCCGGCTGCGACGCCATTTACTTCGGCGCGGTAGGCTGGCCAGCCACCGTGCCTGACCATGTCTCGCTCTGGGGCTCGTTGTTGAAGTTCCGCCGCGAATTCGACCAGTTCATCAACCTGCGCCCGGTGCGCCTGTTCGAAGGCGTGCCTTGTCCGCTGGCCAATCGCAAGCCGGGCGACATCGACTACTACGTGGTGCGCGAAAACACCGAAGGCGAATACACATCACTAGGCGGCACCATGTACGCCGGCACCGAGCGCGAAATCGTGATCCAGGAATCGGTGTTCTCCCGATTCGGCGCCGACCGGGTATTGAAATATGCATTCGAGCTGGCCAACAACCGGCCGCGCAAGCACCTGACGGTGGCCACCAAGTCCAACGGCATTGCCATCAGCATGCCGTGGTGGGATGGCCGCGCCGACGCCGTGTCCGCCGGCTATCCTGAAGTGACGGTGGACAAGCAGCATATCGACATCCTGTCGGCACGCTTCGTGCTGCAACCGACGCGCTTCGATGTGGTAGTCGCCTCCAATCTGTTCGGCGACATCCTGTCCGACTTGGGACCGGCCACCACCGGCACCATCGGCTTGGCGCCCTCGGCCAACCTCAACCCGGATCGCCGCTTCCCGTCCCTGTTCGAGCCGGTGCACGGATCGGCACCTGACATCTATGGCAAGAACATTGCCAACCCCATCGCCATGATCTGGTCCGGTGCTCTCATGCTGGACTTTCTCACGACAGGCCAGGGAGCCGGCCGCGACGCCCATGACGCCATCGTCGCCGCGATCGAGGACGTTCTCAGGAGCGGCCCGCTCACGCCCGACCTTGGCGGCGACGCGTCGACCACCGAACTGGGTGAAACTATTGCCCGCCATGTCGCCAAAGGCGCAAACCACTTCTCACTTTGACATTTACTTTTGCCATGACCATCCTGGAACTGCAACATCCCCACCTGATGCCCGGCGCACAACTGATCGGTGCCGCATGGACCGAAGCCAGCGATTTCCGCCGCCTGGAGGTCAGCGATCCTGCCACTGACGAGGTGTTCGCCACGGTGCCCGATGGCAACGCCGCCGACGCGCGTGCCGCCGTCGATGCGGCTGCTGCCGCCTTCCCGGCCTGGCGTGCTACGCCGGCCAAACAGCGCGCCGGCATCCTCAAGCGCTGGAACGACCTGCTCATCGCGCACCAGGATGACCTGGGGCGGCTGATCTCACGCGAACAGGGCAAGCCGCTGGCCGAGGGCAAGGGCGAAGTCGCCTATGCCGCCAGCTATGTCGAATGGTTTGCCGAGGAAGCCACGCGCGCCAATGGCGACATTATCCCGGCCCCGGTCACCGGTCGCCGCATGATGGCGCTGAAGGAACCCGTCGGTGTGGTGGCCGCCATCACGCCGTGGAATTTCCCGGCGGCGATGATCGCACGCAAGATCGCGCCGGCGCTGGCCGCCGGCTGCACCGTGGTGTGCAAGCCGGCCGAAGACACCCCGCTGACCTCGCTGGCGCTGGTGCGCCTGGCGCAGGAGGCGGGCGTACCCGCGGGCGTCATCAACATCGTCACCGCCTCACGTGAACGCACGCCGGAGGTGGTCGATGTCTGGCTGTCGGACAGCCGCGTGCGCAAGATCAGCTTCACCGGCTCGACTGCCGTGGGCAAGCATCTGGCGCGCCACTCCGCCGACACGCTCAAGAAGCTCTCGCTGGAACTGGGCGGCAATGCGCCCTTCATCGTCTTCGACGATGCCGACCTGGACGCCGCCATCGAGGGCGTGATGGCGGCCAAGTTCCGCAATGGCGGCCAGACCTGCGTCAGCCCCAATCGCATCTATGTGCAAGAAGGCGTGCATGACGCCTTCGTCGCCAAGCTGGGTGCGCGCGTGGCCGCGCTCAAAGTCGGCCCGGCCACCGACGCATCCTCGCAGATTGGTCCGATGATCAATTCGCGCGCCATCGCCAAGATTGAACGGCATGTCCGTGATGCGGTCGAGCGCGGTGCGAAGCTCATCACCGGCGGCAAGCGCCTGCAGGGCGAGGGCTATGCCAGCAACAATTACTATGCGCCTACCGTATTGTCCAATGTCGGCCCGGACATGCTGTGCAGCGGTGAGGAAACCTTCGGACCGGTAGCACCGGTGACGCGCTTCATCACCGAAGAAGAAGTGATCGCGGCGGCAAATGCCACGCCGTTCGGACTGGCCGCGTATTTTTATTCAACCGATGTGCGCCGCGTTCACCGCGTCACCGATGCGCTGGAAAGTGGCATCGTCGGCATCAACGAAGGCGCACTGGCGGCCGAGGCCGCTCCCTTCGGCGGCGTCAAGGAATCGGGCTATGGCCGCGAAGGCTCGGTACATGGCCTGGACGATTATCTGCACACCAAGTACGTCTGCCAGGGCCAGCTCTGACGCAGTCCGACACAACACGAACGAACCGAACAGGAGCCATCATGCCAGCGCCATCGCCCTCCTCCTCATCATCCGCACCAACGCCGATGCCGGCGCTGACGCTCAGGCCCATGGAACAGGATGACCTGGGAGCCTGCCACCGGCTCTCGCTGCAGTTCAAGTGGCCGCACCGGCTGGAAGATTGGAACTTCCTGTTGCAGATGGGTCAGGGCTATTTGCTGGAAAACCAGGAGCCGGATGCCCCGCTGCGGGTGGTCGGGTCGGTCGTTTGCACCTGCTTCGGCCAGGCCCACGCGGTCATCGGCATGCTGCTGGTGCAGGCCGAATTGCAGCGACGCGGCCTGGGACGACGGCTCATGCAACATGTCATCGAGCAAGTCAACGGTCGCGGCCTGATGGTCAATGCCACCGCGGCGGGCATGCCCTTGTACAAGCAATTGGGCTTTGTGCAGGAAGATGTTCTGCATCAGTTCCAGGGGGCCTCGGCGCAACCGGTGCTGGTATCGTTGCCGCCCGGCGAGCGCGTGCGACCGATGGGCAAGAGCGATGTGCCGACCCTCCTGGCGCTGGATGCGCAGGCTACAGGCATGGATCGCAGCAAGTTGCTGGTGGCGCTGCTGGAGATGTCCGATGCAGTAGCGCTGGATCGCGATGGCGAGATGCTGGGTTTTGCGCTGGTGAGACGCTTCGGCCATGGCCGCGTGATCGGTCCGGTAGTCGCGCCCGACGCCGAGCGCGCCAAGGGATTGATCGCACACTGGATCAATACCTATTCGGATTCCTTCATCCGCATCGATGTCTTCGCCTCCTCCGGATTGCCGGACTGGTTCGACAAGCTGGGAATGACCTGCGTGGACCGCGTCACCCGCATGCGCAAGGGACCGCCGCCACAAAAGCATCCTGGCATGCAGCTGTTTTCCATCGTCAACCAGGCGCTGGGCTGACGGCGCATACGGATCTGGCTGCGGGCGCCGCAGAAAATGCTACGGTCGCCCGCAAATCGCATCAAGATGCTTTTTGGGACCAGCATCTTGCGCATATGCCGCGATCAACGAGGCATAGCATTGAGTCCATGCCGGTTGTCCCGCCCATGCGGGCGACCTTGTTCAACACCATCGTCAGCGAGTTCTCCTCTATGCAAACATCGACCCTGGCTGCCCTTGACCGCAGCCACCTGATCCATCCCGTCACCAGCTTCCGCGAGCACGAAGAGCTCGGCCCCATCATCCTCAAGTCCGGTCGCGGCGCCTACCTGACCGACCATCAGGACAAGGAATTGCTGGATGCCTTCTCGGGCCTGTGGTGCGTCAACACCGGCTACGGCCAGGAAAGCGTGATCCGCGCCGCCACCGAGCAAATGCAGCGCCTGCCCTATGCCACCGGCTATTTCCACTTCGCCTCCGAACCGGCCATCCTACTGGCCAAGAAACTGGTGGACATCAGCCCGGCTTCGCTCAAGCATGTCTATTTCACGCTGGGCGGGTCGGATGCGGTCGATGCCGCCGTCCGCTACATCACGCACTACCACAATTCCATCGGCAAGCCGAACAAGAAACATTTCATCTCTCTTCAACGCGGCTACCACGGTTCCTCGTCGGTAGGCGCCGGTCTGACGGCGCTGCCCAACTTCCATTTCAACTTCGACCTGCCGCTGCCGACCCAGCATTACATTCCCTCGCCCTATCCCTATCGCAGCGAACTGCCGGACGATGCCGCCATCATCGCCGCCTCGGTGCAGGCACTGCGCGACAAAGTGGCCGAGCTGGGCGCGGACCAGGTGGCGGCTTTCTTCTGCGAACCGGTCCAGGGTTCGGGCGGCGTGATCGTGCCACCCAGGGGCTGGTTGAAGGCCATGCAGCTGGCCTGCAACGAGCTCGACATCCTGTTCGTGGTCGACGAAGTCATCACCGGTTTCGGCCGCACCGGCCCCATGTTCGCCTGCCTGGATGAAGACGTGCAGCCGGATCTGATGACCATGGCCAAGGGGCTGACTGCCGGCTATGCGCCTATGGGTGCCGTGATGATGTCGGATCGCGTCTATCGGGGTATCGCCGATGGGGCGCCGCTGACCACCGTGGTTGGCCATGGTCAGACGTATTCAGCCCATCCGGTCAGCGCCGCCGTCGCGCTAGAGGTGCTGCGCCTGTACGAAGAAGGTGGCTTGCTGGAAAACGGCCGAGGGATGGAACCGCATTTCGCCGGTGGGCTGCGCGCCCTGCTTTCCCATCCGCTGGTGGGCGATGCCCGCAGCCGCGGCCTTCTGGGCGCGCTTGAATTGGTGACCGACAAGGGTAGCAAGGCGCGTTTCGACCCCGAGCTGAAACTGCACGATAGGATCTTCCAGGCTGCCTACAAACACGGCCTGGTGTTCCGCGCCTTTGGCGACAACATCCTCGGCTTCGCGCCGGCCCTGTGCTTTACCCAGGCCGACTTCGAACTCATGTTTGCGCGCCTGAAGGCCCTGCTCGATGAAGTACTGGAACAGCCCGAGGTACGCCAGGCCCTCAGGTAAGGCTGCTCGCTCATGTAAAGCGGACCGGCCGGACGTGGCAAAAATGGCAGGAGAGTATAAAATGCTCTGTAACATCTGGCCTGCCGGCTTCGGGATGAACCTGGCAGGCCAGATGAGTTGAATAACTCGAGACAACATGATGACTAACGGCGCGTTAAAACTGGACCGGATCGACTTGAGGATCTTGTGTCATTTGCAGCAAAATAGCCGCATTACCAATGTAGTTTTGGCCGATGCCGTGGGCCTGTCGCCCAGCCCTTGCCTGATCCGTGTAAAGCGCCTGGAAAAGGCCGGCTACATCAGCGGCTATGGCGCCTATATCAAGCTGGAAAAGCTGGCCGATGTACAGATCGTCTTTACCGAGGTAACCTTATCAGATCACCGACGCGAAGACTTCGCCAAGTTCGAGGCCTACCTTCGCAACGTTGACGAGATCATCGAATGCCACCTGGTCAGCGGCGGGTATGACTACTTGCTGAAGTTTATGACCCGTAGTGTCGTGCATTACCAAAGCGTAATCGAATCACTGCTTGAGCAGAACCTACGTATTGAGAAATATTTCAGCTACATCGTCATCAAATCGCCTTTCATTAAGCATCACTATCCACTTGAGAAGTTCATTCAGACCTAATTTTACGAAGCCGCCGTTCGTCAATTTAAATGACAAATACTTTGACGTTACTTTTTGCGATGGCCGGATTCTAACTTTGAGAGGCCGGCCCCGACCATCGAACGGATTTGTGGGCTAGAAGCTCCAGCGCAGGCCAACGCCGAATTCATTCATATTGTTGTGCCCATGGGTACTCGCCAACTTGTAACCATCGCTGATCTGTACCTGATCAGCGACTGCATAGATGTCGGTCTGAGCGTCAAATTTGTAGAAAGCAGCAGTATAGAAGGTCTGTCTTTTACCGTTGGCCGCGGAGGTAACGGCGCTGGTGTCCGCGGTTACGCCGAGCGTATTGCCGGTGGCGCCGTATCCTGCATTTTTTACCTTGATGTTGTGATATCCCAGTACATAACGCATCTTCCCGGCAGGAGTGAATACAAGCGACGTCGAGAAGACATTGTCCGTGCGGCCACCAACCGCGGCCTGGTCGACGGTGGCATGGGCTACGCCGGCCTTCCATTGAACGAGCGGGCCGAACTGATAGTTACCGCCGAAGGCAAAGATATTGTGAGCCAGATTTGACACTACCATGTGCGTATAGGTCCCATCCAGATTAAACGCACCACCGTTGTAGGCAAGCGCCACGCCTGTCGTGCTGCCGTTACCGAACTGGCCCGGGGAATTGCCTGGCCCATTTCCGTTTTCAACGTATCCGAATGCGTAGGTGGCTCCCACGACCCACGGCCCCATTTCCTTCTTCCATACGATGCTGCCGTCGTTACGCGTCCCGTCGGCACCGCCGCCGTAGAAAATCAGCTGCTGGATATTACTGTTGTTGCACCATCCGGCTTCGCTCGTATCAACCTTGGAGGTTCCGAAAGCATCACCCCAGGTTTGTATGAAATCGCGGGCCAGCGTATTCTGGCGGCCGAATGTGAGTTTCCCTATGCGCTCGCTTTCGATCCCGATCCACGCATCGCGATTAAACAACACGCCAGGGGTATCCATGTTCCCGGTCGGCGACTCAAATTCGCTTTCAAGCGTGCCGATGACTTTGGTGCCGCTATCCTTGTCGATGACATGGTATCCATGGATACCAAATCGATTACCACTCATCCATGACACCAACATACCGGTCTGCCGATTACCCTTGGTGTCGGCGTTCGATCTGCTGCCTACTGTCACATCGATCTTGCCGTATAGCGAGACGCTGGTATCGGTACCCTGAATGAGATTCCAACCCGGGGCCTGCGCAATCGTGACAGGGGTTGCGCCGGTTGCCGCCGGCGCTGCCTGCGCTTCCTTTTGGGCTGTTTCTATGTGGGCTAAACGATCGTTCAATAACTGGATTTGCGCCCTGAGATCGGACACATCATCTGCGCGAGCGGGCAACGACACGAGAACACCAATCGCCAAGGCGATGGGAGTTAATTTGGCTAACATTGAATCTCCTTTATAAGTTTTTTTTGAATAGACTGAATTTGTGCCGGCAATAATCAAGAAATTATTTTTGTCCCTGAACGGAAATTTGATTTCACTTGAAACTGCAATCAGCAGTTCAGCCGCCAACTTTGCATCGAAAATTGGTTACGCAAAGATGCCATCATTTTTTTTATTTGGACATTGAGGTTTTCCACATTGGTACAACACACAATGTGGAAAACCACAATATCGGCATGCGGGATCTTGATGTAGAAATCAACTGGCGGTTCAGCACGTCTCGACCGGGTCGAACGAGTGCTTGATATTTAACGCAGATGTGAAGATGGAGAAGCGGATATACGGGGATACTTAAGCATCGAGCCCGCAGCCTGGGACCGCAGGTACCCCAGCTCTTTGAATGAAAAAATCCCGATGTTTCAAGCAGAAAGTCGTTCGCCAGAAAGACGGAATCGTTACGATTTTGCGTGTTTAGAAATTAATGTTGTTCGAGGAAATTTGAAGGAGAGTGGCTAACTCCATTGCCGTCTTCACTTTCATTTTTTCAAAGATATGAGCGCGATGGACTTCCACAGTACGCGTGCTGATGAAAAGTTTATCCGCGATGACTTTGTTTATATTCCCCGCCAGAATAAGATCCAGTACTTCACGCTCCCGCGGAGAAAGCGTTGCCAGGCGCATCTGGGGTATAGCCGCATTAACGGCTTTCAGTGAAGCGGCAAGTGCTTCCTGTATCCGGTCCATGAGCTTATTATCGTCAAATGGCTTTTCAAAGAAATCAAAGGCGCCGCGCTTTATGGCATCGACCGCCATAGGCACGTCGCCATGACCCGTCATGAAAATTACCGGTATCCGATATATCAAATCGCGCGCTTTTAGCGTGTCGAACAGAGCAATTCCGCTGATGCTCGGCATCCGCACATCAAGCAGCACACATTCGCCCAATGGTTCGACATGCGATATGCCTTCGAGGGCGGCAAGAAATGCCTCACCGCTTTCATGAGTAACCGCTGCAATGTTGCGTGACGAGGCCAGCCATAGAAGCGAGTCCCGAATTTCTTCTTCATCGTCAACAATGTGAAGCATGTGCGTTCCTGGGAATAAATAAGAGATAAGGCATTTGGAAAACTATTTTTTACTTTTCATAAGCAAACACCGTTGCTGTCTTATCGTTGAGCAAAGCGGGCAACGAAAAGCGGAAAACAGCACCGCCACCCGGATTGTCTGCATGCGTCAGCGTGCCACCGTGGAATTCGACAGCGGTGCGGCAGATATTCAACCCCATCCCCATACCTTCCGCCTTGGTCGAAAAGAAAGGTGAAAACAATCGTTCCACGACTTCTTGCGGTATGCCATGTCCCTGATCAATTACCGAGACCGTCACGTGCGGGACCGGCATAGTGGAATCCAGCGCCGCAACGATGCGCAACACACGTCGCTCGGGCGCGCAATCCTGCATAGCTTCGATCGCATTGCGCGTGAGATTGAGCAATACCTGTTCGAGTAGCGTGCGGTCCGCCAGCACGGCCGGCAAATCGGCAGCGATACGGTAATGGGGGACGACCGAAAATTGATGCGCCTGCAATTCCACCAGCGGCATTGCACTGTCGAGCAATTCCTGGATAGTCACAGGTTCGCGAGAAGGCTCACGTTGCTTAACGAAGGCATGTACGCTACGAATAATCTGGCCGGCTCGCTGCGCTTGTGCGCTTGCCTTTTCCAAGGCCGTTTTAAGGATCTCTGGATTGATGCCGCCGGTTCCCGCCACGCTGTTGTTGAGCAAGTTCAAGGCTCCGGTCGTGTAGCTCGATATCGCCGCCAACGGCTGATTCAGTTCATGCGCCAATGTCGACGCAATTTCTCCCATGCTGGCCATGCGGGCGCTGAACTGTAATTTCTCGTGCTGCTGACGGTTGATTTCTTCAATCGCCTTACGTTCGGAAATGTCGAGTACCGATCCCATCCAGCCAGTCTGCTTTCCGTTCTCATTAACCAGTGGCGACTCGAAGATCAGCACCGGGAAACGCGTGCCGTCAGCACGCTGGAAGATCGTCTCAAAACCTTGTGGTGTGACATTGCCGGCAAGTCTTTGAGCGAGCCGCTGCTGATACTCCGACATGGCCTCCGGCGCCCAATATGGCATTGGTGGCATTTTGCCGACGAGATCCTGTTGCGAGTAGCCGACCATCTGGCTAAATGCGGGGTTAACATACGTGACGCGTCCATCGAGGTCGCGCGCGCGCAGACCGGTAACAAGTGAATTTTCCATCGCGGTGCGAAACGATACCTGCTGCAGTAGCGCCTCTTCCGTTGCCAGCCGCCGGTTAATGTCTCGCCTCAGCGCCCAGAGGCTCCATAGGAGTCCCATCGACAGAACGATGACTGAAATCACCAACAGATTCGACAATATTTTCGGCGTGCCTTTGACACTATTGGTACGCAATATAAGACTGGTTCCGGGCAAGTCAAGCACCCGGCTGTAGGTATATACATTTCGTCCTGCCCCTCCAGCCATGCGCTTGTCGATGATGTTTTCATTGCTGTCGGTCAAGACAATTTCATTCTCCTGTGCGAACCACCATGGGACCATCTCTTCTAGAATTGCAGAAGTCTGATAGGTAGCGATCAAGCTGCCTAAATAGTGATTGCCGGCATACAGAGGCAAGTGGTAATCCATCGTCATCGGCCCCGGTACGCTCGACGGCGTTGCAGGTTGACCATATTGAGGTTTTTTTAAAGTACGAGCGTCTGCCGCCGCCAAGCGAGATACGGACGAGAAATCATTTAACGTAACCGTCGTATCATTGGTCGACACCACCTGTCTGTCGTTTTCGTCCAGCCACACGATCCGGCTCAGTTCGCGGTTGCTGCGAAGGAGCGTGCTTACTCTGTCTCGTAGTTTTTTGTCCGATAAAGAACCGTTGATAATCTCATCGCTGATCGTATGGAGATTTTCCTCATTGCGGCTGAGTTGAAAATGTATGGCTTGCTCCACCCATAAGGTATCGGCAATCAATTGTTTCTGGCGGTCGTTCGCCTCCATGTGCTGCGCTTGCCATGGCAGCCACAGCAGTACCGATAAAAACAGCAATACCAGAAAAATAGAGGGCATCCAGTGCGAGATCCTCATTTTTCCGGAGGAAACTCCCAATTCGGTTGGCTTCGGGTGACGTATCATACCCGTCAGTATGATAGAAATCCGGCTGTTTTGCGGCAATAAATCTGTTGTGGTTAACCACAATTGCGGTATTTCGGGTTGCTAATGATAATGCATGGCATAAATGGATTTATACCATGCATTATTTCTAATAATCAGGAGACATCGTGAAACTAAATTTTTTGATTTCAATGCTATCTGCAGCTGTTGTCGTGAGTACAAGCGCATTTGCCCAATCTCCGATCGTGATCAAGTTCAGTCACGTTGTCGCGAATGACACCCCTAAAGGTAAAGCGGCGCTGCGCTTCAAGGAACTGGCGGAGAAAGCAACCAATGGCCGCGTCAAGATCGAGGTCTATCCCAACAGTACGCTATACAAAGACAAGGAAGAAATGGAAGCGCTGCAACTCGGCGCGGTACAGATGCTGGCTCCCTCGCTCGCCAAATTCGGTCCTCTGGGCGTAAAAGAATTCGAATTATTCGATTTACCTTATATTTTCCCGGGCAGAGACGTGCTCGATGATGTGACCCAGGGCGCGATCGGCAAGGAGCTTTTCAAGAAACTGGAGCCCAAGGGAATCACCGGCTTGGCCTACTGGGATAATGGCTTTAAAGTCATGTCGGCTAATAAGCCTTTGCATTTACCAGCCGATTTTAAAGGCTTGAAGATGCGCATCCAATCCTCTAAAGTCTTGGACGCTCAAATGCGTGTTTTGGGCGCCAATCCGCAAGTCCTCGCGTTTTCCGAGGTATACCAGGCCTTGCAGACAGGCGTGGTCGACGGCACCGAGAATCCGCCCTCCAATCTCTACACGCAAAAGATGTATGAGGTACAGAAGTATGTAGCCATGTCGAACCACGGTTATTTAGGCTACGCCGTCATCGTTAACAAGAAATTCTGGGATGGCCTGCCAGCTGATATCCGCAGCGCACTCGACGGCGCAATGAAAGAGACTACCAAGTATGCCAATACGATCGCACAACAAGAAAACGATAGTGCGATGGAGGCTATCCGTAAGTCCGGCAAGACCACGGTCTACAACTTGACCGACGAGGAAAAAACCCAATGGCGCAAAGCGCTGCTGCCGGTGCAGAAGCAAATGGAAAATCGCATCGGCAAGGATTTGATCACGGCAGTCAACCAGGAATCCGCAAAGCTTGGGTACAAATAAATAGTCAGAGTACGCAATAAATGTGCGGCAGGCAGGCTGCAATTATTTGCATGAGCGCATAGCGATTTAAGATTATTTTGTGAGAGGCGACCGGCTCCTCTTACCTCTGAACTTTACGGATATTCCATGAAATTTCTCGACCATTTGGAAGAGTGGCTAATTGCATCCTTGATGGCAATGGCAACTGTTCTTATTTTCCTTGCAGTGGTACATCGTTATGCCTCGGGGCTGCCGATTCCCTGGGTCCAGGATGAACTTATCAAAATCAACTCCAGTTGGGCCCAAGAGCTATGCATCTACATGTTTGTGTGGATGGCGAAATTCGGTGCGGCCTATGGCGTGCGTGTTGGCATCCACGTTGGGGTCGACGTATTGATCAATAAATTGAGCACGCCTTGGCGTAATAAATTCATTATTTTCGGATTATTGGCCGGAGCGCTCTTTACCGGCATCATCGGAACTTTGGGAGGCAGATTTGTGTGGGAAATGGCGCATACCGATACGGTGTCGGCCGACCTCGAAATCCCGATGTGGATTGTTTATCTTGCAGTTCCGCTTGGCTCATATCTGATGTCGTTCCGGTTCTTGCAAGTGACCTGGCAATTTTTCAAGAATGGCGAACTTCCGAAGCATGATCACACGCATGTTGACGGCGTGGAAGACGCTGTCGATGTAGAACACATCGGAGCCAAAGCATGAATGCCCTGATTATATTTGTACTGTTGTTTGCATTGATGCTGACCGGTATGCCGATCTCGATTTCGCTCGGTTTGACCGTATTGACCTTCTTGTTCACGATGACCAATGTCCCGATTGAATCGGTGGCATTGAAATTGTTCACCGGTATCGAGAATTTCGAGATCATGGCGATACCATTCTTCCTTCTGGCAGGCACCTTCCTGACGCATGGCGGGGTAGCGAAGCGAATGATCAAATTTGCAACCACCCTGGTTGGCCATTGGCATGGCGGAATCGGTCTGGCAGGCGTCATTGGTTGCGCATTGTTCGCCTCGGTATGCGGCTCAAGTGTAGCGACGGTGGCTGCGATCGGTTCCGTCGTATTACCGGAAATGGTCAAACAAGGATTCCCGAAGAAATTTGGCGCCGGCGTGATTGCGACTTCTGGAGCGCTCGGCATTTTGATGCTGCCATCGGTCATCAAAGTGATTTATGCCGTGTCTACCAATACCTCAATCGGTGCTCTTTTTATCGCTGGCTTGATTCCAGGAATTATTCTTACCGGGATGCTTTGTCTGACGACTTGGAATATTGCACGCAAAAATAATTACCCACGCCTGCCGAAAGCTACCTGGCGTGAGCGTTGGGACGCATTTCGCGACAGCGCATGGGGACTATTCCTGGTGGTGATTGTTATCGGTGGTATTTTCAGCGGCATATTTACGGCAACGGAAGCTGCTGCGATGAGCGCCGTGTATGCCTTCCTGGTGTCGATTTTCGTCTACAAAGACATGACCATCAAGAATGTGCCCAAGGTATTGCTCGATTCGGCGGCGATGTCTGCGATGCTGCTATACATCATCACGAATGCAACCTTGTTTTCCTTCCTCATGACGTCAGAGAATGTTCCTCAAGCCCTGACTGAAATTATTCTGCATATGGGATTGGGTAAGGTGGGTTTCCTACTGGTCGTGAACATACTTTTGCTGTTGGCAGGTAATGTGATGGAGGCATCCTCCATCATTCTGATCATGGCGCCTATCCTGTTCCCGGTGGCAGTCAAGATGGGTATCAATCCTATCCATTTCGGCATCATGATGATCGTGAACATGGAGGTCGGGATGTGCCATCCACCGGTAGGCTTAAATTTGTATGTGGCGTCAAGTATTACCAAAATGGGGATTACAGAATTAACCAAGGCTGTCATGCCGTGGCTGCTTACCATGATCGCGTTCCTGATTTTGATTACCTACGCGCCGCAAATCACGATGTTTCTACCAAGTCTGGTTTACAAATAAATCGTCCTGAAATCATGCAGATAAAGCCGCCATGTGTCATTTAATGACGATGGCGGCGATGTTTCTTTCGTCGGTCAATTTTGTGCGACGATCAGCTAATGCATTGCTTATAGGCAACCTCCGTTCCGGAGTCATGAATTTTCGCATCGCTTCTGTCACCCGTTGTATCGTGTAAAAAAAATAATTTTAGGCTTACCTAAATAGGGGGAGATACCATGTTCAAAGGCTTGGGAAAAACTATCGCTGTGATTGTGCTTGCAGGGGCAATCTTCAATGCACATGCTGAGGATGGCGTGACTGAAAGCACCATATTGATCGGCCAGACCATTGGCGTCACAGGAACTGTTGCAGGACCGGTCAAAGAAATGCTGGAAGGGGCAAATGCCTATTTCAATTCGGTCAATGCGAACGGTGGTGTCAATGGAAGAAAGATAAAATTAATCACGCTAGACGATAAATTCGACCCTGCACTTGCCGCCGCCAATGCGGCTAAGCTCATTAATACCGAACATGTTTTTGCTCTATTTCAAAGCCGCGGAACTCCCCACACCCAAGCAATCCTACCTGTTATGGCGGCGAATCATGTGCCATTAATAGCACCTTCGACAGGCGCCTCCATTTTCCACGATCCGGTAAACCCTCTAGTGTTTAATGTTCGGGCAAAGTATCAAACTGAAATCGGAAAAGCGGTTGAATACTTTGTATTTTCAGGATTCAAGAGCATCGGGCTTCTGCATGTCGATGATACTTTCGGCCAGGACGGCCTTGCGGGGTTTAACAATGCGATGAGGGCACGTTCGCTGTCGCCTGCCGTGATTGCCTCTTTTGCCAGAGACAACCCTGATTACAAGAAGGCAGCTGCAAATGTTATTAAGTCCAAACCAGCCGCATTGATCATTGTCAGCTCGTCAAAAAATACCGTTGAAGTAATCAAAGAAATTCGTTCTCAAAGAAGTCAGATGCAAATCATGACTCTTTCAAACAATTCTTCCGAGTCATTTCTTAAAGACCTCGGCCCCGCCAGAGCCGGCATTATTCTGGGACAGATCACACCACCACCAGATCTTGTTACCACTCTTTTAGGACAAGAATTCGAAGCGACCACTAAAAAATCGCACGCGACCGTTTCCTATGCGGCGATGGAAGGGTTCGTCTCCGCTAAGGTGTTGGTCGAAGGATTACGTAGGGCTGGGACTAATTTAACCCGCGAGCGATTTATACATGCAATGGAGTCAATTCGACACGAAGACCTAGGGGGAGTGACGGTCACCTACAGCCCACAAAATCACACTGGTAGCGAATTTGTCGAAATCACGATGATAGGGAAAGACGGGCGTTATATTCGGTAACGCGCATAGGGTGTAGATTTACGTTCCGAATTGACCCATTTGGGGAGCCGGAGACGATCCAGCAAGGTGACTAAAAATACGTGTGGAACACAGTGTCTCCAGTGAAATCATGGGTCAGCGCATATTGCAAAAATGGGGAAAATGAAGATGCAATTCCACAGTGCTAATTCTTTAAAATGAAAAACTCTATCATTACGTTCATCGTGGACGAAAAAAAACCCCTTAATTCTTTACAGAATTAAGGGATGTATTTTATTTATTTATCCAATTAAAACATAAGCTTAGAAAAGAAAAGCCGAAATTTAACTTAACAAATTTATTCTTATGTCATTTAGAACGGAATGTCGTCATCCATATCCGAGAAATTCGGCGCTGGACGCGAAGCCGGCGCCTGACGTGCCGGGGCCGCCGGTGCGCTGGTGTTTTGCTGGCGTGCCGGTGGCGCGCTGTTGTAGCCACCGCCATCGTCCATCGGCGCGCTACCGCCCGCGCCTTGACGGCTGCCGAGCATCTGCATGGTGTCTGCGATGATTTCGGTGGTGAAGCGTTCTGCGCCATCCTTGTCTTGCCATTTGCGCGTTTGCAGACGACCTTCGATGTAGATCTGCGAACCTTTTTTCAGGTACTGGCCGGCGATCTCCGCCAGCTTGCGATAGAAAGTGATGCGGTGCCACTCGGTTAATTCTTTTTTCTCGCCGCTATTCTTGTCTTTCCAGCTTTCCGTGGTGGCAACGGCGATGTTGGTGACCGCTTCGCCGTTCGGCATGTAGCGTGTTTCCGGGTCGCGGCCGAGATTGCCGACGATGATGACTTTATTGACCGATGCCATGTAATGCTCTCCTAAATGCTCATATCTTGAAAATGCGCTGAAATTTACGCCTGATGCGTTGTGCCCAAGACCCAAGGCGCTGGCTGTCTGATGTTGCTTAATAGTTACCTAATAGTGCTTAAGGAGACTTGCTGCGCGCCATGCACTACGCTGCCGCGGCCGTAGTTGATGAAGCGCCACGGCGCGGCAAATTTTTCATGCTGGATGCGATTATAAGCCAGCACAGGGTTGCTGCCCCGCCTAAAATGAAAACCGAGGATGCGCCCACATGCTGTTTAAGCAATCCGCCTAGGGCGCCGCCGCAGAACAAACCCAGGGCTTGCATGGTGTTATACACTCCCAGCGCGGCGCCTTTGGCCGCCGGCGGCGCGATGCGCGACACCAGCGACGGTTGGCTGGCTTCCAGCACGTTGAAAGCAATGAAAAATCCTAGCAACAACACGACCAGCCATTGCCAATGGATAGTTGCCATGGAAAATGTCAGCAGCAATCCAAGTTGCACTATAAACAACAAAGCTACGGCAGCCAGCATTACTTGCTTCATTTTGCCCTGCTTCTCGCCGACAAATACCGGCGGCAGCATCAATACAAAAGAAGCCAGCACCACCGGCAGATAGATTTTCCAGTGCGACTCGAGCGGCAGATCGGCGTATTTGACCAGCGCCGCGGGCATCACCACGAACATCGCCATTTGCGTCATGTGCAAGGCGAACACACCGTAGTTCAACCGCATCAGTTGGCCGTTGCGCAGGATTTCCGACCATGCGACACGCTTGGCCTTGACCAGCGGCGCCGAAGGCACCAGCCACACCACCACTGCAATCGCAGCCAGCGACAAGATGCCTGTCATGGCAAAGATGCCGCCCATGCCGATCCATTCATACAGAAGCGGCGAAACGATCAGCGACAAGGCAAACGTCAAACCGATCGATCCACCGACCATGGCCATGGCCTTGGTACGGTGTTCTTCCCTTGTGGAATCGGCGATGAAAGCGGTCACCGCCGCCGAAATCGCGCCGGAACCTTGTATCGCGCGGCCGATAATGACCCAGTAGATATTGTCGGCTGCGGCGGCAATGAAAGATCCCAGCGCGAACAGGATCAGGCCGATGACGATGATCTTCTTGCGACCGTATTTATCGGAAGCTACGCCGAACGGAATTTGTCCGAACGATTGCGCCAGGCCGTAAATCCCCATGGCGAGGCCAACCAGGGCAGCGCTATCGCCGCCTGGCAGGGTTTTAGCGTGTACTGCAAATACCGGCAAAATCAGAAACAGGCCAAGCATGCGCAATGCAAATATCGAAGCCAGGGCGCTGCTAGCTTTGACTTCAGCGCGACTCATTCCGCTACCTGCGTCGTTATCGAGAGAGGAGGACGAATTATTCATATTGGGCATTACCGGATGGGAACGTTGAGGCTGTACGACGGTGCAGACCGAAACCCGTCATAGTATCAGGGAATGAAATGGCTGTAACCCGCACGGGTATTGGACATACCCAAAACTTGCTGAATATTAAGGCGAAATACCCTGATGCATTTGAGTGCGATTGCAGTTTGTTATCCAACGGATATCAGGCGCGCTCCCTTTCAAATTAGATGTAATTTATTGCATCATTATTCGTTTTCGAAATAAAAAAAGATATAGTTTGCAGCATCAAATAACTGTGGGAGATAAATATGAAACGCATACTCTGCGCCGCCGCGCTTATAGCAGTCAGCGCTACCGCCTTTATGCCGACCCAGGCTATGGCGCAAATAGGTGTAAACATCACGATCGGCACACCGCCGCCACCGCCGCGATACGAGGTTTTGCCGCCGCCGCGGGTTGGCTACATCTGGGCTCCGGGATACTGGAATTGGGACGGCCGCCGCCATGTCTGGGCTGGCGGACATTGGGAAAGAGCGCGTAGCGGGTATCTGTACGACCGGCCGGAATGGCGTCAAGGGAGTAACGGATGGGAGCTGCGTCGTGGCGGCTGGCGTCAGGGCGACGACCGCCACCATGAGCACTATCGCGACGAGCGTCGTGATGACAGGCGTGACGATGACGGAGGCCGTTATCATTGTCCACCGGGGCAAGCCAAAAAGGGCAATTGCTAAAGTGTAGTTGCGCCCGCCTGATCTGATGTTGCCATTGGATCAGGCTGGGATTCATGCGCTCCAGGTTCATACGTACTCCTGCCATCCCTTCACTCCGCCAGCGCACCGTGTTCACGCGACCGTTTCGCGCGACCGTCTTCACAAGAGATAGCCGGACCAAACTCTAAAATCCCGACCCTGATATAGTGCTAGGTTGATCCGTTTGATATGGCACTTGCAGCACCGGCTGGATATTTCCGCCTATGGCAGCCGCAAGCCTTTCACGCGTGAAAATTGCATTTCCTACAAGCCAACACGGCCTTAAACTTACGCTGAAAGCTGTAAATGGAAGAAATCCGCATCCGGGGTGCGCGCACGCATAACCTCAAGAACATCAATCTGGATTTACCGCGCAACAAACTGATCGTGATCACCGGCTTGTCCGGCTCCGGCAAATCGTCGCTGGCATTTGATACGCTGTATGCGGAAGGTCAGCGGCGCTACGTTGAATCGTTGTCTTCCTACGCCAGGCAATTCCTGCAGTTGATGGAGAAACCGGATGTCGATCTGATTGAAGGTTTGTCGCCGGCGATTTCGATCGAACAGAAAGCCACTTCGCATAATCCGCGCTCCACCGTTGGTACGGTGACCGAGATCCACGATTATCTGCGGTTGCTGTACGCACGCGTCGGCACGCCGTATTGCCCGGATCATCCGGAGAAGCCGCTGGCGGCGCAATCGGTGTCGCAGATGGTGGATGCGGTGCTGGCGATGCCGGACGATACCAAGCTGATGATCCTGGCGCCGGTGGTGGCTAACCGCAAGGGCGAGCATGTCGACCTGTTTGAACAGATGCAGGCACAGGGCTTTGTGCGCTTCCGCATCCAGAGCGGCACCGGCACTGCCAAGATTTATGAAGTCGACGATCTGCCCAAACTGAAGAAGACCGAAAAGCACACCATCGATGTGGTGATCGATCGCTTGAAAGTAAAGGCAGACACCAAGCAACGGCTAGCTGAAAGTTTTGAAACCGCACTACGCCTGGCTGAGGGCCGCGCAATTGCGCTGGAAATGGACAGCGGCACCGAGCACGTGTACTCCAACAAATTCGCTTGCCCGATCTGCGGCTATTCGCTGCAGGAACTGGAACCGCGCCTGTTCTCTTTCAATAATCCGATGGGCGCCTGCCCGGAATGCGATGGCCTGGGCCACATCGAATTTTTCGATCCTAAGCGCATCGTCGCCTTCCCTAACCTGTCGCTGGCCAGCGGCGCGGTCAAGGGTTGGGACAGACGCAATCAGTTTTATTTCCAGATGCTGACCAATATCGCGGCGCACTACGATTTCGACATCGATGTGCCATTCGAAAAGCTGCCGGAAAAAGCCCAGCAAGCCGTGCTGTACGGCTCCGGCAAGGAAACAATTCCGTTCAGCTATGTCAATGAGCGCGGCCGTACCGTGATCAAGGAACACACGTTTGAAGGCGTGGTCAACAATCTGCAGCGACGTTATCGCGAGACGGATTCGATGGCGGTGAAAGAAGAACTGGCCAAGTTCATCAACGAAAAAGAATGCCCGTCCTGCCACGGCGCGCGATTGCGCGTCGAAGCGCGTTTCGTCAAGGTTGGCAACGGCAAACAAGAAAGAGCCATTTACGAAGTCGCGGCGACGCCGCTGCGCGAGACTTTGTCGTTCTTCGAAAAGCTGAAACTGACTGGCGCCAAGAAAGAAATTGCTGACCGGATCATCAAGGAAATCGTTTCGCGCCTGACCTTCCTGAATAACGTCGGACTCGATTACCTGTCGCTGGAACGCAGTGCCGACACCTTGTCGGGCGGCGAAGCGCAACGGATCCGGCTGGCTTCGCAAATCGGTTCCGGCCTGACCGGCGTCATGTACGTGCTGGATGAACCGTCGATCGGCTTGCATCAACGCGACAACGATCGCCTGATCGAAACCTTGCGCCATCTGCGCGACATCGGCAACAGCGTGCTGGTGGTGGAGCACGATGAAGATGCGATCCGCACCGCCGACTATGTGGTCGACATGGGGCTTGGCGCCGGCGTGCATGGCGGCGAGATAATTGCCGAAGGTACGCTGGAGCAGATTCTCAAGAGTAAAAAATCTCTGACGGCTAAATACCTGAACGGCACGCTGAAAATCGCAGTGCCGGAAAAGCGCACGCCGGCCGATCCTGATCGCCAGTTCATCATCACCGGCGCCACCGGCAACAACCTGAAGAATGTAACGATGAATTTACCGGTCGGTTTGCTGACCTGCGTTACCGGTGTTTCAGGTTCGGGTAAATCGACGCTGGTCAACGACACGCTGTATCACGCTGCTTCGCGCCATCTGTACGGCTCGCAAGCTGAACCGGCGGCGCATGAATCGATCGGTGGACTGGAGCATTTCGACAAGGTTATTTCGGTCGACCAGGCGCCTATCGGACGCACTCCGCGCTCCAATCCGGCGACCTATACCGGCTTGTTTACACCGATCCGCGATTTATTCTCCACCGTGCCGATGGCCAAGGAGCGCGGCTACAACGCCGGGCGCTTCTCGTTCAACGTCAAGGGCGGCCGCTGCGAAGCCTGCCAGGGCGATGGCGTGATCAAGGTCGAAATGCATTTCCTGCCGGACGTGTATGTGCCGTGCGATGTCTGCCACGGCAAGCGCTACAACCGCGAAACCCTGGAAGTACAGTACAAGGGCAAGAACATTACCGAAGTGCTGGGCATGACGGTGGAAGAAGCTTATGAATTCTTCAAGCCGGTGCCGATCATTGCGCGTAAATTACATACGCTGCTGGATGTCGGCCTTGGTTATATCCGGCTCGGCCAAAGCGCCACCACCTTGTCCGGCGGTGAAGCGCAGCGGGTCAAGCTGTCGCTGGAACTGTCGAAACGCGATACCGGCCGCACCTTGTACATCCTGGATGAGCCGACCACCGGCCTGCATTTCCATGATATCGATCTGCTGCTGAAAGTGATCCACCGTCTGCGTAACCAGGGAAATACCGTGGTCATCATCGAACACAACCTGGATGTCATCAAGACCGCCGACTGGCTGATCGACCTCGGGCCAGAGGGCGGCGCCGGCGGCGGCCGTATCATTGCCACCGGTACGCCGGAGCAGGTGGCGGCAAACCCGGCCAGCGTTACCGGTAAATATTTGGGACCTTTACTGCAAAAAAATAAATAACCATTTTGCCGCGGCGGCCACCCGGCCTCGGCGCAACGGCGCTTGGGCCCGGGGCTTCGTCAATGGAATGCAATAAAATAATAAAAGATACGACGAGATAACCATGTCTACCAACACCACTCCGGCGCTGTCTGCAGCGCAAATCGCCGCTTTCGAAACAGACGGTTACCTGATCTTGCCGCGCATGGTGCCGGTGGCGGATTGCGCGCTGATGATCGCCACTGCCAACGATCATCTGGCACAGGCTGTGGCGCCGCTGGAATACGAATCCGAAGTCGGCTATGCCGGCGCGCCGAAATCACTCGATAGCGTCGGCGGCCGCACTGCACGGCGCCTGCGCAATGCCTATCAGCGACATGATAGCTATCGCGCCTGGGCGCGCAATCCGCAGCTGGTAGCGATGCTGGAACTGTTGCTGCGCGAGCCGGTATGCCTGACTTTATCCCATCACAATTGCGTGATGACCAAGCACCCGCATTTCGGCACCGCGACCGGCTGGCATCGCGATATCCGCTACTGGTCGTTCCCGCGCAACGAGCTGATCTCGGTCTGGCTGGCGCTCGATAGCGAGAACCAGAACAATGGCGGCCTGCGCTTTATTCCAGGCTCGCACCGCTTCGATATCAAACCCGGACAAATGGACCAGCTGGATTTCCTGCGCCCGGAACTCGCCGAAAACCAGGCGTTGTTTGCACAAGGGAAAGCGGTAGAGCTGCAGCAAGGCGACGTGGTCTTTTTCCATAGCGGATTGTTCCACGCAGCCGGCAGGAATAATACCGAAGCGGTCAAGGAGTCGGTGGTATTTGCTTATCACGGGCAAAGCAACCGGCCGGTGCCAGGCAGCCGCTCAGCCGCCTCGGAAGATATTCTACTGAGCCATTGAGGCCCGCTGCAAACGACGCGTGCGCGCCAGGGTTTCCGATTTCCGCTTTTGCAGCCAGATGGCAATCCCGGTAATCATGAACAAGAGTGGCAACAAACCCAGGAACGCGACTAGTATCTTGCCCGGCAAACCCAGTATCTGACCGGTATGCAAGCCATACTGCACGCCTATGAAGGTATCGCCGGCAGAACCTTTTAACGGATCCAGCGAGCGCAGCACATGGCCGTCTGCAGCGTCGACAAATACCCGTACACTACCGCCGTCCTGGATGTCATCCGGCTTGCGCAAACGGACTTGATAGAGGCCGTGTTTCTCGTCATGCGCAATACGTACGATACGCGCCGGAGTAGCAAGCGGCATGGTTGCCTGCGCCGCTGCCAGCGCTTGCTGCCAGTTGATTTGCGGCTTTCCTTCAGCACTCGAACCCTTGGGCGGCGGCGTCAGCGCCGACAGGCTGGAGACCAATGGACGGGCGACGTCCGGCAGATTCATCACGGCGCCGGTAAAGGCCGTAATCACCAGCAGTATTCCGGCAACCAGGCCTACCGTGCGATGCAAGTCGTACATCAGGCGGAAACCGCCGGCGCCGCGTTTGATCGACAGCGCCTTGCCCCAACCGTTGCGATGCTTGGGCCAGGCCAATGCGAAGCCGATCAATAGCGTCGTTACCCACAACAAACCGAGGCTGCCGGAGATGATGGCGCCGGGCTTGTCCAGTAACAGATAGCGATGCAAGCGGAATAGAAACGGCATCAGGTTTTGCGGCGCAAGGCTGACCGCTTTGGTGTTGCGTTCGCCGACTACGGCAGCGGTGACCGGATCGATAAATACCGTATCCACTGCCAGCTCTTCGTTCGGTTTGCGTGAGCGCAGTTTTGCCTGGAGCGGCGCGTTGGCATCCTGCTCCATGGCAAAAAAGGCCAGCCGCGCATGTGGATAATCATGTTCAACCCGGGCCGCCAGGGCATCGATGGGTTGCCTGCTGCCGCTCGAGGCGAGATGGTAGAACTGCGGATTAAGCCAGGCATCGATGTCGTCGTTAAACGCCAGCGCCGCACCGGTCAGGCCAGCCATGACAAGGAACAGGGATAGCAGCAAACCGCTGTAGCGGTGCAATTTCACCAACCAATGACGTATTGCTTTTTTCACAATCAAAACTCGCTTGCATCTTACATAAAGCGAGTATTGTAAATGTCTATTGAATGAGAATGGGTATTATTCTCAAAAATCTTCATCGCTATGTTGACTGATGCCCGCGCTAGTCCATGCTTGCAGCAAACGCCCTTCGGCGCGGGAGATGGCGTCCGCGGCGCCACGCAGGACAACAATGTCTCCTGCCTGCAACACTGCCTCCGATGTGACGGCAATATCGCTGCGGCCACGCCGCAGAGCGGTAATCTCAGCGCCCATTTCCGGCAGGCCCAGCCAGGCCAGCGAACGGCCGATGGCACGCGCGCCAGAGGGCAAAGCCACTGAGTGCAAACGCACCTGCAAATGATCGGCGGCATCCGGCGCATCGTCGATGCCGTGGAAAAATCCGCGCAAGGTGGCATAGCGTTCGTCACGCGTAGCCTGCACCCGGTGCACCACGCGGCGCAAAGGCACGCCCAGCAAGACCAGCGCATGCGAGGCCAGCATCAGGCTGCCTTCCATGGCTTCCGGCACCACTTCGGTGGCGCCGGCAGCACGCAGCTTGTCGAGATCGGTATCGTCGTAGCTGCGCACGATCACCGGCAGCGCTGGCGCCAGCTCACTTACGTGATGCAGCACTTTCAGGGCGGAAGGCGTGCTGGCATAGGTGATCACCAGGGCGGCGGCGCGATGCACGCCAGCTGCCACCAGGCTTTCGCGGCGCGAGGCGTCGCCATAGGAAACCTGGGCGCCGGCAGCGCGGGCGTCGCGCACGCGATCAGGATCGAGATCCAGTGCGTGGTAATCGATACCCTCTTCCTTCAACAACTTGGCCAGGCTCTGGCCGCTACGGCCGAAACCGGCAATGATCACATGCTTCTTGGTGGCCATGGTGCGCGTCGCAATCTGGGTCAAGGCCAGCGATTGCATCATCCATTCGCTGGAAGACAGTTTCATTACAATCGCGTCGGATTTAGCCAGGATGAACGGCGCCGCCAGCATCGACAGCACCATGGACGCCAGGATCAGCTGGACCAGCAAAGGATCGATCAGCTGCAGGCCGCCGGCCTGGTTCAGCAGCACGAAGCCGAACTCCCCGGCCTGCGCCAGCGCCAATCCGGTGCGCAGCGCGACGCCGGTGGATGAGCGGAAGATTTTTGCCAGTGCGGCGATCAAGACGAATTTCAGGAACACCGGGCCTATCAGCAACAGCAACACCAGCCACCAGTGCTCGATCACCAGACGCATATTCAGCAACATGCCGACCGTGATGAAAAACAAACCCAGCAAGACATCGCGAAACGATTTGATGTCCTCTTCCACTTGATGCTTGTATTCGGTTTCGGAAATCAGCATACCTGCGATAAATGCGCCCAAGGCCAGCGACAGGCCGGCGCGTTCGGTAATCCATGCGGACGCCAGCGTGATCAACAACAGATTCAGCATGAACAATTCTTGCGAGCGACGCCGCACCACGATCTGGAACCAGCGCCGCATAAGTTTCTGGCCGAAGAACAGCAGCAGCGCCAGCAGCAGCACCGCTTTGCCGCTAGCCCAGGCCAGCGTCGCCAGCAAGTTGCCGGAATGCTCACTGAGCGCCGGCACGATAATCAGCAGCGGCACCAGCGCCAAGTCTTGAAACAACAGGATGCCGATGATGCGGCGTCCGTGCTCGGTTTCCAGCTCCATTCTTTCCGTTAGCAGTTTGGAAACGATGGCGGTGGACGACATGGTTAGCGCGCCGCCCAGGGCGAACGCCGCCTGCCAGCTGATATTGGTAAATTGCGGCAGGATCAGCGCCATCATCCAGGCGAACAGCATGGTGGCGCCTATGGTCAGCAGCACCTGCGCCATGCCCAGTCCGAACACGATATGCCGCATTGCCGTCAATTTCGGCAGGGAAAACTCGAGGCCGATCGAAAACATCAAAAACACCACACCGAATTCGGCCAGCGCGTGGGTGGTGGCATTGTCTTCTGCAAAGCCCAGCGCATGCGGGCCGATCAGGATCCCCACCACCAGATAGCCCAGCATAGGTGGCAAATGGAAGCTACGAAAAGCCACCACCCCCAGTACGGCGGAGCCGAGCAACAAGATTGTCAGTTCAAGTCCGGAAAGCATTATTGGCAATCAATTAATTCAATATCAACATTATGTTGCGGCAACGCTAAAACGAGAAGGGCCGAAGACAGATTAATTGAAGCCGATGAAGACTGGCAAGTTTTTTGCTTTAGGATTTCGTTTATACTTTCGGGATGAGTCTACCCGATACCAAAATTTTGCCCCAATCCCTGTCCAAGTCATTCGATGCCGGCCGTGCGCTAGAGCTTGCTCGCAGCACCCTGCAAATCGAAGCCGATGCCATCATCGCATTAAAAAACCGGATTTCCGACGACCTCGACGATCCCTTCGCCCAGGCGATTGCCTTGCTGCTCAATTGCAACGGCCGGGTAGTCGTGTCCGGAATAGGAAAATCCGGTCACATCGCCCGCAAGATCGCCGCCACGCTCGCCTCTACCGGTACCCCGGCGCTGTTCATCCATCCAGCCGAAGCAGCGCATGGCGACCTCGGCATGGTGACTGAGGACGATGCGTTCATTGCCATCTCCAATTCGGGCGAAACCGCCGAGCTGATGGCGATCGTGCCGATCATCAAACGCATGGGCGCCAGCCTGATCGCGATGACCGGCAATGACGGCTCGGCTTTGGCGCAACTCGCCAACGTGCACCTGAATGTCAAGGTGGATCAGGAAGCCTGTCCTTTGAATCTGGCCCCCACCGCCAGCACCACCGCTACCCTGGCGATGGGCGACGCCTTGGCGGTAGCCCTGTTGGACGCGCGCGGCTTCCGCGAGGAAGATTTCGCCCGCTCCCATCCTGGCGGCGCACTTGGTCGCCGTTTGTTGACCCATGTGCGTGACGTCATGCGCAGCGGCGAAGCAATCCCGGCAGTGACTGCGGATGTGTCGCTGTCGCTGGCTTTGCTTGAGATCACCCGCAAGGGGATCGCCATGACCGCCGTGGTGGACGAGCATTTCCATGCCATCGGCGTGTTTACCGACGGCGATCTGCGGCGCCTGATCGAGCAGGTGCAAGATTTCACCAAACTGACGATTGCCGATGTGATGCACGCCAATCCGCGCACCATCGGCCCCGATCAGCTGGCGGTCGACGCGGTGCACATGATGGAGCAGTTCCGCATCAATCAGCTGCTGGTCAGCGATGCCACTGGAAAATTGGTCGGCGCGCTGCATATCCATGACCTGACCCGTGCCAAGGTGATCTGATGACGACCTCGGTTAGCCATGGCGAGGGCGCCGATCTGACAGCAGGTGCAGATCTGGCAGCGCGTGCCGCGCGGGTCCGCCTGATGATTTTTGATGTCGACGGTATCCTGACCGACGGCGGCCTGTTGTACGGCGCCGACGGCGAACAACTCAAACGCTTCAACGTGCTTGACGGGCATGGCATCAAACAGTTGCAGCAAAGCGGCGTCGCCACTGCGATCATCAGCGCGCGCAAGTCGGCGATTGTCAGCCGTCGCGCCAGCGACCTCGGCATCGCCCATGTGCATCAAGGCGTGCATGACAAGCATGCGGCTTTTGCCGCATTGCTGGCGCAACTGCAACTGACGCCGGACGCATGCGGATTCATCGGCGATGATGTAATCGATTTGCCGATCCTTTCGCAAGTCGGTTTTGCCGCCAGCGTGCCGAACGGCCATCCTGATGTCAGAAGCCGCGTGCATTACGTCACCCGGGCCGGCGGCGGCCATGGTGCTGCGCGCGAAATCTGCGACCTGATCATGCGTGCGCAAAACACCTATGCCGAGGCATTGGCATCGTATCTCGGCGCTAGTCTGCCGGCAACTCCGCCAATGCCAGGTAAAGTATGAAAAATCTGCGCACCACCTATCGCTTTCGCTTCCTGCTGTTACTGATATTGTTCATCTTGCTGGCGCTCGGCAGTTTCTGGCTGGTGCAGGTGATGAACAAACATACCGAGGATTCGCTGCCGAAGGTCGCGCGCATCGAGCCGGATTATTTCGTCGAGCATTTCAACTACGTGCAAATGTCACCCAGCGGACTGCCGCGCTACAACATTTCGGGCGATCTGCTGACGCACAATCCGCTGGACGATTCGTTTGATGTGCAAAAGCCGCTGATCCATAGCCTGGATAAAGAAAAGCCGCCGATGAACCTGCGTGCGAACCGCGGCAAGATTGAAGACAACAATAGCAAGGTGCATTTATACGGCGACGTTAATGCGGATCGGCCAAAGACGCCGAAGGCGGACAACTTTCACCTGAAATCAGAGTATCTGCTGCTATTGCCAGACGACGATGTCATGCAATCAGACCGACCGGTGGAACTCACGCTGGGGCAATCGATATTGCACGGTACCGGCATGGATTTCAACAATTCCACGCGTGTACTGAAACTGTTTAGCAAGGTGCATGGCGTATTTCCGCCGACACCTCATTGAGCGACGACGATCATATGCAACGCATTGCAATCCATCGCCCCCATTTTTATGCATATAGCTCTATCCTTTATCCAGGATTTTTCATGAAACGAATTTTTTTCATATCTCTGCTATTACTCGGCGTCGGTGCCGCCGGCGTCGCGCATGCAGAAAAAGCAGACTCCGAGAAACCGACACTGATCGATTCCGACCAGCTTACGTATGACGACGTCAAGCAGGTCAACGTCGCCACCGGCAACGTGGTCCTGACGCGTGGCACGTTGCTGATGAAAGCCGATCGCGTGGTAGTGACCACCGATCCGTCCGGTTATCAATACGCGACTTTGTATGCGGATCCGGGCAAGCTGGCGACGTTCCGTCAAAAACGCGACGGCGGTCCGGACCTGTGGATCGATGGCCACGCCGAACGTATTGAATACGACGGCAAGACCGAAGTCACCAAACTGTTTTCGAAGGCGCAAATGCGCCGCTTGCAAGGCGACAAGCCGACTGACGAAGTAAATGGCGAATTCATTTCCTACGACAGCCGCACTGAATTCTATTCAGTCAACAATACGGTCAACGGCACCAGCCAGTCTGGCGCCGGGCGCATCCGCGCAGTGATCCAGCCACGTCCGAAAGCTGCCCCATGACCGCGCCTAGTACCCTGATCGTTAAAGGTCTGCAAAAGAGCTATGGCGCGCGCCAGGTGGTGCATGACGTATCGCTGGAAGTCCGGTGCGGCGAAGTGGTCGGCCTGCTGGGGCCTAACGGCGCCGGCAAAACCACATCCTTCTACATGATCGTCGGCCTGGTGCCATCGGATGGCGGCGAGATCGATCTCGACGGCGTCGACATTTCACGCCTGCCGATCCATCGGCGCGCAGTGCTTGGTCTGTCGTATCTGCCGCAGGAAGCGTCGGTATTTCGCAAGCTGACCGTAGAAGACAATATCCGCGCCGTACTCGAATTGCAGCGCCCCAATGGCAAGGCGCTCACCAAAGCCGAGATCGACGAGCAATTGCATAAACTGCTGCATGAATTGCAAATCGAAAAGCTACGTGAAAACCAGGCCTTGTCGCTCTCCGGCGGCGAACGCCGGCGCGTCGAAATTGCCCGCGCGCTGGCAACCAATCCCCGCTTCGTCCTGCTGGATGAACCGTTTGCCGGGATCGACCCGATTGCCGTGATCGAGATCCAGCGCATTGTCCGCTTCCTTAAGGAACGCGGCATAGGCGTACTGATTACCGACCACAATGTGCGCGAAACACTGGGCATTTGCGATCGCGCCTACATCATCAATCAAGGTAGCGTGCTGGCCAGCGGCAGTCCGGACGACATCATCGCAGACGAGTCGGTACGGCGCGTGTATCTCGGCGAGCATTTCCGCATGTAACTTCACGAACGCGAGAACGATGTAATTACAGGCAGCGTAATTCGCCGCAGCACAGTGGCGCTTGAACTCCTTACAACAAACCATAGAAGTGAATTGTCCGCACGGTAGCCATGAAACAATCACTCCAGCTTCGCACCTCCCAGCATCTTGCGCTGACGCCTCAATTGCAGCAGTCGATACGGCTGTTGCAACTGTCTACGCTCGAACTGCATCAGGAACTGGAGCAGATCTTGTCGGACAATCCGTTGCTGGAGCGGATCGACGACCCGCTCGATAATTCCGTGCGCTTACTGGCGGACGGCGCTATCAGCGGCAGTACGTCAACCATGGACGCGCCGATCGGCGATAGCGAGGTCAGCAGCTCGCCCAGCGAAAGCGAAGCCAGTTCAGATACGCCGCCGGCAGCGGATGGCAGCCCCGAAAATAGTGAAAGCGGCGATAGCGAATGGAGTTTTGACGATATCGCACGCAACTCGAAAACCTCGGACGACGAGGATGCGCGGCCGCAACTGGAAGCCCACGAATTGACGTTGCGTGAACATCTGTTACAGCAAATGCGCGAAACGCTGCACGACATGCGCGATCGGGCATTGGTCGAACTGACCATCGATGCGCTGGACGATAACGGCTACCTGGAAGAATCGCTGGAAGAAATCCTGGAGCGTCTGCCGCCAGAGCTGGAGATCGCGATCGAAGAGTTATCGATGGCGCTGAAAATGGTGCAAAGTTTCGACCCGGCAGGCGTCGGCGCCCGTAACGCATCGGAATGCCTGAGCTTGCAGATCAAGCGTTTTATCAAAGTGCCATTTGTCACGCGCCGCCTGGCATTGGCGATTGTGCAAGATCACCTGATGCTCTTTGCGCAACGTGATTTCAATAAAATCAAGAAAGCGCTCGATTGCGACGACGAGGATCTGCGTGAGGCGCAAGTCGTCATCAAGCAGTGCAATCCGCATCCCGGCGCGCCCTTTGCCGCCAATACGTCAGACTACGTGGTGCCGGATGTGATCGTCAGGCGCAGCAAGCAAGGCTGGCAGGTGATGCTGAATAATGACGTCATGCCAAGGTTGCGGGTGAATGTCCTGTATGCCAACATTCTGAAGCAAAGCAAGGGCGACGGCGCCCTCACTTCCCAGCTGCAGGAAGCCAAATGGCTGATCAAGAATATGCGTCAACGCTTCGACACCATCTTGCGCGTTGCGCAAGCGATAGTGGAACGCCAGAGGAACTTCTTTTCTCACGGGGCGGTCGCAATGAGGCCGCTTGTGTTGCGTGAAATAGCTGATACACTGGGACTACACGAGAGTACTATTTCTCGTGTAACCACACAGAAATACATGCTTACTCCCCACGGGATGTTTGAACTGAAGTATTTCTTCGGCAGCCATGTTGCTACTGAGGCAGGTGGAGAGGCTTCCTCAACGGCAATCAGGGCACTCATTAAGCAATTGATAGGAGCGGAAGATTCAAAAAGTCCTTTCTCTGACAGCAAGATTGCCGACATGCTTGCGGAACAAGGTATGGTGGTCGCCCGCCGCACCGTCGCAAAATATCGCGAAGCACTGAAAATTCCGTCTGTTAATTTGCGCAAGGCCTTGTAGTTTTTTTCTGGTTTGATTGTAAAGCTTAACCTTGCTGTGTTTGGATCAAGCGGTTTTCATTGAGTTTTCATTGATTCTTGCCAGGACAGTTCCTCGTGAACCGTCCGCCTAAAGATTCAGCCTGTTCTGTTCCGGACCGCCAGCAATATTCTTGATAGGAGCGCTGTATGAACTTCACCATCAGTGGGCATCACCTCGAATTAACCCCTGCCATTCGCGAATATGTACAAAGCAAACTAGAGCGTATCAAACGCCACTTCGACCAGGTCATCGATATCAGCGTGATTCTGACCGTCGACAAAATCACTGAAAAAGAAAAGCGCCAAAAAGCGGAAATTAATCTGCGCGTAAAAGGAAAAGATTTGCATGCTGAAAGTATTGCTCACGATCTTTATGCCGCCATTGATGCACTGATCGACAAGCTCGATCGCCAGGTGATCAAATACAAGGACAAGATGCAGGACCATCAGCACGATGCTATCAAACATCTGCCGGAAGAACTCCCCGCCGCGACCTGAACCGGTCGCCGAGCGCGCGAGCGAACTGTTTAGTTTAGCTCGCGCCAATAAATGAACAAGGGCGCAGTTAATGCGCCCTTTGTTATTGGTAAACCTGCTTATTGGTAAATCATATTATCGTTGTTGAAGGTTCTTCCGCTCTTACTTAAGCGCGCCAAAGACTTTGCCGATAATCGCACTGCCCGCACCGACAGGATCCTGGCGAATCGCCTTTTCCTCTTCACCTATGATTGTGTATAAGCCATCCAGCGCGCGTTGGGTAACGTAGCCTTCTACGGTGCTTTGCTCCGCCGGCACCATGCCGGTTTTACCGACTTGCCCCATGACCGAGTTATATTGCGCCGACAGGCCGTTGCGGTCGGTCACGCCTTTGACGATAGGCAGGAATTTCTGTCCCAATTGCGCCGAAGTCTTCTGTCTGAAAAAATCGGTGACTGAAGTATCGCCGCCGGTCAGGATATTTTTTGCATCTGTCACCGACATCGATTTGACCGCATTCAACAGCAAGGGCTTGGCCAACGGCACTGCCTGTTCCGCCGCATGATTCATCGACACCACCAGATCGTCCAGTTTCTGTCCCTGGCCAGTCATCCTCAACAGCGGCATGGCTTTATCCAGCACGCTGGGCAAACCGATCTTGACCTTGTCATTATTCAGGAAGCCATTCTCGACCCCCAACTTGGACACCGCAACATCCGCGCCTTTTTGCAGCGCGGCTTTCAGGCCGCTGCTGGCGTCCTGGTTACTCAAATCGCCTATCGATAAAGCAAGCGCGGCCGATGCGGTCACCGCCAGAGTGATTGTCAGTGCTGTTTGGTATGCGCGACGCATAATTGATCCTTGTGAAGTTAAATGGACAACGACAAAGTCTAACTCAACCTATTGCAATCAGATCTACAAACTATGAATGAGGCTGGCGCGTGAATCTTAAAGATGGCCTTCGTCTACCAGGAACAAACGCCTGTGTTCACGTATCGCATAGCGGTCGGTCATGCCGGCGATGTAATCGGCAATCGCGCGCGCTTGCTGTTGCGTGCCGGCCTGGCCGAACTGATAGTCGGGGGGCAGCAGATTCGGCTCGGCGCTAAAACATGCATACAGTTCTGCAACGATGCGGCGCGCCTTGGCGGTCATGCGGTTGACCAGGTAATGACGGTACAGGTTTTCGCGCAGGAAGCGTTTCAGCATAGCGGCTTGCTGCGCCATGCCATCGGAAAATGCGATCAGGGGTGGCGCATTACGTACATCGTCGACGCTTTGCAGGCGTGCATCCAGGATGCGTTGCCGGGATGTCTGGATCAGGTCGGTGATCAGGGCATTGATCATGCGCCGCACCGTTTCATTGATCGCGCGGCGCCCGCTCAGCCCGGGATACAACAACTCGACCTGGCGGCTGTGCGTGGCATAGAACTCAATCTGGTTCATCTGCTCCAGCGTCAGCAAGCCTGAACGCAAACCGTCGTCGACATCGTGGTTGTTATAAGCAATCTCATCCGCCAGGTTGGCGACTTGCGCTTCCAGCGTCGGTTGCTTGCGCTGAATGAAGCGCTCGCCGATATCGCCCAGTTTCTTGGCGTTGGCCAGCGAACAATGCTTCAGGATGCCTTCGCGCGTTTCAAACATCAGGTTCAAGCCGTCAAACGCGCCGTAGCGCTGTTCCAGCTGATCGACCACGCGCAGGCTTTGCAAATTATGTTCGAAGCCGCCGTGGCCTTCCATGCAGTCGTTCAAGGCATCCTGGCCGGCATGGCCGAATGGCGTGTGCCCCAGATCGTGGGCCAGTGAAATGGCTTCTACCAGGTCTTCGTTCAATTGCAGGTTGCGCGCAATCGAACGGGCGATTTGCGCTACTTCGATGCTGTGCGTCAAGCGCGTGCGGAACAGGTCTCCCTCGTGATTGACGAATACCTGGGTCTTGTATTCCAGCCGGCGGAATGCGGTGCAGTGGATGATGCGGTCGCGGTCGCGCTGAAACTCGCTGCGTGCGCTAGGCGAGGCTTCCTCGAACAAACGTCCTCGCGACAGCGCAGAATGTGCGGCATAGGGTGCGAGGGACGTTTCCTGGTTCATCGTGGCATGTCTCCGGAAGCTAGTTGCTGAATTGTCGCCAGCAGGGCATCTTGCGGTGCTGTAGTGATCAGATGGCCACCCAAAGGCTTCATCAAAATGAACTTGATCTGGCCGTCTTCGTTCTTCTTATCGATCTGCATCAGTTCCAGCCAGCGCTGGGCGCCCAGGTTGGGCGCCTCGGTCGGCAAACCGGCGGCGCGTACCAACGCGCAGACCCGTTCCTTGTCAATGGCGCCGATGTGGCCGAGCCTGTGCGACAGATCTGCCGCCATCACCATGCCGCAACCGACCGCTTCGCCATGCAGCCACTTACCGTAGCCCAGGCCGGATTCAATCGCGTGGCCGAAGGTATGGCCGAAATTCAGGATGGCGCGCAAACCGCCTTCACGCTCATCTTGCCTGACAACGTCGGCCTTCAGCTCGCAGGAACGGCGGATGGCGTAGGCCAGGGCGACGTTATCACGCGCCATCAGCGCATCGATGTTGTCCTCTATCCATTTGAAAAATGCGGCGTCGATCACCGCGCCGTATTTAATCACTTCTGCCAGCCCGGCCGACAGCTCGCGCTCCGGCAGGGTATGCAAGGTCATGGTATCGGCGATCACAGCTTGCGGCTGATAAAAAGCGCCGATCATGTTTTTGCCCAATGGATGATTGATACCGGTTTTCCCGCCCACGGAGGAATCAACCTGGGCCAGCAGCGTGGTCGGAATCTGCACGAATGGCACGCCACGCATGTAGGCCGAAGCAGCGAAACCGGTAAGATCGCCGATCACTCCGCCGCCCAAGGCGATCAGGGTCGTCTTGCGATCGCATTTTGCGCTCAGCAGGCAATCGAAGATCTGCATCAGGCTGGCCCAGTTCTTTTCTTCCTCACCGTCCGGCAAGACGATTTCCAGCACGCTCTTGCCGGCATCTTTCAATGCCTGGCTAAAACCTTGGAGATACAACGGTGCGACCGTGGTGTTGGTCACCACGGCGACCTGCTTGCCTGTGATCAGGCGGGCGATGCGCTCGCGGTCGGTCAATAGCGACGGCCCGATCTCGATCGGATAGCTGCGTTCGCCCAGTTCTACCTGGAGCGTGATGGTTGGCGCTGGGACCGGAAAGGTTGACGACTGATTCATAGGAAAATTTGATGAAATAGGGACGCTGGTGCTAGCCTGGCTGGTTGCACCGGCTTGCGACTCTTGTTCTTGCTCAAGCTCATCTGGCAACTGGTTTGGCAACAACTCCAGCTGGCTCAAAATGCTGTGCACAAGGAATTGTACGTTAGGTCGGCCAGTGTCGATGACAATGTCGGCGACGTCGCGATAGTATGGTTCCCTCTGCCGTGACAATTCTTCCAGGCGTCGGCGCGGATCGGCGGTTTGCAATAGCGGCCGGTTTTTATCGCGGCTGGTACGCTGCAGGATGTTATGGATGCTGGCACGCAGGTAAATCACGGTGCCGCGGCTTTTGAGATATTCGCGATTTTCGGGACGCATGACGGCGCCGCCACCAGTGGCCAGCACAATGCCGCGCCGGCCGCTCAGGTCGCGTATCACCTCCGTCTCGCGCTGACGGAAGCTCTCTTCGCCTTCTATTTCAAAAATCAAAGGAATCGAGACGCCAGTACGCGCCTCGATTTCGTGATCCGAATCAATGAATAGCTTGTTGAGTTTTTTTGCCAGGGCGCGGCCAACCGTAGTCTTGCCCGCGCCCATCAGGCCTACCAGAAAGATATTGCCTGTGTACCGCACCATTTCACCACTCAACCTTTTGCTCAAAATGCAGACACCGGCGTCTAACCGGCGCCTTCCGGGCAATTACTGCCCAGAAATCCGGTCGATGACAATCTTCGGTGTCAGGAAAATTAATAATTCAGTCCGTTTGTTAACAGTTGCCGTTTGTTTGAAAAGATAACCCAGAACTGGAATATCTCCAAGCAGTGGCACTTTATTAACATCATTTGAAATTGTCTGGGTGTAGATACCACCAATCACCACCGTGCCGCCATTCTCAACCTGCACCTGGGTCTGGACATGCTTGGTATTGATCGAAACGCCGCCAGGAACGACCACGCCTACACTGTCATTGGTTACATCCACTGTCAAAATGACATTGCCGTCCGGGGTGATCTGCGGGGTCACTTCCAGCTTCAGGTTGGCTTTCTTGAACTCTACGGAGGTAGCGCCGCTGCTGGTTGCATTTTGATAAGGAATTTCAGTACCTTGTTCAATCAGGGCTTTTTGCTGATCCGCCGTGACCACACGCGGGCTGGAGATAATCTTGCCCTTGCCGTCCGCTTCCAGTGCCGACAGCTCCAGGCTGATGAATTTCGACGCAGCGGAATTAAACAGAGTCAAAGCCACCGAACCAGCTGTACCAGTACTAGGATTGGCCGGTAAATTCACTGAATTCCCTGACGTCAGGGGAACTGTGCCAGTCGTTGTCGTCGCATTTTGCGTACCTCCGGAGGAGACATTCTTGCTATTGAAACCAAATCCAAGCTTGGCGCCAAGGTTACGGCTGAAGCCATCGTTCGCTTCGACCATACGTGCTTCGATCAAAACTTGTCGTGACGCAACATCGATTTTTTGAATCAGATTGCGGATGTTCTGCAAGGTGGTCGGCGTATCGGTCACGAACAACTGATTGGTGCGAGGGTCGATCACGGCGCTGCCGCGGTTCGACAAGATGGAATTCTTCTTCTTGCCAGCGCTGCCGCCACCGCCACCGGTGTCATCAATCCCGAATACTTTCTTGAAGGCTTCGGCCTTCTGATAATTCAGCTGGAATGACTCGGTACGCAATGGCTCCAGTTCGGCAATTTGCGAACGCTGCTCAAGCTCCATTTTTTCCTTAGTCAATAATTCGTCTTTCGGCGCAATCCAGATGACCGAACCGTTTTTACGCATGTCAAGGCCCTTGGCTTGCATCACGATATCCAAAGCCTGATCCCAGGGAACGTCTTTCAGGCGCAAGGTCAGGTTGCCGCCAACGGTATCGCTGGTAATGATGTTCAGACCGGTAAAATCGGCAATCACCTGCAATACCGAGCGCACTTCGACGTTCTGGAAATTCAGGGACAGCTTGTCGCCGTGATAGCCTTGCGTACCTTGCGCCAGCTTGTTCGGATCTTCCTTGAGCGGCTTGACTTCGATCACCAGCTGGCTGTCGCTTTGATAAGCGCTTTGTTCCCACAGGCCTTTCGGCTCGATGATCATGCGCACATTTTCGCCCTGGGTCACAGTCGTAATGGTCTTGACCGGCGTACCGAAATCACCGACATCGAGCTTGCGACGCAAAACATCCGGCAAACTGGTCTTCAGGAAATCCACCACAATCGTCTGGCCTTGCTGGCGCACATCGACGCCAACCTGGGTGTTCGGCAAATCAATCACAACCCGGCCTTCACCTGCGGTGCCGCGGCGGAAATCGATATCGCGCAAGGCCGGCTTGCCGTTTAACAAAGGTGCAGCTGCTGGCGCTGCGGCTGCGGCTCCCGCTACGGCTGCTGTAGCGGGACGAACCGGCATGCCGACAGCATTGACTGGCGTTGCCAGGCCGCCGGAACCGTCGATGGTAACGACCAAGGCATTGCCATCCATTGCAGTGGCATACGACAACGAGCGTTTCAGGTTGAATACCAAACGCGAGCGATCGTCAGCTTGCGCCACCACCACATTACGCACATCGCCCAGACTGATGTCTTGCGAGGTTTTGCCGGTGGCGTTGCCGACGCCGACAAAATCAAAAGCGATGCGGGCAGGACTAATCACGGAAAACGCCGTTGGCTGTGCGCTTAAAGGACGCTTGAAATTAATCTTGACGATGACGTTGGCACCCTGCTGATTGGCGCTGATCGAAGTAATGGCATTATCTTCGGCTGCCATTACCGATGCTCCGGTTACCAGTAAGCACACCAGCGCAACAAACTTCAATACCGTCTGTCGCATCACGCTCAGCCGGCTTACGCTCAGGTTAACGAATTTTTTTCCTGCTGCAATCATTTTGTGCTCTCCTGCAACGCTAACTTGGCTTCGCGTTCGACCCATTCGCCGGACGCATCTTGTACGATTTCTTTCAAAATTACTTCGGACTCAGTGATCTTGGTAACCATGCCGAAATTCTGTCCCACGTAATTCCCCACCTTGGTTTGGAACACGGTCTTGTCGACTTGCAGCAAGCCATAGCTCAAACCCACTTTTTGCAACGTGCCAACCATCTTGATCGTATCCAGCGGATAGTTTTCCAGCGTTTCGCGGCGGCGATCCAGGTTTGGCTTCAAGCCGGTTGAATTGCCGTGCAACTTGGCCAGCGCCACCAGCAACTTGTTGGGGTTGTACGGATCGACGCTGGTCGCGCCGGCATACGTGAAGGGAATAAACTTCTTAGGCTCGATCAGCTTAGGAATCCCGACCTTGGTATGGCTCTTGACGTCGGCCATCCATTCTTTCAGTTCCGGCACGCCGCTGTCGCCGCAACCTGACAAAGTTGAGATGAATACGACAAAAAATGTCACCTGGGTCAGACGCCCAATGCGAAAAAACGTCATTTTTGACCTTTCTGCTTTGCTGAATCGGTGGCTTTACGCTGCGCGACCACTTCGTCCTTATCCAGATACCGGAAGGTTTTGGCAATCGCGTCGAGGCTCAGCGTGCCATCCTTGCCGGTTGCCAGGCTCATATTATTCAAGGTCACGATGCGCGGCAGGTTGGCGATGTCGCTGGCGAACGAGCCGACATCGTGATAATTACCGGTTACCTTGATATTGATCGGCAGTTCGGCGTAATAATTCTTCACTACCACCTGGCCTGGCTTGAACAATTCAAACTGCAGCCCGCGTCCCAGACCGGCCTGATTGATATCGGACAGCAACGCATCCATCTCTGCCTTGCTAGGCAATTGCTTTTCCAGGGTGGCGACGTAATCGGCCACCTGCAGCTTTTGCTTTTGCAATGCTTCCAGATTGATGGCTTGCTGGACCTTCGACTTGTACTCGTCTTTCAGCTGCACTTCCTTCTGTTGGCCAGCGTTGAGCTCATCGTTCTGATCGCTCCAGTAAAGAAACCAACCCGCCGCCAGCACCAGCAGGAACACCCCGACGCCGGATAAAACACGAGGAACTATCGGCCATTGGCCCGGATGGCGACCGTTCAATCCACGAAACTGCGCGCTCAGCGAGGCGCCCAAATTATTCAGATCCGTCATTTGGCGTCTTTCAAAGTTGCTTTTGGTGCAGCCGCAGTGCCGCCAACGGCTGCAGTAGCTGCCCCGGCTGCCGCAGTTTTTGGCGTCGCAGCGGTATCTTTAGCGTCCTTGTCAGACGGTCGTTTGATGCCGACATTGACGGTGAACGCGAACACATGCTTGCTGTCGCGTCCAGTGCCGATATTGGCGGAACGAATCTCGATCAGGTCAGGGCGTTCCAGCCAGGCCGAGTTGTTACCCAAATTGCGCAGCAATTCGGACACCCGCTCATTCGACTGCGCATAACCATTCAGCGCCACCCGCTGACCATCCTGCTTGAAAGAATTCAGATAGACGCCTTCCGGCACCTGCTTGACCAGTTCATCCATCAGATACACAGGCTGATTGCGATCGCTCTGCAGATCTTCCACAGCTTGCTGGCGCGCCTTCAATGCCTCGATTTCCTGCTTGAGAGTGGCAACTTCCGCGATTTCACCGTCAAGACGTTTGTTTTCGGCGGTAATAAAATTGTTGCGCTGAGTCTGGTTAGCGATACTGTTGGCGATAAATGCGCCGACCACCAGCACCGTTACCAGACCGACAACTGCAGATAATGCCAACATGGCGAAGTAAGCATTCTTGCGCTGTTTGCGCTTGGCTTCGCGGTGCGGCAGTAAGTTAATCTTGATCATCAGCCAAACCTCCGCATCGCCAGACCGCAGGCAACCAGATAAGACGGTGCATCCATGCGCAATTGTTTTTCTCTCACATTCGGCCCAAGTTGCATGCCGGTAAACGGACTGACTACCGAGGTGGAAATCTTGGCGCGTCCCGCTACCACCTCAACCAGGCCAGGAATAGTGGCGCAGCCGCCGGCCAGGAACAATTGGTCGATGCGGGTGTACGGCGTCGAAGTAAAGAAGAACTGGATCGCCCGCGTGACTTCCAGCGCGGCGCTCTCCAGGAACGGGTTGAGGATCTCTTGTTGATAGCCGTCAGGCAGGTCACCAGTACGCTTTTTGGTATCCGCCTCTTCATACGACAGCCCATAGGCGCGCACGATGTCTTGTGTCAGTTGATTGCCGCCAAACGGCTGCTCGCGCTCATAAATCAGCTGGCCGTCCAGCAAAGCCGATACGTGCGTGGTTTGCGTGCCGATTTGAAACAGGCCGACAATCTGTCCTTGTCCGGCTTTCGGTAATTGGCCGATGATGCGGTTAATCGCCGCACGCGCTGCGTAGGATTCGATGTCCATCACGGTAGGCTTGAGGCCAGCCGCCTCTGCCACCGCCACGCGGTCCTCGACCTTCTCCTTACGGGTAGCTGCCAACAACACTTCAACGTCGTCCGGGGAATGCTGCGCCGGGCCGATAACGTCAAAATCAAGGCTCACCTCATCTAGCGCAAACGGAATATATTGGCTGGCTTCGGATTCGACCTGCATCTCAAGTTCTTCTTCCAGCATGCCGCTGGCCAGAATGATCTTTTTAGTAATCACCGATGCCGGCGGCATGCCTAAAGCCACCAGCTTGGTGCTGGAGCCGCTTTTTTTCCACAGACGCCGTACTACTTCCGTGACTTGCTCGATATTTTCAATGTTGCCATCCACCACAGCGCCACGCGGCAATGGTTCCGAAGCGAAGCGGTCCAGACGCAACTGATCCTTGCCCGTCTCGGACAGCTCAACCAGCCTGACGCCCGACGTACTAATATCAATCCCCACCAGCGGCGGGTTCTTTTTACCGATCAGCGATCCAAGATCTAATGCCAAGAGCATTTCTCCCGAGTATGTATAATTTGGGGAACATTCTGCCTGCAAGGCGATCCCATTAGCGGGATTCCGTCTCGAAGTTAGGAAAAACCTGTAAAACAGGGCTTACAGCAATGTTAAATTTTATAAGGTGAAATCGTAGCAATAAGAGTGCAGTGCTGTAAAGAAATTTCCACATGGCAATTGTTTAAGTAATACTAAAATAGCCGCCGCAGCGACTCCACTCAACCTAATTTGTTTTTCACCGACAATTTCTGTCTGAATTTCACAACGCAGTTTGCTGTTCATCAAGAACGCATGATGCAGAGCAAGTTTTGAGCCAAGTACCCTCCGGGAGGCAATTCAAGGACAATTCAATAACAGTTCAGCGTATTACCTAACTGGCGCCAGACGCTGTGCCGCTATAATGCGTGGCATCCATCTTTCATAAAACACATCGCATGACGCCTCCAGACACAGCCAGCGACACCCCGCAAACCACTCCCCCTTCGCGCCGTCGCTTGCCGCTGTTACTGCGGTTGATACTCGGTTTTTTCGGGATTGTTGTCGGCTTGGTTGTTATCGGCTGCCTGACTTTTTTCCTGATGCTGGCAATGGCCTACCCGAACTTGCCGGAGCTGGATTCGCTGACCGACTACAAACCCAAGATTCCATTGCGGATTTTCTCGGCCGACGGCGTCCTGATCGGTGAATTCGGCGAAGAACGGCGCAGCCTGGTGCGCATCAACGAAATTCCCGATGTGATGAAGAAGGCCGTGCTGGCGATTGAAGACGACCGTTTTTACCAGCATGGCGGGGTCGATTACCAAGGCATCCTGCGCGCCAGTTTTTCCAACCTGACCGGCGGCGGCGGCGGCGCCAGTACGATCACGCAGCAGGTCGCCCGCAATTTTTTCCTGACCAGCAACGAGCCGACCTTCTTCCAGAAAGCATCGCGCAAATTTCTCTATGAAATTCCGCTGGCATGGAAGATCGAGCGCAACCTGAGCAAGGACCAGATTCTTGAGGTCTACATGAACCAGATTTATCTGGGCCAGCGTGCTTACGGCTTTGCTTCGGCAGCGCAAATCTATTTCGGCAAGAAACTGCAAGATATCACCACCGCTGAAGCCGCGATGCTGGCCGGTTTGCCGAAAGCGCCGTCAGCCAACAATCCGGTCGTCAATCCGAAACGGGCGACTGTGCGCCAGCAATATATCTTGCTGCGCATGCTGCAGCTGGGTTACATCACCCCGGCGCAGTACGAGCAAGCCAAGAACGAAACCCTGCACATCAAGAGCGGCGCCAGCGAATTTGGCATCCACGCCGAATTCGTCGCTGAAATGGCGCGTCAGCTGGTGTACGAGCAATTCAAGGAAAACACCTACACGCGTGGTCTCAACGTCTTCACCACCATCACCAAGGCCGACCAGGACGCGGCGTATATAGCGCTGCGCCGCGGCGTCATGGACTATGAGAAGCGACGCGGCTATCGCGGACCGGAAGGCTATATGGACATCCCTGACGACACCAAGGAAGAAGCCGAAGACGCGATCGAAGTAGAACTGGCAGACCATCCCGACAGCGATGAAATCGTGGCGGCGGTGGTACTGGAGGCAACCCCGAAACTGGTCCGCGCGTTACTGTCCTCGGGCCAGGAAATCAGCATCAGCGGCGCCGGCCTGGGCATCGCCACCAATTTGCTGAGCGACAAAGCGCCGCCGCAACGTAAAGTCAAACGCGGCGCCATCATCCGCGTCATGCTGGAAGGAAAAAACTGGAGCATCACGCAAATGCCGGCGGTGGAATCGGCCTTCGTTGCGGCTGACACCAAGGACGGCGCCATCCGCGCCTTGATAGGCGGCTTCGACTTCAACCGCAACAAATTCAATCACGTCACGCAAGCCTGGCGTCAGCCGGGTTCGTCATTCAAACCATTCATTTATTCCGCCTCGCTGGAAAAAGGCTTGTCGCCGGCTACCATCATCAACGATGCACCACTTACCTATGGCGGCGGCCAGACCGGCGGCCAGATCTGGCAACCGAAGAACTACGGCAACAAGTACGAAGGTCCGATGAGCATGCGCAAGGCACTGACCAAATCGAAGAACGTGGTCTCGGTGCGCATCCTGGATAAGATCGGTGCCAAATACGGGCAGGAATATGTGACGCGTTTCGGCTTTGATGCTGACAAAAATCCGCCATACCTGACACTGGCACTGGGTGCAGGCGCAGTGACGCCGCTGCAAATGGTTGGCGGTTACGCAGTCTTTGCCAATGGTGGCTATAAAGTCAGCCCCTACATCATCAGCAAGATTACCGATGCCGATGGCAATGTCTTGTCGCAAGTTCATCCGGAGATCGCTGGCGACGAAGCCAATCGCATCATCGATCCACGCAATGCCTTCATGATGGATAGCATGATGCGTGATGTCGTGCGCTACGGTACCGCAGTCAAGGCACTATCGCTCAACCGTACCGACCTGGCCGGCAAGACAGGCACCACCAACGATTCGCTGGATGCGTGGTTTGCCGGTTATCAACCGTCGCTGGTGGCGGTCGGCTGGATGGGTTACGACCAGCCGCGCAGCCTGGGCGATAAGGAAACCGGCGGCGGCCTGGCGTTGCCAATCTGGATCAGCTTCATGCAACAGGCGTTGAAGGGCATACCGATGGAAGACCGCGTGGTGCCGGAAGGCCTGGTGCATTCCGGCGGCGAATATTATTACGCTGAATACCCGCCGGGCATCGCTACCCAAAGCCTTGGTGGCGGCACTACGGCACCGACGGAAGAAGAAAAAGCCAGGGATGAGGTCAAGAACGAATTGTTCTGATGTGGAGTGGGCACATTTGTGATTTGTGCCCACCCCGTGTTTTAGTTCGAATACAAATCCAGCAAGCGCCGGGTATAGATCTCAATATTCTCCGGCAAGCTCACATCCAGCGTGCGCAGCAATGTCTGCGCGTTGCGCCTGTAATCCTCTATCTGTGCATCGTGCGTCGCAAATGCACGCAGCACGGCCTGGCCGCCGGCGAACGAATCGAAGTCCGGATAATAGTAGCCGTAGTCCTTGATGAACTCCGAATTGTGGATCAGCGGATACCCTCCGTACAAGGCTTCGTAGTACAGGTAATTCTGGCCGTTTTCCCAGTGGTGCGAAATGATGCAGTCGCCATAGCTGGCCATGAATTCATACACGGCAAAACGTCCTTCAAATGATGCCAGGCCGTGATTCACGACATCGAGCGTACGCGCAAACTGCGAGAATTTGAGGTGCTCTTTCAAGTGCAAGGTATTGCAGACACGCAGGTTTTCCAGGAACGCCGGCTGTGCGCGATACGCTTCTTCGCAGGCCAGCATCGGCAGCAGCGAAGTTTTCACCATGCAGACATTCGGTTCGAAACTGCACACCCGCCAGCGCGGCTTGCCGGGCTGATAGCCGTAGCTGAGGTGATCTGGCAACGTGGCTATGCCTTTGGCGAAAAACAGCGGCGTCCACAAATGCGGCACGATATGCACCGGCGCTCGCGCCGTAAGGCTAAAGTAGTCCTTGCAGCTGCGCAGATACTCCGGCAAGGTCCACACCGCGTCGTAGGGTTTGTCGCTGCACAGGCCGCCATGCGGCTTGTTGAACATTGCGCGCTCGATGTCGATCACGTAGTCGTTACCGACCCGCATCCAGGCGTAACGTCCGCCGCGCTCGCGAAACTGCCGTACCCAGCCTTCGCTCAGCTGGGCACTCATTTCAATCACGACATCCAGCGTCTCCATGGCCTGCTCCAGGCTAATCATGTCGATGCCCAGATCGCCCATCATCATGGCGTCGTTGATCTGGTCGGGTGAGCCGTCCAGCACCAGCACCGCGCGTTCGACCGCCGGCGACTGGTTGAATAACTGCACCAGGAATGCGCAATTCTGGAAGATGCCGTTTTCCCAGATCGATTGCGCCCCGGCCCGCACAAACAGGGTGACACCTACGCGCAATTTACGTTGTGGCAGTGAATGGCTCATACCTGACCCTCCACGGTGTGCTGCAGTCTTTTCACAAATGCTTCCACATTCTCGGGGCGTAGCGGGTCGAGCTTGCTCAGGTAAGCCGTGGCAGCCGTTTTATAATCATCCCAGAATTCCGGTTCCTGGCGCCAGGCACCAAGCAAAGCGTGGCCGCCGGCGCTGGCTTCGAAATCAGGATAATAGATACCGACACCGCCTGCCTTCAGATATGCCGAATTATGTATCAGCGGATAACCGCCATAGAGCGCATCGTAGTACAGATAATTCAGGCCGCACTCCCACTGGTGCGAGACCACCGCATCCATCTTCTGCTGCGCCATGCACTCGACAAACGCTACGCGCGGCTCGTAGGTGGCCTTATGATGCTGCGTCAGATCGAGGTTGATAGCGAAACGATTGAAAGTCAGATGTTCCTTCATATGCATCGTGTTCATGACCATCATCGTGCTCACCGAACGCTGATCCAGGCGGTAAGCCTGTTCGCAGACCAGCATCGGAATAAAGCAGCTTTTGACAACAGAGATATTCGGCTCGAAAATCGCCGTACGCCAACCCGGTCGTTCAACACCGGTCCTCGCTTGATAACCGAAGTGATGACCGTCCTTTTTGACCTGGTCGATCTGGCCCTGGATAAACAGCGGCGACCAGATGTGCGGCACGGCGAACACGGGAACCCGCGACACGGTGCGCAACAGGGGACCGCTACTTTTCATGTGATGCGGCAGCGTCCATATTTCGTGCCATGGCGTCCCGTTGAAAATCTGGCCGCTGGCGCCCTCGAACATCGGTGCTTCGGCATTGTCAGCATAGGTGTGGCCAACAAAGAAAGTGATGATCTTGACGCCCAAGGCGCGTACGTGACGCAACCACTCCAGCGGCAGCTGAGCACCCATTTCGATCACGACATCCAGCTCGAATGTCACCTCATCGGGCCTCACCAGCGGTACATCGAGACCGCCCAGCCCCATCCCCTCAGGCATATGGTCGATGGCTCCGCCGTTCAGTAAAAACACGCGGCCGACTTGCGGGCTTTGCCGCAGCAACAGCACCAGGAACGCCAGGTTCTGGTTAAGGCCGTTGGACCAGAGCTGCGCCCCATGGACTGGAAAGATCGAGATACCTACATTGATTTTTTTCATGGATCACGAAAGATTGAAAATCATTTTTTACACTATTGCCTGTTGCAGCAATGTCGCCAATAAACGCTCGTACTCCGCCGTGACTTGTGCGCAGCCCGGCAGATAACGGCTTAATGCTTGCCGCTGGCGCGCCAGATAATCTTGCCAACTGCCATCGTGCGTGGCCAGCACTTCGAGCAGTCTTCTACAGCCGTCCTGCACATCATTTCCCTCGTAGTAGTAACCGAGATCGCTGCACATATAAGCGTTATGCAGCAACGGGTAACCTTGCCAGCAGACGTCGAAATAAAAATAATTCAGCGCATTCTCCATCTGATGAGAAATTACCACATCGGTCATCTCGCTCAGGAACTGGGGCGTATCGAAACGCCCCAGGAATACCGCCTTGTGCTGGCGGACGATATCCAGATGATTCATCACTGCGATGAATTCCTTGCTTTCGCGCGCCAGGCGATCGGCATTCGTTACCTGCAAGATTTCGATGTCTTGCGGCCGCTGCCGGTAAGCTTCTTCCGCAATGAATACCGGGTACATGCAGAATTTCACAATATCGTTGTTCGGCTCCATCACGGTCAGCCGCCTGGGGCCGGGGCGCGGACGATATTCACCTTGATGTTCAAAATGGCGGCTACGTTGATTGACGAAAATCGGGTCCCATACAAACGGCACTACCTGCGCTGGCCGGCGGCGCAAAGTCTCGAAATAGGATTGGCTGGTATTCGCTACCTGGGGCACCATCCAGATAGCGTCGTAACGCTGATTGACGAACAGATTGTAGCCCCACATCGGCCGGGAAAATAATACCGATTGCATGACGTTCACGTACTCAACCCCGCAGCAATACGATATCAGGCGGCATCCCTGCGTTTTCAAATAAGCGGTCTGATCGGCATCGACCTGGCCACCCAGTTCAATCAGCACGTCCAGGTTATCCTTCGCTTGCCCGAAGGCCACCGTCGGCCAGCGCGTCTGGTCCCACGGCAAAGCCGCGGTGATGGCTATCGGAGTGGTATTCACCAGATGCACTGAGGCTACGCTCGGGCATTGTTTTAACGCCTCGGCCAGGTACACGGCATTTTGCTTGATGCCGTTAGTCCATAGCGATTCGTTTTCCTGGTGCAAACCGATAGTGATGCCGATACGCAGGCCGCCGATTGAAGGACTCATGTCTTGGATTCAAATCTAAAGTAAGAAATACATTGCCGCCATTATTTACACGTCACTTATGGGCCGGCGCCGGCGTCGCCATGTTGGCCTGCTCGGTCCAGTTGTATTGCACGTAGCGCCGGATAATCAGACAACCTGGCGGTGAATCCACCAGCGAAACCGAACCGCCCGGCTCGGCAGCCGATACATATACCGTGAAAGTTGGCAGCAGAGGTGTGGCGTTATACCCTTTCAATTCGGTGTCGGCAATACTCTTGCATGAATACGGCGCGATGGAAATGCGCTCGGCGGCAACCGAACATGCGCCGCCACCCTGCGGCACGGCAGTGATGGATACCGCCGCGGACGCACCTGCATATTCGATGCCGGTCAGCGAAAAAAACGGGCCGCGATCGGGATGCGCGTGGTCCCAGTCGACCAGCACGTCGTGCGCCCCGGTGCCGTTGATGGCAAGCGCCGACAAACGCGTAATCGCCGGCTGGCACTGCTTGACGCCGACACTGCGCGCGGCTTCAGCCAGCAGGTTTTTCGGCGCGGCGGCGGCAGCCTTGGCGCCAGGCAGGTCAGCTTTCATTTGTCCGTGTGCGACGGACATCATCCAGGATGAAAAAATGAAACAGAGCAATACCCGTAGTACTACCCGTAACACTCGCAATACCCGCCATGGCTGCCGGTATCCGCTTGATGTGCTTGATGCGGTTAAACCTGTTGAATTGCCTTGTTCGGTTGTTTCAAAAATATGTGGTGCAAACTTCATCAGCTGGATCCGTTTTAAATTAAGTGGTGCTTCATGTCCGGAATCCTAGGTAACCGGCGCCGCCTCTGGCACGACAGCAGGTTTGTCGTCAGGCACTGCCGCAGGTTCACTGGCAGGCTCTGCAGCGGGGGTAGCGGGCGCTGAAATCGACGGCGCCACGGCAGGTAATTCCGGTATCGGCGCGGTTGCCGCCGGCGCCGGTTCTATGACAGGATTTGCGGGTACCGGCAACGCCGACGGTACAGGTTCCATTGCAGGCAATTCGGTTTTTGGTGTGTCAGCTACGGGCTCGACAACAGGAGTTGCAGGTGCCGCGACTGCAGGCTCAGTTGCAGGAATTGCCGGTGTCGCAGTGACGGGGCCGACATCAGGGATTGCCGGTGCCGTAACTGCAGGCTCAGCTGCAGGAATTGCCGGCATCGCAGTGACGGGCTCGACAGCAGGAGTTACTGGTGCCGTAACTACCGGCTCAGTTGCGGGAATTGCCGGCGTCGCAGTGACGGGCTCGACAGCAGGAGTAACCGTCGCAGCTGGTGCGGGTGCCACAGGAGTGCCTGCCTTGGCAGCGGCGGCTTCTTGCTCGCGCTTGATCTGCGCCACCAATTTTTTTTCACACTCATCTTCGCTGTCGCACGGAGTGACGAAGTTTTTCCCCTCCCACCAGCCGCGCAATTCATAAGTGCCATTCTCGGTTCTTCTGCCCCTACCTTCGTTCAGCATCTCCTGATATTGCGGATGCGCCGGCGGAAACGTCATGATCCCGTAGCCCAGTTGGCGTCCGCGATGCCACATACCGTTATAAACCGAGCCGTCAACAAAACTGGCCTTGCCCTCGCCTTCCGGCAAGGAATCGATAAACATGCCGTCAATACGATTGCCAGGTTCTTCGACGCCGGTAGTGTGGCCTCGTATTTTCCCTTGCTCCATGTTGCCGGTCAGTTCCGCCACCTGCTTGTTGTTACTAAGCCAGCGTACGGTTCCAGGACCTTGTGCAAAATTATTTTCGCAGCGCCCGCTCCAACGCGCTGTGATGTCACTCGCGATCTCTCCGGAGCTCCAGACTTTACAGCCGTTGGTGGTATCGGCGGCCCAGTGCCTGGGCGCTTCGGCCGCGCCGTTGTTGACCGGATTGCCGATTGGATTGTTCTGGTTGGCTGCAGCGGCCACGGCGGGAACGTTGACTGCCCCTGCCAGTTCGATTGTTGCCAGGAATGCGCTTGTCAAAAAGATGGCGCTCACCCGGCGCCACCGTCGATAGCCGCCTGCCTTGCCGTCGCCGCAGGCCGATCCCCAAACACCTGGTTCTTCCGAATCCCTGACTATTATCGTGTCCATTGGTCGCTATCCATAGTTGAGAAGCGTTGAACAACTTTTCTTGATGCAGTTCTTGCGAACGTTGAAATCAAGCCCGTGGTACAGCTGGCGAACGAACGTATCAAAACAACATTGCATTGCTCATATCTTACGACAAATGCACCTTGAGGAATCTCTTGCCGGACTGCCTCGGCAAGAAAAATTTACAGCGCTATCGCTACGCCACCCTGGGAGCTGATCATCGCCGACAAGGCGGTAAAGAACTCTGAACCGTCGCGCGTATTAACCCAGATATCGCCTTTTTGCTTGTAGTGAAAGCCCCCCGATTTCGCGGCAATCCACAGCTCCTGCATCGGCGCCTGGCTGTTGACGATAATCTTGCTGCCATTGTCGACGAACTCGATCTCCAGCACATTACCGCTGCGGCTGCACTCTACGTCCAGATCGGTATTATCTGCCGCCTGCTCCAGCGCCGTCTCGATCTTGCCTAAGGCAGCCTCTGCCGCGGCCAGGAATTCTGATTCTGTCATGCTACACTCCAATCCGTTTCGTTAAACTGTGATTCTAATCCGTGAAACCCATTTTTGATTTGTCGCGCATCACCATGATCGCCATGATTCCGGTTACGCTCAGCCTGGCGGCATGCGGCCAAAAAGGCCCGCTGTTCATGCCGGCCAAGCTACCGCCGCCTGTCGTTAGAACTGCGCCAGCGCCTGTCCAGCCAAATGTTGCCCCTGAGACATTCAGCGAATCAGCCGATCCAGCGGCCGCGGCGCAACCGAAAACCATAGCCACTCCAACAACACCTGCACCCAAATAAGCTGCCCTATGTCGTATTTTTCATACAAGAATGGCGTCCTGCACGCTGAAAACGTCGCGCTTAGCGCTATTTCGCAGCAATTTGGCAGCCCCACTTACGTCTATTCCAAAGCCGCACTGGTCGCCAATTTTTCAGCTTACGCCGATGCTTGCAAACAACATAGCCGCGAACCGGATGGCACGCTGATATGTTATTCGGTCAAATCCAATTCCAACCTGGCCGTGCTGCAATTGCTGGGCCAGCTTGGTTCTGGTTTCGATATCGTCTCGGGAGGCGAATTATTGCGTGTAATCGCTGCCGGTGGCGATCCCGCCAAGATAATTTTTTCCGGCGTCGGTAAATCGCGTGAAGAAATGCGCCTGGCCTTGTCGCATGACATTCTTTGCTTCAACGTTGAGTCTATCCCGGAGCTGCATCGCCTGAACGAAGTTGCCGGCGCCATGGGTAAGCGCGCCGCCATTTCGCTCCGCGTTAATCCCAACGTCGATGCCAAAACCCATCCTTACATCTCTACCGGCCTCAAGGAAAACAAATTCGGGGTGGCATATGAGGATGCCCTGTCCTGCTACCGGACCGCTGCCGCGCTACCGCATATCGATGTAGCGGGGATTGATTGCCATATCGGTTCGCAGTTGCTGGACGACGCACCCATGCTGGAAGCATTGGACAAGTTGATTGAACTGATCGACCAGTTGGCGAGCGAAGGCATCCACTTGCATCACCTGGATATCGGCGGCGGCATCGGCATTACCTACGACGACGAAAAGCCTGTTGCCATCGGTGATTACCTGGGCCGTTTGTTTGCCCGTATCGACACCTGGCGCCAGCAAAAATACCAAGGCGTGCCGATCAAGGTGATGTTTGAGCCGGGCCGTTCAATTGTCGGCAATGCCGGTATTCTGCTCACCGAGGTCCAGTATCTGAAACATTCGGAAGCGAAGAATTTTGCGGTGGTCGATGCCGCCATGAATGATTTGATGCGGCCGGCAATGTACCAAGCCTGGCACGGCGTACAAACTGTCATCCAACGGGATGCCGCTGCCCAGGTTTATGACGTGGTCGGCCCGGTGTGCGAGTCGGGCGACTGGCTGGCGCGTTCCCGTTCGCTGTCGATCGAGGCAGGTGATTTGCTGGCGCTGATGTCAGCCGGCGCTTACGGCATGACGATGGCTTCCAACTACAACACGCGCGGTCGCGCCGCTGAAGTAATGGTGGACGGTGCGCAAGTGCATCTGATCCGTCAACGCGAAAATCCAGCTGATCTGTTTGCCCTGGAATCACTCATATCGCCGTAACCAACAAAAACAGGAGGACCATGCGACAGATCTTGCTCACCGCCATATCTTCCTGTTTTCTGATGCAGGCCGCCCATGCCAACCATCCGCTGGTGACCGACGACACCGGCACCCAGGATAGCGGCAATCATCAAGTCGAACTGAACACGGACTGGCTGCGACAGAATGATGTTCACAGCCACGTCATGAATTTCACGTACAGCTACGGCTTGCTGAAAAATCTCGATATCTATGTCAATCCGCCCGCGACCCTGTCGCAACCTTCGGGCATCAATGACATTGCATTGGGTGTGAAATGGCGGCTACTCGAACACAACGATTTTAGTCTCGGCGTGAAGCCTGAGATAACATTCCCAAGCGGCGATCCCAACCGCGGCCTGGGGCGTGGCGCCACCAGCATGTCGCTGACGCTGATCAGCAGCTATCAAAGCGGCGACTGGGCTTTCAGCGGCAACCTGGCCGCGTATTACAACCGGTATCGCCTGGCGAGTGACCAGCAAGCCAACCGCACCGTACAGTGGCGTTTATCGGCTTATGCGCTGTATGAGCTTAACCCCAAGTTGAGCCTGGCCCTGGACGGCGGCATCCTGAGCAACACCGAACGCGCCAGCGATACCAGCGGCGACCTTCATTCGAGTAGCAATCCGGGTTATATCCTGACCGGAATAGTCTATTCGCCGACACCGAATCTCGACCTCGACCTGGGACTGAAATTCGGCATCGGCTGCGGTCCATGCGCAGCCCAAACCCATCGTCAGGTTGGTGTCGGTGTGACCTGGCGCTTTTGAACGGCGGCACGCGATCTTGCAGCGCCGTCGCCGCGATTACGCCAGGCGAAGTAGACCCGCACCAGCAGCAGTGCTGCGACGAGTGAGCCAAACAGAATCGGCTTTTCAAAATTATGCTTGCCGGCGCGCATCCACCAGAAATGCAAGATACCCAGCATCGCAATGGCATACAGGCTGCGATGCAGCCATTGCCAGCGCTTGCCGCCGAGGCGGCGGATCATGCCATTGGTGCTGGTCAGCGCCAGCGGTATCAGCAAGATGAAAGCGATGAAACCGACAGTGATGAACGGGCGTTTGACTACGTCTTTGAGCATCTCCGCAACATCGAAGAAATGATCAAACCAGAGAAATGTCGTGAAATGCAGGCTGGCATAAAAGAAGGCGAACAAACCCAGCATGCGGCGTAACTTGATGAGCCAGTTCCAGTTGGTGAAACGTCGCAACGGCGTTACGGCCAAGGTGATGCAGAGAAAATAAAGCGTCCAGTCGCCGCTGCTGCGCGTGATGAATTCGATCGGGTTGGCCCCCAGCCGATCGGTAAAGCCGAACAGCAGCAACCGCGCGGCCGGCAGCAAGGCCAGCGCAAACAGGGCTACTTTAATGAACTTGAATTGTCTCGGTGTCGGAGTGAACATGCTGCGTATTCCAGATCTAGAAGTACTTCTTCAAGTCCATGCCCCTGTACAGCGGGGCGACCTCGTTGTAGCCGTTGAACATCAAGGTCTTGCGCTTCTTGGTGAAGAAGCCGTCTTCGCCGATGCGGCGTTCAGTCGCCTGCGACCAGCGCGGATGATCGACGTCCGGATTCACATTCGAATAAAACCCGTACTCGCGCGCCGCCGTAATATTCCATGCCGTCCGCGGCTGATCCTTGACGAAGCGGATCTTGACGATCGACTTGGCGGATTTGAAACCGTATTTCCAGGGCAGCACCATGCGCACCGGCGCTCCGCTTTGATTCGGTAATACCTGGCCGTACATGCCCACCGTCAGCAACGCCAGCGGATGCATTGCTTCATCCATGCGCAAGCCCTCGACATACGGCCATTCCAGTACCGGACTGCGCAAACCGGGCATCTGGCGGTTATCGGCGAGGGTCGTGAATTCTACGTATTTGGCGTTGCCGGTCGGCTCCACTTTCTTGATCAGCTCTGACAAGGAATAACCAATCCAGGGAATCACCATCGACCACCCTTCAACGCAGCGCAGGCGATAGATACGTTCTTCCAGCGGCGCCAGTTTCAGCAGGCTGTCGATATCCAGCGTCATCGGCTTCTTGACTTCACCTTCGATCGCTATCGTCCAGGGCCGCGTCTTGAGGCTGCCGGCGTTTTCGGCGGGATCGGATTTTTCGGTGCCGAACTCGTAAAAATTATTGTAGGTGATGGCGTCCTTATAGGGCGTCGCCTGGTCCATCACGACATAAGCCGGGTTGGCCTTTGCCGCGAGTTTCTGCCCGCTGCCCGCTTGAGCGAAGGCATCGCCGGTCGTCAGTTCCAGCAATGAACCCGCGCCGACTGCGCCTACGGCAATTTGCCTGATAAAGCTGCGGCGGGATTCAAATATTTCTTGCGGAGTAATTTCGGAAGCGAACGGCAGATCGATTCCATTGGGGCGGCGATACAGCGGCATGCGGCTCTCCTGTGAGGTAGATAGAACTAATCCCTTAGTCGCTCAGGATGACGATTCCTTACGGGACCGCAGAAAAATCGCCGCAGTTTTTATCCGGCGATATTGATATGGTCGTGCAGCTCCGCCAATCGGGAAATAATTTTTGCCTGCGCGGGAAATTGCGCGTCAACCTGCTCAGGCTGCAACGCAAATACCTGCATGCCGGCAGCAACACCGGCTTGCACGCCGGGCAGGCTATCTTCGACTACAGCGCAACGGGAAGGTTCGACACCCATGGTTTTGGCGGCATGCAGGAACAGGTCCGGCGCCGGCTTCCACGAAGAGACTTCGTAGGCGCTGAAGATCCGGCCTTCGAAATAAGGCCACAGGCCGGTGACGCTAAGCGATACTTTAATCTGGTGCAATGGTCCGTTGGACGCCATGCAAAACGGCACCTTGAGCGATTTCACCAGCTCCAGCGCACCTTCGATCGGTTGCAGGCGCTGGTGCAAAACGGGAGCGATGCGGTCGCGCAGGACCTTGGTGAAATCAGCCGGCAAAGCCCGGCCGAACATCTGTTCCAGTTCAGTCACGCAATCTGCCATCTTGCCGCCCTTGAAGCGCGACAGTGCTTCTTCGGCTGACAACGGCATGCCCAGCTCTGCCAGATAAGCGACCATCACATCGGTGGCGACAGTTTCACTATCAACCAACGTGCCGTCGCAATCGAAAATCACCAAATCTACTGGAACCAGGCCTGCAGCTGCCATCGCTTCTGCCATCGCTTTTGTCATCAGTCTACAGCTCTCCGTAAGAATGCAGGCCCGACAGGAACATGTTGACGCCGAGGAAAGCAAACGTCGTCACCAGCAAGCCGATCAGCGCCCACCATGCCCCGACCCGTCCGCGCAATCCCTTCATCAGGCGCATATGCAGCCACGCCGCGTAGTTGAGCCAGACGATCAGCGCCCAGGTTTCCTTCGGATCCCATGACCAGTAGCCGCCCCACGCTTCTGCTGCCCACAGCGCGCCGAGAATGGTGGCGATGGTGAAGAAGGTGAAGCCGACGGCGATCGCCTTGTACATCACATCATCCAGTACTTCCAGCGTCGGCAGGCGATCAACCAGGTAGCCATGCGATTTCAGCAGATACGCTACCGCCACCATCGCCGACAACGCAAACGTGCCGTAGCCGATGAAGTTGGCCGGCACATGGATCTTCATCCACCAGCTTTGCAGCGCCGGCACCAGCGGCTGGATTTCAGCAGCGTCGCGCGACACCATGTACCACAGCAGGAATCCGACCGCAGCCGAGATCACCAGCAACACGAAAGCGCCGAGCTGGCGGGTACGGTAGTGGTGTTCGTAGTACAGGTAGAACAGGGCCGTAATCAGGCTGAACAGCACGAATACTTCATACAGGTTGGAAATAGGGATATGACCGATATCGGCGCCGATCAGGTACGACTCGTACCAGCGCACCAGCATGCCGGTGAAGCCCATCACCACCGCAGCCCAGCACAGCTTGGAACCGATCGATGCGCCAAAATCGGAGCGCGTGATCAAGCCGCCCCAGAAGAACAAGGTCGACAGGAAAAACAGCGTGCTCATCCACAGGATCGCGGACTGGCTGGAAAGCAGGTACTTGAGGAAAAATTTCTGGTTCGACATATCCAGCACGCCGCCATACATGGCGATTGCCGACAGCGACAGCACGGCCAGCAAAGCCATCAGCCAGCGCACCGATTTCCAGTGCCAGCCGAGCCAGGAAAAAGTCGGCGCAGCTAACAGCAGCACGCCTTTTTCGTAATAGTCCATGTGGCTGCCATAGCGGTTCAGGGCGAACAGCGACGCGGCGAACAGCGCGATGGCAAACAGCCAGTCGATCGCGGACAGGCGCTTGATAAAGCTGGTAGGGGGGGAATACGTTTGCGACAGTTCCATCATCATCTCCATGTCGTTCCGCTACTGCGCCGGAGGCGCAACGGAACGCTTGCTTTGCTTGCCTTGCAGTACGGCCGTGAATCTATGCTTCCGTCTGCTTTAATTGTGTTTTCAACACTTCAAATTCTTTTTCAAAGTCCATCGTCTTGCGCTGCGAACTCATCGCCATCAGCGCATGCGACTGGCCTTCTGCATCCTTGTCCGGGCGGATCCAGACCCACAACCGGCGCTCACGCACATACAACATCGAAAACACGCCCAGCACCAGTAACAGGCAACCCAGATACACCACCTTCTTGCCCGGTGAACGCGTGACCTGGAATACCGAAGCCTTGATCTCGTCAAAACCGGTCATTTGCAGATATACAGGCGCATTATAGAAGCTTGCATCCGACAGTGCATTGGTACTCAATTGCAAGAAGCGGGCACGCTTGTCATCGGCTGGCAGATCCTTCAATCCGTCTTTCTCACGTGCAACCTGCCACAGGTCCCACATACTGCCGTTCAGGATCTTCATGAAGATGTCTGCCGCCTTTTCCTGCTCCTGCGCCGGTACTTGCTCCAGAAATTTGGAAATTGCCATGTATCCAGCCTCACCTCCGGCTGTTCCGGCAGCTTCCTTACCGTCGCCCGCAAACAAGGACAAGCCACGCAAGGCCGACTGCTCCAGCTGGACGCGCAAGACGGCGATGCCTTCGCGGCTTTCGGGAATCGCGCGTTGCGCGTAGCGATGTGCCGCTGCCGCGCGCAATTCCGGATTCAGCAGGGCCGCCCGCATGCGCATCCACTCTTGCACCGAATCGTCGTCGTCGGCGGGAATCCGCAAATAACGGAACGGCTCGTCTGGCGTATCGCGCACCCCGGCCAGGAATACGTAGGCATCGTCGACCTTGATCGATTGCATGTAATTGCTGAACTCGCGAGCCTGGCCGGTCTTGTCGCGCAATTTATATTGCACGCTAGGACCGACATTCTTCAAATCTTTCTTGTTGGCACTTTTTGCCGCATTACCAAGATGATTGCTCAAATCGTCGCTCAAGCGTTGATTGAGGCTCCTGGTCTTTGTCACTGCACGCAAATCGTCACCCGATTGCGCCATATTCTCCACGTTAAACGGGCGGAAACCAGACCATTCAATCGTATAGTCGGTATTACCGTTATTCGCTAATGCGGGGTTGGCTAACGGCGTGGTGCCGTTGACTTCGCCCTTCACCGGAAAGCTGGTTTCGCTGCTGCCGGCCATTGGATAGGCCGTCAGCTTGAGTTTGCTGCCGCCGTCCTCAAAACTCGATTGATAGACCGCGATGCCTTTGTAAATCAGCGGTTGGTTAACCTTGATGGTTGCCGGGAAAGTATGACCGTCGGCGTTATCCCGGATCACGACTTCACTGGCGAACAGCTTCGGCATGCCGGTGCTATAAAAATCGATAATGAATTTTTTCAGCTGGATCGTGAACGGCAAGTCCTGGATCATCACGCCGTCTTTTTGCGGAATGATGGCGGTGCTGCTGGCGGAGCCTTCGGGAATCAGGGTATTGCCGCGGAAGGTAGGATTGCCCAGTCCCAAACGATGCTCTTCCTGGATGTCGGCGATGATGCCGTTGCCGTTAAACGGCGTTTTGCCATAGAACCATTGCTGCGCGCGGATCGGCATGTCAGAGTCCAGCAGACCGCCGACGCAGATGATCACGATCGCGCTATGGGCGAAGATATAGCCCCATTTATTGGCGGCGCCTTGCTTGGCTGTAATCAGGGTGGCATCGTCTTTGGCCACCAGCTTGGTCTTGTAGCCCCTGGCGGCAATCCGTGCCACCAATTGCTGCGTCAGCACAGCGGGCGCCGTAGCTGATCTCCACTCGGCCTTGTGATGGAAATTGCGCAACGATTGTTCGCGCACATTTTCGCGCCAGCTGCGCATGTCCTTCAACATCTTCGGCGCATTGCGGGCGATGCACAATGAAGTCGAAATCACCAGGAACGTCATGATCAGCAAAAACCACCAGGACGAATACACTGCGTACAAACTCAGCTTGCCGAATACTTCAAACCAGAACGGACCGAACTGGTTGACGTAGTTCGGCATCGGTTCGTTTTGCTTGAGCACCGTGCCGATCACGGAGGCGATGGCGATAATCGTCAGCAAGCTGATGGCGAACCGCATCGATGACAATAATTCAACGGCATCCGCCAGCCAGCGCCGGCTGGTTTTCAGCTGTATGCCGGCCGTCGTAATTTCGCCGTCCTTGATTTCGTCGTTACTTTTGCTCATAGCCAATTCATCTTTTTGAAAAGAAAAAGGGGTGGCCTAGGCCACCCCTGAATTCATGTTTTATTATTATTATTTTTACTTCAGGCCGGCGATGTAGTCAGCTACCGCTTTGATTTCATCATCAGACATGCGCTTGGCGATTGTCGTCATCATCGGGCCGTTCTTGCGAACGCCGTCGCGGAAATTGGTCAGCTCAGCCACGGTGTAGTCCTGATGCTGGCCGCCGATGCGCGGAAACTGGGCCGGAATGCCGGCGCCGTTCGGGCTATGGCAACCGGCACAGGCCGGGACGCTCTTTTCGGCAATCCCGCCGCGATAAATCTTTTTGCCCAGATCCAGCGTATCCTTATTCTTGGCAGCACCCGGTTTGGCCGGTTGCGCATCAAGATAAGCGGCGATGTTTTTCATTTCATCGTCGGTCAACAGCTTGGCCAGTGGCGACATGATCGGATTATTCCGGTCGGCGCCTTGGAAATTGGTCAATTGCTTGTGGATGTATGCAGAGTGCTGGCCGCCCAGTTTCGGGTTGGTGCTGATGGTTGAAGCACCGGCTGCACCGTGGCAAGAGACGCAAGCGGTAATGTTGCGCGCTGCGTCGCCATTGGTATACAGTGCTTCGCCCTTGGCTGGATCCGCTTTGGCAGGCCCGGCGGTTGGCGCATCCGAGGCATAGGCCACGGAGGAAAATGCTAGCACTGCAACGAAGAAAGATGTCACTACTGGAAAAAACGCACGGTTCATTCAAACACCCTGAGACTTGATTTTAGAATTCGGTGGCGACGAAGCTGACCGGCTGAGCACCAGCAATTGATCGCCTGGCTCCCAAAGGCTATCGATTGCGTATAAGGCAAAGCTAAGCAGAACAGCAGTACATAACCCCTTATTGTACAATAGCTTTCCGGCATTTTTGCCCCCCTTACTGCATTTTCTGCTCAACACATGTCCCTACTTTGGCAAGCCCGCTTCTTTACTACGGTTAATCATCTTCGAGACTTGCCAACTTTGCAAGTCCCCGAGATCGCTTTTGCCGGCCGTTCCAACGCCGGCAAATCGACCGCCATCAACCTTTTGTGCAATCAGAAAAAGCTGGCTTTCGCGTCTAAAACACCCGGCCGCACCCAGCATATCAACTACTTTTCCATAGGCGGCGCCCACGTCGCCCAGCATCGCAAGGACGAGACCAAGATCGACGAAATTCGCGCCTTGCTGGTCGACTTGCCCGGTTACGGCTATGCTGAAGTGTCCGGTTCGGCCAAGCTGCACTGGCAGCAATTGCTTGGCGATTACGTACGCCGCCGCCAGCAGCTGGCCGCGCTGGTCCTGATCGTCGACTCGCGCCGCCCGTTCACGGAACTCGATGTCCAGATGGTGGAGTGGTTTGCGCCTACCGGTAAGCCGATTCATTGCATCTTGAGCAAATCCGACAAGCTCAACCGCAATGACGCAACCAACGCCCTGCGCCAGGCGCGCACGTTCCTGGCGAGTTACGTCGATGAAAACAATCAGCAACTGCCGTTTACCGCGCAACTGTTTTCTGCGCTGAACCGCAGCGGGCTGGAAGAAGCCAATGATCGTATTCTGGAGTTGGCTGGCCTGACAAGCGTGGCCGGTAGTGCAGCTGATTCATCTGGCGCCGCTGATGAAGGCGACGACGAAGAGCAAGTTTAGTAATTAACTAAACATAAAACTAAACATAAAAAAGCCCTGGAGAAAGGGGAATATCTCCAGGGCGTAATGCCTTATCACCAAAAGCGATACGGCCCCGCTCAGGGAGGGAAGCGGGAGGCGAATGATGCACCTATTGCTAGGAGAAGGACTAGGCCGAAAAAGTTCACGATTTTTTTACTTTTCAGCGAAAATATTAGCGATGCGGGAAAAAATCGCTCTCCACTCACCTGATATCTCAAAGACCGACATGCCACATTCTCAGAAAACTGCTCAATTCCCAGCCATCCGCATGCGCCGTATGCGCAAAGATGCATTCTCGCGCGCAATGATGCGGGAAAACACCGTCACCACCGCCGATCTGATTTATCCGGTATTTGTACTGGACGGCAAGCATCAGCGCGAAAAAGTAAGTTCAATGCCGGGAGTTGAACGCTTGTCGATTGATTTGCTGTTGAATGTGGCAGAAGAATGCGTGGCGCTGGGGATCCCGGTCATAGCGTTATTTCCGGTCATCAACCCATCGCTGAAAACCCCTGACGGCATTGAAGCCACCAACCCGCAAGGATTGATCCCGCGTGCGGTACGCGAGCTGAAACAGCGTTTCCCTGAACTCGGCATCCTGACCGATGTCGCCCTGGATCCTTACACCAGCCACGGCCAGGACGGCGTGCTGAACGCCGACGGCTACGTGCTGAATGATGAAACCTGCACCATCCTGGTCAAGCAAGCCCTGACCCAGGCCGAAGCGGGGGTGGACATCGTGGCGCCATCCGACATGATGGATGGCCGCATCGGCGCGATCCGCAACGCGCTGGAAGCGCATCACCATATCTACACCCGCATCATGGCGTATTCCGCCAAGTATGCCTCGGCTTTTTATGGCCCGTTCCGCGACGCTGTCGGTTCTTCCGCAACGCTGGGCAAGAGCAATAAAAGCACCTACCAGATGGACCCGGCCAACAGCAACGAGGCACTGCATGAAGTCGCGCTGGATCTGGCCGAAGGCGCCGACATGGTGATGGTGAAACCGGGCATGCCTTATCTGGATATCGTGCGCCGCGTGAAAGACGAATTCAAAGTCCCGACCTTTGCCTATCAGGTCAGCGGCGAATACGCGATGATCAAGGCGGCGGCTCAAAATGGCTGGCTCGATCATGACAAGACCATGATGGAAGCCATGATGGCTTTCAAGCGCGCCGGAGCAGACGGCGTGCTGACCTATTTCGCGCTGGATATTGCCCGTCACCTGAAAAAGGGCTGAAAGACCGTTCAGGCGCCTGGGGCGCTTTGTTTGCCCGTGGTTTACTATTTTCTAGACACCGCTCTCTAATCCAAATGCGGCTTGCATTGGTTACCATGCAAGCACATAACGATCGATCGTCCTCCGGGCGACAAGGAGACTGACGTGCAAGAAAAGGTAATCACGCTGGCAACGCCGGTGTTCTTTTTACTGATATTCATCGAGCTGATTGTCGGCCGGCTGCGTCAACGCAACACCTACCGCCTCAACGATGCCATCAATAGCATCAGCCTTGGCGTGCTGAGCCAGGTGTCGGGTGTTTTCATGCAAGTGCTGCGGGTTGGCATATACGCCTGGCTCGTGAGCCATATCGGGCTATTCAAGCTGCCTGCCGACAGCATCTGGGTCTGGCTGTCCGGCTTGCTGCTCTACGATCTCTGCTACTACTGGCTGCATCGCTACGGCCATGAAGTCAACGTCTTGTGGGCGGCCCATGTGGTGCACCATCAAAGCGAAGACTACAATCTTTCCACCGCTTTGCGCCAGACCAGCAGCGGCTATCTGCTGGGCTGGATTTTCTACGTGCCGCTGGCCATCCTTGGCTATCCGGTGGAAGTATTTGCCGCGCTGGCGCTGATCGATCTGCTGTATCAGTTCTGGGTCCACACGCAACAGATAGGCAAGCTGGGCTGGCTCGACCGGGTGCTGGTCACACCGTCGAACCATCGCGTGCATCACGGCGTCAACGACATTTATCTGGATAAAAATTACGGCGGCATCCTGATCCTGTGGGATCGCCTGTTCGGTACTTTCATCGAAGAACGTGACCAGGATCCCGTGGTCTACGGCACCCGCAGTCCGCTGCGCAGCTGGAACCCGATCTGGGCCAATTTCGAAGTGTACAAAGTGCTTTGGCTGGATTCCTGGCGCACGCGGAACCTTGGGGACAAGTTGCGGGTCTGGTTTGCCGCGCCGGGCTGGCGCCCTGCCGATGTTGCGGAAAAATGGCCAAGCGCGCCGTTCGATATCGCCCGGTCGCTGTATCATCCGCAACTAAGTCGCGCCGCCCAGGTCTATTGCTTGTTGCAATTCATCATTCTGTTGCTGGTAACCACCCACTTCCTGGCGGCACAGGTCGCCATGAAGTGGCCGCAAGGGCTGGCTTACGCCATCTGGCTGGTGGCGGGGCTCTGGATTGTCGGCGGCCTGATGGAGACGCGGCCCCGCTACATCGCGCTGGAAGCATTACGCCTGGCGGCAACCAGCGCCGGCGTGGTGATCGGCAAAGTCTGGTTCGGCGCGGTATCCTTATCACCGCTGGCGCAAGGCGCAGTGATCACCGTATCGCTGGTTTCGATGATCGCCCTCTGGCTTATATTTAAACGCTTATCGACAATGCATGGACATCTTTCTCATCAGTGACAACCAGGTTAGCCAAAGCAAGAAAATACCCGACACCGTACCGGTCAAAGGTTTCTTGTGGATTGACTCTACCCATGAAGAAGTAGCCGCCGATCCGGAAGCCTGGCGTAATGCCATTGCCCTGGCTACCGGTGTCCAGATCTACGATCCGCACATGACGGATACGCTCAATCCGAATCACCCGTCGTATTTCGATTCGACTCAGGATTACGGCATGGTGGTATTTCGCAAGTTGATGCTGAACGGCGCCGGCGGTGGGAACGGTAATGGCAATGGTCATTCCCGCGCTGCTGAAAACAATGCGCAGAATGCCGACGATACAAATACTGCGCCACCAGCTGCTACACCCGAAAGCGAACACGGCAAGCGGCGGATTCCCGCTGCATTGAGAGCGTTAGCCACACAACCGGTAACGTTCCTGATCATGGACCATGCGCTGGTTACGGTGCATGAGCGCTATAGCCGTACCATCGATGCGGCGCGCACGCGTCTGCTCGATCTGTGCGACAAGCCTGAAAAAACGCCGCACTCGACAAGACCGCCGACATCGCCGGAAGATTTGTTGCTGCGCCTGATCAACGCCATGGTCGATCAATACCTGGACCTGCGCCAGCCGCTGACAACGCAACTGGATCGCTGGCAACGGGCGCTGCTGGATCCGCGCAAGCCGTTCAAGGATTGGATGGCGCTACTGGATGCGCGGATTGAATTACGCAAGCTGGAAAACCTGTGTGAAGAACAGCACGATGCCATGCAAGAGCTGCGCGACTATTTCGTCGACATCGACGACGGTATCGAAATCAGCCGCGCCAAGGATTTGCTCCTGGTGCGCATCAATGACGTGATGGAACACATCACGCGGGTGTTGAATCACGCGCGCCGGCTAGAGTCATCGATTGAATCGGCGGTGCAGATTCATTTTTCCGCAGTCGCTCATCGCACCAATGAAATCATGCGCACACTTACCGTGATTACCGCGCTGTTCATGCCGTTGACGCTGATCACCGGGATTTTCGGCATGAACTTTATCGAAATGCCGCTGCTGAAAAATAATGCCGGATTCTGGCTCACGATGGGTAGCATGCTGCTGATCGTGGTCGGCATGCTGGTATTCTTTCAGCGCCGGCGATATCTCGAAAGCCAGGCGCTGGACCGGCGCTGAACACCGTATGACCCCAATGAAAAAGCCCCGTCAAATAACGACGGGGCTTTTTAATATTTATCCATCAACTTCATAAACCGGAAAAATTTCAATCGCGGTTAGGCTGCGGAGTCAGGCGCAGATAAGGACGGATCGCCTTGTAACCCTTAGGGAATTTCTGCTTGAGAATCTCCGGATCCTGCAACGACGGAACGATCACGACGTCATCGCCGTCCTTCCAGTTTCCTGGCGTGGCAACCGAATAATTATCGGTCAGTTGCAGGGAATCGATGACGCGCAGAATTTCGTCGAAGTTGCGGCCGGTGCTGGCCGGATAGGTGATGATCAGGCGTACTTTTTTGGATGGATCGATCACGAACAGCGAGCGCACGGTTGCCGTTGCGCTGGCATTCGGATGGATCAGGTCATACAGTTCCGACACCTTGCGATCGGCATCGGCGATGATGGGGAAACCAACCACGGTGTTCTGTGTTTCGTTGATATCCTTGATCCATTCCTGATGCTTATCGGCAGGATCCACAGACAGTGCGATCACTTTGACGCCGCGTTGTTCGAATTGCGATTTCAATTTGGAAGTCAGGCCAAGCTCAGTGGTGCAGACTGGAGTGAAGTCAGCCGGATGTGAAAACAGCACCACCCACGAAGCGCCGGCCCAATCGTAAAAGTTGATCTTGCCGAGCGAAGAATCCTGCTCAAAATCGGGGGCGACATCGCCAAGGCGTAAAGTCATTTCAGGCTCCTTTAAGTTGCACGGGGTTGGCAAAAAACGTAGAACTAAGACTATAGCGTTGCACCGGCAATAGCCTAAAGAACTTTATCGACTATCGACATAACCTGCGGTTAGAAGCAAGTTATGCTTTTGCGTCCAGAACCGATAGCGATTGCAGGAATTTGTCGGCGTTCTGATAGCCGATGACACGGCCATGCGGCACTTCCTGCCCATGTCCGTCGAAAAATATGATGCCAGGCGGCCCAAACAGGTTGAAGCGCTTGAGCATCGCTTTGTCGTCCGCGTTGTTGGCGGTGACGTCGATTTGCAGCAAGATCATGTCGCCAAAGCGCGTTTGTACGCGCGGATCGGTGAACGTGAATTTTTCCATTTCCTTGCATGACACACACCAGTCGGCATAGAAATCCAGCAATGCGGATTTGCCATTGGTCTGGGTTAATGCGGCGTCCAGTTCCGCCACGGATCTGACCTTGATGAATTGCGTGTGAACACTTTGGCTTTGTTGCGCACCACCCAGATGTGCCAGCGGTGTCCATACATCGCGCCCGCCAGTGAGGCCGCCAACCAGTTGCAGCACGCCACACACCATGAATGCCACACCGAATGCCTTGGCGAACCAGGCGGACGATGCCGATGACTTCGCCCACAACAGATACGCACCATAGCCGATACCCAAGGCCGCCCAGCCCAGCATCTGCGCCAACACTGGAATAACCGGCGCCACCATCCACAACGCCACCGCCAGCATCAACACGCCGAAGAAACGCTTCACTGACTCCATCCAGGCTCCCGCGCGCGGCAGCAGAGAGCCGGCGGAAATCCCGACCAGTATCAGCGGCACGCTCATACCGACCGCCATCGCGAACAAAGCACTGCCGCCAATCACCACATCGCGCGTCTGGCTGATATATACCAGAGCCCCTGCCAGCGGCGCAGCCACGCACGGTCCGACGATCAATGCCGAAATCGCGCCCATGACAAATACGCCGATCAGCTTGCCCGCCGATTGCTGGCCGGAAGCCTGGGTCAGTTTGGTTTGGAGCGCCCCGGGCAACTGCAATTCATAGAAACCGAACATGGACAGGGACATCAGCACCATCAGCAAGGCAAACGCTGACAATACCCAGGGATTCTGTAGGGTCGCAGCCAGACCTTCACCAGCCAGGCCGGCAGCAACACCTAGTGCGGTGTAAACCAGCGCCATTCCCAACGCGTAGGTCACGGAGAGCAGGAAGCCGCGACGGCGGCTGACCTTGGTGCCCTCGCCGACAATAATCGATGACAGAATCGGCACCATCGGCAGGACGCAGGGTGTGAAGGCTAAGCCAAGGCCAAGCAGCAGGAATAAAGGCATGATGACCAGCAATTTGCCGCCCTTCAGCGACGATTCGATGCGGCCGCTTTCCGTATCGGCCTGACCCGGCGAAACCGCATTGCCTGGCGCCAGGCCGGCGACTGGCGCACTGTTATTGGTCGCAGAGTTTGCTTGCGGCGTATCGATAGCTGCGTCGCTACCTTTAGCAAGCCCCATTGCACTCAACAAGCCTCCGGCGGCACCACCGCCAGTCGTGGACAGATTGATGCTCGAATCCATAGGCGGGTAGCACAAGCCCTTGTCGGCGCAACCCTGGCCGGTGGAAATCAGCGTGAAATTACCGTTGGCCTCGACTGGCAGGCGGATGGTGACGCTATGGTGATAAGTCTCGACATTCTTGTTGAAGGTCTGGTCGAACTTGACGGTGCCGGCCGGGATCTGCGGTTCACCCAAGGTGGCGCCTTCAGCCTTGAAATGGAAACGCTCGCGGTACATGTAATAACCGTCGGCGATCGCATAGGTCACTTCAGCGGTCTTGGCATCGACCATGCGGGCGGAGAACTTGAACGCCACTTCCGGCGCCAGATAATCGTCGTCATCGGCATGTGCCAGGCTAAACACGAACATCATGGCAAACAGCACAGACAATTGCTTGAAAAGCTTAAACATTCACGTCCTTTTGGGTTTCTGCAGTAATCCAGTTCAGGTAGGCCGGCAAACCGGCCACAATCGGTAGGGCAATTATTTCCGGCAATTCGTACGGATGGACCGCTCTTATCGCGCTTTCCAGCTCTGCATAACGATTGCTGACGCTCTTGATCAGCACCGTCACCTCGCTGGCCTGCTCCACCGCACCTTGCCAGCGATACACCGACTGCACGGCAGGCATGATATTGACACAAGCTGCCAGTTTGCGTTCCACCAACTGCTGTGCCAACGCCCGCGCACTGGCTGCGTCGGGCAAGTTGGTAAGTATTAGCATGGCTTCTGACATAGTCGATCTCCGGGAACATTCCTTACAGCTGGCGCCGCCAAGTGACGGCCGGAAGGGCAGAGAACGGCATCCAGAACGCAAAAAAGCCAGGCTAAGCCTGGCTTTTTATTTTAACGCAGCTTGGCTGGTTAAGTTTGCTACTAAACCAACTAAGCTTAGTCAGCTGTCGGCACTTCAGCGCCGTCGCTGATTTCCGGACGGTCCATCAGTTCGATGTAGGCCATAGGAGCGTTATCGCCAACGCGGAAACCCATTTTCAGGATGCGCAGGTAGCCGCCGTTACGGTTAGCGTAGCGTGGGCCCAGTTCAGCGAACAGCTTCAGTACCATTTCGCGATCGCGCAGACGGGCGAAAGCCAGGCGCTTGTTTGCCAGTGTATCGGTCTTGCCCAGTGTCAGGATCGGTTCGATCACGCGACGCAGTTCTTTTGCCTTTGGCAATGTGGTCTTGATTGCTTCGTGACGCAGCAGCGAAACAGTCATGTTGCGCAACATGGCGAGGCGGTGGGAAGAAGTACGATTTAATTTACGAAGGCCGTGACGGTGACGCATGGTAATTCCTTTCAGTTTTTGAGTTTACATCCAGCTCTTCGATCGACTTTGGCGTCTTGCCTTGGTCGCGGGCCGGTTGAAATTAGGTACATCAATGAATACAACAAGGGTAAAGCGGTAAAACAAACCAAGGGTGGGATTCTATCCCACCCTTGGCCGAACAACAAATATTACTTTTCCAGGCCTGCAGGCGGCCAGTTTTCCAGCTTCATGCCCAGTGTCAAACCACGGGAAGCCAGAACTTCCTTGATTTCATTCAAGGACTTACGGCCCAGGTTTGGCGTCTTCAGCAGTTCATTTTCGCTACGTTGGATCAGATCGCCAATGTAGTAGATGTTTTCTGCTTTCAGGCAGTTTGCCGAACGTACTGTCAGTTCCAGGTCATCGACCGGACGCAACAGGATCGGATCGACTTGCGGTGCACGCGATGGCGCTTCAGCAGCAGCTTCTGTGCCTTCCAGCGCAGCGAACACGTTCAGTTGGTCAACCAGCACGCGTGCCGATTGGCGAATCGCTTCTTCCGGAGTGATCACGCCATTGGTTTCAATGTTGATGACCAGCTTGTCCAGGTCGGTACGTTGTTCCACACGCGCCGATTCAACAGCGTAGGAAACACGGCGTACTGGCGAGAACGATGCGTCCAGAATGATACGGCCGATAGTCTTGTTAGCATCTTCCGTCAGACGACGGACGTTGCCTGGCACGTAACCACGGCCTTTTTCAACCTTGATCTGCATGTCGAGTGCGCCACCAGCTGTCAGGTGGGCAATCACGTGATCCGGATTCACCAGTTCGACGTCATGCGGCAGATCGATGTCGGAAGCCAAGACTGCGCCTTCGCCATCTTTTTTCAGAGTCAGTGTGACTTCGTCACGGTTATGCAGCTTGAATACGACACCCTTCAAGTTCAAAAGAATGTCGACTACGTCTTCTTGCACGCCATCGAGCGACGAGTATTCGTGCACTACGCCAGCGATCGTCACTTCAGTCGGCGCGTAGCCAACCATCGACGACAGCAGCACGCGACGCAGCGCATTGCCCAGGGTGTGGCCGTAACCACGTTCAAACGGTTCCATCACGACTTTAGCGTGGCCGGCACCCAGTGCTTCTACTTCGATAATACGTGGCTTCAACAAGCTGTTTTGCATGAAATGTCCTTTTCAATACCCTCGGCTCATTACACCGATAAGGCTGATGGCATTAAGGGTGCCGCCGATAATCCCGAAGATTACCAGCGGCACCCTGATGAAAAAGCCTAGCCTAAAAGGCCAGGCCGGAAAAAACTAAAATTAACGCGAATACAGTTCGACGATCAGCGATTCGTTGACATCGTTAGCGATTTCGTTGCGGTCTGGCAGGGACTTGAAAGTACCTTCCATTTTCTTCGCATCAACCGCAACCCACGATGGCATGCCGCCTTGTTCTGCCAACGACAGAGCTTCAACGATACGTACTTGCTTCTTGGCCTTTTCGCGAACGGCAACTACGTCGCCTGGCTTCACTTGGTAAGAAGCGATGTTGACCACGTTACCGTTGACGGTGAACGCCTTGTGCGAGACCAATTGACGGCCTTCGGCACGGGTCGAACCGAAACCCATACGGTATACGACGTTGTCCAGACGCGCTTCCAGCAAACGCAGCAGTGTTTCGCCGGTGTTGCCCTTGCGACGATCCGCTTCAGCGAAATAACGACGGAATTGACGTTCCAGGATGCCGTACATACGCTTAACTTTTTGCTTTTCGCGCAATTGGTTACCGTAGTCGGAGGTACGTGCACCAGATGTGCGGCCATGTTGACCTGGCTTGGAATCCAGTTTGCACTTGGAATCCAGCGAGCGACGTGCGCTCTTCAGGAACAGGTCCGTACCTTCACGGCGGGAAAGTTTTGCTTTAGGTCCGATATAACGTGCCACGGTGCTTCCTTTTAAAAATATGACGCCGGTCTGCTGCCAACAACCAAGGTTGCCAGCGGTACGGCGCTAGTCTGATTTGCTTTCAATCAGACGGTGGGCTTAAGAACAAAACCCGCCAAGGTCATTGGCGGGCAACTTGCAATCGCTACTGCAGGACAGCAGCGAGAATCAGAATCGATTCAGATACAAATCTTAGATACGACGGCGCTTAGGTGGGCGGCAACCGTTATGTGGCACTGGTGTCACATCTTGAATCTGGGTGATCTTGATACCCAGGTTGTTCAATGCACGAACCGCGGATTCACGACCTGGGCCTGGGCCCTTGATACGTACTTCCAAGTTCTTCACGCCACATTCCACAGCCACTTTACCAGCGGCCTCGGCTGCAACCTGCGCTGCAAATGGAGTCGACTTGCGGGAGCCTTTAAAGCCAGCGCCACCAGATGTCGCCCACGACAACGCGTTACCTTGACGATCGGTAATCGTGATGATGGTGTTGTTGAAAGACGCGTGGATATGCGCGATACCTTCAGCAACGTTCTTTTTAACTTTTTTACGCACACGTGCTGCTGCGGCGTTATTTGGGGACTTTGCCATAATAATTTCCTTGAATCCGACTACCTAAGAACAATCAGTTGCCACGGAAGCGTGGCACCTTAATTATTTCTTCAGCGATTGAGCGGCTTTGCGCGGGCCCTTGCGGGTACGTGCATTAGTACGAGTACGTTGGCCACGGCAAGGCAAGCCTTTGCGATGACGCATACCACGATAGCAACCCAGATCCATCAAACGCTTGATGTTCATCGACAGTTCACGACGCAGGTCACCTTCGACGACGAATTTTGCAATTTCGTCGCGCAGCTTTTCCAGCTCGTTATCGTCGAGATCTTTGATCTTCTTCGTAGTCAAAATACCCGTTGCGTCGCAAATTTCTTGTGCGCGTGGGCGGCCAACACCGTAGATGGCTGTCAAGCCGATAACAGTGTGCTGATGATTGGGGATGTTTACCCCTGCAATACGTGCCATTCGTTATTCCTCGATCAATAACGTTAATTAACCTTGGCGCTGTTTATGGCGCGGCTCTGTACAAATGACGCGAACCACGCCTTTGCGCTTAATGATCTTACAGTTGCGGCAGATGCGCTTGACTGATGCGAGCACTTTCATTTTCGTCTTCTTTCTATACTAAAAGTTACTTGGTACGGAACACAATCCGTGCCCGGCTTAAATCATAAGGTGTCAATTCTACCGTCACCTTATCTCCTGGGAGGATGCGAATATAGTTCATGCGCATCTTGCCAGAAATATGACCGAGGACGATATGTCCGTTTTCCAACTTGACTCTAAATGTTGCATTGGGGAGATTCTCAAGAATCTCGCCTTGCATCTGGATAACGTCGTCTTTTGCCATTCGGTCTACTGGTTCCTCTGGTCGTTCATTTCAACTTACCGCGTCGAAACGCCGCCCTTGAAATTTGCCTTACGCAGCAGCGAATCATATTGCTGCGACATCACGTAATTCTGTACTTGCGCCATGAAGTCCATGGTAACCACTACGATAATCAACAGCGATGTACCACCAAAATAAAACGGTACCTTCCAGCGAGCGATCAAGAATTCCGGAACCAGACACACAACCGTAATATAGACCGCGCCAACCAGAGTCAAACGCATCAAAATCTTGTCGATATAACGTGCAGTCTGCTCACCGGGACGAATCCCTGGTACAAACGCGCCGCTTTTCTTCAGGTTGTCAGCTGTTTCCTTGCTGTTAAACACCAACGCGGTGTAGAAGAAGCAGAAGAAAACGATGGCAATCGCATACAGCAAAGCATGAATCGGCTCGCCTGGCGCCAATGAAGCCGCCATATCCTTCAGAAAGTTGACTACCGGATTGGTTGAATCACCGGAAGTAAACCAACTCGTGATTGTCGCAGGAAACAAGATGATCGAGGAAGCAAAGATTGGAGGAATTACACCAGCCATATTCAGCTTCAACGGCAAATGACTACTTTGACCGCCATAAATCTTGTTACCTACCTGACGCTTGGCGTAATTCACCAAAATCTTGCGTTGGCCACGTTCGATAAACACAACCAGGAATGTCACGCCGGCAGCAATCAAACAAATCAGAATCGCCGACAATGCACTCATGGAACCGGTACTTACCTGTCCGAACAAACCACCTACAGCGTTCGGCAAACCAGCTGCAATACCTGCAAAAATGATGATCGAGATACCATTACCAAGGCCACGCTCGGTAATCTGTTCACCCAACCACATCAAAAACATTGTTCCTGTTACCAGCGTTACAACTGTCGTGAAGCGGAAAGCCAAGCCTGCATCCAACACCAGGCCAGGTTGCGATTCCAGTGCTACCGCAATCCCCAGAGCCTGAAACGTCGCCAGCAACAGCGTACCGTAACGGGTGTATTGGGTAATCTTGCGGCGACCTGATTCGCCCTCTTTCTTCAACGCTTCCAGCTGAGGCGACACAATCGACATCAATTGCATCACGATCGATGCCGAGATATACGGCATGATCCCCAACGCGAACACGGTGAACCGCGACAACGCACCACCAGAGAACATGTTGAACATGCCCAAAATGCCACCCTGGTGCTGCTTAAACAATTGCGCTAACTGCGATGGGTCAATTCCCGGTACAGGAATGTGCGCACCAACACGATATACAACCAATGCACCAAGCAAGAACCACAGACGGCCCCAAGGGAAGCCGCTCGCAGCACTCTTTGCAAGTTGGGGAGAAGTCGCCACTTATTGCTCCATTGCTACGAGTTAGAACGACAAATCAAGCAACCGATCCGCCAGCCGCTTCAATCGCAGCTTTTGCACCTTTAGTAGCGATCAAACCTTTGAGCGTTACCTTTTTGGTCAGTTCGCCGGACAGGATCACGCGTACAACGCGTGCCAGTTCGCCGATCACGCCAGCTTGCTTCAACACCAGGATATCTACTTCAGTTACCGGCAGGTTTTCCAGGTCCGACAAACGAACTTCAGCTTTGAACGGGGTTGCCATCGACTTGAAGCCGCGCTTTGGCAAACGACGTTGCAAAGGCATCTGACCGCCTTCAAAACCTACTTTGTGAAAACCGCCCGAACGCGATTTTTGACCCTTGTGACCGCGGCCGGCTGTCTTACCGATACCTGAGCCGATACCACGACCAACGCGACGCTTGTAATGCTTGGCGCCATCTGCAGGTTGAATAGTATTCAATTCCATAATTTGCTCCGTTCGCAAGCCTAAGCTTACGACACCACTTTCACAAGATAGGACACTTTATTGATCATGCCGCGCACGGATGGTGTGTCTTGCAACTCGGAAACCGAATTAACGCGACGCAGGCCCAAACCGCGAACTGTCGCGCGATGAGTTTCGCGCGTGCCGATCAAACCCTTGATCAATTGTACTTTTACAGTTTTTGTCATTTTGATCACCTTAGCCCAGAATTTCTTCAACGGACTTGCCGCGTTTTGCCGCGATTTCCGATGGTGTGTTCATCTTTGACAAGCCGTTCAAAGTAGCACGAACCATGTTGTACGGATTGGTCGAACCAGTGGACTTGGCCACAACGTTCGTCACACCCAGTACTTCAAAGATTGCGCGCATTGGACCGCCGGCAATAACACCAGTACCGTCTTTAGCTGGCAGCATCAAAACCGATGACGCGCCGTGCTTGCCGGAGATAGCGTGTTGCAGAGTGCCGTTCTTCAGCGTTACCTTGATCATCTTGCGACGGGCTTCTTCCATAGCCTTCTGCACAGCAACTGGCACTTCTTTCGATTTGCCCTTGCCCATGCCGATACGGCCATCGCCATCACCAACAACAGCCAATGCTGCGAAACCCATGATACGACCACCCTTGACCACTTTGGTCACACGGTTGACCGCGATCATTTTTTCGCGCATGCCATCATCCGGCTTATCGCTTTGCATTTTTGATTGCATTTTTGCCATGACGATTCTTCCTTAGAACTTCAGACCGGCTTCACGGGCGGCATCTGCCAGCACCTTGACGCGGCCGTGGTAACGGAAACCGGAGCGATCAAACGCAACTTCGGTAACTCCTGCTTTCAGTGCCTTCTCGGCAACGCGCTTGCCAACCAGAGATGCAGCTGCTGTATTGCCGCCTGCACCGGACTTGCCGGCCAGTTCTGCACGTACTTCAGCTTCCAGTGTGGAGGCCGAAGCCAGCACTTTAGCGTCAGGGCCGATGATGCTGGCGTAAATGTGCAAGTTGGTACGATGCACTGCCAGGCGGTTCACCTTTAACTCTGCGATCTTGGCACGCGTTTGGCGTGAACGGCGCAGACGTGATTGTTTCTTATCCATCGTCAACCCCTATTACTTCTTCTTGGTTTCTTTAAGGATTACCACTTCGTCCGAGTAACGAACGCCCTTGCCCTTATAAGGCTCAGGTTCGCGGTAAGCACGAACTTCAGCAGCAACCTGACCAACACGTTGCTTGTCGATACCCTTGATCAGGATTTCGGTTTGCGTCGGTGTTGCCACGGTCACGCCTTCTGGCATTTGGTGCACAACAGGATGCGAGAAACCGAGCGACAGGTTCAACTTGTCACCTTGAGCTTGCGCACGAAAACCCACGCCAACCAGGTTCAGCTTCTTTTCAAAGCCTTTGGTAACACCATTGACCATGTTGTTGACCAGAGCACGCAAGGTGCCTGACATCGCATTGGCTTCACGGCTGTCGTCAGCGGCAGCGAAATTCAGCGTGCCGTTGTTGTTTTCGATTTTTACCAGGCCATTCAAAGCCTGGGAAAGCGAGCCCAATGGGCCCTTGACTGTGATCGCCGCTGCTGTAATGGTCGCTTCCGCGCCAGTTGGCAGTGCAATCGGCATTTTACCTACACGAGACATGTTGCACTCCTTAGGCGACGTAGCAAATAACTTCGCCACCGACACCGGTTGCGCGCGCTTTGCGGTCCGTCATGACACCAGAAGGTGTCGAAATAATTGCCACACCTAAGCCGTTCATCACGTTAGGGATGTCATCTTTGCCCTTGTAGATCCGCAGCCCTGGACGGGATACACGATCAAGGCGTTCGATAACAGGACGGCCGGCGTAATACTTCAAACCGATTTTGAGTTCCGCTTTGCCGCCTTCTTCTGCGACAGCGAAATCTTCAATGTAACCCTCGTCCTTGAGGACGTTGGCAATCGCAATCTTGACCTTCGACGATGGCATTGCCACGGTTGTCTTGTGAACTACTTGCGCATTGCGGATACGGGTCAGCATATCGGCGATAGGATCGCTCATACTCATTGCATATTCTCCTATTACCAGCTTGCTTTAGTCATACCCGGAATTTCGCCACGCATGGCGATTTCACGGAGCTTAATACGGCCCAGACCGAACTTGCGGAAAGTGCCACGTGGACGACCAGTCAGGGAGCAACGATTACGTTGACGGGTCGGAGCCGAGTTACGTGGCAGCGCTTGCAATTTCAAGCGAGCTTCGTAGCGCTCTTCTTCCGACTTCGATTGGTCATCAATGATTGCCTTTAACTCGGCACGTTTACCGGCGTATTTCTTTACCAGGTCAGCGCGCTTTTGTTCACGGTTAATCAGTGCCAGTTTTGCCATGGCAACCTCAGTTTCTGAACGGAAATTTAAATGCGGCGAGAAGCGATTTTGCTTCGTCGTCGGTCTTTGCAGTCGTCGTGATACTGATATTCATACCACGCAACACATCAATCTTGTCGTATTCAATTTCGGGGAAAATGATCTGCTCTTTCACACCGATATTGTAGTTACCACGACCGTCAAATGCACGACCGGAGACGCCACGGAAGTCACGAACGCGCGGCAGCGCGACAGTAACCAGGCGATCCAGGAACTCGTACATATGAGCGCCACGCAGTGTAACCATGCAACCGATTGGATAGCCTTCACGGATTTTAAAACCCGCAATAGCTTTCCGTGCCTTGGTCACGACTGGCTTCTGACCTGCAATCTTGGTCAAATCGCCAACAGCGTGTTCAATGATCTTCTTGTCCGCAATCGCTTCCGACAGACCCATGTTCAGGGTGATCTTCAGGATGCGCGGCACTTCCATCACGGACTTGTAAGCGTATTTCGCTGTCAAGTCGGCAACGACTTTTTCTTTATAGAATTCTTGGAGACGGGCCATGATCTCTTAAACCTTAACAACTTCGCCACTGGACTTGAAAACGCGGACTTTCTTGCCGTCCACATCTTTAAAGCCAACGCGATCTGCCTTGCCAGTTGCTGCATTGAACAACGCAACATTTGACACGTGAATTGGCATCAACTTGTCAATGATGCCACCAGTTACACCAGTCATCGGGTTAGGCTTGGTTGCTTTTTTGGCAACGTTGATACCCTCTACGACAACGTGGTTAGCATCAACGCGTTGCTTTACAACACCGCGCTTGCCCTTGTCTTTACCAGTCAGGACGATTACCTCGTCGCTTTTCCGAATCTTATCCATCTCGACTCCTTACAGCACTTCAGGCGCGAGCGACACAATCTTCATGAAGCGCTCAGTGCGCAATTCACGAGTGACTGGTCCAAAAATACGCGTACCAATTGGCTCAAGCTTCGCGTTCAGCAGCACTGCTGCATTGCCGTCGAACTTGACCAACGAACCATCTTGACGACGAACACCTTTAGCGGTCCGTACGACAACTGCGTTATAGATCTCGCCTTTTTTGACGCGACCACGTGGCGCTGCCACTTTGACGGTAACCTTGATCACATCACCAATGCTGGCATAGCGACGCTTGGAACCACCCAGAACTTTGATACACATAACTTCGCGTGCACCAGTGTTGTCGGCTACTTCGAGCCGGCTTTCCGTTTGAATCATAATATTTTCTTTCCCAACTTAACTCGCTGCCGCACGATGCGGATTTACGGTCAGTCTTGGTCCTGTCAGGGCAACTCTGCTGAGCGCACTGCTTAGGTGGACGACTTCCAAAACTTCTTGCTAGATACTGCAGGGTGTTTTTCTACTGCTCTCGCTCTTGTTGGAAGCCAACAGGAGCGAAGCCAAGCATTATTACATCAAAATGCTTGGCTCGCAACAAATACTTATAATACCTGTGCTACTTGTACCACACGTGTCACGCTCCAAGCTTTAGTCTTGGAAATCGGACGGCCTTCTTGGATCTCGACTACGTCGCCTTCCTTGGCCTGGTTGGTTTCGTCATGTGCATGGTACTTGTTAGTACGCACAATGATTTTGCCATACAGAGGATGCTTGACGTGGCGTTCGATCAGGACGGTAACAGTCTTGTCCATTTTATCGGACACAACTTTACCAACCAGCGTGCGCTTGAGCGCTTGTTTCACTTGATCGTTCATTACAGGGCGCCCTTCGAATTGATGACGGTCTTGACCCGTGCTATATCGCGACGAACTTTCTTCAATTGCGACGTATTGCTCAATTGCTGAGTAGCGATTTGCATGCGAAGGCTAAACTGCGCCTTCAGCAACTCGTTCAGCTCTTTCGTCAAGGCCGCTTGATCTTTGTCGCGGAGTTCAGATGCTTTCATGATTCACTCCAATTATTGGCCAACTTGACGCACGACGAACGTGGTCAAAAGCGGCAATTTAGCTGCAGCCAAACGGAATGCCTCACGCGCCAGAGCTTCGTCGACGCCATCCATCTCGTACAGCACTTTACCTGGCTGGATTTCAGCCACGTAGTACTCGGGATTACCCTTACCGTTACCCATCCGGACTTCAGCAGGCTTTTGCGAAATTGGCTTATCTGGGAAAATACGGATCCAGATACGACCACCCCGTTTGATATGACGGGTCATTGCGCGACGAGCTGCTTCAATTTGGCGCGCGGTGATACGACCGCGGCCAATCGCCTTCAAGCCAAATTCGCCGAACGACACGGCAGTGCCGCGCGAATGCGAAATGCCTTTATTGCGGCCCTTTTGCTCTTTACGATATTTTCTGCGTGCTGGTTGCAGCATGATTATTCTCCTGCTTTCTCGGCCGGCGCAGCAACTGCAGCAACTGCAGTTACAACACCATCAGCAGCGCCATCCGGCTTCTTGGCACGTGCAGGACGCGCACCAGGCGCACCGGCAGTTGCCGTAGTTTTAGGACGTGGACGGCTAGATGGCTTGCCATCATCGCGACGTGGGCCACGGCGTTTCTTGTCGTCGTCGTTAGGTACGTCGATTACCGGCGCTTCGCCGTTAGCCAGACGATCGCCCTTGTAAACCCAGACCTTGATGCCGATGATGCCGTATGTGGTTTCAGCTTCGCCGAAACCATAGTCGATGTCAGCGCGCAGTGTGTGAAGTGGTACACGACCTTCGCGGTACCATTCGGTACGTGCGATTTCGATACCATTCAAACGACCGGACGACATGATCTTGATGCCTTGCGCGCCCAGACGCATTGCATTCTGCATCGCACGTTTCATCGCGCGGCGGAACATGATACGTTTTTCGAGCTGTTGCGCGATCGAATCAGCGATCAGTTGTGCGTCGATTTCAGGCTTACGAATTTCTTCGATATTAACGTGAACCGGCACACCCATCAGCTTGGTCAGCGCGGACTTCAATACTTCGATGTCTTCGCCTTTTTTACCGATAACGACACCAGGACGCGAGCTGTAAATCGTGATGCGTGCGTTCTTTGCAGGACGCTCGATAACAACGCGGCCGACCGATGCGTTCTTCAGTTTCTTCTTGAGGAAAGCGCGTACTTTCAAATCTTCGCCGAGCATTTGGGCAAAATTACTATTGCCTGCATACCAGCGGGATCCCCAGTTACGAGTAACCGCAAGACGGAAACCGGTTGGATGAATCTTCTGTCCCATCGTGACTCCTTAGTTTCCGACAGTCACGTAAATGTGACAGGATTGCTTCGAGATACGATCGCCACGGCCTTTAGCACGCGCGGTGAAGCGCTTGAGGACCGAACCTTTTTCCACATATATCGTCGTGACTTTCAGCTCGTCGATATCGGCGCCATCATTGTGCTCGGCATTCGCAATTGCGGATTCCAGAACACGCTTGATGATAGTCGCGCCTTTTTTCGGGCTGAAGGCCAGGATGTTAAGTGCTTGATCAATTTTTTTGCCGCGAATCAGGTCGGCGACCAGACGGCCCTTTTGGGCCGACAGGCGCACGCCGCGGAGGGTAGCTTTAGTTTCCATCATCGGACCTTATTTCTTAGCCTTCTTATCAGCGGCATGACCCTTGAACGTACGGGTCAGCGCAAATTCGCCGAGCTTGTGACCGACCATGTTCTCGGACACATATACCGGGACGTGTTGTTTGCCGTTATGCACAGCAATCGTCAGACCGATAAAATCCGGCATGATGGTCGAGCGACGGGACCAAGTCTTGATTGGCTTTTTGTCTTTGACTGCTTGCGCAGTTTCAACTTTTTTCACCAGATGGGCGTCGCAGAACGGCCCTTTTTTCAATGAACGTGTCATGTGTTACCCCTTATTTCTTGCCACGGCGCGAGACGATCATGGAAGTAGTACGCTTGTTGCTGCGTGTCTTCTTACCCTTAGTCTGTTGACCCCATGGCGAAACTGGATGACGACCAGCTGCGGTCTTACCTTCACCACCACCGTGAGGATGGTCAACCGGGTTCATGACCACACCGCGAACGGTAGGACGAACACCACGCCAACGCATCGCACCCGCTTTACCGATCTTGCGCAGGCTGTGTTCGGCATTGCCGACTTCACCTACGGTAGCGCGGCATTCGATGTGAACGCGGCGAACTTCACCGGAACGCAAACGAATTTGAGCGTAAGTACCTTCACGAGCCATCAACACCACGCCAGCACCGGCGGTACGGGCCATTTGGGCACCCTTACCTGGCAGCATTTCGACGCAATGCAGAATCGTACCAACCGGAATATTACGGATTGGCAAGCAGTTACCGGATTTGATCGGCGCTTCCGAGCCGCTCATTACCTGGTCACCTACAGCCATGCCCTTAGTGGCGATGATGTAGTGACGTTCGCCGTCGGCGTAGCACAACAGAGCGATATTCGCTGTGCGGTTTGGATCGTATTCGATACGTTCCACTTTCGCTGGAATACCATCTTTGGTGCGCTTGAAGTCGATCAGACGGTAATGTTGCTTATGACCACCGCCGATGTGGCGAGTAGTGATATGACCGTTGTTGTTACGACCAGCTGTTTTCGACTTCTTCTCGATCAGGGCAGCAAATGGACGGCCTTTGTACAGGTCGGGATTAACGACCTTGACCATGCCACGGCGGCCCGGCGAGGTTGGTTTAACTTTAACGAGTGCCATTATTTAGCCTCCTCGGTGAAGTTGATCTCTTGACCCGGCTTCAAGCATACGAATGCGCGACGGGTATGGTTGCGGCGACCCATGGTCTTGCCGCTACGCTTTTGCTTACCCATACGATTGGCAACTTGTACCGACTCAACTTGAACTTTGAAGAGCAGCTCGACAGCAGCCTTGACTTCCAGTTTGGTAGCGTCTGGTGCGATACGGAAAACGACTTGCTCGTTCTTCTCCGCAACCATCGTTGCCTTTTCGGAAATCACCGGCGCCAGCAACACTTTCATCAAGCGTTCTTCGCTATGTTTAATTGCGTTCATGCCAGCATCTCCTCAATCTTCGCCAAAGCCAGCTTGGTGATCAGGATCTTCTTGTAGAACACAAGCGATACTGGATCAGCGTGACGTGGCTCACATACCAGGAAACCTGGCAGGTTACGCGACGCCAACAACAGGTTTTCTTCCAGGTTGTCGGTAATAACCAACACGGAATCCAGACCCATGGTCTTCAGCTTTTGTGACAGCAATTTAGTCTTTGGCGCTTCGACCGAGAAATTCTCGACGACCGACAAACGACCTTCACGTGCCAACTGCGACAGAATCGAGCAGAGACCTGCGCGATACATCTTCTTGTTTACTTTGTGCGTGAAGTTTTCATCAGGCGAGTTCGGGAAAATCCGACCACCGCCGCGCCACAGTGGCGAAGACGACATACCGGCACGAGCGCGGCCAGTACCCTTTTGGCGCCATGGCTTTTTAGTCGTGTGATGAACTTCTTCACGGTCTTTTTGCTTACGGTTACCGCTACGAGCGTTAGCCTGGTAAGCAACTACGACCTGGTGAATCAGAGCTTCGTTGTAGTCGCGACCGAAAATGGTATCCGGTGCAGCAACGTTCGAAGCAGCTTGACCTTGGTCATTCAGGAGCTTGAGTTCCATGAATTAGGCTCCCTTCTTAGCTTTGATTTTGATCGCAGGGCTGACCACGACTTGGCCGTTCTTTGCACCTGGAACCGCGCCCTTGATCAGCAACAGTTGGCGCTCAGCGTCAACACGTGCGATTTCGAGGTTTTGCGTGGTTACAGTAACGTCACCCATGTGACCGGTCATGCGCTTACCAGGGAAAACACGACCTGGATCTTGCGCCATACCGATGGAACCTGGGACATTATGCGAACGGGAGTTACCGTGGCTGGCACGACCGGATGCAAAGTTGTGACGCTTGATAGTACCGGCGTAACCTTTACCGATCGAGACACCTTGAACGTCAACCTTTTGACCGACTTCGAACAGGCTTGCAGCGATAACTTCGCCAGCCTTCAGCTCGGAAGCCTTGGTTGCATCAATGCGGAATTCTCTGAGGATGGTACCAGCCTCGACGCCAGCTTTGGCGTAGTGACCAGCAGCAGCTTTAGTCACGCGTGAAGCGCGACGCTGACCGAATGCAACTTGAACAGCGGTATAACCGTCTGTTTCAGGCGTTTTGATTTGGGTCACGCGGTTGTTCGATACGTCCAACACGGTTACCGGGATTGAATCCCCATCTTCCGTGAAAATGCGCATCATACCAACCTTGCGACCAACAAGGCCTAAGCTCATTGTTTTTCTCCATTCCCGCCTACGATTGGGCGGGGCTGATGTTTGTACAACTAAAATAAGTGCAATTGCATTAGGCCAAAGCAGCCGCAATTGCACCGAAGCCGATCAGTATAACCGGGTAAATTTTTATTTGCAAGACCATCTTTGTCGTGGTATGTCAAACTTTAGCCGGCTACACCTTATTTACAACACTCGCTAAATAAATGGAGGCAGAGTGATTTGCCGCGGGGGTTACCCGGCGGCTCTTCAACTCTGCCCCAAGAATTATTGCGAATTTACTACTACGAATTATTGCAGCTTGATTACTGCAACTTGATTTCTACATCTACGCCAGCTGGCAGGTCCAGCTTCATCAACGCATCGACAGTCTTGTCGGTTGGGTCAACGATGTCCATCAGGCGTTGGTGCGTACGGATTTCGAACTGATCGCGCGATGTCTTGTTGACGTGCGGCGAACGCAATACGTCAAAACGCTGGATACGTGTTGGCAGTGGTACTGGACCCTTGACAACGGCGCCGGTGCGCTTGGCTGTATCAACGATTTCCTGCGCGGACTGGTCGATCAGCTTGTAGTCGAACGCCTTCAGGCGGATGCGGATTTTTTGGTTAGCAGCGGACATGATTTTCCTTTAAAGAACGAACCGTGGATGACTATCAGCCACGGCATATTGTTACATTGACAGCAAACCACCGAGGTGGCTTGCTTATTGCACTACAACTTGCATTACAGCTTATTGCTATTACGCGTCAGGCAGGATCTTGGCAACAACACCTGCACCAACAGTACGGCCACCTTCGCGGATCGCGAAACGCAGACCTTCTTCCATCGCGATCGGGTTGATCAACATCACTGTGATCGACACGTTATCGCCTGGCATTACCATTTCTTTGTCTTTCGGCAACTCGATCGAACCAGTCACGTCCGTAGTACGGAAGTAGAACTGTGGACGATAGTTGTTGAAGAAAGGTGTATGACGGCCGCCTTCGTCTTTCGACAGAACATAGATCTCGCCAGTGAAATGCTTGTGTGGCTTGATCGAGTTCGGCTTAGCCAATACCTGGCCCCGCTCTACGTC
>NZ_FOQI01000040.1 GCF_900113705.1 Collimonas sp. OK307 | reverse complement strand
AAACGCCCACACTTATCGACTGTTAATTGTTAAAGAACCTTCTACTTCGCGTCACCAGAACCCCGGTTCGCGTCGCCGTCAAATCGTTTTGTTTGCCGGCATCCACCGCCTTGAAGAACCGTTATTTCCGGTCTTGTCTGCAGCGGGGAGGCGAACTATAGCAAGGGCATGCGTGGCTTGCAAGTCCTTTTTTAAAAAAACCAATTATTTTTGCTGCCAATGAAAAATGGGCCGCAAAGCGGCCCATCAAAACCTGCCACCTGAACGCTTTACTTCTTGTCGGCCTGCTTAGCAGTTTTTTCTACAGCTTGCGAAAACTGGCTCGTGGCCGTTGTCAGGTTGGTTTCCAGCGCTTCCGCCGCCTGTTTGGCGGTCTTGCTCAATTGCTCGTAGCCGGCGTTGGCGTTGTCAAAGGCTGATTTCAGTATCGCTACCGCACTTTCGGAACCAGCCGGTGCATTTTTTGCGACTTCGTTCAACAACCCTATTACCTTGCCATGGGCATTGGCAATTTGCGCTTCAGTGGTTTTAGTGAACTCAGCCTGGGTGCCGGATGCAATAGCAGCCAGGTGACGGCCATAGGCCATCGCCTTTTCCGTATTCGGCTGTGCTTGTGCTGCGCTCAGCGCGAAAAACTCCTGCGGGTCTTTGGCGGACAGTAGTTGCTTGACTGCAACAGAGGACTCTGCCGTCGAAGCTTTAGCGGCGCCGACATTCAATTCGATAACTTTTGCGACACCGTCAAGCGCTGTGCCGGTCAACGCATTGATCATGGCGAGTTGGGCTTCGAAATTGGCCTTGATAGCGGTCGAAAATTGTTCTGACATTGAAAACATGGTTTTTTTCCTTGAGGTTCAATAGATACCAGATACTTACTTCATAAGAGCTGCGACCAATATTGGCCGCAGCAACAATTAAAGTGCGTTGCAGTCACGACTACAAACAACGCGGACCACAATCAGTACGCACCTTAGGACATATGTTGTCCGCCATTGATGGCGATATTCGCTCCAGTCACAAATGCGGCCTCATCAGCGGCGAGATAGGCGACCAGACCCGCGACTTCCTCTGGCTTGCCCAGGCGCCCCATCGGAATTTGCGGAATAATCTTGCTGTCGAGCACGTCTTGTGCAATCGCCATCACCATCTTGGTCCCGATATATCCGGGAGAAATGGTGTTCACCGTCACACCCTTGCGCGCTACTTCCAGCGCCAATGCTTTGGTAAATCCATGCATGCCGGCCTTGGCCGCCGCATAGTTGCTCTGCCCAAACGCACCTTTTTGCCCATTGACCGAGGAGATATTGATGATGCGTCCCCAACCACGCTCGACCATGCCATCGCATACAGGCTTGGTCATATTGAATACAGAATCGAGGTTGGTGTGCATCACTGCATCCCAGTCGGTCTTTTCCATTTTTTTGAAGGTCATGTCGCGCGTGATGCCGGCGTTGTTGACCAGCACATCGACCGGGCCGATTTCCCTCTCGATGGTGCGGATGCATTCCTTGGCCGACTCGTAGTCAGCCACGTCGCAAGGATAGGCGCGGAACTGGTAACCTTGTCGGTCCATCGCTGCCAGCCATTCGTCGGTCTTGGTATTGCCGGGTGAATGGGTTGTAATTACTCGATACCCCAGAGCTGCCAATTTGATGCATACCGCCTCGCCCAAACCGCCCATGCCGCCGGTCACTAATGCAAGTCGCCCCATGTTGTTGTCTCCTGAAGTTCTATTTTGTGACGCCGTTGAAAACGACGCCGGTTACTTAAGATCAAGCTTTCTACCGCTTAAGTTTTAATACCGTTCCGACCGTCAACACCAGTGATGCGCGTCAAACAGGTCGGGTTTTAGTATGGCCGTGGCACATTACATCCGTATGACACGACACAGCGGCTAGAAGAGACATTTGTGACGATGGGGCCACTTGGCCTGAATTAGAACGTGTGACTGAGACTCCCCTATCTCAGTTTCATTGAGTGAATTTGCCAATGCTCTTTTCTACAGCCGCCCTCACCGAACCGCTGACCACGAACGATTGCGCCACCACGATATCGTTGTGGAACCAGCGGTCGCCTTCCAGGCAAGCAGGAATCTGACGGCGGATTTCCTGATACGCAGCTTGCGTACCCTTACCGAGCACAAAGCCTGGCAACAGATCTTCTGTCATGGTCAAGGCTTGCGCCGCCAGCAACATTTCGACGCCGATGATGTATTGCGTGTTGGCCACCACGGTTGCCGCCTTGCGCGCACACCAGGTCGAGTTCGAGACGTGGTCTTCGCTATTGCCCTTGGCTGGAATGCTGTCGACGCTGCCCGGCATGCACAGGGTACGG
>NZ_FOQI01000022.1 GCF_900113705.1 Collimonas sp. OK307 | reverse complement strand
CAAGCTGCGTATCAGGAAATCCGTCGTCAGATTCCTGCTTGCCTGGAAGGCGATCGCTGGTTCCACAACGATATCGTGGTGGCGCAGTCGTTCGTGGTCAGCGGTTCAGTGCGCAATGCGGTGGTTAAGCAGATCGGCGAGTTTGCCTGATTTAATCACCTTGAAATGAAAAATGAGCCACGTTGTCGTGGCTCATTTTTTTTGCAGCAGTGTTTTATAAACTCAATCCGACCACAGTTTTCCAGCGGTCGCCCAGTGTTCGCGCTTGACTTCCTGGATGATGATATCCACCGATTCAGGGCCGCATTCGAGTGTCTTGCAGGTAGCTTCAGTGATGGCTTTGACGAAGGCGCGCTTTTGCTCGGCGCTGCGGCCTTCAAACAGTTGCACGTTAAAAGTCGGCATACAAATCCTTTCTGGGAAGTTAAGAAACCAGGAGTTGAAATTATTGTCGATAGCTCGGATCGATAGCATCCAGTTTGCGTAGCAAGGCCGGCCATTCCAACACACCTTCGGGACTGCCGTCGCCCAGCAACTGGTCGCGGGTCTTGCGGCAGATTGCCTGCGACGGCAAGGTTAGCCGACCGCTGCCCGAGCTAAGCTGGAGTTGTATTTCGCAAGCTTTGTCCAAGGTATCCATCAACACGTAGGCTTCCGCGATAGTGCGCCCGCATACCAGGCTGCCGTGATTGCGCAACAGCATGGCGGGCAGTTTCCCGAGTTTTTCGACCATGCGGTTTTGCTCGCTGGCTGAAAGCGCCAACCCCTCATAATCGTGATACGCAATCTGTTCATAAAAGCGCAAGGCGTGTTGCGAAATCGGCAGCAAGCCATCAGCTTGAATACCGATTGCCACTGCATGCGTATTATGCAAATGCATCACGCAAACAGCGTCAGCCCTGGCCGCATGGACAGCGCCATGGATCGCAAAACCGCTGACGTTCACCTGATATGGCGAGTCGCCGACAATGCGGCCCTGGGCGTCGATCTTGACCAAGTTGGATGCGCACACTTCGTCGAAACGATAGCCAAACGGGTTCAACAGGTAATGCCCGGGTTCACCGGGCACTGAGGCGGAAATATGGGTGTATATCAGATCATCCCAGTGCTTCAGGGCACACAGGCGATAGCAGGCCGCCAGATCCTGGCGGACTTGCCATTCGACCTGGCTGATTGCGGCCGGACGGCCGCCAGAGGATAGGCTCATGATGTCAGCATAAAAGCTGCGGTTGCAAATGTTGGATGATGCAGGGTTGTTTTGGCCGCTTTGGTCGTTTCGGCGGCGCTTCCCTGCATCGTAGCATTTGCTGCTGCTTAGAAGTGATATTCGGCGCGGATCATCGGTGTTTTGGCCAGAGAACCAGGGACATCATGCGGATTGCCGAACTTGTTTCTCCAGTATTGATATTCCAGGCCGACTTTGAAGGTGTTTTTACCCATACCCAGTTGCGTGCCGAGGTCGTACATGACCTGCGCGTCGATATTGACTTCCGGGGAAGTCGGGCCGCCGAATTCGTTTTTACCCTTGGAGCCGAGCCAGTTCGCATAGCCCTCGAATGAAAGACCGGTAGATCCGATCGGGATACCCCAGGCCGTGCTCAACATTGGATGCGTGTCGTAGCGGTAGCGGCTGGTGACGCCTATAGGTTGATTGCTTTCGAATACTGCCAGCAGGCTGATGTTGAGGAAACCGGGCACATCCATCATCAGGGTCGGACCCACTACCAGCATGCGTTTTTTCGATGCATAGCTATTGTCGTTCTTGGTATTCCAGTCGAAACCGCCGGTGAAGCCAAGGCCGCGGACCGGACCGAATTTAAAATCCTTCCCTGAGATCTTGCCGATATCGAGCGTGTGGCGGTAGACGATATACGCTTCCTGCGCATTGTCGTCTTTATGGTCGGACATGAGCAGGTCGACGTTCAGGTAGTTGCTGCCGTATTTGTAGCCGTCGGCATGCGTGAAATTGATGATGTTTTTGGTAATGTCCTGATTGTTGTACGGCTCGGCGAACTTGGTGCCGTAGCGGTAACCGATGGAGGTGTCGCTCCAGTCGGCGGCATTTGCCGAGTGCATGCTGGCCAAAGCCGACAGCGCGATCAGGCAGCCCGCCGTGCGCGTGACCATAGCTGTGCTACGCATGCGATTTGTTGTTGCGGCCGCGGATAATTTGCCGGATGGCTGGCGGGTTTGAAGCATGATGTCGTCTCCGTTCTAATAGTAATTCCATCTTTTTTATATGATGGGTGGTGAAAGCGTGGAACCGCCACGACGGTAAAAAAACGTTTTATGCCCCGAATGGGTGCGTGGTGCGCCAGTGATCGGCGATGTCAATGCGACGCGTAACCCAGACCTGACCGTGGCTCTGCACATAATCCAAGAATCGTGCCAGGGCTGCGGCACGCCCCGGACGGCCGACCAGGCGGCAATGTAATCCGATCGACAGCATCTTCGGCTGGTTCAGACCATGCGGATCGCCTTCGCGGTACAGCACATCGAAGGCATCTTTCAGGTAATCGAAGAACTGGGTGCCCGAATTGAAGCCTTGCATGGCGGCGAAGCGCATGTCGTTGGTATCCAGGGTGTAAGGTACGATCAGTTGTGGCTTGACCACGGTTTCGCCATTGGCGCCGCTGATCTTGACCTGTTCCCAGAAAGGCAGGTCGTCGCCGTAGTGGTCGGCGTCGTAGCTGAAGCCACCGTGCTCTAACACCAGGCGGCGGGTATTAGGCGAGTCGCGGCCGGTATACCAGCCGAGCGGGGCGCTGCCAGTGAGTTGCTTGATCACGGCGACGGCTTCGGCGATATGTGCGCGTTCAGTGGCTTCGTCGATATTCTGGTAGCTGATCCAGCGCAAGCCGTGGCAGGCGATTTCATGGCCAAGTTCTTGAAATGCGGCAGTCGCTTCCGGGTTGCGTTGTAGCGCGCGCGCAACACCGAACACGGTCAAAGGCAACCGGCGCTCTTCAAACATGCGCAGTAAACGCCAGACGCCGGCGCGTGAACCGTATTCGTAGATGGATTCCATGCTCATGTGACGCGCCGGAAAACTCTGGGCGCCGATGATTTCGGACAGGAAGGTTTCCGAGCCGGCATCACCATCCAGCACGCAGTTCTCGCTGCCTTCCTCATAGTTGAGGACGAATTGCAGAGCGATCCGAGCCCGGTTCGGCCATTGCGGATGAGGCGGGGTGCGGCCGTAACCGGTCATGTCGCGCGGATAGTTTGGGTCGGTATTGATTGTCATTGCTTGGCCTGGAATGTTATTTGGTTTTCAGGATTATGTGCGCTGCAGCCATGATTAATATATGCCGGATAGTATATTGACCTTGACCCTGCGGTATATCATTTGATCGATACTCGTTTTCAACTAATTGATATAAGGAATAATCATGGGGAAGTTAAGCACGCACGTTCTGGATATCACCCAGGGCAAGCCGGGCGTCGGCGTCAAAATTGCGCTGTATGTAGTTACTTCAGCCGGCCGCAGCCTGTTAAAGAACGCCGTGACCAACCAGGATGGCCGGGTTGACGTGCCGCTGTTGCAGGGCGAAGAGATGCAGGCTGGACAATATGAACTGGTATTTTCGGCTGGCGACTATTTCGCTTCGCAGGGAATTGATCTGCCAAGTCCGCGTTTTGTTGATCGCGTCACGCTGGCTTTCGGGATCGCCCATGCGGACCAGAATTATCACGTACCGCTGGTAGTGTCGCCTTGGTCGTATTCGACTTATCGGGGCAGCTAAGTAAAGATAAGTAGTAACAAATAGTAAATTATGCAAGGCTGTCGGCCGCTATATGCTGCCGATGGCAGTTGACATAGGCGATAGCGAATTGGCAAATCCACCATTGCCGGCTATCGCTAAATAACCACGTCAGCAAGATCAATACGCCTTCCCATCCGCTTTGTGCTAAACTGTGTACTAACATTTTTGATTGGCAGCAGGTTCGGTTCCAGTCGAAATTTAAAGAACGAGCGGCGCAGCGTTATCCGTCTTATTCAAGTCTTATTGTCCCCGCCCTCATTAATCCTCCTCTAACGGGCGCTGGACAGCAGTATCAATAGCTTTTTCTTTAGCCAGGGCAGCAAGCGCCTTCGGTTGAACATAAGCTCTGCGAATTTTTTAATAAAATTTAAATAAACTACGTCGTACATGAATATTATTGAGGCTAAGAAAGTCCTCGAAACTGCATTGCTCTGTGCTCATGAGCCGCTGTCGCTTAACGACTTGAAAAAGCTGTATGCGCCAGGTGATGTGGAGGGCAGTGACGAAGACGGCGAAATCAATGCAGATACGATCAGGTCTATGCTCGAGGAATTGCGTAGCGATTGGGCCGACAAGGGTATTGAGGTGGTTGCCCTGTCGACCGGTTGGCGCTTCCAGAGCCGTCCAGAGATGAAAATTTACCTGGAACGCCTGAATCCGGAAAAACCGCCGAGATATTCGCGAGCGACGATGGAAACCCTGGCAATTATTGCCTATCGTCAACCAGTGACGCGTGGCGACATTGAGGAAATTCGGGGGGTAACAGTCAATTCGCAAACCGTAAAAATGCTTGAAGAGCGCGGCTGGATCGAAGCCATCGGGCATCGCGACGTGCCAGGACGCCCGGCATTGTTTGCCACCACCAAGCAATTTCTCGATGACCTTGGCCTGACTTCGCTGGATCAATTGCCACCGTTGCAGCAAGTTGCAAGAAATGACATGCAGGAAGGCAGTTTGCTTGAGTTGCAGGCGCTGGAAGCCGATCTTGAGGCAAGCATGGAAGCCCGGGCCGTGCTGGATGCGGCGGCGGCGCTGGAAACAACAGAGACAGCAGAAATAGCAACAGCGGTAGAAACATCGGCAGAAGCAGAGTCAGTTACAGAAGATGCAATTGAACATGCATCCGAAATCACGAAGGAAAATGCGATGGAGGCGGATGAAGAAGCAGTTGCTCATCCGCAAGTAATGCCAGTTGCATCGAATGAAACCCACACCAACGACCACGCGTCCGAATCGGATGATGAAGCTACGCCAGGTCGGCATAACCAACACCTGAATAATGAACCCACCTAGTTCCAATGATGCACCGGTCGTCGACGTGACAGCCACCACTGAACCGAAGCCGGCTAAAAAGCCAAGAGCGCGTAAAGCTGCGACGGTTGTGGCTGATGTTCCCGCTACGGCTCCCGCTACTGTAGAGACCTCTTCTGCAGATGTCGCAGAACCGGTCAAACGCGCTCCGCGCGCGCCGCGCAAGAAAGTAGCTGCGGCAGCCGACGAGAGCAGCACAGCATCGGAAGTGGCGCCTGTCGCCGTAGCAGCAGTGGAAGCTGCTGCACCTGCCAAGCCTAAGGCTGCGCCGCGTAAGAAAGCGCCGGCTGCTGTAGTAGAGCAGGTTGTTAGCGTCGATGTGGTTGCGCCGCCGGTTGCGCAGGCGACTGTGGATGCGGCACCATTCGTGAATGTAATGAATGCAGAAACAACGCCGCGCGAGCGTCCGGCCAAGCGTGGTGTGCGTGGTCCGCGCGCTCTGCGTAGCAACCGCGCTGCACAGCGTGCACAAGAATCGGCGTCGGCGGCCGCTGCGGATTCCGCAGTCGAGACCGGCAACGTGGCCGTGGCCGAAGGTCAGCCGGCTGTATCGCAAAATGCCGATGTCCCTGCAGGCGAGCCGCGCCAGCCGCGTGGCGACCGTAACAGCGGCCGTGGCGGCGAGCGTAATGGTGAGCGCAGCGGCGACCGCAATTCACGCGATCGCCAGCAAAAGGGCAAGAAGCCGCAGGGCCAGAATGGCAAGCCAGGGCAATCCGGCCAGCGCAATGGCAAACCGGGAGCCCGTGGCGGTGATGCCGATGAAGTTTTCTCGTTTGTTACCTCCGAATCCTTCGATACGCTGGTGACCACCGAGGACGCGAACGATCGTCGCCAGGCTGCGCAAAAGAATGTCCGGCGTGATCTGACCGCCGAAGATGATGCCCCTAAACTGCACAAGGTATTGGCAGAGGTCGGCCTGGGTTCGCGGCGCGATATGGAAGAGCTGATTATCGCCGGCCGGGTTTCGGTCAATAGCGAGCCGGCCCATATCGGCCAGCGCATCTTGCCAACCGATCAAATCCGTATCAACGGCAAGTTGCTCCAGCGCAAAGTGAGCAAGAAGCCGCCACGAGTGCTGGTGTATCACAAGCCGGCTGGCGAAATCGTCAGCCACAACGACCCGGATGGCCGTCCATCGGTGTTCGATCGTTTACCTAATATGAAGGCCGCCAAATGGCTGGCAGTGGGACGTCTGGATTTCAACACCGAAGGTTTGCTGTTGTTTACAACCTCGGGTGATCTGGCAAACCGCCTGATGCATCCGCGCTACGGTATCGACCGCGAATACGCGGTGCGTACTTTGGGCGAGCTGGAGCAGGGCATGCGCCAGAAATTGCTGGCCGGTGTCGAGCTGGAAGACGGTGTTGCGCAATTCACGAAAATTGCGGACGGCGGCGGCGAAGGCATCAACAAATGGTATCGCGTGGTGATCGGCGAAGGCCGTAACCGCGAAGTGCGCCGCATGTTTGAAGCCATCGGCCTGACCGTGTCGCGCCTGATTCGTACCCGTTACGGCGCCATGACGCTGCCGCGCGGCCTCAAGCGCGGTCGCTGGGAAGAGCTGGATGAAAATGCAGTGCGCGACATGATGACCGCGCATGGCCTCGACAAGCCTGCTGCTGGCCAGAATGCCGGCGGCGGCAAGGGTCGTCCAGATTTCAACAAGGATCGCGAGCCTAACGGCAATCGCGCCGACAGTGCGCCGCAAGGCCCGGGTGTTTACCGCGATCCGGGCTTTGGTGGTCAGCCGCGTGGTCGTGGTCCGGGCGGTGGCCAGGGGCGTCCGCAAGGCGGCGGTCAAGGTCGTCCACAAGGCGGTGGCCAAGGTCGTCCGCAAGGTGGCGGTGGTGGTCAGCCGCGTAGCCGGCAGCCGGATCCTTTGCAAACCGCATTAGGTTTCCCTGATGCTGGTCAGCAACGACGTAATGGCGGCGGCAATGGTTTTGCGCGTCCTGCACGTCCCAACAAGACAGTTGGCGGACAAACAGGTGGTGGACATTACGGCGCCCAAGGTGGCCCGCGCCGCCGTCCGCGCGGCTAATTGGTGATCTGTCGTCCCTGGCGGTAATTTGCTGCCGGGGATGATAGGGAAGAAGTGGCGGGAGTGTTGCATTATTGATCAATTCGCCCTCTGTTGACGAGGGATTGTCAATAAATGCAAATTTCCTGCATTGCGGTACATAGCCCAATCGTTTATAATTTACAAGTTAACAGAAGTCATTGACAGAATTAAAATGAAAATAAATTCAAATTTTGGATTTATTATTAATTCGCAGCCGATCTCGTGAAACTGCTCGAATGACAAACGATAAGAAGGATGGGCAGATGCCCATTTTTTTTTTGCTTTTCGTTTTAGCTGCATTTAAGTTGTATGTGCGGGTATGTGTACAGTTCAGGCCTGTAGTTACCGGGCCTGTTGCGCTATTTATAGGGAGTTGCCTTGCAGTTGCTGGAGCTAATTGAAACAACCGTGGTTGGCATGGGCTACGAGCTGGTCGAATTCGAAAAGGCCGCGCGTGGTTTGTTGCGCGTATACATCGATTTCACACCTGAAAATGCCGGGCAAGGCCAGATTACGGTAGAAGATTGCGAAAAAGTGACGCATCAACTGTTGCACGTACTGACGGTAGAAAATGTTGTGTACGAGCGGCTGGAAGTATCGTCGCCAGGCCTGGACCGGCCGCTGAAGAAACTGGCTGACTATGTGCGTTTTGCCGGCAAGGAAGCAATTGTGAAATTGCGCATCCCGATGCCAGGCGCTGCACATCGGAAGTCATTTCAAGGTGTCCTGGGTGAGCCGGACGGCGAGAATTTGAAAATCGAATTTGAAACAAAAGATGGGTCGGCGGTGTTGGATTTCACACTCGCTGACGTAGACAAGGCACACCTGGTGCCGCAAGTGGATTTTAGGAGTCGCAAAGCATGAGTCGCGAAATTTTATTGTTGGTCGATGCGCTCGCGCATGAAAAAAACGTCGATCGGGATGTTGTGTTCGGTGCACTTGAACACGCACTTGGACAGGCAACCAAGAAACGCTACGAGGGCGACGTCGATATTCGCGTCACGATCGATCGTGAAACCGGCGAATTCGAATCCTTCCGCCGCTGGCACGTTGTGCCGGATGAAGCGGGTCTGCAATTGCCGGACCAGGAAATCCTGCTGTTCGAAGCCAAGGAACAGATTGACGACGTTGAAGTCGACGACCACATTGAAGAGCCGATCGAATCGGTTGAATTCGGCCGCCGCTTTGCGCAAGACACCAAGCAAGTCGTATTGCAACGGATCCGCGACGCTGAACGCGAACAGATCCTGGCCGACTTCCTGGAGCGCGGCGATTCGCTGGTTACCGGCACCATCAAACGGATGGAACGCGGCGATGCCATCGTAGAGTCGGGCAAGATCGAAGCACGTTTGCCGCGTGACCAGACGATTCCTAAGGAAAACCTGCGTATCGGCGACCGTGTCCGTGCCTTCATCCTGCGTATCGACCGCAATGCACGCGGCCCGCAAGTGATTTTGTCGCGTACCGCGCCGGAATTCATCATGAAGCTGTTCGAGCTGGAAGTACCGGAAATCGAACAAGGCTCGCTGGAAATCAAGTCGGCAGCACGTGACCCTGGCGTCCGCGCCAAGATCGCTGTGTTTACCGCAGACAAGCGTATCGATCCTATCGGCACCTGCGTCGGCATGCGTGGTTCACGCGTACAGGCGGTGACTGGCGAACTGGGCGGCGAACGTGTCGACATCGTGTTGTGGTCGGAAGATCCGGCGCAATTCGTCATCGGCGCACTGGCTCCTGCAAATGTTTCTTCGATCATGGTTGATGAAGAGAAGCATGCAATGGACGTCGTCGTCGACGAAGAAAACCTGGCAATCGCGATTGGTCGCGGTGGTCAGAACGTGCGCCTGGCGGCAGAGTTGACCGGTTGGCAGATCAACATCATGACAGCGGAAGAATCAGCGGATAAATCAGCGGTGGAAACTGCTGCGATCCGCACCCTGTTCATGGAAAAACTGGACGTCGACCAGGAAGTCGCCGACATCCTGGTGGAAGAAGGTTTTGCCAGCCTGGAAGAAATCGCCTACGTGCCGATTACCGAAATGCTGGAAATCGATTCGTTTGACGAAGACACCGTCAACGAACTGCGTAACCGGGCTCGCGATGCGCTGGTGACAGAAGCGATTGCTTCGGAAGAAGGACTGGAAGGCATGGAAGATACCCTGGTCAATTTCGAAGGCATGGACCGGGTTACAGCCGGCAAGCTGGGTTTGGCGGGAGTCAAGACATTGACTGCGTTCGCCGGTCTGGCTTATGACGAATTTGGCGCGATTCTGGCTTTATCAGCCGACCGTGCGCGTCATTTGATTGAAGAAGAGTTTAAAGATGTGACCGACGATGAGATGAAACTCATCGATGCCAAGTACGATGATCATGCCAAAGCCCTGCAGGCCAAGGCATGGAATATAGCGGAAGCCAAGTGATCGAGTGATCCGAGAGGTTCCGTATCGTCTGCCGCGCCACATAGAAAAAGAGGACTGAATGGCGAGTAACAATGTAGCCCAATTTGCCACCGAACTGAAGATGCCAGCTGATCTGCTGCTGACACAACTTCAATCGGCTGGCGTCCAGAAAAATTCGACTGACGACGCCTTGTCGAAAGAAGACAAGGATCGCCTGCTGGAACACCTGCGCCGTTCGCACGGTGCGGTTCCAGATAGCGAGAAGAAGAAAATCACGCTGACCCGCAAGGAAACCACCGAGATCAAGCAGGCTGACGCCACCGGCAAGTCGCGCACGATCCAGGTTGAGGTGCGCAAGAAGCGCACTTTCGTCAAGCGTGACGAACCTGTTGCCGAAGTTCCGGCAGCACCGGTTGCGCCTGCCGCACCGGTCATCGACGAAGCAGAACAGGCACGTCGGATTGAGGAAGCACGTCGTCAAGCTGAATTGATCGCTCGCCAGGAAGCAGAATTGATCGAGAAGCAAGAGCGTCTGGCCAAGTTGGAAGCGGAGAAAGAAGCGCAAGCCAAGGCTGCGCAAAAAGCTGAAAACGACGCCAAGAAAGCCGAAACCGAAGCTAAAAAGGCCGCTGCTGCTGCAGTGCAGGTTCCGGTTGCCGGTGACGCTGCGGGTTCTGCTGCTGTCAAGCAGGAAGATCCTGCTGCTGAAGAAAAGAAACGCCTGGCTAACGAAGAAGCCAAGCAAAAGGTTGCGCAAGCTGCCAAGGAAGCCGCTGAGAAATCTGCCGCTACCGAGCGCGCTCGCAAGGCCGTGCAAGATGAAGTTGCGCAGATCAAGGCGATGATGAATGCGCCGCGCCGGGTCATCAAGGCACCTGAACCGGTAGCGCCTGTCGCTGCTCCGGCCAAGACAGCCGAAGGTACCTTGCACAAGCCAGCGGATAAAAAGCCGGGTGAGAAGAAGGACGACAAAAAAGTGGTGGTCGACAAGAAATCGATCAAGTCCGCTAACGTCTCTTCTACCTGGCAAGACGATGCGGCCAAGAAGCGCGGCCTCGGCATCAAGACCCGCGGCAATACCGGCGGTGGCCGTGATGGCTGGCGCGGTGGTCCGAAGGGCCGCCGTGGTTCGCATAACGACGATCACGAAAGTAATTTCCAGGCGCCGACAGAAGCGGTCATCAAGGACATCTATGTTCCTGAAACCATTACCGTCGCTGAACTGGCGCACAAGATGTCGGTCAAGGCTTCGGAAGTCATCAAGCATTTGATGAAACTGGGCCAGATGGTCACCATCAACCAGGTGCTGGATCAGGAAACTTCGATGATTCTGGTCGAAGAAATGGGCCACACCGCACACGCTGCGAAGTTGGATGATCCGGAAGCATTGCTGGTCGACGGTGAAGAACATGCCGACGCCGAATTGCTGCCGCGTGCTCCGGTGGTTACTGTCATGGGTCACGTTGACCATGGTAAAACCTCGCTGCTGGATTACATCCGTCGTGCCAAGGTAGCCTCCGGCGAAGCTGGCGGGATTACCCAGCACATCGGTGCATATCACGTGGAAACACCGCGCGGCATGATCACCTTCCTCGACACCCCGGGCCACGAAGCGTTTACCGCTATGCGTGCTCGCGGCGCCAAGGCGACCGATATCGTGATTCTGGTAGTGGCGGCCGACGATGGCGTGATGCCGCAAACCAAGGAAGCGATTGCCCACGCGAAAGCCGCCGGCGTACCGCTGGTGGTGGCAATCAACAAGATCGACAAGCCGGGCAGCAACCTGGATCGCGTCAAGCAGGAATTGATCGCTGAACAAGTGGTGCCGGAAGAATACGGTGGCGAATCGCCATTCGTACCGGTATCGGCCAAGACTGGCGAAGGCATCGATAACTTGCTGGAACAAGTCCTGCTGCAAGCTGAAGTGCTGGAGTTGAAAGCAGCGGTAGCCGCACCGGCCCGTGGCCTGGTAGTGGAAGCCCGACTCGACAAGGGGCGTGGTCCGGTTGCAACGATCCTGGTGCAATCCGGTACGCTGAAACGCGGCGATGTGGTGTTGGCTGGTTCGGCTTATGGCCGGGTCCGCGCGATGCTGGATGAAAACGGTAAGGCGATCACCGAAGCCGGCCCATCGATTCCGGTCGAAATCCAGGGCCTGACAGAAGTGCCGGTTGCCGGCGAAGAAGTCATGGTCATGGCTGACGAGCGCAAGGCGCGCGAAATCGGTCAGTTCCGTCAAGGTAAGTACCGTGACGTCAAGCTGGCCAAGCAGCAAGCCGCGAAGCTGGAAAACATGTTCGACCAGATGGCCGAAGGCGAAGTCAAGAACCTGCCGATGATCATCAAGACCGACGTGCAAGGTTCGCAAGAAGCTTTGGTGCAATCGTTGCAAAAGCTGTCGACCAGCGAAGTCCGGGTACAAGTGGTGCACGCCGGCGTCGGCGGCATCAGCGAGTCGGACGTCAACCTGGCAGTCGCTTCGAAAGCCGTCATTATCGGCTTCAACGCCCGCGCCGATGCACAGGCACGCAAGCTGGCGGAAGCCAACGGCGTCGACATCCGTTACTACAACATCATTTACGATGCTGTGGATGAGATCAAGGCAGCGATGTCTGGCATGTTGTCGCCAGAGAAGCGCGAACAGAACCTGGGTCTGGTCGAGATTCGCCAGGTCCTGCTGGTCAGCAAAGTCGGCGCGATTGCCGGTTGCTACGTGCTCGAAGGCTTGGTCAAACGTGGCGCTTCGGTCCGCCTGCTGCGCGACAACGTCGTGTTGTGGACTGGCGAGCTGGATTCGCTGAAGCGCTTCAAGGATGACGTCAAGGAAGTCCGTTCCGGCTTTGAATGCGGTCTGACCCTGAAGAACTTCAACGATATCAAAGAAGGCGATCACCTCGAAATCTTTGAAGTTGAAGAAATCGCACGTACTCTGTAATAGCTGAAGCACACGCGCACACGCAGCTGGTTAGGTGCGTAGGGCAGGAAAATCGGGCCTAACAGCCCGATTTTCATTCGTAGGGTAGGCACGCAGTGCCCAGCCTACAAGTTGTCGGTTGTTAATTTGTGAAAGATATAGCGTAAAAAGCGCTGAATAAAAGTATGGCTAAACATAGTAAATCCATCCCTGGCCGCGGTCTGCGCGTTGCAGATCAGATCCAGAAGGACTTGTCCGAGATTATCGTATTCGAGCTGAAAGACCCGCGGGTCGGCATGATTACGATTACCGAAGTACAAGTGACGCCGGACTACGCCCATGCCAAGGTGTTTTTCACGATGCTGAACGACGACCTCGAAGCCATTGCGAATACCGTCAAGGGCCTGACCCAGGCTGCCGGTTTCCTGCGCAATCAGCTTGGCCGCCGTTTGTCTATCCACACACTGCCTGCCTTGCATTTCATTCATGACAATTCGACTGCCCGCGGCGTCGAGATGTCGCGTTTGATCGATCTGGCCAATGCGACACGTTCTAAAGACGATGGCCAGGATTAAGCGATAAGCTTATCGACCAGTCATAATTATCAGTAACAAATTTGATGCGGCTTGCTGGTAACGGCAAGCCGTTTCCGCTTCTTTTCACCTTTATTCCCCTTTTTGTATTTGCTACCATGGCATCACGCCCACCCAAAAGAATCCGTGTCCCGCTCAATGGCGTTTTGCTGTTGGATAAACCTGTCGGCTTTTCCAGCAATGATGCGCTGATCAAGGCAAAAGGCTTGCTGAACGCGCAAAAGGCCGGCCACACCGGCACGCTCGATCCGTTTGCCACCGGCGTGCTGCCGCTGTGCTTCGGCGAAGCCACCAAGTTTGCCCAGGATTTGCTGGATGCCGACAAGACATACGAAACCTTGATCCATCTGGGAGTGAGTACTACCACCGGCGATACCGAAGGCGAGATCGTGGAGCGCAAGGACGTCAACGTCAGCCGCGGACAGATCGATGCCGTATTGGCGCAGTTCCGTGGTCCGATCAAGCAGGTGCCGCCAATGTACTCGGCGCTCAAGCGCGACGGCAAGCCGTTGTATGAATACGCCCGTGCCGGCATCACTCTGGAGCGCGAAGCGCGCGATGTGACCATTCACACACTGGAGTTCCTGGCCTACGAGGCGCCGTTCCTGCGTTTGCGGGTAGCCTGCAGCAAAGGTACCTACATCCGCGTGCTGGGTGAGGACATCGGTGCAGCGCTCGGTTGCGGCGCGCATTTGCAAGAACTACGGCGGACCCAGGTGGGCCACCTGACGCTGGATGGCTGCGTTACGCTGGAACAATTGACTTGCACTGAACCAGCCGAGCGCAGCGCCTTGCTGGCGCCGGTCGACAGTTTGCTGCTCACATTTCCTGAAGTGTTGTTATCCGAACTTTTGGCGAAGCGTTTTTTGCAAGGCCAGCGCCTGACCCTGACGAAGGAAGGCGTGGCGTTGCCGGCAGAGGCGGGCCGTGTACGGGTTTACCTGCAACCTGCCGATGCGATATCCCCTCGGCAACTACTAGGAACTGCGCAACTGCATGAATACGGCGTTCTGGCTCCCGAACGTCTGATTGCCACTGCGCAGGCTGTGTAAAATATCTTTTAAGTAACATTTGTGCTGCTATTGAGACAGCAACTCTTTGAAATTACACGGCTTTTCATAAAGTAGTGCAGCGCGTCATGCTATAATACGCGGCCTCCCAAATTCCGCTACAACTGCTGTGCTTAATGCAGTGCCTTAGCGAGCATTTTGGCCGCACTTGTAGCTATATATATTCTGCGCAATTCGTATCTTTATCTGCGCACTTACTAAGTTCTCCAATCTCCAAACTGACCATGTCAAACACACCTCGCGCTATCCGCAACATTGCCATCATTGCCCACGTTGACCACGGCAAGACCACACTGGTTGACCAATTGTTGCGTCAATCCGGTACTTTCCGTGACAACCAGCACGTCGATGCACGCGTGATGGATTCGAACGATATTGAAAAAGAACGTGGCATCACGATTCTGTCGAAGAACTGCGCAGTCGAATACAAAGGCACGCACATCAACATCGTCGATACCCCGGGCCATGCCGACTTCGGTGGCGAGGTAGAGCGCGTACTGTCGATGGTTGACAGTGTTTTGCTGCTGGTCGATGCACAAGAAGGCCCGATGCCGCAAACGCGTTTCGTGACGCGTAAGGCGCTGGCGCTGGGCTTGAAGCCTATCGTTGTCGTCAACAAGATCGACCGCGAAAATGCAGACCCGCAAAAGGCTGTGAACGCGACTTTCGAATTGTTCGACAAGCTCGGCGCAACCGACGAGCAGCTGGATTTCCCGATCATTTACGCATCGGGTTTTAAAGGCTACGCAGGTCTGGAAGACACCGTCCGCGACGGCAACATGGAACCATTGTTCGACGCTATTCTGAAGCACGTTCCAGCGCGTGAAGATGATCCTAACGGCCCGCTGCAACTGCAAATCACTTCGCTGGAATACTCTTCCTACGTCGGTAAGATCGGCGTTGGCCGTATCCTGCGCGGCAAAGTCAAAGCATTGCAAGACGTGGTCTGGATGAACGGCCCGGACGACAAGCCGACCAAGGCCCGCATCAACCAGGTACTGACTTTCCGCGGCCTCGACCGCGTGCTGGCAGACGAAGCGCTGGCTGGCGACATCGTGCTGATCAACGGTATTGAAGAAATCAGCATCGGCTCCACCATCTGTGCACCGGACCATCCGGACGGCTTGCCGATGTTGAAGGTTGATGAACCGACACTGACCATGAACTTCATGGTCAACAACTCGCCGCTGGCTGGCCGCGAAGGCAAGTTCGTGACTACACGTCAGATTAAGGACCGTCTGGACCGCGAACTGAAAGCCAACATGGCATTGCGCGTGGTACAGGCTGAAGGCGATGATTCGACATACGAAGTGTCGGGCCGTGGTGAATTGCACCTGACCATCCTGATTGAAAACATGCGTCGCGAAGGCTACGAGCTGGCCGTTTCGCGTCCACGCGTAGTGTTCAAGATGGTTGATGGCGTGCGTCAAGAGCCGTACGAAAACCTGACTGTCGACGTCGAAGAAGCCAACCAGGGCGGCGTCATGGAAGAACTCGGCCGTCGTCGCGGCGACCTGCAAAACATGGAACCGGACGGCAAGGGACGTGTGCGTCTCGAGTACCGCATTCCTGCTCGTGGCCTGATCGGCTTCCAGGGCGAATTCATGACCCTGACCCGCGGTACCGGCTTGATGAGCCACGTGTTCGACGAATACGCACCGGTCGACGTCTCCAAGGGTGAACTCGGCGGCCGTCGTAACGGCGTGCTGATTTCGCAGGACGATGGCGCAGCTGTCGCCTACGCTATCTGGAAACTGCAAGATCGCGGCCGTATGTTCGTCAGCCACAATGACCCGGTCTACGAAGGCATGATCATCGGTATTCACTCGCGTGACAACGATCTGGTCGTCAACCCGATCAAGGGCAAGCAGTTGACCAACGTCCGTTCGTCGGGTACCGACGAAGCGGTGCGCCTGGTGCCGCCAATCGAAATGTCGCTGGAATATGCGGTTGAATTTATTGACGACGACGAACTGGTTGAAGTCACACCGAAGAGCATTCGCCTGCGTAAGCGTTACCTGAAGGAACACGAGCGTAAAAAGGCTTCGCGCGACGCGTAAGTCATTTTACGGTCCGGAATGTTTGTTCCGGACACAGAAAACCCGTCGATTAGTGAGTTTGAAAGAACTCGCGGATAGACGGGTTTTTTACTTTCGGGAGAGCGTTTTGCATGCAGTGAACGGCAAACTATCCGGAAATCAAGCAAAATGACGCATAAATTGCATTGCGATATGCGTGTGAAGTCAGCATAAAACCTAATGAAATCAGCGAATTACAGTAAAAGACGCTTGTCCGTGGCGCCAATGATGGATTGGACAGACCGCCATTGCCGCGTATTCCACCGTCAAATCACCCGCCACACCTGGCTTTACACCGAAATGGTGACCACCGGCGCTTTGCTGCACGGGGATGTGCCGCGTCATCTGGATTTCAACGATGTGGAACATCCGGTCGCCTTGCAACTCGGCGGCAGCGAGCCGGCCGACCTGGCCAAGAGCGCCAGGCTGGGCCAGGAATGGGGCTACGACGAGATCAACCTGAATTGCGGTTGCCCGTCGGAACGGGTGCAGAAGGGCGCTTTTGGCGCTTGCCTGATGGCGGAGTCGACGCTGGTTGCCGATTGTGTCAAGGCAATGCGCGATGCGGTGTCGATTGACGTTACCGTCAAGCATCGGATCGGCATCGACAAGACTGAATCGTATGAGTTTGTCCGCGACTTTGTCGGAACAGTGGCTGAGGCCGGTTGCCAGACGTTCATCGTGCATGCGCGCAACGCGATCCTGAAAGGGCTGAGCCCTAAGGAGAACCGTGAAATTCCGCCGCTGAAGTATGAATATGCCTACCGGCTGGCGCAGGATTTCCCGGAGTTGGAAATCATCATCAACGGCGCCATCAAGACTACCGAGGAAATCGATTTCCACCTGCAATATGTCGACGGCGTGATGCTGGGGCGCGAGGCGTATCACAATCCTTACCTGATGGCCGATTTCGATTCCCGTTACTTTGGCGACGCTGACGCCACGCCGAAGACCCGGGCCGAGGTAATCGAGGCCATGTTGCCGTATATCCGCCAGCAACTGGCCTTGCATGGGCATGATGGCAAAGGTTTGCGCCTCAATAGCATTACCCGCCACATGCTGGGTTTGATGGCCGGTGTGCCGGGCGCCAAATCGTTCCGGCAGGCGCTGTCGGACTCGAAAAAACTGGCGCTGGGCGATCCTTTGTTGTTGGTTAATGCATTGGCAAATATGCAACCATTGGCAGCTTGATCCGACCAGTACCGTTGTTGTATAGCCAGACCGAGGCGAAACTACCGCAAACTGGTGTCCGTAAAACATTTTCAGTCTGCTAAATCCTTTAAAATAGCCACCTCTGGTTTATGTTTGATTTAGCGGGGTTGTTTAGCAGCGGCCCATAGTCCCGCCGTTAGTCGATAAACCACAATCTTCATAGCACGATTTATAGCAAATATCGGTTGGACGCAGTCGGCTCACAAGGCGACTTCCGGACTGATTATCTTCAAGGCAAAACATGTCAATTGCATCAACAGAGGAAATCATTGCAGAACTCCGTGCCGGGCGCATGGTGATTCTGGTAGATGAGGAAGATCGTGAAAACGAGGGCGACCTGGTGCTCGCCGCCGATTTTGTGACGCCGGAAGCGATCAACTTCATGGTCAAGTATGCCCGCGGCCTGGTATGCCTGACGCTGACCGAAGAGCGCTGCGACCAGCTCAACCTGAGCATGATGACCAGCCGTAACGGCACCGCCTATGGCACCAATTTCACTGTCTCGATCGAAGCCGCCGAAGGCGTCACGACCGGGATCTCCGCCGCTGACCGCGCCCGCACTATCCAGGTTGCGGTGGCGGCAAATGCCAAGGCGGCCGACATCGTGCAGCCGGGCCATATTTTCCCGATCAAGGCACGCAAGGGCGGCGTCTTGATGCGTGCCGGGCATACCGAAGCCGGTTGCGATCTGACTGAAATGGCGGGTTTGACGCCAGCCGCAGTGATTTGCGAAATCCTCAAGGAAGACGGCACCATGGCGCGTCTGCCTGACTTGCTGGAATTTTCCAAGGAACACGGCTTGAAGGTCGGCACGATTGCCGATCTGATCCACTATCGCGGCCAGCACGAAAGCATCGTTGAACGGCTCGCTGAACGCACTACGCACACAGCGCAGGGCACGTTCAAGACTATCGCTTATCGCGACACACCAAGTGGCGGCGCCCATCTGGCCTTGCTGCATGGCGAACCTTCGCCGGACGTGGAAACGCTGGTGCGGGTGCATCAGCCGGTCTCGATCCTGGATTTGCTGGAAACCCAGGCCACCAACCATTCGTGGAATATGGCGTCGGCCCTGGCGGCGATTGCGGCTTCGCCTTGCGGCGTGGTGGTGTTGCTCAATTGCGAAGAGTCGGCAGACCAGATATTCGCCAAGTTTGCAGCGCTGGAAGCGGCCTGCAGCGGTGTCAAGCCGCCGCCGCCACGGGTCGATTTGCGGACCTACGGCATCGGCGCACAGATTCTGAAAGATCTCGGCGTCGGCAAAATGAAATTGCTGGCCAGCCCACGCAAGATGCCGTCGATGACGGGGTATGACCTTGAAGTTACCGGTTACCAGAACAAGCCGAATTCTTGATGGCACGGCCGTCTTTGCATTTGCCTTTGTCCTTGCATTAGCAGCTGAAGCAACATGCAGTAAATTATTTTGTAAACCAATTAGTAGAAAGCGCCCAGTGCGCATAAGAGGAAAACCATGACAGTCGGAATTTACGAAACCAATCTGGATGGTGCAGATTTGCGCATCGGTATTGTGCAAGCCCGTTTCAATGAAGATGTTTGCCACGGTTTGATCTCGGCCTGCCTGGCAGAGCTGAAGCATCTGGGCGTGGCGGATGAAGACATCTTGCACGTTACCGTGCCGGGTGCGCTGGAAATCCCGCTGGCGTTGCAGAAGATGGCAGAGACCATGCAGTTTGACGCGCTGATCGCGATTGGCGCCGTGATTCGCGGCGAAACTTACCACTTCGAACTGGTCTCGAATGAGTCCGGCGCAGGTATCACACGCGTCGGCCTGGATTCCGGCATTCCGATTGCGAATGCCGTATTGACTACCGAGAACGACGAGCAAGCCGAAGCCCGGATGGAAGAGAAGGGCACCGATGCCGCGCGGGTAGCGGTGGAGATGGCCAATCTCTCTATCGCGCTGGAAGAACTGGCGGAAGCCACCAGCGAAGAATAAGATTTTTGTGACAGGCGGGGCGTCTCTGATGCCTTGCCGCGTATTGTTATGTTTGAACGAATTACAAGCTGGAAAAACTATGACTAATAAAACTTTGCACGCCAATCCGAGCAAGAGCCGCACGCCACGTCACCGCGCGCGCGAATTCGCGTTGCAGGGCCTGTATCAATGGCTGTTGAACAACGAAGATGTGACCGCCATCAGCGAAAACATTCGTCAGGCGCACGGTTTCGACAAGGCCGATGCCGAGCATTTCAATTCGCTGTTGTACGGTGCGATCAAGGATGTGACGACACTGCGCGCCGGCCTGGAGCCACTGATCGATCGCAAGATCAGCGAGTTGTCGCCGGTGGAACACGCGGCCCTGCTGATCGGTGCTTTCGAGTTGCAGAATCACGTTGAGATTCCTTACCGCGTCGTCATCAACGAAGCGGTGGAACTGACCAAATCGTTCGGCGGTATTGATGGCCATAAATACGTGAACGGCGTGCTGGACAAGTTTGCCGCCAAGGCACGGGCGACCGAAATCGGCGCCGGCAAAAAATCCTGAATTAGCCTGAGTTGGCAATCAATGTAGACGGGGACGCGGACGGTGCGGTTTTCACGTGCATCGATAACCGCCCCGTGTTTCAGGCGAGGGATGGTTCCAGTAACCGGAAACGCCCCGCCATTTGGAAAAGTGTTCATGACATTCTCGCATCTGGCTTCACGTCTCGACAACATCGCACCGTTTCATGTGATGGAGTTGGCAAAAATGGCCGCGGCACTGGAACAGCAAGGCCGCCATATCATCCACATGGGTATCGGCGAGCCCGATTTCACCGCAGCGCCGCTGGTGATCGAAGCGGCCGCCAGGGCCATGGCCGACGGCAAGATGCAATACACTTCGGCGACCGGTTTGCCGGCCCTACGGGCGGCGATTTCGGCCCATTATCGCCAGGCGTTCGGCCTGGATATTGCCCCTGAACGGATTATCGTCACCGCCGGCGCCTCGGCCGCTTTGCTTCTGGCTTGCGCTGCATTGGTGGAAAAGGGCAGCGAAGTGCTGATGCCGGATCCATCCTACCCATGCAACCGTCACTTCGTCGCTGCGTTCGACGGCCAGGCGAAAATGATTGCCAGCGGCCCGGACCAGCGTTTTCAGTTATCCGATGAGATGGTGCGCCAGCATTGGAACGAAAATACGCGCGGCGTGTTGCTGGCGTCGCCGTCCAACCCCACCGGCACCTCGATCCTGCACAGCGAACTGGCCAAGATTATCGCCACTGTGCGCGGCAAAGGCGGCTTTTCGATTGTCGATGAAATTTATCAAGGACTGACTTACGACGGCGAACCGTTTTCGGCGCTGTCGCTGGCTGACGACATTATCGTCATCAACAGTTTCTCCAAATATTTCAATATGACCGGCTGGCGTCTGGGCTGGATGGTGGTGCCGGAATCATTGGTGGCGCCGATTGAAAAACTCGCGCAGAACTTGTTCATCTGTCCGTCGGCGATCGCCCAGCATGCAGCGCTGGCCTGTTTCGAGCCTGATTCGCTGGCACTGTACGAGACGCGCAAGAGCGAATTCAAGCGGCGCCGCGATTATCTGGTGCCGGCCTTGGTCGAACTGGGTTTCAAGGTGCCGGTGATGCCGGACGGCGCGTTCTATGTGTATGCCGATTGCAGCGCGTTACTCAACGGCGTCAAGAATGGCGGCGATGCCGACACGCTAGTCAAGGATGTGTTGAACCAGGTTGGCGTCAGCATGGTTTCCGGCCTGGATTTCGGCCCGTACACGGCGCAGCACTATATTCGCCTGTCATACGCGACGTCGATGGAAAACCTGCAAGAAGCGGTGCGTCGCCTTGGACTGTTTCTTGGTAAGAATGGTGTTTAAGACTTGTTCGCTGCCGGGGTTTGAATAATATTCCCTGCAGTATTTTCGGCGGTATTGAAAAAGGAGCTTCCATGCAATTCGTTTTTCCCCCTAAGCCAGTAGCAGCGGTCCCCATCGCAGGCAGCGATCAATTGTTTCCGGTACATCGGATTTATTGCGTCGGCCGTAATTATGCCGAGCATGCGAAGGAAATGGGCAGCAGCGGCCGCGAAGCGCCGTTTTTCTTCATGAAGCCGGCCGATGCGGTGTTGCCGGTTGCACACGGTACCGTGGGCGAGATGCCTTACCCGTCCATGACCCAGGATTTGCATCATGAAATCGAGTTGGTGGTAGCACTGTCTACCGGCGGCAAGAATATTCCGGCAGCGGAAGCGATCAAGCATATCTGGGGTTATGCCGTCGGACTCGACATGACCCGCCGCGATTTGCAGGGCGAGGCCAAGAAACTCGGACGGCCATGGTGTACCGGTAAAGGTTTCGATTATTCCGCCCCGATTTCCCATCTCCATCCTGCCGGCGCCAGCGGCGTCATCGACCAGGGCGATATCCATTTAAATGTGAATGGCACATTGCGCCAGCAAGGCGATATCAATCAGATGATCTGGAACATCGCCGAGACCATCGAGCAGTTGTCCGCCTACTTTGAATTGCAGGCCGGCGATCTGATTTTTACCGGCACCCCGGCGGGCGTTGCTGCAGTGGGCAAAGGCGATCTGCTGGAAGGATCGATAGCGGGCGTCGGCGATCTGCGAGTGCGCCTAATTTGATATCTGCGTTGACACCTAAGTTGAGATTCGAGATACACCGATGAAACTGTATAGCTATTTCCGAAGTTCCGCCGCTTATCGCGTACGGATTGCCTTGAATCTGAAAGGCATGCCCTATGATATCGTGCCGGTCCATTTGCTGAAACACGGCGGCGAGCAACTGAGCCAGATGTACCGGACCTTGAATAGCGATGGCCTGGTGCCGACATTGGTTGATGACGATGCTGCCGGCAGCCAGGTTGCGTTGACCCAGTCATTGGCAATCATGGAGTATCTGGAAGAAGTCCAGCCTGCGCCTGCCTTGCTGCCGTCGACCGCATTGGATCGCGCTTTTGTGCGCAGCATCGGCTTGTCGATTGCCTGCGACATCCATCCGGTGAATAACCTGCGCGTGTTGCGTTATCTGGTGCATGAACTGAAGGTCGACGAGAATGCCAAGAACGCCTGGTATCGTCATTGGTGCGAAAGCGGTTTGGCGGCGCTGGAAGTTACGCTGGCCCGGGACAGCCGGCCAGGCAAGTTTTGTTTTGGCGATACGCCGACGCTGGCCGATTGCTGTCTGGTGCCGCAGATTTTCAACGCACAGCGCCTGAAATGCGATTTGTCTGCGATGCCGACCTTGATGGGCATTTACCAGAACTGCCAGGAACTGGATGCCTTTATCAAGGCAGCGCCGCAAAATCAACCGGATGCCGAGGCCTGAAATAAGACCCGGAACAGAAAAAAGCCAGGGGTCGCGAGAGCCCTGGCTTTTTTTGTTTTATCAGGCGCCGGTTTTGATCGGTGCTGCAGGATGAAAACTTTCCGCGCGCGAGATCGGCCAGTATTTCTCAAATACCGGAAAGCGATATTTCTGATTTAGTAAATCCCCCACTTGCAGATAAGGCAGCAAATCAGACATCAGTTTCACTTCATGGTCCGAAGTGCGGCGTACGATGTGATGCGCCCGTAGCGCAGAGGCGTGCGGCAAGCCGGCAGCTTGCACCAGTTCTTGCAACGCGTGCAGGGTGCTTTCATGGAAGCGATACACGCGCTCAGCCTTGTCAGGCACCACCAGTGCCTTCTGGCGACCGACATCCTGGGTGGCGACACCGGTTGGGCAACGGTCGGTATGGCAGCTTTGCGACTGGATGCAGCCCAGCGAAAACATGAAGCCGCGCGCCGAATTGCACCAGTCGGCGCCGATCGCCAGTGTGCGAGCGAGGTCGAATGCGGTAATCACTTTTCCGCTGGCGCCGATCTTGATGCGGTCGCGCAGTCCGGCGCCGAGCAAGGTGTTATGCACCAGCAGCAAACCTTCCTGCAGAGGCATGCCGACGTGATCGACAAATTCCAGCGGCGCGGCGCCAGTGCCGCCTTCAGAGCCATCCACCACAATGAAGTCAGGCAGGATACCGGTTTGCAGCATGGCTTTTACAATTCCGAAAAATTCCCAGGGATGGCCGACGCAAAGCTTGAACCCAACCGGTTTATCGCCCGACAGCGTGCGCAGTTTCTGGATGAATTCCAGCAAGCCGATAGGATTTGAAAACGACGAATGGGTGGCCGGTGAGATGCAATCGACACCCATCGGCACGCCGCGCGTTGCCGATATTTCCGGCGTGATCTTGGCGGCAGGCAGGACGCCGCCGTGGCCGGGTTTGGCGCCTTGCGAAAGTTTGACGGTGATCATCTTGACTTGTGGCGAAGTGGCTTGCTCCACGAATTTTTCTTCGTTGAAGTTGCCGTCGCCATTGCGGCAACCGAAGTAGCCGGAGGCGATTTGCCACAGCAGGTCGCCACCGAATTCGCGATGATAAGGAGAGATCGAGCCTTCGCCGGTATCGTGTGCGAAGCCGCCTTTCTTGGCGCCGCGATTGAGTGCGCGAATCGCGTTGGCAGACAATGCGCCGAAGCTCATAGCAGAAACATTGAAGACAGACATGGAGTATGGCTGCGCGCGTTCGGCGCCGACCGTCACGCGGAAGTCGTGGCTGGCGAGGACGGTGGGCGCAAGCGAATGGCCGACCCACTCGTAGCCGCGCAGCTTGACATCGAGTTCAGTACCGAACGGCCGGCTATCGACATCGCCTTTGGCACGTTGGTAAACCAGGCTGCGTTCCTTGCGGGTAAACGGCGCGCCGTCATTATCGCTCTCGAAAAAATACTGCCGCATCTCGGGACGGATCATTTCAAACAGAAAACGGAAATGCCCCATCAGCGGATAATTGCGCAGGATCGCGTGGCTGCGCTGGTTCATGTCCCAGATACCCAGTATGGTCAGCAAGCCGGAGGCTATCGCCCACCACCAAGCCATTTTGCCAGTCGCAGCCCCTGCGGCCAGCAGCAAAGTCAGCAACAGCACTGCCCAAAAACTTAGATAACGACTGACTCTCATGATTTCCTTCCTTGTAAGACGTGTGATTGCGGATGCGATGGCGATTACTTGTGGAAAACAGCATTTGGCAGTAGCAGGCTGACAATTTTACACATTGGCGGCACGTTCCGTATGACAGGCACTTCCGTTTGTCCTACAAGCCTATCCGTCCCTGTCCTATAGCGCCATATGGCTGTGCCTGGTTAGTATGGATGCACCGATGCAAGAGTGCCGGCGATGACAAGCCAGGCTAGCCGTCATATTGAATAAAGGATATTGAAATGATGATCAAAAAAACGATCGCAGCGTTGTTAATCGGTGTCGCTGGCTTTAGCGGAGCATCGTTGGCGCTGGCGGCAGATAATGCCAAAGCCAGCTATAAGGCGGCAGAAGATGCCGCAGACGCCACCTACAAGGCGGACAAGGTGAAATGCGACGATTTCAGCGGCAATGGCAAGGACGTCTGCCTCAAGCAAGCCACGGCCGCGCGTGAGCACAGCAAGCAGGATGCCATGGCCGAGTATAAAGGCACCCCCGAAGCATTGGCTAGCGCGCGCAAATCCGAAGCGGATGCCGACTATGCAGTAGCCAGGGAAAAATGCAATGGCCTGGCGGGTAACGGCAAGGATGTCTGCATCACGCAAGCGAAAGCCGCACAAACCGAAGCCATCGCCAACGCCAACACGCAGCGCGACGTCTCCAAGGCAAGCGCCAGTGCCAGGGAAGAGCGTGCCGACGCCCGGTACAAGGTGGCGCTTGCCCAGTGCGATGCGCTGGCTGGCGCTGCGAAAGACCAGTGCGTCAACGCCGCCAAAATCGAACTTAACAAATAATTACCGCATATGTTTACATTGAAGGCAGTCAGTCGCACACTGGATGTCACACGCTGAAGATTGGCCGGAACCAGGCCATCGCAGCGCCGGATAATTTATGTGATTGCGACGGTTGGGTAAATGACGAAAATTTTGGTGGTTGACGATCATGCGGTAGTGCGCGCCGGCGTCCAGTACTTCATAGCCGACATCCCGGACATGGAGATCGCCGGTGAGGCAGCCAATGCGCAGGAAGCGATCCGTCTGATCCGCTCCAACGAGTATGACATCGTGCTGCTTGACATCGCGATGCCCGACAAGAGCGGAGTGGAGGTGCTGAAGCAGATCAAGCGCGAGAAACCGGCACTGCCGGTACTCATGCTGAGCATGCATCCGGAGAGTCGTTATGCGGTGCAGGTGCTGCGCAGCGGCGCCGACGGTTATGTGCAAAAGGAGGCGCTGGCGACGGAATTGGTGAAAGCTATCGAGACGATATTGCAAGGTCACAAGTACATCAGTTATGCAGTTGCAGAGCTATTGACCGCCGATCCTGCCAATGCTGAAAACGGGGCGCTGCATGAATCCTTGTCCGCGCGCGAATACGAGATTTTCTATAAGCTGAGTCAGGGCGAAGCGGTAACCGATATCGCCAAGGAACTTTGCCTGAGCGTAAAGACCATCAGCACTTATCGTACCCGTGTGCTGCAAAAAATGAGCATGACGAGCAATGCCGATATCATTTATTACGCGATCAAGAATAATCTGATCGATTAGATATGCTGAGAGCCAGTCGTCACCCAATATGAGCCATACAACAACCCCTGATGCACCCAGTGCCAGCGTTGCGCCTTTGCGGATTTTCCTGGTGGAAGATTCGGTGGCTGTACGGGATTTGATGATTGATACCTTGAAGGAAATTCCCGGCGTGATATTTGCCGGTTTTGCCGAAGAGGAGGCTGACGCCTTGAAAAAAATCGATGCGGAGTCTTTTGATGTCTTGATTCTGGATATTGAACTCAAGCAGGGCAATGGCATGAGCCTGTTGCGGACCTTGGCTGAATCGCACAAGCCGCTCAATTCGCTGAAAATCATTTTCAGCAATAATGTCAGCAATGCTTTTCGACGCGCCGGAGAGAAATACGGCGTGCGTTTTTTCTTCGATAAGAGTTCAGAGTTTACCAAGCTGCGCGATTTGCTTGCAGCCTTGGGAACAGGACTGCCAGATCATTGATCGACACGATTTTCCTGGAGGCGATTTGATAGAAGACAGTGATCAGGCGAGACTCGGCAATCCGCTTGATCAGGATCTGCTGAAGGCGCGCGCGCTGGAGAGCCTGGCTGCGACTCAAACCTATGTGTCGCGCTCTACCATCGCCGCAGTAGCCGTGAGCGTGTTGTTGATGTTGATTTCTGCGTTGGTGCTGATTGCCGCTGTTTTTCCGGTGATCTTGCCAAATTCGCTATCATTTCCGCTGCAGGTTTCGTTGCCGTTTCCTACTTTACAGCTGCCCCTCTGGGGCACTAACACTGCAGCCGGTTTTCTACTGGCGACCTGCAGTCTGTTACTGCAGTGCCTGGTAGTCGGGCCCCAAAAAGCGTTTAAATTCTTCGCGCAGATACTGGCCGTTTTGCTCCTGATGCTTGCTATCGCAGCACTGTTGCATGAGGTGCTGGGCAGCGCCGGCTGGCTCGATGTTTTCCTTACCGCTCTGACGCCGCATCCGGGCCAGCGCTATCCGGATGGCTTGCATCCGATGGCCGCGATCGGGTTTGTTTTCTGCGGGCTGGCTTTGCTCCTGCTGGATCATCGCACCCGGCATGACCGTCACGTGGCTGAATATCTCGCAATTTCCCTCATTTTCTTAAGTGCCATCCCGTTGCTGGGCTATCTGTATAACGTCGCGGCAATGACCAAGATGGTTTACGCGACCGGCATTCCCTGGCTGGCGGCAGTCGCGTTTTTCCTGTTCGGCATGGCGTTGCTGATGTCGCGTCCGCGTCAGCGCCTGATGGCAATCATTACCCGACATGCGCCGGGCGGGCAGATGTTGCGCCGTTCCGTGCCGCAGATGCTGATCTTGCTGGTTGCCCTGCATTGGCTGGCAGACTGGGGCGCGCGCCAGGGTTTCTATGACCGTACCTCGGTACCGCCTTTGTTAACCCTGATCGACAGCGTGCTGGTGGTGTTCATTTTCTGGCGCGCCGCCGGCCAGGTCGATCGCGAGTACGGCGCACGTGTGCAAAGCGCGGCGGAGCTGGCGGAAGCCACCGCGTTGCTGATCGCAGTCAGCGACAATACCAACGATCCGATCTTCGTGAAAGATCGCCAAGGGCGCCTGATGTTCGCTAATCCAGCCTACTTGCGCCGGCTCGGGCTGGAATGGCAAGACGCCAGATACCGCCGCAGCGCTGAACTGTTTCAACGGAAGGAAGATGCCGAACGGATCGACCAGGACGATGCCCGCATCATGAACGGCAAGGTGTCGGAGACGCTGGAGCAAACGGTGCAAACGCCGAACGACATGGTGACGTTCCAGACCACCAAAGCACCATGGTTCGACCAGCAAGGGCGGGTCATGGGGGTAGTTGGCATCGCCACCGATATCAGTGAACGCAAGCGTGCCGAGGATTCGCTCCGGCAGCGCGAGTCGGAGCTGGAACGCACCATCGCGCAGCGCACGGCGTTATTGCGCGAACTGGCCAACCACATGGAAACCATACGGGAAGAAGAGAAGCGGGCGATTGCGCGCGAGTTGCACGACAATATGGGCGCGTCGCTGACGGCGCTCAGCATGCATCTGGCGGGAGTCTATAAAGTCTTGCCGGACAATGAACAATGGCAGAATCGCCAGGCCCAGATGCAGGCGCTGCTCAGTTCGCTGGTGGCTACTACACGCCGGATTCAAACGGAGCTGCGGCCTAACATGCTTGATCTGTTTGGATTGAAAGCGGCAATCCTGGAACAGCTGGAAGATTTCGGCCAACGCACCGGGATCGTTTGCAAGTCCAGCCTGCCGGATGAAGATATTGCGGTCGATCATAAAGTCGACATCGCTGTATATCGGATGTTGCAGGAAATTTTAAATAACGTTTCCAAGCACGCGCAAGCCAGCCAGGTGGAGGTAATCCTCGATATCGACGAAGACCGGCTGGCGCTGACTGTACGCGACAATGGCGTCGGCATGTCGCAGCAGCGTTTTGAAAACACTGTCACCCATGGTTTGCGTGGCTTGCATGAAAGAGCCACTTATCTGGGGGGGAGCGTCCACTTTAAGGCCGCAGAAGGAAAGGGCACCACGGTAGTGATCGAATTGCCGATGCTGGAGCAGGCACCACCGGCACCGGCAGATCAACCCGGCACGTAGGCAGCCGGTATTGCGCAGGCTGCCCTGTTGGCGCAGGCTTTAAGCCGGCCAGGGGACGCAGGGGTCGGTCGCCACCAGCACGCTACAAGGCACTTTTTCAACCAGCAAGGTATCCACCGAACCGCGCCACCAGCGCGTCGCCAGCGGCCTTTTGCGCGAATGGCCGACAATCACCAGGTCGATTCCCAGTTTGCCGACCAGGTCGCTGATCACGTTGACAGGTTCTCCGCTTTCAAAGTGATCGATGGGCTTGAGACCGGCGTCGCTGAGCAATTTGTGGCCTTTGATCAGCTCTTGTTCCAGCAAGGTTTTTTCAGCCCGGATGGCGGATTCGGCGACGAACTCGCCTGCCATCAGATAGGTGGCAAGATTGATCACCCCCAGCAGATGGATCTCGACTTCAGGGGCGGGGGCCAGCTGGATGCACGAATATAAGGCAGAACGGCTTTCGGGCGTGCCATTGTAGGCGACGAGAATTTTCCGGTACATATACCCTCCTGAAAACTATTTTCTTATGTTTCTTATGTTTGTTAATCGGCCTCCACTTTCATCATAGCGCAGACTGAGGCCGTGAACCAGCGGCCATTGCAGTATTTGTCATGACTGATTTTCGCTCAGATTTTGCATGGTGAAGTCGCGTTTTGGCATACAGTCCGAGCCGTTTTCCGACGTCGCGGTTTGTTCCCGAATACTGTAAATTGGCGTCGCCTGATCAAAAATCGCTGAATCTACGGCACTATTGCGCTATGCGGCACTATAAAAGTAGACTTGCCAGGCGGTTCGCTGGTTTTTGTGTCTGCGGAAGCCCAGGTTTCCAAGCGTGATTGGTCAATAAAATTTGAAGGATAGATGCATGTCAGATGAAATCGTGATTGTTGGCGGTGGCGCCGGTGGGCTTGAGCTGGCTTGCAAGCTCGGCCGCAAGTTGGGGAGCGGCCACGTCACGCTGGTAGACCGGGCGCTGTATCACATCTGGAAGCCGTCCTTGCACGAAGTCGCAGCGGGTACGCGCGATATCCATCAGGAAGGCCTGTCTTACCAAATGTTGGCTCATGACAACAAATTTCGTTTTGTCTATGGCGCCATGAGTGCTCTCGATAGTGGCAACAACACGATCACGGTGGATGCGGTACTCGATGAATCGGCGGACGAATTGATCCCGGCACGTCAAATCGGGTTCAGCAAACTGGTGATTGCGGTCGGCAGCGTTTCCAATTATTTCGGCATCAGCGGCGCCGAGGAAAATACGATTTCGCTGAACACCACCGAAGACGCCGAACAATTCCGGCTGCGCCTGTTGAAGATGCTGTCGGCGGCGGATTTGAAGAAAGAAAAGAATCCGGATGCCGGGGTCGATATCGTGATTGTCGGCGGCGGCGCTACAGGCGTTGAGCTGGCGGCAGAATTGCGCGATGCCAGCAGCGTGTACACCGATTACGATTTTCCGCACCTGAGTCCGAACCGCGACGTTCGCATCACCATATTGGAAGGCGCGCCACGCCTGCTGGCGCCTTTGACGGAACGGGTCTCGAAAGCCGCTACCAAACTCCTGCAGGAGCGTGAGGTGAAAGTGGTGACAGATTGCCGTGTCGCCAGCATCTCGGAGAATTTTGTCACTGACGCCAACGGTAACAATTATGTTTCCGACCTGTGCGTATGGTCGGCCGGCATCAAGGCGCCCGATTTCCTCAAGGCGCTGGGACTGCCGGTGACAAAATCAGGCCAGCTGGAAGTCGACGGTTTCCTGAAGGTTGCCGGTAGCGGCAATATCTATGCGCTGGGCGATTGCGCGGCATGCATCGGGCCGGATGGAAAAATGGTGCCGCCGCGCGCCCAGGCGGCACATCAGCAGGCTGATTATCTGCTGGAGACGTTCGTCCGCGCCAACAAGGGCCAGGCTGCACAAGATGCACCCTATGTCTATACGGACCACGGTTCGCTGGTGTCGTTCGGCAGGAATACTTCGGTTGGCACCTTGATGGGCTCATTGACCAAGCTTGGCTGGTTTGTAGACGGTTTCTTTGCCCGTATGATGTACGCCAGCCTGCACCTGATGCACTTGAATGCCTTGCTGGGGCCGGTTCGTACCGGCGTTACGGCGGCCGCCAGCAGCTTGATGAAGCACGCCAAACCGTCAGTCAAACTGCACTAAACCTGTAGATGTAAGTATGTTGTGCAAATGTAAAAGTGTGTATCGCTTGCATGGTTTTTCCGGAAGCTGGCCTATAGTTCAAATCAACAGCCGCGATCTTGCAATTTTTGCCGGGCTGTTGACTATACGACCCTTAAAGGAGTCAACCATGCTGTACAAAAAATGGATTTGCGTTGCGCTGCTGGCTAGCACAACTGCTGCAATTTCAACCTCTGCCATGGCATACGACGATGGCGCCAATACTGCCATCGGTGCGGTAGCCGGCGCTGTCATCGGCGGCGCGGTGGGCGGCCGTAACGGCGCTATCGTCGGCGGCGTGCTTGGTGCTGCAGTAGGCGCGACTTCCGGCGGCTACCGCCAGGATGATCGTGGTTACTATGACCGTGGAGAAGGCTATTATGCGCAGCCTGCGCCAGTGTATTACCGGCCGCAGCCGGTCTACTATCGCCCGGCCCCGGTGTACTACCAGCCGCAACCTGTGTACTACCGGCCAGCACCGGTCTACGTGGAAAGCCGCGACTATTATTACCGCCAGCCGTACCGAGGCGGTTACTACGAGCGCTGATCCAGGACACCAGCTATCATTGAAACTTGAAACGCCGCCCCGGATGTGAGTCCGGGGCGGCGTTTTTTCGTTGCAATGGATTCTTTGCTATGCGCCAGTCCGTGAAAGTTCTATATTGAAAATATACAACGGGCCTGGCAACCAAGGAGACTGCGATGGGTAAAACTAAAGATGTTTCGACGAACAGCACCACCGACAAGAAAAAGAAACCGCAACCCTTGAGTCCGGCCGAGAGATGGACCGGGCACGCGCTGGACGGCAGCCAGCAGCTCGATATCGTCGAAGAACAAATGTACGTGAATGAACCGGGAACTACGATCGACCAACCCCTGGTACCGCCGCAGAAACCGCCAAAATGAGATTTCCCGACTGTTTCGCCGTGCCTCCGGCCTGGGACAATTTGTCCAGCCCGAACGGCTGTTGCGGTAGGGTATTTACCGTACTTGCTAGTTTATAATCGTAACCTGAATGCCCTCCCAAAAAATGCAGCGGAAAACGCAGCAACATAACAAGGCAGGAAATCATGTCGATTCTTTCGGTAAGACCGGCCACCGGCCGCGCGGGCCATCTTAGTTCGAAATTTCTGTTTTTCGTTGCCGCGACGTTGCTGGCGGTGGTTGCCAATGCGGCAGAAGTCGACGCCGGCACGGTTCCCGATACCATCAAGCAGCGCCTCACCGCATGTACTGCCTGCCATGGCGAACAGGGGCGTGCCACCAACGATGGCTACTATCCGCGCATCGCCGGCAAACCGGCTGGCTACCTCTACAACCAGCTGCATAATTTTCGCGAAGGACGCCGTCGGTATCCGATGATGACCTACCTGGTCGATCATTTGTCTGACGCTTATCTGCAGGAAATCGCCCAGTATTTTGCAGATCAGCACCCGCCTTACCCGGCGCCGCAACCATTCGATCAGTCGAACGCAACTCGCGAGCGCGGCGAAACCCTGGTCAACAAGGGGGATCCTGCCAAGAAAATTCCAGCCTGTATCGCCTGCCACGGCGGCGCCATGACCGGCGTCATGCCGGCTACACCGGGTTTGCTTGGCTTGCCGCGAGATTACCTGGTCGGGCAGATAGGCGCATGGAAAAACGGCGCACGGCACGGCAAGGCGCCGGACTGCATGGCGCAGGTTGTGCAACGCTTGAGCGCGGATGATATCGGTGCGGTGTCGGCATGGCTGGCGGCGCAACCGGTCCCCGCCGACGCCGTTGCAGTTGCTCCAACCTCGGTCAAATTGCCGCTTGCTTGCGGCAGTGTCCCCAACTGATGAAGCGGAGCCAAGAATGAAACGGATATTCATGTGGGCAGCCGGCGCTCTGGTGTTGCTGATCGCGGTGGCAGTCGGGGTGGTGGCGATGCTCAACGTCGACGATCGCGGCGACCAGCCGCCGCCGGCGGCGACCGCTGCAGTGAGTTCCACCGAACAGATTGCGCACGGCGCCTATCTGGTGCGCACCGGCGATTGCATGGCTTGCCATACAGCGCGCGGTGGCAAGGAGCTGGCGGGCGGGCGCGCGATACAGACGCCGTTCGGCGCCGTCTATTCGCCGAATGTCACGCCTGACAAGGAAACCGGTATCGGCACCTGGTCGGCCGACGATTTCTGGCGCGCGCTGCATAACGGTAAATCGAAAGACGGCAGCTTGCTGTATCCGGCTTTTCCGTACACGAACTACACCAAGGTCACGCGCGCCGATGCCGATGCGATGTTTGCGTATTTGCAGAGCGTGCCGCCGGTACAGCAAAAGAATCTGGAACACGATTTACGTTTTCCCTATAACCAGCGGTTCCTGCTCTACGGCTGGCGCGCCCTGTATTTCCGGCCTGGCGTGTATCAAGCCGAGACGCAACAATCCGTCGAATGGAATCGCGGTGCTTACCTGGTGCAGGGGCTGGGTCACTGCAGTGCTTGCCACACCACCCGCAATGCACTTGGCGGCAGCGATCTGAAGGCGGAACTGGGCGGGGGCTTTATCCCGGTGGTGAACTGGTACGCACCCTCGCTGACATCGGATGAAGAAATCGGTCTTGGCGACTGGGATATCCAGCACATCAGCGCTTTGCTGAAAGATGGCATCTCACCGCGCGGCACCGTGTTGGGGCCGATGGCGGAGGTGGTGGGCGCCAGCCTGCAGCATCTGAGCGATGCGGATGTCGGTGCGATGGCGGTTTACCTGAAATCGTTGCCGCGCCAGAAGGAAGCGGCGGCAGAAAAAGAGCGCGCCAGTCCTGACCAGGTGGCAAGGGCGATGGAGCTGGGCCAGAAGATCTACAAGAATCATTGCGTGGATTGCCACCAGGCTTCTGGCAAAGGCGCATGGCCGGCCTACCCGCCGCTGGCAAGCAATCACGCAATCACCATGTCGGCGCCGGTGAATGCGATCCGGGTGGTGTTGAACGGCGGCTTTGCACCGAGTACGGCTGCCAATCCGCGTCCTTACGGCATGCCGCCGTACGGTCCGACGCTGAGCGATAGTGAAGTCGCTGCGGTCGTCTCGTATATCCGCAACAGCTGGGGTAACAAGGCGCCGATCGTGAGTGCATCGGAAGTTAGCCGCTATCGCTCGGTGCCGTTGGATTAACTATAAAAACCACGCACGGTCATAGGGTGGGCACAGCGTGCCCACCTTGCGTGTTGTCTAGTGTTCGATAGTCAGCATGATCTTGCCGATGTGCGAACTACTCTCCATCAACGCATGAGCTTGCGCCGCCTGCTCAAGCGGGAATGTCTTGAAAATCACCGGCTTGATTTTTTTTGCCGCCAGCAGCGGCCAGACGCGCTCGCGCAATTGGGCCGCAATAGCGGCCTTGAAGGCGATCGGCCGTGGCCGTAAGGTCGAGCCGGTAATCGTCAGGCGCCGCATCAGGATGTGGCGGAAATCGATATTGGCGCTGCTGCCGCCGAGGGTAGCGATGAATACCAGGCGGCCGTCGTCGGCCAGGCACTTTATTTCGCGCGGAACATAGTCGCCGGCCACCATGTCCAGGATGACATCGACGCCTTTGCCGTCGGTTGCTTCCTTGATGACAGCGGCGAAGTCTTCAGTGCGGTAGTTAATTCCGCGTTCGGCGCCCAGCTCTTCGCAGGCACGGCATTTTTCATCCGAGCCGGCGGTAGCGAATACCCGATGGCCAAGTGCCGTGGCGATCTGGATCGCCGCCGCGCCGATGCCGGAACTGCCGCCCTGTACCAACAGGGTTTCGCCGCTCGCCAGTTTTACCCGATCGAACACATTGCTCCAGACAGTGAAAAAAGTCTCCGGCAGCGATGCCGCTTCCACTGCGCTCCAGCCATCCGGCAGAGGCAGGCACTGCGCGGTAGGCGCACAACAGTATTCGGCGTAGCCGCCACCTTGGACCAAGGCGCATACCAGATCGCCTTTCTTGAAAGTGCTGTCGCTGAAATCGCCATCGACAATTTCACCCGCGATTTCCAGTCCCGGCAAATCAGACGCGCCCGGCGGCGGCGAATAATTGCCTGTGCGTTGAAACACGTCGGGCCGGTTGATGCCGGCGGCCTGCACCTTGATCAATACTTCGCCTGGTTTGAAAGACGGGAGAGGGCGTTCACAGATTTGTAATACATCCGGGCCGCCGGGGTGGGTGATTTCGATAGCGCGCATGGCATGGTCTCAAGGAAGGGGGGAAACGGCCATTGTATTGCAACTCGCAAATCTCTTTTGAAAACGATATTGATAGCTTTTTTGTATTAACCCGATGTAGGCATTCAAGCTATTATTTAGTGGTCGCAAGGAAAGTTTCTTTTTGGAAATTAAAATATCCAGGAGTTTTATAAAGAACAGGCAATGACCAACCGCGCACTTAATGCAGGTGACACAGCCATCCTCAAGCCAGCCTGGCACCAGACAAGTGCTTCGCCAGCGACACGTCTGGCGACCGGCGACCAGCGGCGGCGCGCACTGTGGACCTGCATCGGAATTGTCGTGGCAACACTGCTGTTATTGCCGCTGGCGGCGTTCATAGGGCCGCCGGTGCCTGCCTTCCTTCCTTCGTACCAGACGGCGACTGTAGTTGCCTACGTCATCATTACCTATCTGATTTTTGCCCACTATCGGGCCACCAGGACACTCGATTTGCTGTACATCGGTGTGGCGGCTGTTTCTATTGCGCCGGGATTCTCATCGTGCAATTCCTGGCTTTGCCCGATATGTTCCTGCCGCAAAGGGCGGTTCTGGGCGGCGCGCAGACTACCATCTGGTTGTGGGTTTTCTGGCATGCGGGAATGGCGCTGGGGATTTTGCTTTATGCTGCGAGCCTCCGCTGGAGTCCTGCTCTGGCGACTCGCCATCCCGAGCGCATGGAGCAAGTGCTGATGGCGGTGGTAGTGGTGGCGCTGGTGACAAGCCTGGTCCCGGTTATCGTATTTCATGAGCAATTGCCGCAACTCGAAGACAACGGCAATTTTCATCGTGTGGTCACTAGCGGCATCGGTCCTTTTCTGCAGTTTATTATTGCTTTGACCTTATTGATCTTGTGGCAGGTCTCACGCTTCAAGACAGTCTTGCAAGTGTGGCTGGGGTTGCCCTGGTTGCCCTGGTTGCGCTGTTATGCGACACCAGCATCACCATGGCGGGCGGCAGCCAGTTTTCAGTTGGCTGGTACGTTGGCCGCTGTAATGCACTGATTTCGGCGACGGCGCTGCTGCTGATCTATTTGCGCGAAATGAATCAGGTCTATCTGAAAACGGTGCAGGATGCTCGCCTGCTGGCGCTCAATAACGCCATGTTGGAAGTCAAGATGGATCAGGTACGGTTGGACCATCTGACTGGTCTGCCCAGCCGTTCGCTGTTTCTCGAGCTGGCGGAAACCCTGCGTAGCCGTGACTTGCTCAATCAGCAGGCGGTAGCGCGATTGTTCATCGACCTGGACGGGTTCAAGCAGATTAACGACAATCTCGGGCATGACCGCGGCGATACCGTACTGGTTGAAGTGGCCGCCGCCCTCAGGTCCGTCCTCAGGGACAGCGATATCGCCGGGCGGGTCGGCGGCGATGAATTCGTGGTGTGCCTGGTGGCTCCCCCGGCCGTCATCAAAGCCACTGCTACCGCGGTTGCCAGCCGCGTCGCCGCCATCGGCGACGGTATCGGCTGCAGCATCGGCATCGCCCTGTGCCAGGCGGAGAGCCTGGAGTGGGATGCAGCCTTACGCCAGGCTGATGAAGCCATGTACCAAGCCAAGCGCCAGGGTAAAAGTCGCTTCACCGTCTATGGTCATTCGCTTCTGGATGAACTGGCCTGAGGCTTGTTTGCGGCGAACATGTTCGTCAGCGCTGTCCCCTGTATTTCCTGACCCTTTCTGTGCATTCTTCCTGCTTGAAAAATATCGAAAAATTAATGATCGATTAATTCGATCATTGCTCAACAAATTTTCCGTTTTTCTTTTGATTTTTCCTCGACCATACTGCAACTCATTGGCACTAACCTAATGCCAATCAATAGAAAACAATTTTTTTAAATATCGAATTAATTGCATATCAAAGAGGAGAAATCATGCCAATCGCCACAGGCAAGCCAGGAAGCACACTGCTGGATCCCGTCAACCACACCTTGATCATGATCGATCATCAATCGCAAATGGCGTTCGCCACCAAATCCATCGATCTGGCGTCCTTGCGCAATAACGTCGCATTGGTAGCCAAGGCCGCAAAGGAATTCAAGGTGTCGACAATTTTGACCACGGTCGCCGAAAAGTCGTTTTCAGGCCCCATCTTCGACGAAGTCAAAACCGTGTTCCCCGAGCAGGAAGTGATAGACCGGACCACCATGAATACCTGGGAAGATGCGCGCATTGCCGAACGGGTCAATGCCATCGGCAAGGGCAAGATCGTGCTGGCCGGTTTGTGGACTTCGGTGTGTATCGTCGGTCCGGCATTGTCGGCCCTGGATCAGGGATTCGAAGCGTATGTAATCACCGACGCCAGCGGTGATGTGTCCGACGAGGCGCATCAGCGTGCGGTTGAGCGCATGATCCAGCAAGGCGCGCGGCCCATGACCTCGCTACAGTACCTGCTGGAACTGCAACGCGACTGGGCACGCGGCGATACCTACAACGAAACCGTGGCCACCTCGATTGCCCACGGCGGCGGCTACGGCCTCGGCTTGATTTATGCCAAGACCATGTTCAACGCTTCCGAAGCGCATTAAGAGCGGTCGGTCCTGTTCAGTTACTCAGTCACCGACAGGGCCGTGTTGTATCAGATCCGATAGCGCGAGGGGAAAACCATGAGTGCAGACATGATTTTGTTGAACGGCCGTTTTCATACGGTCGACAAGACGCAACCGCTGGCGACGGCAGTGGCAATCAAGGACGGTAAATTCATTGCAGTCGGCGATGCCGAAGAGGTGATGCGTCATCGCAGTGCGACGACCCAAGTGATCGACCTGAACGGCCGTACCGTGGTGCCCGGCTTGAACGATTCCCACATCCACTTGATCCGCGGCGGCCTTAACTACAACCTGGAATTGCGCTGGGAAGGCGTGCCTTCACTGGCGGATGCCTTGCGCATGCTGAAGGAACAGGCTTTGCGAACACCGCATCCGCAGTGGGTGCGTGTGGTCGGCGGCTGGACCGAATTCCAGTTTGCTGAAAAGCGCATGCCGACACTGGAAGAAATCAATACGGCAGCACCTGATACGCCGGTGTTTATCTTGCACCTGTATGACCGTGCCTTGCTCAATCGCGCCGCCTTGCGCGCTGTAGGCTATACCAAGGACACGCCGAATCCGCCCGGCGGCGAGATCCAGCGCGATGCGGCTGGCAATCCGACCGGCATGCTGATCGCCAGGCCGAATGCAATGATCCTGTACGCCACCCTGGCCAAGGGCCCGGCATTGCCGCGCGAGCAACAAGTCAACTCTACCCGCCAGTTCATGCGCGAACTGAACCGGCTCGGCGTCACCAGCGCCATCGATGCCGGCGGCGGCTTTCAGAATTATCCCGAAGACTACGCCATCATCGACCAGCTGGCGCGTGACCAGCAGTTGACTATCCGCGTCGCCTACAACCTGTTCACCCAGCGCAAGGGACAGGAACTGGAGGATTTCCAGAAATGGACGGACATGGTCAGCCCCGGACACGGCGACGATTTTTACCGTCATAACGGCGCGGGTGAAATGCTGGTGTTTTCGGCGGCAGACTTTGAAGATTTCCTGGAGCCGCGGCCGGAGCTGGCGGCAGGCATGGCGGACGAACTGGAAAAAGTGGTGCGGCATCTGGTGTCGAACCGTTGGCCGTTCCGCCTGCATGCCACCTATGACGAGTCGATCGGCCGCATGCTGGACGTGTTTGAAAAGGTGAATCGCGAGATTCCTTTCGATGGCTTGCACTGGATATTCGATCATGCGGAAACCATCACGCCGCGCAATATCGAACGGGTGCGCACACTTGGCGGCGGTATCGCCATCCAGCACCGGATGGCGTTCCAGGGGGAGTATTTTGTCGACCGTTATGGCGCCGCCGCCGCCGCCCACACGCCGCCTGTGGCACGCATGCTGGACATGGGTGTACCGGTCGGCGCCGGCACCGACGCTACCCGCGTGGCCAGTTACAACCCTTGGACTGCACTGTACTGGCTGGTATCGGGGCGCACCGTCGGCGGCATGAAGCTGTATGACACCGCTGCCAGGTTGCCGCGGGAAACCGCACTCGAACTGTGGACTGCCGGCAGCGCCTGGTTCTCCAGCGAGCAAGGCAAGAAAGGCCGTATCAGGCAAGGGCAACTGGCCGATCTGGCCGTCTTGTCTGCCGATTTTTTTGCTATCGATGAAGACGGTATCAAGGCGCTGGAATCAGTGTTGACGATAGTCGACGGCAAGGTCGTCTACGGCGCGGCTGAATTTTCACCTCTCGCGCCGCCGCCGATTCCGGTATTGCCGGATTGGTCGCCGGTGAAAAATGTGCCGGGGCATTTTCGTCCTGTGTTGCAACAACGCCATGCTTTACCGCATCAATGCGTCGGCGCATGCGGTGTGCACACCCATGCGCATGACTCGGCAAGAAAATCGAACCTGCCGATTTCCGATTACTCCGGTTTCTGGGGCGCGTTAGGTTGCAGCTGCTTCGCCTTCTGAATTTGCGCCGGACTGCTCCGACAGAGTCCGTCTTAAGCCTAGGGCCTGTTAACAATTAATTTGGGAGATGCGTTCAAACCAAAACGTGTGCTGGCAAGGCGCGTGGCGCAGCTGGGGCTGGTGCCCCAGCAAGCCATGCAACGCGGCCAGCGCACGTTTTGGTTTGAACCCTCCGGGAACGGCTGCAGGCGTCACATGCCGTCGTTGCATCTCCTTGCCGTAGCACCGCTACGTCGCGTCGCTGCGCCTAGGCACGCAACGCCTGCCGCGCGTTCGCACTCCCAAATTAATTGTTAACAGGCCCTAGACTTCATCGAGGATTATCATGCGTTATACAAAAATACTGACGGGTTTGCTACTATCGTTCGTGGTCGGCGCTGCTTGTCGCCTGGCGCAGATTCCGGTGCCTTCACCGCCGGTGTTAAGCGGAGCGCTGCTGGTGTTCATGATGAGTAGCGGATATTGGCTTGTAGGTCGTTATCTGGCGACCCGTGTTGCGCCCGAGGGACAATCATGATTGCCCTGCTGCTGGGCGCCATCCTGGGGTTGCTGGTGGGCGCGGTCTGCCGCTGGTTCGATTTGCCTTCACCAACGCCGCCGACCCCGGTCGGCGCTTTGCTGGTGGTGGCTATGACGCTCGGCTACGTGATCGCGGGCCGGGTTTGAAGAGACGGGTTGAAAAGAGAATATGATGCAGCCAAACAGTCGTATGACCCATCAGTCGATCGTATTAAGTTTTCTGGCCGGTTACGTCGATACCGTCGGTTTTATCGCCTTGCTCGGTTTGTTCACCGCGCACGTTACCGGCAACTTCGTGCTGATCGGCAGCGAGCTGGCCAATCATTCGCACGGCGTGCTGATCAAGTTGCTGGCGTTCCCGGCTTTCATATTCGCGGTGGCGCTGACGCGCGTGGCGCACATCTGGCTGGAACGCAGCGCCAGAATACCTATGCCTTATCTGCTGTTGCTGCAATTATTCTTTTTGCTATGCTTCATGGTCGCCGGTTGTCTGGCCGAGCCTGTCGGCAATACGGAGGCGCCGCTGGCTTTGCTGGCCGGCATATGCGGCGCCGCCAGCATGGGCGTGCAGAATGCCAGCAGCCGCCTGATCTTGCAGCACCTGACGCCGACCACGGTAATGACCGGCAATGTCACCCAGCTGGTGATCGATCTGGTCGACATCCTGCGCGGCGCGGCGGACGACGTAGTGCGCCAGCGCTGCATCAAGTTCTTCTGGCCGGTGGTGGCATTCGGCGCCGGTGCGATAGGCGGCGCGTTCGCCTACAAGTACCTGCTGTTTTTCGCCCTGTTGTTGCCGGCTGCGATGCTGGCCTTGCTGGCCGCCACAGAATATCTTTCAGAAAAGACCGGAGCCGGATCGCCATCAACTTTATAATGATCAAGGAATTTACTACTGTATTTTGATATTGCCTATATGGCAATTTCCGACATGGCGATGAGGCGACGAAAGAGATGACCTATTTGTTTCATTTGATTGAGCAATATGGGCTGGTCATCGTATTTTTCAATGTGCTGGCGGAACAACTGGGGGCGCCGGTGCCGGCGTATCCGACCCTGGTGATTACCGGCGCCCTGATGCACCGCGGCGACTACTCGGCGCCGGTGCTGCTGCTGACTGCCGTAGCGGCGGCATTGATCGCCGACTTCCTCTGGTATCTGGCGGGCCGCCGTTATGGCAGGAGGGTGCTGTCTACACTGTGCCGGATTTCGCTGTCGCCGGATTCCTGTGTGCGTCAAACCGAATCGATCTATTCGCGCTGGGGTGCGCGCTCATTACTGGTGGCCAAATTCATCCCCGGTTTCGCTTCCATCGCCAGCGCACTGGCCGGCACCATCGGCACCAGCCGCACGAGATTCCTCATCTACGATAGCTTAGGTGCGGCATTATGGGCCGGCCTGGCGATTTTCCTCGGTTCGCTGTTCAGTACCACCATCGACGATCTGTTGGGCGTGCTGACTGAACTGGGCCAATACGGCATGATGCTGGTCGCCGCCGGATTTGCCATCTTTGTCGCCAGCAAATGGTGGCAGCGTCGGCGTTTCCGCATGTCCTTGCGCATGGCGCGCATCTCGGTGGAGGAACTGGATCAGTTGTTCAAGGAAGGCTTCACCCCGGCGATTGTCGATGTGCGCTCGCCGGCTTCGCAACTGGCTGGACGGATTCCCGGTGCGTACACCATCTCGCATCAGGAAATCAACAGCTTCGTCTTCGATGCGCCGATGGATCAGGAAATAATTGTCTACTGCGCTTGCCCTAACGAAGCCTCTGCCGCCCTGGTTGCCAAGCAGCTGATGCAGAGGGGGTACAAGAAAGTACGGCCGTTGTCAGGCGGTATAGATGCCTGGATCGCGGCCGGCTACGCCATCGATTCTTAGTCGGTTTTTAGTTGATTTTTAGTCGATTCCTAGTCTTTTTCTCTCTATCCGGAGTGCCATGTTCAGAATCAGTCTCGATGCACTGTTGATTCTCGACGCCATCGACCGCCGCGGCTCGTTCTCCGCCGCCGGCAGCGAATTGCATCGGGTGCCTTCGACCATTTCCTATACCGTGTCGAAACTGGAACAAGACCTGGGCGTGCAGGTGTACGAGCGCCAGGGGCCTAAAGTCACGTTGACGCGCGCCGGCGCAGAATTGCTCAAGGAAGGCCGCTATCTGCTGAAAGCGGCGGAAGACCTGGAACATCGTGTGCGCCGCGTGGCTTCAGGCTGGGAAACCGAACTGACGATATGCATAGACTCGTTGTTTTCGGTGGCGGCGCTGGAAACCGATATCGCCAATTTCTGCGGGATTGCCGATAAAACCCGTTTGCGCATTGCCAGGGAATCTCTGGCGGGCACCTGGGAAGCCTTGCTGGAACGCCGCGTTGATTTGCTGATTGCCGCACCGGGGCAGGGGCCTGCAGGCGGCGGTTATATCGCCGAACAGATAGGGACGATCTCTTTCGTGTTTGTGGTGGCGCCCACGCACCCGCTGGCCAAGGTCAAGCGCGTATTGGGCAAGGCGGAGCTGCATCCGCATCGAGCCATCAGCGTGGCAGATTCGGCGCGCAGGATGGCCTCGCGCACGGTGGGTCTGTTGTTTGGACAAGACACGCTGACTGTGCCGGATATGCGCAGCAAGTACGATTTGCAACTGGCCGGCATAGGCTTCGGTTTCTTGCCGGAGCCATGCGCACGCGCAGCGATTGCCTCCGGCGCCTTGATTGTGAAAGAAGTGGAAGAACCGAAACCGGATGAAACGTTTTCGCTGGCGTGGCGCACCGGCGACGATGGTGCCGCCTTGAACTGGTGGATCGAAAGAATGCGCGACAGCGATGCAATGGCGCGTTTGATCCGGCATGTGCCGGGGGCGTCTAAATAAACAGGCCGGACGGCGTGAAGTGGTTCTGCCTGAATCCCGGCCTGGATCATTTCTGTAAATCAGAATACAAAATCAATAAGGCAGATCGAACAGCAGCACTTCTGCGGCGTCGGCATTCGCCAGCGTGATCAGATTCTCCGCCGTCACCTTCACCGCATCGCCGCCCTTAAGTTCGGTGCCGTTGACGCTGAGACGGCCGTGTATCACATGCACGTACGCGTTGCGTCCGCCAGCCAGCGCGTATTGCAGCGGCTGGTCACCGTTCAGGATCGCTGCGTAGATCGATGCGTCCTGATGTATCAGCACCGAGTTGTCGCGGCCATCGGCTGATGCGATCAAACGCAGCTGTCCCTGTTTTTGCGCGACGGTGAAATGCTTTTCTTCATAGCTGGGCGGAATGCCTTTGACATTCGGCTGAATCCAGATCTGCAGGAAATGCACAGGCGCTGTCGCCGAGTGATTGAACTCGCTGTGGCGTACGCCGGTGCCGGCGCTCATCCTTTGCACATCGCCGTAATGCAAGACCGAACCGGTACCCATGCTGTCCTTGTGTTCCAGCGCGCCATCCAGCACATAAGAAATGATTTCCATGTCGCTGTGGCCGTGCGTGCCGAAACCCTGGCCGGCTTGCACCCGGTCTTCATTGATCACCAGCAGCGGCCCGAAGCCGGTGTGCTGCGGATCGAAATATTGGCCGAACGAAAATGTGTGGCGCGAATTCAACCAGCCGTGATCGGCAATACCGCGTTCTTCGCTTTTACGAATTTGAAGCATGATTTTCTCCGTCAGTTACTGCAGGCAACGCCATTTTTCACAGTGAAAAATGAGTGCGGTGGATGCAGGGTGGGATCGACAGGGAGAAGTATGCGCGTTGCCAAATCAAAAGAAAAACGGAAAAAATATGGGTGTATGTTCGAATTTATCGATAGTTCTATGGAAGCTTTAAATTCGATGTTGCCGGGGCTTGCTGCTGTTTATAGGGTGCTGAATGATTATTTGCGCTGGCAAAAAAATTGATCATCAAAAACAAAAAAACTACTTACTTGCTGTAAGCATCTTTGACATTGGTTTTCGCGGTACTGATCAGTCATGTTAAGTAAGATACCTATGACAACCTGATGTGTCGTGGCGAAGGTCATGTGGCGTTTATCGCACTAGGGCGACTGCCTTGCCAATTTTTCAATTTGAGAAATGGCTTCTCAACGACATACCAGCTTGCGGCACCAAATATAATGCAGATCAAGGTAGTGAGGGGCACCAATGTGGGTGCGGATATCTCTGGATAAAATAAGATTAGCAATTTTGTCACTGGCCATGCGGATAAATATAGGCCGTACGAAACATCCGGGAGTTTGTTGAAGTATGACAAAACCGGTATGCGGGCAAGAGCAAAATAAAACAACAGATACCCACCAAGGGTAGCCAGTGCGATCTCTGCTGTTCTAATGCTGAAAAGGGCAGCCAGCAGTAATGGGATTAGTACTATCAAAAATTTCTTTTCGTATCGCAAAGAGTCGCGATAGAGAAAAAAACAGCCACCGGCGAAAAAAAACATACTTAAGCGATATATCGGGTTAACCAAGTCGCAGAAACCGAAGCAAGTCGTTTGTACGCCAAAATTGTGCAGCACATTGAGTGCAAGCAGAATCAATGTAGTTGAGAGCCACGAAGCCCTATGCCGCAGCAACCCGAAAATCCCAAACGCCAAGATGGCCAAATAGCAATAAAATTCATAACTGATCGTCCACATCGAACCATTGATCAGGGGATAGTGGCTGCCCACGAAAACGGGGGGGACTTGAGGTACTTGAAGTGCCAACATGCCCTTGGCGAACGCTGGAATATCAAATTGAAAAAAGTACCTGGGATCTGCAGCTAAGGGGCCAACGATTACGGCGGAAATTAGCGACCAGGCAATGAATGCTGGAAATATTCGCAACACTCTTTTTTTTAAAAAGGAAAATGCCTGTGGAGTTTCGTGCCAGCTTTGAGTAATCAAATACCCACTTATTAAAAAGAAGCCGTCTACGGCGAATTCGCCAAACGATATGGTATGGAATAGCTGAGTCAGTAATTCTCTGTGTCTGTTCCCGTCAATTAATTCAGGTCCATGAGAAACGATGACCAGAATCGCCAGTACCAGACGGCACAAATTGAAATTATTAGTGCGCTGCAAGTGTGAGGCGGGTGACGTGTTTATGGTTTTTGGGTGCATTCGAACAGTCAAATCACTAGGAGGAGGGATATGAAATTCATTCAATATAGCAATATTGCTCTAAGAAGGAATACTTTTTTTTGATTTGACTGAGTTATACAATTTTATTGCGTTGACTAGGTACTTCCGGTTGTGATTTCTGAGTGAAAGTATGCATACCGCTTTTGCCAAATTTAGCAAGAATATCAAAATCGATGCCTAATAAAAAAGCCCCCATTGCTGGGGGCTTTTTACTGTACTGCTTATTCGTGGTAGGCCGTGCGGGATTCGAACCTGCGACCAACGGATTAAAAGTCCGCTGCTCTACCAGCTGAGCTAACGACCCGAAAGACGGCTATTATATGTAATGTGCATATGAGCTGTCAAACCCATATGCACTTTTATTTACATAATTTGCAAAAATAAATTCTGCGGCTTACTTAAGTGTTGTCAGGCGTTCTTTTGCCGTCTGTGCTGCCGGCGTGTTTGGATACTGCGACAGCAGTTGTTCCAACGCACGTTTGGACTGAGGTTTGTTCTTCAGCTCGGTATAGCTGCTGGAGATATTCAACAGGGCATCGGCAGCCTTGGGGTTGTCGGCGTACTTGCTGACGACCACCTGCTGCGCTGCAATCGCATTCTTGTAATCACGCAGAGCGTAATACGAATTCCCCAGCCAGTATTGGGCTGATGGCGCTAAACCCGAACTCGGGTTGGAGCGTACAAAATCCGAAAATGCGGTTACTGCAGTTTTGTAGTCACCGGATTTGAAGGTCGCCAATGCTGCATCGTAGGCCTTCTGGTCGTTGGCGCCAACGCTGACTTCCTGCCCGTCGACACTGACTTTTTGCGGCTCCAGCTTGCGCAAGCGGGTATCCAGGTCGACATAGAAATCTTTCTGGCGCTGCTGCGTGTTGGCCAGCTCGTTGGTCAGCACTTCGATTTGTCCGCGCAGCTTGGCCAGTTCCTGATTCAGGTGGTCATTCTGATCCGACAAACTAAGCGAACTGGATTTGTCCGCCTTGCCGTCGACTCGTGCATTGACCGCGTCAATCTTGGCGCGTATATCCAATATCGCCCGACGTGCTTCATCGTCGTCAAACAGCCCGGCGTGGGCGGTCGGAGCGGAAAAAACTGCGGCCAGCATGGCCGCAGTCATCGTGGCTTTGAAGAACGTCCGCATCATTATTGATAAACGATGTCGGAACGGCGGTTTTCAGCGTAGGACGCTTCGTCGCTGCCGAGAGCCTTAGGCTTTTCTTTACCCAGCGAGACTGCTTCGACCTGAGTATCCGAAACGCCTAACAATACCAATGCCTTGCGAACTGCTTCAGCACGCTTTTGTCCCAGCGCCAGATTGTATTCACGGCCGCCGCGATCATCGGTATTGCCTTGGATGATGATCTTGCGATTCTTGTGGCTGTTCAGGTATTGCGCGTGCGCTTCAACCACGGACTTGAATTCATCCTTGATGGTGTAGCTGTCGAAATCGAAGTAGATGCTGCGCTTCGAGAGGATGCCGGTTGGGTTGTTGAGCGGATCGCTGCCGGTATCGACAGTATTGACCGAACGTGTATCAGCGCCGGTGGCGCCGCTATCGACGACTGGAACAGCTTTGTCGTCGAGTTTGACTGGGGAGGAGCAAGCGGCCAGCAAAATGGCGCTGGCAACGATAAGGGCAAAGTTTCTGATATTTAGCATTTTTAATTCTCCAGAGTGGGAAACGAACGTCGATTCAAATTACTGCGTGATTATTTCATGAAAGGACCCCAAGTAGGCTCCCGTATATCGCCTGCCTGCATAGTTAAACGCTGTTTAACGCGGCCGTCAACCGAGACAACTGCCAGTGAGCCGCGGCGGCCTGATTCAGTGGCGTACATGATGTATTTGCCGTTCGGCGAAAAACTTGGGGATTCATCCTTGACGGTATCCGACAAACGCTGTTCCTGGCCGTTGGTCAGGTCCAGTACATACAGCTGGAAGCGGCCGCCGCGCTGCGAAATATAGGCCAATGCTTTGCCGTCAGGTGAAATCCGCGGGCTGATATTGTAGCTGCCGCCGAACGTCACGCGCTGCGCGTCGCCGCCGTTGGCGCTCATCTTATAGATTTGCGGGCCGCCGCTGCGATCGCTGGTGAAATAGATGTTTTGGCCGTCAGCTGAAAATTGCGGTTCGGTGTCGATACCGTTGGTATTGGTCAAACGGCGCAAGCCGCCGCCGTCGGCGTTCACCATATACACCTGGGTCAGTCCGTCGCGGGCCAGCGCAATCGCCAGCTTGGTGCCGTCTGGGGACCATGATGGCGCTGAATTACTGCCTTTGTAGTTGGCCACCACGATGCGCTGCTTGGTGATCAGGTTTTGCACGTAGACCACCGGTTTTTTGGCTTCAAACGAGACGTAGGCAACCTTGGTGCCGTCGGGCGACCAGGCTGGCGAAATGATCGGTTCGTTGGAACGCAGGGCGACCTGGGTGCCTTCGCCGTCGGAATCGGCGACTTCCAGGCGGTATTCCTTGCCGGCCTTGATGATGTAGGCGATGCGGGTAGCGAACGCACCGCGTCCGCCGATCAGTTTTTCATAGATATCGTCAGCGATCTTGTGCGCGGTAACCCGCGTGTTCTGTGGCGCCGCGGCCATCGCCAAGGCTGACAACTGGGCTGATTTGACAGTGTCCAGCAGACGATAACGCACATCGAAGCGGCCATCGGCCAGGCGTTGCACGCTGCCGATCACCAAAGCGTCGGCGCCGCGTGCCTTCCAGTCGCCCATGTTGACCTGAGCCGATTCCGAGATGACATCACCGGTATCAATAATCTTGAAAAATCCGCTGCGCGCCAAATCAGCTTTGATGATGGCGGTAACCTGTTGCGGCGCCAGGTTCTCGTCGCTGAAGCCGGCAATTGCGATGGGAATCTGGGTGGCGCCGACGCCAGAGGTTTCGATACGCAACTGGGCATTTGCCGGAGCGCTGAATACTAAAGCGGTAACCGCCAGTCCTATGATTGCGAATAGTTGGTGCAGTTTGTTTTTCATGGCTTACTGATCTTTCGGTTTGTGGATTCCGATAAAACTGGAAGGTACAGAACCCGTTTTACTGTCTTTCGGATAAGGCGCCGATCTTTCAATCGCTCGTTTTACCGCCTCGTCGAATCCGGAAACTCCAGAGGATTTCCTGAGGCGTACACTTGCGACCGAACCGTCCGGAAGCAGTTGGACATCGAACTCCACGGCCGGGTTTCCTGCCAGGCCTTCGGGAACATTGAAGTTAATGTTCGACTTGATCTTGGCGCCGACCTTTTGCCCATAGCCAGGATCGCCACGCGGTCCTTGCGACTGGGCTGCCGTGCCGGTACTGTTGGCCGCGCCGTTACCGACCGCCTGGCCCAGCATGCGCTTCAATTCATCTGCGTGGCGCTTGTTGTCGGCGGCGGCATCGGCTGCTGCCTGCTTCTTCTTGGCGTCGGCTTCCGCCTTCTTGGCTGCTTCCTGCTTTTGCTTCTCCTGGGCTGCGGCTTTGTCCTTGGCGGCTTTTTGTTCAGCCTCGGCCTTCAACTTGTCCTTGCGGTCTTCCTCGGCTTGTTGTTTTTGCAATTGTTTTTGCTTTTCCAGCTCTTCCTGACGTTGCAGGTCCTTACGTTCCTGTTCTTTGCGCTTCTTTTCTTTTTCCAGGGCAATTTCCGGATCCGGCACGGGCGGTGGCGCTACCACCGGCGGTGGCGGCGCGGTTTCCTGGACTATCGGCTCCGGTTTAGGTACTGGCGTCGGCTGCGGAACTGGTTCCGGCGGCGTTGGCGCGGCGTCCTTGATCTCCGGGCTCCAGATTTCGGCCTCGACCGCTATCGGCTGCTGGCTTTGCCAGTGAATGCCAAACCACAGGAATGCAAACAAGGCGGCATGCACTGCCGCTGCGAGCATGATGGCGCGGATGCTGCCGGGTTCTTTTGGTACGGAATACGGGGAGTTGCCTGTCATAACCAGATCGTCACTTTGTCGCCAGTCCGACGCGGTTAATGCCAAGCATCTTGGCTTCCGAAATGACCTGGATCACATCGTCGTATTTGATGTCCTTTTCGGCGGAAATCATCACCGGCATATCGGGCTTGTCCGCATGCAGGGCCTGCAGTTTCTGCTTCAAGCCGTTGCGCGAAACGCTTTCGGCCGTGCTCATGCCGCTTTTCTGGCCGTTGATACGGATACTGGCCTGTTCGCCCTGTCTTAACGTGACTTCTATATATTCGGTCGGCGGCGTCGCCGATTTCGCCGCATTCGGCAAATTGATGACGCTCGGGTTAGTCAGCGGCGCCGAGACCATGAAAATCACCAGCAATACCATCATCACGTCGATGTACGGGACAACGTTGATTTCCGCCTTGAATTTGCGGGTGCGGCCGCCGCGCATGGATGATTGCCCCGACATTAGCGCGCCTGACGTTGCAAGATGTTGGAGAATTCTTCGATAAAGCTCTCGAAGCGGATGGCCAGGCGATCGACGTCATGGGAAAAACGGTTATAGGCAACCACCGCCGGAATCGCTGCAAACAAGCCGATCGCGGTAGCGATCAAGGCTTCGGCGATACCCGGCGCAACTGCTGCCAGCGTTGCTTGCTGTACGTTTGCCAGGCCGCGGAAAGCATTCATGATGCCCCACACTGTACCGAACAGACCGACGTAAGGCGATACCGAACCGACCGAGGCGAGGAAGGCCAGATGCGATTCCAGTGCATCCATTTCACGCTGGTAGGCCGCGCGCATGGCGCGCCGCGCACCTTCCAGCAAGGCTGCATTGTCGTTGCCGCCCTTGTGGCCGATGGAAGCCTTGACCTTGTTGAACTCATCCATGCCGGCTTCGAAAATGCGTTCCAGCGCGCCGGTTTTTCCTGCGCCTTTGCGGCGATTGGAAGTGGCGTCCTGGTACAGCGTGCTCAGGTTGCCGCCCGACCAGAATGCGCGCTCGAAATCTTCCGTCTGCGAACGGGCGCTGCGGATGGCGAACATCTTGCGGAAAATATAGGTCCAGCTCATCACGGAAACTGCCAGCAGCAGCGCCATGACCAGCTGTACTAATACGGAGGCATTGGTAATGAGGGTGATAAACGAAAGATCTTGGGTGACAGTCATGGATAGCGGTCTTGAGGAATGGTCTTAGGTTTAAGTAAAATACTCAAACATTGAATTGTAATCGTAAAGCGCCTACCGCCAAATTAACAATTAATGACGGAATGTTGCCGGGCGCTATCGCGTTATCCCGGTTTCTTTGTATTGCTGCATCAGACCGTGTCCGGTGGGCGAAGGTTCATTGTGACGTAAGAGTTGCTGTTCTGCACTATCGGCTAAGTGCATCAAAACAAGCCATTAACCCAAAAACTATGCTGTTGCCGGTACAGAATCGGCGGCGCCGGGCCTAATATTGTGCAACACCTGTTTCGGAATTGCCTGCGGCCGGAAGGTGGCGGCATTGACGCAGGCCACGCTGATGCGGCCGGTCGCCAGCAGTGTCGGTTCATTTTCACCCAGGCGCCAGGCTTGCTGAATGAAGTCAACGCTGGCTCGCCCCATGCGCTCGACTACTACGGTCAGTTCCAGCTCGTCATCCAGCTTGGCAGGCGCATGATAGTCGACGCTGGTGCTTTTTACGACAAACATGACGCCATCGGTCTGCTCCAGCGTGCGCTGGCCGACGCCGGCCGCGCGTAACCATTCGGTGCGGGCACGTTCGAAAAATTTCAAATAGTTGGCATAAAACACTACACCGCCGGTATCGGTGTCTTCGTAATACACCCGGATGCGCCAGCTGAAGTCGGGATGCGGGGCGGTTGTTATCTTGCTCATTGTTTGGGTTGCTTCGGTTGTGTGCGGGACAGCAGTTGCCATCTATCGGCACATTGTAGGGTGGGCACAAGTGTCCACGCATTGCTGCGGTACATCCGCGTGGGCATTTGTGCCCACCCTACGACTAATGTTGCTTATTTAGCTACGTTTGATGCTCATGCCAGCAAAACCCTGGCAGGTCGGCATCATTTCGATGCGGTTGATATTAATGTGGGCAGGCAAGGTCGCGACCCAGTAAGCGGTGTCGGCGATATCGCCAGGTGTCAGGGGCTGCGTGCCTTCATACACCTTGGCGGCAGCCTCGTCGTTGCCGCGGTAGCGCACATTGGAGAATTCGGTGCCGCCGCACAGGCCAGGCGCAATATCGGTTGCGCGTACACCGGTGCCGACCAGATCGGCCCGCAGGTTCAACGTGAATTGCTTGACGAACGCTTTGGTGGCGCCATACACATTGCCGCCGGGATACGGATACTCGCCAGCGATAGAGCCGAGGTTGATCACGGTGCCGCGTCCGCGCGCCACCATGCCGGGCAACACCAGGCGGGTCATGGTCACCAATCCCTTGCAGTTGGTTTCGATCATGGTCTCCCACTCCTCCAGCGAGGCTTGTTGCGCTGATTCCACGCCCAGCGCCAGGCCGGCATTGTTGACCAGGACGTCGATCTCTTGCCATTCGAGCGGCAGGGCAGCCAGCGCGGCGCTGATTGAAGCCTTGTCGGTGACGTCCATGACGATCGGCAGCACTGCGTCGCCCAATTCGGCTGCCAATTGATCCAGGCGGTCCTTGCGGCGTCCGGTAGCGATGACCCGATGGCCGTTCTTGGTGAATTTATGTGCCATTTCGGCGCCGAAGCCAGATGTTGCGCCAGTAATCAAGACAATCATGGTCAATGCTCCTGTTGTTGCGATGTTTGGTGTAGCCGGAAATTGTAGCCCAATTTGCCAGACCCGCCATTGACAATCGCTGCCGGCCTCTGGCACGCATGCCTGCCACTGGGGTGCGGCTGTTTAATTTCTTTGGTGCAAGCCGCACCAAAACACGACGCAAAAGCCGACTGTCATTTTGACCGCAATGCATTGCGGCCTGTGTTGGCGCCTGCATCGACGCCTGTGGCATACATATTGCTGATAAGCATTTTTCGTCGCTGCTTATCAATCATAGGGGTTATAAAACAATGAGACCAAGTTCCGCAAATTTGACCTGCGCGATGGCTGTGGCCGCAGCAACTTCAGCGTTGCTGTTGACGACAGTTACGGCGGGGGCGCAGCAACCGCCTGCCAGTGCCGATATGGCTGCTGCACCTGAGGCAAAAAAATCAGCGAAGCCGACCGAGCAGATTGAGGCGGTGCTCGTCACAGCGCAAAAGCGCAAGGAAGACGCGAGCAAAGTGCCGCTGAGCATCTCGGTGGTTAGTGGCGAGGAGCTGCAAGCCGCGCACATCAACAACTTTGCGGATGTGACGCGCGCCGTGTCGAATATGTCGTTCTCCGGTGCCAGCGGCTCCGGGGCAGGGCTGAGCAATATCGAAATTCGCGGCATCAGCTCGGCCGCCGGCTCGGCCACTGTCGGCGTGTACCTGGACGACGTCTCGATGACCACGCGCAATCTGTACAGCATGGGCAGTTCCGAGCCGAAGTTCTTCGACATCGATCGTATCGAAGTGCTGCGCGGCCCCCAAGGCACGCTGTATGGTGCGAGTTCGATGGGCGGCACCATCAAGTTCATCAGCAACCAGCCCAACCTGAAGGAGCGCGAAGCCAGCGTCTATTCCGAAACCTCGTCGACCAAGGGCGGCGGCACCAACTACACGGTCAACGGCGTCGTCAACCAGCCCTTGATCCCGAACGAGCTGGCGCTGCGCATCGGCATTCAGACCGGCCATGAGAGCGGCTACATCGACCAGGTATCGCCAGTTACCGGCAATGTGATCGCCAAAGGCATCAACTCTCAGGATTCAAGCGTGGTGAAGCTGGCGATGAAATGGGCGCCGACCCGCGACCTCAGCTTCACGCCATCGGTGTTCTACCAGGAAGTCAATTCTAAGGATATCGATGCGTCCTATCTGAGCCTGCCCAAGAACCAGACCAGCAAGCTGGTGCGCGAGCCGGGCAACGACCGTTTGCTGGTGCCCAGCCTGACTGTCAATTACGACATGGGCAAAGCTGACCTGATCTCGGTTTCCAGCTTTTATCAGCGGACTTTCAACCGCACCCAGGACGGCACTACAGTCAACAACCTGGGTTTTGCCGTGCCGGCTACGCCGCCGGGCCTGGCTGCTGCGATCGGCGCCTTGCCGTCCGCGGTTTACCTGCAGAACCAGGTGCGGCAGTTCTCGCAAGAATTTCGCGTTACTTCCAAGCCGTATGATCAGAAAGTGTCGCCGTTCACCTGGCTGGGCGGCGTCTATTACGCCAACCTGCATACCAACGTGACCGACAACGAACCTATTTTCGGCCTCAACTCTACCTACGCCGCTTTTGGCGCTAATCCGGCCGATCCCGGCCAGCTCGGGATCGCTTTCCCGAACGACAATTCCTACTTCAGCGAACGGCATTACCATACCGAACAAGAAGCGGTGTTCGGCGAGCTGAACTATTATTTTCTGCCGAACTTGCACGGCACCGTCGGCATGCGCTATCTGCAAGCCACCGACAGCTTGAGCCGCAGCGGCGATTATTACTGGAACGGCGGCCCGACCACCTCATCGGTCAGCACCAAATCTTCGGCGTTCACGCCGAAGGTCTCGCTGATTTGGGAGGTCGATCCGAACAACACCGTGTACACGTCGGCTACCGAGGGCTTCCGCCTGGGCGGCAACGACCGTCCGATCCCCGCGTCGCTGTGTGCGTCCGACTTTAGCAATCTAGGCATCACGCAAGCGCCGACGTCATTCAACTCCGACAAACTGTGGAGTTATGAAATCGGCAACAAGTCGCGTTTGCTGGGGAATCGCCTGTCGTTCAATGCGGCTCTCTTTTATATCCAATGGAATGATTTGCAACAGGATATCCAGTTGCCCGGCTGCGGTTTCGACTACGAGACCAATGTCGGCAAGGCAAAAAGCTATGGCGCAGAGTTCGAGATCAAAGGCAAGCCCACTGCCAATATAGTGCTCGGCCTGTCCGGCGGCTACACTAATGCGACCTTGTCGTCCGATGTGCCGTCATTGAAAGCGCACGCCGGCGATCCAATCCAGGGCGTGCCCAAATACAATGCCAGCCTGACCGGCCAATATACCTTCAACCTGAGCGGCGACTATTACGGCTTTGCACGTGCTGCCGCGCACTGGACCGGCAGCAGCCACGGCACCCTGGTGGCCACCGATCCGGATTATTCGCGTCCGGCATACAGCACCATCGACGCCAGCATTGGCGCCACCTTCGATCAGTGGGAATTAACCTTGTTTGTCAAGAATGCAAGCAACAACGACAAGGTGATCCAGCGTCCAAACGTGCAGTCGATATCAGAAGGTTACCGGGTTGCGCCGCGCACGATAGGGATCAGCCTGTCGGGTAAGATATAAGCAGCTATAAGCAATGTACGCATGTATTGACGATTTATTGTTTTTTAGCAAACCATGATCAAGGGCCGCCCCCCCGGGCGGCTTTTTTTTATCCGGCGTCGAGGCGCGCGCCAATCTTGCCCAAACCAGGCGCTATCGCTTACAATAGCCGCACCATTTCGTCTCACGTAACTGGCGAAAAAACCGGACCGCGCGGATTCATAAGATTGCAGCGGCTTCGGCAAAAGGTGGGCATCCACCGGGAAGCGTGAGATTTCATCGCCGTACGCCTGGGCAGCCCGAATGGAACGTACGACTGAGGCTGCCGCATTTCCCCAATATTCTGGCCCTCATTCGATTTAGGCTCAACCTTATCGATTGGAGTATCACATGTTCGAAAAAAACCACACTATCGCCAATGTCGATCCAGAATTGTGGAGCGCCATCCAGAAAGAAAACAATCGCCAGCAAGAGCATATCGAGCTGATCGCCTCGGAAAACTACACTTCGCCTGCCGTGATGGAAGCGCAAGGCACGCAGCTGACCAACAAGTACGCTGAAGGTTATCCGGGCAAGCGTTACTACGGCGGTTGCGAATTCGTCGACATCGCCGAACAACTGGCAATCGACCGCGTCAAAGAATTGTTCGGCGCCGAAGCCGCAAACGTTCAGCCGAACTCCGGTTCGCAAGCCAACCAGGGCGTGTTCTTCGCGATGCTCAAGCCAGGCGACACCATCATGGGCATGTCGCTGGCTGAAGGCGGTCACCTGACGCACGGCATGGCATTGAACATGTCGGGCAAGTGGTTCAACGTAGTCTCCTACGGCCTCAACGAAAAAGAAGAAATCGACTACGAAGCGTTTGAACGCCTGGCGCACGAAAAGAAGCCTAAGCTGATCATCGCCGGCGCTTCTGCTTACGCCTTGCGCATCGACTTCGAGCGGATGTCTAAAGTGGCTAAGGCAGTCGGCGCTTACTTCATGGTCGACATGGCGCACTATGCCGGCCTGATCGCCGCCGGTGAATATCCGAACCCGGTGCCGCACGCCGACTTCGTCACTTCGACTACCCATAAATCCCTGCGCGGTCCGCGCGGCGGCATCATCCTGATGAAAGCCGAGTTCGAAAAAGCCATCAATTCGGCGATTTTCCCCGGCATCCAGGGCGGTCCGCTGATGCACGTCATCGCTGGTAAAGCGGTCGCGTTCAAGGAAGCGCTGACGCCTGAATTCAAGGCTTATCAGCAGCAGGTCGTAAAGAATGCCGACGCTCTGGCGAAAGCACTGATCGCACGTGGCTTGCGTATCGTTTCCGGCCGTACCGAATCGCACGTGATGCTGGTTGATTTGCGCGCCAAGAAAATCACCGGCAAGGAAGCCGAAGCGATTCTCGGTGCAGCCCACATGACCTGCAACAAGAACGCCATTCCTAACGATCCGGAAAAGCCATTCGTCACTTCCGGTATCCGTCTCGGCAGCCCGGCGTTCACCACTCGCGGCTTCAAGGAAGCGGAAGCAACCAAGGTCGGTAACCTGATCGCCGATGTGCTCGACAACCCGCATGACGCAGCGACCATCGAACGGGTCAAGGCTGAAGTCAAGAAACTGACTGACGCTTTCCCTGTGTATGCAGCTTGATGCACTGATTGCCGATGGGCTGCAGAGCTTGTCGGTGATTGAATAAAACCATGGGCCCGGCGCAGCTTGAATTCTGCACGGGCCCATGGTCCATCAGTGGTAGTGTGCTTTGCATGAGATAGACGCGAGGCTCCAAAAAGGAATAATGTAGAGATGGAACTGCCGACACTGCCCGCCGCAATAACCTTCGGATTACTGCCATCATGAAATGTCCATTCTGCCAGCATGAAGACACCCAGGTGCTCGATACGCGCGTGTCGGAAGAGGGTGATTCGATTCGCCGCCGGCGCCGTTGCATGCAATGCGACAAGCGTTTCACTACCTTTGAACGGATAGAGCTGGCGATGCCGGTCATCGTCAAGAAAAATGGCAGCCGCACCGATTTCGATCCGCTCAAATTGCGCGCCAGCCTGATGCTGGCCTTGCGCAAGCGCCCGGTATCGGTCGAGGCGCTGGACGAGGCATTGCAGCGTATCAAGGAAAAGCTGCTTTCCAGCGGCGAGCGTGAAGTTCTCTCAGGCCATGTCGGTGAACTGGTCATGCGCGAATTGAAGCGGTTGGACAAGATTGCGTATATCCGTTTCGCCTCGGTCTACAAGAGTTTTGAAGACGTTGCAGAGTTCCAGAACATGATTGAAGAGTTCTCCGGGCCCCCAACTCGCAGGAAGTAGAAAGTAAATGCTTAAAAAGTTAGCGCCGCTCGGATCGGCGCTATTTTTTTGCGAGAATGGTTGTTGAAAATATCACAAAGACAATAACCGGGACCGCTTATGCGTTTGCAGCGCTCGACCAGGCGTGTGTTTGCGCCAGATTCAAGCATGGCTTCAGGCATGACCCTGATCGAGGCCATGATAACGCTGGCGATCATGGCCATCCTGTTGAGCCTGGCTTTGCCCTCTATGCGGGCGTTCGTCATTCAGAACCGGCTATCTGCGGAAACCAGTCAATTCATCGCCGCACTCGCCTTGGTGCGCAGTGAGGCGATCCAGCGGGGGCGCGCAGTGTTGATCTGCCGTAGTGTAGATGCCGATTCTGCCGACGCCATATGCAGTGCCGCGGCCACCCCCAGGCATGCTGCCGGCGACTGGGGCGCCGGTTGGCTGGTGATGGTCGGCGATAGCCGCAAAATATTGCTGCGGCAAGGTGCTCTGAACGACAATACCAGGGCCAACGCCGGCAGGAGGTCGATTACCTATAACGGCACCGGCAACGCCAGCAGCAGTTTCACCAAGGTGGTGTTCAGCCACAACGATGAGTTTGTGCGTACGGTGTGCATCGCCAGTTCCGGCCGGGTCAGCGTCAAGATGGATGGCGGCGAATGCTGATCATTGCTGCCATCTGCAAAAAGCGAGCGTTGCACGCACCATTTCAGTGTGGTCTTTCGCTGGTGGAGTTGCTGGTGGCAATGGCGATTGCTTCCGGCGTCCTGTTGGTGAGCACAACGGTTTATCTTGGCAGTAGCACCAGTTTTCGATTGAGCGAAGATAAGAGACGCCTGTATCAGGATGGCAACTACGCCATGAGGTTGATGGAACGGGATTTGCGGCAAGCGGGGTTTGGCAATCTGGTCACGGCCAGTACCATTGCTGCGGCAGGTGCCGCGGGTACCATGGCGATCACCGATTTTATTCTTGCAGACGGCTCACCGGCGCAAGGTTTGCGAGGCTGCGAGCATGGCTTCGTCAAACCGCTGGCGCCGGGGAAAGATTTCTCGTGTAGCGTAAATCCCGGGATGGCTGGTTTTGAAGTCAGTTACCGGCTGGACGACCATGTTGACCCGGCCAGCGGCGCCGGTGTTGACTGCAATGGCGTGGGAGTTGGCCCGAGCGCAGTGCCGCCCGGCCATCCGGCCTACCGGCTGGCGCCAAATGTCCGCATTGCGCGAAATCTCTTTTTTGTAGCCACGCGTGCAGGCGCCAGTGCCAATTCTTTGTATTGTCAGGGCAATGGCAACAACAGTGCGCAACCGATCCTCAATAATGTCGAAGACATGCAATTGGTGTATGGCGTAGCGGCGCTCAACGATGTTAGCGTCAGTCAGTTCTTGAACGCGACACAGGTCGCAAGTTTATCCACCAGCCAATACCAGAACTGGGGCAGAGTCGTCAGTGTCCGTCTGTGTTTGCTGCTGTCCGGTGAGCGCAATCTTTCCATCGAGCCGCAGCGTTATATCGATTGCAACGGCAACGCCAGACTGGCGAGTGACAGCAAGTTGCGCGCTGTATTCAAGCGGGTCGTCACGCTGCGCAATAGCGCGGCCGCCAGCCTGGTCCCGCCGTCTTGAAATCCGGGTGAAATCCGGGTAATACCCCGCATCGCATTTTAATTAACGGTGGTTCCGGCATATTTTGTACAATCACCGCATATCTTTTACTTATGGCTTCCACATGATCTCCAGGCTTACTTTCAGGCTCAACCCATGACCCAGGCTGAATTGTTGATGTCGCAAGCCTTGCAGCTGGCTGAAAACGGCCAGCTGTCGAGTGCGCCTAATCCCGCCGTCGGCTGCGTGATCGTCAAGGACGGCCAGATTATCGGCAGCGGCTTTACCCAGCCGCCGGGCGGCAACCACGCCGAGATCCAGGCGCTGCAAGACGCCGTCGCCAAAGGCCACGATGCGCGCGGCGCCACCGTCTACGTCACGTTGGAGCCGTGCAGCCATTTCGGCCGCACGCCGCCTTGTGCCGATGCCTTGGTGCGGGCCGGAGTAGCCAAGGTGGTAGCTGCCATGGACGACCCCAATCCGCTGGTTGCGGGACAGGGCAGGGCACGTCTGCAAGCGGCAGGGATAGCGGTCGAGTCGGGCGTTCTGGCGGCACAGGCGCGCGAGTTGAATATTGGATTTTTTACGCGCATGCAAACGGGTAAGCCCTGGGTAAGGCTGAAAGTAGCCGCCAGCCTGGATGGCATGACCGCGCTGCGTAACGGCCAGAGCCAATGGATCACTTCACAGGCAGCACGCGATGATGGCCATATGTGGCGTGCCCGCGCCGGCGCCATCCTGACCGGTATCGGCACGGTGAAGGAAGACAATCCGCAACTGACGGTGCGTACCGTGCAACTTGCACGGCAGCCGTTGCGCGTCATCGTAGACAGTAAATTAAGCATCAGCCCGGATGCAAAAATCCTGGTCGGCGGCGGCAACCTGATTTTCTGCGCCACAGTCGATGCCGAAAAACAGGCGTTACTGGAGCAGCAGGGCACGGAGGTGGTAGTGCTGCCAAACGCCGGCGGCAAGGTCGATTTGCCGCAGGTCATACTCGAACTAGGCAAGCGCCAGATCAATGAGTTGCATGTCGAAGCCGGTTCCAAGCTGAATGCTTCGCTGATCAGGGAACATTGCGTCGACGAATTGCTGGTCTATCTGGCGCCGGCCATCCTGGGCGACGGCCGCGGCATGTTCAGCCTGCCTGCGCTGGAGAATCTGCAGGATAAGGTGACCCTGAAATTTCATCAAATCAAGCAGATTGGCGAGGATTTGCGTATCCTTGCACGATTCCATTAATTTTTATATCACTATCATGTTCACTGGTATCGTCGCTGCCGTCGGCAAAATCACTTCCGTTAAACCGCTTGGTTCCAGCGCCGAGGATGGCGTCAGGCTGAATATCGACGCCGGTGCCTTGTCGCTTGCCGACGTCGCGCTTGGCGATTCGATTGCCTTGAATGGCGCTTGCATGACGGTGGTCGACAAGACCGCCAGCAGCTTTGAAGTCGACGTTTCGCGCGAAAGCCTGAATCGCACCGTCGGCCTCGACGCCAGTGGTGAAGTCAATCTGGAAAAGGCGCTGACCCTGGCTGATCGGCTGGGCGGCCATCTGGTATCCGGCCATGTAGATGGTCTCGGCCTGGTGCAGAAATTCGAGCCGGTGGGCGAGTCCTGGGAACTGGTCATCAAGGCCGCGCGCGATCTCGCCAAATACTTTGCCTATAAAGGTTCGGTAGTGGTCAACGGCGTTTCGCTGACAGTGAACCGGGTCGACGATGTGGCCGACGGCTGCCTGTTTTCGATCAACCTGATTCCCCACACGATCGAAGTGACCGCCTTAAAACATCTGCAGGTTGGCAAGCAAGTCAATCTGGAGGTCGATCTGATTGCACGCTATGTGGAACGCATGTTGAGTGTCGATCAAGGCATTGTTTCCTGAAACATGGCATTAGCGTAGTGCCTCAACACCTCGGAAATCGTCTATGAAAAAAACTATCGAACCGCAATTGTTGCTGTTGCTGATTGCGCTGGTTGCCTGGTGTGCCATTGCCGCGCAATTTTCCATTTCAATTCCTGCCTTGGTAGGCAATGGCATGACTTACGGCGAGGCCGTCTGGCGCATGTTTGGTTTTTTGACGATCCTGACCAATCTCCTGCTGGCGGTTTGCTGCACATCGCTGTTGCTCATGCCGGACTCCGCGCTTGGCCGCTATTTCTCGCGGCCCGGGGTACTGGCCGCGCAGGCCCTGTATATCATCTTTGTCGGCCTGGGCTACAACCTCTTGCTGCGCAACCATGCTCCGTTTACCGGTTTGCATCGGCTCGCGGACGAAGGCTTGCATACTGTCGTTCCGTTGCTGTTTACCTTGTACTGGCTGTTGTTTGCAGTGAAGAACGGCTTGCAGGCAAAAGACAGTCTTTTGTGGCTGATCTACCCGCTAGCCTATTTCCTGATGGCGATGGTGCGTGGCAGCCTTTCGGGGTTTTATCCCTATCCGTTCCTGAATGTCACGGTGTTGGGTTACCCGCGGGTGATGGCTAATGCCGTCATGCTATTGGTGGGGCTTTTCCTGATCGCGCAGGGGCTGATAAAAATCGCGAGATACAAACGCCAGGGCCTGGCCATTGAATAATTTCGCGTTCATGTGTACGAAAAAAGCCACAATTTATGCATTGTGATACATGTTGTTACAGGCCTTACGACTTGTGCATGGCGATGCGTTCCAAAATTAGGTTAAATATAGTCATGTTTAACTTAAAGCCATCGAGAACTGCCATGAAAAAAACCATGCGCGTTGCCCTGCTTGGATTGCTTGCCGTCGGCGTGTTTTCGGCAACTCCGGCATTCGCTGGAGCACACTGGTCGGTGAATATCGGTGTGCCTGCGTATTACCCGCCGCCACCGGTCTATTACAACCCGCCGCCTGTCTATTACGCGCCGCCACCCGTGTATGTGCGGCCGCCGCCGGTCGTGGTGTATGGCGCCCCAGGTTATTACCCACCGTATTATTATGGTCGCCCCGGCTACTGGCGCGGTGGACGCGGCTGGCATGATCGCTACCATGATCGTGACTGGCGCCGTTGATTTGGTCAATGCATTGACCTGATATGTCTTGCAGCCGCAAGTTGTGCCGATGGCCGGCTTGCGGCGTGACTAAAAACAGACACATCGCATTTTACTGTATGTACATACAGTAGTTATGGTACAGTGGACTTCCCTTCAACGAGATTGGAATTGCTGCCATGACGAACTTGGATATTACCTCCGGCTCCCGCTTTGGTATGGAGTCTACCCCTTCCTCAATCCTGATGCGCTTCGGCAAGCGTGAATTGTTCATCTGCCGCGATTTCTACAAACGCCTCTACAGAAGCAATCCCGTGGTCGAATGCAATGCCGGCATCCAGGCTGGACATTTGGAAATACTGCTATTTCGCAAATGGCTGGTAGTCATGTCGAAAGCGCATTGAATCTGCCGCATCATGTTGCGCAATCGCTTGAGTCCGGTTGAATTCGGCTGAATATTTCCCGAAATTGAAACAAATGCTCTAAAACACCGCATGGCGTGATCATCCCGTAACTGTTAAATTTGTCGCCTGGCAGGCTTGTCGATCTGCAACGCATAAATATAACCAAGAGCGGTATCCTGAGCGGGAGACACATAGTGAGCGATGAGTTTGACTTTGTGGTGGTAGGCGGCGGTTCGGCCGGGTGTGTGATGGCGGGTCGCCTGACAGAAGACCCGGAGTTGTCGGTCTGTTTGTTAGAGGCGGGCGGTAGCGGCGACAGTTGGGCTGTAAAGATGCCGGTTGGCGCACTTGCCATGGTGCCGACCAGGCTCAACAACTGGGCCTTCGAAACCGTGCCTCAGGCCGGACTCAACGGCCGCCGCGGTTATCAACCGCGCGGCAAGACACTGGGCGGATCGTCGGCAATCAATGCCATGGTTTATATTCGCGGCCATCGCTCCGATTATGATCATTGGGCCGAGCTCGGTAACAACGGCTGGTCTTTTGACGATGTGCTGCCTTATTTTAAGAAGTCGGAGCATAACGAACGGATTTCCAATGCCTGGCACGGTCAAGACGGTCCCTTATGGGTCAGCGATCTGCGCACCGACAATCCACTCCATCTGCACTATCTGGAAGCTGCACGCCAGGCTGGCTATCCGCTCAGCGAGGATTTCAACGCCGAGCATCAGGAGGGACTGGGTGTTTACCAGGTTACCCAGAAAAACGGCGAACGCTGGAGCGCCGCGCGTGCTTACCTGATGCCGCACATGGGCCAGCGCAGCAACCTGTGCGTGGAAACCAGCGCCTATACGGAACGCCTTATCATCGAACAGGGACGGGTAACCGGCGTGGAAGTCCGGCAGGGCGGCAAGTTGCGTGTGCTGCGCGCCAGGCGCGAGGTGATTCTCTGCGCCGGCGCTTTCCAGTCGCCGCAACTGTTGATGTTGTCGGGCATTGGCGACGGCACCGAGTTGCGCCAGCTGGGCATCCAGGTGCAACATCATTTGCCAGGCGTCGGCAAGAATCTGCAAGACCATCCCGATTTCGTGTTTTGCCATAAATCGGACAGTCTGGATACCTTCGGTATCTCGGCCAGCGGATCGGTCCGCATGCTGAAGGAACTACAGCGTTTCCGCCATGATCGGCGTGGCATGCTGACCAGTAATTTTGCCGAGTGTGGCGGGTTTTTGAAGACCCGGCCCGATTTGCCTGCGCCAAACCTGCAATTGCATTTTGTCATGGCTGGTGTTGAAAATCATGCGCGAACGCTGCGCCTCGGCCACGGCTTTTCCTGCCATGTTTGTTTATTGCGGCCGCAGAGCAAAGGCGATGTCCGCTTACGCAATACCAATCCGCAGGATGCACCGCTGATCGATCCCAGGTTCCTGGATCATCCGCAAGATCTGGAAGACATGGTGGATGCGTTCAAGATGACACGCAAATTGCTGGATGCGCCAGCGCTGGCCAGCTATAGCACACGTGACATGCGCACCGCGGATGTGCAATCTGATGAACAGATACGCACGATATTAAGGACTTATGTCGATACGGTTTATCATCCGGTCGGCACCTGCAAGATGGGCGTCGACCCGACCGCTGTTGTCGATCCGACATTGAAAGTCCATGGTATCCAGGGTTTGCGGGTGGTGGACGCATCGATCATGCCGACGCTAATCGGTGGCAACACCAATGCACCAGCCATCATGATTGCCGAGAAGGCGGTAGATTTCATCCGGCAGGGAAGGTGATGCGAAATGCATAATGGGACAGCAGGAATGGACGTCGATTTGAAACCTGAAGAGACAACATTAATTACCCAGCGCCTGATCCTGGAGCCGCTGCTGGCTGCGCATGCTGCTGCGCTGTTTCCCCATTTTTGCGATCCGGCCCTGTATCCGTTTATACCTCAGGACGCGCCGGCGTCATTGGCGTCTCTGACGGAACGCTATCGCCGGCTCGAAAGCCGCTCCTCTCCGGACGGATCTGAAATCTGGCTGAATTGGGCAGTAAAACTTGCTGGCGACGATGAATATGTTGGCTACGCACAGGCCGGCGTCGAAGCGGTTGGACAGGCGATGCTGGCCTATTTTGTCTTCGGGCCATACCAGCGCCGCGGTTATGCAACAGAAATGTGCATGCGGATCAGGGATCATTTGATGACCGCGTTTGCCGCCGACTCGGTATATGCGCTCATCGATACGCGTAATCAAGCATCTATTGCCCTGGTGGAGCGGTTGGGATTCAAGCGTGAGGCACTGTTACTCAATGCGGATTATTTCAAAAATGCCAATAGCGACGAATATCGCTATCGTTACGCGAAAAACACATAAGCTTACAAGCGGTATCTTTGTATGTGGGTGCAAAACAACGCTATGTTGCGGTGCATGATGACGGTTAAAGTTTTTTGGCTCAGTATCGCTTCACGCAAAAAAGAGTCCATCTCTCTAGAGGTGAGGAGACAGGGAAAGCCCGCATCGTTAAAGATAGCGGGCTTTTTATATTGCGCGGCTGATACGTTAATCGCAGTGATATTCATGAAGCTTATATAAGGAATCAGAAATAACAATTGGCAATAAGTGTCCCGTTTTTATATGCTGCAACGCATCAACACAGTTTATTAATTCGGAGCCCTGCCCATGAACATCATTCAAGCCCTGCCATTACTCGCCGTTGTCGCTGCTTTTGCTTTGCGCTTTTATTTGTCGAAAAAAATCGGCAACGTACAGAAGTAAATTCAGAAAGAAGTTATATCCGGCATACCGATGCCTTAGCGCCGGATCTTTAGTAAATGCCGGATCGTCAGCCGGTTTAGGCCTGAACCAGGCCGCCAACGCCCGATCCGCTGCCAGCCGCTAGCGCCACATCCTCCGCCATATACGCCTCCATATATACCTTCTTCCCGAAGGTATCGTTGTCCCCTCCCACGCCACCAGCGGGTCTGGTGCCTGCCGCTCCGGCAAAGCCATCACCAGCCGAGCCTTGGCTCGCGCAGTCGGAAAAAAACAATGCGCCTGCGCCAAGATCGTGCGTTTCACCGTACCATGTGCTTGCAAAGCGGGTTTATGATTTCTTTTTCTCTTTCAGATTGAATCGACAATGAAAACATTGCTTTTGCCATCCGGTAGCGCAATTCCGGTATTGGGGCAGGGGACCTGGTACATGGGTGAGGACCCGGCTCAGAAAAAGCGAGAGATTGATGCGCTGCGATTAGGCATGGATCTTGGCATGAGCCTGATTGACACGGCAGAGATGTATGCCGACGGCGGCGCCGAAGAAATTGTGGGCAAGGCAATTCAGGGACGGCGTGCCGACGTGTTCCTGGTCAGCAAGGTATATCCGCACAACGCTGATCGACGTGGAATGCAGGCCGCTTGCGAGCGCAGCTTGCGGCGGCTCGGCACCGACTATCTTGATCTCTACCTGCTGCATTGGCGCGGCTCGCTTCCACTGGCGGCAACGCTTGAAGCGTTCGAGTCGCTCAAGAATGCAGGAAAAATACGCGATTTCGGTGTCAGCAATTTCGACAGAAACGATATGCTGGAAGCTAGCGCATTACCCGGTGGTGACCAGATCGCGGCCAACCAGGTGCTTTACAACCTGATGCGGCGCGGTCCCGAATGGGACTTGCTGCCGTGGTGCCGCAAGCACGCCGTGCCTGTGATGGCGTATTCGCCGCTTGAATCTTCCGCAGCCGGGCAGCGACGGTTGTTGAGCAACCCGCACCTGAAGGTGATTGCCCGACGCCATGATGCCAGCCCGGCCCAGATAGCTTTGGCATGGCTGCTACGGCAGGAGCATGTCGTTGCGATTCCAAAGGCGGTCGACCCGGCGCACGTCCGCGAGAATCGCGCATCGCTGGATATCGTACTCACGGCGGAGGATCTGGTGGAGCTTGACCAGGCGTTTGCACCGCCGCTTCGGAGTACTCCGCTCGATATGAGATGAGCGCCAGCCGTCTGCCTGCCAATGAATGATGTGCCAATCGCCGGATTCACGCGTATATTTACCGCAGACCCGTTCGGAAACAGGCTTGAATTATTAGAGCCTGTCAGTTGAAATTCTAAACAGAGAATTTGCCATGTCATTCCAAAACTACTGGCTCTTCGTACCAGCCTGCTTCGCCATAAATATGGCGTTCGGACCGAATAACGTGCTGTCCTTGTCCAACGGCGCGCGCGACGGCATGCGTTACTCCATTCTTGCGGCGTTCGGGCGATTGCTGGCTTTTGCGGTCATGATTGCCATCTCAGGCTTTGGCCTGGGCGCGCTGCTGATTGCGTCCGAAACACTGTTCACGGTATTGAAATTTGCCGGCGCCGCTTACCTGGTATGGCTGGGCATAAAACTGTTCCGTTCTGCTCCGATCGAGCTGGCGAGATCTGCCGACAATGCTGATAACGCTAAAGCTAGCCTCGAACTTCCAGCGGACAAGTTGCGTCGATTGGCCAAGCAGGAGTTCCTGGTAGCGGCGGGAAACCCCAAGGCGATCCTGGTCTTCACCGCGTTCTTTCCCCAATTCGTCGATCGTTCGGCCTATACGACCAGCTTCGTCGTGCTTGGTGCAACGTTCCTGTTGTTTGAACTGATAGCGATCGCCATCTACGCCGCTATCGGCACCAGGCTAGGAACACTCACCAATGCCGGCGGACGATTCCGCTGGTTCAACCGCGCCAGTGGTTCGCTGATGATCGGGTTTGGTCTGCTGCTGGCGTTCTTGCGGCGTCCTGCAAGCTGAGGCCAAACCGTTCTTAGCCGATAACCAACCTGATCACTACGCCGTTTGCATCGAAAAAAACTGTCCCATAACGCTACCTTAGAAGGAAGTATTACATGGATAAAGTGGAAGTCGGCAAGACCATCCCGGCAACATTCGATACGGATGCAAACGCGCCAAAAATCATCCGCCAGCTGTTTGAACATGCGGACATCCGGCTGAACGGCGACCGGCCATGGGATATGCAAATCCACGATCCGATTTTCTTTCAAAAGATGTTTTCGACATGGGAGCTCGGTCTCGGCGAGTCGTATATGGATGGCGACTGGGATTGCGCCAGCCTGGATGAGTTCTTCTTCCGGGTCACCAGCCACGATCTTGAACAAACGGTTGTCGGTCCGGCAAAGATCAAATTTTTCCTGGAAATCCTGCGGCAGAATTTCTTCAACCTGCAAACCAGAAGCCGCGCGTTCCAGGTCGGCGAGCAGCACTACGACATCGGCAACGATCTGTTCGAAAGCATGCTCGATTCGAGCATGATGTATTCCTGCGGCTATTGGCCGCGCGCTAGCAATCTTGAAGAAGCGCAGAGGCATAAGCTGGAATTGATTTGCCAGAAACTGGAATTGAAACCGGGCGAACGCCTGCTGGATATCGGCTGCGGGTGGGGTGGCCTGGCGCGCTATGCCGCTGAAAATTATCAGGTTGAAGTGGTTGGCATCACGATTTCGAAAGAGCAGCAAAAACTCGCACAAGAACGTTGTGCCGGACTACCGGTAAAAATCGAGCTGACCGATTATCGACAGCTTGGCGGGCAATACGACAAGATTGTTTCAGTCGGCATGTTCGAGCACGTTGGCGCAAAAAATTACGCCACTTACTTCGATGTTACGGGAAAACTGCTGGCGCCAGAGGGTTTGTTTCTGTTGCACACCATTGGCAATTACGAGACTGAAAAGAAGCGGGATGTCTGGCTCGACAAGTACATTTTTCCCAACGGCCATCTGCCGTCCGCCAGCGAAATCACGGAGGTGCTGGAAGGGCGTTTTTTGATTGAGGACTGGCACAATTTCGGCCGCGACTACGATCTCACCCTGATGGCCTGGTGGGATAACTTCGAACGGGCATGGCCGCAGCTGTCAGCTAAATACGACGAACGTTTCTATCGCATGTGGAAATATTTCATACTTTCTTCGGCGGGGTTTTTCCGTTCAGGCCAGGGACAACTCTGGCAACTGGTGCTAAGCAAGCGCGGACGCAGCCAGCCTTATCGTTCGGTGCGATAGTTTTTGAAGAAAAAGACGGCTATCTCTGATGAGATAGCCGTCTGCAACTGCAGCAAATCGTTCCAGCCAACTTGCAACTTGTAATCAGAACTTATAGTTCACACCGGCTGATACACCTTGCAAACGCCCCCCCGCATAACAGTTCGGCGCACCCGATGCGATCGTCTGGCCATCGTGGCAATCGGCAGTCACGCCGCGCCCGCCGGCACCGAGGTCGTAGTGGGCTAACGCGTGATTGGCAGTCACCGCATAGTTCGCATACCAGGTGGTTTGCTTGTCGATCTTGTGCTTATACGCCACCGTGTACATATTGGCGGCATTGTCCGGACTGATCGTGCCGATGCCATCGACCGGGCTGGTATTGTGCTGGCCCGGATCGCCCGGACTAGCGTTGGCATGCGCCCAGCCAATGGATAAGCTGTCGTCCGGCGTCAGGTCTTGCGTCAATGCCAGCCAGTAGCCGTTGCGCGAGCGCTCGTTTTGCTCGGCCAGGTAAGCCGGGATATTCCTGCGCATGACCTCGTAGATGGCGCTGACAGTAGTCTTTGTCGGGAACGAATATTGGGCGCCGATCTTGTAAGCGTACTCGTTGCCGACGTCGTTCTGATCGAGCCCGGTCGGATCTGCCAGTGCTTGCGGGGTCCCGGCGACATCGCCGGTGCGGTTGACCCTGGAATGCAGTTCATAAGCCCCGGTCACATACAGCGGCCCATTTTCATAGGAAACGCTGGCGCTGTAGGCGCTACCGTAGCTGCCGTCGTTGCAAGTGATCGCACCGCCGCCGCTACCTGGGATATTGCCGCCGGTGCAGCTGGATTCGCCGCTGGCCTGGATTGAGTTTTCGTAACCGCGGTTTTGGCCCGGCGATATCAGTGCATTAAAACTCCATCCACGCCACTTAGGCGATTCGTACCACAGCGCATGATCAAGACGGGTGCCGAATTCGACGCGGTTGTCGCCGCCCGTATTGCCCATGATGACCGAGTAGTCGCCCCACATGCCGGAGAACGGGTTCATGCGGGCGGTGGAAGTCTTGTAGGGAGCGTCGGTCTTCCCTAGCTTAACCGCGCCCCATCTTGCGTCGGCCAGGCCAAGATAGCTGTTGCGCGAAGTCAGCGCACCTTTGACGGTCGTGTCCTGCGCACTGGTGGAGTTGGACGAGCCGGCAGTAGCGGTGACGTCGATTTGCGTTTCCAGTTGATATACCAGTGACAGGGTATCGTTGACCGGATGTTTGCCGCGTACGCCGACATAGGAAAGGTTGGTAGACAGATCACCTTGCCAGCCGTTCTGTCCAACCGGAGAGACAACCCGGCCGCCGCCCACATCGTTATAGGAATTCTTCAAGCCCTTGGTGCTGCCGTCTAGCGATACATCAAGGTTGCCATAGAATTCAACATCTTTAATCGCCTCGAAAAATTTCCTGGCACGATCGGTTAACGCCTGTGGCATGGCCGATGCCACTTTGGTTGGCGTGGCATCGGCAGGGGCTTCTTGTTTCTCGGATACCTGCTCCAACTTTGTCATCAACGTCTTTACCTGTTGTTCCAAAGCTTCGATGCGGGCGTCGGTTGCCGGATCGGCCAAGGCTGTACCGCAAAGTGTCAGTGAGGGAATCGAAAATGCGACGGCCAGCGCCATTCGCGACGGCTTCAAATTGAAAGTCATAGGGTCTCCATCGTTATAGAATAATTTTAGGTACGACGGTTCAGAGTGCGTCTATTGGTCGGTGCGCGGCGTTGACTTAGCTCAAGTTTTTGAAAAATAAGAACGGCGTGGGGGCAGTTAATTAAAGACCTTGTGGCTAATTTGCCGCAGCACTCCCAGCATTGTTCGACGCTTCTTGTCGGGGTATAAATGCTTTGATAAAAATCCGGTTGATTGAGGGAATTGAATGGAATTTGTTCGATTTGCAGTTACGTCTGAGGGTCCGGTGAGCGCCGTAATCTTCTCTGCAGCCAGGATTGACGGGTAGTGATATCCTGTCGCGTCCGACTCAACGCAGATAACGAAGAATCGCAGTTAAGCTTCCGTCGCAAATTTTTATCGTTTTTTTTATCGTTTTTTTTATTTTTCCCGCTCATGAATTTCCACACCTGGTTTACCTTCTTTGCCGCTTGCTGGCTGATTGCCATTTCTCCCGGCTCCGGCGCAGTATTGTCGATGTCGCATGGCTTGTCGTATGGGGTAAAGAAAACTTCCGCCACCATCGCCGGCTTGCAGTTGGGTCTGTTGCTGATTCTCTTTGTTGCAGGCGCCGGAGTGGGTTCGATCTTGCTGGCTTCCGAGACCATGTTTACGGTAGTCAAGACGATCGGCGCTCTCTATCTGATTTATCTGGGCTTGAGCCAATGGCGGGCCAAGGTGGACGCCGCTGCGCTTCAGCAGCCTGAGCCAGCCATGCATGCGACGCCGCCAACCATGCGCAAGCGCATGCTGTTGGGGTTCATGACCAATGCCACCAATCCCAAGGGGATTATTTTCATGGTGGCGGTCCTGCCGCAATTCATCAGCGGTGAAAGTCCTCTGCTGCCGCAGTTGCTGCTGCTTGCCGCGACCATGTGTACAGTCGATCTGGTGGTGATGCATAGCTACGCCTTTGCCGCGTCGACAATGCAAGGTTATTTTCGCGATGCGCGCGCAGTAAAGAAGCAGAACCGGTTTTTTGGCGGATTGCTGATGGGAGTCGGGACGGCGCTGTTTTTTGTTAAACGCAGTGCCTGATGATTTGGATAAATCACGGTTGCGGGATTGCCGCGCATAAATGCAAAAAAGCCCATCGAATGGATGGGCTTTTTAGTAAATCATGGATATCGCTGTTTCACGACATGAAAATCAAATATTGTGTAACTATTTGATTTTATTGAATTAGTTGGGGTGGCTGATGGGGCTCGAACCCACGACAACAGGAATCACAATCCTGGAAATAGCATATTCCTAAGTGTTGATTAATATGCTGATACCCTCTGTAACCCGCATGAAATATGCGTTTGCCGCAATTTCCCCAAAATTCAATATTTACTAATATTCATGTTTGTTGCTATTATTTGCCTACATGGTGCCTACATGGCGTCTGGGGGAAATGGGCAATATGCGCAAAGAAAATTTCACGATAAAGCTTGTCGATTGCTTTAGGTGCGAAGAGGGTAAGCAACAATCAATCCTGTGGGACGGAAAAGCTCCGGGGTTAGGTTTGCGGGTAACTGCCGTGTCAATGCCGGAGTGAAGATGTACCAAATGGCACGTTAAAAGTGTACCAATCCGGGTTAATAAATAGAGCCGTTCAGGCCCTGGATTTTTCTCTTTTCAATCCACATTTCTATGCAAGGTAGAATTGGGGTGACGGGCGTAGCGCAGCGTAGCCCGTTTCCTCAAGACGTTGTTTTTGCTGTTACGGGTTGGCCCCTCCTTTTTCAGCATTGACGTTTGGTTTGGCATTGCGCTGCTGCCGTTTCTTGCTGGTGGCCAATCGATACGATTCGCCGTTCATCTCCAGGATGTGGACGTGATGGGTGAGCCGGTCGAGCAACGCTCCGGTCAACCGCT
>NZ_FOQI01000008.1 GCF_900113705.1 Collimonas sp. OK307 | reverse complement strand
CGGGCTGGATGATGTCGACATAACCTTCGCTCAGGATGCGCTTGAAATCCCAACGGGAATACAGCCGCTCGCCCAGTGCGATCGGGATACTGGTCAGCGGTGCCAGTTCTTTCAGAGCTTCGTAGTTTTCACTGAGCACCGGTTCTTCGATGAACATCAGTTTGTACGGATCCAGTTCCTTGATCAGGACCTTTGCCATCGGCTTGTGCACCCGGCCATGAAAATCGACGCCGATGCCGATATGCGGGCCGACCGCCTCACGCACCGCCGCGACGTTGGCGAGCGTCGCTTCCACTTTTTCATACGAATCGACGAACTGCAGTTCTTCGGTGCCGTTCATCTTCACTGCGGTGAAGCCGCGTGCTACAGCCTCCCTGGCCGCCGCTGCCGTATCGGCAGGACGATCGCCGCCGATCCAGGAATACACGCGGATGCTGTCGCGCACCGGGCCGCCCAGCAACTGGCTGACCGACACGCCAAGCGCCTTGCCCTTGATATCCCACAGCGCCTGGTCGATACCGGCCAATGCGCTCATGTGAATGGCGCCGCCGCGATAAAAACCGCCGCGGTACAACACCGTCCAGTGATCTTCGATATGGCGCGGATCCTTCCCGATCAGGTAATCGGATAACTCTTCCACCGCTGCGGCGACGCTGTGAGCGCGGCCTTCAACTACCGGTTCGCCCCAGCCGACTACACCTTCATCGGTTTCTATTTTAAGGAAACACCAGCGCGGCGGTACGATGTAAGTGGTCAGTTTGGTGATCTTCATTGTTGCGTTCTCTTTTATGGAGACGTCAGCTCAACGCCACGCCATTTTTTTAATCAGATTAATTTTCAATGTTGCGTAGAGCGCCAGGCGGCAACGAAGTTGGCGGCATTCTGGGCGACCTGCTCGGCGCTCAGGCCTGGTTTATAGAGCGCCGAGCCCAAGCCAAAACCGGATGCACCTGAGCTAACAAAAGTTGCCAAATTTTCGGGCGTGATACCACCTACCGGAATCAATGCAACCGTAGCCGGAATGACTGCGCGCCATGCCTTGACCACGTTCGGCCCCATTTGTTCGGCGGGGAACATTTTCAATACATCCGCGCCTGCAGCAAGCGCGGCAAATGCTTCCGTTACCGTGGCAACTCCCGGCGCGCAAGCCAGCCCGGCCTGTTTGGCGGCAGCGATCACCAACGGGTCGCTATGCGGCATCACGATGATCTCGCCGCCGGCCCGTTTAACTGCTGCCACCTGATCGGGCGTCAATACGGTGCCGGCACCGATTACGCAGTCTGCCGGCAAGCCGTTGCGCAGGATGCGGATGCTGTCGAAAGGCTGTGGCGAGTTGAGCGGCACCTCAATGATCCGGAAACCGGCTTCGTACAGTTTCAAACCGATCGCTGCCACTTCGTGCGGCTGAACGCCGCGCAGGATCGCGATCAAACCACATTGTTTCATTGCATTTTTTAGCATGTCATTCTTTGGTTATGGTTGATATACGAGTCAGCAGACCCGCAGCCAACGCCAGTTGCCACAAACCGCGTTCTGTTGCTTGCTCCGCTACTTCGACTTGATCAATGCCATATGCTTTGAGGACTCGCACGTAACGTTCGCACAACGCAGCATCGCCGATCAGTATCACGCGCGGGAACTGATGGCGTTGCTTCGTCAATAAAATTTGTAATGCTGCTACTTCATGGCCGATCAGTAACCCTGACAGATACTCGCGTTGGCCTGCTGCATCCAGCACACCGGTCAGGCCTAGTGTGCGTGTGCTGAAGATGGTCGACAGGACGCCGGCGCGTCCGGCCGGTGTTTGCGCCACCAGGGCGCCGCGGTCGAACGCACCGTGATCGCTGCGGCTGACTTCGCTGGCTTGCATGCCGCGTGCCAGAATGGTGTGCGCGCATAGCGCTGCGTACACGTCGCCAGTCATGAATGTGCTGAAATGCTCGATGCGACTTTCCATTTCACGATGCTGCCGGCGTACCTGAACCCATTTGGAATGGGTGCCGGGCAAGCCGATCAGGACCTCGTCCTGCTCATCTGGTTGTTCTGCGCGTGAGCTATCCTTATCGAAATCGAGCATGCCGAGCGCACCGATCACCTGAGTTTCCTCACCTCGGATGACGTCCGGCAGCGCCGAATTCTGGATCAGGCCTGGTACGATATGTATGACCTGGCCGGCACGGGTGCGTACAGTGCTCAGCGTGCTGCCGATCTGATCGACCGCAATCGGTATCGACAGGTAAGGCGCTTCGCGCCAGCCCTCCCGGCTGCCGACCATCCCGGCCGCAATCACCGGGGCGTGCGGCTCGGCACGGAGCCAATCACCGCAAGCTTGTTCAAACGCCAACTCAAACCCCTCCTTGCCATCCGCGCCGGAATTTTCGGCTGATCCAACCTCCGGCAGGCGCATCACGCCCCACGGCAACGCGCGCAACTCCAATACCTGACCGCCCACGCCGAGACGATAAGCCCGCAACGACGAAGTACCCCAGTCGAGTGCGATTAGCTGTGTTTGACCTTGTGCCTGATTCATCAATTTGTTTGAAAAAGATTCCATGGGAGTATTTTGATGTACTTTATTTGAAGTTACCCAAGCTGTCAATATATGAAATCAAATCCCAATATATAGTATTTGATTCAAATAACACATGACTCTATCGCCGTTTCTCATTTAAACGGTTATCCTATGCGCTTCTTCGACAGGAATTTTTACGATGCCGGACTTTCATGATGCGTAAGCCCTCCGACTTGACTGAGGTAGATCAAAACAGTGCCACTACTACCGGCACCCAGACACTGGCACGCGGGTTGTCGGTATTGCAAGCAGTAGCCGGCGGTGCGCGTGAGCTGATGGAAATTTCACGGGTAGTTGGCACCACTCGTAGCACGACCCACCGGCTCGCGAGTTGCCTGGTGCAGGAGCGCTATCTACGTTTTACGGCGAATGTCGGCTATGCGCTAGGGCCAAAGCTGATTGAGCTCGGGTTTCAGGCGCGCGAAGAAATTTCGCTGACAGTAGTGGCTCGCCCCTATCTGGACCAACTGGCAGAACAGTCCGGCGACACCATTCACCTGGCCATACGCGACGCCGACGACGTGCTTTACCTGGATAAAATTCCTGGGAAAAAGGGATTGGAAATGCGCTCACGCGTCGGCCATCGCATGCCGATCGCGACCACCGGTGTCGGCAAGGCATTGATGCTGGGATTGCAGGAGGATGAATGGAAAAATCTTTATCAGAAGCGCAACACGGCAGCCAACTCCGATACTTCCAAACTATTGCAAAAGCGCAGCTGGACTGAATTTCGCGATCAGATGCGTCAATACACGGCGGGAGGCTATGCCTTCGACCTGGAGGACAATGAACCGTCGATTCGCTGTGTCGCAGCACCAATTTACGACGCCCGCCACATGATTGTCGCCGCGATCAGCGTGTCCAGCACCGTTCCTTATATGTCGCTCAAGCGAATGCAATCGCTGATCGACACCGTCAAGCTAGCGGCTTCCGGTATCTCCGGTGAGTTGGGGGCTACCGTTACAAGAATGCAACGGGCCAGTTAGCGCTTATAGGACGACAGGAGTATGGGATCAACTGGCCGAAGTAGTGCGCATTCCGTCGACAAACAAAAACCCGCATAAGCACTAAGCTTGATGCGGGTTTTTAGACTTCTTTGGACTACTTACTACTCTATTCTGGCGGAGAGGGTGGGATTCGAACCCACGGTACGATTTAACGTACGCTTGATTTCGAGTCAAGTACATTCGACCACTCTGCCACCTCTCCGGTTTTCGGTCGACTTGCTGTGTTTAATGCAGCAAAGCGCAAGATTATAGCAGACTCTTTTTGACTATGGAATGTCTTTTTATTCGCACCATTCCACAGTCAATAACTACTCCTGCCCTACGCTAAATAACCCCGCAAAATCAATTACTTACACACTCAACTTGGTAATGCCGCCCATGTAAGGATGCAGCACCGCCGGAATTTCCACGCTGCCATCTGCCTGCTGGAAATTCTCCAACAACGCCACCAACGTGCGTCCGACCGCCAAACCCGAACCATTCAGTGTATGCACCAGCTCGGTCTTGCCTTGCGCATTGCGGAAACGCGCTTGCAGGCGGCGCGCCTGGAATGCTTCGAAGTTGGAGACCGACGAAATTTCGCGGTAAGTGTTTTGCGCCGGCAGCCACACTTCCAGGTCGTAGGTCTTGGCTGCGCCGAAACCGATGTCGCCGGTGCACAAGGACACCACGCGATACGGCAGGCCGAGTTTCTTCAAGATGTTTTCGGCGTGACCGACCATCTCCTCCAGGACTTCATAAGACTTTTCCGGATGCACGATTTGCACCATCTCGACCTTGTCGAACTGATGCTGGCGAATCATGCCGCGTGTGTCGCGGCCATAGCTGCCGGCTTCCGAACGGAAACACGGCGAATGCGCAGCCATCTTGATCGGCAGCGTTTCGCCGGCAACGATTTCGTCGCGCACGATGTTGGTCAACGGCACTTCAGCCGTCGGGATCAGGTACAGCGCAGCATGGTCGGCGCCCTGCTCACCTTCCTGGCCGCCTTTTTTCACCGCAAACAAATCTTCTTCGAACTTCGGCAACTGGCCAGTGCCGCGCAACGAATCGGCGTTGACGATGTAGGGTGTGTAGCATTCGGTGTAGCCGTGTTCAGCACCGTGGGTATCCAGCATGAACTGGCCCAAAGCGCGATGCAGACGGGCGATACCACCCTTGAGGACGACAAAACGCGAGCCGGTGATCTTGGCGGCGACGTCGAAATCCAGGCCCAAGGCCGCGCCGACATCAACGTGGTCGCGGACTTCAAAATCGAAGCTGCGTGGCGTGCCGACTTTGCGTACTTCGACATTGCCAGCCTCATCGGAGCCGACCGGCACCGTTTCGTGCGGGATATTCGGTACTGACAGCAAGAACGCGCTGACCTGTTCCTGGACTTGGTCCAACTTGGTTGCCGACGCTTTCAGTTCGTCGCCGATGCCTGCGACTTCAGCCATCACGGCCGAAGCGTCTTCGCCCTTGCCTTTCAGCATGCCGATTTGCTTGGACAACGCGTTGCGTTGGCCTTGCAATTCTTCAGTACGAGTCTGGATTTGCTTGCGCTCAGCCTCCAGCGCATTGAAGCCGTTGACGTCTAACTGGAATTTGCGCGCGGCCAGACGGGCGGCGACAGTGGCAATGTCTTTGCGTAGAAGTTGGATGTCGATCATGGACTTGGTATAGATAGGGGAAGGAATAAGCGGCCATTGTACCAAGCCCCGCCAGTCCCCGGCCAGCCAATCTCAGCGATCGAAATTGCAACAAATACAACAAAATAAGGATTAATGCGATGCAAGGCGTTGCACCTTGCATCGCTCGCCGGCAAATTTACTTGCCCAGATCGACCTTGCTGAAGTCATGCAACGCGAACGCCGACATCTTGAAACCGATCACATTCTTGCGAATCGGTGTATGCGTCAGCGAGTGCGCAAGCGGTATCCAGGGCGCTTCTTCATGCACCGTCACCTGCGCCTGCTCATACAGCCTGGCGCGCTCGGCCTGGTTCGTGCTGAGCTTGGCTTTCTGAATCAATGCCTCGAAACCTTTATCGCACCAGCGCGCGGTATTGCCGCCGCTGCGTACAGACTCACAGCCCAGCAAAGTTGCAAAGAAATTATCGGGATCACCGTTGTCGCCAGACCAGCCGAACATCATCGCCTGCTGCGCCCCTTGCTTGCTGCGCTTCAGGTACTCGGTCCATTCGTAGGTGGCGAGAGTGGCCTTGACGCCGATCTTTGCCCAGTCGGCCTGGATCAGTTCGGCCATGCGCTTGCCGTCCGGATTGTAGGGACGAGTCACCGGCAGGTACCACAGTTCGACCGCTACGCCGTTGGGGTAACCAGCCTTGGCTAGCAAGGCCTTGGCCTTGACCGGATCATAGCCGTAGTCCTGGATCTTGTTGTCGTAGGACCAGAGCGTAGGTGGAATCGGATTCTTGGCGATCTGACCGGCGCCCTGATACACCGTTTTGAGAATCGCCTGTTTGTCGGTGGCCATGTTCAGCGCCTGGCGCACCAGTTTGTTATCGAATGGCTTTTTCTCTACATTGAACGAGATGTAACCGACGTTCAAACCTTCCTTGGTCAGCAGGGTGATCGCCGGATCGGTTTTCATCAATTCGATATCGGCCGGCTTGGGAAACGCCATCACCTGGCATTCGTTGGCCTTGAGCTTGGCGTAACGCACCGAGGCGTCCGGCGTGATCGCAAAAACCAGGTTATCCAGTTTTGGCCGGCCATCCCAATAGGCATCGAACGCCTTGTAGCGGATCACCGCGTCTTTTTGGTAGGACACGAACTGGAACGGACCGGTGCCGACAGGATCGCGGTCGATCACGTCGGGCGTGCCTGCCGCCTTCATCTTGTCGGCATATTCGGCGGAAAGAATCGAGGCGAAGTCCATGCCCAGGTTGGCGATGAACGGTGCTTCCGGATGCTTCAGCTTGAAGGCCACGGTGTAGTCGTCGACTTTGCCGATCTTGTCGATGATCTTGTCCATGCCCATGTCGAGGAAGTAGCTGAAGCTGGCGCCGGTAGACAGCTTATGAAACGGATGATTGACATCCGCCATGCGATTGAACGAAAACAGCACGTCGTCGGCATTGAAATCGCGGCTTGGCTTGAATCTGGCGCTGCTGTGGAACTTGACGCCTTTGCGCAGCTTGAAGGTATAGGTCAGGCCGTCATCCGACACCGTCCACGATTCCGCCAGGGCCGGGATAATCTTGGTGGTGCCCAACTCAAAGGCGACCAGACGGTTGTACAAAGGCACCGAAGAAGCGTCGAAAGTAGTACCGGTGGTGAACAGCTGCGGGTTGAAACCCTCCGGACTACCCTCCGAGCAAAACACCAAGGTCTTGGCCGCAAACGCCGCATTGACGGTACCGCACAGCAGCGCGGCGATGCCGACTGCGGCGGCGAGTTTCAGTTTTCTGTTCTTTGGCTTCGTGCTCTTTGGTTTCCGGCTCTGCATCACGCCATTTCCTGTCATTGAATTTCTTCCACCCGGTGGCAAGCTACCCGGCTGCCGTCAAACTCGCGCAAGGCAGGCACTTCCTGCCGGCAGCGCTCGATTGCATAAGGGCAGCGATTATTAAAACTGCAGCCCGGCGGCGGCGCCAATGGCGACGGCAGTTCTCCCGGCAACATCATCTTTTGCTGGCGCTGGGCCGGATCGATGCGCGGGGTGCTGGCCAGCAGCGCCTTGGTATAGGGATGCAGCGGCCGGCTGAACACTTGCTGCTTGCTGCCGTGCTCTACGGTTTTACCGAGATACATCACCAGCACGTCGTCGGCGATATGCTCGACTACCGACAGGTTATGCGAGATAAACAGATAGGCGACACCGCTGGCCTGCTGCAAATCCATCAGCAGGTTCAGCACCTGGGCCTGGATCGATACGTCAAGGGCGGACACCGGCTCATCGGCGACGATCACCTTGGGATCCAGCATCAGGGCGCGCGCTATCGCCACCCGTTGGCGCTGGCCGCCGGAGAACATGTGCGGGTAACGGCTGTAATGTTCCGGCCGCAAGCCGACCTTGGCCATCATGGCTTGCGCCTTGTCAGCACGTTCCTTGCTGTTGAGCCGGGTATTGATGATCAACGGCTCTTCCAGCATCTGCCCGACTTTCTTGCGCGGATTCAAGCTGGCGTAGGGATTTTGAAACACCATTTGCACCAGCGGACGCACCCGTTTCAAGGTAGCGTTATCAGCATCGGCGATATTGGCGCCGTCCATCCACAATTCACCACCGGTAGGCGGCTCGATCATCGTGATCTGGCGCGCCAGGGTGGATTTGCCGCAACCAGACTCACCCACCACAGCCAGCGTTTTACCGGGCTGCAAAATGAACGAGATGCCGTCCAGTGCGCGTGCCGTCGCCTTTGGTTTGAACAAACCTTGCGATACGCTGTAATGCTTGACCAGATTTTTGGCTTCGAGCAAAACCACCGGGCTGGCAAGCGCTTCTATATTCGAATTCATCATCATGCAGCCCCACTGCTTAATACTAGATCAGGTGTTTTACGGGATATTTCCGACCAGCCGTTTGTCGGCTGACCGGCATGATCCAGCGGGAAATGGCAGCGTACCTGCTCCTGTGCCTCTCCCCGCAATTCGGGCCGCTCCTGCCGGCAACGGTCTTGCGCATATGCACAGCGCGGGCTGAGCAAGCAACCTGTGGGGCGATCGTACTGCCCCGGCACCACGCCAGGAATGGTTTGCAAACGTGCGCGGCCGATATTGTGTTCCGGCAGCGCCGCCAGCAAAGCCTGGGTGTACGGATGTTTGGGTGCATTGAAAATATCCGGCACGCGGCCGGTCTCCACCACCTGCCCCGCATACATCACCACTACCCGCTGTGCGGTCTGGGCGACGACGCTCAGGTCGTGGGTAATCAGCATCAGGGCCATGCCACGGTCGCGCTGCAGTTGCAGCAGCAACTCCAGCATTTGCGCCTGCACCGTGACATCCAGCGCCGTGGTCGGCTCATCCGCGATCAGCAAACGCGGATTGCAGGCGATCGCGATGGCGACCATCACGCGTTGACTCATGCCGCCGGAAAGCTGATGCGGATAAGCATCCAGGCGTCGCTCCGGATCGGGAATATCAACCTGCTTGAGCAGCGCCAGCGCCTTGGCGCGCAATTCTTTACTGGAGCCGCCCTGATGCACGCGCAGGGTTTCAATCAATTGATAGGCAACCGTAAAAGACGGGTTGAGGCTGGTCATCGGATCCTGGAAGATCATGGCGATGTCTTTGCCGAGCATGCCGCGCCGCTCTTTTTCAGGCATTTTCAGCAAGTCGCGGCCGTCAAACGCCATGCGCTCGCCTTTGACGCGACCCGGGTAATCGATCAGTCCCATCAGCGCCAGTGAGGTGACGCTCTTGCCGGAGCCGGATTCGCCGACGATGCCAACCACCTCGCCGGCCTCGATACTCAGATCCAGGCCATCAACCGCGGTAAAGGGCGCAGCTGTCGAACCGAATTCGACGCGCAGCTGCTTAATTTCTAGGAGTGCCATGTTGAATCTCGCCTTATCGTTTCAGTTTCGGGTCGAGCGCATCGCGCAAGCCGTCGCCCATCAGGTTGAACGCCAGTACCGAGATCAAAATCGCCAGGCCGGGGAAAGCAACCACCCACCACGCACTCTGGATGAATTCCATGGCGCTGGCCAGCATCGAGCCCCACTCAGGTGTAGGCGGTTGTGCCCCCATGCCGAGAAAACCAAGTGCTGCCGCATCCAGGATGGCGGACGAGAAACCAAGCGTGGCTTGCACGATCAACGGCGCCAGGCAGTTTGGCAGCACGCAATTGAACATGATGCGCAAGGTGCCCGCGCCGGCGATACGCGAGGCACTGACGTAATCGCGCGACATCTCGCCGATGACCGCGGCGCGCGTCTGCCGCGCATAGTGCGGCAGCATCACGACGGCAATCGCATACATCGCATTCATCAAGCCAGGTCCGAGGATGGCGACCACGGCGATGGCCAGCAACAAGCTCGGCAATGCCAGCATGATGTCCATCAAACGCATGATGGCGACTTCAACCATGCCGCGGAAATAGCCCGCCAGAAGACCGAGCAACACACCGACGGTGAGCGACAGCGAGATGGAAACCAGGCCGATCAGCAGCGACAGGCGCACCCCGTGGATCAGGCGCGATAGCATATCGCGCCCTACCGGATCCGTGCCGAGCAGGAACTGGCTGGTGCCACCTGTTTGCCATACCGGCGGCACCAGGGTGTGATCGCGGAATTGTTCGATCGGCGAATGCGGTGCGATGACGTCGGCAAACAAGGCTGCCAACACCATCATGACGATGATGGCCAGGCCGATTACGGCGCCGCGGTTCTGGCTGAAATAGCCCCAGAATTCGCGCAGCGGATGCGGTGGTGCATTGACGGTTGCCTTCGGCGAAGCGTTAGTTTGCGGCGCACTAACGGGCGGTACATTGACGTTATTCATGAGCGATGGCGAATACGTGGATTAATCACGCCGTACAGCAAGTCGACGGCCAGGTTGACGAGGATGATGATGGTCGCCGACATCAGGATGCCGCCCTGCACCACCGGATAGTCGCGTCGTTGAATCGCTGCTACCAGCCATTTGCCGATGCCCGGCCAGGAAAAGATGGTTTCGGTCAGGATCGCGCCGGCCAGCAAGGTACCGACCTGCAGGCCGACCACTGTGACTACGGGTATCAAGGCATTGCGCAGAGCATGCACGCCCACTACCCGCCACGGCGAAAGCCCTTTGGCCCGTGCGGTGCGGACATAATCTTCACGCAAGACTTCCAGCATGGCGGAGCGCGTCATGCGCGCAATCACTGCCAGCGGAATGGTGCCGAGCGCGATGGTAGGAAGAATCAGGTGCGACAGCGCAGATTTAAAAGCGCCGCTATCGTCCGACAACAAGCTATCTATCAGCATGAAGCCGGTGACCGGCGGCACGTCGAACAAAATATCGATACGGCCCGAAACCGGAGTCCACCCCAAGGTCACGGAAAACAGCAGGATCAGCAACAGCGCCCACCAGAAGACCGGCATGGAATAACCGGTGAGGGATGCGCCCATCACCGAATAATCGAGCACGGTATTGCGCTTCAAGGCGGCCAGTATGCCGGCCGGCATACCGATGATCAGCGCAAATAGTATCGCGCAAAAAGACAACTCCAGCGTCGCCGGAAACAACGTTTTGAACTCACTCAGCACGGAGGTATGCGTCATGATCGACATGCCGAGGTCGCCCTTGAACAGGTTACCGAGATAGTTAAAGTACTGCATGTAAATCGGCTGATCCAGGCCGAGGTCGTGCGCCATTTGCGCGTAACGGGCCGGGTCCATGCCGCGCTCGCCGGTCATGGCTTCGACGGCGTTGCCGGGAATAAGGTGTATCAGTAAAAACACCAGCAGCGTGATGCCGAGAAAGGTCGGAATGACCAAACCGACACGGCGCAGGAGAAATCCAAACATTGGCGTTACCTGTTCGATGAAAGACGACAGTAGCAGCACTGTCGTTTACTGGTGGTAAATTTAAGCCGCTCCTACCGTATTATCCAGCGAGGTAGTGAGCGGCTTAACAACAGAACAAAAACCAGGCCGTGCTTACTTGGTGGCCAGGTCAACCTTCTCAAAGTGATGATGGGCAAACACGGCCATCTTGAAGTTGAGCACTTCCTTGCGAATCGGTGTGAAGCGAACCGAATGGGCCAGGTCTATCCATGGTGCTTCTTCATGCAAGATCACCTGCGCCTGCTCATACAGCTTGGCGCGCTCATCCTGCTTCGGTGTCAGCTTGGCCTTTTGGATCAGCGCTTCATAATCCTTGTTGCACCAGCGCGCCGTGTTACCGCCGCCTTTGACGCCTTCACATCCCAGCAACGGTGCGAAGAAGTTATCCGGATCGCCATTGTCGCCGGACCAGCCGAACATCATCGATTGCTGATCGCCCTGCTTGCTGCGCTTCAGGTATTCAGTCCATTCATAGGTGGTGAGCTTGGTCTTGACGCCGATTTTTGCCCAGTCAGCCTGGATCAACTCGGCCATGCGCTTGCCGTCCGGGTTGTATGGACGAGTGACCGGCAGGTACCACATTTCGACTTCAACGCCGTTCGGATAGCCGGCTTTAGCCAGCAATTCCTTGGCCTTGACCGGATCGTAGACATAGTCCTTGATCTTGTCGTTGTAGCCCCACAGGGTTGGCGGAATCGGATTTTTTGCGGCGATACCGGCGCCTTGATAGACGGTCTTGAGGATGGTTTGCTTGTCAACGGCCATGTTCAGCGCCTGACGCACCAGCTTGTTGTCGAACGGCTTTTTCTCGACATTGAACGAGATGTAGCCGATGTTCAAGCCTTCCTTGGTCATCATCTTGATGGATGGATCCGCTTTCATCAATTCGATGTCAGCCGGTTTCGGGAACGCCATTACCTGGCACTCATTCGCCTTCAGCTTGGCATAACGCACCGACGCATCAGGGGTGATGGCGTAGATCAGGTTATCCAGCTTTGGCCGGCCACCCCAAAAAGCGTCAAAGGCCTTGTAGCGGATCACGGCGTCCTTTTGGTAAGACACGAACTGGAACGGACCGGTGCCGACAGGTTCGCGGTCGATCACTTCAGGCGTACCCGCCTTTTTCATGTTGTCGGCATATTCGGCCGACAGGATCGAGGCGAAATCCATGCCCAGGTTGGCGATGAACGGTGCTTCCGGATGCTTCAGCTTGAATACCACGGTGTTGTCATCGACTTTTTCCACCTTGTCGATGATCTTGTCCATGCCCATGTCCAGGTAGTAGCCGAAGGTCTGGCCGGCGGCGAGCTTGTGATACGGATGATTGGGATCGCCCATGCGGTTGAACGAAAACAGCACGTCGTCGGCGTTGAAATCGCGGGTCGGCTTGAACTTGGCGCTGCTATGGAACTTGACGCCTTTACGCAGCTTGAAAGTGTAAGTCAGGCCGTCGTCGGACACAGTCCACGATTCTGCCAGGCCTGGAATCGGCTTGGTAGTACCCAGTTCGAATTCGACCAGGCGGTTGTACATCGGCACCGACGATGCGTCGAAAGTTGTGCCGGTAGTGTACAGCTGCGGATTAAAGCCTTCCGGGCTGCCTTCCGAACAGAACACCAGCGTCTTGGCCGCTGCCGCATAACCGGCGGTGGCGCACAGGACGGCGAGCAAGGCAGCCTTGGCAATCAATTTTCTTTTCATCACAGGTATCTTTCTTAAGGTTATGGTGAAGGTGGTGTATTTAACAACAATTCACATCGAGAACACAAGTTGGAATGTACAACGCATTTCACTACGGTTTCAAACCTTCGTTCTAAGCCGCCATCAAGGCTTCGATCTCGGCACAGGTTTTAGGAATCGCCGGGCCCAATACGCGTGCTCCTGAACTGGTCACCAGCACATCGTCTTCAATCCGGATACCGCCAAAATCCATATGTTCGACAAACTTCTCATAGTTAATCAGATTACTGTGGCGCGCTTCCGCCTGCCAGCGCTGAATCAGTGCCGGAATAAAATACATGCCCGGCTCGACCGTCACCACCATGCCCGCGCGCAAAGGCTTTGCCAGGCGCAGATTGCGCAGGCCAAACAGTTCGCTGCGGCTGACGCTGGCGTCGTAACCGACGCGGGTCTCGCCCAGCCCTTCCATGTCGTGCACATCCAGCCCCATCTGGTGGCCGAGGCCGTGCGGGAAACAGATCGCGTAGGCGCCTGATTCAACCACTTGCTCCGGGCTACCGTTAAAAAAACCCAGCTTGACCATGGCAGCAACCATATGGCCGGCGGCCAGTTTGTGCACATAAAGATAAGAAACCCCAGGCCGCATGGCATCGATAGCCAGTTGCTGCGCGGCCAGCACTATTTCATACAAGCTGCGCTGGCGTTCGCTGAAACGGCCGCCGACCGGAAACGTGCGGGTGATATCGCTGGCGTAACCCAAGGCGCTGGAAGCACCGGAATCGTTCACCACCAGATCGCCCGCTTGCAAAAGATTCTTGTGGTCGCGGTTGTGCAGGATCTCGCCGCTGCGGGAAAAAATCATCGGATAGGCGTTTTGCAAATCATGGCTGCGCATGATGCCCTCCATTGCCGCCACCACCTGATATTCATAGGCGTCCGCCTTGGCCTGCTGCATGGCGGCGATATGCATGTCGCGCGTGACGGTCAGGGCGCTTTCTATTTCTGCGATTTCTTCTTCGCCCTTGATTTCGCGCAGCGCAATCACAGCCGCCATCAGGCTCTCGGACGCACCGGTCTTGCATTGTTCTGGCGTGCAATCCAGCAGGCTGGCCAATTCCAGTATGGTTTCGCCGCGATACGGCGGCAGGTAATGGATCGTGCGGCCTTGGCGGCGCGCTTGCGCCACCACGTCAGCCAGTTGTTTATACGGCTGCACCGCGGCAATGCCTACCGACTCGGCGCGCTGCGTAAAAGAGGTTTGCGCGCCAACCCAGATCACATCGTCCAGGCCTGGATCGTCGCCGAACAGGATCTCGCTATCGGCGTCGATATCGATCAGCGCCGCCAGATCCGGCTGGTTCAAGCCGAAGAAATAGGAAAACGAGGAGTCCTGGCGAAACCAGTAATGGTTATGCAAGTAGTTCATGGAGACGTCGGTATTACCCGGCAACAGCAACAGGCCGGAAGAAAACTGCTGCTTTAGCTGACGTCGGCGCTGCGCGTAGACCGCCGCGTTAAACGTGGACATGGCACCCCCGCTTTAGTGCGGCAACTTTAAATATGTCTTGATCCATCACTACTCCATTCCGCTGTCACTACTGACATCATTGTTCGGCTTTACACGAAGCGCCAGCAATCATGGCCTTTATGATTTTTTACAATTGCAAAAATCATGCCACAAGCTGCCCTCGCCCCACGCTCAATAAATCCGCTCAAAAAAATTCGGTCCCGCGCAGTAATTCTTCCTGCTCAGGGGAAGCCGGCGATTGCGGCCCGTCAAACAGCGCCACGGTGCCGACCCAGATTACTTCGGCCACTTGATTCTCATGCGGCAGGGATTCGATACTGTGAGGAATATTCGCGTCGAAATGCAAGCTATCGCCGACACTCAGCACATAACTGTCTTTACCAACCGTGTAGCCGACTTGCCCGCTGAGCACGAAGATCATTTCATCGCCTTCGTGCGACACCATTTCCGATTTGTAGCCGGATGGCATGGTGAATTTCACCGAATGCACCTGGCTGCCGGGAAATACCGTCGATAACCGTTCGTATTTCACCCGTCCGCTGGCGACCGAATACGGCTGCCGCTGGCTGCGATAGGTATCGGGCCGCAATTGCGCGGGTTGTTTGATCAGGTCACCAATCGCCACGCCCAGCGCTTTGGCGATAACCACCAGCGAGGTGATCGACGGACTGGTCTGGCCGCGCTCAAGCTGCGAGATGAATCCCGCGGTCAATCCGGTTTCGGTCGCGACTTGCACCAGCGTCTTCTTGATAGCATGACGCCGCGCGCGGATCGATTTCCCCAGCTGTGGCATTTCCATTGTTTCTGTCTCCGGCCTGCATCTGGTATTTGTTCGTACTCATTTTCGTTACTTCCAAATCGATCAATGCGATCTTGGCCGCGTTAATTCACGAGTAACTTTTTAATATTTAGCGTCAGCACCGCGGCTGCCAATACCGCTGCGACTTCGCCAGTCAGGCGTCGGAAATTATAGTCACACTAAAATTTGAGTCAAGGATCTTTTTCAGATTACCTTAGAAGCTGGGGGCTGGCCAGAATCAGGGGCGGGCCTCAATCTTGCTTGAAAATGACGGCTGGCGGATGCATTTTCGGGTGACTTTACGTCTCAAACCGAGTATTTTCAATATGTCCATGATGCATTTTTCTTACTTTCCCTGACCAACCCTCATTCAAGAAGACAGACATGCCTATCAATCGCCGGAATTTCATCGCTCAAACCATTGCTGTCGGTTCACTGGTCGCAGTCGGCCCTGTATTTTCTCAAGAACCCGAGTCAACCGCCGCACGTATCAAACGCACAGGCAAGATACGACTGGGGGCAATCAACGGCGCCTCGCCGTATTTCACAAAGGATCTGGCTACCGGCGAATGGCGTGGCTTCATGGTGGATCTTGGCCGCGATCTTGCCAAATACCTCAAAGCCGAAGTTGAATGGGTCGAAACGACATGGGGCAATGCAGTACTGGACGTACAGACAAATAAAATCGATTGCCAGCTTGGCATGGCCCCATCTCCCGCGCGACGCGAAGTAGTTGATTTTTCCGGTCCGATTTTCCAAAACTACAACACGGTCGTCGCCAGGAAGGGGTTCAATTTTGAACGATGGGAGCAGCTCAACACACCTAGCGTCAAGGTGGCGGTGGATGTCGGATCGAGCCACGATCAGCTGGTGACCCGGATATTGCCGAAGGCGACCATATTGCGATTTGAAACCTCTGCCGCCGCCACCATGGCGCTGCAATCGGGTCGCGTCGATTGCCAGGTGTTGGTGATTCTGCTGTCGACTGCGCTGCTGACCAAGTTGCCGAACATCGGTCATATCGTATTCCCGTCTCCCGACGAAACCAACCCGACCAATGTCGGTATTCGCAAGCAGACTGATCAGACCTTCACCAATTCAGTGAATGCCTGGCTGGACCAAGCCAGAGCCTCAGGAAAAGTGAAAAATACCATCCTCTCCAATATGCAAGCCCTGGTCGGCGTGCCGCCAACCGCATTTCCACCCCAAGTTCACTTTTAAGTTGTGAGGCAGGCATGTACCAGTGGGATTTTCATACGCTTTGGCAGTACAGGAATATCATTTTCGTTGGTTTTGGCTACACCGTCGGTTACACCATCATCGTCGTCATACTGGGGTTGCTGGTTGGTCTGATTACCGGTCTGTGCCGGCTGTCGCCCAAGGTATACATATCGGGACCGTTCCGGGCTTATGTAGAACTGTTCAGATGCACGCCGGTACTGGTGCAGCTGATCTGGTTTTATTACGCACTGCCCATATTGACCGGCATTGAACTGACGCCCGGCATGGCGGCGGTGCTGTCATTGACCTTATATGGCGGCGCCTTCTATTCTGAAATCATCCGCGGCGGCGTGATTTCAATCGACCCGGGGCAAACGGAAGCCGGCATGGCGTTAGGCATGACGCATTTCCAGCTGATGCGAAGAGTGGTGTTGCCTCAGGCATTCAAACGGATGACGCCGCCGCTGGTCAGTCAATCCATCATGCAACTGAAAAATACCTCGCTGTTATCGGTTCTGGCTGTACCGGACCTGCTGTATCAAGGGCAAATCATCGCCCACGATACTTATCGGCCGCTGGAAATCTACTCGCTGATTGCGATTCTGTATTTTGCGATTTTGCTGCCTGCGACGATTTTGGCAAAGCGGCTTGAAGTGAAAATGTCTGATGGCAGGGGAACATAGCAATGAATAGTGAAATGAATGGTGAAATGAGCGCGAAATGATTTCAATCCACAATCTTAAGAAATGTTTTGGCGATAACGTCGTACTAAAAGACATTTCCCTGCAGATCGACAAAGGCTCCGTGGTAGCGATGATCGGACCCTCAGGATCTGGCAAGTCGACTTTACTGCGTTGTATCAATCTGCTCACGATTCCGGACGCCGGCATCGTCAATGTCGGCGGCCAGTCGATCACGTTCGACGGCAAAAACACGACGCTGCCGAAAGCCCGTGATCTGGCGAAATTCCGTTCCAAGACTGGCATGGTTTTCCAGCACTTCAACCTGTTCCCGCATATGACAGTCCAGCAGAACGTCATGGAGGGCATGGTTACGGTGCTGAAGACACCGAAACATGAAGCCCGGATTGCAGCCGACGCCCTGCTGCAGCGGGTTGGATTGAGCGATCGCGCGGACGCTTATCCCAGCATGTTGTCGGGCGGGCAGAAGCAACGGGTCGCCATCGCCAGGGCGCTAGCCATGAAGCCTGACGTGATGCTGTTCGACGAAGCCACTTCTGCGCTGGATCCTGAACTTGTGGGTGAAGTGCTGAACGTCATACGGTCGCTGGCATCGGACGGCATGACCATGATCCTGGTCACTCATGAAATAGCATTTGCAAGAGAAGTCGCCGACCAGGTGATTTTCATGCGGGACGGCGTCGTGGTCGAATCCGGGCCACCGGCTATTGTCATCGACAACCCGGAGAAAGATGCTACGCGCAGCTTCCTGTCACGCTTCAAGAATAGCGGGCAGTAGATACTACTAATAAAAAAAGGAAACAGCTTGAATTCAACTGCCAGCCAGCCCGCTGCCTTGCGCGTGGTAGTCATTGGCGCAGGTATTGTCGGCGCCGCGTGCGCCATCGAATTGCTGCGCGACGGCCACCATGTCACGCTGCTTGACCCGGGCGAACCTGGCGGGACGCAGGCCACCAGTTACGGTAACGCGGCGTGGCTAAGTCCGGCTTCGGTGGTGCCGGTTTCGATGCCGGGCTTATGGAAAAAAATACCCGGATATCTGTTCGATAAAAGCAGTCCGCTGACAATCCGCTGGAGCGCACTGCCGTCGCTACTGCCGTGGCTGATCAGGTTCATCTGGGCTGGCGCCAGCGTGGCCCGCGTTGAAGCCACGGCACGTGCGCTGTCCGCCCTGCTCCAAGATGCGCCTGCCCGGCATCGCGCACTCGCGCAAGAAGCCGGCGTAGCGGAACTGATTGTGAGCAGCGGCCTACTTTACGCCTACCCTGACCGTACCGCTTTCGATGCCGAAGCACTGGCCTGGCGTTTGCGACGCGACAATGGCGTCAGCTGGAAGGAACTGGATGCGCAGGCAATCAGCGAACTGGTGCCCGAACTTGACCGCAGATATCAATTCGGAATCCTGGTGGAGCAAGGTGCTCACTGTGCCGACCCGGGAGCCTATGTTTCTGCGCTGGTTCGTCATGCGCTAACGCAAGGCGCCAATCTGCATCGCGCCAAGGCTTCGGGGTTTGATCTGCGAAATGGCCGCTTGCACGCCGTCATTACCGACATCGGCGAACTCGCCTGCGACCGCGCTGTCATCGCCGCCGGCATCCACTCGAAAATCCTGGCCAGATCGGCAGGCGACAAGATCGTCATGGAAAGCGAACGCGGATATCACGTCGTCATAGAAAATCCGCCGTTCAAACTGGCCCTACCGGTAATGCCAAGCGACGCCAAGACCGGTAATACATCAACGTTGGCAGGTCTGCGCATTGCCGGGCAAGTGGAACTGACCAGAATGCAGGCCGCACCAGACTGGACGCGAGCTGAAACCCTGTTACGTCACGCAGTGGCGACATATCCCGCACTTGCGGCATCAACCAAGACTGCCGTGATCCAGCGCTGGATGGGGCACCGGCCGTCAACCACCGATGGCCGGCCAGTGCTCGGAGCGGCGTCTGGCTGCCGGGACGTGATTCACGCTTTTGGACATGGCCACATCGGCCTGGCTTCGGGACCGGTTTCCGGCCGGCTGGTAGCTGATCTCATCTCCGGTCGGCCCACCGTTATCGATCCGGCGCCTTATGCGGTAAAACGCTTCTTGTAACTTCAGGAGAAAACATGATCATTCGCGGCGGACGCGCCATATATGGCGAGAGTGTCGGCATTCTTGTGCTGGACACGAAGTTTCCGAGGATTCCCGGTGATATCGGCAATGCCACCACGTTTGATTTTCCGGTGCGCTATAAGGTGGTGCAAGGGGCAAAGGCGGACCAGATCGTTGCGGCGCCGGATCGGGCACGCGCGCTACTGCCGGCATTTATTAAGGCTGCCAAAGAACTGGAAAACGATGGCGTACGCGCAATCACCACTACCTGCGGCTTCCTTACCGTAGTCCAGGATGAAATCGCCGAGGCGGTGAACGTGCCGGTGATTACGTCAAGCCTGTTCCTGGTTCCGCTGCTGCGGCGCATGCTCGGGCCCAAGCGCACGATTGGCATCGTCACCGCCGATGCGCAAAACCTGTCCGCCGACCATTTGCGCGCTGCGGGTATCGATCCCGGCTGGCGGCTATTGGTACGAGGCATGGAATCATGCGAGTCTTTCAAAACCATCCTCGGCACAACGGACACCGCCACCAATCCCGATTATTCCCTGGATGTTGAACAAACCAGCCGCGACGTCACAGGCGTGTGCCAGGCAATGCTGGCCGAAGCGCCTGATCTGGGCGCACTCCTGTTTGAATGCACGAACCTGCAACCGTACGCCGCGGCGGTGCAAACCGCCACCGGGTTGCCCGTCTTCGGCATCTATCACGTCGTCAACATGCTTCACTCTGCTGCGGTATCGCCTGGTTTTTCACACGGCTATCTGTGATTTTTACAACACCTGATTCCTGGAAAAATTTTCCAGGAGACCGGTGTAGGGTTTCGGCAAAGGAAAAGCCAGGTCGCGCCGCTTGCCCGTCTTAAGGCCAAGCTGCACCAGGCTTTCCGCCAGTTTTACCGCAACTGTCACGCCATCGATCACAGCGATGCCAAGTTCGCTTTCAATCTTTTTGCAAAGATCGGTCATGCCTGCGCAACCCAGCACGATGCTGTCAACCTTATCTTGCAGCATCGCCTGGCGACATTCTGCGAGGATGATGCGGTAAGCATCTGAACCGGGTTGTTCCAGATCCAGCACATTCAATGCGCAGGCACGCACTTTGCGACAAAAGCGCTGCATGCCATACATCTCGGCCAGATGCCAGGCGATGCCGCAGGTTCGCTCAAGCGTGGTGACCACGCTGAAACTGTTGCCGATCAGGCTCGCTGCGTGCATCGCCGCTTCGGCGATGCCGATCACCGGGCCACGCGCTGCTTCACGCGCGGCATACAAACCGGGATCGCCGAAGCAGGCGATCACATAGGCATCGACAGCATCCGCTTCGCCTTTCCTGATTTCATCCAGGATGCCCGGCACGCTCAACGCCTCATCGTAATGGCTTTCAATCGATGCCGGCCCCATGCCGGGGCTGACCGCTACAATTTCAGTACCCGCAGCGGCCACTCGGCGCGCGCATAGACCGATTTTCTCGGTCATGCTCCACGTTGTGTTGGGATTGATGATTTTAATTTTCAAAATCAGACACCCGCCGTTCCCGCACCTGTCACCCCCGCCGCAGGTACTCCTTGCTTGACGCTGATGGTCCAATAAATCACCAGTCCGCAACCCATGCCGATGAACCAGGTGAAATTGGCCAGGCTGCCAAGGGAAGGCAGCAATACGCACAGAATTGGAATCACAGCCGAAGGAATCAACGCCACGATGGCTTTTGGGTTGTAGCCGTTGCGATACCAATAGGCGCCCTTCGGGTCCATTGTGTACAGGTCATCGACGATTACGCGCTGTTTCTTCACCAGGTAGAAATCGGCAATCAGAATCCCGAACAACGGGCCGATGAAAGAACCCAGGATATCGAGCGTGTAATGAATCACTTGCGGGTTGTTGAACAAATTCCATGGCGTGATGAATATCGAGGCGACTGCGGCGATCATGCCGCCCATGCGCCAGCTGATCCGTTTTGGCGCCACATTGGAAAAATCGAATGCCGGCGAAACAAAGTTGGCGACGATGTTGATGCCGACCGTAGCAATCATGAAAGTCAGGCCGCCCAATACCACCGCGAAGGTGCTGTCGATATGGCCGACCATTTCGACCGGATCGGTGATCAACTTGCCATACAGCGGCAAGGTGGCGGCGATGCAGACTACGGTCAGCAGGGAAAACCCGAGGAAGTTGACCGGCAAGCCCCAGAAATTCCCCATCTTTACCGATTTGAAATCCTTGCCGTAACGCGAGAAATCGCCAAAGTTAAGCATCGGTCCGGAGAAATACGACACAACCAGCGCAATGGCATTAATCATGATCGGAATGGCTGCCGTGCCGCTGTATTTGATGCCGCCCAGGTTCAGGTCGATATTGCTCCAGCCGGCTTTGCTGATCAGCCAGATCGCCAGCAAGAACATCACCGCATACACTGCGGGGCCGGCCCAGTCGATGAATTTGCGGATCGCGTCCATGCCGGTCCAGAATACGATAGCTTGCAACACCCACATCACCATGAAACCAAGCCATCCGAGGTAAGACAGGCCGACAAAGCCGTATTGCCTGACGTCGGCATAGACTGCCATCTCGGGGGAAAACTTGAGCACGATCAGCAGGAATGCGCCGGATGCAAGATAGGTCTGGATGCCGTACCAGGCCACCGCAATCAGTCCACGGATAATGGCCGGGATATTCGCCCCCAACACGCCGAAAGTGGTACGGCAGATGACCGGATAGGGAGCACTTGTCACCTGGCTAGGCTTGGCCACCAGGTTGGCGAAGAATTGCACGATCATGATGCCGATCAGAAGCGACGCCAGCACTTGCCAACTACCCAAGCCGAGCGCGAACAAGCTGCCGGCGGTTACGTAACCGCCCACGCTGTGCACGTCCGACATCCAGAATGCAAAAATATTGTAGCTGCCCCAGGTTTGTTTTTTCAACGGCGCCAGGTCTTCATTGGTCAGCCTGTCGTCATACGAAGGCTTGATAACTGCATTGTGCTTTTCCATCGTGACTCCTGATTAGTCTATGACGTGAACATGACAAACGATCAAAACAAATGGCGGATGCCAAGCGCGAGCGCGGCCTGGCTTTGATTGGCGAAGCCACCGCCGATCGCGGTGGAGTCTGTGCCGACCAGTGATTCGGAAGCGCCGCCGGCATTGCTGAGATAGGCAATATTGGCGATCAGGCTGGTACGTTTCGACAAGCTGTAGATGCCCAGCAAGCGGTAGACCTTGCTGTCATTCGAGAGCGTTGTATTCTTGCGATAGATGACGTCAGCCGAACCGGTGAACACAGGCGTGAATGCATAATCCAGGCCAGCCTCGACCGCATAGGCCTTCCTGGCTGTCATTGACGGGATCGACTGGAATAGGCCGGGACCGGAAATATCGCTGTGCGCGTAGCCCAGCCGCGTAGTGACCGCGCCGAAACCATAGCTGGCGCCGAGTGTCGTCAACTTGTAGGTACTGTCAGCACTGGCACTGCCGACAACGCCTGCGCCCTGTTCGTGATCGTAGGTCGCAGCCAGCAGTAACGGCCCTTGCTGGTACCTGGCTGCAAGGTTGTACACCTGACCGGTGCGGAGGCTGCCCGCAGCTTCACCAAATCCAAGCATTGCGCCGCCCTGGAAGCCACTCATCGCCGGCGACACGTACTTGACGGTGTTGTTGTAAATTTCACTGACGGCGTCGAATTCAGAAAATTTGAAAATCGAACCCGAGTTATAGCCGCCTTTGAAAATGCTCCCTACCAGCCAGTCATCGTTGAAATTCCATTGCTTACCAACGGTCAAGGTGCCGGCCGAACTTGCAAGTCCGACTAATGAATTGCGGGAAAACAGCTGCCCGCTGGCAGATTGCGCGCCGTTGCCCGGATTGAAGCCGGCCTGCAAGTTGAAAATAGCCTTCAGACCTCCGCCCAAGTCTTCCTTGCCGCTAAAGCCGACATTAGAGACGCCAAGAATGCTGTCCGCTTCGCCCACCTTGCTCTGTGCGCCATTGCCGGCATTGCGCGCATAAGAAATCCCGGTATCGATCACGCCGGACACTGTCACGCTGGTCTGCGCAAAAACGCCTGCCGTCATGCTCAACAAACCAATTGCTGCTCCCAGCTTGCATAAAGGGTTCATCTCTATCCTTATCTGTATTTGTATGGTTGCCAATCCGCTACTGCCATCCGGCAGGCACGACCAGATTGATCGCTGCAAGACGCCAGTTCCCCCTGTCGGCCAAAGGCCTGGAAAGTTTTCACAATCAGATTAATGATTGTGCACAATCCTGAATTGGCAATAAGCTAGAACCGTGCCAAGAGATCCCATCACAATGCTTTGGAGGAATGGACCATAGGTAAACCAGACTATTATGGGACGCATGAACGCACCACTAATTTGGCGATCCTGATACCTATACGACGCACAAATTGCGTGCGAAAGCAGCCATTTTTGTGCGAATGCCTCGCAATGGCGCATTTTTTTGAGGTGTCAGGCAAAGCGGAAGAAGTGTGATATTCGGCAAAAAATACCTGTCGTGCAGAACTGGGACTTAAGATTTATACTGTAGCAACACCTCGAAAAAGATCCGGCGATTTATGTATAAATTGTGCACAATATCGAATTCAAATCATTCTGAATTACTGCCGAACCGACTGATGGAGGCCGTGGCATGAGCGCCGTTTCCAGGATCCGGCAAGACGAATTGAGCAACGATGAAGTCGATGCCCGCATCCACCTCTCCATCATCAACGCCATCCTCGACCATCAATTACCACCCGGAACACGCTTGGTCGAAGCGCCGCTATGCGAAGCATTCGGCGTCACGCGCGGTACGTTAAGACGGGTTTTCGTGAAATTGGCGCATGAGCGCGTGATCGATTTGCAGCCGAATCGCGGTGCCGTGATCGCCATGCATGACGTCAAGGAAGCACGTGAAGTGTTTGAAGCGCGCGGCATCCTCGAAAGCGGCTCGGTAAAAAGCCTGGCCGCCAAGCACAAGACATTGCCGGAGCTGCGCGCGCTGGTAAAAAAAGAACACGCGCTGCGCGAACAAGGCAATTGGGGAGACTGGATCCGCCTCTCAGGCGAGTTCCATATCAAGCTTAGCGAAGCCAATCAAAACAATATCGTGAGCGGCTACCTGCGCACCCTGATTGCCCGCACTTCCTTGCTGATAGGTTTGTATGAAACGCCGAAGCGCAATAGCTGCTCAGCCGACGAACACACTGGGATACTGGATGCGATCGAGCAAGGCGACGCGGAACGCGCCGCCAGGTTAATGGAACACCATCTCGGCGAATACGCCTCCGAACTGCTGACCGAGACGGATCAGCCCAAGGAAGTCGATTTCGCCAAGTTGTTCTCGCCCGTGCGTGCGGGCTGATATCTTGTCGTTTTTAGCGGCTGTGTTTAGCGATCACTTTTTAACGATCACTTGCCGCTATTGGCGTCATCGTCGAGACTTCGCAAGAATTGCATTTTCTCGGCAATCTTGGATTCCACGCCGCGCGGCACCGGCTGGTACCAGCCCGGATCGCCGATGCCATCGGGCAGATAGGTTTCGCCAGCCGCATAGGCATGCGGCTCAGTGTGCGCATAGCGATACTCGTGACCGTAACCGAGTTCCTTCATCAGCTTGGTCGGCGCATTTCTCAGGTGCACCGGCACCTCTCTCGATTTGTCATTCCTGACAAACGCCATAGCTTGATTGAAGGCGTTGTAACCGGCATTGCTTTTGGCTGCCACAGCCAGATAAATCACCGCCTGGCCCAGCGCCAATTCCCCCTCCGGCGAGCCTAACCGCTCATAAGTTGCCGCTGCATCGGTCGCAATCTGCATCGCGCGCGGATCGGCCAGGCCGATGTCTTCCCAGGCCATGCGGATGATCCGGCGCGACAGGTATTTGGGGTCGGCGCCGCCGTCCAGCATGCGGCACAACCAATACAGCGCACCGTCAGGACTGGAACCGCGCACCGATTTGTGCAAGGCCGAGATCTGATCGTAGAAATTGTCGCCGCCCTTGTCGAAACGGCGCGCATTCAGGGTAAGCGCATTTTGCAGGAATTCTGCGGTCACTTGTGTCACGCCCGAAGCCTTGATCGCGCTGCCGCTCTGCTCCAGCAAATTGAGTAATCGACGTGCATCACCGTCGGCATAGCCGATCAGGGTATCGACGGCGGCGTCGTCAAACTGCAGATGCGACAACACCCGCTCCTGCGCGCGTGCCAGCAACTGTTTCAGCTCATCCTCGCTCAGCGCCTGCAGTACATACACTTGCGCCCGCGACAGCAAAGCGGAGTTGACTTCAAACGAAGGGTTTTCGGTAGTGGCGCCAATGAAGGTTACCAGGCCCGATTCTGCATACGGCAGCAAGGCATCCTGCTGCGATTTATTGAAACGATGAATTTCATCGACGAACAAGATTGTATGTTTGCCCTGCGCCAGGTATTGCTGCGCCTGCTCCATCGCAGCCCGGATATCCTTGACGCCCGAAAACACTGCCGACAACGGGATGAATTCACAGTCGAAGGCATTCGCAGTCAGGCGCGCCAGCGTGGTCTTGCCGACACCGGGCGGCCCCCACAAAATCATGGAATGCGGTTTGCCCGATTCAAACGCCAGCCGCAGCGGCTTACCTGCACCCAGCAAATGGCTCTGCCCAATCACCTCGTCCAGGGTCGCCGGACGCAGCGCTTCGGCCAATGGTGGAGTGGGTTCTACTTTGAAGAGATCGGACATAGGGATGATTCGGTGAAAAATGTTCGTTGTTTGGATGCGGATGCGCATCGACGACATAGTGATCTGGGGTCAGAGTCAACTTTCGCGGGCTTTATCGCGAAACTTGACTCTGACCCCACATCACGGCTTCGGAGAAAGGCAAGTCACTTATCGCCGGTTTGTTTCTTTGTGTTTTACTGCTTCTGCTCCGTGGTCCACTAACCGGGGTCTTCGGCGCAAAAATGGCGATTATGAGAGAATCGCTGTCGATTTTGTCCAGAAACCAATTTCCGCCACTCCATGCCTTTTGTCGTCACCGATTCCTGCATCCGTTGCAAATACACCGACTGCGTCGATGTCTGCCCTATGGACTGCTTTCGACAAGGGCCGAATTTCCTGGTGATCGTTCCGGACAACTGTATCGACTGCTCGATGTGCGTGCCGGAATGTCCGGTCGGCGCGATCTATAACGAAATCGACCTGCCCGACGAGCAACGCCATTTCATCGAAATCAACGCCCGCCTGGCCACTCATCCGGACTGGAAACCGATCACCCGCTCACAAGCGCCGCTGCCTGACCATGAAACCTGGCGCGAAGTCGCCAATAAGCTGGAATTCCTTAAACTGGCGTAACGTGGGCACAAATGCGTGCCCACCCTACTCAACTACATTATTGATTCAATACGTCCGCGCCCTTAGGCACGACGAACTTGAACTGCCCGGGAGACAGTGACGGATTCTTGACGAAGTTCTTGAACGTCAGCAGCGAAACCTGGCCAAATGAATCGCGCAATTCCATCGCCTGCGGCAAACCATCCTTCAAGCCGATGCCAATATGATCGAAGGTAGTGTCCTTGGCTTTGGGCGTCGCCTCCAGCCATTCCATGCCATCCTTGACCTGGCCTTCTTTCAGCACGAAATTTTTCTCCAGGTCGTTACTGCCGAACAGAATCGCCGCCGGCGACGAACCTAACGCATTGCCCAGGCTCTTGGTGGTGACCTGGTTCAGATCCTTGTCGTAGATATACAGCTTGTCGCCGTCGGCTTGCAACACCTGTTCGTACGGCTTTTGGTAAGTCCAGATGAACTTGCCCGGCCGGGCGAAGATAAAAATGCCACTGGAAGTACTGGTCACCTTCGGCGCCTTGCCGGCGTCGATTTTCACCAGTTGCTGCGAGAACTCGCCCTTGGCCGATTGCGTGCTGCTGACGAAGGACTTGAACTGTTCCAGCGCACTGGCGTTGGCCAGCGACGGCAGCATGGCCATGGTCAACGACAAGCCGACGATCAAACGCCCCGATTTGAATTTCGCAAACATGTTGCTTTTCTTGCTGCCGATGATACTGGCGGTAATTTTCTTTTGCATATTTTTGCTCCGTATTACTCCGTATTGCTATTACCAGCCGGCACCAGGATTTCCCGGTTGCCATTGGATTGCATGGTTGAGACCAGCCCGCTTGTTTCCATTTGTTCCAGCAAGCGCGCCGCACGGTTGTAGCCGATGCGCAAATGGCGCTGTACCAGCGAAATCGAAGCACGCCGGTTCTTCAGCACCACCGCCACCGCCTGGTCATACAGTTCGTCGCCTTCGGTGCCGCCGGCAGCTGCGCCGCCGATCGCGCCGTCGCCGCCATCTTCCAGCACGCCGCCTTCGAGTATCCCTTCGATGTAATTCGGCTCGCCTTGCTCCTTCAGGTAATCAACTACCCGATGCACTTCCTCATCCGAAACAAACGCGCCATGCACGCGGATCGGCAAACCTGTGCCCGGCGGCATGTACAGCATGTCGCCCATGCCGAGCAGCGCTTCCGCCCCCATCTGGTCGAGAATCGTACGCGAGTCGATCTTGCTGCTGACCTGGAACGCGATCCGGGTCGGCACGTTGGCCTTGATCAGGCCGGTGATTACGTCTACAGATGGGCGCTGCGTCGCCAGAATCAAGTGGATGCCGGCGGCGCGTGCTTTTTGGGCAATACGCGCGATCAGTTCTTCCACCTTCTTGCCGACGACCATCATCAGGTCGGCCAGCTCGTCGATGATGACCACGATGGTCGGCAATTTTTCCAGCGGTTCCGGCGCGTCCGGCGTCAGGCTGAACGGGTTCGGTATTTTCTCTTCGCGCTTGTCGGCTTCGGTGATCTTCTGGTTGTAACCGGTCAGGTTACGCACACCCATTTTCGACATCAGCTTGTAACGGCGCTCCATCTCGTTGACCGCCCAGTTCAGCGCATGGCCGGCCTGGCGCATGTCGGTCACCACCGGCGCCAGCAAATGCGGAATGCCTTCGTAAATCGACAGTTCCAGCATTTTCGGATCGATCAGGATCAGGCGCACCTGGTTCGGATCTGATTTGTAGAGCAAGGACAGGATGGTGGCGTTGATGCCCACCGATTTACCCGAACCGGTAGTACCAGCCACCAGCAAGTGCGGCATCTTGGCCAGATCCGCCACCACCGGATGGCCGGCGATATCCTTGCCGAGCGCGATGGTGAGGCTGGAGACGCCGTCGTTATACACCTTGGAACCGAGAATCTCGGTCAGACGCACAATTTGACGTTTAGGGTTAGGCAACTCCAGGCCCATGAACATCTTGCCGGGAATCACTTCCACCACGCGGATCGAAGTCAGCGACAGCGAGCGCGCCAGATCGCGCGCCAGGCCGACAATCTGGCTGCCCTTGACTCCGGTTGCCGGCTCGATTTCGTAGCGGGTAATCACCGGTCCGGGATAAGCAGCCACTACCTTGACCTGCACCCCGAAATCGGAAAGCTTCTTCTCGATCAGGCGGCTGGTGAATTCCAGCGTTTCGACGCTCACTGTCTGCTGCTGCGGCGGCGCTTCATCCAGCAGCGACAGCGGCGGCAGGTTGGTGTCCGGCAGATCCGTGAACAAGGCGCTTTGTTTTTCTTTCTCGACCCGTTCCGATTTCGGTACCGCGACGATTTGCGGCTCTATCCTGATCGGCGGCGCCACCACTATCTTGGCGCGTTCCTGGACTACCACCTCTTCACGCTTGACGGCAGCAACCTGCCCTACCTTGCGGTCTTCGCGGGCCACATACAAATCCTTCAGCCACAGCACGCCATTTTCAATGCCGGCGCCGATGCGCTCCGCCACTGTCAGCCATGAGACATGGAAAAACAGGCTGATGCCCAGCGCAATCAGCAATAGCAAAAATAAAGTGGAACCGGTGAAACCCAGGGCGGTTTGCGCGCCGCTGCCGATCAATTGGCCCAGGACCCCGCCTGGCGCACGCGGCAGCTGCATGTGCAGCGTCGACATGCGGGTGTATTCGATGCCCATGCTGCCGATCAAGATCAAGACGAAGCCGGCGCCGCGGATCAATCCTTCCTGATGATGTTCCGGCTCCCCTTTTTTATCGACCAGGAAACGCTGCGAAATGCGCTTGTAGCCTTGCCACAAGGTGCGCAACAGCAGCGCGCACCACCACCATGCGGAAGCGCCGAACACGAACAACATGAGATCGGACAGCCAGGCGCCGACACGGCCGCCCCAATTGTGCAGATGCGGCACCACATTGGCGTGCGACCAGCCGGGATCGGATTTCGAGTAACTGGCGAAAATGATGATCAGATAGGCTGTGACGACTGCATAAGCGATCCAGCGCGCTTCATACAAAAGCCGGACCAGACGGCTCGGCAGCGGCTGCGCTTCCTGCGGTTTGGTGTTGCGGGTATAGGCTTGGCTTGTTCTAGTCATAAATCCGGTGAGTGTTGCTACGTTGTTGCTACGTTGTTATATCTTGACAGTTACTGCTCGACAATTACTGCTCGATGGTTACAGATTGCTGCTCAGCATGTAACCGTAAGTTGAAATTATGCACCCAATACCTATATATATAACCAGTGTTTGATGTTTCCAATTGAAACATAGACAAAAGAGCAGGATCGGCGGGCATGGAATTTTGATGCACCGCACACGTGTAGACTATAATCTTACCGAGTTTTTGCACCCAATTTGATGATCTTGACAATATTTATCCGCTACCCGCGATAAATCCGCTGTCATGATCAGTTACCTGATATCTGTTACCTGAGGGCACACATGACCACTACCAAACCCGCCAAGCACGCCCATGTCTTGATTCTCGGCTCCGGACCTGCCGGCTACAGCGCCGCTGTCTACGCCGCCCGCGCCAACCTGAACCCGGTGCTGATTACCGGCGTCGAGCAAGGCGGACAACTGATGACCACTACCGACGTCGAGAACTGGCCCGGCGATCCGCACGGCGTGCAAGGTCCGGAACTCATGCAACGCCTGCTCAAACACGCAGAAGAATTCAAGACAGAAATCATTTTTGATCATATCCACACCACCAAATTATCGGAAAAACCATTTCGCCTGATCGGCGACTCCGGTGAGTACACCTGCGACGCCCTGATCATCGCCACCGGCGCCTCGGCACAATACCTCGGCTTGCCGTCGGAAGAAGCCTTCATGGGCAAAGGCGTGTCCGCCTGCGCCACCTGCGACGGATTCTTCTACCGCGGCCAGGAAGTCGCCGTGGTCGGCGGCGGCAATACCGCGGTCGAAGAAGCGCTGTACCTGTCCAACATCGCCAGCAAGGTCACCCTGATCCATCGCCGCGACAAGTTCCGCGCCGAGCCGATCCTGGTCGACCGCCTCAATGCTAAAGTGGCCGAGGGCAAGATCGTCATCAAGTACAACCACACGCTGGATGAAGTCACCGGCGACGCCAGCGGCGTCACCGGCATCAACATCAAGTCGACCGCCGACGGCAGCATCACGCCGATCACGCTGCACGGCGTCTTCATCGCCATCGGCCACAAACCGAACACCGAGATTTTCGACGGCCAGCTGGTAATGCACAATGGCTACATCAAGACCAAAACCGGTCTCGAAGGCATGGCCACCGCCACCAGCGTGCCAGGCGTGTTTGCCGCCGGCGACGTCCAGGACCACATCTATCGCCAAGCCATCACCAGCGCCGGCACCGGCTGTATGGCGGCGCTGGATGCACAGCGCTTCCTGGAAGACTAAAGCGTTACACTGTTAACCGGGATCGGGATTTTTATTCTTTCGATTCCACGATTCCGACTCCGGTTAGCAGTCCTGCAAAACTCGTAGAACCACACATCATGGCCGGCCCGATCAAGGACTTCAACGCTCTCAAGTCGATGCGCAAGGAACTCAAGGCGCAGGACGAAGCACGTCAGGCCGCTGCCGCCGAACGCCTGCGCCGCGAACAGGAAGCACTACGCGACGCCGATATCTTTCGCAGCAGCATAGGCAACGTCAAGCCACTGACCGTACCACCCAAATTCACTCCCAGCGTGCCGCGCCCGCTGCCGATCGCGCGCCAGCATCTGGCGGACGAACAAGCAGCGCTGCAAGAGTCGCTGTCGGACGATTTCACCATCGAAACCCTGCTGCACAGCGACGAATCGCTCAGCTTTGCCCGCAATGGCATCGGCCCCGATGTCATGCGCAAGCTGCGGCGCGGCCACTGGACCATCCAGCAACAGCTCGACCTGCACGGCTTGCGGCGCGAAGAAGCACGCGAAGCCCTGGCCGAATTCCTGCGCCTGGCTGCCAAGCGCGGCTGGCGCTGCGTCCGCATCATCCACGGCAAGGGACTCGGCTCGGTCAACAAGGAACCGGTGTTGAAATCCAAAGTCCGCAACTGGCTGGTGCAGAAGGAAGAAGTACTGGCCTTCTGCCAGGCCACTGCCGCGGAAGGCGGTTCCGGCGCCTTGCTGGTGCTGCTCAAGGGCCAGCCCGCCTCATGACGCCCTTCTGCCGCCTCTCGTTAAAACAAACCCAACTGACCTGACAGCAGGTCTTTTTCCGGTGGCACATACGGCCGCCGGAAGCGGCTTGCATCCAGCGTCGCAAACGATCCGCGCTGCGCCATGCCGAACCGGATCAAGGCCTTTTCAAAGCGCTGCCGCAACAGATCCGCCCATACACCCTCGCCGCGCATGCGGGTAGCAAAATCGGCATCGTAATCGGCGCCGCCACGCATCTCGCGGATGCGATTCATCACGCGATTGGCGCGCTCAGGAAAATGCGCATCCAGCCAGTTCTTGAACAACGGATTCACCTCCCACGGCAAGCGCAACACGATGTAACTTGCGCGCACCGCACCGGCTTCGGCCGCTGCCTCTATCACCCGTTCCAGATCAGGTTCGGTGATAAACGGAATCATCGGGGCAATGCTGACGCTGACCGGAATACCCGCCTCGGCCAGCGTACGGATGGTGCGCAAACGCCGCGCCGGCGCGGCGGCACGCGGCTCCAGGGTACGAGCGATGGCTGGATCAAGCGTGGTGATGGTGACGGCCACCACCGCTTGCCGTTTAGCCGCCATGCCGGCCAGCAGGTCGATATCGCGCTCTATCAGGGATGACTTGGTAATCAAGGCGAGCGGATGTTCGCAATCGTGCAGCACTTGCAAGATGCGCCGGGTCAGTTTCAATTCACGCTCGCATGGCTGATAGGCGTCGGTATTGATGCCCAGCGCAATCGATTCCGGGATATAGGAAGGTTTGGCCAGCTCCCTGAGTAATACTTCAGGCGCGTTGACCTTGGCAAAAATCCGGCTCTCGAAATCCAGTCCGGGCGACAAACCCAGGTAGCTATGGGATGGCCGGGCGAAGCAGTAAATGCACCCATGTTCACATCCGCGATATGGGTTCAGTGACACATTGAATGGCAAATCCGGCGATGCATTACGGCTAAGGACGCTCTTTGCTTGTTCCTCGGTGACAACAGTCCGCACCGCTGCCGGCTCAAGCTGCCCGTCCTCGACGGTCCAGCCATCATCAAAATCCTCGCGCTGGGCGACTTCATAGCGACCTTGCATGTTGTTGGTCGCGCCACGGCCTTTGCGCGCTGCGCCTGGCGCCTGAAACTGGATCACCTGGGGTAAAGGTTTCTTTTGGAATTCTGACATCATGCCGCCAATTACTGTATGTATATACAGTATATTACTGCAAATTTTGCAGTTTGCAACAATAAGCCATCAACTCCTTTTTGGGTCTATGAAATAGGCAATCGGATCGCTCGGATGTGCCAGGCGAGCTGTGTATAATGATAATCAAATTATCATTAATACTTATTCATCCCATGGAATCAAAAACTGCGCGACTTACAATCCTGATCGATCCGGTCAAGAAGAAAGCGTTCGATGAGCTATGTCTTGCGCAAGACTTGACGCCATCCCAGGTGATCCGCCAGATGATCCGCGAGTACCTTGAGAGGCATGACGTAGACTACGCGACGAAAGCCGTCATCAAGACGCCCAAGCCGGGCAAAAAATAACCTTGCTGTCGGCAGGCGAAACATCCATTTGCCAGATCAGTCTTTCCCGCCCAAAAAAAAGTCTTTGCTGGTTTTGATCAGATTTTCCGCATAGACGCCTATTTTTGCTGGTATGTGCCGAGCGTGAATATCGTGCTCCGTCAACTCTCGGCTGCGGCTTAAGGCCAATGCAAAATCCTCGTGATAATTGGCGGCGCCGATCAACTCCAGCAGCCCGGCCCGCGCCAGCTTTGTTTTCACTTTGAGATTAGCCTCGCACAATATCATCCGAACCCCGCGCTTCTGCATGTTCAGCACCACTTCTTCCAAGGTTAACAGCCCCGTCATATCCACGAACGGCACCCAACGCAAACGCAGTATCAGTATCCGGGGATCAGTGTGGGTATGAATCAGCACCCGTTCAAAATTCTCGACGGCGCCGAAGAAAACCGGCCCTTCGATCGCGTAGACCAGCACGCCGGGTGGCAATGTTGTCCAGCCTTGCTGAGCCAGTTCTGCTTTCAATTCAAGCTCGGAAAAATGCTGCACCTCGACCGCTGACGCCATCCTGCGCATGAACTGCATGATCGCCAGGATGACACCTATATTGACTGCTACTACCAAATCCGTCAGCACTGTCAACAAAAAGGTCACCAGCAAAATGATGACATCGGCGCGCGGGGCACGACGCAGCATTTTGGCGAAATGCCGCCATTCGCTCATGTTGTAAGCAACCACGAACAGGATCGCAGCAAACGCCGCCAGCGGAACATTCGTCGCCAGCGGCGCCAGGAATACAATTACCAGGACCAGCATGATGGCGTGGATAATGCCGGCTAACGGGCTGCTGCCGCCATTACGGATGCTAGTTGCCGTCCGCGCTATGGCTCCGGTTGCGGCAAAGCCGCCGAACAGCGGCGTCACCAGATTGGCCAGCCCCTGGCCGATCAACTCCTGATTCGAATCATGTTTGCTGCCGACCATGCCGTCGGCCACCACCGCCGACAAGAGCGACTCGATCGCGCCCAGCATGGCAATCGTAAACGCCGGGCCTGTCAATTCGACGATCTGCGACATGCTAATAGCCGGCATGGAGAGCGACGGCAAATGTTGCGGGATCTCGCCGAAAGCGGTGCCAATGGTGGCTACGCCGTTGAAATGGAAAATCGACTGCAACACGGTGGCCCCGACCAATGCCAGCAACGGTCCGGGAATGCGTTTCAAACGGCCGAGCCTGGACGAGCAAGTTGCCAAGCCTAAGCTGAGCAACGCAATGGCAGTCGTTGCCGGATGCAATTGCGGCAAGGCTTCAATGAGATGCCATAGTTTTTCATGGAAATGCCCGGCAGGAATCGCAGGCAGACCGAAAAAATCCTTCCATTGCCCGACCCAGATGATCACGGCGATACCCGTGGTAAAGCCGACGATTACCGGCGCCGGGATAAATTTAATGACGCTACCCATTTTTGCGATACCCATGAACAACAATATCGCGCCAGCCATCAGGGTCGCTATCTGTAGACCGGAGATGCCGTATTTGGCCGTAATGCCGGCCAGGATGACGATAAAGGCACCGGTAGGTCCGGCGATCTGGGTTCGGCTGCCGCCAAACATCGAGACCAGGAAACCGGCGACGATTGCCGTGTACAGCCCTTGTTCGGGCCGGGCGCCTGACGCAATCGCAAAAGCCATCGACAATGGCAGCGCCACCACGCCGACGATCGCGCCGGCAATCACATTGGGCAGCAGTTTGTCACGTGCAAAGAGGCCTGCCTTGCGCGCTTCCAGGATATTAATCACAGATCACCGCGAATCATGTTTAATCGTGTATGGATTACCCGGCTCCAATTTACACCATATGCGTATGCTATGATCATATGTAATCATAGTATGACAATCAAATTATCATAAATGCGATGCCTGAAATTCTGCAAATGCGAATAGCGAGTAATGAGTAATGAGTAGCCAATGGATAAACTGGATAAATTGAACGAACTGGACAAACACGTCCAGACAATCAAATTCTTCAGGGAACGCATCCCTGCATTTGCCTGCGTTCCAGGTTGTCACGACTGCTGCGGCCCTGTGTTGGCGTCCACCGTCGAAATGGCAAGACTACCGCGCAAGAACCAACAAGAGCAGGAAGCTGCGCTTGCCGCATTAGGCTGCCCGCATCTGGGGCCTGATGGCTGCCAGGTATACGAGGAGCGCCCGCTGATTTGCCGGCTGTTCGGAACGACGCCCAGGCTGGCTTGCCCGAATGGCAAGCGGCCCGAGGTAATGATCGCTCCCGTTATTGAAGAACGGGTCTACCGCTATTTCGAGCAAGTCCGCCACGTACTGGTTTGAAACCCCTGCTTTTACCCGATGACGTTGAAGATACAACCATGCTTTTAAATAACATCCGCGAACTTTCAGCGTTTTCCGGTAACGGCAAACCTTACATCTATAAAAACGCGCACTCTGTCTCCCTGCAATTCGACAACACCGCAGTGCAAAGCGAGATGTATGTGACGGAACCTGATGTACTTTTGCTAGGCTACACGGTGACGATGATGGGGTTTCTGCTATTCAAGCAAAGCCCCGGGACGATCGCCATGATCGGGTTGGGCGGCGGCTCTCTCGTCAAATATTGTTATCGCAATCTGCCGCAAGCGTCGATCGTAGTCGCCGAGAACAGCCCTGAAGTAATCGCGTTAAAAGATCATTTCCACATTCCTGAAAATGACCATCGATTGCAGATTCGTTGCCAGGATGGACGCGACCTGGTACGGCATGCCGATGGCGATTACGATATCCTGCTGGTGGATGGATTCGACCACACGGGACAACCGCCCCAGTTATGCAGCCAGGCCTTCTACGACGATTGTTATCAGGCGCTGGCGCCGGAAGGCATCATGGTTGTCAACTTGCTGGGCAGCAGCGTAGACATGACGCACTACCTCGACCGCATCCAACGCAGCTTCGACGGCGCAGCGATAGCAGTCGACGCCCTGGAATCCAACAACATGATTGTATTTGCATGCAAAGGGCAACTGCTGGACATGCCGGATCAAGCCGTCATGAACAAACTGAAAGATCTGGAGCCTCGCCATGCGCTAATGCTGCGCATGACCGCACAAGACATATTGCGGCAGCGCAGAAATGATAAATTGATCGCAGCGCTACGCCGCTCCGCTGAACAACTGCGCGGAGACTAAGCAGCAGGATGCCAGGTTGCGACACCACATGACTAACCCTAATCCCAATCTCTTCGAATTGCTGCTCCATCAAAGTGGAGGAAAGCCCTTCGTCTTCGACAACGACGATATGCGCACGCTGCATTTCGACGAAAAATACATACAAAGCGCAATGTCGATTTCTGCGCCGGACAAGCTGTTGCTGAGTTATACGCGGGCGATGATGGGCTTCCTGTTATTTCAGTCGGAGCCAAAACACATCTTGATGGTCGGGTTGGGCGGTGGATCGCTGGTCAAATATTGTTATCGATACTTACCGTCAACCCGCATCACCGTGCTGGAGCTGAACGCCGAAGTCATTGCGCTGCGCGACGAATTCATGATTCCAGCCGATGACCTGCGCCTGCAAATCATCCACGCAGACGCCGCGGCATATATGCAAGCCCGGCAGGAAAATATCGCTGATGTCATCATGCTGGATGGTTTTTCTGCCGATGGCGCGGCCCCTGAATTGAGCACCAGCGATTTCTATGCCGCCTGCCTGCGCAGCCTCGCTCCGCAAGGCGTCCTGGTATCCAATTTATGGGACCATCCAACTTCCCTGGCTCCTGCCATTGTCCACGCGACGCTAGATACGGATTGGCGTATATGGTGGTGCCGGACCGATGACAGCCACAACTATGTCGCCTTTTTCGTCAAAGGAAATGATCCAGGCATATTTCGGCCAGCGGCGCTCAATCGCGCCCGGAAACTGGATCAGCGCTTCGATCTACAGCTATCGGAACTGGTCCCTTCTTTCCAGCTGGCTAATCATTTTTGCGAAAAACATAAAACGATATCGAAAACATAATCAACGCCCCTGATTAATAAAGTCTGAGCGTACCCAACTTAAACACCTGAACAGATTTGAATTCCGCCTTGATCTGGTTGCGATTCGCAAGTATATTGATATTATTAGTTGCGATACGCAATCTCTTATTAGTAATCATATTGAGGGCGGCATGGGCTATTTCAATTTCCCGGTCAAACCTAGAGAACATACGATTCTCGAATTACGCGAATTCTCTCGGAAGCTGGTGCGCGAACTCGGTTTCATGCGGCCGTCTTTGGCAGATAGCGATCTCGCACCATCGGCGGTGCATGCAATCATCGAAATCGGCCTTGTGCCGGGTATCCAGGCGAGGAACCTGGCTATCGTACTGCGGCTGGACAAGTCGAATACTAGCAGGCAGGTGGCCAAACTTGAAGCGCTCGGCCTGGTAACCCGCGAGAGCACGGACGAAGACGGACGTTCTTTCAGGCTCTACCTGACCGAAGCGGGTCAAAAACTACGCGAAAAAATCGATCGATTTGCAACGGACCAGGTATCCAACGCACTGCGACAGCTGACTTCCACCGAACAGCAGACCTTGGTTCGGTCCTTCGCTTTGTACACGGATGCACTGACCCAGAACAACGCCGGCAAAGCGCTGCAACCAGAGGGATCGCCAGACCAGCAGATCCTGCAAGGCTATCAACCCGGATGCATAGGCGATATTGCAAGCTTGCATGCACGCTACTATTCGCAAGCATCGGGTTTCGGCGTCTTCTTCGAAAGAAGAGTGGCCACGGAACTGGCCGAATTCACCCTGGCCTTGCCTTCCAGGAGCAAGGCGCTCTGGCTCTATGTGGAAAACGGCAAGACATTAGGTTCGATCGCGATCGATGGCGACCAGACCACCGGCATCGCTCACCTGCGCTGGTTCATCGTGGACGATGCATTGCGCGGATCCGGCGTCGGACGCCGCCTGCTCTCGCTGGCGATGGATTTTGTCGATGAACGGTTCGACGAGACATACCTGTGGACCTTCAAGGGCCTCGACGCAGCGCGTCACCTGTACGAATCGTCGGGCTTCAAACTGACAGACGAAGCAGCAGGGTCACATTGGGGAACAACGGTTATCGAACAGCGTTTTAGCCGTCGTTCCGACAAAGTGCGCAGTTGATCTTCGTGGAAAAACCTGTGGCGGCGCTATCGTCAAAACGCCCATACCGGCTGGCGCTTCTCCAGAAAGGCATCGATCCCCTCACCCGCATCGTGCTCCATCATGTTGCGGGCCATGACGTCGCTGGCGTAATCGTAGGCATCGCTCACGGTCATCTGCTGCTGCCGGTAGAACATCGATTTTCCGTGACGCACCGCGGCCGGGCTTTTTGCCATGATTTCAGCCACTTTACCGGCTATCGCCGCGTCAAGCTGGTCTTCCGCAACCGCGTCATTGATCAGGCCCCATTCCTTGGCTGTTTCAGCGTCGATGAAGCGTCCTGTGATCAACATGTCGAAGGCGCGTTTCGATGAAATATTGCGGGACAAGGCGACCGCCGGCGTAGCACAAAACAAGCCGACGTTGATTCCGGAGACGGCAAACCGCGCAGTGTCCGAGGCAATCGCCAAATCGCAGCTGGCAACCAGTTGGCAGCCTGCGGCAGTGGCGATGCCATGCACCCGTGCAATCACCGGAACCGGCAGCGCCTGGATACTCTGCATTAACCGGCTGCAGCGGATAAACAAGGTTTTGTAGTAGGCCAGGTCAGGATGGCTGCGCATTTCGCGCAAATCATGGCCGGCGCAGAACGCCTTGCCAGCGCCAGCCAGGACCACGCAACGAACGCCGGGATCGCCGGCAATCAGATCCAGCTCATGCTGCAAGGCATCGAGCAACACCTCGGACAAGGCATTGAACTGCAATGGCCGGTTCATGCGTAACGTCACGACACCGTTGCAATTCTCTTTCTGCAGCATGACTTCGGTCAATTCGGTCAAATTAACGTGATCCATTGCGATGCCCCCGAGTCAATGGCTAGATTCAGTGTTTTGTACCCTGAATCATTTTACTCCGCTGATCGACACTTCCACCCGCCGGTTCGGCTGCAAGCACGCAATCAACGCTGTCTGCGGCTTGACGCCGGTACAGGCCTCGACCTGATCCTGTAAACCCCGCCCTTCAGCTGCAATCGGCGCCGTCACTCCGTGCGTTTGCAGATATTGCTTGACCGTGTTGGCGCGTGCCTGGCTCAAGCGCAGATTGTAGGCTGCGCTGCCAAGCCTGTCCGTGTAGCCGGTGACTGTCATAGACTGCACTGTGACCTGGCCGGCCGCCAGTTTCTGCGCCAGCGCATCCAGTTCTGCCCGTCCCTTCGGCAGCAAATCCTTATCGCCCGATTTATCAAAACGGAACAAGGCATCTGCCGACAAGGTGATTTTCTCTACTGTTGCAACCGGTTTCACTGGCGGCATGCAGCCTGCTGCCGATTTTTCGGCGCCACCAGTCAAGTCTTCGGCAATCTGGACATAAGGTTTGGCATGACGCCAGCCAGCGTCATGGATCTCATTGCCGGCATGGACCAGCTCGACTTCGCCGCACGCGGTCTGCTGCGCGGCGCAGGAAAATCCTGGCGATTGTTTCAGTGCGTCATAACGCGCCCACAAGTCAGGACGCAGTTTCTCCGCATGGTTCACCAGCGGCGTCTCCCAGCCGGCATCCTTGCCGCTTTCGAGCGCGCCGATAATTCGCTGGCTTTCGCTCAAGGCTGCTTGCGGAAAACCGCCGCGGTCATTGCGGCTGTATTCATGAAAGGAGACGTCCAGCCAGCATTGGGCCTTGGATAGCTGATAATCCGCAACCCGCCGGCCGCCGTCGTTGAGTGCCTTGATACGTTGCTGCGTCTCGCGATATACACCGTAGTCGCGATGAATCACAGCGTCGCCGATGCGGTCTTGCTGCGCAGCCAGCTTGCCGTCTGCGGGAACGTTCGGCTGCGCGCAAGCGCCCAGCGCCAACATGATCAAAGCAGCCCCGGCAGAACGGCATGGAATTGAAATATTCGACAACTTCATGGTCTTCCCTTTCTGGTTCGGGCTGGTATTCGCGCTATTCGCGCTATTTTCTTGCACTATTGTCTTCATGATTTATCTCTGCTCAGGGCTGGATTGACGGAGGATTTGCTGCCGCCGAAAAGGTCCTCGTCAAACTTGAAGCGAATCCGTATGTAAACGCCGCGATTGGTGTAGTCGGACCCGGTCAGGTCGGTGGCGCTGAAACCGCGCCAGTTGAAGCCGGCAGACAGCCACAAATTATCCTGCAGCTGGTAACCCGCCTCGAAGCCCTGCGCATACTGCTTGCTGCTGCCCTGCGGGCTATACAGCACCGAGCTCAGGGCGCTGATATCCCAGCGCTTGCTGATGTCGTAAGTCACCCGACCACTCAGCAGATAGGCTTGGTAGGTGCTGTTGGTGCCGTCGAAATAATCGCGCCGCCATTCTGCCGCGGCGCGGCCATCGATCCACCATGGCCGGCTCGGATGATAGTCGGCATGCATCGAAATGATGTGTTTATCGAAGCCCTGGCTGGCGCTCGGATCGCTGCTGTCGATGCCGCCGAGGTCGGTAGTGTTCTGTGGCACATACTGGTTCAAGCCGCTCTTGTCACGCTGTAGCCAGTATTCGTAACGCCCCAGCACATTCAGGCGATTGGTGTCGGTATCGCGGAAGGCGATACCGGTCTGCAAGCGGTTTTCCCACAGGTTGCCGGTGTGGCCGCGGTTATCGGTGTAGAGGAAATAATTGCGGCCGAGGAAAGTCCAGTCGCGGCTGATCTTGCGCGCCGCAGTCAAGGTCGACAGATAGGTATCGTTACCGGCCAGGAAGGAGGTAGTCGGCGCCACTTGGGTATTCGCGGTATTGACCATGGTGTAGGTCAGATCCTGCGTGCGCCGCCATTCCAGCCTGCCGCCCAGCAGCCACAGCTCGGTAGGCCGCCATTCGACGCCGCCGGTCAAGGCGTACGCGCTTTGGGTCTGGCCGCGCATGGCGTTCAGGTATTCGGCCGAGGTGGATACCTTGAGCGTATCGCTGATGTTCCAGGCGTTGCGCAGGCCGTTAGCCCATTGCAGCTGGTTGCCGTCGATTGCATCGCGCATGCGGTATTCGGAAAACACGCTCTGGTTTTTCATGTATTCGTTATCGATGCCGAATACAAAAGCGTTGCTGTTATAGACGCCGTCGGTCGCTTGCGGTGATGACAGCCCGGTCAGCCATTCGTATTTCGCATACAAGCGTCCCGCCTCGGAGAAATGATAGGCGGTACCCAGCGAGGCGCGATGATAGTTGTTACCGGCGATGCCGTTTTCATATTCACCGGTGAGATCGACCTTTTCCGTCATTTTGTAAGTACCGCGCAAACGCAGGCCGGTGCTTTCGTAACTGACGCCGGCCAGGCCGAAATTGCCGCCGTTGAGGCCATAGCCGGTATTAGGATTCAGCACGCTGTAGCCGGAACCGAAAGTCGATTGCGGACTAACCAGCAAACCACTGCCGAAGCCGATTGGCGTATTGATGTAGCTGCCTGCATCCTCACGCGTATGAGTCAGGCCGAGATCGACGTCCAGTTTAGGCGTCACGGCATACTTTACACCGGCGGCGCCGGCATCGCGCTGGGCATCGGCCACGCGGTCCTTGCTATGCGTGCCTTCGGCATAGACACTCCAGCGCTCGTCGATTTTCTTGGTGACCTTGAGCGCGCCTTCTTCTCGTCCTTGCGCCAGCGAAGCCGAAGGGTTGTTGAAATAAGGGTCGCTGCGGCCGTAGTAGGCACGCGCCTGCAAGTCTTCCGTCTGGTGCAAGGCTTCGACCCGCCAGGCGTTGCCGGTAACGTCTTGCAACAGACCGCCGGCGGCCGCGCCGGGCTGGCCGGCAGTCGGTTGCAGGCTGAATGGATTGCCCAACAGGCTGGACCCGACATCGCTGCCCAGCACGCTCTTGCTGCGTGCATACTCGGCCACGATCGCGGTATTTTCGCCCAGCTTGACGGTGGCGTTACCGCTCATCAAGGTGTAAGGGGTGTACGGATTCTTGTCTTTGACGTAGCTGCCGCCAACTTCCAGCATCTTGCCAAGCTTGAACTGGCCATCCAGGCCATAGACCCAGAAGGTCTCGCCGCCGGCATCGACTTCATAGGTAATCCGCAACGAATTGGGATTGCCGTTGGCGTCCACCGAGGGCACCGGCTGGTTGAGCAGGATGCGGCCGGAAAACGGCTCGAACGTATAGTCCGAATAACGCTGCAGCGATTGCACGGTGAGGATCACCGCCGGCTGGTAGCGGTCGCGGGTAACGATTTCGACCTTTTCCGAGCCCACCACGGCGTTCGCCTTGGATACTGCGAACGGTCCCGAGGTACCCTGGGCCGCGAATTCCTGCACCAGCTGTACCAGCGTATCTTTGGTGACGAAGGCATTGACCAGGATGCCGTCTTTATCGTAATGGCCACGGGCGCCGTTGATACTGCGGCTGTAATTGCCGAGGTCGCGCTTGCGCAGATTGGCTACGCTGCCGCCGCCGGTTTGCTGGCTGAAACCGTCGCCGGTGTTGAAGTCGCCATACAGCAGATACGATTTATCCTTGTCGATCCGGACATACAGCTTGGACACCGACTGCGCATCGAAACCCTTGATCGAGGCATCGCCATAGACCGGGTAGTAAGCATCCGGCCGGACATCGCGGAACAGCCTGGCCGAGGTATCCTTGTCGGAATCGTAGGCCATCGTCAGCAGTGCGTCGCCCTTGATTTTTCCTTTCAGGAAAAACGCTGAACGAACTGCGCCATACAGCTTGCCATTGCCGCTGCTGCGGGCCCAGCTGTTGATCTCTTGCTCGAAACCGTCGCCACGCTGTGCGCCGGAGAGCTGGAATGGCGACTTGCCGTCAAAATGAATAATCCCTTCCACCAGGCCAACCGCCAGCATCTCGCGCAACTCTGGCACAAAACTGATGACGCCCTGCGCCTGGGCGCGGCCGGCGGTAATCCGCACCGTCACATCTTGTGGTTGATACGGCGCCAGCAACAGCACATCGGCCTTGCCGTCCACTACCTTGACCTGGGTCCCGGGAGTAATCCGGTCGCGGTCCTTGCGGCCCGGGCCGAACTCGTCAGTAGCGGCGCCTGGCAGCTGGATGCGGCCGCCGGATGCTGCCACCGTAATCACGGTTTCGCCTTTGACCGGCTGGCCCTTGTAATCGAGCACGCTGATGCTGAGATGTGCCGGGGTCTGTCCATCCGCCGGCAAACTGTCCTGATCGACTTCTACCCGGATCATGCCGACCTGGCGATTCTGGCCATAGCGAGCACCTTCAATCTGATCCGGATACACCTGCGGCCCGGTGGTCAGATTACTGTTGCCGCCATTCAGCGCCGGCAGCGTCAAACCGTTTTGATAAAACCCGCTGTCCGTGTTGAATTGTGCGGCAGGCGGGCCAAAATCATGGCGCGCGCCTCCCGCATCCTGTCCCCAGGCCGGCCAGATGCTCATCAATGTCAGAGCCAGTGTGGTGTTGCGGCCGGTATGGCCGAATGTCTTGCGGGCCGCAGCCGTTGCCAGTTTATTGCGCATGGCTGGCTCCTTGGTTCATTTCCAAATCCTGCAGCGGTGTGTCGCGTTCACTGTTGGTGTCCGGCACCGGCGGCATGCTCGCGGCATCCTTGATGCGTGGCTTGACGATAGTCTGGTTGGCGCTGTCGGTACCTTGTTGCGGATAATCCGGCGCCTTGCCTTCGAATTTGAATCCAGGGCCGCGTTTTTTATCGATCTGAGGCGCACTGATTTCGCCTTGGGTGCGGCGTGCCTTGACTTGCTCCAGCACCGGATTGGAGCAGGAACCTTCAATGAAGTCGGCACGCTGTAATTCACCGTTTTTCAGATCCAGGAACAGACTGCCGGCATCCCCCACATTGCGGTTGCTGCTGACTACCAGCCGGCTGCCGCGCGGCAGCGTAGTCTGGTCGACTTTCAACACATGAGTCTTGGGCGGCAGGCCGCAAAAACTGTACTTGCCTTCCACATCGCTGACCAGGAACGTGCCGTCTTCCACATACAGGCGCACGCCGGGAATCCCCAGTTCTTCCTTGTCCTTGATCTGGTTGCCATTACAGTCGACAAAAATCATGCCGGCGAAACAGGCATCATTGGTAAATACGCCGCCGGTGACGCGCACCTTGGCTCTGGCCTCATTGCCGCAGTTGACGTTGCTGTTGCGCGGGCACGTCGCGGTGACACGATTGATGCCGTCGCCATTCATCGAGCCGACACCCAGCCGTACGCGATATGTCATCGTCACGCTGCTGTGCGGGTTAATGATATCCAGAACCGTTGTCAGGACCGGCCCGGGCGCGCCGTCCTGCCGTACCAGCGTCGCACCGCTGACATGCGTGCTGTTGTTAATCAACCGGAAACCAGGTGGCAGCCGGTCGATGATATTCGGTTGCACCACCGCTGCGGCACCCGTATTGGTGACGGTGACGGTGTACGTCACCATGTCGCCCAGTTCCGCTTCTTGCACACTGGCGGCTTTGGTTAATACCAGCAGACTCGCATTAGCGATCTGCGTGGCATCGCTGCTGCAACGAATCGAATCATTACATGCGGCGCCAGGCATTAATAGCGAAGCAGGATCGCCGCCGCCCGCTACCGATACGTAATTTGTCAGCGTCCCGCTGGCAGTTGGCGCTACATCGACACCATAAGTCAGCATGACACTGGCGCCCGCCACGATAGGTGTAGCCGGCGTGAAGTCGAAGGTCACGTTCTGAGCGTTGCTCACCACATTGCTGATGCTGCCTGCGCTGCTGGCGAGCGAGCCGGTGATCAGTGTCATGCCGTTTGGCAGCAGATCATTGACATGAATCGCACTGGTGGTTGGGCCACCCTTGGTATTGCTGATGGTAAGGGTGTAGCTGGCACTTGACCCTGCCGTGAAACTACCGGTATGCGCCTTGACTATCGACAGCGCAGGTACGGCGATAATCGTCGTCTGGTCATTGCTGCAATGCGTGGCGTCAGCGCAGGATGCGCCCGGCGGGATAGCCGGCGTCGGATCGCCGCCACCGCTTACGCTGGCGTAGTTGGTCAAGGTTCCGCTTATTGTTGCGGCGATATTTACGCTGTAAGTGACGGCGATGCTGGCGCCGGCGGCAAGCGGCGTGGCTGGCGTGAGATCGAAAGTCACGCCTTGCCCACTGCTGACTATATTGCCGATGCTGCCATTGCCGCTGGCAACAGAGCCGCTCACCAGGCTCATGCCTGCAGGCAGCAGATCGGCGACGTGGATCGCACCGCTAGTCGGATTCTGGCCGTTGTTACTGATGGTAACGGTATAGCTGCCGCTAGAGCCCGCGGTAAAATTGCCGCTGTGCGTTTTTTGCAGTTTGAGATCTGGTGCGACGGTGATCGCTGCGGCATCGTTGCCGCAATGATTGGCGTCGTTGCATGAGACGCCAGGCGTTGTTGGCGGGGTCGGGTCGCCGCCGCCCGCGACGCTAACGTAATTTATCAGGTTCCCCTTCGCTGTCGCAGCGATATTTGCCAGGTAGCTCACGGTAATGCTGGCGCCGGGCGCCAGCGGCGCTGTTGGCGTCAGGCTAAAGCTCATGTTCTGCCCGCTAATCGCAACGTTGCTGATACCGCCGCCGCTACTGGTGACTGCGCCGGCAATCACCGTCACTCCGGTTGGCAACAGATCGCTGATCTTGATAGCACCGGCGGTAGGTGCGCCGCCGATATTGCTGATCGCAAGGTTATAAGTGGTGCTGGAGCCGTTAGTCAGGCTGCCTGTGTGGGTCTTGACTATTTTGAGTAGTGGCAAAGGGGTAATTGCAGTTGAATCGTTGGCGCAATGATTCGTGTCGCTGCATGATGCACCGGGTGTGGGCGGCGGGGTCGGATCGCCGCCGCCGGACACTGCGGCGTAGTTAATCAACGTGCCACTGGAGGCCGCCGCCACATTCACTGCATAGGTCACGGTGATACTGCCGGCGGCAGGTATCGGTGCAGTTGGCGTCAGGTTGAAAGTGACAGTCTGGCCGTTGATGGCGACGTTACTGACACTGCCGCCACCACTGGTGACGGAACCGTTAACCAGGCTAATTCCGGTCGGCAGCCGATCGCTGATACTGAGTGCGCCAGTAGTGGGAGTGCCACCTGTATTGGTGATTGTCAGCGTGTAGTTGCCGGTGGAACCGGCCGCAAAGCTGCCGCTATGCGCTTTGCTCAACTTGAGGAAGGGAACAGGATTAATTACGGTTGGATCGCTGCTGCAATGCGTGCTGTCATTACAAGCCGCACCCGGGGTGACCGGTGCGGCCGGATCGCCACCGCCGGTAATGCCGGCGTAATTCGTCAATGTTCCAGTTGCGGTAGCCGCGACATTCACGTTGAAGGTCACTGTCACGCTGCCGGCCGCAGCTATTGGCGTGGTCGGTGTGAAATCAAAAGCCAGCGCCTGGCCATTGCTGACGATATTAGTGATAGTGCCGCTGCTGCTGGCAACGGAACCTGCCGCCAGGCTCATGCCTGCCGGTAGCAGATCACTAAGATGGATTGCGCCGGTGGTAGGCGTACCACCGATATTGCTGACTGTAAGCGTGTAGCTGCCAATTGCGCCGGCAGTGAAATTACCGCTATGGGATTTGAACACCTGCAGACTAGGCTTGGCGATCGGGTTGACCACCGGATGGCAGAACGCAGGGTTAGCCAATTCTGCCGGCGTCGGCTTAAGCGGGTCAGCCGGTATCTGGCAGTTCGGCACAGGTGGCGTGAAAGTACACGCCGCGCCGTCATACGGTCCGCAGCTGGACTGGGTTGGCGTCGTTGCGACGTTGATGATTGAAGCCGTCGCAGGCGTGTTGACTCTCACATTCAATGTCAATGTGATGAACTGGGAACGCGCCAGCACCGTCGGCGAAGAAGTCAGGTCCCAGGTGACTTTGCCGGCACTGAGGACACCCGGCACCGCCCCGCCGGCCGAGACGAATGTGGTTCCGGCCGGGATGACGTCCGACACTTGCCTGACGTCCGTTGCCAGCGTCAGCGGCAGATAACCGGGATTGGACAGTTTCAGGTTATAAGTCAGCAATTCCCCGGGAACAATCGCTACGCCTTGTATCGATGTGGCGCTGCCGGTTTGGGTGACATCCTTGAACAGTGACGAGATCGGCGTAGTACCCAGCACAGTCAATGTTGCACTCGCCGGCGATGCATTGGTTACACCTTGCGCTGTCTGCACCGCATTGGCAGGAACCGTGTTGATCAGGTTACCCTTCGCATTGCCGATGACATCCACGGTAACAACGCAACTCGTCCCCGCCGGCACCGTGGCGTTGGTGATCGAGATGGTTTGTCCTCCCGCCGGCGCAGTGATGGTGGGCGCACCGCAACTGCTTCTCGTCACATTGGGAACGAATGCAAATACCAAACCAGCCGGCAACGTATCCGACATGTTTACGCCGGTCAAATTAGGCCCGCCCGGGGAATTAGGGTTGATGATTTGCAAGGTCAAGGTAGTGAGCTCACCAACTCCGGTCCCCTGAATATTGCTGTCTATCTTGCCGTTACCGTTTTCCTGGAAAATCACAATCGGATTGAATCCCTTGGAGACTTGCGGCGCCTGTACGGTGGCAACAAACTGGACATTTGCGTCGGCAGGCTTGATATTGGTGGCGCTTGGATCGGGCGTGCCGGAAGAATCGGTGGCGGTCACGGCATTGGCCAGAATGCTGTTGGTAGCCGTTGCACCTGGCACCGCAAGCGGGCTGGAAGTGTCCGCAGCCACATTGAAGGTGATGGTACATGACGGGGGCGCTGCAGAATTATTGAAACCACTCAGCTGCGAAACCAGGAATGTCAGTGTTTTACCGGAAGTCTGAAAGGTTGGGGTCACACCGGGATTACTTGTACAGCTGACTGCCGCAGCAAGCGGCGTCGCGAACATCAGTCCGGCGGGCAAGGTATCCACCGTTTTCAGGTTAAAGCGCGTGGTCGAGGCCGGGTTCTGAATGGTAATGGTGGCTTTGGTTGTGCCGTTTAGCGGCAACGTGGTTGGGTTAAACGATTTCGCCGGGAACAGCGGCGGGCTACCGACAATCAACGCATTCGCGATGGCGCTCGGGCTACCTGGGGAACATGGACCGGCGCCGGTACATGCATTCACCGTGTTGCTTTGCGGTGTGCCCTGGGTTGGCGGCAAGAGCGCCGTATCTGCTTTTAAGCGCAACCTGACCACGCAATTGGTCGATGCTTGTGGCACAACGCCATTGGTCAGCGTCATGGCCTGTGATCCGGCCGTGGCGACAAGGGTACCGCCGCAGCTATTGCTAACGGTGGAAAAGACACGCAGATTAGGCGCTGTCCCGGCCCAGTTGTCCGCAAAAGTCAGGGGTTGCAGGTCAATATTCACGCCCCCTGCAGGAATGACTTTAGTGAGCGTCACGCTCATGTCGATCAATCCGCCCGTCACCGTGCCAGGTGCATGCCCCCCCGCTAACGCTCCTGCCGGATCCAGCGCTGCCTCGGTGATGAGTTGCGTAAAACTTTTCCCTACTTGCAGCGTTGGATTTTGTCCCGGTGATGTCGGGTTCAACGTTACAGTTGCGCTGGCGGGCAAGGGATTGCTTATGCCTTGCGTCGTTTGTATCGCATTGGCGGGAATCGTGTTGACCGGCGCTCCCGCTGTTGTGCCGACGACCTTGGCGGTAACGGTACAGCTTTGACCGGCGGGCAACGAGCCGCCGGCCAGCCTGACATTATTACCCGGCTGCGAAGTAACTGCGCCGCCGGCACAGGTTGTCGATAATGCGGTCGGGTTTGTGTAGAGCGCGAGACCCGCCGGCAATGTGTCGGTAACGCCAAGACCGGTCCATGCGGTTCCTGTGTCGTTATAGATGGTCCAGGTCATGGAAAAGGCCTGGCCGACAAAGGCGCTGGCGACAGAAAAGGATTTCGTCAAACGGTCCGCCGGGCGCGCAGTCACTGCCAACGTGCCAGTAGTAGCGCCGGCATTGGCGAGCGGCGGCGTGACCTGGCCGTTGAGGGAAGTCAGATCGCCGGCCTTGATAGTGTTTGACAGATTAACTGTGCCGGTTGCGATGCCGATATCGCCCACCACCTGCATCGTGACGGTGCAAGTACCACCCGCCGGGATGGTGCCCCCGACCAATGAAAACTGCCCATCACCGGGTGCGGCATTCAATGTGCCGCCGCAAGTCGTTGTGGCGCCTGCATTGGCAATCGTCATCCCGGCAGGGAAGGTATCGTTCAGATTGGTGTTGGTCAGAGGCAGGATGTTGGTGTTATTGAGCGTGATCGTCATCGTCGACGTTTGGCCCGACAAGATACTGTTTGGCGAAAAGGCCTTGGCACTTACCTGCGGCAAACCGGTATCGCGCCGGATCACGGTAAGTGACGCGCTGGCTGCTTGCGGCACTGTCTGGCCATCGGCCAGAGCCACGCCGGCAGGAATGGTATTGGTATAAATGCCGGCGGTGCTTGCCACCACGTCCACCTGGAAAGTACAGATATCGCCGAATTGCGCCTGGCCGCCCGCCACGGTAACTAACGTTGCACCTGGCGTTGCCGACAGCGTCGCACCGCAGGCATTCTGTATATTCGGATTTGCGGCAACGGTAACGCCCGGGGGCAGGTTGTCAGTCAGATTGAAGTTGGTGAGAGTCTGGCCCGGGGTCTGGTTGGCAATCACGATGCTCAGGTGACTGACATTGAACGGCGCCCGGTCTTGTATCTGCACCGGGTTGAACGACTTGTTGACGCCGGTGACTTGGGAAAATACCGTTCCGCTCCATAAGGAACTGCACGCTACAAACAGAATTCCAGCGAAAAGCGATTTACGCTTTTCAATGCGGCGTAAAAAACCCATGAGACCCTCTCAACTTTCTAAACAAGCTGCAAAACAATTTTTCGGAATTTTCTACACTTCCGATGCGATCTCTACCCTGTGCCTGATACTTATGCCTACTGTTTGTCGACAACAGCGCAGTTATAGATGCCTATAGCTGCCATACGAACTACGATCTGCGGTTTTACGAAATGTTTTCTTTTGGAAATTTTCTTTTTTGCAATTTTATTTAAAATGTTTTCATATTGCAATTAAATATCTACATCTCGCAAAAAAAAGCATTAAGTTGCAACACTCCGATTTTTTGTTAATTGCTTATCATTCAAACACTAGGTTCGATAACGCACTGACGTCGCGGCTTGCGCCATGCGACACTGTGGATAGTTATGTTGCGTGGGTAAAAATGCACGCCACCTGACCTTTCTCCATCATTTCGTGCGGGGAGGTATTGCCATCGACCAATCAACCATCTGGTATCTGATCGTCGGCGCCCTGCTGCTTTCCATGTGCTTGATGGCGTCGTTGCTGGATCGCCTGCCGATCAGTCCCGCCATGTTCTATCTGCCCGTCGGCTATATCCTGGGGCCGGCGGTGAGCGGCTTGATCAATGTCTCGCTCGTCCAGCATGCAGAACTACTGACGACGCTGGCCAAGATGGCATTACTGCTATCGTTGTTCACGGTCGGCCTGAAGTTGCGCCTGCCGTTTCGCGACCCCATCTGGCGCCTGCCGCTACGGTTGGGCGTGCTGGCGATGCTCGTCACGATTCCGCTGGTGACGCTGGCTGGCATGTACATGTTCAACTTGCCGCTGGGCGCAGCGATTCTGCTGGGTGGGATCCTGGCGCCTACCGATCCGGTACTGGCATCCGACGTGCAGATAAAAGATGTCACCGACCGCGATCGGATTCGCTATAGCCTGACTGGCGAAGGTGGCTTGAACGACGGTACCGCCTTTCCCTTTGTGATGCTCGGCCTGTCCTTGCTCGGCGTGCCGTCGGCAACCGCCTATATCAATACTTACGCGATACTGCATGTGGCCTGGGGCATAGCGGCCGGACTAGTCGGCGGCTGGCTCATCGGCTGGCTGGTGGGACGCCTGGTGGTTGGTTTGCGGCTGCGTTTTCGCCTGGCGCTGGGCATGGAAGAGTTCCTCGGCATCGGCTTGATCGCGCTAGCCTACGGTGTCACGGAGGCGATCCATGGCATTGGTTTTCTGGCAGTGTTTGCGGCCGGACTGGCGATACGTCGCATCGAGTCAACCAATAGCGGTCTGCAAGAGGTGGATCCGGACCAGCAGCGGACCGTAGTGCATATCGCTTCTGCCAGCCACAAAGAAAAAGTGGCGACCCATCCGGCCAAAGCATCGGCATATATGACAGAAACCGTACTCGGGTTTAATCAGCAGCTGGAACAGTTTGCCGAATTCGTGATGGTGACCCTGACCGGCATCCTGTTATCGCATATCGGCTTTTCCGCGGCGGGAGCATTGCTTGCATTACTGCTGTTTTTCGTGATTCGGCCACTCTCGGTTGCGTTCGCATTGACAGGCGCCAGAGTCTCGCCTCTGCAGCGGCGCCTGATGGCGTGGTTTGGCATCAAGGGCATCGGTTCGCTGTATTACCTGGTGTTTGCGTTGCAATATCGATGGCTGGCGCCCGCCGGTTATCGATCGACGGCGTTGGCGCCGACCATCAGTTCCATGGTGTTGACGGTGGTAGCGATGTCGATCGTGATGCATGGCATTTCCTCGACGCCGCTGATGGATATGTATCAGCGCCGCCGGCGGCGCTAAACTATGGTTGGCCGACCCGCCGATAACCCGCGGCCGGATGCCTGCCAGGCAAGTTCGGTTGCCCGCCGTCGAACAATTTCTCGCGCAAGGTACCCTCTTCATATTCCAGCTTGTAAGAACCGCGCGCCTGCAATTCAGGGATCACCAGGTTGATAAAATCCTCAAAGCTTTCCGGCGCCACTGTCCGCGCCAGGTTGAAACCGTCGATATCGGTGTCCCTGACCCACGCTTCCAGCTGGTCCGCCACTTGCTGCGGCGAACCGACTATGGTTACGTAACGCCCGCCCAGCGCCAGTTGATCCAGCAGCTTGCGCACGGTCCAGCCGGCATCGGCTGCCGTCACCGCCTTGGCGGAGGACTGGATGGCATTACTGCTGGCCGGCTTGATAGGTTCGTCGATGCCATAGGTGGAGAAATCAAATCCGGTGCCGCTGGCAAAGTGCGCCAGGCCGGCTTCCGGGTTGGCATAGCGGCAGTATTCGGCATATTTCTCGCGAGCTTCGGCGGCGGTCGGCGCCACGACGACCGAGATGCCCATGAAAATTTTCAGGTCATGCCGATGGCGGCCGGCCAGTTGCGCCTGGTCGCGCAAGTCGGCGACCAGCTTGCGCGCTGCCTCTGGCTTCTGGCTGGAAATGAATACGCACTCGGCATGGGCAGCCGCGAATTGCTGGCCGCGGTCTGAAGCACCGGCCTGATACAGCACCGGCGTGCGTTGCGGCGATGGCTCGCTCAGGTGGTAGCCGTCGACCTGATAATGCGGACCGCGATGATTTATGCGATGCACCTTGGCAGGATCGGCGAAGATCCTGCGTTGGCGGTCGCGCAGCACAGCGCCCTCCTCCCAGCTGCCTTCCCACAACTTGTACAGCACCTGCATGAATTCTTCGGCGCGCTCGTATCGCGCATCGTGTTCCGGTTGCTCGCTCAAACCCATGGCGCGCGCCGCGCTGTCCAGATAACCTGTGACGATATTCCAGCCGATCCTGCCGCGCGTCAGGTGATCCAGGGTCGACATGCGGCGCGCGAACAGATACGGCGCTTCATAAGTAAGATTGACGGTGACGCCGAAACCCAGATGCTGCGTAACTGCGGCCATCGCCGACACCAGCAACAACGGATCGTTGACAGGCAGCTGGATCGATTCGCGTAAAGTCAGGTCGGCTGAACCTTGATAGACATCGTAGACGCCGACGATATCTGCCAGGAACAAGCCGTCGAACTTGCCTCGCTCCAGCAGTTTGGCTTGCTCCGTCCAGTATTCAATGCTGGTGTATTCGGTGGAACGATCGCGCGGATGCGTCCACAGGCCATGGTTGATATGCCCGACGCAATTCATGTCAAAAGCGTTGAGGCGGATTTGCTTCTTCGCCATTGTCAGATCGCACCGTGCCGCGGTGGATTTTTGTGGTTTAGGTAGTAGTTACCGACCGCGTGGTATTTCCAGCGCACCGGATCGTGCAGCGTGTGGGTGCGGGCATTACGCCAGTGCCGGTCCAGATTATGCTCGGACAAAGTGGCTTGTGTACCGGCCAGTTCAAACAGTTTGCTACCGGCCGCCAGCGATACTTCCGTAGTCAGGACGCGGGCTTCGGCCACCGCGATCGAGGCGGCGGCGACGCTTTCGACAGTTGGCGCCGATGCGGCGCGGCCCACCGTTTCCCCCGCTACTTCAAGCAGCGCTTCGGCGCCAGCCAGACGCACCGCCAGATCGCCAAATTCACGCACCGTCAGGGGATCGTCGATGGCACGTTCCACCTTGCTATCGATCCAGGCGCGCGAACGGGTACGCACGAATACAGCCGCATCGTGCAGTGCGGCGCGGGCGATGCCGACGTCGATTGCAGCGTGCAGCAATTGCGCCACCGGCCCCAATGTGGTGGGACGCTCGAAGGCGCTCTGGAACGGCAGCACTTCATCCGCCTCGACCCGCACATTGTCCAGCACTACCGAACCGCTGCCGGTAGTACGCTGACCAAAACCGGACCAGTCGTCGATCACCTCCACCCCGGCCGCGTCACGCTTGACGATGGCCAATTGCTGCACGCCGTCGTCATCGATCACCGACACCGGAATCCGATGTGCGTATAGCGCGCCGGTCGCATAGAATTTGCGGCCATTGATACGGAATCCCTCGCCATCCTTGCTCAGGCGGGTACGCCGCTCCTGTGAGGTACGCGTGCCAAGCTCTGCCAGGGCGTTGCCGAACCGTTCGCCGGCCAGGATCCGTTCAAAGTAAAAACGCTTTTGCGCATCGCTGCCGTTCACCCGCAGAATCTCGACCGCGTAAAAGTGGTTCTGCGGGATCTGCCCCAGCGAGCCGTCAGCTGCGGCAATGGTGGCGATCACTTCAGCCAAGGTGCCATACGATACGCCGGCGCCGCCATATGCGCGCGGCACGGAGATTCCCCACAAGCCGGAGCGGGAAAATTGTTCAAGTTCGTTCAGCGGCAGTCGCCGTTCACGGTCACGCTGGCTGGCTTCTTTGGTAAATGCCGCCGCCAGCGCCCGCGCCGCGGCCAACGCCTGGATGTCGTCGAGGATACGCACCACCGGGCCTTCGGCGGCATTAATTTGGGTAGTCATGATGTCAGTTCCAGGAGTGGCGCGCCGGTGCGATACCGTTCAGCAGATAATTACCGATGGCATGCAGCTTCCAGCGCACCGGATCGTGCAAGGTGTGGGTGCGCGCATTGCGCCAGTGGCGATCAAGATTATGTTCCGCCAGGGTCGCGGCAGAACCGGCCAGTTCAAATAGTTTTTCACTGGCGTGCAGAGCAATTTCAGTGGTCAGGACTTTGGCTTTAGCAACCGCAATCGAGGCGCGGGCGGATGCTTCGGCATCGATTGCGACCGTGGCGATCTGGTCGAGTACGCCGGCAGCCTTGGCCAGCAACGCGTTAGCCGCGTGCAGCCGGATCTTCAGATCGCCGATATCGCGGATGATATAGGGATCGTCGCTGGCACGTTCGACGCCGCTATCGGCCCAGGGGCGCGAACGGGTACGGACGAAATTGATCGCATCATCGATCGCAGCTTCAGCGATGCCGGCGTCGATCGCAGCCTGTATCAATTGCGAAACCGGCCCCTGGATGCCGGCCTGCCCGGCCTGCTTATGCAGCGGCAGCACATTTTCAATGGCCACTGGCAGGTTATCCAGCAACACCGTGCCGCTGGCAGTGGTGCGTTGGCCAAACCCCGACCAGTCGTCGACGATAGTCAGGCCGGGCGTGCCGCGCTTGACGAACACCAACACCACGCGGCCTTGTTCATCCAGCGCTTTTACCGGCACCCAATGGGCAAACAAGGCACCGGTCGAATAGAATTTCTTGCCGCTCAGGCGATAGCCGCCGGGTGTTTCCAGCAAACGCGCTTTCATCTCCAATATATTCCTGGTGCCGCGTTCCGGCCCGGCGTTGCCAATCCGCTGACCGGCCAGGACATCGACGTAGATGCGGGCTTTTTGCGCAGCGTCGGCGCTCTGCGCAACCACACCGAGAATGCCGAAATGGTTTTGCGGGATTTGCCCCAAGGCCGGATCGGCTGAACACAATACACGGAATACTTCGGCCAGCGTGCGGTAGGAAACCTCGGCACCGCCAAATGCTTTTGGAACGCTGATGCCCCCCAGGCCGCTGGCTGAGAATTTTTCAATTTCCGCCCACGGCAAACGCCGGTCGCGGTCACGTTCACTGGCGCCGGTACGGAATTCGGCCGCTAGTGCACGTGCTACATCCAATGCTTCCTGGTCGCTGCCGATGCGATGCGCCGGAACGACCCGGGGTAACAGGTCGACCGGGCTTGCCTCAATTGCTGCTGTCGCGATAGACGACATGAATCACCTCTTCTGTGGCGCGCCAGATTGCAACTCGTGATTGCAATCCATTGCGAAGGAAGAAACGATAGCGTGCGGGGGCAAGCTGCGTCCAATAAGAAAAACGTCCGAGATTATGCGGAAAATGCTTTACGGCTCTTTATAAGCAACGTTTATAAGCATCGATACGGATAGGTCGGAGATACCCGAAAACCGGTCGGGGTGAACCTGGCGCCGCGGTCAGTCATCCATTACATCGAAGGACCGCGGCCAAGATAGAGAATTGCGGAAGGGAAGGCAGTAACGTCAGCGCGCTACAAAAACTGCATCAGACTGCGTCAGGACCGGTTTCGCCGGTACGGATACGGATCACTTGTTCGATATTACGCACGAAAATCTTGCCGTCGCCGATCTTGCCGGTGCGCGCCGCCTTGATGATGGCGTCGACTGCACGTTCAGTCAGGGCATCGTCGATCACCAGTTCGACTTTCACTTTTGGCAGGAAATCGACCACGTATTCGGCGCCGCGGTACAGCTCGGTATGGCCTTTCTGACGGCCGAAGCCTTTTACTTCAGTCACGGTCAGGCCGGTGACGCCAACTTCGGCAAGGGCTTCACGCACCTCGTCCAGCTTGAAGGGTTTGATAACGGCGGTAATTTGCTTCATGACAACTCCTTTAGGCATTAAACATAAATCTTTGCAGCGCTGTGCCTAAAATGACGGCACAGCATGGTTAAAGCTCAACCTGTAAGAGTATAGGAAAAACTCGGTTTGTCTATAACCGTAAATCAATATCTGCGACAAAATCTACAACAACGGCGATAACAACCCGCTTTCTCCCTATTTTTGGGCAGGGAAACGATCAGTCGGGAATATTCGCCAGATCGTTCAGCCACACGGTCGCGTCAGAATCGCTAGGCGCACGCCAATCGCCGCGTGGCGATAACGAGCCGCCGCTTCCGACTTTAGGCGCGTTTGGCACGCAGGAACGCTTGAACTGGCTGGTCCTGAAAAAGCGGTCGAGGAAGATCGCCAGGTTGCGCTTGATCGCCGCCAGATCGTACTGGTTCCGTACTATCTTCTCATTATGGGGCCAGCTGCCTTTAGTCTTGTCTTGCCAGGCTGAAAGCGCCAGGAAAGCGACTTTCGACGGCGCAAAGCCGTAGCGCAGGATGTAGTACAAGTTAAAGTCCTGCAACTCATACGGGCCGATGACGTCTTCCGTAATCTGCTCTGGCTTTCCGCTAGCCTTGCCTGGCACCAGTTCCGGACTGATCTCGGTACTCAGCACATTCAGCAGCACATCGGAACCCTGGCCGCCGATGGCGCCAGTCTCGGCCACCCAGCGCACCAGATGGCTGATCAAGGTCTTCGGCACGCTGGCGTTGACGTTGTAATGCGACATGTGATCGCCGACGCCGTAAGTACACCAGCCCAGGGCCAGCTCGCTCAGGTCGCCGGTACCGATGACAATCGCGTGATTGAAGTTCGCCAGCCGGAACAGATGATTGGTGCGCTCGCCGGCCTGAACGTTTTCGAAAGTGATGTCGAACTGGTCCTGGCCCGCAGCATAAGGATGGCCCAGATCTTTCAACATTTGCAGGCAGCTCGGGCGAATGTCGATTTCCGCCGCCGTGCAGCCAACCAGCTGCATCAGCTGCCTGGCCTGCAGCAAGGTGCGGTCGCTGGTGGCAAAACCAGGCATGGTGTAAGCCAGGATATTCGAACGCGGCAGGTTCAGGCGGTCCATCGCCTTAGCGCAGACCAGCAACGCATGGGTTGAATCCAGTCCGCCGGAAACGCCGATCACCACTTTGGATATCTTGCTGGCCGACAGGCGCTGCACCAACGCTTGGACCTGGATGTTGTAGACCTCGGTGCAACGTTCATCGCGGCGCTTGGTATCGGCCGGGACATAGGGGAAACGCTCGACCTTGCGCGCCAACGGCAGGGCCGTGTCCAAAGGTAGCGCCAGTTCGAAGCGCAGCACCTCGAATTTGGCCACCTCATCGGCATGACGCCGGACCGACTGCCCGAAAGTGGTCTGACGCATCCGTTCGCGCGACAACCGTTCGAGATCGACATCGGCAAAGATGACATGCGAATTGTCCAGGAATCGCTCGGATTCTGCCAGCAGTTCGCCGTTCTCGTAAATCAGACCCTGCCCGTCCCAGGCCAGGTCAGTCGACGACTCGCCCTTGCCGGCCGAGGTATACAAATACGCCGACAGGCAGCGCGCGGATTGTTGTGCCACCAGTTGATGGCGATAACCGGCTTTCCCCACCACCACATTCGAGGCGGAAAGATTGACCAGGACACTGGCGCCGGCCAGCGCCGCAAACGATGAGGGTGGAATAGGCACCCAAACGTCTTCGCAAATCTCGACATGGAATCTCAGGAGCGGCAGGTTGCTCACCTCGAACAGCAAGCCGGTACCGAATGGAATGCTGGCGCCAAACAATCGGATTTGGCGGGTTGCGGTATTTTCAGCGGGGCTGAATTGGCGCATCTCATAAAACTCGCCGTAGTTTGGCAGATAGCTCTTGGGTACGATGCCCTGGATCCGGCCGCCGGCAATCACCACGGCGCAATTGAACAGTTGATGCTCGACGCGTAAAGGCAAGCCGACGATCATGGCCGGCGCCAGCGTGGCCGAAGCCTCCACTATTGTGGCCAAGGCAGCTTCACAGGCATCCAGCAAAGCACGTTGGTGAAACAGGTCGTCGCAGGTGTAGGCAGACAAACCCAGCTCCGGAAACGCCACCAGCACAGCGCCCTGCTGCTCTGCCTGTCTGGCGAGCGCGATAGTTTCGGCGGCGTTAAAAGCCGGGTCCGCTATCCGGCAATTCGGGATGGCGACCGCGACACGCGCAAAATCATGGGAGTAAAGGTTCAGAAACTTATTGGTTGTCATCATTCTTCCTGCGCTCTGCTTGATAGGCTAATTATCGCATGCTAATGCCTTACCCTTGAGAGCGGGCGGCAGAGCGTTGGCAGCGATGCTAAACTCCACACTTTATCCCCCATTGACGGCTCGCCAACTCCTTGATTATCAAGACTACAACCCGGACAACAACCCAGACCACGAGCAAGCCCACCACGCGCATCATTTCATCCCTGAGCGAGGTCGGCCAGACAGCATGGGACGAACTGCTAGGTTTTCAGGCCGATGCTAATCCCTTCCTCTCATTTGCTTTTCTGCATGCCTTGCACGAAAGCGGCAGCGCCTCGGAAAAATCAGGCTGGCAACCGCAATACGTGACACTGTGGGATGAAGTTGACGGCCAGCCGCGCCTGATTGCCGCCCTGCCTTTGTATGTGAAATTTCACTCGTACGGTGAGTACGTGTTCGACTGGGCCTGGGCCGACGCCTATGAGCGCAATGGCCTGGAATATTATCCGAAACTGCTGTCGGCGATTCCGTTTACACCCGTCACCGGCGGCCGCCTGCTGGCGCGTGACGACCAGGCGCGGGCGGCGCTGATCGATGTGTTGAAGTCATTACGCAAAGATACGCAGACTTCCTCCACCCACATCCTGTATCCGCCGGCCGCGCAAGCCGAGGCCCTGCAGCAAGCAGGTTTCCTGCTGCGCAGCGGCGTCCAGTTTCATTGGCTGAACCCTGGTTATCGTAATTTCACCGAATTTCTCGATACGCTGGAACGCAAGAAGCGCAAGAATATCGTCGCCGAACGGCGCAAGGTAGCCGATGCCGGGGTGCGCCTGCGCCGGGTGCGCGGGCAAGATGCGACTGAGGCTGATTGGATATTTTTCAACCGCTGCTATGCGCAAACCTATGCGGAGCATCGCTCCACACCCTACCTGAACCTGGATTTTTTCCTCAGGATCGGCGCCAGCATGCCGCACAACATCCTGCTGATCGTGGCCGAACGCAACGGGCGGCCGATTGCATCGTCGTTGTTGATCTATACCGATCAAACTTTATACGGCCGTTATTGGGGCGCACTGGAATTCGTCCCGTGCCTGCACTTTGAGACCGCCTACTACCAGCCCCTGGAATTCTGTATCGAACAGAAAATCGCCTGCTTTGAAGGTGGCGCCCAAGGCGAACACAAGATGGCGCGCGGCTTTTTACCGCAAAAAACCTGGTCGGCGCACTGGCTGGCACGTCCGGCCTTCGCCGACGCGGTAGCCAATTTCCTGGCGCGCGAGGCTGACGGCATCGATAGTTATATGGACGAATTGAACGATCGCAATCCGTTCCGATCGACGCCGCTTTAGCAAGCAGTTGCCATTAGATGCCCCTGTCAGACAGCCGGCAGTCATGCAACCTGCCGGCATCCTCGAAGATCAGGATCGACCTGGCAACTTTACCGTTGCCGATTTTTTAGTCCAGAAGACCAACGCCGCTGCAACTATCGACGCGATGGCCAGACCATACAGCCCGCCCTGGATCGACCCGGTTTTTTGCTCCAGGTAGCCAAAGGTTGCAGGTGCAAAGAAGCCGCCTAAATTCCCGATTGAATTAATCAGTGCGATAACGCCAGCCGCGATCCGGGCATCCAGGTAGCCTTGGGGAATAGGCCAAAAAAGTGAGGAGGCTGCCTTGAATCCTATCGCGGCAAAGCAGATCGCCACAAATGCAAAGACCGGGCCGCTGGTGGTAGACATGAACATCCCGCAGGCTGCGACAACAAGCGCTATGGCCACCCACATTTGCTGATGCTTGAAGCGCGTCGCCAGAGAGGCGAAAATATACATTGCAACGATAGAGATCAGCCAAGGTATGGAGTTGAACAAGCCAACCTGGAATTCGCTGAAATGGCCCATTTTCTTGATGATGCTTGGGAGCCAGAACGTGGCGCCGTAGATAGTCAGCTGGATCGCGAAATAGATGAAACAGAAAAGCGCGATGCGGCTATCTTTCAGCAATGTAAATGAACTCACATGTTTTGGCCGGTTGGCTTCGCGCTCTTTTTGTTCGGCGTCGATAACCTCCGCTAAAGCGTTGCGCTCGGCGTCGGTCAGCCATTTCGCGTCACGTGGATGGGAATCCAGCCGGAACCAGACGACAACACACAAGACGATCGATGCGAGACCTTCGATAATAAACATCCATTGCCAGCCGTGGAATCCACCGCCTTCGATCTGCAGCAGCGCGCCTGAGAGAGGACCGGAAATCACGGATGCGAGTGCAGATCCGCTGAGGAAAATCGCCATTGCTTTGCCGCGTTCGCTATTCGGCAGCCACTGGGTAAAGTAATACACGACACCTGGAAAGAAGCCGGCTTCGGCTACTCCCAACAACAGGCGCATTACATAGAACGATGTTTCACCGGTAATGAATGCCATGCCCGTAGCCACGACTCCCCATGTGAACATGATGCGGGTCAGCCAGGCCTTGGCCCCAAAACGCTGCTGCAAGATATTCGAAGGCACTTCAAATACCGCGTAGGCCACAAAAAACAGGCCGGCTCCAAGTCCGAATGCCGCGGCGCCTATGCCGAGGTCGGTTTGCAGATGGGAACGGACGAAGCCGATATTGACGCGATCGATGTAGTTTGCGATGAACATGACGACGAATAAAGGCAATATCCGCCATTTCACTTTACTGATCGCAACGTCCAATATGCTTTGGGCATTGCTGTTAGTTGCGGCGCCACCTTCAGCGCCCGTTGTTAGAAGTGTACCCATGCTGCTGTCTCCTTGAATTTTATTTGCCAGACCTGTTATTTTTTTAGCGGACCAGGCAAGGCATTTTGTTATTGAATTTCCATCCAGGGATGAGATATTGCATTGCTATCGCATCGTCTCGCGCACCTAGTCCCATGTTGCGATAGAGTTGATGAGCCGCCTCGATTTCAGCCATGTCGACCTCGATTCCCAAGCCAGGTTTTTTAGGCACCTGAACCAATCCACCTTCTATCTTCAACGGCTCTTTTGTCAGCCGCTGGCCGTCCTGCCAGATCCAGTGGGTGTCAATCGCGGTAATTTTTCCAGGTGCTGCAGCAGCGACATGGGTGAACATCGCCAGGGAAATATCGAAGTGGTTATTCGAATGAGAGCCCCAAGTGAGATCCCATTCATTGCACATTTGCGCTACGCGCACAGAACCTTGCATGGTCCAGAAATGCGGATCGGCCAAGGGTATGTCGACCGACTGCAACTGAATCGCATGGCGCATCTCACGCCAGTCGGTGGCGATCATGTTTGTCGCAGTCAGCAGGCCGGTGGCGCGGCGGAACTCCGCCATTACTTCGCGCCCGGAATAGCCGTTTTCCGCTCCACATGGATCTTCCGCATAGGCCAGCACGTCGCGCTTGTCACGGCACAGGCGGATTGCATCTTTAAGCAGCCAGCCGCCATTCGGATCCAGCGTAATGCGGGCTTCAGCGAACTCCTCCGACAGAGCGGTCACGGCTTCCATTTCATCTTCACCGCGCAACACGCCGCCTTTCAGCTTGAAGTCGTTGAAACCGTATCGGTCATGGGCGGCGCGCGCCAACTCGACAATGGCCTCGGTCGTCATAGCGGCCTCATGACGCAGGCGTAGCCAGTCATCAGGTTCGTCGTCGGCTGAGGCATACGGCAAGTCCGTGTTTTTGCGATCGCCGATATAGAACAGGTAGCCGAGCATTTCTACTGCATCGCGCTGTTGCCCCTCGCCCAGCAGGGCTGCTACAGGTACCTTCAAGAACTTGCCCAACAGGTCAAGCAGCGCTGCTTCCAGCGCCGTGACCGCGTGTACCGCAATACGCAAGTCGAAAGTCTGCAAGCCGCGACCGCCGGCATCTCTGCCCTGAAAAGCCTGGCGTGCCTGGTTAAGGATATTGTTGTAATCGCCGATAGACTGGCCGACAACCAGCTGTCTTGCATCTTCCAGTGCCTGCCTGATTTTCTCGCCGCCAGGAACTTCGCCAACGCCCGTCTCGCCGGAACTGTCGGTCAGGATGACGATATTGCGCGTGAAGTAAGGGCCGTGAGCGCCGCTCAGGTTAAGCAGCATACTGTCCCGGCCTGCGACGGGTATCACCTGCAAGGACACGATACGCGGCGTGTCATTGGCAGGTAAAGGATTGTTTGTGTTCGACATGGTTGTCTCCAGTTCCAAAACTTAGTATTAATCCTGGCGCTGAACTTGTGCGCCTATTCGATATGTATTAAAGAGACCTACTGCGGACCAAGGGATTTGATCAACACATCAAGCCGTTCGCATTCTTGCGGCGTCATATCCGTCAATGGCGTCCGCACCGGGCCCGCAGTGTGGCCGACCAAGGTTGCGCCGGCTTTCACGATACTGACGGCATAACCTTGCTTCCGGTTTCTGATCGCCAGGTAAGGTAAGAAGAAATCGTCGATGAGGCGGTTAGTCGTCGCGAAATCATCGGTGCGCACCGCTTCGTAGAAATCAATTGCCGTTTTCGGGATGAAATTGAACACTGCCGAAGAATATACCGGCACGCCCAGTGCTTTATAGGCGGAGGCATACACTTCCGCAGTAGGCAAACCGCCCAGGTAAGTAAAGCGGTCGCCCAGCTTGCGCCGGATCGTGACCATCAATTCGATTTCACCGATACCGTCTTTAAAACCGATCAGGTTCGGACAACGGTCAGCCAGTTTCAGCAGCGAATCGGCATCCAGGCGGCATACGTTGCGGTTGTACACAACCACACCGAATTTGACGGATTTGCAGACTGCTTCGATATGCGCTACCAGGCCATCCTGGCTGGCTTCGGTCAGATAATGCGGCATTAGCAACACGCCATGGGCACCTAGCTTTTCCGCCTCTTGCGCGTAAGCAATTGCAGTACGGGTCGGGCCGCCTGCTCCGGCCAGGATAGGCACCTTGCCGCGACAGGTTTCAACTGCGACCTTTACAACTTTCGTGTAATCCTCTGGCGTCAGGGAGAAAAATTCGCCTGTTCCACCGGCAACAAATAGCGCGGTCGCACCATACGGCGCCAGCCATTCCAGACGATCTGCGTAGGGCCTGGAGACAAAATTGCCGTCAGCGTCAAAGTCGGTAATCGGGAAAGAAAGCAAGCCGGAAGAGAGGATTTGTTTCAGGTCTTGTGGTGTGAACATGATGGTCGTTGATGAAAGATTGAGAAAAGCGGAAATTTCCTACTGCATTTAATCTTATTTGATGTCTGTCATCGTACAAGTAAAAATATCGACCCGCAAGATCTGTTTGGAAATATTCCTAAAAAAACAAAGCAATATCGACTTTCCATGGCAATGCTCGCACTGCACGCCTGGCGCGGATGCTAAATTGCTAGCCCCGTTCAATTGTACTGGGGATCAGCCCACCAAGTCATACGTCATCCTATAAGTTGCTTATTTAAACATCTATCGATAGCAGCGGCATTGGCACTTGCTGTATCAGACCTATACAAATACCATTGTCGGCCACGCATCCGGCCCGACCTCACACAAAGAACCGCCATGCAACCCACCCATATCTTGCTAGCCTTGCTGACCGTCACGATCTGGGGGTTGAATTTTGTCGTGATCAAGATTGGCCTGGCAGGTTTGCCACCACTGCTGTTTTCGGCGCTGCGTTTCGTGTTTGCCGCACTGCCGCTGGTGTTTTTCATCAAAAGGCCGGCGATTCCCTGGCGTTACCTGATCGGTTTCGGCCTATTCCAGTTCGCACTACAGTTTTCCTTGCTGTTCTCGGGCATGCAGATGGGTATCGGCGCCGGCCTGGCTTCGCTGGTGATTCAGCTGCAAGCGTTTTTCACTATCGGCCTGGCGGTGCTGCTGCTTGGTGAACGGCCACTGGTGACGCAATTACTTGGCGCGCTGGTGGCGCTGGCCGGGATTGTGCTGGTCGCCGCTCATCTGGAAGCGAAAGCCACTGTGATCGGCTTCCTGCTGGTCATCGGCGCCGGTCTCAGCTGGGCCAGCGCCAATATCGTCACCAAGAGAATCGGCAAAGTCAATCCACTGGCGCTGATGGCCTGGGGTTCGTTGATTGCATCGCCGCCGTTGCTGTTGGCCTCAGCCGTGTTTGAAGGCCCTGCCGCCTGGCACAACGCGTTTACGCACTTTGGCTGGGTTTCGGTGGCTGCCGTGTTTTATCAGTCCTACCCCAACACCATCGTCGGCTATGGCATCTGGACCATCCTGATGCGCAAATACCCGGCGGCCACGGTGGCGCCGTTCTCGTTGCTGGTGCCACTGGTAGGCATGCTGAGCGCCGCCATCGTGCTGGGTGAATCGCTGGAGTGGTGGAAAATCGTTGCGGGGTTGCTGGTGTTGGGTGGGCTTGCTTTGAATTTGTTTGGTGGGCGGTTGATGTTGCTAGTAAAAACGAGCAGGCAATAAAAAACGCACCGAAGTGCGCTTTTTGACAAACCTGTCCAACGGTACTAATTACGCGATGGATTTTTTGTAAGCCTCAACACCCGCCAGGATTTCCTTGCGCGCTTCATCCGGACCGAACCAACCGTCGATCTTGACCCATTTGCCCTTTTCCAGATCCTTGTAGTGCTCGAAGAAATGCTGGATCTGCTTCAAGCGCAGTTCATTCATGTCTTCCGGTTTCTGCCAGTGGGTATAGATGCTCAGCACCTTGTCGACCGGCACCGCCAGCAACTTGGCGTCCTGGCCGGCTTCGTCCGACATCTTCAACACACCGACCGGGCGGCAACGTACAACCACGCCTGGGAACAGCGGGAACGGAGTGATCACCAGCACGTCGACCGGATCGCCGTCTTCCGACAGGGTTTGCGGGATATAGCCGTAGTTGCAAGGGTAATGCATTGCAGTACCCATGAAGCGATCAACAAAAATCGCGCCGGACTCCTTGTCGACTTCGTACTTGATCGGATCGGCATTCATCGGGATTTCGATGATGACGTTGAAATCGTTTGGCAAATCGCGCCCGGCCGATACTTGATTCAGACTCATGGTGTGCTCTCGTCAATAATTAAAAAAATCGCTACAAAACCTCTTAACCTGAAATTATAACGGCTCAATGCCCTATCGTGCGATGCAACATCGACTTAGTTGCAGCTAAGTTGCCACTTCCTTGTAGCATCACCATCAATCCGCGCAAATGAGTAATCATAAAGCAACAACCTTGCACACATTCCTGTTTTAACTTATATTTCAGTAATTACTGAAAATTCAAAACATCATGCCAACTACCCAAGCCACCAATTCCCCGGGCGCAAGCACCCCGCTCACTCCTCTCACACCGCTAACCCAGCGCTTCATCTCGCACTTCGGCGAAATGGGTAGCCGCTGGGGCATCAATCGCACGGTCGGCCAGATCTATGCCTTGCTGTATGTGCTTGGCCAGCCCTTGAACGCCGACCAGATTGCCGATTACCTGACTTTTTCGCGCTCGAACGTCAGCATGGGCTTGAAAGAATTGCAATCCTGGCGACTGGTCAAGCTATTGCACCAGCCGGGCGACCGCCGTGAATACTTCGAACCGCCAAAGGATATCTGGGATATTTTCAAGACCCTGCTGGAAGAGCGCCGCCGGCGTGAGATTGAGCCGACTTTGTCGATGCTGCGGGATGCTTTGCTGGAGAATCCCGCCAACGATATTGATAAACAAGCACAACAACGGATGCGCGAGATGTACAATCTGATCGAATTATCCAGTTCCTGGTTCGACGATGTGCAACGCTTGTCTCCGGAAACCCTGGCATCTCTGATGAAGATGGGATCCAAGGTCAAGAAATTGCTGGACGTGCGCGACAAATTCCGTGGCACATCGAGCAGCAGCAAAACCCATGGCGATCACCCTGACGTGCAACTGACGGTCCAGTTAAAGGATTAGACGCATGCAGTCTTTCTCCGCAAAAAAAAGATTCACGCGCTTGCCGCTGGCGGTCGAGATCACGCTGATCCTGATCGTCAAGATCGCCCTGTTGACGCTGCTGTGGAAAGCCTTCTTCTCTGAACCGCAAACCAAGAAAATGCGTATGCCGACCGAACTGGTCGAGCAACATTTCCTGAGCCAGCCGCCAGCCGCATCGCTTTCCACCCCTTCTAGCTCCTTCCACCCTTCCTCTTCGGAGACCCGCCAATGATTCCTATTGATGAAGTCGTCGCCTTATCTCGCCTGCAGTTCGCCGCGACCGCGATGTTCCACTTCCTGTTTGTACCGCTCACGCTCGGACTGGCATGGATCCTGGTGATCATGGAGTCGGTCTATGTGATGACCGGCAGCCCGATCTACAAAGACATGACCCGCTTCTGGGGCAAATTGTTCGGGATTAACTTCGCGATGGGGATCGCCACTGGCATCACGCTGGAATTCCAGTTCGGCACCAACTGGTCTTACTACTCGCACTATGTCGGCGATATCTTTGGCACGCCGCTGGCGATCGAGGGGATGATGGCGTTCTTCCTCGAATCGACTTTCGTCGGCCTGTTCTTCTTTGGCTGGGATCGCTTGTCGCGGGTCCAGCATTTGCTGATTACGTTCCTGGTGGCGCTCGGCTCCAGCCTGTCTGCGCTGTGGATCCTGATCGCCAACGGCTGGATGAACAATCCGGTCGGCGCCGAGTTCAACTATGAAACCATGCGCATGGAGCTGACCAGCATCGTCGATGTCATCTTCAATCCGGTGGCCCAGGTCAAGTTCGTCCACACTTTGTCAGCCGGCTACGTCGCCGCCTCGATGTTCGTGCTCGGCATCTCCGCCTACTACCTGTTGAAAGGTCGCGACACCGCATTTGCCTTGCGGTCATTTGCGATTGCCGCCGGCTTCGGCCTGGCGTCGACCTTGTCGGTCATCGTGCTCGGCGACGAATCCGGTTATACCGCAGGCGAAGTCAACAAGGTCAAGATGGCAGCGATGGAAGCCGAATGGCATACCGAGGCAGCGCCGGCCGGCATCACCGTGTTCGGCTGGCCGAACGAGAAGGAACAACGCACCGATTACGCGTTCAAGATTCCCTACGTGCTGGGCTTGATCGGCACCCGCTCGGTGGACAAGCAGATCACCGGCATCCACGACCTGAAAAAAGAGCATGAAGTGCGTATTCGCAACGGCATGCTGGCGTATGCCGCCCTGACCCGCCTCAAAGGCGGCGACAAATCGCCGGAAGCGATTGCCGATTTCGACAAGCTGAAACACGATCTCGGCTACGGGCTGCTGCTGAAGAAATACACGCCGAAGGTGGTCGACGCCACGCCCGAACAAATTGCGATGGCGGTCAATGACACCTTCCCGAAAATAGCGCCGATGTTCTGGTCGTTCCGGCTGATGGTCGGGCTGGGGATCCTGTTCCTGTTCATATTCTCTTGCTCGTTCTACTTCCTGATCCGCAAGCAACTGGCGAAGCAACGCTGGCTGCTGCGCCTTGCCGTGTACAGCATTCCGTTGCCATGGGTAGCGATCGAGCTGGGCTGGGTGCTGGCTGAATATGGCCGTCAGCCATGGACCATCTCGGGCGTGCTGCCGACCCATTTATCGGCATCAACGTTGCAGCCAGGCAGCTTGTATTTCAGCCTGGCCGGATTCCTCGGCTTCTACACCTTCCTGTTCGTGATTGAAATGATATTGATGGTGAAGTACGCCCGGCGCGGCCCAAGCAGCCTGCATACCGGCAAGTATCACTGGGAGCAAGCGGATCAGCCAAGTACGGGCATCAGCCACGACAGCACAGCCAAGGCATAAGGAGAACACCATGATCTTTGACTACGAAACATTAAAAATAATCTGGTGGGGCTTCGTCGGCGTGCTGCTGATCGGATTCGCACTGACAGACGGCTTCGATTTCGGGGTCGGCATGCTGCTGCCTTTCATCGGCAAGACCGACGGTGAGCGCCGCGTCATCATCAATTCGATAGGCAGCACCTGGGAAGGCAATCAAACCTGGTTCATCACTGCCGGCGGCGCGATTTTTGCCGCGTGGCCGCTAGTGTATGGCGCCGCGTTTTCGGGCTTTTATGTGGCGCTGATGCTGCTGCTGTTCTCACTGTTCTTCCGCCCGGTCGGCTTCGATTACCGCAGCAAGGTGGCCGATACCCGCTGGCGCAATGCCTGGGACTGGGGCCTGTTCGCCGGCGGTTTCGTGCCGCCGCTGATTTTCGGCGTGGCGTTCGGCAACCTGTTCCTCGGTGTGCCGTTTCATTATGACGACACCATGCGGGTTGAATATACCGGCAACTTTTTCCAACTGTTGAATCCGTTCGGGCTGCTGGCCGGTTTGCTCAGCGTTGCCATGTTGCTGATGCATGGCGCCGCTTACCTGCAAGTCAAGACCGATGCGCTGATCGCCCAACGCGCCCGCAGCGTGGCTAAAGTCGCGGGCCTGGTGACGATACTGCTGTTCGTGGCTGGCGGCTTCTGGGTTGCGTTCGGCATCAACGGTTACCGCATCACCGGCATGCCGGACCCGAACAGCGCTTTCATGCCGATCGTCAAAACCGTCGCTACCGTCAACGGCGCCTGGTTCGACAACTACGCGCACTGGCCCGCCACCTGGGCCTTGCCGGTCATTGCCGTCGCCGGGGCATTGCTGTGCGTGGTATTCAGCGTCGCTGACAAGGCAATGGCAGCATTCCTGTCCAGCGGCTTCAGCGTGACCGGCATCATCCTGACTGCGGGCGCCTCCCTGTTCCCGTTCATCATGCCCTCCTCGCTCGACCCCAACAGCAGCCTCACTATCTGGGATGCGGTATCGAGCCACAAGACGCTGGGCATCATGTTCTGGGTAGTGGTCATCATGCTGCCGATCATCATGCTGTACACCACCTGGGTGTACCGGGTCATGCGCGGCAAGGTCACCTTGAAGCACATTGAAGACAACGAGCACACTGCTTACTAACCTGCGCATTCGCAGAACAGGAGAAAATTATGTGGTATTTCGCATGGATATTGGGAGTCGGCCTGGCCCTGGCTTTCGGCATCATCAACGTCATGTGGCTGGAGGCGAATTACGCTTTCGGCAGCCGCGATGAAGAAACCACCCGCGAGCGCTTTGAAAGCGCCGCGGCCGAGCATGAAGCCAGGGCCAGCAAGAAATGAACACCGCAGCGATTGCCGTGATGCCGGGCGCCAGCTGCCACGCGTTATTGCCCGGCCATGATTTTGTCGACGCGTATCAGGTCCGGGCCGACATTGCCGGCCTGGACGCGCGACGGGCTACCGACGCCATCATCAAAAATCCACCCGGCTGGATCAAGCAATTGATGGCGACGCGCAACCGGGTGGTCAGGCTGTTTCAATTGAAAACCGTTGAAATGGGGGTAGATGATCCGCGTGGCGCGCAGCGCACAGTTGGCGGCTTTCCTGTCGTCGCGCAATCGCCGCAGGAAGTGGTGCTGGGATTCGACGATAAGCATCTGGATTTCAGGGTCAGCATAACGGTTGCTCCAGACGGTGAAACCGCTACGGAGGTGACAGTCACCACGGTGGTCAAGACCAATAATCTTTTGGGAAGAACCTATCTGGCGACGATCATGCCTTTTCACCGGGTGATAACGCGCCACTTGCTAGAACACGCCAAATTCGACCAGGCCGTTTAGGCGCTTTGCGCTTCACTTGCGGATTCAACTTCCGCCACTATCCCGTCCCCATTGCCATCTTCGCCATCACCGGCGCCGATGGCGATGACCACCTGCTCCAGCTTGGTAACCGCCACATTCAGCGAATCATTGACCTGCGCCATGGTGTGCTGGGGCATGGTTTCCGCTATTTGCGCCACAGCTCCGGCCAGATCGATTACCGCCAGCGTCAGATTGGCAATCAGGTCGCGCTCATTAGTCATCGTTCAAGGTCCAGTATCATACGGGGACGGCATTATTACATTACAGGGCCGAATGCAAAACCGTTGCACCATAAAAAAATCATTACTGTTGGAATTTGAATCTTGAATCATCACAAAACACAAACATCACTGGCATTGTTTTGCAAGGTCGTCGACAACTTTGGCGACATAGGCATCTGCTGGCGCCTGGCACGTCAACTGGAACAGGAACATGGCATCGCCGTGACTTTGTGGGTGGACGATTTGCGTAGCTTCCACCGAATTTGTCCGGATGTCGCGGTTGATCGCGACGTACAACAGATTGGCACCGTGACGGTACGCCATTGGCGCGACCAAGACGGCGTAGACGGCGTATTCACGGCCGCCGACGTCGCCGACATCGTGATCGAGTTTTTTGCTTGCGACATACCGCCTGCTTATATCGCGGCGATGGCCGAGCGCGCACCGCATCCGGTGTGGCTGAATCTGGAAGGCCTTAGCGCCGAAGAATGGGTTGAAGGTTGCCATGCGCTGCCGTCGCCCCAGTCGCGATCTTTGACAAAATATTTCTTCTTTCCCGGCTTCACCGGGAAAACCGGCGGCCTGCTGCGTGAATCCGGGCTAGAGCAACAGCGTCAGGCATTTCAACAAGACGCCGCTGCGATGGCGGCTTTTCTCAGCCAGTTCGGCGTCACACCGGCAGAGATGGCTTCCCTGAAGGTCTCCCTGTTTTGTTATCCACAAGCGCCGGTTTCTGCGCTATTCGATGCTTGGCAAAGCAATGGAAAAGCAATTACCTGCCTGGTGCCGGAAGGCGTTGCCGTCGACGCCATCGAAAAATTCCTGGGGCGAACTGCGCACGCCGGAGCAACCGCCAGCCACGGCGCACTGACTGTGCGAGTACTGCCTTTCGTTCCCCAACCCGACTACGACAGGCTATTGTGGGCATGCGACCTCAATTTTGTACGAGGCGAAGATTCCTTCGTCCGTGCTCAATGGGCCGACAAGCCTTTTATCTGGCATATATACCCGCAAGACGAAGACTTGCATCACGTTAAATTGAATGCATTCCTGGGCCGCTACACGGCCACGACAGAGAACCTGCGCGAATTCTCCTTGAGCTGGAATGAAGCCACAAAAAAAACGGTGAACTGGACTTCACTATGGGCGCTATTTGAAGCCGACATGCAAAAAATTGCCATCATGTCTACAGATTGGCAACGTCAAATGGGGGGAAATGGCGACTTGACCAGCAATTTGCTGAAGTTTGCCGAAACAGTTCAGTAAGAGACGTTCAAAAATAGGTTAAAATATACGGCTAATTTTTGACGCATTTAAAAATTCAATCATACGTGGGCTTGCGGCGCTTTTTGCCAGTGGGCTACAGATGATTTTTATGTAACCTACTTTTTTACCTATATTCGCTATGAAACCAGCAAAAGAAATTCGTGTCGGCAATATCATTATGGTTGACAGTAAGCCAATGATCGTTTTGCGCTCTGATGTCAACGGTTCGAGCCGCACGGGCTTCACCTACAAGTGGAAGATGAAGAATCTTCTGACAAACAGCCCACAGGAAAACGTTTTCCGTGGCGACGACAAGTTTGACGTAGTTGTGCTCGACAAGAAGCCTGTTACCTATTCGTATTTCGCCGATCCGTTGTTCGTGTTCATGGACGCAGACTACGAACAGTATGAAATCGAAGAAGAAAACCTGGGCGATGCATTGCACTACTTGAAAGACGGCATGGAATGCGAAGCTGTGTTTTACGACGGCAAAGCAATTTCGGTCGAACTGCCAACCACTATCGTGCGCCAGGTTGTTTACTCGGAGCCAGCGGTTAAAGGTAACACTTCGGGCAATGTCCTGAAAGAAGCCAAGATCGAAAACGCGATCGAAGCAAATCAACACATCGTCATGGTGCCGTTGTTTGTCAGCTCCGACGACTTGATCGAAATCGACACACGTACCAACGAGTTCAAGAAGCGCGGTTAATACCGGGGGTGCTTACCCTTCCGCTTACAAAAAACGCTGCCGATAATCGGCAGCGTTTTTTTTCGCCTGTGTTGTAGGGTGGGCACGCCTTTGTGCCTACCCTACGAACAGCAAGTTATTGACTCAATATCTCGCCCAGCTTCTTGTTATTGAAGCCGAAACTGGAGATCACCGCCAGACCGGCCAGCGCCAGGGCGCCGCCCAGCCACAAGGTCGACGGGATGCCGAGCGAATCGACCACCACGCCACCGGTGGATGAGCCCACGGCGATCGCTACCTGCACAATGCTGACGAACAATGCAGAACCGGCTTCCGGCAGATCCGGTGAAGACAATTGCAGCCAGATGCTAAGGCACAATGGAATAGCGCCGAACGCTACACCCCACGCCAATATCATCACCACTACCCCGGCTTGGGACGCATGCAACGACGGTAGCGCCAGCAAGGACACCATCAGTATCGCCACCACGGCAAACAAGGAAAGCTGCAAATTGCGGCTGACGGTAGTCGAGATCACAAAATTCGACACGAAACCGACAAAACCGAAACCCAGCAATACCGAAGTAATCGCAGGCAGGCTGAATCCGGCGCTTTGCACCAGGAACGGCGTGACATAGGTGTAGGCCGAAAAGTGAGCGCCAAACACCAGCGCCACCATCAGCAAGCTTTTACGGGTATTGGCACGGCTCAACAAAGCGCGCAGATCGCTCAAGCGTATCGCTGCTTTCGACGGCAACGAAGGCAACAGCAATGCTTGTGCAGCCAGCGCCACGGCGGCTAGCACGCCGGTGGCAATAAACGATGCGCGCCAGGAAGCCATGGTGCTGATAAAAGTACCAAGCGGCACGCCTATTACCGTGGCGAAGGTAACCCCGGTCAGTATCATCGCGGTTGCCTTGGCCGCGTGCTGCTCCTGCACCAGCCGCGCCGAAGTCGCCAGCGCCAGCGTCCAGAAACCGCCAAGTGCCGCGCCCAGCAGCGCCCGGCCCAGCAACATCGTGCCGAAGCCGGGAGCCATCGCCGACACCAGATTGGAAGCCAGCAGCAAGACCGACAAAGCCAGCAAGATCAAACGGCGGTTGATGCGCCCTGCTCCCAACATCAGGGCGGGGGCCGATATCGCTGCGATAACCCCGGGCGTGGTCACCATCAAACCCGCCGTGCCGGGCGAGACACCAAGGTCGCGGGCAATTTGCGGCAGCAGGCCGACCGGCAGGAATTCTGTCGTCACAAAAGCGAAAGCGCCTATCGCCACCGCCACCACCGACAACCAGGACCGCAACGGCGATGGCGTGCCGTCGGTATGGATGCGCTGATCCGGCAGAGGCAGATCGAGACGGCTGTCGTTTTGCGCGCTGATCGCCGCTAGATTTTTTTCCATGTGAAACTCCTGTTTGTTGTCTGGCCCTGATTAAACTGTATTATTTTTAACTACAGTTTAAAATATAAAAACGGGATCAAAACCGATCCCTCTACCCGATTAACTGTATTTAATATTCATACAGTTAACTATAAAAAAACCACTACATTCCAGCCTGAGCCATGACTTTAGTCTTGTCTGCAATCTTGTTGACCAGTTCGCACAGTTTCCGGCCCTTCAAAATCTCCAGCATGGCGTCCTCTACTTCGGATACTACCGGATCCAGCACCATATCCATGCCGCAGCTAACCGGACAGCAAAGGTCTTTCGTGCGGGTATTGTGCTTCAGCACCGGCCCCTCCTCCACTGCCTGATAGATCTCGGCCAGGTTGATTGCCGAAGCCGGCCGCGCCAGCTGCACACCGCCGCCCTTTCCCTCCTTGGTCACCACCAGGCCGGCCTTGCTCAACTTACGCAACAGCTCTCGCACAAAAACCGGATTAGTATTGACGCTGGCAGCAATGGCGGTGGACGGGAAATACACTTCCCCACCCCTGGTAGCGTATTCAACGCTGACTAAAATGTGTGCCGCCACGGCAAATCGACTGGACTTCATACTGTCACTATATTCAATACAGATAATCTGGTCAACTAATTTTGTTGCATAAGCTTAGTTATATAAACTCATATATAAACTCATGTAAATGTTGATGTTCAGATAATTTCTCTGCCGCGCTTCGATAGCGCGAATGGCCCGGCAAGTGTCACAATGCGCCCACAACTACTTACATCAATTAAATCGGCAGGGTAAACATGCAATTGACCTGGCTTGAAGATTTTGTCGAGTTAGCTCGGACCCGCAGTTTTTCCCGCGCTGCGGAAAACCGCTTTGTTACCCATCCGGCTTTCGGCCGTCGCATCCACGCACTGGAACAATGGGTTGGCGCGGAACTGGTCGCGCGCACCCAACCACTATCCCTGACACCGGCCGGCTTGCTGTTTCTCGATGCCGCAACGCATACGATCGATGTCTTGCATGCAGTCCGGGCACAATTGCAAGATACAACCCAGCATCCCGACGAAGTGCTGCGCGTCGCCACCGGCCGTACCCTGGCGCGAACCTTCTTCCCGGGTTGGTACGAAGCGATCAACCACCGCTTCGGCCCCTTCCCGGTCTCAGTCAGCACCGGCGGCGCGCAAGAGGTCATCTTGCGCTTGTCGAGCGGCGACGTCGATTTGCTGGTGATCTATTCCAGCCCGACCACGCGCTTGTTGATCGATCCCCAACGTTACGAATCCGTCACGCTGGCGCGCGAGGTGCTATTGCCGGTCAGTGCGTCGGATGCCAAGGGATTTCCTAAATTCCGGTTGCCGGCCGTCGACACGACGACACCTATTCCCTGGCTGGCATTTTCCCAGTCGCTAACGCTACGCGGCGTACTTGCCAAGCACCTGGCCAGCTTGCCGCAAAAATTATCGCTACGCATAGTCTACCAGGCCGATTCCTACGAATCGATTCTGGAAATGGCCAAGCGTGGCACCGGCCTGGCCTGGCTGCCGCAACGGTTGGTGCAGGAAGATTTGAAGCAGGGCAACTTGTTGTTGGTTGGCGATGCCGACATGCGCGTCAGTTTCGATATTTCGCTCTATCGCATGCGGGGCAACACCAATGCGCTGGTCAACGCGATCTGGGAAGGTGTTTCTGCAGATGTCATCGATGACCAATAGCAAACGGTGCCTGGCGCCCGATGCTGCAACAATGACCGCAAGCAAAATACCGCAATCAAAATAAAAAGCACAAACCTGTGCCGAAACGGCAATTGGCGTTGCGATGGGCTCCCTATACTTCCACAAATTTTCAAAAATTATGGACAGGGTCCGACACGAAACACACTGCAGGTGTTGCTCGCAGAGCAGTGACAGCCTCCTCTCCAGCCAGTTTTGAAAATCAAAATAGCGCTCCGTCGTGCAATTTTTGCAACCGACGAAGCGCAATAACTATAATTCTGGAGCTATCGCATGTCATCACAACCACGAACATCGGGAGCACGCAGCTTGCCGATCAGCAAACCGCGTAATCCCTGGAAAGAAATTTGCGCCGCCAGCATCGGCAACGCACTCGAATTTTACGATTTGCTGATCTACGGCTATTTCGCGATTGTGATCGGCAAGACGTTCTTCCCGGCGGCGAACGAAACCACTTCCTTGCTGCTGAGCGTAGGCACCTTCGGGATTTCATTCATCATGCGTCCGCTCGGCGCTATCATCCTTGGCTCGTATGCCGACCGGGCCGGACGCAAAGCATCGCTGACAGCCTCAATCTTCATCATGATGATCGGCACGGCAATGATTGTCTTTGCACCGACCTATGCACAAATCGGTATTGCATCGCCGCTGATCGTGATCGTGGCCCGCATGCTGCAAGGCTTTTCCACCGGCGGCGAATTCGGCGCAGCGACCGCATTCATGGTCGAACATGCCGATGCCAAACGAAGGGGTTTCTTTGCCAGCTGGCAGTTATCGACACAGGGTCTGGCAACCGTATTTGCCGCCGGCGTCAGTGCGCTTCTAAGCTACACGCTGACAGATAGTCAAGTCAATGACTGGGGCTGGCGGATCGCGTTCGGCATCGGTTTGCTGATCGGACCGGTTGGTATGTATATACGCAGCCAGATCGACGAGACCCCGGAGTTCAAGAAAATTGCTGCAGTCAAGCCTGAGAAGTCGCCGTTGAAAGTTGTGCTGGTGCGTGACCGTATCAACCTGCTGCTGGGCATAGGCGTGGTTTCGGGCGCGACCGCGTTCAACTACGTACACAAATTGTACATGCCGACCTATGCACTGAAACAATTGCATATCCCGGCGACCTCTTCATTTCTCAGTGCGATGGTGACCGGGCTTGTCCTGATGGTCAGCGCGCCGGCATTTGGTGCGCTATCGGATCGCTACGGCCGTTTCCGTGTGCTGTCGATTGCGATGCTGACGATAGCTTGTACTTCCTATCCCTTGTTCCTGTTATTGATAACCTGGCCGTCGGTCGGCACCTTGATGCTGGTCCAGGGCCTGGTCGGCCTGCTGATTGCGGCATGCCTCGGACCGATCCCTGCGATGTTGTCGGACATCTTCCCGACCAGCACCCGCGGCACCGGACTCGCCCTCAGCTATAACTTTTCGGTCACCTTGTTTGGCGGCTTTGCGCCGTTGATCGTGACCTGGATGATCGCCTTCAGCGGAAGCAAGCTGGCGCCTAGTTTTTATGTGATGGCAACGGCTTTGATCAGTATTGTGGCAGTGCTGGTGCTCGGCCGCCGGATGGCGCGCCGCGGTCCGGTCTGAAACTCCTCCCTTTCAATTCATTAAATCTATTTAGCTTTTCGAACAGGAGCAACGTTAATGAAAACCCTGGAACAGATTCGTGCAAAGTTGCAGGAATATCCGATCGAGGTGACTTTCCCCGATATCACGGAATGGCAAACCGGTAACACGGGTGTCGATTACATCCATACTTTCGACAGCGGTGTAGCCGGCCCGCATGCCATGATCCTGGCGCTAACCCACGGCAACGAAGTCAGCGGCGCCATCACCGTGGACAGGTTCCTGCGATCGGGCGTGCGGCCGGTTAAAGGCCGTCTCACGCTCGGTTTCGCAAATGTAGATGCCTATCGCCGTTTCGATAGCAGCAACCCGGATGCAAGCCGCTTCATTGATGAAGACATGAACCGCGTCTGGTCCGAGGCGCGACTGGATAGCAGCGACGACTCGCAGGAACTGCGCCGGGCGCGCGCATTGCGGCCGATTATCGACAGCGTCGATTTTCTGCTGGACCTGCATTCCATGCATGAGGAAGCGCCGCCGCTGATGTTAAGCGGGCCGTTGGCCAAAGGCATCCAGTTTGCCGTCGACATCGGCGTCCCCGAGCATGTGATCGTCGACGCCGGACATGCAAACGGCAAGCGGTTGCGCGACTATCGCGACTTCGGCGATGCCGCCAGCCCGAAGAACGCCTTGCTGATCGAGACCGGGCAGCATTTTTCAGTCCGCAGCAAGGACGTCGCCATGGATGCAGCATCTCGCTTCCTGATCACGACCGGTGTGGTCGCAGCGACAGATTTAACGGTTTTCATGAAGCAAGCCAAACCCGCCGCGCAACAGGTCCTGCAGGTAACGCAAGCGGTGATAGCAGACACGATGGATCTCGAGTTCACGCAAGATTTCCGGGGATTGGAGCGGATTGAACACGCTGGTACCGTCATCGCGCGTGATGGCGACAGGGAGATTGCCACGCCTTATGACGATTGCGTGATCATCATGCCGTCGCTACGTCATCTCGGTCCGGGTGTAACCGTGATGCGTTTGGCGCGCGTGCTTGACAACTGGTAATAAAAACCGCCACACCTTGCCGCGATGATCATGTACGGTAAGGTGCGGCGTCCAGTCAAAACTCAGCTCGGTCAGCTCATTCGGCCTTCGCCAGCATATTAAAAATACTGGAAAAATCCAGCCCGCCGGCACCGCTCTTGCTGTGGATGTCGTACAGGTTGCGCGCCAGTGCGCCCAGCGGCACGCTGCTGCCGGTGGACAGGGAGTTTTCCACCGCCAGCCCCAGATCCTTCAACATCAGGTCGACGCCGAAACCACCACTGTAACCCTTGGAAGCCGGCGCATTTTCCATCACGCCGGGACAAGGGTTATACACTTCCAGCGCCCAGTTGCGGCCCGAACTTTTCGCCATGATTTCCGACAGCACCTTAGGATCCATGCCGTTCGCCATGCCCAGCCTGATCGCTTCGGACGTGCCGATCATCAGAATCCCCAGCAGCATGTTATTGCAGACTTTCACGGTTTGACCGCTGCCGTTGTCGCCTGCATGGAAAATCGCCTTGCCCATCTTTTCCAGATAAGGCTTGGCCAAGGCAAAACCTTCGTCCGAACCGCCGACCATGAAGGTCAGCGTGCCGGCAGCAGCACCGGCAGTGCCGCCCGAGACCGGCGCATCGAGCATGACAAAACCTTTATCGCGCGCCGCAGCCGCCACCTTGCGGGCAGCGTCTGGAGCGATGGTCGAACAATCGATCAGCAAGGCATCCGGCGCGGCTTGCGCCAGGATGCCGCTGGCTCCTAGATAGGCTCCTTCGACATGGCGGCTGGCCGGCAGCATTGTGATGATGACCTTGGCGGCGCCGAGTGCGGCCGCCAGATCCTTGCCGGTACTGCCGCCGCCGGCGACGAACTGCTCGACGCTGGCAGCCACCAGATCATGGCCGCTGACCTGGCAGCCGGCTTTCACCAGATTCAGCGCCATCGGCAAACCCATGTGGCCAAGGCCTATAAAAACGATTTCGCTACTCATACCAGAATCTCCTGAAGTACATCGTTAATCCGATCTGTAACCCGATCTGACACCCGGCATCACTTCATGGAAATCGTCGTATTGATTTCACCGCCATCCGCATCCGGTGCAAACCAGCGCGCAGTCACGGTCTTGGTCTGGGTCCAGAATTGCACCGCCTGTTTGCCGTTAGGGCCGAGATCGCCAAGCTTGGAGGCGCGCGAACCGGTAAAGCTGAAATACGCCACCGGCACCGGAATCGGCACGTTGATGCCGACCTGGCCGACATCGATCTCATTCTGGAACTTGCGTGCGGCCCAGCCGGATGACGTGAAGATCGAAGTGCCGTTACCGTTCGGGTTAGCGTTAATGAACGCAATCGCGTCGTCCAGCGTTTCCAGTTCGACTATGCACATGGCCGGTCCGAAAATTTCCTGCGTATAGATATCCATCGTGGCGGTGACACCGGCAAAAATAGTCGGGCCGACGAAATTACCGTCAGGGTAACCGACCACCTGGCAGTTGCGGCCATCCAGCAACAGCTGCGCGCCCTGCTCCACGCCGGTTCCGATCAGGCGCTCGGTACGCGCCTTGGCAGCCTTCGACACCATCGGTCCGAGGTCAGCCTTGCGATCACTGCCGGGGCCGATTTTCAGGCCGCGTGAACGCTCGACGATTTCCGGCAGCCAGGAGCGCGCCTTACCCACCAGCAGCACCATCGAGTTAGCCATGCAGCGTTGGCCGGCAGCGCCGAACGCCGCGCCCAGCAAATTGTTGATCGCTTGATCCTTGTTAGCGTCAGGCAGCACGATGCAATGGTTTTTCGCCCCCATCATGCATTGCGCGCGCTTGCCGGCCTCGCTGGCGCGGCGGTAAATATGGGTGCCGACATTGGTCGACCCGATGAAGGAAATCGCCTTGATATCGGGATGATCGCACAGCATGTTGGCCACATCCGGGCCGCCATGCACCACGTTCAACACGCCCGGCGGCAAGCCGGCCTGCTGCGCCAGTTCTACCAGGAACAGCGACGAGGAAGGATCTTGTTCGGATGGCTTGAGGATAAAGGTATTGCCGCAAGCTACCGCCACCGGGAACATGAAGCAAGGCAGCATCACCGGAAAATTGAACGCCGTGATGCCGGCGCCGACGCCGATCGGCTGGTTGATTGTGTAGACATCCACGCCGGTAGCGGCGTTTTCCGCCAGCTCGCCCAGCTGCAGCGAAGTGATGGAGCAGGCATGCTCGACTACTTCCAGGCCACGCATGACTTCGCCCTCGGCATCCGGCAGGGTTTTGCCATGCTCACGGGTAATCAGCTCGGCCAGCGGCGCCATGTTTTCACGCAACAGCTGCTGGAACTTGAGCATGATGCGCATGCGCTGCGCCAGCGAAGTGTTACGCCAGCTGGCAAACGCTTGCTTGGCATTGGCCACCGCGTGATCGACTTCTGCCTTGGTGGCGAACGGCACCCGCGCCACTACTTCCTGGGTTGCCGGATTGAGGACGTCGCGCCATTCGCTGCTGGTGGACTGGACGGCTTTGCCGCCGATGTAGAGGGGAACATTAGGGATATTGGTAGCTGCGTTGGTAGCTGACATGATGACTTCCTTCAACAATATGACAATTGCAATTAAAAGATAATCGGCGTTCTTGCTGATTTTTGCTGGTTCTTTCTACAGCATAGAACACCCTGCTGTGTTTGCCTTACTTAACCAAAGGACAGGAAGCATCCATCGGTTTGAAAGCCTGCTGCGCCGGAATCGTCGATAGCAGCTTCAGGTAATCCCAAGGAGCTTTCGATTCGGCCGGCGTTTTAACCTGATACAGATACATGTCATGGATCACACGGCCATCCGGACGGATAGAGGCGTTGCGCATGACGGCGTCATGGATAGGGATTTCACGCATTTTCTGGGTCACCACTTTCCAATCGTGCGATTTGGTAGCGGCCGCCGCTTTCAGATAGTGATAGACGCTGGAATAGACGCCGGCATGCACCATGGTCGGTTTGTTGCCTTTATAGAGTGCTTCGAAACGCTTGGAAAAAGCGCGCGTATCGTTATCGTAATCCCAATAGAAACCGTCGGTATAAATCAAGCCTTGCGCATCGTTCAGGCCGAGCGCATGCACATCCGACAAGAACACCAGCAACGCCGCCAACCGCTGGTTCTTGGTACCGATGCCGAACGAACGTGCTTGCTTGATTGCATTGACGGTATCCTGGCCGCCATTGGCCAGGCCGATTACTTGCGCCTTCGAACTCTGTGCCTGCAACAGGAACGACGACAGGTCGCTGGCGTTCAAAGGATGGCGAACCGATCCGACCACGGTGCCGCCCAGGCTCTTGACGACATCGCCGGCATCTTTCTCCAGCGACTGGCCGAAGGCGTAATCGACGGTGACAAAATACCAGGATTTCTGCCCCATCTTGGTCAACGCGGCAGCGGCCCCGGCTGCTTGCGAGTAGGTATCAAACATCCAATGGAAGCCGCCAGGCGCGCATTCCGCATGGGTCAGCACGGTAGTTGCCGGGCCGCTGTACATGGCGATGCCGCCCTTGTCGCGAACCAAGCGCTGGACCGCCAGCGCCACTGAAGAATTGGTCAGGTCGGCGATGGCGTCGACCTTGTCGCGGTCGATCCACTCGCGTGCCTTGGAGGCGCCGATGTCAGCCTTGTTCTGATGGTCTGCAGTGAGCAGTTCGATTTTCATACCTTTGCATTCGGCCTTCATGCAATCCTCGATTGCCATCTTGGCCGCTACCACCGAACCCGGCCCGCCCATCGCCGAATACGGCCCCGACATGTCGGTCAGGATGCCGACCTTATAGACATCGCTATCCTGGGCCAAGGCATGGCCTGCGGTTAGCAAACCCGATAACGAAAAGATCACGGCCGAACATCGTGCAAGCAGCTGGTGGCGCTTTGTCAACATCGTTGTCTCCTGTTTTGCAGGGTGGGCATGCAATGCCACTCCTACAATCGTTTTTATAAAATTTTCTGTAGAGACATTCTGCATGTGCATTATTATTGGAACAATAGATAATATTCCACAATAGCTTTGCATTTATGCACAGCCAGGACACACAAATGAAATCAACAAACGCCATGCTAGATTGGGATAACCTGCGGGTTTTCCTGGAGTTGACCCGCAGCCAGGGGCTGGTCGAAGCGGCAAAAAAACTCGGCATCGACCACTCGACCGTCTCGCGGCGCATGCGCCGCTTTGAAGAACAAGTCGGCAGCCAGCTGTTCGAACGCAACAACCAGGGTTACACGCTGACCGCCGAAGGCCACCGCCTGATCGAATATGCGGAACGGGTCGAGAGCACGGTGTATGCCGCAGCGGAAGAATTGAGCGGCCACAACCGTCTGCTATCGGGACAAGTCCGGCTCGGCGCCACCGAAGGTTTCGGCACTTTTGTGCTGGCGCCGCATCTGGCGCATTTTTGCGCACGGCATCCGCACATCACCGTCGATTTGCTGCCGGTGCCGCGCTTCGTCAACCTGTCCAAGCGCGAAGCCGACATCGGCGTCACCATCGAACGTCCGCAAAGCGGCAACTACGTGGTCACCAAACTGACCGACTATTTGCTGAAGTTGTACGCCACGCCGTCTTACCTGGCAAATCACGCGCCGATCAAGACGGTGCAGGATTTGAACAACCATGCGTTCATCGGCTATGTTGACGATCTGGTATTCAGCGAAGAGCTCCGCTACAAGGACAATGTCGCACCGGCGGCATTCCGCGCCTTTCGCAGCACCAGTGTGATCGCCCAATACACTGCAGCCCGCAGTGGCCAGGGACTGGCGATCCTGCCCTGCTTTCTGGCCCAGCAAAGCGACGACCTGGTGCCGGTGCTGGATGGCCAGGTCGATATCCAACGCGCATTCTGGCTGGTAGCCGCCACCGAAACCCGCAATGTGGCGCGGGTTGCCGCACTCTGGCGTTACCTGCGGGAAGTGATTGAGCCTAATCGAGCGTTCCTGATGGGAGAGTCGCGGCAAATGATCTACTCGGATACATCAGATACAATCACCAACGCTTGATTTCACGGCGACCAATCTCTCAAAACCACCATCCCGACTCACCATGATCCTGACCGGCCCGGAACTCGTCCAAGCACTTGAACAAGCTGAAGCGACACATTTGAACCGGCAAGTTGCCGCCTGCAGCCAGTTACGCGGATACGAAAAATCCCGCGTCATTGCCATCTGCGGCGGCATCGCTGCGGTGACGGATCCGGTGTTCGGACGCAAACTCAATCACGTCACAGGGCTGGGGATGGGAGTAGCGGTGAACACCGATGAACTTGCGCAACTGGAAAGCATCTATGCCGCGCAGGGACTGGAGACGCACATCGATGTCTGCCCTCACACCGACGGCAGCACGCTTGCAGTCCTGGCCGAGCGCGGATATTCCGTCAACGCTTTCAGCAACACTTACGTGCGCGAGCTGGCGCCGACGGATACCTACGCTGCGGAACATGGCGGGAGCGGGATCGAAATAATCACCGATAGAGCATTTGTCGAAGCTACATTCGTCAGCGACTCAGTCGCCGGATTTTCCGTGCAAGCGGTAAATCGTCCTGCCGTTTTACTGGAAACGCTGGCGCAGATAGCGCTGCAGCGAAGCGATACGCTTCTGTTCGCCGCAACCATAGACGGCAAAGTAGCCGGTACCGCCGGCATGAGCCTGATCGAAACAGCTTCGGGATTACTTGCGCATTTGTATATCGCCAGCACGCTGCCGGCGTATCGAGGACGTGGAATTCAACTGGCCCTCCTGAGGGCCAGGCTGACCGCGGCCCGCAATGCCAGCTGTGCTCTCGCCGGCGTCACCGCCAGACCGGCCAACACCAGCGCGCGCAACACTGAACGCGCCGGCTTTAGCCTGGCTTACACCAAATCGACCTTTATCAAGACTCGTTGATTTCTACCGCAATGCCCTCAGACTGCACCGTGATCGCACCGGGCTCAAAGGTCTTCCCGCTTAAACGCAGCTCGTCGCTGGTGAACGTATAGATCGGATAATCCTTCAATACCTGCTCCGCCACGGCGGCGCCGATCTGGCTCAGCTGCGGCTTGTATTGCGCCGGCACACCATTGAAATCGATGCTATCGACGGTCGGGTTATCCAACAGGATGGCACGTGTCGCTTTGTCATACCGCAAACCGCTACTCAAGGTAATGGTGCCATTCAACGGCGCAGCCAGCAGCAGCGGACTGACCACGTCGACATTCACCCGCGTGAGCACGCGGTTTTGCGCCGGATTGAGGGTCAGGCGCGGATTCCTCAGGCCGACATTGAATACTTCCGCATAGCGCAACCGCTGCGGAAACTTGCTGTCGATAGCGGTCTGCAGTTGCTTTTGCGAAAACGTATACTCATTGGACCAGATGTTGTAACCAGCCCAGGCGGTAGTGGCAACAACCAGCGCGCCAATCGCCAATAGGGACTTCATCAGTTTGCGTCGTTTCATATGCTTTATTTCCTGTCGCTTGCAGGTTGCGGCTTACGGCATGCTGCGATTACAGTTGCCCACAGACCAACAGCTGTTGTATTACTCAAGCTTGTAGTATAGATGGATATCATCGGGTTCAAGCCGAATCGCGTCAGGATCAGGTTTAGGCAGCAACTTGCAGCCAAGCTGCAAGTTGCAAGTTGCTACATCAAGCCTCGACGACATTAAAACCCTCACCGGCAGACGGTGCAACAAAGTAGCGGGTGATCGTATCGAATTCCGCTTCGCTTGTCGTGAATCGATGCGAGCCGTCTTCATTGCGGCGACGCAAACGTGTTTTGCACTCTTCATCCGAGACGTTCAGATAATGGAGGCAATGGGCCGCGCCGGCATTGCTAAAGATATCCCGCATCCATTGGCGGATGGCTGGTGTATTCGCCGGAAAGTCCAGGACGACTGAATTTCCGGTGCGAAGCAGTTGTTCAATGTGACTACCCATGATGTCGCGAAGTCTGGCCGCGCAACGGACATAATCGCTCACTGTGTTTATGTCGCCTGGATAGAGCCGGCTCAACCATTCATCTTCACTGATGAGCAATGTTTTCGGCTTGTCAGCGAGTTGGCGGGTCAACGTCGATTTTCCAGACGCGATTTTTCCGCAGATCATGTGCAGAGTTGGCACGTCGGTTTTCGTTTCTTGCGTCTTCGATCCCATTCACACCTCCTGTTTACTTGGGGAATCCCAAGAAGCAGCCGAAAAAAAACCGCCTCGAGGGCGGGTTTTAGCTACTGCAAAACAAACGCTATCCCACCATTGTTTGAATGGTGCGAATAATCGCTGAAGCTTGTGCATAGAAAAATTTCATAGGCTTTAAGATCGCATACTTAATCATGTTCGTCAATCAACGACCGCTTGAATTCGCCGCAGCTTCCGGATATAGGTCTGTTAGCCTGAATGCTTCCTGAGTCCACGCCACTGATTGAACTCAATGAAAAGTAGCCCAGGCGACTGACGCCGAGAACGCACAAAGCAGCAATGCAGTTGCACGCTGCAACTTGACCCGGTCCATAAACCTCAAGCGCCCGTTGGCTAACGCTGCCCCGAACATGGTCCAAGCGATGCCGATAGGTATCAACAGGGCAGAAAACAGTGCCGTCGCTGTCAAATAGACCTGCATATTGTCAGACGCGACGCTGGGGAAAATCGCGGATGAAAAAAGGAGGGCCTTTGGATTGAGAAGGGTTGCCATGAATAAGGCCTTGGGACCAATCGACCGTTGTCTCGGTGTCGGCAGCATGGATGCCGCTCGCCATACCGTCACCGCAATGTAGACCAGGTAGAGACTGCTGGCGGCGCGTGCGAGGATCGCTACCCACGGATAACTGCTTTGCAAGGGCGCAAGCACTGCCCCCCAGACAGAGATCGCAATCAGGTAGCCAAAAAGCTCGCATGCAATGAGAGGTAATGCGCCTCTGCCCCCTCGTTCCAGGCCCGCCGCCGCCAGTAAGGTGTTGGTCGGCCCGGGCGTCAGGAGGATGACCGCAGTGCTCAGCGCAAAAATAGGAAAGTTGAAATCAGATGTCATCAAAATTTTATTGAGTTAACTCCTCCCAAAACAACTTGGAAAGAGCCGGTTGGCAATCGTGCGGTTCACCGTTCAATCGCGGTTTGTTTGCCAGATTGGAAAGCCTGACAGTTTTTTCGCCATAGTCGGCTTCGGGCTTGCCAGTCCAATTTCGCGATATTTTACGCTACGTGTATCAATGTCTCGTCATGGCCCGGTCAGCGGCGCCCCGACGGCGGCGCTCAGCACAGTATTTCAGCCGTCAATTTGCTGCTATAGTGTTAAGTTACCATCATCGATTTACGCCCACCTCTTCAATAATCAATTCCACGAGAGACACATGAAGAAAAAACACCTGATATCGCTGGTTGTCGCCTTGTGCTGCACCACTTCCGCCGTTTCCTTTGCTCAGACCGCCCAGGCTGACCAGGCCCTGCTGCAGGCCGCGCAAAAGCGCAAGGAGGTCCTGGTCAAGGACCTGGCTACGCTGGTTAACATCGATTCCGGCACCGACGACGCCAAAGGGCTGGCACAGGTCGAAGCCGTGCTGGCCCAGCGCCTGAAGGAAGTCGGCGCCAGCGTCGAGATCGTCGCCGCACCGCCGGCTGCGGGCAAGATGGTGATCGGCAAGTTGCAAGGTGCAGGTACCAAGAACATCATGTTGATGATCCACTACGACACTGTGTTCGGCGTCGGTGAAGCGGCCAAGCGTCCGTTCAAGATCGTCGGCAACAAGGCCTTCGGCCCGGGCGTAGCCGATGCCAAGGGCGGTGCGCTGCTGATCGTTTATGCGCTGGATATCGCGCGCGAACGGGGCTTTAAGGATTACAAGACACTCACCGTGCTGTTTAATCCGGACGAAGAAAAAAGCTCTCTCGGTTCGCGCGACATGATCGCCAAACTGGCGTCCGGCCAAGACTACGTATTGGTGTTTGAACCGCCTGAAGCCGACGTCGTGACGGTGGCCACAAACGGCATCGCTTACGTCCACCTCGACGTCAAGGGCCGCGCATCGCACGCCGGCTCGGCGCCGGAAGCCGGCCGCAACGCCGCCGTCGAATTGTCCAACCAGATAATCCAGCTCAAAGACCTGGGCAGCGCGGCCAAGGGCACGACCGTCAACTGGACCGTGATCAATGCCGGCGACCGCGTCAATATCATTCCTGAAAAAGCCAGCGCCACCGCCGACATGCGCATGTCCGACGTCAGCGAGATCCAGCGCGTGCAGGCCGATGCTGACAAGATCGTCCAGAAAAAGCTGATCCCTGAAACCGAAGTCAGCGTCAAGGTGGAAAACCGCCGTCCGCCGTTCAGCAAGAACGCCAGCAGCGATCATCTGGCAGCCACTGCCGATAGCATCTACAAGGAACTCGGCAAGTCGATCACGCCGGTCTCCATGCGCTACGGCACCGATGCCGGCTTCGCCTACAATCCCAAGACCGGCAAGCCGGTGGTGCTGGACGGCATGGGCATCGTCGGCGACCGCATCCACTCGTCGGACGAATGGGCCGATCTGGACAGCGTGGTGCCGCGCCTGTATCTGACGGTGCGCATGATGGAAGCGATGGCTAAAGGAAAATAAAGAGAAATAGATAGTCGACAATGATGAGGGCAGCTACGGCTAACACACGATTTATCGTGCAATCTTCTGCTGTAGCATCGCCTTCACTTCCGGCCATTCGGAATCGATGATACTGAAGCGTACGGAGTTACGCTTCCTTCCGTCCGGCATGATGCGTTCGTGCCGGACAATTCCTTCCTGTTTTGCACCGATGCGTAGAATAGCCGTTCGCGATTTTTCGTTAAGTTCGTCCGTAGTGAATTGCACGCGGACAGCCTGCATGGCCTCGAATGCATAGGCCAGAAGAAGATACTTCGCTTCAGTGTTGATACCTGACCGCTGGACAGAACTGCTCAGCCAGGTGTGCCCGATTTCCATCTTCCTGTTCACACGGTCGATTTTCCAGAAGCGTGTGCTGCCGACAACCCGCCCGGTATCGCGCCTGTTCATGACAAAAGGCATCACCGTGGCAGCCTGGCGTCCTTCCAGCGCGGTAGCGATGTACTTTTCGATGGCCTCGGGTCCCGGGACGACAGTCACCTTCATGTTCCACAATTGGCCATCTGCAGCCGCGTTTAGCAACGCCGCCGCATGTTCCGGCCGAAGCGGTTGGAGCTCAACTAGTTTACCGACCAAGGTGGGCTGGGCAATTTGCGAGACGCTGTCGTTCATTCCGTGTCGATCTTCGTTTTAATATCCTCATCATAAACCGCTGAGTGGCATTCCGATAGCCTAAGAGAGAACGACGAACTTGCCCTGCGCCTCGTTGCGTTCCATCAACTGGTGAGCATCTGACGCCTCCGAAAACGCAAAGATACGCGATGGCCGCCCGCGAAGCTGTCCACCTTCGACAAGGTTGACGATCTGCTGCATCGGAACATCCGACAAAGGAAAGTCCTCGGAACCAAAATTGAAGCTACCGAAAAAACTCAGATGGGCGCCGCTTGGCAACTGACTGAGCGGGTTGAAATCGACCAAAGGAGCGAGACCACCAAGGAAGCCTGCAAGGCACACCCGGCCGCCGCGCCGTGTTGCGTGCAACGAATCGACAACGGTGCTGTTACCGAGCAGATCCAGGACCGCATCGACCCTGCCGCCGATGGCCGCCAATGCTTCAAACAACTCGCCGTTTGATATCACGACATGATGCGCGCCGAGTTTGCGCAAAAGCGGCGCGCGCTCGGCGCTGCGCGTGGTTGCGATTACCTCGGCGCCCAGCTGTACTGCAATATCGATGGCGGCCTGCCCCAGGCTGGAGGTGCCGCCCCGTACGACGAGCCGCTGCCCGGCCTTGAGTTCAAGATTGCGGTGCAAGCAAGTCCATGCGGTGGAGTAGGTTTCCGGTAAGGCGGCCAGTACCTCCCACTGCAGGCTGGTGTTAACGGGAATGACGTTGCTTGCAGGGACCACCGTGTAGTCGGCATAGCTGCCATTAATGGTGCGCCCCATGCCACCCATCAATGCCATCACTGTTTGCCCCGGAAGCAGGCAACCGGTTGCATCGGATACCACGCGACCGACACATTCGATGCCGCTGATCGCGGCCACCTCTCCCCACTCGCCGCGCCGCATGTATAGCTCGGCCCGGTTCAGGCCAAATGCGCGCACCTCGATCATAACGGCGCCCGGCTGCACGGTCGGCGCCGCTACCTCGACCATTTCCAGCACGTCCGGCCCGCCAAACTGTTTGCGTATGATTGCTTTCATGTCGATCTCCAAAAAATAAATTGATGCACCATGGTAAGATCGATCATTGTTTAAAAAAATTACTTTGTTTTTACAAAGACAGAAGGATTTATCAACAATGTCAGAGCCGACGCTATTGCAGCTGCAATGCTTCGCAGCGCTGGCTGCGCATGGCAGTTTCTCGGCCGCGGCAACCCATCTCAACCGCACGCACCCGACCGTGCATGCCGCGCTCAAATCGCTGGAAGAACAACTCGGTATTACCTTGCTTGATCGCGGCGGGTACCGGGTCACGCTGACCGCCGAAGGCGCGGCGTTTCACGCGCGCACGCTCTTGTTCCTACGTCAATTCGAGGAACTGAAGCGCGAAGCCGCACAACTGGCTGCCGGCGAGGAACCGGAATTACGCGTAGTCGTGGGCGATTTATGTCCGTTACCGGAAACGCTAGGCATGCTGCGCCGATTTTTCGGGGCGAGTACGGGTACGCGTTTGAACCTGATGGTGGAAACCATCAGCGGGCCCTGGGAACGCCTCGATGGCGGTGATTGCGACCTGATCTTTCACCACCTCGACAAGCCAGATCCGCAGGTCGAAGCAATTCCACTATTCGCGGTAAAATTAGTGCCGGTCGCCGCCCCGGGATTTTTTGCCGGCCAGATCAACGACGCGCTCACACCTGACGACATGCGTCCGTACATGCAGTGCGTAATCAAGGATACAAGCCGACGCCCATCGCAGGCCAGGGCCAGCTATTACCTGATTGAAGGTGCACGCACGTGCAACGTTGCGGACCAGTTAATGAAACGCGAGCTCATCTTGCAAGGCTTGGCCTGGGGCCATTTGCCGGTCCATCTGGTTCATGCCGATCTCAAGGCAAACCGGTTGCTGTCGCTGGAAGGCCGGCATTTGCGAGGCGCCACGCTCCAGCACTACGCGGCACGCCGGCGCGATGTGGTCCACGGACCGGTGGCCGAACGGCTTTGGTCCCAGTTACGTAAATCTGCGTCCGGAGACAGCCTGGCGCATCTGTCTTGACCCGGATTTAAGCAAAGCAGCATTACTCAAACGACAATTCTGCCGTGCAGTCTTTGCCGGCATGTCGATTCAGGCTATTCCGGTTCGACTAGGTATCAAGAACTCCCTGAATCCTGCGACTCGACGACCTCTTATTGTGGAGTCCATCTTCTTTGGAAAGACCTGATATGACTGAAAATTCCATCTCCACTACAACCATGCATCGCGACCGGCGTGGGCTGGCGCTGATTGTGCTGTGCCTGGGAGTATTGATGATCGTGCTCGACACTACCATCGTGAATGTGGCGCTGCCATCGATCAAGACCGATCTGCGCTTTTCCGACACTTCGCTGGCCTGGGTGGTGAACGCCTATATGCTGACTTTTGGCGGCTTTCTGTTACTAGGTGGCCGGCTGGGAGATTTGTACGGGCATCGGCGGCTGTTCCTGACAGGTATCGCACTATTTACATTGGCGTCCCTGGCTTGCGGCCTCTCCACCACGCAAGGCTTCTTGCTGGCGGCGCGCGCGGTGCAAGGATTGGCCGGCGCCGTGGTGACGGCGGTGGCGTTGTCGCTGATCATGGATCTGTTCACCGAGCCGGGCGAGCGCGCCAAGGCAATGGGGGTCTACGGCTTTGTCTGCGCCGGCGGCGGCAGTCTCGGTGCGATGCTGGGCGGGTTGCTGACTGACGCCCTGAGCTGGCACTGGATTTTCCTGGTCAACCTGCCGATCGGTATCGCCGTGATAGCACTCTCGTTGCGATTGCTGCCGGCAGTGCACGGCCAGACGCAATCCCGGCATCTGGATGTATTCGGCGCCATTACCGTTACCGCTGCGCTGATGCTGGCCGTGTATGCGATCGTGAATGGCAATGAAGCCGGCTGGACCTCGCCACGCACACTGAGCCAGCTCGCCGTCGCCGCTGCATTGCTGGCAGCGTTCCTGGTGATCGAGACGCGGGTGCGGGCGCCATTGATGCCGTTGCGGCTGTTCCAGTTGCGTAATGTCGCGGTCGCCAATGTGGTGGGCGTGTTGTGGGCTGCGGCGATGTTTGCCTGGTTCTTTCTCTCCGCGCTCTATCTGCAGCTGGTGCTCGGCTATACGCCGCTGCAGGTCGGCCTCGCCTTCCTGCCGGCCAATCTGATCATGGCGGTCTTTTCGCTGGGGATCTCGGCTAAACTCGTGATGCGCTTCGGTATCCGGCGGCCGTTGGCGACGGGCTTGTTGTTGGCGACGTGCGGATTGCTGCTGTTTGCCCGCGCGCCGGTCGACGGCGGTTTTGTCGTCGATGTATTGCCCGGCATGATCCTGCTTGGCCTGGGCGCGGGGATTGCGTTCAATCCGGTGTTGCTGGCCGCAATGAGCGATGTCGCGCCGTCCGAATCCGGACTCGCCTCGGGGGTGGTCAACACCTCTTTCATGATGGGCGGTGCGCTAGGTCTTGCGGTACTTGCCAGCCTGGCGGCTTTGCATACCGAGAAACTGCTGGCTGCCGGCGCGCAGTCGCTAGCCGCGCTCAATAGCGGTTATCAGGCGGCTTTCCTGGTGGGAGCCTGTTTTTCCGGTCTGGGAGCCGCACTTGGCGCCCTGCTCTTGCGCACCAGGATGGTGGAGGGCGCCGTACCTGCCTGATCAGCGATACCGAGTACGGAACTAACCGGGCTCAGATCGCCAAGTCGTCGACTCGCAACTGCACATCGTTACTTTTGTAGATACCTATGGCCTATGAGATGGGGGACATATCGATGTTAACAAATGGATTTCAAACAGCCCTTGAGAAAGAAGTAAAGAAAGGCGCAGATTCAGACCTGATCGACGAGACTGAATACGATTCGATGGTGGCTGAATTCGACCTGCTATGGGGTCGCGCAACCACGCCACAGGACCAGTCGCGCATGGAGCGTATGATCCGCTTGATCGATGCCTTTGAAAATAGCCCGAATTGCCATCGCCAAAATTAATTTGCATTCGGGATTAGAATGCACGGCTAGGCACATACGTCACCTGCATTCATACTGATCGGACGGCTCATGCAAAATGTCATTTCCATAGTAAATCTGTCCAAGACCTACGCCTCTGGCTACCGGGCGCTCAACAACATCAATCTCGACATCCGCCGTGGCGAAATCCTGGCATTGCTAGGACCGAACGGCGCCGGCAAAACCACCCTGATCAGCTGCATCTGCGGGATCCTGAACATCTCCGAGGGATCGGTACGGGTGGATGGCCATGACATCGTCAGGGATTTCCGCCCCGCCCGATCGCTGATCGGCCTGGTTCCGCAGGAATTGACTACCGATGCTTTCGAAACGGTGTGGGCCACCGTATCTTTCAGCCGCGGACTATTCGGCAAGCCGGCCAATCCGGCCCACATCGAGAAAGTGCTCAGGGATTTGTCGTTGTGGGACAAGAAGGATAACAAGATCATGACGCTGTCCGGCGGCATGAAGCGTCGCGTGCTGATCGCCAAGGCCTTGTCGCATGAGCCGCAGATCCTGTTTCTGGACGAACCGACCGCCGGCGTCGACGTCAATTTGCGCCACGACATGTGGGAGCTGGTCCGTTCGTTAAGGGACAGCGGCGTAACCATCATCCTGACCACTCACTACATCGACGAAGCCGAAGACATGGCCGACCGGATCGGGGTGATCAACAAGGGCGAGATCATCTTGATCGAAGAGAAAAAAGAACTGATGCGCAAGCTCGGTAAAAAATTGCTGACGCTGCAGCTGGAGAAACCGCTAGACCATGTGCCCCCCGAGCTTGCAGCCTACAACCTGAGTTTGTCCAGCGACGGCAGCCAGCTGGTCTATACCTACGAGAACGACGGTGAACGCGTCACCATCATTTCGCTGCTGAATGCCCTGAGCGAAGAAGGCATCCAGTTCAAGGATATCCAGACCACGCAGAGCTCGCTAGAGAATATTTTCGTCAACCTGATCAAGGACGAGCAATGAATTTCCACGCAATCCGGGCAATATACATGTTCGAAATGGCGCGCACCGGACGCACCCTGCTGCAAAGCATCGTCGCCCCGGTGATCTCGACCTCGCTTTATTTCGTCGTCTTCGGCGCCGCCATAGGTTCGCGCATCGCCCAGATCGACGGCGTCAGCTACGGCGCATTCATCGTCCCCGGACTGGTCATGCTATCGCTGCTTACGCAAAGCATTTCGAATGCGTCTTTTGGCATCTACTTCCCTAAATTCACCGGCACCGTTTATGAACTGCTGTCGGCGCCGGTGTCGTATCGGGAGATCGTGCTGAGTTATGTTGGCGCCGCTGCCACCAAATCAATACTGCTCGGCCTTATCATCCTGGCCACGGCGGGACTGTTCGTACCGCTGCATATCGCACATCCGTTCTGGATGATCCTGTTCCTGGTGCTGACGGCCGTGACCTTTAGCCTGTTCGGTTTCATCATCGGTATCTGGGCCGATAACTTCGAAAAACTTCAGCTGGTGCCGTTACTGATCATCACGCCGCTGACTTTTCTGGGTGGCAGTTTCTACTCCATCAAGATGCTGCCGCCGGTCTGGCACACCATCAGCCTGTTCAATCCGGTGGTTTACCTGATCAGCGGCTTCCGCTGGAGCTTCTATGACAATGCCGATGTGAGCATCACGATCAGCCTGACGATGACTATCGTTTTCCTGGCCGTCTTCCTGGCAATCGTGGCCTGGATCTTCAAGACCGGGTATCGGCTCAAGTACTAAGCTCAAGTACTAGGCTCAAGTATTAAATTCAAGCAAACGATCCATCAAATTTGAAAGCAATCATGCCTGCAGCAAGCCCTCTTTCCATAGTTCAAGCACAACTTGACGCCTACAACGCCAAAGACATCGATGCCCTGCTGCTGACTTACGCAACAGATGCCGAACAGTACCAGCTGCATGGCGCAATGCTCGCAAGCGGGCATGAGCAGATACGAGCCCGCTTCCTGATCCGATTCGCCGAGCCGGATCTGCATGCCGCCCTGATTTCACGTACGATCATGGAGAATGTAGTGATTGACCATGAAGTCGTGACCCGCAATTTTCCTGAGGGCGTGGGCAGCGTCGAAATACTTTGCGTATACGAAATTGCGAATGGCCGCATCCAGAAAGCTTCGTTTGCGGTTGGCAAACCCAGGTTGAATACACCATCCCACGCCTCGGCTTAGGTGAATCTCAATGTGACGCGGATGAGGAAAAATATCCGCGCAGAGCAAACGCCCCCCTATGAGTCAACAGGATATGCACCACAAATTTTCAAGCTTCCAGCTGTCTTTGTATGTGATCGCCGCGGCGGTCTTGCTGGTCGGGTTATTATCCGCCGGCTTGATCTATCGTACGGCGGCAGAACAGGAACACCGCGCCGGCAGCTACCAGATCATAGACGGGCACGCCTATGAAGTTGCGCCAGGCGATTCGAAAGCTTATCTGCGCGACATGGAACTGTATGGCGGGACATCGGGAATATTGATCGCCAACTTCAATCGATGGCTGGGCAGCTTGTGGCACGGCAAGCGGCTGGCGTACTTGCTAGCGATATTTTCGGTTGTCATAGCCTACATCTGCTTCTCGGTGGCCCGCGGCCAGATGCACGACCAGCCGGAAAGCCACTAGCGCCATCAGATCCTGCTTATCGCTGTGCGGCTACCAGCAGCAGCATCGGCCGCTCTTTTTCTTCCGCCAGTTCCGGTCGTGCGGCAACCTGGGCAGCGGTCGGTCCCCAATCCTCGACGTGCGTAATGGTGAAGCCCGCGCCAATCAACAAATTGAGAATAGTGCCGATCGTGCGATGCTGCTTGATCACGCCGTCGGCGAGCCAGTTGGTTGTACGCGGCCCTTCCAGCTGATAACTATCGACTGGCCATATCTTGCGGCCCTGCGCATCGGTCATCCATCCCGGATGCATCGACGCCATATAAATCGGATGTTCAATCGAGAAAACCAGCTTGCCGCCAGGGACCAGGGCACGGTGTATTTTCTCAAAGAGCCCGGACAAATCGGCGATGTAGTGCAAGGTGAGTGAACTGTAGGCCAAATCAAAACCGGCTTCCGCGAAATCCAGCTGTTCCAGGTCGGCCCTGGCGTAGGTGACAACAGGATCCGAGGTCGATGCCACGGCCCGTTCCAGCATCTTTTCGGAAACGTCGAGGCCAACCACCTTGGCCGCCCCCTGCTCCGCTGCCCAGCGACAAAACCAACCGTAGCCGCAACCGAGATCGACAACCCGCAGATTGGTCGGTTTGGGCAGCATCGCCTGCAACGCCGGCCACTCTGCAGCACCGGCCAATCCTTCGACTGAACGGCTTAGCTGACTATAACCTTCAAAGAAGGCCGGATTGTCGTAGATATTCTGCGCCATCGTTAATGTTGCTCCATTCTGAATGATGCCGGATTTTCGCAGACATCATATGGTGCGGCAACGGCCCGTAAAATGCTGCGTTTCATTGTGCAATATTGGTTATCATATTCAAGAGTTAACTAGCAACCAACTCGACAATGAAGTTGATAAATAAATCAATAATTAACATCAAGAAAGAAATCACCCGGCTACGCTGGGTTATGATCGCGGTTATTTCCAGCAGAGTGAGCCATCCATGTACAGTCTATCCCCCCAATCGCCCGAGCGCGGCTGGTCATTCTGGTGGAAACCAGCGTTGTTCGTACTGGTGGCCGTGGTTGGCCTGTACTACGTCAAATGGTCGCCCTACTACCTCAAATCTTTCATGGCGGCGGACAAGCACAGCATCGGCGCGTCCATCCTTAACGATAACCAGGGATCGCCTGTCGCCGCAGCGCTGACCTATGCCAAGGTATATTTCCTGGCAATCTGGAAAGCCGCGGTGCTAGCGGTGATTCTGGGTTCGCTGCTACAAGTGCTGATCCCGCGTGACTGGTTGCTGCGCCTCTTCGGCCGTGCCGGCTTCAGTTCAGTCTTGCGCGGCGGCTTGTTCGCCCTGCCTGGCATGATGTGTTCCTGCTGCGCCGCTCCGGTGGTCGCGGGGATGCGTCGCCAGCAAGTCTCGGTGGGCGCGGCACTGGCCTTCTGGATCGCCAATCCGGTGCTTAACCCGGCCACGCTGGTGTTCATGGGCTTCGTGTTGGGCTGGGGCTTTACCGCCCTGCGCCTGGTGGCGGGCCTGGTGCTGGTATTGGGTGTCTCACTGATCGCGCAGCGCGTTTCCGGCCCCGAGGAAACGCCTGAACCGGCACAGGAAGCAGTTGCCGAAGCCGCCGCCCCTGATTCGAAAAACTTCCTGGGACGTTGGTCGCGCAGTTTATGGCAGCTGTTCTGGAGCACTATCCCTGTGTATATCCTGGCGGTACTGGCGCTGGGAGCGGCCCGGGTCTGGCTGTTCCCCCATGTCGATGGCGCCATGGGCAACAGCCTGCTCTGGCTGGTGCCGCTTGCCATCGCCGGGACGCTGTTCGTGATTCCCACGGCAGCCGAAATTCCTATAGTGCAAACCATGATGTCGCTAGGCCTGGGCACGGCGCCGGCAGTGGCATTGCTGATGACATTGCCAAGCGTCAGCCTGCCGTCGCTGCTGATGCTGCGCAAGAGCTTCGATACCAAGGTATTGGTTACCGTCGCGTTGCTGACGATACTGGTCGGCATAGTCACCGGACTGGCGGGAGCGTTGCTGCTTTAAGCGTCGGGAATCAGTTACCGCGCTCGGATCAGATCATCGCAAAAGATACTTCACGCGAATCCCGGCGAGCGTGTGGAAGTATCAGGCCTGGGGTTCGTGGCAAACCACTTCGATGTTATGCCCGTCCGGACCAATGACAAAAGCTGCATAGTAGTTCGCGTGGTAGCGTGGGCGCAGACCAGGCGCGCCATTGTCTTTGCCACCCGCCTCCAGGGCTGCCCGATAGAAAGCTTCGACTTGCTGGCGATTCTCGGCCGTGAACGCCAGGTGAAGATGCGCCGGCCTCTCCTCGGTTTGGTACAGGCATAATGAAGCCTTACCCTTTGGGCTAAGCTCGACGCCATACGTCGGCGCCCCCTCCGAGGCAACAGCTACGCCGAGCGGCTCGAGTGCCTTGAGGAAGAATGCTTTGCTCGCTGTATAGTCGCTGACTCCGAATTTGACGTGGTCAAACATGAGTTCTCCTGAATGGTAAAGCGGACACGCGTTCGCTTTGCCTATATTAATCGTCTGCGCGAGACTTCTCCAGCATGTCGTGCATCGCAATCGCTTGTCCCCGGCAATCCGGAACTTGGAGTTATCATGCCGACTCAGCCAAGCCTGCTTACTTGCCGGACATGGGATTCCTTATGCATAATGACGGCATGAATCTTCGATCCGCCTAATAACCGTCAGGCGTCATGCAGGATCCCGTCAAGAGGCCATTTTCCCATGAGTGACATTCAAGAACGAATCGCAGCCAGCTTCAATTCGCAAGGCCTTATGGCGACCCTCGGAGCCCGGCTTGTCTCAGTCGCAGATGGCGAGGTGCAAATAGAACTGCCATTTTCCACGCAGCTATCCCAACAACACGGCTATGTTCACGCCGGCGCAATTACAAGTGTTGTTGACAGTGCGTGCGGATACGCGGCGTTGACCAAGGCGCCGGTCGAGAGCGATGTCGTCACAGCCGAGTTCAAGATCAACTTCGTGCGGCCCGCGATTGGTGAACGATTCCTGGCAATTGGAACGGTACAAGCGTCGGGTAAGCTGCTCACCGTTTGCGCGGGAGAGGTCCGGGCCTTCTCCGGAAGCGCCTGGAAAGTGATTGCCATCATGCAGGCAACGATCGTCAATGTCCGTGCCTGATACCTGGCCGCACCTCAACTTCCCGCACTCAGAACAATGAGCAATCTGAAAGCTGTATCGATTTCCAGTGATGCGGACGCCGCCGACACCTCCGTCCGTCGCCGTTCCCTGATGGCCGCCTGCAGTGCCCACGCAATACATGATGGCTTGACCGACCTTATCTACGTGCTGCTGCCGATCTGGCAGACGCAATTTTCCATCAGCTACGCGCTGGTGGGACTATTACGCGGATCCTATTCGGGCATGATGGCCGGCTTCCAGCTGCTGGCCAGCCGGCTGGCAAAGCGCTGGGGACGAGAACGCATGCTGGTGGGAGGGACGGCGCTGGCCGGCATCGCCTACCTGATTGCCGGTCAGGCCGGAAGTTTGACCGTACTGCTGATTGCCCTGTTGCTGGGCGGTTTGGGCGCCAGTACCCAGCACCCGCTGGCGTCCTCATTGATCACCGACACGCATGAGGCCGGCGGCGGCGTCAAAGAGGCGCTGGCACAGTACAACTTCGCCGGCGACATCGGCAAGACGCTGATACCCGGGCTGGTGGGCCTGTTGCTGGTGGCCGTGAGCTGGCAGACCAGCGTTACGCTGACGGGCCTGCTCGGCGTGGCTGCGGCAGGTCTGCTTTGGTGGTTTATTCCGGCAAAGAGCGAACAGGCGTCCAGCAAGGCGAAAGCCGCCAAGGTAATAACCGGAACCGGTTCGGCTGGCGGGCTACGCGCGCTGCTGCTGACCGGCACCCTGGACAGCGCGGTCCGGATGGGATTTCTCACCTTCCTGCCATTCCTGCTGAAAAGCAAAGGCGCCGGCACGGCAGGTATCGGTTTAGCGCTGTCGCTATTGTTTGTTGGCGGCGCGTTCGGCAAGTTGTTTTGCGGCTACCTGGGTGCGCGCATCGGCATGATGAAAACGGTGTGGATAACCGAGTCCGCCACATCGCTGTTGATCTTGTTAGCGGTGTGGTTACCGCTGTTCGGAATGATGGCGATGCTGCCGCTGCTGGGACTTGCTTTGAACGGGACCTCGTCGGTACTGTACGGCGTGGTTCCGGAATTGGCAGGCGCAGGCAAACGCGAGCACGCTTTCGCGCTGTTCTATACCTGCACCATAGGTGGTGGTGCGCTGTCGCCCGTATTGTTTGGCCGACTGGGCGACGTCGCAGGAGTCCCCGCTGCATTGATAACCCTGGCGGCGATCCTGCTGTTCACGTTGCCATTGTCGTGGCTGGTGCAGAAAGAGGTAGGCAGATGATTGCTGCTTATTCACGTCAAAGTTAGCAGTACCAGGATATCGGCTCGATAAATTGCGACTTCGATCGGCTGCAATCGGCCAGAAGCGCTCCTTCAAGACCAGGAAGATTAGAAGCTAATGCAAGACTAACGCTCAAAAACGTTTGTTAGATGAATGCGTGAATAACAAATGGCGGACGTTCGTGGAATCATCCGCCATTTTTTTTGGATTCATAGAATTCTTCTCGACAGCGAATCAGCAGACTTATGTCTTAGGCGCCCATTGAGCCGCTGTCATGAGGGGAAGATATTTTGATGTTAGACCTGCGCCATACCTCCGTCGACGGCGAGATCCACCCCGGTGATATATGAACTTTCATCGGAAGCAAGGAATGCGACGACGCTAGCGATTTCCTCGGGCGTGCCTCTGCGGCCGAGCGGAACTTGCGAAGCGAACTGAGCTGCCGCCTGTTCTGCCTGTTCAGCGGTGAGGCCCGCCTTCTCCAAAGCCTGAGTTTCGATTGGGCCAGGACTCATCGAATTCACACGAATCTTGCGATCCTTTAGCTCCATCGTCCAGCCGCGCGCAAAGCTGCGCACGGCTGCCTTGCTAGCAGCGTAAGCAGTGAAGGCTGGCACTCCCAGCACGTTTGCGTTCGAAGAGGTTAGGATGATCGAGCCGCCATCTTTGAAAAGGGGAAGCGCTTTTTGCACAGTAAAGAATAATCCCTTTACGTTGACATCGAAGATCTTGTCGAAATGAGACTCGGTCGCCGTTGCAAGCGGCGCGATTGTCCCTCCACCTGCGTTCGCAAAAAGAATGTCAATGTGACCATATTTTTCTTTCACAACGGCATAGAGATGGTCGAGATCGTTTAGGTTCGAGACGTCGCTTTCGACCGTCATCACGTTTTTTCCGATGAAAGCTGCAGCTTCAGCCAACTCTTTCTGTCTTCGCCCAGTGATCACGACATGCGCACCTTCTTCTACAAAGCGCTTGGCTGTAGCCAAGCCGATGCCGCTATTACCGCCTGTGATGACCGCGATTTTTCCTGCTAATTTATTTGCACTGCTGTTCATTTTCTTGCCCTTTAAACGTTAGTCGTTTTGCGTTGGATTCAGGAATTCATTCGTTTGATCAGATCCATGTGAAGTCCACTTAAGGGGGCGCCGAATTCCTGGAGTCGTCCAGACTCAATCAGGCCCCCAAGATCCACCGGGGCAAAGCCGGCTTCGTCGAGAATGCGCGCTAGTTTCTGCTTCGCGGCTTTATCGTCGCCCGACATAAACAGAACCAATTTGCGATCGTTCTCTGAGGAGTCTGGCATCCAATTCACGACGAGCGTATTGAGTGCCTTGATGACTCCAGCCCCAGGCGCATAACTTGCGATGATCTCGCTCGAAGTCTTGCCCTCGGCGTCCTCATTGGAAGGTCGATTTGTCGCGTCGACAAGAATCCGCCCACCCCAATCCGAAACCTCGGCGAGCGCCTGCTTTGCCTGCTCCCACCGGACACATAAGATCACGATATCTTGCATCGCTGCTTCCTGGACAGTGCCTGTTTTGGCATTCGAGCCGATACCACGCACGAGTTCGTTTAACGAATCCGGCCCTCTGCTGTTGCTAAGCACAACCTCGTGCCCATACCGTACCAAGTACTTAGCGTATGTTTGGGCTACGTTTCCCGCTCCGATAAATCCGATTCTCATAAAATTCGCTGCCTTTCGTTTATTTTATAGATACTATTAAAGTATCCATTTAGATCAAAAAAAACGCTAACGAGATTTGCTCCTGATTTTTGAAACAACATCTGCCAGCGTGGTCTGCTTCAAATCATTTTCAACAGCTTTCTCCGTACCTGCCAAAACCTCGCCCATTACCTCTTTAATATTATTGCTCACTACGCACCACTCCTTTTTTTCATAGGTGTGGATGGCAAAAACACTTGGAGGGTTTACAGCATGCGAAATATCTAACAGCGAAATGCTTTTTGGATTTTTAGTAAGCGCGTAGCCGCCTGCTTTACCGACAGTGGCTTTTACCAACTTCGCTTTTGAGAGCTTCGCCAGGATTCTCTTAACAAAAATCGGGTTCGCATTCACGCTGCCGGCCAAAACTTCAGACGTAAAAGACGTTTCATAGTGGGCGATCGCCGCCAACACATGAACCGCAATTGAAAACTGAGTATTTACCGATGCCATAACGGATATTATTATCGTATCCATTGAATAAGTCAAGTATAGAAAAAAGCATGTCGATGCGGCTTCGACAATTCGCGGACGTCAAAGTCGAGCAACAGGATCATCGGTGCTTGCAAGATCAGGCTAGGCGTGTTTGGGCGAAGGGGGCGAACGCCGTGCAATTAAACTGTCCGGAAGGATGGTATCGATACAATCGGCCAATGCTTCAACTCTCTCGCCCAGAATTCTTCCTCGTGGAGTCAAGGAATATTCCACGTGGGGCGGCACAGTCCCATAAGACTTCCGATGAACCAACCCGTGTGCTTCCAGGCGCTTCAAGGTTTGCGATAACATTTTTTCGCTCACACCGCCGACCATTCTGCGCAGCTCGCTGAAACGTCGAACTTCGCCCATCAGCACGATAAGCAGCAATATGCCCCACGGACTCGTGACGTCTTTAAGCATCTCACGACATGGGCATTCAGTTGATGGGAGCCCCTCGCGTCGGACTTGCGCGGAAAAGGACTCAGATGCGATCAGTTTGGTTTGCGTTGTCATCTCTACACTAACCTTTCGGTGCGTACTTACGGAAAGTAAAGTAATGCATTATTGTAAGTGCCTTGCTCAACCAAACCAAGGAATTTGTCATGATAGTTGTTACAGGAGCCACAGGTCAGCTCGGTCGTCTGGTAATTGAAAACCTTTTACGCACGGAATCTGCACCAAGCATCGTCGCTGTAGTTCGCGATCCAGCGAAGGCAACCGATTTATCGAATCGCGGCGTTCAAGTCCGTCAGGCTGATTACACACAGCCAGCGTCGCTTAGGGCAGCGCTTGCTGGTGCGGATAAGCTACTGCTTATATCTTCGAGCGAGCTCGAGCCCGGACAGCGCGCCTATCACCACCGCGCCGTAATTGACGCGGCGATTGATTGTGAAGTCAAGTTGATCGGATACACGAGCGTTCTACACGCCGGCACATCTCCGTTGGGATTGGCGGCTGATCACGTCCAAACCGAGGCGATGCTTAAAGCTTCAGCCATCCCATTCGTTGTGCTGCGCAATGGTTGGTACACCGAAAATTACACGATTTCAATTCCAACGGCGCTGGCTCACGGTGCGCTGATGGGTAGCGCCGGCGACGGACGAATTGCTTCGGCTTCGCGGGCTGACTATGCCGCCGCGGCCGCTTTGGCGATGACGCTTCCCAATCAAGCCGGGCAGGTCTACGAACTGGCGGGGGATACTGCCTACACCTTGTCGGAGTTCGCGGCCGAAATCTCGCGGCAGTCAGGCAAGGCAGTCAACTACCTAAACCTGCCGCGCGCGGATTACAAAGCGGCGCTCGTGGGCTTTGGTCTGCCCGAACCAGTCGCGGCTCTGCTCGCAGATTCTGATAGCGGCGCTTCGCAGGGTGGCCTTTTCGACGATAAGCGCCAGCTCAGTACATTGATCGGCCGGCCAACAACGCCGATGGCTGAAACGATTGCAGCGGAACTTAAGGCGTAGTTAACTGTTGGCGCTGTCGCCAAGTCAATGCTCTGTCAACCAACGTGGTGCGCTGCATTGTGCTGAGCTGTTGATTGCACTCAGCCTATGCAGCGTCGAGGCTTGGCCGCTGACCAACAGATTGATTTATCTGACGGGATCAACGATCAGTTGTTTGTTTTTCACAGGAGGTTCTAATGGGTATTCGATTTCTCAAGATCGCAGTGATCTACCTATTCATCGGCGCGTTACTTGGCGGCTATATGGGGGCGACCGAAAATTTTGCTTTGGCTCCAGTCCATGCGCATGTAGCTTTGCTAGGCTGGGCTTCGCTCGCGCTTGCGGGTTTGATTTATCAACTTTATCCGGCCGCAGCGCTGACGCTGCTCGCGCGGATTCATTTCTGGTTGCACAACATCGGCCTGCCATTTTTCATGCTCGGTCTCGGCTTGGTGCTTACCGGTCATACAGCTGCAACTCCAATCGTATCCATCTCTGCCAGCATCGTCATTATTGGCCTGGCAGCATTCACCGCAAACGTTCTGATGAACGTGAAAACTACTGCCGGCCGACAGTAATCTGGCGGAGAGTCGCGTCGTCATATTTACCCCAGGAGTTGAACATGAAAGATTACAATTCTTAACTTCTAAATTAAGGATAAATGGACAATGAAATACGGGATAATTGGATTTGCAAGCGACGAATCCTATTTCTCGACAGGTACCGAACTTCGTGTCGATAGCGATCAAACGACTGCGGACGTCGAAGGACGTGGGAAAAAAAATCGCACCGACATTGATGCATTGATTTGTTATCTTGTGGCGAGATGAGCGACCGCTAATGAGATGCAGCGATGGCGGCTTTGGGTTGTGGATTCAACCGGTGGATGCAACACACTACCCGGCAACCGTGCTCCTGAAAGTAGCCATTTCCACTGAAACCCGTAAAATACAAATACACAGGAGGCAATCATGGAAATGAAACGTATCAATGCCGGAAAGCTACGTGCTATCGGATATGAGCCACGAGAGCGTACGTTACGGGTCGAATTCGACGATGGCAGCGCAATAGATTATTCAGGTGTAGGGAACGAGGTCTGGCGTCAGCTGTCGACCTCGGGTTCGGCGTGGAGCTATTACCGAGACAACATAGAAGAGGAGTTCACAGGCCGTCGGGGCGTCGCGCGCACCGAAAAGAAACCTAACCCCCTCGACCAACTGTTCAAACCTGCCGGTGACGATGCGAAACCTTAAGCAAAAGGTCGAACTCATCTGCCCTCCAACCCGCTAGCAGCCCAAAACGGTCATTGACCGATGAGAACATTTTCTTGAAACGACAAAGCGAGACTGGCGATGGCTAAGCGGCTGACGATAGAAGGACGTGTGCAGGGTGTCGGTTATCGCGTTTCCTTTGCCGACAAAGCAGTTGCCCTGGGCCTTTCCGGCTGGGTGCGCAATCGCCAGGACGGCTCTGTGGAAGCCTGCGTTCATGGAGAAGCGGCGGCGATCGAGGCCATCATCCTTTGGGCAAGGCGAGGCCCACCTGCCGCCCAGGTCCGTAATGTGATCATTGAGGACGCTACGGAGTCCGCACCTGCGGATGGGACATTCAGGATTTGCTGAAACAGTGAATGATTCAAAATCAGTCATTTTTTATAAAATCGTAGCGTTGATGCTGGTACCCCAAGCACCTTTTCAGGCTCAGCTACGTCCTTCATTTCACCTGTCGCAATTAAAGCTTGACCTAAAGTTTACTTGAACTTGTATTCTGGCTCTGAACGCAACTTGGCACATCGCTCAAGTGATTAAATTAGCGGCATGTTATTTACGCATCAAGAATTTAAGGAGCCGATATGGAAGCAAGTTTTTGGCATGAAAAATGGGAACGAGGTGAAATCAACTTTCATCAAAGTGAAGCAAACCCGCTGCTGACAGAACATTTTGAAAAACTGAATCTGGCAAAGGACAGTCGTGTATTCCTGCCGTTGTGCGGCAAGACGCGTGATATTGCATGGCTGCTTGCCGGCGGTTATCGCGTTGCTGGCGCAGAATTGAGTGAACATGCCATTAACGATTTATTTAAAGAACTTGGCTTGGATCCGAAAATATCCAGGGTCGGGAAACTGACCCGCTACAGCGCTAAAGATATCGACATATTTGTGGGTGATATTTTTGATGTATCTGCAGAATATCTTGGCCCCATAAACGCGACATACGATCGTGCTGCTTTGGTTGCGCTGCCCGCTGACACACGAGAGAAATATACGTCGCACCTGATAAAAATAACCGGTGCGGCGCCGCAGTTGCTGATCTCTTATGAATACAACCAGCAGCTGATAGATGGCCCACCGTTTTCAGTTACCGGGGACGAAGTAAAGCAACATTACGGTGCTGCATATCAAGTGGAATCCGTTGAAAGCAGGAATGTTCCGGGCGGATTAAAAGGAAAAGTTGCGTCAACGGAGACCGTTTGGCTGCTCCAGAAAAACATTGAGTAACGCGGTAAAGCGCAATAGTCAAATAGGCAACCATCGTAAAACAAGCGGTGGCACACCCCTGAATTGTTCCAGTGTTATATTTCAAGATTCCGTTATTCAGGCATAGTTCAAAAGGAACACGATCATGGCAAACATCGCTTTTCTCGGTACCGGGTTGCTCGGAAGCGCATTCGCGGAAGCCGCTTCAAAACGAGGCGACTCGGTCACTGCATGGAATCGCTCCCAGGACAAAGTTGCAGCCCTTGCACAGTTCGGCGTGGAGGCAGCGTCAACGCCTGCCGAAGCGGTACGGCCTGCTACAAGGGTGCATATCGTGCTAAAAGATGACGCGGTGGTCGACGAAGTTATTGCGGCTGCGCGTAGCGGGCTTTCGCCTGACGCGGTCCTGATTGATCACACCACGACATTGCCGACGCTCACCGCCGAACGTGCTGAACGTTTGCGTGCAGCCGGCGTGAAGTATCTGCACTGCCCCGTCTTTATGGGACCAGCGGCCGCTCGCAGCGCTCAGGGCTCGATGATGGTCGCAGGGCCAAAGGCACTGTTTGAATCGGTCCAGGCGGATCTCGCCAAAATGACAGGGCGTCTCGAATACATGGGCGAGCGCGCTGACCTGGCCGCGGCCAACAAATTGTTTGGAAATGCCATGATTATCGGCCTCTCTGCGACGATAGCTGACATCCTTACCCTGGCGCAGGCTAGCGGCGTCAGTGGTGAAGACGCTATCAAGCTGCTTGGGCTGTTTGATTTGAATACGATGGTGGCGGGTCGCGGGTTGAACATGGCAAAGGGTAACTTCACCCCGAGTTTCGAGTTGGCGATGGCGCGCAAGGATGTCCGCCTGATGCTGGAAACCACAGGTGATCGACCGATGGCGGCATTGCCGTCGATCGCCGCCAGGATGGACCAGCTCATTTCAGCAGGACGTGGCGCCGAGGATGCCAGCATCATTGGTATCGACGCGGTGCGGCGGCCTTGATCGCTTAGTCCGTTCACGAAAACATGCGCGGCGGATTATTGTCCGCTGCGTGCCTCCGAAAGCGCAATCGTCAGGTGCTGCACCTTCTTTTTCAATTGATCGCGCTCTTCGGTGAGTTCGGCGACCAATGATGTCAAACGGTGGATTTCGATTTGATCGGGCGTGGCGTCGCTCGGCGGCGCTTCACGCTCTGGCTTGGGCGGAAGCCGAGCCTCACGCACCTGCCTCGCGGCCTGGCGTAACTCTTTCTTGCCGCCGGCAACAGCCGCTATCTGTTCCTCGCTAGGTAAGGAAGCTACGGCAGCGGCCGCATTGATAGAAATAATGCCCGACTTGACGGCGCCAACCAGCTCAGGCGCGGCAGTCTTCTGGATTTTTTCGATTTGCCCCAGGGTCGCGCTGCTCATCCGCGCGGCACGCGCAACGACCTCCCGGGTCCACGGCGGTTCACTCTCGGACAGGGCGGAGACCTCAGCCCCGTCCGCTTCTTCAGGCGAGCGCTGGGATTGCGTCTGCGCCTGGCGCGCCGAAACGATCTCTTTCTTGCGCAGCGCAAGCACGCCGCGCTGAAAATCCGATACGCTGCGCCGCCCAAGGTGATTATCGATCATCCACAGATGCACATCTTCCATGGATTGAAACGTCTGGTTCTGCATGGTCTTGAACGGAATCTCATGCTTCTGGCAGATACCGTAGCGGTTGTGCCCGTCCACCAGGAGATCGCCCCACAACACCAGCGCATCGCGGCAGCCTTCGGACAACAGACTGCGTTCCAGCGCGGTATATTCATCTTCGGTGAGTGGATCGATGTAAGCGCGGAGGTCTTCGTTGATGGTGATGGCGTTCGTGTTGGTCATTGATCAAAAGAAATAAAATGGGCGCGCAAGTAGTGTACGTACCACTGCAATTTTACGCTAGACGGTAACTCCGCATTTTAAGAGTTAGTGCGGAGTTAGTGCGGAAATTGCGTATTGGTATTGAAGTTGCCCTTTGGCCGAGCACTAAACCTTCCCGGCGGCATATCGCCACCTTGCTATTTCGATATTCACGGGCTAGTCTCGTATTGCAACAAGTAAAAGCATATCGGCGTGCTTTGCGGCATGTTGTTGATGCTGTTCATGGCGATACGCACACCCGCAAAAACTTGATCGGACAAGGAGATCGGAATGACATCCAATGTTGCGGAATCAGCTCAGGAATTGATCCAGATCGGTGGAATCAGCATCCGGTATCTCATTGACGGCACCGCCACTGGCGGCATGGGCGTCTTTGAATTGAGCGTGTCACCGAATTCCAATGTTCCGCCACCCCATAGCCACACGGACAACGAAGAGTGCGTGTATGTGTTGGAGGGCAAGCTTCGGTACTCGGTAGATGGCGCAGAGCGCGACCTGGGCGCAGGAGAGTGGATGTCCACACCTCGCGGGTCAGTCCATCAATTCAGCAATCCACACCGTGAAAAAGCCCGGGCGCTGATAGTGCTGACACCCGATATCGGCGCCCAGTACTTTCGCGATGTCGGGGCCATTGTCAACGCGGGTGGGCCACCTGACCGGGAAAAACTGCTAGGCGTCATGTCCCGATATGGATTGGTTGTGGCGTCGCAGGGGGCAACAACCGCCCGGTAAGACGTTCAACCCCTGTCATTGTGACCGTGACGCAAAGGAGAACACCTTGAACAGTCCCGATACCGACAAAGCCTTCACTGGCTCAATCCCGACGCTCTATGAAAAGTATCTCGTTCCGATGATCTTTGCACCATATGCTGCGGACCTGGTAAATCGGATAGCTTCGCGGCCCCTTACCCGCGTACTCGAAATTGCCGCCGGCACGGGCGTTGTAACTCGCAATTTGGCATCCGTGCTACCGGAAAGCGTCTCCATCGTTGCTACGGACCTCAATCAGCCGATGCTGGACCTGGCTTCCGAGGTCGGGACCAAGCGCCCCGTGGAATGGCGTCAGGCCAATGCCATGCAACTGCCGTTCGAGGACTCCGCATTTGACGCCGTGGTGTGCCAGTTCGGAGTCATGTTCTTTCCCGACAAGTCGAAGGCGTTTTCGGAGGCGCGCCGTGTTCTTAGCTCAGGTGGCCTTCTCATTTTCAACGTATGGGATCGAATCGAGGAGAACGAGTTCGCTCACTGCGTTTCGACCGCACTCCAATCTCTCTTTCCCGAAGATCCTCCGCGCTTCCTGAATCGTACGCCCCATGGCTACCACGACCTGGCAACCATTGCGCGAGATCTGAAAGCTGGCGGCTTCCGTTCATCCGCCCACACTAGTACTGTCGCGGCGCGCAGCCAGGCAACGTCTCCGCGGATCCCTGCAACCGCATACTGCCAAGGGACACCACTACGTAGCGAAATCGAGGCGCACGGCAAGTCACGGCTAGACGAAGCAACCGACATCGCCGCGGAAGCCATCGCACAAAAGTTTGGACGTGGCCCTGTGGACGGCAAGATTCAGGCGCACGTTATCGCTATCGAATGCTGAACTGCATTGGTAGAACACTACCAAATAAAAGGCGCCATGCGGTAGCGAACCTTCCGGCAATAATCTGCATACCCGGCCAAATTTTTCTGCAAGAATTTTTCTTCATCAAGAAGGCGCCATATAAGAGCCGGCACGAACAATATAAGAACGAACAGCCCCCACCACGAGCCAAGCGCAAGCGGCATACCGATAAGCAAAGGAAGCGCTCCGGCATACATGGGATGCCGCACGAGCGCGTACGGCCCGGTCGAAATCACCTTCTGACCTTGGGCTATCTGAATCGTGGAGGCAGCGTAGGTATTTACCTTGAGCACAATGAAGACCAGGAAAAAGCTGACCAGGATGAGTACTTCTGCCGCCAGGGATATATATGCCGGCACCGGTGACCATCCGAAGCGATGATCGAATGCGGGAAAAACAAGCAAGCCGATAAATCCTGCCATCGCAAAAAACATCAGGATTTTTTGGACCGGTTCTTTTTCTGCCGTCGGCCCCGCGCTCATGCGCCGTTCCAGAAGCTTTGGGTCTTTGATCGCCAGGTATACCGTGATGGCCGTCGTGGCTCCCACAAAGACGGCCATGAACAACCATCCCTGCCAGTAATCGATGGTCCCGGCGGGCACAAAAAGGAGTAGCGCCATGACGATGGCGCCAAGCAAGCTGGATCGAAATTCGCGAAAGTTCAGCCTATTCATTTTTCAATAATTCAATCCGGCCTGCCCCACTGGACAGAAGTAGTATCGTTATGGATTGCTCCGCAGTGATATTCAACATAAGAACTCACTACCGCGGCCACCATCAAGGCGATGGCTATAGCGCTCCAAAGTGTAGACTTCATATCTGCCGCTCTTTCATCCTGTCGGATATACCATATTACGCTTCCTGGTCAAATACGCCTGGCCCTGGCATGTAAATCTCAAAATTGCTTTGCGACGCTATCCGTGGCACGATCCAACACGATCGACTTTGGGTATTGATGACCACCCTCTCTACAATTTCACCAATTGATAGCCAGACAATCCATATGACAATACTGACCACGCAGCGCCTGCGCCTTGAACCGTTCAACGACTCCCACCTGGCAGGCCTGAACGCGGTTAACCGCGATCCGGAAGTGATGCGCTACATTACCGGCAAGCCGGAAACGCTTGAGAATACCGCTGCGGCGATTGCCCGCGTCAAGAAACGCTGGGCCGAATGGGGATTTTCATGGTGGAGTTTCATCGAGCTTGATACCGAAGAAATCATCGGCTCCGGTGCCATTCAATATTTAGGAGGGAATACTGCGAATCCATTGGAAATCGCCTGGCGTCTCCGCCAGGATAAATGGCGTCAAGGTCTAGCTTCCGAGGCGGCGCGCCGGATGGCGGCGTTCGCATTCGAGACGGTTGGCGGCGATAGCTTGTGCGCAGTATGCCATCAGGAGAACGCCGGTTCGGCCCGCGTCATGCAACGCCTGGGAATGCAGTTTCAAGGCATCGAAAGATGGTATGACATGGATACCTCTGTCTACGCCATGACTCGCAGCGACTGGGAATCCGGCCATGGACAGGCTTGAAGCGATGCGTCTCTTCACCCAGATCGTTGATCTGGGCAGTTTTACCAAGGCCGCAGGATTGCTGGAGATTCCACGGGCAACCGCCACCCACGCCATGAAGGAACTGGAACAGCGGCTCGGGGTACGACTGTTGGAACGCACTACGCGCAACGTAAAGCCGACACTGGACGGCCGCGGATTTTACGAGCGATGCTGCCGGATCCTGGCGGACGTGGAGGATGCCGAAGCCTCGCTCGACATTAGCTCAGCGAATCCGACCGGTGTGCTGCGCCTGGGATTGCACGGCACGCACGCGACCCAGATCATCTTGCCGCGCCTGGCAGAATTTCGGCAACGTTATCCGCGGCTGGACATAGCGATCAGCAGCGGCGACCGGCTGGTCGATCTGGTCGGCGAAGGCATCGATTGCGTGGTGCGGGTCGGCGTACCCAAGGATTCCTCGCTGGTGGCGAAACGACTCGCCTCCTTGCCGGAAGTTATCTGCGCCAGCCCGGAATACCTGGCTCGCTGCGGCACTCCCCTGGTCCCGGCAGACCTTGGTGTCCATCAGGCGGTCGGCTTTTTTACGCGCAATCATAATATTCAATATCCCTTCACTCTCCTGCAAGACGGCCAGGTAAAAGAGTACAAAACCGGCAGCTGGATAGCAGTCGACAGCGCCGATAGCTACACACAGTGCGCGTTACTGGGATTCGGCCTGATCCAGGTGCCGCGCTTCCGGGTAGAAAAATACTTGCAGACAGGTCAGCTGGTAGCGGTATTGAAAGATCAAACCTGTCCCGAGCTGCCTGTTCTGGCGCTATACCCATCCCATCACCAGCTGGCACCCAGGGTCAAGGTGTTCGTTGAATGGGTGTCCAAAGTCTATGCCGACTATTTCTCCGCCTAGCGTTCCACCTAGGATCAATGCAGATGTTCGGTGTTGCGTTCGTTGTTGCGTTCATTGCTACGCGCTGGCCGGAAAGCCATGCGTCGATGCGCGCCACGCCATGAACCCGGCCAGCAGCAAGAATGGTAACAAAGCCCATGGCAGGCTTGACGCGCCGTAGGTATCCAGCAGAAAACCGCCCAGCGCTCCGCCGCCGGCAATCGCCAGATTCCACACAGTGACCATCAGCGCCTGGCCGACATCCGCCGCCTCGCCGGTCGCATTGGCAGAGGCAGCCTGGAACAAGGTGGGCACACCGCCGAAGGCCAGCCCCCATACCCCGACGCTGATGAAAATTACAGCCGGATTCAGATTCCAGGCACCGAGCACCACCGACGCCAGAATGAAGAGGACAACGCTGAGCAGAACCAGGCGGCGTGACCAGCGGTCGATGCCGACGCCGATCACCCAGGTGCCAACAAACGCCATGACGCCAAAAACGAACAACACCAGATCGATGCGATCCGACATGCCCGTCGGCGCAAGGAATGGCGCAATGTAGGTGTACAGAATCGTATGGGCCAGCACAAAGGCGAAGGTGACGCCCAATATCGCTTTAACGCCAGGCATGCCGAACACCTTGTCAACCCTGAGCTCGTTGCTGGCGGCCTTGCCGGCAAAATCCGGCACCGCCGATTGCACCCAAACCAGCAGAATCAAGGTCAACAGGCTCATTACGCCAAACGTAAAGCGCCAACCAATCCAGCTAGCGAGCAAGGTACCAAGCGGAATGCCAAGCGACAACGCCAGCGGAGTGCCGATCATGGCTATCGCAATCGCGCGTCCCCTGAGAGAATCTGCCACCATTCGGCTGGCAAACCCGGCCAGCAGCGCCCACAGCAAACCCGCGAACACTCCGGCAAAAAAGCGCGCAACCATTGTCAGCGCATAGTTATCGGAGAGCGCGGTGATCGTATTCACGATAAAGAAGCCGCCGATCGCGGTTTGCAGCAATGGACGCCTGCGCCAGCCGCGCGTAGCGGCAACCAGCGGGATAGCCGCCAGCAAGGAGCCGATGGCATAAATCGTGACAAGCTGGCCGACCAGCGATTCCGATACTGCCAGATCCTTGCTGATCTGCGTCAACAAGCCAGCCGGCAAAGCTTCAGTGAGAATGGTGATGAATCCCGCCATCGCCAGCGCCAGCAGTCCTGCCAATGGCAAGCCGGTAGCGACCGTGTTTGGCGCATCCGGCGCAATCGGCTCGACTGTTTGAAACTCGACGGCTTTCATGCTGCACGCTCCGCGATTTGCACAGCGGTCTGGCAGCCATAAACGGCATCTCGCACATCATTCACGAAACGGCCGGACATGCCCTCGTATAAGGTATTGGTAAAGGCAACCACGCTTAGGCCACGAGTACGGTCGACAAACCAGGAGTGGCCGTAGGCGCCACCCCAGCGCCAGGTGCCGACCGACTCTGGCGAATTTGCTGCGAGCGGATCGCGCAACACAGAGAATCCCAGTCCAAAGCCAAACCCGGGCGCATTCGGCAGCTCCAGATCGCCTGTATGATTCTTTGCCATTTCATCGACCAGCGAGCGCGGCAACAAATCGCGGCCGCCTTCACGCAACAGTTCGAGTAGCTGCAGGAAATCGCCGGCGCTGCCAATCATGCCGGCGCCGCCCGACGGGAACGCATGGGCCTGGAGCGCGCGAGCTGGCTGGTAGCGGATTCCCACTGCGCCATCGAAAGGCGAAACGGTATCGCTCTCCTGCATGCGTCGGGGCGACATGCCGTGGCTCGCATCGTTCACGTAAGCGCTGCTCAAACGCGCCGGTTCCAGCGCAAAAAAAGCGGTGTCGCGCAAAGCCAAAGGTACAGTCACCAAGCTTTGCACAGCTTCACCCAACGGCAGTTGGCAGACACTTTCAATTACTGCGCCAAGAACATCGGTCGCCAGCGAATATCCCCATGCCTTGCCCGGCTGATATTGCAGCGGCACGCTGGCGATTCGGCGCAAGTTTTCAGCCAGCGTGATGCCGGACTCATCCATGCCGTCGGAAACGCCGGCCAGGGCATAAGGGCCGTTCTCGTCGGCTTCAAAAAAACGGTAACCCAAACCTGCCGTATGGGATAGCAATTGCCGCACTGTGATTTGCGCTGCCTTGCCGTCCGCCAGGCACGGCCGGAACTCGGGCAACCAGCGATCAAGAGTGTCGTCCAGCGCCAGCCGCCCCTGCCCCACCAACGCCATGGCCGCAACGGAAACGATGGGTTTGGAGACTGAAGCCAGCCGAAACAGCGCATCGTCATGTATCGGGCGCCTGGCCTCGCGATCGGCGAAACCTGCCGCACGGCGGTAAATCAGCTTGCCGTCCTGCGCAACCAGGACTACGGCGCCGACCAGCCGTTGCTCATGCAAAGCTGAATCCAGGGCCGCATCCAGGCGTTTTTGTAGTGCTGCGGATGATTCAAAAGAATTCAGGGCTGGAATTCGTGTTGGCATGGTGACTCCTTCTTTTGTGTGGTTGGCAAATGATAGGAGTCGGCCAATTAAAGATAAACTAGGCTATAGTTCCCTTCTATAAGGACATAAATGTCCGCAATCGGAATGCATATGGAAAGCCTGAGTGGATTTGCGGTATTTGTCCAAGTCGCCGAAACGCGCAGTTTTGTCGCCGCCGGCCGCTTGCTGGGCGTCTCGGCATCGGCTGTCGGCAAACGCGTGGCGCGGCTTGAAGAACGGCTCGGCGTGCGCTTGTTTCATCGCAGCACACGCAGCATTACGCTGACCTCGGAGGGAATGCTCTTTCTGGAGCGCAGCCGGCGCGTGCTGGCTGAAATTGAGGCCGCCGAACAGGAACTATCGCTTAGCGCCAGAGCACCGCGCGGACGCCTGCGCGTCAGCCTGCCGGCGGTCAGTTCGCTGGTGCTGCCGGTGCTGGCGGACTTCATGCTGCAGTACCCGGAAATCGAACTGGATCTTGATTTCACCGACCGCAGCGTCGACGTGATCGAGGAAGGATTCGACGCCGTGGTGCGTACCGGCGAATTGAGCGATTCGCGCCTGTCAGCGCGTTTGCTTGGCTCTTTTGGCGTATTGCTGGCCGCTTCACCCGACTATTTCGCACGGCACGGCACGCCGCAGAAACCATCCGATCTGGCCAACCATGCTTGTCTACATTATCGTTACCCGAATAGCGGCAAACTGGAAGTCTGGCCCCTGCGTCGTGCGCCTGACGAAGCCGAAATCATCCTGCCCACTTCCATGATTTGCAATAATATCGAAACCCGCGTCTGCTTCGCACAACGCGGATTGGGGATCGCCTGCCTGCCCGACTTTGCCGCCCGCGACGCCATCGCTGACGGCCGCCTGTGCACGGTACTGGACGACTACGTCGAGCGCACTACCGCGTTTCGGGTGCTATGGCCGACCAGTCGGCATGCGTCGCCCAAGCTGAGGGTGTTCATCGACTTCCTCGTGGCGCGGATGTTTGTGCCGGGAGCCGGCGGAAAAACAAAACATCAGGTCCAGACAGGTAGCGCGCGCTCGTCAACCACATTTCAGTCCTGACATCGAAATCACACAGTATACTGTCTCACTTTGTACAGCTCTGGCCTTATTCCGAAAGACGACATCATGAACGCTTTACCACCATGCCCAAAGTGCAGTTCCGAATTCACCTACGAAGACGGCGGCCTTTTCATCTGCCCGGAGTGCGCCCATGAATGGTCGGCGCAGGCTGCAGCAGAATCAGGCGCAGACGGCGCCAAGGTTTACCGCGACGCAGTGGGTAACATATTGCAGGATGGCGACACCGTCACCGTGATCAAAGACCTGAAATTGAAAGGTTCCGGCGGCGTGGTCAAAGTAGGCACCAAAGTGAAAAATATCCGCCTGGTCGACAGCGATCACGATATCGATTGCAAAATCGACGGCTTCGGCGCCATGAGCCTGAAATCGGAGTTCGTCAAGAAGGTATAGTTGTGTGGGGGCGGTAGCCCTGCCCCCCAAGAGATAACCGGGTTTTCGAGTCGTCCAACAAAGTCTCGCCAGCACACCCATGCCCAGACAAAATCCAGCACTGCATCGTATACACAAAGCCCCCATGACCGCGAAGCGCCTGCGGCTTCTCATCCTCGGCGCAGTAGTGTTGGTGGCAGCACTGGGCTGGGGCCTGGTGATCATGCTCAAACCCGCAATCCAGCGCACGATTGTCATCACCGCCGGCGCCGACAAAGGCATCTATAACAGTTTTGCATTGCGCTACGCGCCACTCTTGAAGCGCGAAGGCATTACCCTGGATATTCGTAGTTCGTCCGGCTCGGTGGAAAACTATCAACGGCTGAAAGACCCTGACAGCGAATACGAAGTAGGCTTTATCCAGTCCGGCACCACGACCCCGACCGAAAACGACCAGTTGCAGACCATCGCTGCCGTTTCCTATGAGCCGATCTGGCTGTTTTATCGCGGCGACACGGTCATCAACCGACTGGCGCAACTAAGCGGCAAACGGATTTCCATCGGTGTGCCGGGTAGCGGCCTGCTGAAAGTCTCGCGGGTTTTGCTGGGTCACAGTGGCATCAACGCCGATAACGCCACGCTGTTGGAGATGGATGCCTACAAGGCCTATCAGAATCTTGAAAACGGCCAGCTGGACGCCGCATTTTTCATCGGCCGGCCGGATGCCGACATGCAGCAGACGCTGCTGAACAGCGATTTGAAGTTAATGAGCTTTGCGCAGGCAGACGCGCTGGTGCTGAAGTTCCCTTCGCTTTCCAAGATCATCTTCCCGCGCGCCTCGACCAGCGTTGCCAACGATCTGCCGCAAACCGACGTTACACTGCTGGCCGCCACCGCGCTGCTGGTTTCCAAGGATACCCTGCACCCTGCCCTCACGTACCTGCTGCTGGAGGCTGCGAATTCGGCCCACGCCCGTGAAGATTACTTTACCCCGCGCGGTTCGTTTCCCAACCTGAATTCGGATGATTTTCCGATTTCCGATGAAAGCATTCGTTATTTCAAATCCGGCCGTCCCTTCCTGCAACGTTATCTGCCGTTCTGGCTGGCCAGCTTCGTCGAAAGACGCTTGCTGATCCTGCTGCCTTTCATGGCTTTGTTATTCGGCCTGCTGCAAGCGTTGCCGCGCATGGTGGAAGCGCGCATGAAAAACCGCCTGGTGGTCTGGTATCGCGAGATCAAATCGCTGGAAGATGAAATATGGGCGACCAAAACACCCACCAGGGAACAAGTTGCGCAATGGCGCGACGACATCGAAGACATTGACGCCAATGCCAGCCAGATACGCATCCCACAACGTTATTTCCAGGACGTGTATGCGCTCAAACAAGCTATCCGCGTGGTGCGGGAGCGGATCGTCCAGGTGGCTCAAAAAATTGGGTAATGAATTGCTCTGATGCATTGAAGTTACGCCTGCATTGGCAAGAAAGTTGCTCATTTTCACAAAACCTTGAGATTGTATACAGGCCGGTAATCAAAACTTACAAGCGATACAAAACTGAATCACCTGTAGAGCGCAACGGGTGGCACCATAATTTTCATGTCAATCAATGAAAAGAGATCAACATGAAAAAGCTCATTAGCTTAGTGGTAATCGGAATTGTTCTCAGCACAGCATTATCCGGATGTATCGTCGTACCAGTTGGTGGTGGCGGTTATTATCACCATCGCGACTATTACTATGGTCGCTAATACGGCGCTCACTCAAAAGGTGTAGACATGAAACGTATTTATTTAGCTGCTGTACTCATCGCTATTAGTGCCGGCACTTTTGTATCAACGCAGGCCATGGCGCAAATCGGCGTTGACATCACCGTCGGGAGACCTCCGCCACCCCCGAGATATGAACGGGTTCCGCCGCCACGATATGGTTACGTGTGGATTCCCGGTTTCTGGGATTGGCGCGACGGCCGGCATGTATGGGCTGAAGGACATTGGGAGCAGCCACGTCCGGGTTATGTATATGCGCACCCTGAATGGCGCCAAGGTCCTAACGGCTGGATACTGCAATCCGGCGGATGGCGTGAAGACCATCGGCGACACGATGAGCGTCGTGACCACGACTATCGGGACGGTGACCGGCACGACTATCGGGATGGTGACCGGCATGACTACCGGGACGGCGACCGGCATGACTACCGGGACGGCGACCGGCATGACGATGGAAGATACGAAAATCGTTGAGTCCTGACAGGCGGGAGATGGCGTTGACGTCACGACTGATATCCGATGAGAAGAGCTAAGTATCGGATGAAGAAGTACTCCATTGCACGTTCTCTATGGGCGACGCCAGTGGGAGCCTTCGGGCTGTCGGCTTGCTTTTGGGTACCGGTCTGTTAACCTTGCTATCTGCCGCCCTCCCGTTTGACAACGGGCTGCGGCTTGACCGCCAGCCAAAGGAGTCCGCAATGGCTAGCATCAGCACATCCAAATCATCCCCAAAACCCCATCTCGTAGCACCAGATTGTCCGCCGCCGTCCCCGCATCTCGCCGCAAGGATAGTCAAGACCAATGGTTAACCGTAACTCTGGACCGGGAGTGCCGCGCTGAATCTCGGCTCGGCCTGGAAAGCGATTGCAACCTGTCTAAGGCCATTGATTTCCCTATATGGCGCATGGTTGAGAAAAGCAGGCTTCGTGCCGTGCGATCGCATTCGGGCGAGGGAAATGCCGAACTGCTGGGCAAATGCCTGCGAGTGAGCTGCCAGCAACTGTCATTACGACCGCCTCATGCAAGATCGTCGACCGAAATATGCAGTTGGACCACGTTCCCCATCTCGTTCGAATTCAAACGGGATGCCTTTTTGAGAAAAGGCAGGACGCCTAGTCGATCAACCGAGTCTACGAGAAAAAAAGCGCTGCATCAACAGCAAAGCAAGATACACGCACGTGGCGAAGCCGGTGCCGATCAGAGTCCAGATAAGGATCAATAGGGGCTTCTTGACGACAGGTAGTATATTTACGTCGATGTTCTTCGCAATGCACTCTGCGCTCCGCACAGTGAGTAAGGCCGGCAAATTATGATTGAGCGACAAGACTTCAACACGGACTAACTCACCTGGCGACAGGCTATCAAAAACTAGGACGTGTCGATTATCTGGTTCAGCGCCCTGTGTATGCTTACGGATCGGCCAAATATTAAGATACATCGGCTTCCAGTTGAATACCACTTCAAGCTTTGTAGCCGTTTCGCGGCCGGCGTTCCTGATTAAAAATGAGCGGGTATAGATCACTTGATTCGGTTGAACCTGCCGGCCTTGATTATCAAGGAGCGGTTCTTGTACCAGAAAAGCAAACTGATGTGCAGGTGCCACCTGCAACTTTGCTTTAGCTTTGAACCACCTGTTTAATAAGAACGTCCCAAAGGGCGAAAGCACGGAAATAATCTCTTTACTATACATCTCAAGAAATGTCATTAATCGTGCTCCGATGATGGTGACTTAAGGTGTAACGATGTTACCTCACCTCGTATGATCTGTCGGAGTTTGACGTCGTAGGCAGGCCTTATTTGCCAGTTTCCCCACCCGCAGCAGCCCCCCCATCAAGCTTCGATGAGCGCGAAAACTTCCTGTCGAATCAGACAGTGGACAGATACCACTTTGACGTGCAACCTCAAAATATTGCAAAAAATGCAATTTTAACTGTTGGACTGACCGGAAAATGCGCGTTGTTTTTTGTCTTATACGCTTCACAATAAGGAAATAAATAGCATGCCAAGTTTTTACGACTATTTCAAAGAGAATATGGAGGGCCTCGGCCTCCCAGCGCCAGCTTCCCTGTTCGGTTCAGTACAGGCAGCTGTCGCGAATGCCAGCATCATCCTGTCTCAGATTGATAAATTTGGGAAAACCGTCACTATCGGAGAATTGATCGGTGCCGGAACCCGATTAGAGGGGTTGGGCATCATAGCAGCGTGTTCAGCTGCTTTTTATGTTGGTGCCGTCATCGGCAGCATTGCCGTGGCAACGGGGCGTTCGTTCGCAGGGGAGACATCTCTGTCCGACGTTCTGCGCATCTCTCGTCGCTACAACCTCAGCCGGCCTTGGCTCCTCGGTGATCTTCGTCGCTGACCGGGTATCTATAACTCCGCGGCGCCGGCAAGAAAAGCCTATCGGTTTCGGGCAGCGTACGCATGACGCATGGTTTTCAGCTTCTTGGCGCTGCGTTCGTGCTCGCAATCATAGCGTGGGCCTTCTGGCACTTTCTGGGCAACGACGGTTTTGGTGTGCTCTCGACCATCGCGCTGCTCGTTCTCGTCATCGACAATATCCGTCTTCGTCGTAAATTAAAATCAGAACAGAAGAGTTAAGTAACTGGATGAAAAAAAATACCGGCAACGCCAATTTTTTTCATTCCAGCTTCCACACATACTGCATTCGTGTCGTTGACTGCACCGGCTGGCCATCGGCCATGGCAGGTGTGAAATGGCAAAGACTCCAGGCTTTCAAGGTTGCTCTGTCCAGGTCTTTGAAACCGCTGCTTTTTTCAATCGCAGCATCCACCACACGGCCGTCGGCGCCGATAGTCAGCTTCACATTCACGCTGCCCTCTTCTTCATTGCGCAAGGATGTTTTCGGATATTCCGGCTTTTCGCAATTCCCGGCGACCCTGGCGCTGGTATGCGCCGGCGGGCCAGGCGCCTGCGTTACTGTAGCTGTCGGTTGCGCTACAGAGGTAGGCAGATCGTTTGTCGGCGGCTTGACATTGGTTACCGCCGCAATCACGTTTTCCTGGGGCGGCGGTTGTACCTTGACCTCTGGCGGTGGCACGTAGGGCGGCGGTGGCGCAGCGGTTTTCGGTGCTGGCGGGGTCGGTTTGTCTGGCGGCGGTGGAGGCGGCGGCGGTTTGATTTCTTCGATGATCTTGGTGATCACCGGCTCCTGGATGACATCGACGACTTTCCGGGCCAAGCCTGTCACCAGTGCATACACAACCGCCATATGCATCAGAACAACGATACTGACGCCAACCCATTTCCTGCCGGGGTTGGCCCCATCAAGCGTGAAATCCATTTAAGGACTCCTGTCTGCCTGCCCGCTCATTCGCTTTTGCGGCAATCGTCTTATCGACGGCAATACCCCGCTCGCCGGTACGCTAACTTCTTATCGGATTGCCTAGTTTCATATTAGCAGCTTAGCGGCAACAGTAAAGATTCCGCTACAAACTTGCCGCCAGACGCGTCGCTCAGTCGACCACGAACAGCTTGGCGCCGGTCGTAGTAAAAGACCGGTGCGGCTCGGCGCCGTCTGCAACCTGGTAGCTCATTCCAGCGTGCAGAACAAACCTGCGGCCGTCTTCCAGTTCGGTGTGCAGTTCGCCCTCAAGGCAAAACAGGATATGCCCCTTGGTGCACCAATGGTCGGCCAGATAGCCTGGCGTGTAATCGACCATGCGGACCCGAATTCCGCCGAAGTGACAGGTGCGCCAATACGCCATCCCGGTTTCGCCTTTGTGCTCGGTGCGCTCAACCGTCTCCCAGTCCGTGGTCCCGAACGGAATATCAGTCATCTTCATGTTTTTCCCCTGGCGCTTGTTTGTTTCTTTCAGTTTTAACTGCTTCTACTCCGTGGTCCACTAAGCGGGGTCAGAGTGAAGTTTCGGCGGTAAGGCATGCCGAAAGTTCACTCTGACCCCGGTTAGTTCGTCGTGCTCGTCGCAACCAGTCAAGGCCGCTCGACCATCCTTAGACCACTGGCGCCATTGGCACCAACAGCACAACTAGATGGCGACACGGTCACACTGCCGCGATTGCGCAACATCACCAGCTCGGCCAGTACCGACACCGCAATCTCTGCCGGTGAACGGCTCAGGATAGACAAGCCGATCGGTGCATGCAAGCGTTCAATCTGCGCGGGGCTCAAATCCAGCATCAGCAACCGTTCCTTGCGCGCCTCGGTGCTTGCCATCGAGCCGATCGCGCCGACATAGAAAGCGTCCGTCTTGAGTGCTTCCATCAGCGCCATATCGTCGACTTTGGGATCATGGCTGAGCGTGACGATCACGGTGCGGCGGTCAGGCTTGAAAGCCAGCACGGCATCGTCCGGCATGCCATCCAGCCAGGTCACGCCGTCGGCTTGCCAGTTGCGGCGCTGCTCTTCGCGCGGGTCGTTCAGATAAACAGAAAAATCCAGCGCGGGCGCCATCTGCGCCAGATATTCGGAGACCTGGCCGGCGCCGATGATCAGCAGGCGCCAGCGCGGGCCGAATACCTGCACCAGTTCTGCTTCATCGAAACGCAATGCAAAATCGGCATCGCTGGCTTCGACGCTGGCCTGGCCGCTACGCATGTTCAGGCGGCGCTGGACCAGGTGGCGGCCGGCCACTGCTTCAAGCAGCGGCGTCAGCGAGGCGGCGTCGGTCAGCGGCTCAATCACCAGCTCCAGCGTACCGCCGCAAGGCAGCCCAAAGCGGCGCATCTGTTCGGCGCTGATACCGTAACGCACCAGTTCGATCTGATGCGGGAAGGCTGCTGAAAAGCGCTGCATCAGATCGTCTTCGATACAACCGCCCGAGACCGAGCCTGTAAAATCGCCATCATCCGTTATCGCAAACAGTGACCCGAGCGGACGCGGCGCCGAACCCCAGTTGCGCACGACCGTCACCATGGCTACCCGCTTTCCTTGCTGCAGCCAGCTGACAGCGCTTTTCAATACTTGATAATCGACTGCGTTCATGGCTTATTTGATCCTTGCCTGATCCAATTTGGATTTTTATCAGTGTAATGAAAAACAGGATCGGCCGCTTGCACGGTCGATCCTGCTCTGAAACCACTCTACGGCGCTTAATGTGCCGTCGTCAGCCGCATCGCCTTGATACGATCAGACGTGATGTCGGCCGCCTGGCCGCCCCAGGTCGCGCGCAGGAAATTGGTCAATTGCGCCAGTTCCTTGTCACTCAGCTGGCCGCTGAAAGCGGGCATATCCTGCAGGCTTTCAGTGCCGGGGAATTTCTGCGCTTCAATCCCGTCCAGCATCGCTACGATCAAATTATGCGGATCGGCATTGCGTACCGTCGAATTGCCCTTCATCGCCACCGCCACGTGCGGCTTGCCGTCACCCTGGAAGCCATGGCAACCGGCACAGACTGCGGTGTACAAACGCTTGCCGGCATCCAGTTCAGTTGCATCTGCGGTGATGGCCTTGACTGGTTCCGGCGGCAACGGCTTGTCGCCCATCAGATAGGTGGTGATCGCGTTCAGATCTTCCTTGCTCAGATACTGCGTACTCAGATGCACCACAGGGAACATCTCGCCGTAGGCCGAACCCTGAGGCGCGATACCGGTCGAGAAAAAGGTTTGCAGATCCGCGGCAGTCCAGCCCACCGCCGCCAAACCGGCAGGCGTGATATTCGGCGCGGCAACGCGGCCGAGAGCAGCCCCGGTCAACGGCTTGGACAGGTCAAGCTGGCCAAAAACGCCGCGCGGCGAATGACACTCCGCGCAGTGACCGAGAGCATTGCTCAGATATTGGCCACGCAACCAGGCCGGAGACTGGCCGGTTGACGCGTCGGTCAGCGAATTCTTCAGGAACGGTACGTTCCAGAACATCATGCCGAAGCGCATGTTGTACGGGAATTTGAGATCGGCTTCCTTGCTGGGCACGGCGACCGGCTTTTGCTGCATCAGGTAGGCGTAAATGGCGTCGCTATCCGCGCGCGTCATCGAACGATACGAGGTGTACGGCATGGCCGGATACAAGTGCTTGTCCGGCGTCACACCATCATGCAGAGCCTTGTAGAACTGATCGGCACTCCATTTGCCGATGCCGTGCTGCTTGTCCGGCGTGATGTTGGAGCCGTAGAACTTACCGAACGGCGAAGCCAGCTCGACTCCGCCGGCGAACGCCGCACCCGTGGCAGTGGTGTGGCAGGCGGCGCAATCGGCGGCTTTGGTCAGGTAGCGGCCAAGGGCTAATTGATCGGCGCTGCCAGGTTTGACTGCGCTCTGGCTGGTAGCCTGGGCGGCGGAACTGCTGCTGCCATCGCAAGCCGCCAGCAACGCGGCCGCCAGCAGCGGCGCGCCCGCAATGCGCAATGCATTGCGGAGATATCGGACCTTAGTCATCACTTGGCATCCTTTACCAGTCCTGGCGTTGTCAACGCCACTTCCTTGACCGCTTCGAAGTAGCGCACGTAGCCGGTGCAACGGCAGATATGATCGTTCAATCCGTCAGTGATAGCCTGATCGAGCTGATCCTTGCCGACTGGCTGGCGTTTCAGTTTTTCCAGCAGTACCGTGGCCGCATTAACGAAACCCGGAGTGCAGTAACCGCACTGGAAGCTGTAATGCTCAAGGAATTTCTGCTGGATCGGCGACAACGCCACCACTTCGCCCTGCTCGTTGCGCTGGGCATGGCCTTCCACGGTACGCACTTTCTTGCCTTCGAAAAAGTGTGCGCCGGTGATACAGGAACGTACTTCCTCGCTGGTGCCGTCCGGCTTGTCGAGAATCACCACGCAAGCGCGGCAGATGCCTTGGCCGCAGCCCAGGCGCGAACCGGTAAGGTCCAGGTATTCGTGCAGGAAATCGATCATCATGATGCCGTCCGGCACCGGCACCGGGCCGACCGGCTTGCCGTTGATATGCATGGTGATGGGGTGGATAGTCATGCTCATGCCAGAACCTCCTGAATTTTTTGTTGAGTTACCGGCAGATCGGTGAAGCGATGGCCGATGGCGTGGGCGATGCCGTTGACGATGGCGCCGACTACCGGAATCATCACCACTTCGGCGATGCCTTTGGGTGGATCGGTCTCGGTCAGCGGCGGCAGCACCTCGCCGGTTTGGGTCCATACCGCGACATCCTTGGCACGCGGCAGTTCGTAGCGATTGAAGTTCCAGCTGCCGTTGCCCGGGCCGTCTTCATAGAGCGGCAGAAATTCGTGCAAGGCGTGGCCGATGCCCATCGCCAAACCGCCCTGCAACTGTCCTGAGACCAGTTGCGGCGATAGCTGGTTGCCGCATTCCATGATCGAATGATGCGTCAGCAACTCGACCTTGCCGCTGGCTTCGTGCACCGCCAGTTCGACCAGCGTACCGACTGCGCTGTAGTAAGTCACGGCAGCGTTGTTACGCTGGGTCGGCGGAATGAATACCTTCTTGCGATTGAGTACTTCGTAACCGCCGGCGGTGCTCATCTTGCCCTTGCGCGCCTGGTCGGCGCCGTCGCCATAATGCACGGATAAACCGTCAAGCGGGATCCGGACCACATTACCGAGAATCTCGAACTCGGCCTCAGTCCATTGCCAGCGATTGAAGACGTGCACGGTGGCGCCGGTCACCAATCCCAACTCGTTGGCTTTCTTCACCAGCTGTTCGTATGGCAGTGCTTCCAGGCCGGCGGCGGACAACTTGCCATCGACCCAGCGCGCATCTTCAACCCGCACCACCAGCGGCGCCGCCTGGCCACCGCCGATGCCGGTGCTCCAGATCGCCATCGCCGCGGGCCACAGGCCGTGCATGAAGACTACCCGCGCCGCTTCGCGCGTGCTATGGGTAAAGTAGAACGCCGAATTGGTAGCGCTGGATGGCGAAACATACCCCGGCGACCAGCGTGGATTGGCCGCCAGCTTGTCTTGATCGGCCTGGCTCATGATGTACGGATCACCGCTGGTTACTACTGGCAGATCGCCCCAGTCGGTGACGGAGGTGCGCACTTCATGCGCGGGTTTGCCCAGCCATTTGGCGCAGGCGAGCGCTTGCGAGGTTGACATGCCGGTACCGATTTCGGCGCCGCTGTGCGACAGGTGAATCCGGCCGTCGGCGCCGATTTCCACTTTGGCAAACGAGGTCTCGGCGCCGGTACCGAAATCCTTCTGTACGCAGGCAAAGCCGACGCCGTAACGGTAGCCCGGATGACCAGTTTCGTATTCCGATTTTTTCTTGGCGCGATTGATCCACAAAGGATGGTTCTTGGCTTTCTGCAGCACTTCGTCAACCCGGATCGCGCCTGCGGGAATCGCGCCCTGGGTATTTTTCATGCCTGAGCGCAGCGCATTCGTCAAACGAAAATCGATGGCGTCCAGACCAAGCTTTTCTGCCATTTCATCGATCATCATCTCGGTCGCAGCCATGCTTTGCAGCGTGCCGTAGCCGCGCGCGGAACCGGCGTCGATTGCACGGGTTGCAATGGCGACGGCGGCCAGGTCGTTTTTCGGGAAATAGTAAATCGATTGCGCTGCGGTAGCACCCACCATCGCTACCGATGGCGAGAAATTGGCGCGGCCGCCGCCATTGGCTTCGAACTCCCCCTTGAACGATTGCAGCAAGCCGGTCTTGCGATCGACCGCGATGCGGTAATGCATCTTGAAGGCGTGACGCTTGATCGAAGTCTGGAACTGTTCATAGCGATCGTTCGCCAGACGCACCGGTTTACCGTCAGCATAGAGCGAAGTCACCAGGCCGTAGAACGGGAAATTGTAATGATCCTTGGAGCCGTAACCGACCGTGTAGCAAGGATGGAGGAACAACTGCTTGAGCGGGAATTTACCCTTCTTCATCATCTCGATGGCGCTCTCCACCACCTCGCTTGGCGATTGGGTCGGCACCACCATGTGCAGGGCCTGGTTGGTGCTGTCGTACCAGCAGTTGGCGTTGTCCGGTTCCAGCGCCGCGGTATCCACCGACTGCGTGCTGTAGTCGCGTTCCATGACCAGCCAGTCGGCCGGCGGATGATCCAGCTGATCCTGGATCTGGGCGGCGTAAAACATGCCCTGCTCGCCCAGCTTGCCGTGTTCCTGGCCGTCCGGCCATACCGGCTGGTGCTTGCGCATCATGCTCGGGAATACCGGCGCATTCTTCAGGCTGGAGAAGACGTCATCGTCGAACGATGTCGCACCACCTACCCGCACAAAGCGGAACGTGCCCCACGGATCGCGTTCCAGCGGACCGGTGACCGGACCGTACTGGATGATTTCATCCTTGAACTGCAGCTTGTCTTTGGCAAAGCGGAAACGGGCGAAATCGTTATAGATCAGGATCGCCACGGCATGTCCCAGGTAGGCCGGCGTCTTACCGGCCGGCAGCAACATGTCTTCACCGTAAAACGCCGGGAAAGCCACGCCGTCACGCACCAGATCGGCGGCAGTGACTACCCGGTCTGGCTTCAGTTCGTCGCCAAGCATACTCAGGTCAAAGCCGAGAAAGTTGCGGTCTGCCTTGGTAGCACGCAGGATGAATGCATGCGCTTGCTGGTTCGGCCAGTGCGGCATGTCGCGGGCGCGTACATCGCGTGCGAAGACCTTGGCGCCGGTTACCTTGGCAATACCATCGATACGGAATTTGACCTGGCCGTTGCTGCTATCCCACTGGATGGGCGTCAGGATTTTTTCTTCAAACAAGGCAGCAAACGCTTTGCCACCGATAGGCGCCACGTAAACCGATACGCCGGCCACTACGCTAGCCTTCAAAAAACTACGACGCGAAAGGTCGAGTTTTGTCATTTATTTCTCCTCAAAAGCCAAGGAGCACCCCAACCGTTGTTCGCTAGCGGCTGTTACAGATGCTCATTGGATCCATCAAAAGCCCCTGCCGGGCATTCATCTGGGGGTCGGCATTGTATAACATTGGAGAACTAGCAACATAATCACTTTGACATGTTGAGAATAGATGATTTGATGGTTTTCGTAATGCGTTTTGCACCTATTTATTAAAAATAATTTATTGGAATATTTGTTGAAAATATATTATTACGACCGGCTTTTTACTTAAAAGCAAATCAATTACCGGTACGCGATCACGGCACTGCTCACAGCCGCTCGGTCTCGCCACTCTTTGGTTGCCATTTCATTAAGCGTTTTTCAATCATCCCCACCACCGTATCGAGCACCAGCGCAAAAGCGGTCAGCACCAGAATTCCGGCAAACACGGTATTGATGTCGAACGCGCCTTCAGCCTGCAAGATCAGATAGCCGACGCCGCGTGCCGAACCAAGGTACTCGCCGACGATGACGCCGACAAAAGCCAGTCCAACCGACGTATGCAAGCTGGAAAATACCCACGAGGTGGCTGACGGCAGGTACACGGTGCGCAACAACTGGCGCTGGTTGGCGCCCAGCATGCGGGCATTGGCGAGCACTACCGGACTAACTTCCTTGACACCTTGATAGACGTTGAAAAATACGATGAAAAATACCAGCGTCACCGCCAGCGCCACCTTGGACCAGATGCCAAGCCCGAACCACATCGCAAAAATCGGCGCCAGGATCACCCGCGGCATCGCGTTGGACGCTTTGATGTAAGGGTCCAGAATGGCCGACGTCAAAGGCGACAGGGCCAGCCATAGTCCGACTGCAAGACCGAATACCGTACCTATGCCGAACGCCAGCATGGTCTCGGTCAGGGTGATCAGCAGATGCGAATAGATCTCCGCCGGGAACGTCATGGTGAACCAGGTGTGGTCGCCGAAACCGACTTCCAGCGAACCGCTGCCGACCGTAAACCACTGCCAGACACGTTGCAGCACCTTGATCGGCTCACCAAAGAAAAATGCCGTTTGCGGATTGCGCGTCGCCAGGTGCCAGATGATGAAAAATATCACCAGCACCAAGGCTTGATATACCCGTAGATTCTTATAGTTCGGCTTGATGGCTTTCCACATGGTTCCGTTTTACCTTCGTATCTATTCTTGTTATTCCAGATTGTGCTGCTTTGCGCTGCTTCCCACTTCTAAGCGACTTTCTTTTGCTGCTGGTAACCCTTCAGCACTTCATCCCGCAGCACGCTCCATATCTGCTGGTGCAGTTCGACAAAGCGCGGCTCGTTACGGATCTCAGCCACATCGCGCGGGCGTGGCAAATCAATCACGAACTCGCCGATCGGATGGGTTCCCGGCCCGGCTGACAGCACTACCACCCGGTCCGACATGGCGATCGCCTCATCCAGGTCGTGGGTGATGAACAGTACCGCTTTGCGTTTGGCGCTCCATAATTCCAGCACTTCGTTTTCCATCAGTTGCCGGGTCTGGATATCCAATGCCGAAAACGGCTCATCCATCAGGATGATGTCAGGATCCAGAATCAAGGTCTGCGCCAGCGCCACCCGCTTGCGCATGCCGCCCGACAGTTGATGCGGGTAGCGGTCGCCAAAGCCTTGCAGACCAACCCGCGCCAGCCATTCTTCACCCAGCTGGCGCGCCTTGGCTTCATCGGTTTCCCGATACTGCAAGCCGGCGATGACATTCTGCAGCGCACTGCGCCACGGCATCAGCGCCTCGGCCTGGAACATGTACCCGGCACGGCGATTGATGCCGAGCAACGGCTCGCCAAACACCTTGACGCTGCCGGATGAAGGCTGCAGCAAACCGGCGCCGACATTCAGCAGGGTCGATTTACCGCATCCGGTCGGCCCGACCACGGAAACGAATTCGCCCGGCGCAATCGACAAATTGGTGTCAGCGACTGCGGTGTAGCGCTGGGAGCGATCGTCTTTGGAGATGAAGGTGCAACTGACGTTGTCGAGATGGAGAGCTGGAATCATGGGAGTGGGGATTGGCTTGTTATTGCTGAGTGGTAGGGCGGGCAAGTATTTTGACCCACGCGTTATCGAGACGAGCATGACGACGGATTTGAGGTCACGCGTGGGCCAAAATACTTGCCCACCCTACTTGTATTATTTGTACTTGGCGTTGGCCTTCTTTACAAACTCATTGGTGTAAGTTTGCGACAGGTCGATATTCTTGCCAGCCAGATCAGGATCGAATGCTTCTAATGTATGCAGCGCGACTTTCGGGCCGGCGTCAGGAATCGTACCGTCCGGTGACAACGCTTCACGCACTTTCATGAAAGCTTCGATGTACAAAGCGCGGTCACCCAGCTGATAACTCTCCGGCACCGTTTTGGCGATGTCCGACGGCCCGGCTTTCTGCAGCCATTTCAGGGCACGCACCATGGCGTTGGTCAGAGCCTGCGTAGTATTCGGGTATTTTTTGATGAAATCGGCGGAGGCATACAAGGTGGCTGCCGGCATCGGGCCGCCAAACACGGCATTGGTGTCTTTCAACGTACGCGTATCGGCAATGATCCTGATCTCATTATTTTGCTGCATCATCGTGATCAGCGGATCGAGATTCACGATCACGTCGATGGAACCGCTGCGCAGCGCTGACAATGCGCCGGCCGAGGCGCCCACGCCGATGTAGGAGACATCAGTCGGCTTCAGGCCGCCCTTGGCCAGGACGAAATTGGACATCATGCTGGTCGAAGAGCCCGGCGCGGTAACGCCGATCTTCTTGCCTTTCAGATCTGCAATCGACTTATAGTTAGGCATGGTCTTGTTGGACACGCCCATGACGATTTGCGGCGCCCGGCCCTGCAGCACGAATGCGGTGATGTGTTGATTCTTGGCCTGCATGCTGATAGTGTGTTCGAACGCGCCGGAGACTACGTCGGCACTGCCGCCAATCAGCGCCTGCAGCGCTTTGGCGCCGCCGGCGAAATCGGAAATCGTCACATCCAGGCCTTCATCCTTGAAATAACCGAGCTGCTCGGCAATCGTCAGCGGCAGGTAATAAAACAGGTTTTTGCCACCCACCGCGATCGATACTTTGGTTTTCTCCGGCGTCTGCGCAAACAAATTTCCATTGAATGTCAGGTACCCCGCCAAGAACAAGCAAAGGGCGATGCCAAACTGCTTCCAGCTGAACTTCATATTGTCTCCTCGTATATCCAGGGTTATTTCACTACTGCTAAATTTATGTTTATGTCAGTAATGGTTCTTTTCTTTGCCATCTTGACGTGGCTGTTCGGAAATTCAGTTACTAGCGGACTCTATGATAATACTGTCTGCCTGGAAATTAGTAGCCTCTCGTCATTATGTTTTTTTAGCATGACAGATCAGCCATATCAGATGCTAGTGACTAGGTAGCACGCCTGTCCAGCATCGCACGGGCGATGGTGCCGGCGTCGACATACTCCAGCTCCCCTCCCACCGGCACGCCACGCGCCAGGCGGCTGACTTGCAGGCCGCGGGCTTTCATGGTTTCGCTAATGTAGTGGGCGGTGGCCTCGCCTTCGTTGGTGAAATTGGTCGCCAGCACCACTTCAGTCACAACGCCGTCGGTGGCGCGGCCTATCAGTTTTTCCAGCTGGATGTCTTTCGGGCCGATGCCATCCAGCGGCGACAGGCGTCCCATCAGGACAAAATACAGGCCCTTGAAAGTCAGGGTCTGTTCAATCATCAGTTGGTCTGTCGGCGTCTCTACCACGCACAGCAAGGTAGGATCGCGATCAGGATCGAGGCAGGTTTCGCAGACCTCGTTCTCGGTGAAGGTATTGCATAGCGCGCAGTGGCGGATCTGGTCGACCGCCTGGGTCAGCGCCCGTCCCAGCAGCGCCGCGCCGTCACGATCATGCTGCAACAAGTGATAAGCCATGCGCTGCGCCGATTTCGGACCGACACCGGGCAGATGACGCAAGGCTTCGGTGAGTAAGGTAAGACTGGAAGGAATTTTCACGTCAAGCCCTGCATCATGCTGCATTCGTCATGCGATGCTCAAAAATGAGGTTGGTCAGAATGGCAATTTGAAACCGGCTGGCATGCCTGCAGTCAGACCGGACATTTTCTCCGCCGACAATGCTTCAGCTTTACGCACCGCGTCGTTGAAAGCGGCAGCAACCAGATCTTCCAGCATGTCTTTGTCGTCGGCCAACAAGGAAGCGTCGATCGCTACCCGCTTGACGGAGTTCTTGCAAGTCATCACGACTTTCACCAGGCCGGCGCCCGATTCGCCTTCGACTTCGATCAAGGCCAATTGGTCTTGCATCTTCTTCATGTTGTCTTGCATTGCCTGGGCTTGTTTCATCAGCCCTGCTATTTGGCCCTTCATCATGATGCTTCTCCTATGAAAACAAAAAAATTCATTACAAAAAATTGATCACAAAAAATTGACTGCAAAAAGTTGATTATAAAAGCGACTACCCCAGAGGCTTGATCGATCCAGGCACGATCGAAGCGCCGAATTCGCGCATCATGCTCTGAATGAAGGGATCGTTTTGCGCGGTCTGTTCTGCCAGACGCTGCCGCTCTGCCTGTGCCGCCATGGCTTGGGCATTGGCGGTATGGCGGACCGTGCCGAGCTCGGTTTCCACTTTTACATTACGGCCGAAATGCTCGGTCAGCGCTACTTCCAACTTATCAACACTGCCGGCCGAGCGCAAGGTGTCGAAAGGAATCCGCAGATGGAATTGCACTGCCGCGCCGCTACTGTCGGATTTGATCAGTTCGCTCTGCTGTGCCAGCTGATGCGCTACGCCGCGTACTGCCAGATTGGCGGCCAACAACGGCCAGTTACCGTCCCAGTTCAGGTTGGGATCTGGTTGCAGGACCAGTGGCGGTAACGGCTCTACCGGCGCCGCGGGCTGCCGGGCAACAGGTTCGGGACGCGCGGCTTGACGATTATTGTTTGCCGCGCCATTCACTCCGCCGGTGGCTGCAGATGGGCGCGAGGGTGCGAATTGTGCGTACGATTCAGTTTTTTTTTCAGCCGCCGAACTGGAAAATTCGGTATCTGGCAAATCCGTGGGCAGAGGAATCTCTTCTTCCCATGGCGGCACGGAAGAATTTTGCGGCACCGGCTTCACATAAGCGGGCGCCGCAGGCTTGGCTTCCGCCACGGCTGGCTGGCTGGCTGGCGCTACTTGCGCCTGGCTTGGCTGTGGCCGCGCCGCGGCGCCACCCTTGCGCGAAGATGCAGCAGCGCGCGCCGCTTCCAGCGCGGCTCTTGCCGGACTCATGGCGCTGGCGCCGTTACTAGCATCTGGACGCGCTACCGGCGCGCTGGTGCTGACCGTCTGCGGTGCGCTACTCAGGCGCGCTGCCGTAGGTGCTGCCGATGCTGCCGATGCTGCCGCCGGAGCTTGCGCCGCCGCAGGCCTGGATGCAGGAGCCGGCTGCGGTGCTGGCGCCGCACTAACCTGAGGCCGCGGCCGGCTGACTGGCGGCGGTGCTACCGTGCTGCCGTCGGCTTGCGGCCGGAATGCCAGCATACGCAGCAAGGTCATCGAGAAACCGGCATATTCGTCCGGCGCCAATCCCAGTTCATTACGGCCATGTACGGCGATCTGGTAAAACAGTTGCACTTCCTCGGCATCGAACAAGGCCGCCAGCCGGATCACTTCTTCGCGTTCCGGTAAATCGTCGGCCAGAGCGGCGGGGACGCTTTGCGCCAAGGCTACCCGATGCAGCAAAGTACCCAGGTCCTGCAGCGCAGCGTTATATGACAGGCTGCGGCTGGCCATATCGTCGGCCACTGCCAGCAAACCCGGGCCGTCTTTTTGCGCCAGCGCGTCGAGCACACGAATCAGGTAAGACTGGTCGAGCGCGCCCAGCATGCCTTGCACCGCATCCAATGTTACTTTGCCGGCGGCATAGGCGATCGCCTGATCGGTCAGCGACAGCGCATCGCGCATCGAACCGTGCGCGCCTTGCGCCAGCAAACGTAAAGCGGGAGTTTCGAATTCGATTTGTTCCTGGCCCAGGATATTATCCAGATGGCTGATGATATGGCCGGGGGGCATCTGCTTCAGGTTGAACTGCAGGCAGCGCGACAGCACCGTTACCGGGATTTTTTGCGGATCGGTGGTCGCCAGGATGAATTTGACATGTTCCGGCGGCTCTTCCAGAGTCTTCAGCATCGAGTTGAAGGCGTGGTTGGTCAGCATGTGCACTTCATCGATCATGTAGACCTTGAAGCGCGCGTTCGACGGCGCATAGACCGCTTGTTCCAGCAGTTGCGCCATTTCGTCGACGCCGCGGTTCGACGCCGCATCCATCTCGATATAGTCGACGAAACGCCCGGCATCGATCGCCACGCAGGCTTCGCAGACACCGCACGGTGCCGCGGTAATGCCGCCGTTGCCGTCGGCCCCGATGCAATTCAGCGATTTCGCCAGGATTCGCGACAAAGTCGTCTTGCCGACACCGCGGGTGCCGGTGAAGAGATAGGCGTGATGCAAGCGCTGTTGCTCCAAGGCGTGCGTCAAGGCCCTAACGACGTGTTCCTGGCCGACCAGCGTATCGAAACTTCTGGGGCGATGTTTACGGGCGAGAACTTGGTAGGACATAGGCGACGAATATGGGCTGCAGGTTGTGAAATACAAACAGCATTTTACCTGACAGACGAAGTTAACACGGTTTTTAAACTTGGCGGCCAAATTCGGCCCTTGCAGGGCGGGCACCGTGTGCCCACGCAGCGCCTCGCCGCCTTATACTCAGGTTATAACGCAAACGTGCGGGCACACAGTGCCCACCCTACAACGTCAAGTGCCTCAGCCCAACAATATCAGGAGATCAATCATGCAAGGGCCAACCCATGAAGTGACGAATCAGGTGCCTGAGCTGTATGGCAACAATCTATTCCTGGACGATACCATCCTGCAAGCTGGCGTAAAGCGCCTGCAGGGACAATGGCACGCCGACCAGCTGGCACGCTACGGCGCCGAGCTGGGCAGCAAGGAAACCTGGCAGTTGGCGGAGCTGGCCAACCGCCACCAACCCGAACTGAATACCTTCGATCGCCTCGGCAATCGCGTCGATGTCGTCGATTTCCATCCGGCCTGGCATTCCTTGCTGGGCTTGCTGCGGCGCGAAGGCCTGCACGCCCTGCCCTGGATCAAGCCGCAAAACGGCAGCCATGTGGCGCGGGCAGCTGGTTACTTCCTGCACGCCCAGGTGGAAGCGGGATCGCTTTGCCCTACCACCATGACATTCGCCTCGATTCCGGTGCTGCAGCAAGAACCAGCGTTATTTGCCGCCTTGCAGGCAAAACTCTTGTCATGTGAACATGATAGCCGTGATCTTCCGCTGGATCACAAAGGCTCGATGCTGATCGGCATGGGCATGACAGAAAAACAAGGTGGCTCCGATGTCCGCAGCAACACTACCGCAGCCACACCGCTGACCGGCGGTAGCGGCCGCGGCGCCGGTTACCTGTTGACCGGCCACAAATGGTTTTTCTCGGCGCCCATGTGCGATGCGCACATGGTGCTGGCGCGTACCGAGATGGGCTTGAGTTGCTTTTTCGTACCGCGCTGGCGGCCGGATGGCAGTAAAAATCCGGTGCAGATACAGCGTTTGAAAGACAAACTCGGCAATCGCTCCAATTCCAGCAGCGAGGTGGAATTCCGGGATGCCTTCGGCATCATGGTCGGCGACGAAGGCCGCGGCATCCCGACCATTATCGAAATGGCCAACCACACGCGCCTCGATTGCGTCATCGGCTCTGCCGGCCTGATGCGCCAGGCGCTGGTACAAGCGCTGCATCATGCACGCCACCGCAGCGCTTTCGGCCGCCACCTGGCAGAACAGCCGCTGATGCAAAACGTGTTGTCCGACCTGGCCCTGGAAAGCGAAGCGGCGACGCTGCTGATGTTGCAGCTGGCGAGCGCTTTCGAACAGCCCGACGATCCGCTGCAACGCGCCTGGCGCCGCATCGTCACCCCCGCCGCCAAATTCTGGATTTGCAAACGGACGCTGGAATTCGCCGGCGAATGCATGGAGATCTGGGGCGGCAACGGCTACGTCGAAACCGCACCGATGGCGCGCTTCTACCGGGAAGCACCCGTCAATTCGATCTGGGAAGGTTCTGGCAATGTGATGTGCCTCGACGTGCTGCGCGCGATTGAGCGCGAGCCGGCCGGCTTTGGTTTGCTGCTGGCGCAACTGGCTGAGGTGGCGCGCGATCATCCCGGCCTGCGTAGCATGCTGGATGATTTGCTGAAGGACCTGGCCACCCCGGCGGAACAGCGCGAGATGCTGGGGCGCCGCTTTGTGCAGCGCCTGGTGCTGACGGTCCAGGGCGCCTTGATGTTGCAGCATGCGCCGGCGGCGATCGCGGAAGCGTTTATCGCCAGCCGCAGCGAGGCGATGGGCGGGCGCGTCTACGGCACCCTGGCGGCGGCGCATCTGCAGCAGCAGATTTTGCAGCGTACCTGGGCGATCTAGACTACAAAATTACAAAATTATGGTTTGCCGATCTGCTGATTCAGGAATTTCTCGACACGCGTCCAGAAATCGACATTGTTTTTCAACAGCCGCCAGCCATGTCCTTCTTCCGGATATTCGATCCATTCGACGTTCGGATTGGTCGCCTTGACGGCATCGCGGAATTTGGTTCCGTGCACCACCGGGATCGTCAAATCGGAGCCGCCGTAAGCCATTAACAGCGGCTGTTTGATGCGCGCAGCATTGACTATCGGCGAGGTAGCTTTCAGTTGCGCCGCATCCTTCTCCTGGTCGCCGACCAGCAGCGGCATGCCGTATTTCTGATATTCAACGGAAAGGTTGCTCCAGCTGACGTCATACAGCAGGTTGATGTCGGTCGCCCCGGCCCATTCGATCCCGCAACGATACAGCCCGGGATCGTTGATCAAACCCATCAATGTGGCATAACCGCCGTAGCTGGCGCCCGCGATGCAAACCCGTTTCGGATCGGCGATACCTTGGGCGATCGCCCATTTGGCGCCATCGGCGACATCGTCCTGCATGGCCAGGCCCCATTGCTTCCAGCCAGCTCTGAAATGCTTCCAGCCGAAGCCGGTGCTGCCCCGGTATTCCGGCTCCAGCACCGCATAACCACGCGACGCCAGGAACTGCACCTGACGATTCCAGCGCCACGAGCCGCCACGCACAAACGGCCCGCCATGCACCAGCACCACCAGCGGCAAATTCTTCTTGCCAGCATTCTTCGGCATGGTCAGATAGGCTGGGATTTCCAGGCCGTCGCGCGCTTTATATCGCACCATATCCTTGGCCGACATTTGCTGCGGATCGACGCGCGGCATGGAGCTGCCGAGCAGCGTCAGTTTTTTCGCCGCACTGTCATAGAGAAAATATACCGCCGGCTGGATATCGGAAAACGATTGCACCAACACATACGACGTCTCCGGATGATAGGCAACGCTGATCTGGTTGACCGTCGACGGCAGCAAATCATTCACCGCTTTTTGTATCGTCTGCATTTCCGGAGTCAGCCATTTGGTATCGTCGGCGTCGGTTTCAAATCGTACACCCAGGATTTTCTTATCGTTATAAACGATGCTTCCGGAAAAATCGTAATCCTTGAGCGATACCACGGGCTCCGGATCAATACTCTTTTTATTCAGGTCATAACGATATAAGGACACTTTGTCGGTACCGTGGCGTGCACTGACATACAGCGTACCGTCGGGACTCAAAAAATAGGGGGTGAATCCGTCACCGGTATAAGCGTTGAACTCTGCTAGCTTGCGCCATTGGTTCTGCTCCGGATCCCGATAAAACACCGACGTCATTTCACCATCGATCGTGGTGGCGACACGGGGCTCTCCTTTCCTGTCTATCAGCCAGGCAGTGGTCACGCCGGGGCGTTCAATCATGGTGGAACGACCTGTCTTGGTACTGAGGCGCAGCAAACCTACCGGTCTTACTGCCTGGCTTTTTGCGACATTTCCCCAGGTCACGTCAAATTGGAGGAGATAGATTTCGTCCGAGTCGTTGATCGTCGCGTAGAACAGATTATTTGCCGGCAACGGGCCGTGTACGTTATTGCTACGTGCCGCCAATAGCTGGAAAGAACGTTCTACCAACTGCCTGAACTCAGTACCATCACGATTGATTGCATACAAGCCCGAGCCCTGATGCTGGTCGCCAACGCCGATCGACCTGTCTCCGGCTTCAAACACCAGCCTGTTATTGTTGATCCAATGGAATCCGCTGACGTCGGCGTCGTCGAAACTCGCGACTACCTTCGGAATACGCTCAGCAACATCCATCACGCCAAGCCGCACATAGCCGCCCTTGAGGGGCACCAGCATCGCAACGTAACGGCCATCGGGAGATAACTGCGCGCTGCTCAGCGTTGGAAGCTCGAAGAAACTGGCAACGCTGGGCAAGCTGGCCGGGGTTTGTGCCCCGGCTGTACCGCAAATACCGCATATACCGCTCATTACGGACAACGACAGCATCAGTATCGCGGAGAACCGCCGGATACCTTGCAAGTTACGGAAACCATGAGGCATTGAATCTTCCTTCGGGCTAGCTGTTGGTTAACTACCGGGACGGCTCTTCACTACGGATTAAAACTATTTGACGCTTGCAGAAATGCACGTAGTTTAGTTGCCTTTAGGCAAATAAACTACGTGATTATCGATGCGATATCAAAAATATTTTGATGACCGCTGCCCAATTTACAAAAAAACCGGCAATACCCTTAACGAGTATTGCCGGTCTGTTTTCAGACTGTCTTACAGACTTCGTGTCGCCTCAATGACCGCCAAACAACTTGAGAATATTTTGCTTCTCATCCTCTTGCGGCGTGACCGGCGTCACAGGTCCGGGTACCGGTAATCCATCAGGGCCGATTTCGACAGGGGCCGCAGCACCTGCTCCCAGCCCAAGCGAAGCGATGAAGCCATTGCCCGGCGTGAAATTATCGAAGTAAAACTCATTGTTGATGGTAGTGATGCCATCCGGCATAGGCATCTGGTAGCTCGGCACGCCACGCAAGGCACGCCCCATATACTCGGTCCAGATCGGCAATGCCAGCTGCGCGCCGAACTCGCGGCTACCCAGACTCTTGGGCTGGTCGTAACCCATCCAAGCCACCGCCACCAGGCTGTTCTGATAGCCGGCAAACCAGCCGTCAAAGGCATCGTTGGTGGTACCGGTCTTACCAGCCAGGTCGGTACGGTGCAGTACGTTGGTGCCGGCGCCGGTGCCGCGTTGCGCCACCGATTGCAGCAGGCTGGTCATGATGTAGCTGTTACGCGCATCCAGCACCCGCGTGGCATTCTGGCCGGCGATCTGCGGTTCGACCTTGGTCAATACGGCGCCGCGTGAGTCGGTTACCTGGGCGATCAGATAAGGATTCACCTTGTAACCGCCATTCGCCAGTACCGCGTAGGCGCCCACCAGTTGCAGCGGCGTGACTTGTCCCGCACCCAGAGCCAACGGCAGATAAGGCGGGGTTTTATCCATATCGAAGCCGAAATGGCTGGTGACGAATTCCTGCGCGTATTTGACGCCGATCGCATCCAGCAAACGGATCGATATCAGATTCTTCGACCGTTGCAAGCCGGTACGCAGCGGCATCGGGCCGTCTGGCTGGTCGTCATCCTTCGGCTCCCAGTTACCTTGGCCAGGGGCACCGGGATAGGATACCGGCGCGTCGTTAATGATGGATGCCGGTCCGAAGCCCTTTTCCAGCGCAGCTGAATAGATGAATGGCTTGAATGTCGAACCGGGCTGACGCCAGGCCTGGGTCACGTGGTTGAATTTATTCTGGTTGAAATCGAAGCCGCCTACCAGTGCGCGGATAGCGCCGCTTTGCGGCGTCAGCGATACCAAGGTGGCTTCGACCTGCGGCAATTGCGTGATTTGCCAGCCTTTGGCGGTATTGATGACGCGGATCACGGAGCCTTTTTGAATCCGCAGATTCTTGCCGGCTTTCGGGCTCAAAGCAGCTGTGGCAAGGCGCAAGCCCTCGCCGCTGATGGTGACCGTATTATCGTTGCGCAACATCACTTGCACCTGCTTGGCGTCGGCGCTCAACACCACGGCCGGCACGATGTCGTCATTGTCTGGTTTGTCCTGCAAGGCGTCTTCGATCGCCTGGTCACGCTCGTCGCCAGGGGCCGGCAACTCGATGCTTGCCTCCGGACCGCGATAGCCGTGGCGCCGGTCGTAATCCATGACGCCCTTGCGCACCGCGTCATACGCGGCCTGTTGGTCGGCAGCATTGAGTGTGGTGATGACGCTCAGGCCGCGGGTGTAGGTGTCTTCCTTGAATTGCGCGTACAACATCTGGCGCACCATTTCGATGGCGTATTCGGCGTGCACGCTGTAGTTGTTACCCTTGGTCTTGACCTGGATGTCTTCGTTCACCGCCTGATCGTACTGTTCCTGGGTGATAAACTTGAGGTCGAGCATACGCTTCAGGATATATTGCTGGCGTACGTGCGCGCGCTTCGGATTGACCACCGGATTGTAGGCAGAAGGCGCTTTCGGCAATCCGGCCAGCATTGCTGCCTGGGCCAAGGTGATGTCTTTCAAGTCCTTGCCGAAATAGGTGCGTGCCGCGGCGGCAAAACCGAAGGAGCGCTGGCCCAGATAGATCTGATTCATGTAGACCTCAAGGATCTGATCCTTGCTCAGCGCTGTCTCGATCTTGTAGGCCAGCAGAATTTCATAGATCTTGCGCGAATAGGTTTTTTCGCTCGACAAGAAAACATTGCGGGCTACCTGCATGGTGATGGTGCTGGCGCCTTGCGAAGCGCCGCCATGCATGATATCGGTCAGGCCTGCACGCAGAATGCCGATGACATCGATGCCGCCATGCTGATAAAAGCGCGCATCTTCAATCGCCAGCACCGCATTCTTCATGTCCGCCGGAATATCGTCCAGCTTGACCAGGCTGCGCCGTTCCTCGCCAAACTCGCCGATCAAGACATGGTCGGCGGTGTAGATGCGCAGCGGCACTTTCGGCCGATAGTCGGTGATCGCGTCGAGCGCCGGCAATTGTGGCGTCATGACTACCAGCGCATACGTCACCAGCAAGCCGCCGATAACCACGCCGGCAGCAACCAGGCCGCCGATGGTGAGCAACAGCGCGTGCGCCACGCTGCCCTTGCCGTTTTTCCCGATCTGGCCAGAGCGGGACTTATTTGTATCTTGCTTGGTTTTCTGTGTTGATGACATAGCAATATTCGATGGAAATAGCCCTGTATCCTACAACATGCCGGGCATCAGACCTCGAATGGCTACTATTTGTTACTAACTAATCAGCGATCCGCCACCCGGAAACCCGCTGCCTAAACGGTGCGGGAAGCCAACAGGGATTGAATCATCTGACGAGTGGTGGCCGCTGCCAGTTCCGGCGTTTCCATTGGAAACAGGTGGCCGCCAGGGATTTGCCTGAAATATTTCCCTACCAGGCGCTTGGTCGCGTCAAGGCCGGCCTGCCGGCATTCGACCGAGTCGACGCCACCGACAAAACCGATCGGCACCGGAAAACCGCCCTTCAGGACGTTGCCCATATCGTGCGGCAAGGTCCGGTAGACAGCGGTTTCAATATCGCGCCGAAAGCGCAACACCATGTTGCCCTGCTCTTCTTCCAGCCCGTAGGTAATGTAATCCCGCAACACTTCCGGCGCCCAGCTGGCAAACACCTGCTTGCCTGCGAAGTGCTGATAGGCGGCCTCGGCACTGGGCCACAGATTGCGCCGTTTGGCAGAGAAGCGTGCTTGCGATACCCGGTTATCCAGTCCCAACGCTTTCGCGCCGCGCAGCAAGCTGGCGCGCCAGCCGACCACTACCGGTGTGTCGAGCATCACCACGCAACTGACCAGGTCAGGACGCTGGTGCGCCGCCAGCAAGGCCAGCCCGCCGCCCATCGAATGACCGACCAGGATCACCGGCTGCGAATAACGCGCCGCCAGTTCATCAATCAATTCCTGCACCAGAGCCGGCCAGCCGTCGGTGACGGGATATTTTGGATTATGGGCGTGGATGTCGAGCGAGCGCACGTCGTAATCGTGTCCCAGGTACTCCAGAAACTGCCGATAAGTTCCTGACGGAAAGCTGTTGCCGTGAATGAAGTGCAAAATCGGTTGCATAAGGTTATTTCATGTATTTCATAAATAAAACAGCGGACCTGTCTTGATGGGGTCTCATTTAAAACCCAAAACAGCTATGTTCCAAAGGGAATTTTAGAGCTGGCGCTCAGAACCGCATTGCTACCGCCTGCACCGTCAACGGCCATACCAATAGCGCCGGTGCTGCTCACGATACGTGTCGGCGACAATGGAAGCGCCGAATTTCAGCATGATTGCGCCATCCTGGTCATTACGTAAGGCCTCAATCCCCAAAGCCTGGTAGCGCTCCAGCACTTGCCGTTGCGGGTGGCGGAAGCGGTTGCGATAGCCGACCTGGAACATGGCGATTTGCGGATCGACTGCCGCCAGGAACGCGGCGGTAGACGAAGTGCCGCTGCCATGATGAGGCGCTAACAATACGTTGGCCTTCAGCTGTCCGGCGTGCCTGGCAACCAGTTTTCTTTCCTGCGCTGTTTCCAGATCCCCCGGTAACAGAATGGCGTGTGCCCCATGGGTTATCTTGAGGGTGCAGCTGTCCGTATTGGGATTGTGTTTTTTCGACGCTTCCTGCGCCGCTTCCTGCACCGAATAGTGATCGAGATCCGGATACAGCATGTCAAATTTCATACCGCCCCATTGCCAGTCTTGACCGTCATTGCAACGCCGGTGATCTGCCGCGGCGGTGACAATCGGATGATCCAGCGGCAGGGATGAATACACGGTGTTCACCTTGACGTTATTCATGATCGACAACGCACCGCCGGAATGATCATCGTGGTTATGCGATACCACCAGCGCATCCAGTCCGGTGATGCCGCGCGCTCTCAGATAAGGAACAATGACGCGGCTGCCGGCATCCGATGCGGGAGAATAAGCGGGGCCGCTGTCGTACAGCAAACGGTGATCAGCGGTTTCTATCAATACCGCCATTCCCTGGCCGACATCCAGCGCCGTAACCCACATTTCACCGGCCCCGGGACGACTGCCGTTATCCAGCAGCAAAGGCAGCCAGCCGGCCAGCGCAAGCCAGCGCAACGGCCATCCGCGCGGCGCCAGCAACCATAACGTGGCCAGCAGCGCCAATGCAAAAGTCCATGGCTGCGGCAGCGCCGCTTGCCATACAGCAAACGGCAAAGCGCTTAACCAGTTCAAAAAAACTGCCAGCTGCCCGATCAACGCATGCGCGCCACGCCAAAGCCAGGTCGACAACGGCGCCGGCAGCACGCTGGCAAACAACGTCAGCGGCGTGACCACCAGCCCGACCAGAGGAATCGCCAGGGCATTGGCGAGCGGGCCGATCAACGACACACGACCAAACAGTAATGTCGTCAACGGCAGCAAGCCGATGGTCACTGCGTATTGGGTGGCGCCGGCCATTTTTAATACGTCCAGGAAGCGCGCGATGCGTGACTTCCCTTCTACAGCCACGGCCTGGCTACGGCCGACGCTGGTGTACAGGATCACGCCGACGGCGCAAAACGACAGCCAGAATCCCGGCCATAACAACGCCCAGGGATCAATCAGCAAAACCACCGCTAGGGCGACGCACAACACATGCGAAACGCTGGTGATACGTCCACTCCACAAAGCCAGCGCGACGGTCAGCAACATGTATAAGGTGCGTTGCGCGGGTATGCCGAATCCCGCCAGCAGCACGTAGCAGAGCGCCGCCAGCGCCCCGCTCAATGCGGCAACCTTTTGCGCCGGCAGCAGCAACGGCAAGGCCGCCTTGGTGAAAAAGGAGCGGCGCCACAACGCCGCCATGATGGCCGCGAACATGCCGGCAATCATCGTGATATGCAAGCCGGAAATGGCGACAAGGTGGCTGATACCGGTACGATTGAATACCTCCCAGTCGGACTGATGGTTCCAGTCAATTAAAATCTGAACTGCGACAATAAAGCCTGAATTACGATTTTTGCACAATAAAACCTGAGTCACAAGAAGCAGTTTGAGCTTTGAAATTTACAAATAAAACCTGAATAGGCGCGAATTTACTTGTGTTGAGACGGTTCAAAATCTAATTCCTGGCAGTGTAAATTTTTTCTGCGTCGGTAGAAAATACAGATGAATTCATCTAATGCTAAAACTGGTAGAAGAGCACAAAAAATATCCTCTTAAATAAATCAAACACTTAGGGATATCGTCACCAATAAAACCTGAACCAGACAGGTACCACTTCCAATAAAACTTGAACAAGCGACCAGCTCGCCTCCATTCAATTTACGATTGCTATGCTGTGATACAGCAGCACGCACTACCCTCACCAGAAAATTAGTGGCACATTGGGTATCGCCAATAACGATGCCTGAGATGCCGCCATGGAAAAGGTCAAACCATCTAAAAATGCCTTGCCGTATGATTTCTCACGGATTCCTGCCGACTTCCCACTACACCGACATACCGGCACAGTTTCCGGAACGCAACCAAAACTACTAATGGTCAATTACGAGGGGAAACTCTATGCGCAAGGTTGCGCACCACCAGAAATATTTCATCGCTGGCAAACGTGCGAAGACTTAGCCCACGTATTCGTCGAAAAATGCCGCCGAAACCGAACAGGAAAATACTCGCACTTATCGGAAACCGAAATTCTCGCCCAGTACTGCGTACGATTGCTGGAAACAGGCTGGGCCTCCGATGAGGAATTGCGGTGGGTCATTCGTAGAACCGGCGAGCTACTCAAGTGGCCCGTGCCTTCGATAGCTCTGCCAACTAGATAAGTTGATAAGCGGTTCGGTTGGCGAGGAATGTGACTGCAGGAATTTGTAATTTCACCTTGGGTGCGCGAGAAAGTACGCCCGCGACTTAAAGAGAGAAGCGCAAGGCGCTCCAAGAGGAAATAATATGGACAATGAATCCGACGGATTCCGGGCATTTCGAGGCTTGCCGATTACTCGCGAACAAGACGCGGAAATTCAGGCGTACATCGTACGATGTAAAGCTGCAGGTCGTTCCTGGGATAACTTAGAACTCGACTATATTATCAAAGACATGCTCTATCCAGCGCCGACTGACGAGCGCATTGAAATCTGCGATGAGTACGCTAGCAACCTGGCAAATCGGGTTCGTCGCACCGGCGAAATGCTCAACGGCTTTACGCGAGAAGCACATGTGCAGGATTGCGACATGTGTACTGAAGCAGAGTGGAAGTGGATTGTGCACGAGGCAGGAAGAAGACTTTAACATGGCATCAACCACGGACTCCAAAAAACTATGCTATCTCGATTTTGACGGGGTGGTCCACGACCAAGAAGTCTATTTTCATCCGCGGAGCGGTATTTATATGAATACGCCAGGTCGCACGCTATTTGAATGGTTACCTATTCTCGACGAACTGTTAGCACCACATCCAGATGTGCGTATCGTTTTGTCGACCAGTTGGGTGCGTGTGCGCAGCTATCACTTTGCAAAGAAGCAGTTAACCCCGTCGTTACAGGCCAAAGTCATTGGGGCGACGTTTCATAATCGCCTCATGCGCAAGGACGAGTTTGTTTGTCTGCCGCGTGGTGTGCAAATCGCCAATGACGTCTTCAGAAGAGGGCCGCAGAGCTGGTTTGCAATCGATGACGACTATCTCGGATGGCCGGAATGGTGTCGAGACAATCTAATTAGAACTGATGGTACGCGCGGCATCAGTGACCCGGCCATACAAGAAGCAATTCGATTAATGTTGGAACGATTTTGATGAAAATCCAGTTAGCATCTGACCTGCACCTAGAGCTCCTTCAACGGGACTTCCCTGGCGAACGCTTGATTGCGCCTGCGTACGGAGCGGATGTGTTGGTTCTTGCCGGTGACATTGCAAATGGCATGCAAGCCATTGAACTCTTCAAAGACTGGCCTGTGCCAGTTTTCTACCTAGCCGGCAATCACGAGTTTTACGGCCTTTCGTTTGACCGGACGCGTGTCGGCCTACGCAAAGCGGCCGAAGGCACTTCCGTTCATTTTTTGGACAACGATTCGCTTGACTTTGGAGGTGTGCGATTTTTGGGAACCACATTGTGGACAGACTACCTCTTGCCGAGCAATCAAACGCAGCGACAGCTGATGGACAACGCCGAGCGTGTATTGAATGACCACCGTCTGATTCGTAGCCAGGAAGGGCTTTTCACCGCCAGCAAAGCGTTGGACGAGCATCAGCAATCACGTCAATGGCTAGAACGCGAACTTAAAAAGCCCTATGACGGAAAAACCGTCGTCATCACGCATCACGGGCCACATGCTCTGTCAGTTCATCCGCGTTACGCTGGTGACCCAAAAAACGCGGCATTCGTTAGCGGCAACTTGGACGAACTACTGTTCAAGGCAGACCTGTGGCTGCATGGGCATGTACACGACAGCTTCGATTACTTGGTTGCCGGGTGTCGCGTAGTGGCAAATCCGCTTGGCTACGCCTGGAATCGAACTAAAGTCGCAAAGGCTAGCGACCTCCGATTCGAGAATCCTGCCTTTCAATGGGCGTGCGTCATTGATATCAATTCACTAGATGCTGTCACTTCGACGGACAACTTATGACAATGCCACATGAGCGTACGCGTTCCGTTGTACAAGCCCGCGAATTTCTCCAGGAACTCGCGCGTAGTGCCGATGTGCCGGAATCTGTTCGCACGGAAGCACGTCGACTACTACGCCACTATCCATCAGATGGCGATTTACACCTGACCGCGTTGGCACTTCCGGGTTGGTGGGAGAAACCAACCGAAGAGCGCACAACGTCAAATGCATTTCTGCGCCAATCTATTAACTAGAGCATTTTCTAAAGTCAGGTCAGTACCGGAGAGAAGTTCAATCGTCTCGTCTACAAGTTTCAAAATGCCTCCTAATTTTTAACCTAGCGTAGCTCATTGTATTTGCCCCTGTTAGAGGATTTTGAGTGAATAGCACCATTTACGCTACTCCAAACATAGCCAGGACATGCGAAAAACGCGAAGTCAGTGCAGGTTCAGCGAACAGAAGTATCGCGCAAACGACGACCGCCCTGATGTCGCGAGAGATGAGCGCCCACAACCGATGGCGGTCATCCTTAAAAGCACAATAAGGACTCTCGCGATTCGGCGCCGGTCCTTTGGGATTGCGATTTAGGACGCCCATGATTCTTCCCCAAGATTTGCAGGTGAAACGGAACTTGAGGCAGTAGGCTGCGCAGGTGCCGCAGGAGCATTAGGCATTGACGGGTGTGGAACAACCAGGAGGCCGCAAATACTGCACACCTCTATCAATTCGCGCAATTTATCAGCGTTCGGAATCATTGCTGGCTCCCGTCATGTTCAAAACGCAAAAACAGGGCATTGCCAAATGCCCAAGGCCAAACCTTCATATCTGGTACATCCGGCAAAATCCCTTTTGTAGAATGTAAGTGTGGCATCACAGCAGCGTGCATAACTAAGCCCAGCGCTTCACCCGCCAAGCGAAACTCTTCAGCGTCAGTAGCCCAAACTAGATGAGGCAGTTCGTCTCCCATTTGCAGTCCACCAGAGGTAAACATTTTCTGCGCATGCAAGCCGCTGGCGAACTCCTCCACGACATCACTCAATGCACTGACTCGGACCTCATCCAAATCGGACGGTGTCACATAGCGTACGTGCTCGACTCTTGACATCAGTGCCCGCAGCAAACCGTCATCGTCGACTCGCGCCATCTCGGACAGATTAGGCCTGGCGAAAATTTGATTCGGTTTGTCAATCTGCAAGTTCTCAAGAAGCTGGAAAACGAATCCTACAGGCAAGGTGTTCGTCATCGGGAGCGGTTCCGCGCCGAAATTCTCGATGTAACTTTCCCAAGTGAGGTTGGCTCTATTCAACTGCAGCAGAAGAAAATGCAGGTCAATGCGGTAGCTTTCAGGCGGTCCGCCTAGGTAGTCAACATGCTTAGCCTGCTCGTGATGCTTGAAGGCCTTGCCGTGAATGCGCTTGGCTAGTTTGTAGCGGCGCAGCAATCGTTCGCAATCGGTAATGCCAATTTGGCGGTTCACACGTCCAGGCACATATGCCTGCGGCTTAAGCGTCTCTACGGCCCATACGTAGCGGATGCCATTGACATGCCATGCTCCGGCTCCCTCATTGGGAATAGTGACCTCAACGGAGGGGGTCGCCTGAGCTCCGTCTTTACGGAGGGACAACTCAAGTTGATGCCAGCAGGTCAGTTCATCTCCTCGCGCTATCTCATAGCCGCTGTTGGGTTCATCGTCGAAGTCCTCGCGTAAAAGGACAAGCTCCGAGTTGACGACATCCGATGCGGTCACGGCCATCGGATGTCCTGTTTGGTCGAGAGAGTCTGCGCATAGTCGCAATACTGCGTAACCATCGAGCACGGCATGGCCGTTTTCTTCAAGATGACGACGTAGCTTCTCCAGCGCAGCTGATGCTCCGTCGAGCCACTGCTGTTCGTCGATTGCAGAGGTGATGGTGCCAAGCGGCCAAGCCTGATTGCTCTGTTGTGGATGGTCCTTCTCTGGCGGCACGGGTGTCGATAGGTTCAAGACTTGGCCGGTAAAGTTAAGCGTGAGTACTCCGAGTGGAAGCTGGCCCCGAGCTAGTAGGCGGTCAGCCCAACTGCGCAATTCGGCTGCCAGTTCATCCCAGGACCTGAAGTGCGTTTCACCCATCAAGTCCGCATCGAAAGTAGCGAACGTCAGACGATAAACGTCATCGCCTTCATTGGTGTGCCAGCTCGTAAAGCCTGCAAGATGCGAGGCTGCTTGCAATGCATTCGTATGTTTCAGCTTGACGCGATGTTTTTGCAACTCAATGCGTAGACGCTTGGCAAGCGATTTGGGGGCTTCGTCTGGACGCAGGTCCAACCGATTTGCCACTTCACGTGCGGCATCCATGCTAAAGCGAGGCACCTTGGCTTGGACATATGCCCATAAGGCTGCTGCTTGTGCTTCAGGTGTAAGCTGGGTGGGTTTTGGCCTATTGGCCGATGATGGGCTTTTCATTGGATGAGCTCCGTTAAGGAAAGCACAGTCATGAACGGCACGCGTTGTTCGGCTTTCCAAGAGTTCAACCAAAGCCGGGAGGACAAAGGTGACTACAAACTGGTTTTGCCAGGCCGGACGGTGTCCGGTGCGTGCACTGACGGGAGCAACTCACCCACGGTTCGGCTGAACCGTATCTAGATAATAGTGAGCATTTATACGATGTGTCAAGCCAAAATGATTTCACCATAACCAGCAATATTGTTGCCGACTATGGAGAAGGGGCTGGAATCAGTGTTCGGACATTGCGAAATCTTGAAGCAGACAAGGGGTTCTCGCTACGGATTCTCATCATTGCTCTTCGTACGCTTGTCTAACTCTGTCAACTAGGCTGCCACTCCTTGGACAGCAAGAGAGCATTTAGGTGAAGGCCATCTTCCCGGCTTCGGTTTTCTTTCGTAGAGCTTCAGGCGCCGAATCAGGTTGCGCCAGTAGCTCCTCAAAGGCCGCGATAGCATTGAAAAAATGACTATTTGAACATGTAATTTACTTTGAATATACTGCGGGACCATTTGGCTTATTATCCGTACCCGGCTGAGCAGCTGCATACACGCAGCGCCAAGCCTAGCAGGAAACAGCAACGCAAGCTGTTCTGACGTTAAATACCCAAGCTAAGCTGTTTTTGCCCAGAAGACGCGGCCCTTCTCCAAAGCCATGCGTCAAATTCACGCCGCGGGAGTTCCAGCAGGTCCGCAGCACAGCAGAACGACCTCCGCAAAAAATGGTAGTCGTTGTTCTCGACCCCAACATTCTTCGCAAACGTACGCACATGTCGGTCGACCGCGATAGAGTCGATACCCACAAGGCACGCCATATAATCAACGGTCTTCGGACCCACCCCATTGATAGTCTGGACAGCGTCACAAAACCGTTCGGTTGCCAAGTGGGTCCGCAAATCCTGAGCGTCCTCGATATCCCAATCCTTCAAGAAAGCGACTAAAGTCTCGAAACGAGTCACCTTCTCGTGATGCCTCCAGTTCAGGAACTCACCAGTCTTTTGTTCCTGAGTCAGACCAAACACGGCCGAAACTGTGTCTACTTGGGCATAATTTCGCAGAATAGCCAACACCCTCGGACGCACAACTGTCGCGTAATTGAGCCCAGCTTGCAGCACTGAGTCTGCAAGAATCGCCCCCACATGCTCACAGGTGGCCCGTGGCGCCTTGTCATCCCAAAGGGCGCCCTCGTCCTTTGCGTGGTCGGCAATACGACGTGCTGCAAGTAGAACCTCAATGGCAGCCCCTTTTGGCCCAATCCCGCTCATACGAGCCCCGCCTCTATCAAAGCGTTAAGCCGTTCGACACAGTTAGGGCATGCACCGCACGGAAACTGCCCCGAAGCCTGGCACGAGTAAGTTCTGCCGATTGGAACACCAAGTTCGGCGGCAGCTCGCGCCACATCGGCTTTAGACGAGTAGCGAAATGGTGTGTGGAAACGAACGGGACCAATGTTCGATGTAAGTCCCTCAAGGTTATTCATAAATGCGGCGGTGCAATCAATTTCTTTGGCATGGTTACTGTTGATGAAGCCTGTGTAAACGTCCAGAACACCGATGGTCTGTGCCCTAGCGGCAGCGGCCGCAAAGAACAACATTGTCCGATATGGGATGTATAGGTCATCGTCTTTGACCTCTTCATTCCAGAGGTCCGCTTCGCGGATTAAGCGCGATTGTGAACCCCGGAAGATGTCGGATATGTCGTACTTTTCGGGCCTTTGCATTTTGGAGGGCAATACTTCGTTAACCCGGCTCCATTCAACGTCTACACAATGCTGTCCGTAGTCGAAAAAAATAGGTACGACTTCAATGCCCTCTGACGCCAGCCGGTACCCGACAGTCGTTGAGTCTAGTCCGCCTGAAGCTAGGAGAATGGCTCTCTTCATGTCGATTCTGCCCTCAATTTAGCGAGAGAATTGAAGGTCCCCTTCAGGCATTCATCAAGGGACGAAGAGTATACAACACTTCCGCCCACTACCATCGTGTTGTCGTTTTCCCTTCGCGGGTCAAAGGTTACAACAGGTTTTCCTAACGCGATTGCTATGCCGATTTCAACCAACGTTCCCGGGTCACGTCCGAGCGGGACCGCAAAGACGGCATCACACTCCACCAAAAGCCGGTAGTCCAAGCGGTAAGTACGATTAATGTCTGATTTACTTGCTGGCCGTGTGAGTTCACCGTTTTCCTGGATTGGCCGCCGCACCTTAAAGTTGTGATAAGTAAGGCTGTCAACTGCACGGTCAAGTTCTGGTTTCTCGACATACGAAAAGTCGGGGCCAGCCAGATAGATAGAAAACTGCTGACGGTCATGCCAGGGAAGCATCGTTCCACCTAACGTGCGCAGGACCTCTAGCGGTAGGTTGAAGCTTCGCTGCACATCCCGCTTCACGTCATCAGGGTAAGTGGTCTGCGAATAAACCGTCGCGGCCTGGCATCCGCGCCACGCAGCCTCGGCCCAGCCTCGACTAGAACATCCGACCATGACGGCTGAGTACACGTCGCCCACGCCGACTGAATTGACGGTTTTTCCTAACGACGCAGGAATTTCTTCAACGCTGCCATCCAACAGATTGAAGAGCCTGCTCCCGCCACGATTCTCTTTCAACAGGAAGATATCTGGAGAGACTTTCCCAACCTCAGTAATCAATTCGTCGATATTCTCGTTCCCTACAGCCAGAAAGAGCTCTGACGACGTCGAGATGATGATGGCCTGCGTGCGCCCTTGAAAAGCACAAAGTGAAGACAGGTCCTTAACGTCATACGCGACATCAAACGTAAATTTTGCGGTGGGAGAAAATTTTCCTAGCAACAAATTAATGTCGAACTTGCCAGGGAAGACAACTACACGTTGGTAGCTCTCCAGGTTCGGGAAAGGTTCGCGCAGCCTGATTTGTTTGCTTTCCCGGAGCAAATCCTCATAACCCTGCTTCGAGAGCTCCGTCGGCTCCCCAATAACAATTACGTTCGGCGCCCCGACTACGTCGCCAAGCCAGAGGAACTCTTTGCATCCATGAGCAGCAAGATAGTGATGCGCATCTTCTGCAAGATATTGAGGACAAAAAGCCGCGACGGAGTATTCCAGTTCTGCTGCCCAGAGGCCTCTTGCGGCATGAACGATGCCTCCTAAGCGAAGCTTGCACTCAGCGCCATCTTGAGGAAGCGTGAAATCAACAACGATTTCCCCTACCACCAAGACCGCATCTGAGTTAGTCATGATTCTTGCGGGACGAAATCTGCCTCAACGGTGGGCACAGGTGTGGACGCCGAGAATTTGACGACTCCCACATAACTAACACCACTTGCCAAACATGCAGCGAGATAATTGAGCGACGTGGGAAGTGCACCGACCTTAGTACCGTTAGAATCGACGGCGAATAACCGTCCGGCGAGGGAAATGCTTAGTTCTGAGCCTTGCGCAGGAACTGCCATCGTTTGACCGTAGTAGTCACACTGAGCCACTTCTTCCAGAACGCATGAGAACGCCTGCAGACATTTATCGACACCACTCGCCCCACCTCCGCCCCCACCTCCTTCACCTGCTGTATTTGTATTTTTGACACCAGAATAGTCGGAAAAACGGCCAGACCCTGTGCTTCCCATTGGACCCCCCTAGATATACTTGGTTTTTTTATATTGGCAAGTTTAATAATTAGCATACATCAAAGTCCAAGGACATATCGCCATCAATTCAATTTTTGTTGCCAAAAAGACTTAGCATTGCGTCCATGACCCTTAAATTCCAACTTCGGGTTGAGAAAGATGAAGACGCAACTTGGAGCCGCAGGGACTAATTCGGATTAGTGAACAAAGGCTGCATATTCCTGCCTTGTTCGAGCAATCCGAAGCTGGGAGGTGCTCACAAACTTCGAACCAATTCAGAGACAATAAGAAATCGCTGTAATCAAAACTAGAATTAGCGAATGCGTCGAACGCAGCTGATTTCCAATACGTCCATGCATGCACGAGTTTGTATGCGACGTATAGTCCGTGGAGTTAACGGACGATGATTGACGCGTTTCAGGCATTTAGATTGGCCTTGGAACAGTTCAGCAATCGGCGGTATGCTGGCTGCATTGTTTTTCATGTAAACGCTGAGAAGGATGAAAATGTCCCGATATGCCGCACTAACCGGAAAATTGCTTGAGAGTGGCGAGCAGAGAATTGTCCTGACGTTTGATGAGCTGGACGCAATTGTCGGGGGGCTTCCGGACTCGGCAAAGAAGTATGGTGCATGGTGGGCCAATAAGGCTAGCAGTCAGCCACATTCCAAATTCTGGCTTGATGCCGGCAGGCGTGCGTCGCCGGATTTCAGGATGAAGTTGGCCGTATTTACGCAGGATGACTCCATTGAAACCGGAGAGTTGGCGGCAGCTGTAGTTGGCGAGTCAACGTCGGAGGTTTTGACCGAGTATGTTGAGAGCAGCCTTAGTCTCGAGCGGGACCTTGAGGACCACATCGTCAGCCACTTGGAAACGTTGGAGCCAGGACTAAAGCTGGTATCCAGGCAGGAGACCATCGAGGTTGGTCGCCTAGACCTGTTGGCTATGGACTGCGAGGGCCGAACTGTAATTATTGAATTAAAGGCCGGCGAAGCAAAAGACGCCGCAATCGGACAGATAGCGCGGTACATCGGCTGGTTCGCACGTCGCGACAAAAAGCCACCACGTGCGATATTGGTGGCAGGAGCGTTTTCAGACCCCGTACGCTACTCCGCTATGGCGATTCCAGGTCTGAAGTTGGTTACATACCGGGTATCGTTTAATTTTGACGAGGCGACTATTTAACTGGCTAAGCTTTAGGTTGCGCCAGCCTGCATTGGTTCGTAGGCTGATATTCACGAATGTTTAGAACACAAAACATGGATACACAAACCATCGAAATCTTGGGTCGCAACCGACTAATTGATGAGTTACTGGTTGCAGGGTTGGAAGTTGCGCTTCCGCTGCGAGATAGAGGTATTGATTTGGTCGCATATGTTGACTTGGCTGCTGTAGTATCGAGGTTCGCGGCGGTCCCTATTCAAATGAAGGTAGCATCGACTCGTGCGTTCTCCATTGATACCAAGTATGCCAAAATTTCAAATCTCGTCATCGCATATGTCTGGGGCCTTCGTGCGCCAGAGCATGCTCAGAGCTTTGCTCTTACATATTCGGAGGCGGTTGACATTGCCAAGGCCATGGGATGGACCGAGACAGCATCGTGGGCAAAGGGAGCGTACTCCACGTCTGCACCAAGTAAAAAACTTTGCGAGCTTCTAGCCCCGTACAAAATGTCGCCAGATGCTTGGCGCAAGAAGGTCTCAACTATTACCAATATTCCGCTCAAAAAATCGCCCCAGAGTAACCGACGGTAGCTTACTGACCGCCAAGCCGGGTCATCTCGCGAGGACATCAGAGACATTCCCATTCCCGTTCATTCAGCGTTTTCGTCAATTAACACACACACTTCGCATCAAGGGCGAATTTACATTTTTACAATTGGTGATGCTGCTTAGAAACTTGTGATATTGTCTAGCAATGTATTCACGGATTCAGTGAATTTGAATAAGCGAAGGGCATTATTGGCGGTGAAACCTGCACTTCAATTCCCGCAAAGTGAACTCCAAGCAAGCTTCTCCTCCAAGAAGTAGGGGGCTGCCCCGAGTCCTGCGTCCCTGGTTTCTAATACCAATAAATGAAATTAATGTCTCAATTGCTCCGCTTCCATTTAAAGACATTTGAGCTTCTAAAAAAATCCAAAGCCTAAAATGACAGACCGCATCTTTGAAGTTGATTCGCGCCAAATTGGTCAATTAACTGACCAACAACTCACCAGCCTACTCAATCGACTCCTCATTCTTGAGGCAGAAGCTCACGCAATCGCTATCAACACAATTGAAGTTGGTCTGAATATTAAGACCGGTGACGGTGGCATAGACGCATCAATTCGATGGGACACAAAACCGGCGAAAACTAAATTTCTCCCATCAAACAGGGTTGTTTTTCAGTGCAAGGCCGAAAATATGGGGCCGGCGAAATGCGCGAGCGAACTTGTGGCAGCCCCAAAAAAAGGAGAGCCGCAGGCATTGAAAGCCCTCGTTGCTGAAGCGCTGCGCAATGGGGATACGTATATTCTATTTACCACCGGCACCGCCAATGGAAAGCAAAAGACGGACCGTATAACTGCTATGCGTACGAAACTCAAGGAACTGGGAACCCCGAAGTCCGCAAGTGCAAAATTGCTGGTTTGGAGCGCAGAAGATATTGCAAGATGGACCAATGATTACCTTCCAGCGATTGTGTACGTGCAAGCAGTAACTGGGAGAGCAACGGTTCCTGGCCTGAAGACATATACCGAATGGTTAGAGGTTATGCCGGACGATTGGGCATTCCACTCATCAACCTCAACTAACGCGGACATCCTTGCCATTCGCAAGACAATGTCTCAGCCGAGGCAGGCAATTAGACTTAATGGCCTCCCAGGATTGGGTAAAACACGACTTGCCCTGGAATCTCTCGGGCCAACGGGAGGAGGTCCGGGGCTCGCACCACATATCGTCTATTACGATGCGGAATTTGAAAAAACAGAACTAACAAAACATGTGTTTGAATGGATACGTCAAGGGAGGCGAGGAGTTCTTATTGTTGATAATTGTCTACCTGATGTGCACCTAACGCTCCAAGCCGAGGTTCTTACTGCTAATTCTAAATTTAGCTTGATGACGATTTATTCCAATCCATCGGAAAACCTAAGGAATGTGCCATTATTTCTGATGAGTCCGCTACCGGAAAAGGAAATCTCCGCTTTGGCGATGGCCCATACGCCAGGATTGTCCGAGGCAGATGCAGATGTAATTGCGCATATGTCAGGGGGATTCATATTTTTCGCCAATTTGCTTTGCGGCGCATTTGTTCGACGCATGGGTATCGATGACGTTCTACTTCGAGACAATGAGTTACTCAAATTTTTATGGGGAGCGGGAAATCAGGTAAATGAGCCGGCATTGAGGACAATAGAGGCTTGTTCTCTATTTGAAAGCCTAGATTACATGGATGGCGACACAGATGAAGCCAAATCTGCCATAGCAATTTCCCAGATAGACCGTAACGAATTTTCTCGACGAGTTCGCGAGTTCATCAAACGCGGCATTATCGAGAAGACAGGACGATTCATCCGAGTTCGTCCTCACCCGCTGGCATTGAGCCTATGTAGAACCTGGTGGGAGGGTGTGTCGCCACACCGCGCTAAGGAAGTATTTGAGGCTATCCCTCGGTCCATGGTTGACCCTCTTTGTGAGCGTCTGAAAATGCTCAACACGTTGCCGGAAGCGCGTGAAGTGACAGCTAAGCTTTGTGAGCCTACTGCCCCTTTTGGTCAAGCGGAAGTGCTCTTTAGCGCTCGGGGCGCTCGCATCTTCCGCGCACTTGCCGAAGTCAACCCCGAAGTTACAAGTGAACGTCTCCATGATGTTATATGCGCGACGTCTCTGGAAAATTTAAGAAACGAACACACAGCGCGTCGAGAGTGGGTGTGGACACTAACGAAATTGATTTTTCATAAGAGAGCATACACATCGGCAGCTCAATCTCTTCTGAGACTGGCACTCGCCGAAAACGAACGTTTTGCAAATAATGCTACGGGAACACTTGTCCAGACGTTTCAGATAGTTTTACCTGGAACTGAAGCGACGCTCGACGAACGCGCCGATTTTCTTGCGGACTTATTTTTATCTGAAGACGAGGCTGTGATATCCATTGCTTTATCCGCAGCTGATGCAGCTATGCGTGGCGAGTATTTCAGCCGCACTGGCGGCGCCGAACATCAAGGGAGTAGTCCATCATTGGACGATTATGAGGCTTCTACCTTTGAAGAAGTGCATAGCTATTGGAGTAACGTTTTAGCGAGTATTGCAGCATCGGTTGAAGCTGAACGCTGCACAAAATCCGCAGCGCTTTCAATGCTTGCCGGGCATATCCGAAGTTTTGTGCGAGCGGGGGTGATTGACCTTGCGGGAAAAATTATTGAAATGGCGAATCGATGGAAATCTATGCCCTGGGAGGATGGACTCGAAGCTATTCGCGACACTATTCGGTTTGATATCGACAGGTTGGAAGAGTCTGAGCGTATTTTAGTCAAGTCATGGGTTGATGAATTCACCCCTAACTCTGAAGATATAGATGGTCAATTGTCCTTATACGTCAGTCGTCCTGGGTGGTCCGAGATGCACCTCGCAGAGCCAAATTCTGATAGTGGCGAACTCCCACCAGCAAATCAGAAGGTAAGGGAGTTGGCGCAACTGTGTGCCAATAATTTCAGCGAATGGTCTCCGCATCTCAATGCACTTTTTTTTGGCGAGCAAAGGCTAGGGTACGCGTTCGGAGAGTATTTGGCTGAGAGATTGCGGGAACGCGACGCTTTTCTCGAGTTGGTGTTGATGTTGATGTTGGTCAGGTCCCAATCTCAAGGCAGAATAAATCTCATTGTCTTGGCCGGATTTGTACATGCGATTTCCAAAATTGACCGGCCATGGTCAGATGCCGTTGTTGAACGGCTACTTTCAGATAACGAGCTCCATGAATACGCAATAGATATCATTGCATATCTCTATCCAGACCTACCGACCTTATTGCGACTTGTTCAATTGCTTGCAGATGGTCGAATTGATGCGGGGTCATTAACCCGCTTTTCTTTCGGCGGCTCCCTAAATCATTTGCCGGCAAATGACGTCTCAACCTTCATATTGGCATTAAGTTTGATTGGCGAAGAAGCGTCCTGGGTCGCCCTTGAAATTGGATATATGTCCTTCTTCAGTCGGGCCGATGTCATGTGGCCTGGGCTTCGGTTAGCAATGAGGACACTATTGTTATCTGGACGATTAAAATTTTCGAAAATTCATCGTGGGCGAGATGTTCATTCCTGGGCGCAGGTTGCTCTGAAGATTCTGGAGGAGAGGGATGATAGTGAATTCTCAATTGCGATTGCAAGGCAGCTGGTCTCCGCTGCAACCGAAAATGTCTCGTCCTTCGATTTGCCAGATGAAGTTGCAGAAAAATTGCTCAAATTGCACGCTCAATCGGTATGGCCGGTCTTCGCCGATGCCCTGCTCGGTGACAACCCAAAGGCATCCTGGAACCTCGGTAATTTTCTTGGTCGGGGGATGCGAGGAAATGCAGAGGAATCGAAATTTCCTCTCGCAAGTCTTGATGAGTCCATTTTGGAAAAATGGTTACGCACAAACAAAAAATCAGCAAAGAAGGCCGCTGGTATGGTTAAGCTAATTGATTCGACTGATGGAGAACTTGCGTGGACAAAGTTGGGCCGGCTCTTTATAGAAGAATTCGGTCAAGACGTCCAAGTTCTTCATGCAATCAATAGCAATCTTATGTCTGGAGTTTTCTGGGGACCTCGCACGCAGTATTTCCAAAAATTAACCCAGATATTGAGCGAATTTGACGGCAGTCGTGTGAAGTCGGTACGAGATTGGGTGCGTTCCTTTAAAGCTTATTTGAAGGAACAAATTGCAGCTGAACAGAATACCTCGGATGCCCAGCAAGTTGGTCGGTGGTAAGCACGACAGAGCCAGCGAATACGATATAGATATCGAGGATATAAATGGGTTTTTGGAACAATTTTCTTGCCTGGTTCAACAGCATCCCTGTCGTCATATGGTCAGGGGCGCTTGGTGCAGTGATAGCGTCCGGGATTTCCTACTTCGGCGTTCGCTCTGCAAATAAGAGCAGTCTTGCGCGTTTGCGTGCTCAACACGACTACGACAGAGACGAAGCTCAGAAACAACGTGCACATGACGCGCTGCAGAAGGAAGAGGACCGCAAGGCTGCAATTCGTCGTGAAGTCTATACGAAAGCGGCTGAGGAAGTGCATGCTGTTCTGGCAGCTATTGGTGGTTTCCCAGTAAAGCCACTCGACATGTCCGGAAGCAGTGATGCGGATGCGCTTCAATCCTTCCTGAAGGCTAATGCAAAAGTGTGGCTTGTAGCAGAGGCGGAAGCGGCCCATTTGTCCCGCGAACTTGCAAGTCAAATGGGCGAGTTGTATCACAAGACTATGGCATCGGCCTACCCGTTAAGACTAGCATTTGAACCTGTGTGGGACATTAACAGACAGCTCGTGCATGCAGAGGGCGAGGTGCAGCGCATCAGGGTTAAGCTTGCAGAACTCAATGAGCAAGCGGCCGATTCGAGTGCTCGCCAGGCCGCCCAGAATTCTTGGGTGATGGCGAACGACTGGGTAGTCGCATTAAAAAAGTCGCGTCAGCGCACAATTGATTCCCTTGCTTCGGAACGCCTAGCTCATATAAGAGCAACGTTTGATGATATGCAAGTCGTGCAAAAAACTATAGTGAAGCTAGTCAGCTCACTCAGGAAAGAAATTCATTTGCCAGCTGATGAATTGGAGTTTTTGGAGCAGCATGCGGATATGGAAAAACGAGCACTAGACACGATTAATCGTGCATTTGGCGTGGTAGACGTAGAGAAGAAGTGAGCCCGGCATTTGCGCTTAGGCTCCTACTTTGTAGTAGGCATCAGGGAGCAGCTACAACGCTGAAAAAACGTTCGAGACCGAAGACCTAATTGCAATCCGATATGCTAAAGAACAAAAAACATGAATAAGCAACCAGACGACGTATCCGGGAAATCCGAAACAACAACTGACATCATCAATCGAATTCCTAATGGTATTCATCTGCACACCATTCGTGCGGCACTAAGTAAGGGGCAAGCGTCGGTTATGGTCGGTTCGGGGTTCAGCCTGAATGCGCAAGGCGGTCACAGGCTCCCTGTATGGGACCAGCTTATCGACAAGCTGCTTGTAGACCTGTACCCGACTGCAATGGCGCGCAAGAAGGAAAAAGAAAGACTTGGAGGGATTAGCGGGATGCTACGTTTGGCCGAGGAGTATGCCGCAGTCCGCGGACGCGTCCAGTTGGACACTCGCCTGCACGAGTTACTGCCTGACGCTGGGGTGGTAATGCCGGGAGATTTACACACCAAGTTACTCTCCTTATATTGGAACGACGTCTTCACCACGAATTACGACACACTGCTCGAGCGCGCTCTCGATACCGACCGCGGTCGTTTCAATCCTCGCATCAAACCTCGCTATCAGGTTGTAATTGCAGCCCACGATGTTCCGTTTTCGAAGCGCAACGGCCGGCCGCGCGTCGTAAAACTTCATGGGAGTCTACGGGGCGGCACGAGGTTGATTGTGACCGAAGAGGACTATCGTTGCTACCCGACCGATTTCGCGCCATTCGTCAATACAGTTCAACAATCAATGCTTGAGAACGTTTTCTGCCTAATTGGATTCTCCGGCGATGACCCAAATTTTTTGTTGTGGACTGGCTGGGCACGCGACCATCTCGGAGATAAAGCTCCGCCTGTCTACCTTATAACGTTAAGTCACGTTTCTGAGGGGCAGCGCATCCTTCTTGAAAAGCGCAATATTTTCCCAATCAATATTGCTGAGTTGGGTCAGAATAAAGGTCGGGTTGACTACGCAAAAGCTCTCAATGCGCTATTGGATTTCTGGCACGAGGAACCACCGGTCCGTCGAGCGAAGTGGCCCTTCCATAATCCCGGTAGCGTGCTGAAGTCGTATAAGCCTGATGTCTCGCAGTTGACGGAGTGGATTCGGGTCGCTCAACGGAATCGAAAAGAATACCCTGGCTGGCTTGTGGCGCCGGCCGATAACCGCATCCGGCTGCGAAACTCCTCCTCGCATTGGATAGTCTGGCGAGCGTTTAAAGCCAATGCGAACTCGATGCCTCAATGGCTCAAGTTGGTATTTCTTGACGAAATTACCTGGATTTTTGATATCGCTATGATGCCGCTACATCCGGAGCTGGCAAATTTCATTGCGTTGGAATTCGCCGACGCAGTCAAAATAGACAAACAATCGCCGCCCCCCTTAATTCCAGACAGTGCTCAGTTACTCAGGCCTGGAGATGACGACATTAGGCTTATAAACGCTCGTCTTGCGCTCGCCATGCTTCGTGACGCCCGAGAGGATGATAACAACGAAGATTTCGTCAAGTGGGTATCGCAACTCAATGAGTTTCCGGCAGACCGACTTCCGTCCGATTTGCAATGCGCTCTGCTTCATGAGCAGGTACTTTTTCGTCTTGAACATCGCGATAAACATTCTGCGATTGATTTGTTAAACGCCCTGGAGGCTTGCGCCTCAGGTGCGGACCCATACTGGCGCATACGGACAGGCGCGCTGCTTGGTGAAGTCGGCGTTGTGCGCCGTGCATATGAGCTGGTTAGAAGTGGCTTGCACGCTATACGGGACGCAATTCAGTTCGAAGGAGAATCGGCTTATTTAGTCTCGCGCGAGCAATGGTCTGAGCGGCTGCTAAGAGTACTAGATGTTGCGGTAAAAGACGACGACGATGATAGACTGGTAGTCCCAGTATCTTCTGTCGAAAACGAGCCTACAACATGGTCCACGGAACCCGGCCTCCGGACACGTATAGCCGTGGAGGAAAAGAAAGTATCCTCGAAGGCTCAAGAGGATAAGGTCGAACGCGACGAGAACGCACTCGATAACATTGAACATCCTAACTTCCTCATGGAAGCTATCCGGAATGAGCTTGACATTGCAGAAAGCATGTTAAATGCGGGTGCTACCAATATCGACGCTGAAATTCTATCGGACGACAAGCGCTCACCGAATCTGCGCCCTGAAGCGTCGAATGCGGCTGTCACCTACATCCGTCTGATAGAGCGCGTGTCACTACCACCTTCTGTTGGGAACGTCAGATTCACTGCGGAGGAAATGGCAACTTGCTACAGAATTCTGTCGCTGACCGTTGACCCGATGAGCAGCATGCGAATCCTATCGCGTGCAGGCGGCGGAGCTACGCTCGGCTCAGCCGAGTCGTTTGAGCTCCCAGCTATTGCTGCAATGACGTCGGAGAAGGCTCGAGAAGTCTTTCGACATTCCGTCGAGGTAATTAACGCTCTCACAAATGACTTGAGCTGGGACAAGCGAGCCGCATATTCGTTAAAATTTCTGCTGGACCTTGCATCAAGAGTTGCGTTCCGGCTTGAACCAAGCCACGCGTCCATTTTGTGTGGGCTTGCGATTCGGCTCTACGCGCTACCGGCGCTGCGAGAGGACAACTCGCTGCATCGCCCATTTGAGTTATTTTTTACCAGGGCGATACGACTGCTTCCTGCGGAACAACTCGAAAGTCTGTGTCCAACCCTGCTTTCCCTATCGGCACGCGATATCAATTTTTTTTACCGCCGTTCGTGGCCTGATGTAGTTAATATGCTGCGCAACATGCCAATAGCACTCCAAGCTGGTAGGCAGTGGATTGAAGTGGTCGACCAAGTAATGGACGAAGTGCAGAGCCTTTCGCCATCGGAGCGCTCAGATGAAGAATTAAGCGGCTGTTTCAAACGACTGGATTGGTTGCATCGGGAGGGATTGATGACGGTGCCGCAGCAGCACAGATTCGCAAAGCTTATCTGGCAGAATGCCGGCCCGAATGGCCTTCCTCAGATTCCGAATTTTTACACTGGAGCGGTTCTCACTTGGCCGAGCCTCTCTGGCAGCGCAGCGCTTGCAGGGACTTTCCGTAGATGGTTAGAAACACAAAAGATGGAGCCCATAGAGAATCTCACTGACGTCATGGGAGAGCTGCAGAGGACCCTGAGCCAGTCCCGCGAGGAGCTGCTCTCCGACCTACTACTCACCAAAAGCAATAACGTTTCATTCGACTGGCCTGAACACGAACTGCTTTCAGCCATAGAAAAACTCCGAAGTTGGTGGCTTGACGAAGGACGCCGTTTGACGGAACCCAGCCGCATTTCAACGCATGAATACGTTACACCTCGACTGAGACTAATTGCACACGTGATTCATCGTGTTTTCTCAAGTACGCTTTCACTCAAAAACATCCAAGCGCAACGACTAGACGAGTGGTTCGAAGAACTATGGAATTGCAGCGTGAGCTTGAATACACCGCTCGTGTCGCTGTTGTTCGCCGGTCTACGATGGTGGCCAGAGAGGACGATGGATGTCGTTGACCTGACGATTTCAGTAATCGGTGCAAACCAAAGCCGCAGCGTATCGTCGGCTGCGCTCAACGCCGCCGCCTTTTGGCTTCTCGAAATTGAATCTCCGACAGAATCGTCGCGGCGCTTCGTCAACTATCTCGTCGACAGCATCCGCAGCGGGCCAGAGTTTCAGCTCGAACTGAAGCTAAACACTATTGCTGAGCTCCTTGAAAATGGCGGACAGCGGCACCTCCAAGCTCATCTCCGCTCCCTCAGCGTGACGTTGTGCATGATGATACGGGATTTGCAGAATAGCGGAGAAAGCTTAAGGGGCGGGCTCAATAACTACGCTACGCCGCTTCTGCGAGCAGCAATCGTTAGGGTGCTGATGGCTATAGGAAAGAACCTTAAAGGAGCTTCTCGTGAGCCTACTTGGATAAGCGCCGTGGAAATGGCGCGCCAGGACTCGCTCCTGCTCGTCAGGAAGCTTGTTTCTTAAACGACGAAACTGGTGTCCCCATTCGTTCGGCTCGCTGAAATAAATGTTACCGCATTTGGAAGAGCAGTTTTTTCAGTCACTTTACTCCGCTACCCGCATCTGCGGCGAGGCTACCACCGTCGATGGCGAACAAACCAATATTTTGATTACTCTGTCACGAGCGCTTGGTTCAGATGCACAAGGAAGAAACTTAGTCATAAGTTGCGTCCTTTGTGTAAATATCATTTGGCATTAGCAACTCCTGGTTGGGGCGCTCTTCGCCGCATTTTTCCAGGAAAGCTCTATCATTTCTGTGACAATTTTTCGACCATATCCTTGATGATTATAAAGATGATGGACCGGACTGTCCGCAGCTCATTTCCGAAAACAGGGATTAAAATCGGCCGCTCCGCCCGCAGCTTGTTGTTTTCCTCCTCGATGCCAGCGAACACAATATCCGCAGCTTTAGGAACCGATTTGAGTTGCGCATCCAACAAACGAGTCGCAGTTTCTACAGTCAACCCGAGTACTTGTCCTGCGGCAATAATACAAGCTCGGTCAAGCTCTTCAAACGATTCTCTCTCGAAAATGGGCCAGGATAGCTTGGTTTTCGGCCAGATATCTTTGTCGAGTGCCTTTGTTTGGTAAACCGCGGTCGCTAGCATGTCGTAGTGTGGCGCGAGTCGAACTCCTTGCGCATCAACCAAAAAAGATAGATTCTTTAGATGGGCATCATTGTTTCCGACCAGCAGATTGAAAACAAACCACGAAAAAAGTCGCACACGAGTAAGTGCAGGTGCTGTACAGGCCGCGGCCAATTCAGCTAGCCGTTCAAGGCTTGCGGCAGTATATTTGAACTGACGGTCAAGATTTAACAACTGGCATGCGTCAATCGCGTGTAGGCGCCTGACCTGCCGCGGGTCCACAGCTCTGTCGAATCGCTCAATGAGATACACCGGCGAGGGAACGTACTTTCGATAAGTTGCTGGTACGTCGAGTCCGACAGCTTTAGCCAATTGCATCGTAAAATATTCATTAATTACACTATTGCGGAAATCTGCATCCTGATGATTGGGTTTCAAGATGTATGTTGACGGTGTCGCCTCTATTGGCTCGAACAAGGCGTCTGGACGGTAAATAACCGCGAGTTTGTGCTGCGCGCCAGCGAGTGACATCCGCTTGGGGGCGTTTGCGGCAAGGGAGATAGTCGGGAGGTTCTCAATCCGCGTTTGCAACTCTGCATCAGGCAAAGCGCGCTCCCCCGTCTTGGCTAAAGCTGGGTCTTCATTTGTGAGGATAAGCGAACCTGCTGATTCGGCACCATAGTAGCCGAGGAGCGAAAATGCATCATTAGCGTCCAGTTTCGCATCCTTAGCGAGCAGTGCACGAGCTCCCTCTTCAGGTAGTAAATTATCGAAGTACCACTGGACCGGACGTAACGAACTTGCGTCGATATGTGTAGCGGTCTGTAGAGGAAGCGCTTTGCTAAGAGGAAACGCGTCAGGCGCTGCTACCCATGTCGAGTCATAAACAAAAGACCAGATTCCATTCTCGTCAACGAGCTTTCCTACAAGCCTGCTATTGATATAGGTTTTGAGTTCTCGCATATCAGCGTTTTTTTAATATATTTGAATGAAATGTGTCGTTTCTCTTCTTCTTTAATTCAAGATACTTTTGAGAAACGTTGTCAGACACGTCTACGTAAAGAACAATTCCGAGTTCGTTGAGCACTTGCAGTGCTTTGTCGAGCCGTGCACCTGGCGCACCATTTTCTAATCTCCCAAGAAATACGTCGGAGACGCCAATTGACCCTGCAGCGTCGTCCTGCCTTAGATTCTGTGCTTTCCGAGTTGCACGAATGAGACAGCCAATGTCGATAGGTTGTGTGAGTGGAATACGCATCATGCATCCTTAAAATCCTAACAGTAGTTAAGATTATACAGCAAAAGGGATGGGTTTGCCAAAAAACCTAACTAGTATTCGGATTTTCTCTGTTTGAGAGAAAAAATACCTATAATCCTAACCAGTATTCGGATTCATTAAAAGCGAGAGGGAATTAACTTGAAATCCAAAGAAGGATTAGGATTAGTTCTAATTTTCCGTCCTACTTTCTCTTTTCCTAAAACTGTTTAGGTTTTTCGGTATGCTTCAGCATACAAGGGAAGACTAGCTGATACGGTCAGCGACGATATCCGCTTTCCTACGAAATCAACTTGCTGGGGATTGTGGGTTGCTAATTGAATTTCCTCTGACATTTCCGCTCAGGATACAATGCCACTACTGCAGGAATTTGCTTAACGAATGTCAAAAACTCCGTTGGCCAGTCATCTATCACGCCGACGAAGGCCTAACTTATTAGATTTAAGAACGTCTTTGCTTCTCTACTGATGGTAGATAAATTGATTCCAAGACCATTGGTGTACACACGTCGTAAAACTTTTTGTTCAACATCAGCAAGCGCGGCCTCAACGCCTGGTAGATTTTCACAAACATCGTATGCTGCCAAATAACCATTTTTTTTATTGGTTAATATTTGTCCCAAATTTCGAAGAGTAATTTTGCGGGCTAGCAATTCGCCGATAGAACCGTATTGCAATAGCTCATCTTTAATGCGCTCAATTTGTTTCTGCGACAGTCTGAGTTGGTAGGAACACCCGGACACAGCTAACTCAAGTCCGAGAAAGTCAGCAGCCTCGCCAGGCTCATAGATGACTGATTTTGATTCAGGCCCAACTGGGGGTATTTTTAAACCCAATTTGGCCAGTTCAGTTTCGCAAAAACTCGCGATTCCCACACACTCATCTTTACTTTTTGCAAAAAAAATCAAGTCATCCGCATACCGAATTGCGCTAATTTCTTTTTTTTGAACCTGCTCGTCGAACGGCGACAACAAGATATTTGAAAATAGTGGGGACAACGGCATTCCCTGTCTTATGCCCTGACCGTGCTTTATCCCCAAGGATTCTATTTGCTTCTTTGTGCCATTTGACGACGTATGCACTTCGCACGCAATAGCGCCTCTTAAAACGTTATGGAGGGAGCTATCCCTGACAATTTTTTTTAGCCCGGCAATTAATGTTTCTCGCTTTATATTGTCAAAAAAGGCCGTAATGTCAGTTTTAAATACCCATGGCTTCGACGCGCGCAAAGCACAACCCGCTTTTGCTGCTTGCTTGACGGAGCGTCCTTTTATAAAACCATAGCTAATCTTATTAGCCAATTGTGACCGATATTTTTCGGATAAATAATTGACCAAGGCCCGTTGCACAATACGGTCTCGAACTGTAGGGACACAAATAAGACGAAATTTACCGTTTGGCTTGGGAATGAGATAAGGACGCAGCGATTGAAATTGGAATTTATCTGACCGCAAATCCCTACCTAGGTGTGCCAAATGATTTTTGTAATGGTGCTCGAAATCATTGATGGATATCTCGTCAGAACTCAGGGTGTTCCGAGATGCAGATGAAGAATTTTGATATATCTCTCGCCACGCTTGAAGTATGGTGTCGCGAGACAAAGCCTTACCGAAAGCATTAGCAGACATGATTTGGTTCTATGCTGGCGTCGTTCCCCCCGGACCAGCAACCGAAAGCCCCGTCGGCAGCCGCAATGCTGAGAGCCTCTTGCGAGTCGTCCCTGCCGCAGATTCCGCCGCTCACGCTCACGCGATTGCTCGCCTTTGCGCCATTTTGCCGCTTGGTAACGTGCAGCGCAACCTCCAGAGATGCATGAGTGCGCTGAAAATCAACCGAAGCCGCCGCCAAGATGTGAATGCGTCCCATTTCGACACCCATCCTTCCCGAATTGAAGTTAAAAGTCACTACAAGAACGGCGGCCATGGCAGCTAGATAGCTAGCCCAACCAGAATAGACGAAAATCGGGGCCTTTCGACGTCCCAACGTTCGCGGCGCGCCCGCCTCCCCACCTACCGACCGCCCCGCACGTTGTTTATTCGCCTTCCCGACATATCCGGGAGTAGAAGACGAATCCCAAGCCCCGTCGGCAGCCGCTATGCTGAGAGCCTCTTGCGAGTCGTCCCTGCCGCAGATTCCGCCGCTCACGCTCACGCGATTGCTCGCCTTTGCGCCATTTGGCCGCTTGGTAACGTGCAGCGCAACCTCCAGAGATGCTTGAGGGCGCTACCACATGCCAATAGTACAACCTCAAAGAAAAAAATACAAGATATGGGAAAATTTATAAAGAAAAATCTACATATAGTAGTTATTACTACAGCAGCGCACTTGTCTATCTAAACAATTCAGCCTCCACAGCGGCTGAATTGACTGCCAAGAAGCCTAGTGCAGTTATTCATTCTTCTTCACCGATGTCACGGGGTCTCCTGAAACATCTAATGCACTAACCCCCATAGCGCGCATGCATTGTAAAAAGAAAGCCGCCGAAAACGTGCCGCGTGAGACTTTGCTCGCGATAGAGCGCTCAGTCTCATTGGTGACATCAATGGAATTTAGCCGTTTTAGCAACTCTTTATAGCCAATCTCACGGATTTTCATTTCAAATCTGAGAACTCGCCGCGCCTCTTTGTTCCAATCCATTCGTCTCGCCTGATAAAAGTTTTACGCGCAGCAATATGGCGAACATATAAATCTCATATATGAGATTTATATGTTCAATTTTGAGATAAATATCCTATATTTAAGATGTACTGCGAGTGGCCGTCTTTTGGTACCTATACGGTTTTCCCACAGTGTGGGTGATACAGGCAGACGCTAAGTGCTAAAGCATAAAGTGATTTTGCCTCTATTTGGAAAACTACTGATGAAAAAAGGACAAATATGCCAAGAGGCCCTCGCAAATGGTCTGAAGACGCTATAGAAAAACATTACCGACTAGGCCGCGGAAAGGGAACCGGGAAGGACTATCTCCCGTGGATAAACGTTGCTGAGATTTCCTCCAGCGGCCGCAGCCGGCGCGCTTTCGGTATCAAATCGGGGCGCGAGCATCACTTTCTATCCGACGTTGAATGGAATTTATTTTTATTACTCGAATTTAGTCCGGACGTCGTCGACATTCGTGAACAGTATCCGCTCGACCGTGACCTCACATTAGAAATTGCCGCAGCCCTTGGAATTGGACATCCGTATTACCCGGGTACCCAAGTCCCCGTGGTAATGACAACGGACTTCCTGGTCACCAGGGTCCGTAATGGAGCGACCATTTTAGAAGCGTTCGATACGAAGCGAGAACAAGAAGCTGAGGACGAGCGGTCCATCGAAAAGCTTCAGATTCAACGCACCTACTTAGAGGGCGTCGACATCCGGCATCACTTAGTCTTCCATTCCGCCATTCCACTTAGCAAAACTCGAAACATCGAGTGGATTCGCAGCGCCCATTTAAAGTCAGGAGAAAAACAAACCTTTCCTGGCATGTTGGATGAGGCAGCTCGCAAGATGACATCGGAGCTGCGCAACAACTCGAAGAGAAGTGTCACGCTCTCCGAATACAGTCAGACATTCGACCGCCGAAACGGCTATGAAACCGGCACTGGGCTAAGAGTGGCTCGCTTGCTGATAGCAAATCATATGCTCATCGCAGATTTGAACAACCCCAGCTTGGAGACATGTCCGCTTTCAGCATTCCAAATCGTAGCGGCAGAACACGTGCCAGAAATGTTAGGAGCTCAATGATGCTATATCGAAACGACGTATTTATCGAGCGCTCACCGGAACGTAAAGCCCGTGTGCTTGACGCTTATCCGGCACGAAACGAGGTGGTGACTTTTGATTTGAGCGAATCCAACGCACTGCCAGTCATAGAGTCGCTAAGCGACCTACTTGAAAGAGAGCGCCGCGGATTCCTGGCAGTCGAAAAGGGTCTTCTGGCGCCAATCAATGAAAACCGGGCGAGCTCGAAAGCACAGGCAAGACGCGATACCGCTTGGGCCAGAATAGAGCCCCTCATATCGGCTCAGCCAGCAATATATGCAAGGGAAACTAGATTTTCTCTAGTAGAAGAGCGCGCGCGTGAAATGAAATGTTCGGTAGTGACCATCCTCAAAGACCTCCGACGTTACTGGGCCGGCGGTCAAACCAAGACGGCACTTCTTGGGAAATTCCATCTATGCGGATACAAAGCGCCAGGACACCTAAGTTCAGCTGGCCGCAAGCCGCATCTTTCGGACTACAAGATATTCAGAATTAAGCCTACGGATGAAGCGAACATCAGAGAAACCATAGAAAGGGTTTACCTAAAAGCAGGTGGTTTAACCGCGGCAACGGTGACCGACGCATATCAACGTATGCTGGAACAGCATTACTCGTACAACGATGGCAATGGGACACGAACAATAAACGAACTTGGCGACCGTCCCACTTTACGCCAATACACCACCGTTCTGCACAAACACTATCCTTTGGAAAATATTATTCGTCGTCGAAAAGGCAATTCCGAATTTGAGCGTGACTACGCGCCTAAAACCGGTAGCGTTAAGCAGGATTGTCTGGGCGTCGGCCATATATATGAAATCGACGCAACAATTGCAGATGTGTTCCTGGTTTCAAGTCATGACCGCTCTCGCATTATTGGCAAGCCTACTCTCTACCTCGTTATTGACCGTCGCAGTCGCCTCATCGTGGGATTCTATGTCGGTCTCGAAGCTGCTTCCTGGCCGGCGGCAATGCATGCAATTCTCTCCATATCGGAAGACAAGGCCGCACTCTGCGCGAGAAATGGTGTCGACTATTCAGCAGACGATTGGCCAGCAGACGCGGTTTATCCAGAAATGTTCTTGGCCGACCGCGGAGAAATGATATCGCGCGACAGTAGCTTGGTCGTGAACGGGTTAAAAATAACGGTTGGAAATCTCCCAAGACAACGTCCTGACTATAAGCCAATCGTCGAGTGCGGTTTCAAATTGGTGCATAGAGAAATGGTGGATTCAGTTCCTGGCTACGAACCACCGGATAACGTATTCAAGCGCCAAGGAAAGCGCTTCGACAAGGACGCGAGCTTAACCCTTGATGAATTCGTCTCAATCCTCATAAAAATCATCATTACGCATAATCGAAGCCCTATGCCCAATTACCCCCTGCCCGTTGAATCCATGTCGCGTGGTATCCGCGCAATACCCTGCGAAATTTGGGACGATGAGGCACCCACCCGCATGGGCTCATTGACACGATTTGCAGAAGATTATGTACGCTTTTCTTTGCTACCTATGGGTACCGCGACGATTACCAGAGGGGGTATTTCATTTAACGGCTGCTACTACTCAACTCCTGAAGCTTTCGAAAATGGCTGGTTCGTGAAATCTGGGAAAGGCATTTCTTCCATTGATATTTCATACGACCGCAGGCTTGTGGATGCCATTTATATCCATGACGCTAAGGACCCGACCAAATTCTGTATAGCGCGCCTTTTGGATAAAAGCAGTGAATATAAAGGTCTGTCGTACGCTGAAGTCGAGGCTTACGAGACCATGAAACGAAAACTCGGACATTCATATGAGCAATTGGAACGCCAACAGCGCTCTAATTATCATGCACACGTCGACCCAATTGCAAAACGCGCGCGCACAGAAACAAAAATCGTAAGCAAAGGCAAATCACGTAGTGCTCGGAAAGCGGACATCGTGGTTGACAGGACAGAAGAACGAAGGATACGGAGGCAGGAGGAAGCCGTAATGCCCTCAGCACATCCATCAGAAAATACTTTTTCCGGTTCCCCGACCAACGTGCTAGCGACACAAACCTTGACCACACCTGAACAGGCGCCCACTGAGTCAATGTCGCTCGCAGAGAAACTAAAAATGAAGAGAATGGAAATGCAAAATGGAATATCGTAACTCCACCAATACCGCTGTCGAAGCACGTTACTCTGACCCGCGCCTGTCGCGGTATCAAGGCAATCCGCTGATTGAAGCACTACCCCCTAGTCTCGACGATATTGCGCTAACTGAAGCCCTTATGCAATACCCAGATTTTCATTCGGACCAGAGAAACTGGGCCATGCATCAGCGCATGCAGCTTGTGGCAGGCTTATCGAGTTTCATGGTGCCACTGGTACGTCACGTTGAACTGGCGCGGACGTTGGATGTACTGATGCGTGAGGGTTACGTAGGTCGCGAACCACGTACGATTCAGCATACGCAAATGTTCCAAAAGATATACGAAAACCAGAAAGCCGGTATATCGTTCTCAACGGGCCGGGCCTCAACAACGCCGCAGTTATCGACATCACTTATCGGGCCTTCCGGCGTCGGAAAAACCACGACAATTGAGCGTGTTTTAGCAATGACACCTACAGTCTTACATCATCCGGTGCTAGGCATTTGGCAAATTCCGTATCTGCATATCGAAACTCCGCACGATGGGGTCAGCGTCAAAGGCTTAGCTCACTCCATACTTAGAAAAGTTGACAGCCTGATTCCAGACGCAAACTACTATGAACTATATGGGATGCGAGGTAAACCCAGCGTAGAGACGCTAATGAATCACGTAGCTCGCGTGATGCATATTCACTGCGTCGGATTGCTTGTGTGCGATGAAATTCAAAACCTTGAAAACGCCCCGAAGAACAAGCAATCATTGATGACTTTGCTGGTTTCTGCGTCCAATGAATTGCGAGTGCCAATTATGTTCATTGGCACCAATAAGGCCAGGCGCGTCCTGGGTATGGATTTTCGACAGGCGCGTCGCTCTGTCGGCAAGGGGTCCGTCTATTGGGACAGACTAATGCAGGGAAGCCCCGAGGAACCTGGCGAATGGGATGATTTTTTAGGGGTACTGTGGAAATTCCAGTGGACACAGAAACCGATTGACCTCAATCCTCATCTGTCCGATACAATGTATCACTATTCACAGGGTGTCATAGATATTGCAATCAAGCTTTTTGCCGCCTGCCAATGGCGTGCCATGTTGGATGGTTCCGAAACCATTACGGCTCAGCTCATTGACGCTGTCGCCAAGAAGGAACTGTCCATGGTGATGCCGATGATTGAGGCACTGCGCAACAATAATCTCAAGGCATTGGAGGCCTACGACGACATCGCTCCGCTTGATTTTGAAGACATGTTGCGTAACGCTGAGAGTCAATACACAGGCAAGCGCCTTAGAGCGGCATCAACACGTCCTGGAAACGAGTATTTTGCACCATCGGTAGCAACCGTCCTCACGCATTTAGGTGTCGAAGCCGAACATGCCAGCCAAATAGCATCTGACGTCGAGGCCAGTGGCATGGCGAGCAATACGTTGGACGGCGCAGCTTTGGCGCTCAAACATCTTCAATCACCCGCCAAATTGAAATCAAAAACAACAAAACTCCAACCAGCACCAATTCTTGCCTCCGGCGACCTGCGCAACGCCATTCGGTTAGCGAAGTCTCAAAACACCAGCGTTTATGAACAATTAGCGCAGATGGGTGCGGTTTGTGACCTCGGCAAGGTTCTACCGGTCTGATGTTATGTTGTATTTCCCACGGCCTTATCCGGATGAGCTTCTAGGAAGTCTCATCGGTAGGGCATGCCGGGAAATCGGCTTACCCCATAAAGAGCTTGTTTTTGCAGTCAGCGGCGAGCGTGGAACATACAGCTCCATCTTCTTACCGTCTTACTTAAAGCAACTGTCCGTCCTAACGGACATCGATATTGAAGAGCTAGTGTTTTCCCATAGTTCTTTCCCCTATATCGTCAGCTTTATGCCGGCCGCATTGATGACACGTCTCAAAGACCTGGTACTCAAAAGGCAGGGAGTATCAGGCGGCTCGTTTAATTCACTAGCCAATTCGGTGACATCAGGAGTACTTTATCGACGTCTATGTCGCCAATGCGTCGCTGAGGATTTACAAGAATTCGGAACCAGTTATTGGCACAGGTCTCATATGCTGCCAGCCGTCTATTATTGCGTTAAGCACGGTCAAGTGCTCGAGGAAACAAATATAGCAGTTAAGTACTTCAATGCTAGATGGTCCTACTACCTGCCACATGAAGTCATGGGCCGCTTTATCGATTTTGAGATACCTGGCTCGATACTTCTGGAAATTGCTCGCCATTCCAAAGACGCACTTGCAAAGCATGCGGACTACCCACAAAGCGTGGCCGATTGGCATGCTCAGTACAGAGAACTAGCTGAACACAAGGGCTATCTCCAGTCCTCCCCATCCATTGCAAGCTGGCAGCTAGCTCGGGACTTGCAGCGTGCCTATGGCTCGAGATTTCTGGTTAATGCCGGGTGCAGTTACCCGCTGGAACGAAGAAATTCCTGGCCCGCCCTCATGGTCCGACGTAGGACGGAAGTGCCTTTTATCCCAGTGAAACATATCTTGCTTTATACCTTCCTGGAGCATTGCGGGAGTGCCGAAAAAAAACTGGATTACACAAAACCAGGGAAAAGACCTTTCGACACTTCCGTTCTAGACGAAGAATTCAGTAAAAAAATTAAAGCGGGTCTTAAGACATTGCGCCAACATCTGCCTCATTTGACACTGGCCGAATTCATGACTAAATGCGGTTGCTGGGGGCCTTATCGGCATCAAAGGAAAAATTTCCCAAAAACGGCCGCCCTTGTCGAAATTTTCAAATCCAAACATAGTAAATCTCCTGTTCAAACTCCGAATCGCCGGCGCCAAGCTCGATAAATAGCAGCATGCAGAAATAGTGTCATTTCATGCACCCTGAACGCTACCGATTTCCCACAAAAAATATTTTCCGTTTTATGTAAAAAGGCTAAATTGACTCGCTATACCCCCTATTATCTGGGGGTGTTTATGCGATGGGTTGAAGAAATTGCGAGAGAAAATACAAAATTCGTTGCGATAGAAATCGACAAGGATGGAACACGTCAATCCCATCCATTAACCGAGATTGGGAGCTTCTTGAAAGACAACGCCTCCCGCCATAAAAGAAAATTTGACACGAATTTTCAAGATTGGCAGCTCGCCTCAGTCGCTGAGTACTTACACGGCTTTGGAATCTCCGACTCAGTCAAGGAGCACCATCGCGTGTTTAAAATCCAGCATGAACAAATGACCTATCTCATACCGGCCGGCGTTTTATTCAAAGCTATATTTCGTCCGCTGAACTTAATGGCCGTTCATATCTTTCGTCCTCAAAGTTTGGAGCAAGTCTGCGTACCAACCCTAAAGGGCGCCGGCGTCCATTTCGTCATGTCAGGACTTAGCGGCCGAAACCAAAGCTGCCTATCGCTACAACAACCATTATCGTGGATGTGGTGCTTTCCATCTGCAAAACGAATGTGGAACAGCGCGTACGATTATGCGTGCCGAGGCCAGTTTGCATGCGACCTGCCTCTCGGCAAGGCACGAGTTGTTGTAAAGGGTAGGAAGAAAAAGCAAAAATTCTTCGTTACTGAAATGACCCTATTGCAAATCACTGCAGAGGAAGAGCCCTTTGAGTTCGCTTTGGGTCACCCGACAACAATCGTGTTCCACGAAGGAGCATCGTTTCGGACAAAACAACCGTTCGATTTCGTCGCGCGACCTGACGAGGCGCTTTCGCCAACTGATAGTCGATGGGAAATAACGGACCAAGAATGGCGCTCAATTTACCCAATATTTTCTGAGCAAGAAACGAGAGGACGCTCAAAGCGAAAACATGACCTTCGTACACTCATTGATGGAATTATCGCAAAACTTGGGACAGAAATTCCTTGGAGAAAATTCGTGTTCAAAACTGGAACCTGGTCCAACGCAAGTAAACTGTACGGAGAATGCAAAAAGGATAGTCGCTGGGAGAAAATTCAAATCATTTTGGCACAATCGCGGGCGACGTAAGCACAATCGGCGAACTATAGAGTTCTTTTCAATGCTGGAAATTCTCCGTCAATATAGGTCAAACAGGCACTTTTATAAAAATAACGCGTCACATTCGGCTGAATGTCCATGTGAGAGACGTCATGCTAGCAAAAAGCAAATCAGCCATATTCTCTGAAAGGTAGTTCCCCCGAAAGAGCTTGACCTGGAGTTGCAAGCCACCGCCATAACTGCTCTTCCGAAAGTCTTCCTTCGCAAAGTCGAAGCAATGCTTCGCCAAGGTCGCTACTCTCAACGACGCTAAGTAGGCCACATGCCTCGATGACCATTGGCACACTTGGGTCCACGCCTGGGTGGCAAAGTGTCACGCAAAAAATATCTCTATGCCCATGCACGACAGCGGCGGCAAGAACTTCTACTGCCTTGTTGTAATCAACCAGCTTATCCCCTTCTTTGGACTTAAGCTCAATGACTAATGCTGGGGAGTTCTTTAATTTCAAAAGATAATCTGGGGCACCTGTCTTGTTTTTGTCGTCAAGCTTTTCATATTGGATTTTCAAAAAATCCAGTATGCCTTCGAAAACTTGCTCGAATTCAGCACCTTTCTTTGCATAGTACTGCTCGACAAGGTCAGGTCGCAGGCATCGGGCGGCTCTTTTTTGATGTCGTTCGGCAGCCCGTTGTCGTTGGCGACTCTTCCAATCACGACACGCGTCCCGAAGCCAATTCGCTTTCACTTGCGGAGTCGGCTTAGCTTTCGCAAATACCGCAATACGAGCCGCATCGGCCTCACCCGAGCCGAGCATAACCCTCTCTGGTGACGAGTAACCAGCCGCTCTGAGCGCGAGAATCTCGCCGCGGGTGAGTCGGAACCCTAGACCAGGTAGATTCAAAAATGTCAGCCAGAGAACATCATCTGGCAGGCCTTCTGTCAAACGAAAGCTTAATCGCCGAATTACACGCGGGAGTTTGGCTAACGTCTCTAGATTTACATCTCTCCGCTGGAGTGCTTTAGGTAGAAATTCCTTAGCGACGCGTTTATCAGAAGCCGCTGTCACGATAGCGGAAAGCCCTTGCAAGACCCAGCCAAGATTCCGAAATAATTCAAACAACATACCTGCACTGAGATGTGGCAGCGTGCTTTCAAGTTGCCGAATTTCGCCTCCATCTATCCAGTCGCAGCTGAGTTTTGCGGCATTAATCGGCATGATATCCGCTCGCCACACCGACTCCACCAAGTCCGCCGAATATACGTCCGCGTCAAAAAGTGGGTATTTGTCCAGTGGATAAGGCAAAAAACGAGTCGGACGAGTGCCGTTGAAAGCGCGAAACTCGGGACTCGATAAACATGCGCTGAACAACAAAAATGCCAGCTTCGGGACGTTACCTGCCGAGCCGGCAACAGGAAGGCACTGGATTAAGGCGTCGGCCTTATTTGCAAGATAGTTCAAGAGAAACATACATGTCTCAGGTAACAACCCGCTGTGCCCGACCGCTCTCCCCACTGGCGTCGCACTTAGCTTCCCGGTGCTGGTCTGAATTAGCAGACCTTCAGCTACTAATCCATTAACGGCAGATGCGAGTTTTTCTGGCCAAGATGCAAAGCTCTTTAGATTTTTGTCTTGCTCGCGAAGAGCACTAAAGGTTGTACATACGAGTTTTTCGAGGTCAGCTCTAAAAGAACATAAACCCGATGCAACCAGCTGCAATGCGAGTTGATTAAATTTTTCGGGAGTGACTCTTGCCACTAAAGCAGGAAGGTCGCCCAAATTCAAGTATTCGCGCGCTTTGCGAGCCTCTGCACCACCGTTCGCAAAGAAAATAACTCGCCCTTGTTCATGCTCGAATCCCATTCGACCGACCCTGCCGGCCATGTTGTGAAACTCAGCTGATTCAATTGGAACATGCTTTCCTTGGTCAAAGTCCCACCGCTGCCAACTGGCAAATATTGCGGCGCCGAGAGGAAAGTTCACGCCAGCCGCGAGTGTAGAAGTCGCAAATACAACGTCGAGCTTTCCGGCCAGGAGATGCTGCTCAACAATGTTTCGCTCCTCCTCTGTCAAATCAGCGTTGTGAGAAGCCACGCGATATTCAAGTGTTTTTGCGAGGAAGCTGTTCGCGGTAGTTTCGGGAAGTGCATCAAAGGCTAAGGAGAGTTGCCCTTTATTGGCGTGTTTAGCTGCGTCCAGAAATTGCCTTGCTAGGTCATATGTATCTTGCTTCTTCATACAGAAGACAATGACAGGCAAAGGAGGTGCCTTCTCCTTCAACAAGGACAGAAGAACCGAAACTGGTCTGTTGTCTACGCCCGCAGGTGCAGACAGCCCGTCCTCAATATGGTCAGGATTTTCGGAGCTCGAAACTGCAATGCCTGCCTCGGTCCAGCATTCATATCTGAGATGTTTTTCGCGAGCATGTTCGACAACCAGCTTTACTCCCAACCAGTTGGCAAGACCTTCTGCGTCCTTTGGCTGAAGTACTGCAGACAGGCCAACAAATTGTTTCCATCCCGCATTCTTGAGAAATGTCAGGAGTACTTCGACGCTCTGCCCGCGATTCGCGTCTCCGAGAAGCTGTATTTCATCGCAAACCACGACGGTTCTGCGCATATCAGAGGGCACTCCCGAAGCGGACAATAGTGCCAGATATTTTTCGTAAGTTGCGACAAGGAGTGGCGCTGCCAATGGCTCCTTCGGAGGTTCGCCATCCGCATCTTCTATGTAATCTCCCGTTGCCATCACTAGCGACGAACCGTCCCCACCTAGATAGCTAGGGAGCAGAAGTGTTCTGAAGTCTTCGAATTTCTGCTTCGCGAGGGCGCGGTGGGTAACTAGGTAGACGGTATTGCAACTGGATTCCAAGCTCTTCGCTATTGCCCAAAGCGCAATCTGTGTCTTTCCAGTCGATGTTGGAGAAACGACCAAAAGGCTCTCATCACGACCAATGCCTGCGTCAAGCGCCGCAAATTGAGCATTGCTCAGTGCCGGGTTTTCCCCGTCTTTGAAAACGAGGTGGCTAACGGTTGTCTCAGATAAACCGTGATTTTCTGGATATTCATATCTCACTGTCAGCCCCTAAAGGTGGTTTTCTATTCTTGTTATGTTGCCAGGAAGAACACATTACCAGAAAGGAGCTGCAGCAACACTGCAGATAAGCAACTGCCAAATTAATATACCCCGTCGCCAGCGAATCGGCCAGCCTTCCCCGGAGCGATTTTGCGAACGTACAGAAAAATGAACGATGCCGGCCAATAAGTTCTTGATAAATGTGTGTTTCCAGCACGCAACGCTTGCAATCGATTGTCATTTACTGTCTATAATACAACTTTCCATTAAGAAATAATCCAAACTAGCGAATGATAAATTTCTGCTGGTAGCAGACTAGATTGCCAAATATGCATTCCTCCACATGTTCTTAAATGATTACAGAGAAATTCAAAGTTTTAAATTCTTCAATTTCTTTGAGCGCAATCCATCAGCGCATGGTGGTCTATGCGTTGAATGAGACTGAGGAGTTGACGCATGTCGATGCAGTATCTCGAGGCAAAGCATGTAAATGCAGATGCCTGTCATGCGGTGAGTCACTAATCGCTAGGCAAGGAGAGCTCAAGTCGCATTCTTTTGCGCATGAATCCGGCACGGAATGCCTGTATGCGGTCGAAACAATGCTCCAGTGGTTAGCAAAGGAGTTAATTTCGGCGCATGGATATTTTGTAACTCCGGAATTGGTAATCTACGAATCAATTCCTGGCCCTGTTCAGTGGATTGAGAATCAAAAAATTTTGCCAAGCAAGAAGGTGAATATTGACTCGGTTCAGCTTGAAAAGCGTAGCCACCATACCAGGCCAGATTTGGTGCTCCGTACTGGTGGTCGCGAATTATTGCTCGAAATCTCGGTTACGAAAAAGACTGAGGCCAAAAGACTGGCATCGTTCGAGAAACGTCAACTGTCCGCAATAGAAATTGACTTGTCTAAAAATCGGCTAGATACGGTTGCAGATTTTGAAAAAATTCTATTTACAGATAGTGAGTACAAGTGCTGGCTGTTTAACGCTAAGGAAGCAGCAATCAGAAATAATCTTCAAACCAAAAATTTAGAACAATTGTCGCTTCAGAAAGGCGAATACGAACAGAAGCGAGTTGAAAAAGAAAAATTCGATGCGACTAGAAATCGGCAGCAAAGTGAAGCTGCGACACAAAGCAATGCGGACAAGCACGCCTATGTATCCAAGATGCTGGCAGTCATTTTAAGTGAGAGGCCGGGACTTATCGTTGAGCAGAACAGTAAGAGGGTTTACTTCCGCATGAAAGACGGGGCGTTGTGGCTACTCTACGGCCTACGTGATAGCTTGTACATCGTTGCACAAAATGGGAACGAGAAAGGGATAAGAGTTTTGCATGAAATCGGCATCAACTATGATGCAGAAAATCTTTGCTATCTAGCTCTCCAATCACAATACTCAGTAATCATGCAACAACTTCGCCGATTTACAAAAGGCGCTTAACTTGATACTCGTAAGACTCCCATGGCATACCAACCTGAATTTGACGACTATCTTGCGTTTTTTGAGACTGAACCAGAAATACTTATTCCGGAGGTAGGTTGGTATTACGGTGCAAAATTCGTTTCAACTCGCGACGACGACCGGATTGTTGCCGTCATTGCGCCGGGCGAAGGTGAGATTTCATTCAAATGGTGGCAAAACAGGACGCTTCGCGCTGATTTTAATTTGAAGGGCGTTGTCGACTGGAGCCTGGACTGCACCTCCCAAAGAGAAGTCCTTTTCCTCAAATTTCATCAGCCAGGCATGGGATTTTTGTCACTGCAACTCAAGCCTACAATTTGCTTTGCGTGGGTCACCGAATGGGCATAAAAGTGAATGTGACCCGGTATCTGGGGCAATGGCCGTAAAGAATTGAAAATTCAAATTTATACGGCCAATCTTTAATAATCAATGGCTTATGGAGAAAGCGCTCTGCCCAAACTGGCTTTGGCCACTAACAAACCCTTTGCCATAAACGCACGCCAGTATGTAACGATGAGCAACGCAAAGTTAAAAACTAAAATCAGGCAGCTCTTTAAGACACATCTCGAGTCAATGGGCTTCTCGCTTGAACGCGCTCGCATTCCTGAGCGCAAACTGCCGGGATTGAGGCAAGGCATTGAGTTTCAGCCGGGAACAGGCCATTTGGAAGGCAAGTACACCCTCAATGTCTATTGGAGTTTCATGCACTCCTTAGATGAGGGGATTTCCATGGGCGCCGTCAAACGCATTGGTCATTTGACGGGAGGTCCAGACAGATGGTTTTCGCGCGAGTTGGATAGCTTGGATACAAATTTTCAACTCGTTGAAGAACTTGTACTTGGTGCAGCTCTTCCCTACCTTGTGCAACACGATTCAATTTCCAAAATCATTAGCTCTTATGAGGCAGACACCTTATCGCACAAAGATGCTTTCGGTGGTGACATAGGGTGGCGTCATTTCAATCTTGGGTTTTGCTATTCTTCACTTTGCAAAACCGATGCCGCCATCCATCACTTCAATGAGGTAGTTACAAAATACTCCGATGCTCCCAGTGCCTGGGCGCAGCACAGGAAGTTGTCCGCATATGATTACATCAGCCAGCTTCGCGACAAATAGGATGGTCGAAAACCCATATTCTCCGACTCTCGCAGATTTTCCCCAAAGAATACGCAATGAAGATAATAACCACTAGAGACAGCGTAGCAGCAGGCGATGACGTTGATGCGCCTCATCGTCGTGAGTTCGAGTTTGCTGATGGCACGTCGCTTCCTGATGCGTTGACGACGATTGCCCGGTCCAACTATTTGGTAAGTATCTCTGGTGGTAAAGCCACTTGGTCGGCAGTTTCTAGTGTCACGCTTGCGGTCATTGCCCAAGAATGGGCTGCTCCCAAAAACTTATTCCTAGGGGATAAGGAAAGCTTAGACATTAGAAATTCCGCTCTTCACATTCACTTCAACTATCATGCCCAGATTGACCCAGAGGTTGTATATGAAATACTACGAGGTCTACGGCTTAAGTCCTATTGATTATGATTAAAAAAGAAGACAGCAGTTTAAATGATTCGGAAAAAATAACCTGTTTTGGATGCGGTGCTTTTTTGGGCGCTCTGTTAGGGATTGCATTCGTCATTAATCTCACGTTATCTTCGTACGGAGCCGCTACCGCCGTGATAGTACTTTCTGTTTTTGTATGCGGAATACTGGCGTTGAAGTACGGTGATGAATTTTGGCATTCGCTGAAAAATTGGGATTGGTGGGACTGATGCCAGAAAGTGCCTGCCGTTTGAGCATTGAATGCAACTTGGGAGAGGATATTGCTTAGTCTTAACAGCAGTCGTTGGTCTGAACTTCAACATGCCTATGGCACGGCAAGCGATATTCCAGATTTGCTCAGGGAGCTTACCAATGTTCCGGACTCAAGGGGCGATGCGGAGCCGTGGTTTTCATTGTGGAGTTCACTTGCTCACCAAGGGGACGTCTATTCAGCGTCATTCGCAGCAGTTCCGCACATAATTCAGGTTCTTGCTTCTGCGCCGTTGAAGGCCGACTCCGCATACTTTCAGTTTCCTGCGTGGGTCGAAATTTGTCGTGCGAAACATAAATTGGCGGTACCAGAAGACCTCGCTGCTTCTTACTTCGAATCGTTATCGCGACTGCCAACTATCGTTGGTGCAGCTGCAGTTCGCGAATGGGATAATTCGTTTTTGTCTTGCGCTCTCTCAGCTATCGCAGCATCAAAGGGGCAGCATATTGTCGCAGAAGCTTTGCTAGAACTATCGCCAGAAACTGCCGGCGAGTTCATGCAATGGTTCTATGGGCGCTAGCACTACATGAAAATCCTTGACCATGAGCCACAGCAATGGTTTCTTGTCCAGGACGGCGATGCCGTCCTACTTGATGTTGCCTGCAGCCACAGCGCATTTCAATATGACTTTCAGCTCGAACTTAATGAGGCAGAAAAGGCAGCGTACGCTGAGGGCGGCCACACCTACTTAAACCGTTTGACCTACTCAATCCACTACTCGGCACCGGGCGTCATTGGAAATTCATCCCCCTATAAATCGCGCAAATTGGAAGCTGTGAAGGTCGCCCAAATGCAGATATCGATACTATCCTGGGTCAGAGAGAACGGAACCAAGGAAGGTTGACCAACGCGCACAGTAGCATGCAGGCGTGACAGACAGTAGTCAGTCAATATCCGTCGGTCCAGGAAATTCCCAAATAGCGGTCGCTCGAAGACACTCATCGTTGATTCCTACTGCGGATTCGTCTGACTCCGCCAACTGGGCTTCCAGTCCTTGGGCAGCAAAGGTGCAATAAAGGTGAAGGCCATTTCCCCTGCCTCAATTTTTTTTCGAAGTGTTTCTTGTGCCTTCTCAGGTTGCGCCAATTGCCGTTCTTCAGCAACAATCGCTTTGAAAAAATGACTATTCGAATACTCGATTTTAGTCGAGTAAATTTCACGGCCCGTTTGCTTGTTGTTTGGGTGTTCCGTGACCTTCAGGGTCATGTGATTGAGTTCCCCGTTGTGCTCGGCGCCACGATGAACACGTCGCCCGAAATAAAAGGCGAGGTTGTGCGCACCCCAGGACATCTTTGTCGCGGGCAGCCGGCCGGCGCGTTTGGCGTCCTCCCGGATTTTCTTCCATTCTTTCGGAATAATTTGTTCATCATCGATGCAGAAATGGTGTGAGTTATTGACGGCCTCGACCATCTTGACGTCAAACACATACTGCCCGACCAAACTTTGGCTCTCCATCCAGTAGGCCATCGCAAAAGGTAGATTCGAGGGGATGACACCTTTGCACTTGTAGCGCGATTCTTCGATGAATTTCTTCATCATAGATTTGAAGAGCTTCGAACTAACCTTAATGCCAATCACATTGCTAATGGTTCCTCGAATAACCGCGGCGTGCTCCACCAGCATTATCAGAATCTCTGCATTGAATGCGGTGTTCTGCCGTGGTTCAGATGCGCCAAGGCTAACTTTTGCGCGTAAGGAGCAACGGTCATACGCCTCCTGGCTGTACACGATGTCCAGGCCTGATACGTCGTGCTGGTAGTGTTTTCCGAATGGGGCCATAGGCGCCCTGTTGTTCTCCCCACGAACGCGGTCAAGCTCCCGAATCTCGATGGCATTTTTGCATTCGGGGCAAGTGGCGAGATACAGCGGCATCTGAGGGATGCTTTTTGTTTTGGTGGCCCATTGCGGCCGGCGCTGTGTCTGCTCGAAATAGGTCGCTTCGGTGATAAAAAAGTGTTTTTTCGAGGTCGGGTGCAGCGCAAAAATATCCATGGATTGGCGTTGGCGTGTAGTAGTGTTGCCGTTAGTCTACGCCGTAGAAAGAGGGCTCGCAATCACATGCCGTGTTGGTAATCCATGTGTTTTCCAGAGAAAACAGCCAATTTCGTCAACTAGCCAAATATTCAGTGCATTTTTTCTCAGCTTGGGTGCCGGTTGAATGTCTGTTTGCGCATTGCAGACGCTCAAGCAGGAAGCGTTGACCGGCCGTTCAGGGGCGAATTGAGCCTGTCGCAGCCGGCTCAAAATAGCCATATCTTCACGAAAAGTAGTTTATCAAGTCCCGTGTTGTCCGAAAGTACGAGTATTTTTGCTGTAACGACTATCGCATTACCCGGTTTAGAGAATTGCGTATAAGTGACTGATTAAATATTTGGACTACTTTGGCTCAATTCAGGTTTTAAATGAAAATCACCGCGACTAAATTCTTGGTTCACTTCAGGCTTCAAATACAAATCTAAAAACACTAAATCTGCAAAACTGAGCAAAATAAAAGAATTAAGAAAAAGAATTGTTCATTTCTTAAATGTCGGTCACCACTGATCGATGGCGCGCTGGTCACCTACTGCAAGCGCCACCAGCACGCCGGCATAACGATGCTCGGGCAAGGCTTGCAAAATCCGCTCGCGCAAACCGCTGCGCAATACTTGAATCAGGTTGCCGGGGCTGAATACGAATGCCTGCAACTGCTGGTTCTTTAACGCCAGCTTCTGATCGGAACGCACGTAGCCGGTGGCGCGCAGATTGCGCTCCAGCAGCCACGCTTCATAGTCGAAAAGATGTGGATTCGCGTTCCCGTGGGGACGTTTCAAGCGCACAGTCAATTGCCAGCGCGCGCCGGGTTGTACTTGAGCCGACAACAGTTGACCTTCGGTCTGGTACCACGCCAGCGCCAGGCGTTTTGGAACGATCGGTGAAACGCCGTCCTGATCCAGCACTTTCTCTACAGCAAAAGTAAAACGGGCACCTGATTCGAAATAAGACGGCAAGCTGTCAACCGTACCAATCACGGTGATGTCGCGCCCTTCCCATACCGGCGGCAACACATCCTGCAGATAATATTGGGCAAACAGTGCCGCCCAGGCTATGCCGAACAAGGCGCCGGCCAGCATGTTCGCGGCTGATTTGAGGCATGGATGACGGATTTTGCGGGCGGTCACGGCCGGCAATATCGCCAGCAGCAGCAATCCGCACAATAACCAAACGTCCGGCAGCGACGCCCGAGTTTGCAAAAATGCAACGCCGAGCACGAACCCTATGACGGCGCTACGCAGACTCGCCGCCTTGCGCTATTTAAGCCAGAGCCGCCAGACGCGGCAATGCAGCGCGGGCGTTGGCGGCAGTTGCCTGCGCAAGTTCAGGTACGGCCATCCCGCGCAGTTCGGCCAGCACAGCGCCAATACGGGGAATCTGTTGAGGCTGGTTGATGTCCGGATGGAGCCAGGCAGGCGACATGTCGGGCGCATCGGTCTCCAGCACCAGTGCGCTCAATGGCAATTCGGCCGCCAGACGCCGTATTTGCAGCGCCCGCGTAAATGTCATCGCACCGCCAAAACCGAGCCGGAAGCCCAGGCCAATGAACGCCTCGGCTTGCTGGAAACTGCCGTTGAATGCATGGGCGATACCACCCTGCACTTTGATCCGGCGCAAATGTTTGAGAAGAATGTCTTGCGAGCGGCGCACATGCAGCAAGACCGGCAAATCGAATTCACGCGCCAATTTCAGCTGTTCGACGTAAAAATGCTCCTGCTTTTCACGCAAAGGACCGCTTTCCATGCCGGGGACAAAAAAATCGAGGCCGATTTCGCCGATCGCGACAAAACGCGGGTCTGCCAACGCCGCAGCGATCGTATTGCGTAATGCCAGCAAATCAGTTTCCTCGGCCAGCGGCACATACAAGGGATGTATGCCCAACGCATAGGTGCAATTGGGCAGTTGCGCAGCCAGTGCGGCGACCGTAGCAAAATTGGCCTGCGCCACCGCCGGAATCACAATCCAGCTGACGTCCTGCTGCGCCGCCGCCGCCGCGACCAGCGTCTGTTCGCCGGCAAATTCAGCGGCGTCGAGATGGCAGTGGGTATCTATCCACATCGGATGATCTTTTCAAAAAATAGGAAGAGCAAATAGTAAAGACAAGGCTTAATAGATTGTTATCGTAGCATGCGCTGATAACGCACTTATATAAGCATCCGGATAAACAATCCCTCACTCCAGCCCAGAGCCTGATAACATGATGCCAAAAAGTATTTGTTAGAAAGCAATGCAGATGTCCACAGCACACCAGCCGTCACCCCCGTTCGACCAGCGCGAATTCCGCAATGCCCTGGGCACCTTCACCACCGGCGTCACCATCGTTACCGCTTGCTCGTCCGATGGCAAACTGATTGGCGTCACCGCCAACAGCTTTAATTCGGTCTCGCTCGATCCGCCATTGGTATTGTGGAGCTTGTCAAAATCGTCCAATAGCCTGGCGGCTTTCGAAGCCGCTGAATATTGGGCGGTGCATATCCTGTCGCACGACCAGGACCAGCTGGCCACCCATTTCAGCAAGCGCGCACACGACAAATTCGCCGGTCTCGACCTCGAAACCGGCATGGGCGGTGCGCCGTTGCTGGACGGCTGCACTACCCGCATGCAATGCAAGACAGCCTACCGCTACGATGGCGGCGACCATATCATCATGGTCGGCGAAGTCATGCACTTTGAACATTCCGACATCGCCCCTCTGGTTTACCAGCGCGGCAATTACGCCATCGCCACCCGCAAGGAACTGGCCGATGAAGCAGAAGCGTTGATCAAGGCCACCGCCGCCTCCGACAGTTTCGATGAAAATTCGATGAGTTACCTGCTCGGCAGCGCCTATTTCCATTTATATGGGAAGCTGCGCGAATTCGGCGCACTGCAAGGCTTGAACGATGCTGAATTTTTCGTGCTCAACACGCTGGCCGCGCGTAACGGCCGCAGCCTGGCGGAACTGAATCGCCTGTTCGTCTACGCTGGCCATACGCCGCTGATCAATGTGCTGGACGACATGACAGCGCGTGGCTTGTTGCAAGTGGTGGTGGATCAGGGCGAGCGCAACGAGCGCGGACTGTTTTACCTGACCGCCATCGGCCAGGCGCTGGCGCAAGAAATTGCCAATGCCGGCAAGCAAACCGAGCTCGCATTGCTGGGCAGCCTGGGCGCAGTCGACACCATCGCCTTGCGCACGTTGCTGCGGCGCTTCATTACGCTCACCGACGAAGGCAAACTGCCTGGCGAATGAGCAAACAACGGCAATGCGCTACACTGAACGCTTACCCATGATCGACTCTCGACAGCGCCGATGAACATCCGCTTTCTCGAAACCTTCGTCTGGCTGGCGAAATTGAAAAACTTCCGGCTGACGGCGGAAAAACTGCACACCACCCAGGCCGCGGTATCAAGCCGCATCGCCACGCTGGAGCAAGATTTCGGCGTACGCCTGTTCGATCGCGGCGCGCGCGAAGTGGCCTTGACTACCGATGGCAGCAAAGCGCTTGTGTATGCCGAACGCATCGTCAAGCTGATGCGCGAAATGAAGGAAGACATGTCGGCTCGCGACAACTATTCCGGCGTGCTGCGGATAGGTGTGATCGAATCGATCGTGCACAGCTGGTTCCCGGACTTGATCGGCCGCATCCACAAACTGTTTCCGCAACTGGAAATCGAAATCGCCAGCGACACCACCATCCACTTGCGCGAGCAGTTCAGCAAGGGCGACCTCGATCTGGTGCTGCAGGCGGAGCCGGTGATCGCGCCGAATATCCGCAATCTCAAATTGTGCGAATTGCCGATGCGCTGGGTCGGCAGCAGCAAGCTGGAGATCGGCAACGAAACCTTGAGCCTGTCCGATCTGGCTGCCTTCCCGCTGGTCAGCTTTGCCCGCAACTCCGGGCCGCATACCATCATCGAACAACTGTTTTCCAACAGCGAACGCGGCTCGCTGCACATCAATTGCATTACGTCGGTGGCGACCATGATACGGCTGGTCAGCGATGGTTTCGGCGTTGCCGTGGTGCCGCCGGCGATCATCCAGCGCGAGCTCAATGACGGCAGCTTGCAACTGCTGCGGGTCGACGCCGATTTCCCGGCCTTGTTGCTGATGGCCTCGTTTCGCAACGACCCGGAAAATGCGCTGACCGAAACGATTGCCAGCATCGCCCAGGAAACCGCATCCGAATTCGCACTGAATTGGGGACCTGAAATCGCCAGGCTGCCGGCCGGCCCGCTGGAACTGCCCTTTCCGCCTGCCTAGGCAGGCACGGCACCATTTGTGCGCGCGCCCCTCCCAATCTCCCCATTTTTGCTCATAAGATTTTCCATTCAATCGCGCTGACAATTTCTTGTTGGACAGCTGTTAATCGACTGCGCATACTCAAATCGTCCGGTAGCCAAGTTTGTCCGCAACGAATTTGGCCACCGGTGACGGTCGTCAAAGAAACACCGCGCCATCCTTCGCCAATTGCTGCGAAGCAAATCCATTTTCGGGTGACATCAAATGAGCAACAACATCAATAATGCAGCGATTGCGCTGGAAGATACCTACAAGAAAATCGCCTGGCGGCTGATTCCATTCCTGGTATTCCTGTTCGTGCTGGCCTGGATAGACCGGGTCAATGTCGGCTTTGCCAAGTTGCAAATGTTGCAGGACCTGCAATTCAGCGAAGCCATCTACGGTCTCGGCGCCGGCATCTTTTTTATCGGCTATTTCCTGTTTGAAGTACCGAGTAACCTGCTGCTTGAGAAAATCGGCGCCCGCAAAACCCTGGCCCGCATCACCATCCTCTGGGGCCTGACCTCAATGGCCATGGTGTACGTCAAGACACCGGCGACGTTCTATGTAATCCGCTTCTTCCTGGGTGTGTTCGAAGCCGGCTTTTTCCCTGGCGTGGTGTTGTACCTGACCTACTGGTTCCCGGCTGCACGGCGGGCGCGCGTCAACGGCTTGTTCATGACCTCGTTCGCGATCGCCGGCGTGGTCGGCGGGCCGATTGCCGGTTTCATCATGAGCCGCATGGATGGCGTCGGCCATTTCGCCAACTGGCAATGGCTGTTCCTGCTGGAAGGTATTCCGTCAGTCCTGGCCGGCATCCTGGTACTGCTTTACCTGCCGGAAAAACCGCTCAACGCCAAATGGTTGAGCCAGACAGAGCAGCAAGCAGTGACCCGCGCACTGGCCGCTGAAAATCACGATAATAAACACGCTTCGCTGCGCGACGCCTGCCGCAATTACCGGGTCTGGATTTGTGCTGCGGTGTATTTCTGCGTGGTCAGCGGCAATGCCACGATTGCGTTCTGGTCGCCGTCCATCATCAAGGAAATCGGCATCGTCGGCAACCTGCAGATCGGCCTGATTTCTGCCGTCCCCTTCCTTGCCGGCACCGTCGCCATGATCTGGAACGGCATCCATTCCGACCGCAGCGGCGAACGCCGCCTGCACTGTGCACTGGCGACGCTGGTGGCCAGCATCGGTTTGATACTGACCGGATTTTTCATCGGCAATGCGGTGGTGGCGCTATGTGCGCTGACACTGGCCGCCATTGGGATCCTGGCTGCGTTCCCGGTATTCTGGTCGATTCCTGCTGCATTCCTGACCGGCACCGCAGCCGCCGGCGGTATTGCGCTGATCAATTCGATCGGCAACCTGGCCGGCTTCGCCGCACCGTATCTGATCGGTTCGCTGAAAACCACCACCGGCAGCGTGGCTTCCGGCCTCTACTTCGTAGCGGCGCTGGAGTTTTGCGCGACGATTCTGGTTTTGCTGTTCATCAAAAAAGTCCGGTAGTTACAAACTCATTCCTTTTTCCTCATTCATTTTAAATCCGCGCCGCCTGGCTTAAACGCCAGGCCGGTTGCCTCTTTATAGCTGGAATCATCATGCAAATCTCTTTTCAAATCGAAACCGAGCAAGGCCCCCGTCAACTCGACACCGACATCAACACCCTGATCGTGGCCGGCTGGGCCGGGCGCGACCACGCCGCCATCGAGCATCACATCGAAGAACTGGCAGCACTCGGCATCTCGCGTCCGAGCGCCGTTCCGCTGTATTACCGCATCGCCAGCAACCAGCTGACCCAGGCGCAACAGGTGCAGGTAGTCGGTCCCGATTCATCTGGCGAAGTAGAAACCTTTGTCTTTGCTGCAGACGGCGAACTGTATGTCAGCATCGCCTCCGACCACACCGACCGCAAGCTGGAAGCTCACAGCGTAGCGCTGTCAAAACAGGCATGCGTGAAACCGGTCGCCACCAGCGCCTGGCGTCTGGCCGACGTGGCTGACTATTGGGACGAACTGGTGATCCGTTCCTACATCGAAGAAAACGGTGAAGAACTGCTATATCAGGAAGGCCCGCTGGCGTCGCTGCGCACTCCGCAGGATTTGATCGCGGGCTACACCGGTGGCGCCGCCATGCTGCCGGCAGGCAGCGGCATGACCTGCGGCACCGTTGGCGCAATCGGTGGCATCCGCCCGGCACAGTCATTTACAATGGAACTGTTCGATCCGCGCCGGCAACGCACCTTGCGCCATCACTACCAGGTTGAAGTACTGCCGGCAGTTGCCTAAGCCAGATATCAAATTTCATTCATTTCCCGAGGCCGCATGACTACCACGCCCCCTACCCTGCATACCCTGTCTGAAGCCCTGCGCCAAAATAGCGTCAGTTCGGCGGCCCTCACCGAAGCTGCGCTGGAACGGGCGCTTGCGCCTTCCGGCGAAGGCAGCCGGGTGTTCACCGAAGTTTATGCCACGGCAGCGCGCGCCGCGGCGCAAGCATCCGATCTGTTGCGGGCCAGCGGCCAGGTGCGCTCGCCGATAGACGGCTTGCCGATTTCAGTCAAGGATCTGTTCGATGTTGCTGGCAGCACCACGCGCGCCGGCTCGATGGCGTTGCGCGATGCAGTGCCAGCCAGCATTAGCGCGCTGGTGGTGCAGCGTCTGGTGGCAGCCGGCGCAGTCATCGTCGGCCGTACCAACATGACCGAATTTGCCTATTCCGGCCTCGGCATCAATCCCCATTACGGCACCCCGCGCAATCCCTGGGACAGAGCCAACGGTCGCATCCCGGGCGGCTCCTCGTCCGGCGCCGCAGTCTCGGTTACCGACGCCATGGCGATTGCCGCCATCGGTTCCGATACCGGCGGCTCGGTGCGGATTCCCGCTGCACTGTGCGGACTGACCGGTTTCAAGCCGACTGCACGGCGGGTTTCGTTGCAGGGTGTATTGCCGCTGTCGACGCAACTGGATTCGATCGGCCCTATCGCAAACAGCGTTGCCTGCTGCGCCACGCTCGATGCGATCCTGGCCGGCGAACCGGTGCCAGAGCTGACGCCATATTCGCTGCGCGGTTTGCGGCTTGCGCTGCCGACCACACTGGTGCTGGATGGTGTCGATAGCCACGTCGCAGCAACGTTTGCCAACGCGCGCCAGCGACTGCAAGCGGCGGGAGCGCTGATTGAAGAAATCGAGATACCGGAATTTGCCGCGCTGGGTGTAATCAATGCGAAAGGTGGATTCACCGGCGCTGAAGCCTATGCCTGGCATCGGACGCTGATTGCCGAGCGTGCTGCCGCCTACGATCCACGCGTGATTTCACGCATCTTGCGCGGCAAGGAAATCAGCGCCGCCGACCTGATCGATTTGTTCGCGGCGCGCAAGCAATGGATCGCGGCGGTCGAGCAGAGAATCTCCGGCTACGATGCATTGCTGATGCCAACCGTGCCAATCGTGGCGCCCGCTATCGCAGCCCTGGAAGCCAGCGACGATGCGTATTACGCTGCCAATGGCCTGATCTTGCGCAATCCGTCAGTGATCAATTTCCTCGATGGTTGCGCGCTATCGTTGCCTTGCCATGCCGCCGGTGAAGCGCCGGTCGGATTGATGCTGGCTGGTGCAGCCGGCAATGATCGGAAAATCCTGGAAATCGGGCTGGCGGTGGAAGCCGCTCTGGCAATTGCCTGAAGCAGGTTTAGTGTCAGCAAAAAAACGCCGGATAAAATTATTTGATCCGGCGTTTTTTTTCATCACATCTTCAATCGCACGATCAGTGATCAACCGCCAGCCTGGCCACCTGCAATACTTCACCACTGCTCGCATTCTGAACAAAGGCAACAATCCCGAAACGATCCGCGCGGACGTCCTTGCCGATGCTGTCGAGCGCGATTTTTTCATTGATCTGGACCGCACCGTCCTTCAGCGCAAAAGGGCCCAGCCAGCGCCGCACAACATAGTCGTGATGCAGCGTCACGCCACCGTTCTCACCTGCCGCAACGTTGGATACCAACTGGTTTTCGTAGACGGCAATGTAAGCATTGTGCCCGTCCCCGGAGGGCTGCCGCAGCTTGACCTTGGTCGACAAATCAAACGTGCGCGCTGCCGTACCTGACAATTTGATCGCAATATCGGCCGGCGACGGTTGCTCTGCGATTTTCCCGGCCGCGGCGTCAAAGTCGTTTTTCACATTCCAGTGCCGCAATTCGCGGCCGCCAACAAATATTTCCGGCGTATAAACCACACGGTTTTTGGTAAATGCCGCCAATTCCTGCTGCCGTACGGTAAACCGGTGATCGCCGAAGCGATCCTTCCAACCGAGGTTGTCCCAATAATCTACATGCAAGGCGAGCGGCACCACCTTGTCTGCCTTGGCTTGCGCACCAAGTCTGGATAGCCATTGGTCGGCCGGCGGACAGCTGTTGCAACCTTCGCTGGAATACAGTTCGACCAGCGCCACCCGGTAGGCCGGACTTTGCGCCATATAGTCCTGCGCCTGGGCGATGGAAGAAATGCCGAGTGCGAGCGCAGTCAGCGCGAGCTTCTTTGTCACATTATTAAGGATTTGCACTTGAGTCTCCTGGCTGATCGTATTTCATGGTGTTTGGTCGCGTTGCCAGCCATTTCCTTACAAATCAGCTTAAACTCAAGCCAACCGCCCTATGGAGCCCGATACAAATTAATCACATCGCGCTCCACCCGCACCAGGTTTTGCCCTGCATCCACGACAAATTCAGCGCCGTTAAATGATGGTCTGGTCAGTAACAATATGGCGTCGGCTATTTCAGTAATCGGGGCGATGTAACCAAGCGGCGTTGAGCGGGCCGCGGAATACTCGAAATCGGCCTGGCTCTGATCGCCGCTGGTTGTCATCAACCCGGGGTACAGCGCATTGACGCGCAGCACCGGCGCAGCCGACATGGCCAGCATCGCGGTCAGGTTACCCAATGCCGCCTTGGCCACGGTGTAACTGAAATCCTCTGGATGGAAATTGGCGCGCACCTTCTGGTCCACCACGTTGATCACGACTCCCTGCTGTGAACGTTCCTTGGCATGCTGGTGAAACGCCTGGGTCAGCAGCAGCGGCGCCCGGCAATTCACCTGCCACGAACGCTCCAGGTCCTCCAGCGCAAAATCGGCCAGCGTATCCGGGAAAAAAATCGCCGCGCAATTCACCAGCACGTCCAGGCGGCCGAACCTGGCATAGATGGCGGTCATCATTGCGGCCAGTTGATCCGGTGACTGCAGGTCCGCTTGCCGGGCGACGGCAATGCCGCCGCCGGCTTCGATCGCCTGCACCGTATCCAGCGCCTCTTGTTGCGAGCTGCCGTAATGCACCACTACGGCATAACCGGCTTGCGCAAACCGCTCGGCAATCACGCGCCCGACCCGCTTGGCGGCGCCGGTAATCAACACGACGGCTGGAGTTGCCACATCCTTTACGCCATTCGTCATGTCGGTCCCGGGCGGCTTTGCATGCTCATTCAATTTTTGACGGCAGCGTCGGCGTGACGGTCCATGAATTGGGCCAGGCGTACATCAAGATCGGTGACACCGTTCTTATCATGGGTAGTCAGCACCACCACCACGCGATTATAGACATTCGACCACTCGGGATGATGGTCCATCTTTTCCGCCAGCAAGGCCACCTGGGTCATGAAACCAAAGGCGGCATTGAAATCGGCAAATTTGAAAGTCTTTTGAATCGCATCGCGGCCGTCCACCGCAGTCCAGGTGGTGAGGCCTTGAATGGCGGCTGCAGCGCCGATATGGGTAGAGCTTGGCATTGAAGTATCCGTTCGTGAAAACTCCAATTCTATAACTGGAAGCGTCGGAACGAGTAAAAGATGCGCCACGAAAGCTTACTCAGTCCGATTTGGGCAATTTTCGGTCAAAGAAATCAACAATTTCAGCATTTAATTTGGCATGCACGGCTGCCCTGTCTATTCCCGGAGCGTCGATGCACAGGAACGGCACGGTGACCTTTAACGCATCGCTGCAAGGAGCGAGAAAGATATAGTGGCCACCGACAACTTCGCCGCGCTCCACACTATCGGGCAGCAGGCTCAAGAGGTGATCGGTATTCGACCGATTGCGCAAGACCTGATCGTCGCTGGCTTGATAGATACGTAGCGGAATCTTGACGTCCGCCACGCCTTTAGCATCGAACATGACGCTAAATGGCGCCATTGCCACCGCTGCGCGTATTCGGTTGTCGACCGGCAAGGTCCAGCCCGGCCGGGTAACCGCGAGTTTCCACTGTCCATCGGCGCCACACACTTCATGGTCGTCGCCATGGGCCGCGCAATAAGCGGTGAACAAAGTAAAGTCCGGCTTTGCTCCTGCCATCACCATGGTGGTGTAGCCGCCGGCCGAGAACCCGGCCATACCGATCCGGTTGGGGTCTACCTTCGGCCCAAGCCGGTTGTCTGCCAGGACCGCGTCAAGCGTCGCCACCACCTGCCACGGACGAGCGATCATTTGTACATCCGTGCCCCTGCCCTCGGGCTTGTCGTAACTGTCACCCAGATGACGTGGCGCGGCCACGATATAGCCTTGCCTGGCCAGGGTTTCCGCCAGATCGGCGTGGCCGAATTCGCCACCGCCACTGCCATGCGACAGGATAATTAACGGATGCGGTCCGGCAGTGATCGTAGCGTTGCGTGTGGCGTGGATCAGGTACGGGCCGGCATGCCATTCAGTTTGCGGCTTCTCGGTGGGATACCAGACCACGACCGGAACCGCATATTCACCGCTGGTAGTAAGGCTCGTGATACCGGCATTCTTCTGCTCGCCCCGAGCCGACGCGCGCTCCGTGAACATGCCCAAAATCATGATCAATATCGACACCGCGCGCAATGTACGCATGTCGTCTCCAGGCAAAATAATGGATCGGATCGAACGGGAAGCAACTACTCGTTGTATCTGCTGCAGTCGCGATTGTTGCGACAATTGCATGGCGCGGCAGGATTCGGCACCAGACCGGGATTGCTTATTTGCATAAAAATTATATCTTAGCCGACAACCGGAATGTACGGCACTTGATCTATCCATTTGAAAGGTGAACAATTATGACGGAAACGTCTATCAATAAGGCGTTGTCAACCGGATACCCAGCCCATTGCGTTAATGATCAGCGACAAGTCTCTTCATCTTTCAAAGGAAAAACCATGAACTCGAAAATCATCGCTGTAACGTTGTGCGCGCTAGCACTGGCTGGTACGGCTGGCGGCGCCAATGCCAAGGGTTGCATAAAGGGTGCTGCGGTAGGCGCTGTAGCCGGCCACTACGCGGGTCATCATGCGGTGATCGGCGCGGTTGGCGGTTGTGTCGCGGGACGCCACCTGGCTAACAAGAAAGCCGCCGACCAGGCTGCTGCAGCGCACGCTGCCGCCCCGGCAACACAACCTGCTCCCGCGAAATAGACAAGAAAATTCAAGGTCGGGCTTCATGCCACTTGATGCCACATATTGCCCTTGAACCCGCGCGCCCTCGGTCTGCGCGGGTTTTCCATTTCGATCCAGACCGTTGCTCGACGCTGACATTCCACCATATTGACTGCCAGACCGCCAAGCGACGTCTCCTTGTTTGGCCTGTGCAAGCAATTCCTCGCCAGTGCGAACGGGTATGGCCACGCGCGGGCGGCGGCCTGGATACCGGGTTCGGCGGCGGCGCTGACTCCTCACGTTGCCGTTTCGCAAAATCTCCGGGGCCAAACTCTTGTCGTGCTGCCGATGAAGAATCCGCTGCAGAGCCAGGGACGGTCGCACGTCATATCGCGGCACGGAAAAACGTTGTCGCGGGCGACACTCGAATTACTCTAGCATATCGCACAAGCGATGGGGACCTGGGCTACCGCCATGCCCGAAAGCTAATTGCTGGAACGCTGCGAGGACGACTGCAATACCGGCGCAGAGTCGGCATAATGGATGCCTTTGTAAATTTCCCCGGGCATCATGAAATTCCTCGCAATCTCGGGCAGCCTGCGCGCAGCCTCTCATAACTCCGCCCTGCTCCGTGCCATGGCGCGTCTGGCGCCGGCTGGCACCAACGTCGAGCTGTATCCGGGCATGGGGGATTTACCGTTGTTCAATCCCGATATCGAAGCCAGCGACCCGCTGGCCGTAGCAGATTTACGTACCCGTATCATTGCCGCTGACGCCCTGCTGATCGCCAGTCCGGAGTATGCGCACGGCATCACTGGCGTAATGAAGAATGCTCTCGACTGGATGGTGGGTTGCGAGGCTTTTGTTCTCAAGCCGGTGGCGTTACTGAACGCCTCGCCAAGGGCGGTGCACGCTCAGGCGTCTCTGACAGAAATCGTGACGATGATGTCGGCCCGGATTGTCGACGAAGCGTCAGTCACGGTACCTATTCTCGGATCGCATCTCAACGAAGACGAGATCGTCCTGCATCCGGATATTTCCGTGGTGCTGCAAAGTGCATTGCGCGCATTGCGTGCCGCCGTGCTGGCGACACGCCTGGAGCATCAATAATTTTCAGGCAAAAGCGGCGTTATCGGCTGATCACCAGCAAAGCCAGCGCGACGACTGCTGGCACGGCTTGAATGTACAGGATCTTGCGGCTGACGGTGAGCGCGCCGAAAACGCCGGCAACGATCACGCATGCCAGGAAAAACACCTTGATCGAAAACCCTGGCGCTCCCATGCACAAGCCCCAAGCCAGGCCCGCCGCCAGGAAGCCGTTATACAAACCCTGGTTGGCGGCCAGGGCTTTGGAGGCTGCGGCGAACTCCGGCGTAAGCCTGAAAGTCTTGATGCCGAAAGGTTTATCCCACAAGAACATTTCGAGGACCAGAAAATAAACGTGCAGCAAGGCGACCAAAGCAATCAACAAGTTGGCGACAGTATTCAAGGCAAACTCCACTTTCTTAAAATTTTTATTCGGCTGGATGGCAGATGCTGCAAGGTGATGCATTTTTTACGTTTTCGACTCCAGCTGCCTGGCATGCTGTGCGGCCAGTTCAACCTCAAGCGCGGCGACGCGCTGCACTGCCGGGCGGGCATTGATCCGGTCGATATAAGCCTGGGTCACCGGCGACATCGGCACCAGCTGGAAACCCGTGGTCCACTTTAATGCCGTGCCCCACAAGACATCGGCGGCGCTAAATTTCTCCCCCAGGATATACGGCCCCTTCTCAAGCTGGTCGGTCAAGGTCTTCAGCATGGTCTCGAAATCACCGTAGGGACAGGTCGATGGCGCCGCAGGTGCATGCTTTTGCGCGCGGTCGACCACGGCCGGTTCGAAGCAGGAGCCGTAGTACACCATCCAGCGCAGATACGGACCGCGCAGCGGATCGTCCAGCGCCGGCGCCAGCCCAGCGTCCTGGTACAAATCGGCCAGATACAGGAAAACCGCTACCTGCTCTGTAATCAGCGCTTCGCCGTGCCGCACCGCAGGCACTTTTCCCATGGGGTTGATTGCCAGATATGCCTGCTTGCGTTGCTCTCCCGCTTTCATGTTGAGGGCGTGCAGTTCGTAGTCGGCTCCCAGTTCTTCCAGCAGGATGCGGGCGCCGGTGGAACGCGTATTCGGCGAATGGAAAAATGTTACGCGGCGGCTCAGTGCCATGATGTCTCCTTGTTTTGTTAGTGGCGGCGCTTCGATCTGGCTCTGGTTCAGTAATATAGCCCAAGCCCTGCTGAAACACTGCGAAACAAACAGACAATATTTTGCGCTTGCAGTAGTCGAAATCCTCTATTTCCACCTCCTGAAAACAGGTTTCATTAATTTATTCACAAGTCTGTTCCGGTTGACGCGGCGGTGCAGGAAGCGTCATTAAACCCTGGTGTTTCATAGGAGAATTTCACCTTGGCGTCGCTCCGCACGCGATCGATATAGTGGAAGGAGGCTGTAAGAGATATGTGAAAAGTGTAACCAAATGCACGGGACACATCTCAGCAACTCCTGCTTCGTACAATCGACGGCACTGAACACATTCAGGAGCGCAAATTGAAATATCCTCTCAGCATCGCAGCGATCATTGCCGGCCGCTTTTCATCTTTTATCCGCCCGCCGCAAAAAAACCAGGTCGAAACCAATGTAACACTCAAAAATGCGCCGCCGGCGCCGAAGGATGAAGTCGAGCCAAGTCCGCGCGCCGGCCTGGTCTGGAGCCCTGGATTCTGGAATTATGTGGGTGGCTGGTATGTATGGGAAGCCGGCCATTGGGAGCTGGAGCGAACCAACCAGCTTTACCTGAAACCAGGCTGGCAAAAAGTCATTCGCGGCTGGCAGTTGCAGCGCGGCGAATGGCGTGTCACCTCGGTCAGCTTCGTCAAAAAAGGGGCCGCCAGCAAAGATCAGGATAGCAACCCGGAACCGCATTACGATCCGCTGGCGGCATTTCGCTAGTGCGATCGCTGCAGATATGCGGTCGTTGCCGATTCCTCTTGCATTACCTGACCGGCTTAAATCACCTGAATCTGCGGTAGTTATTTTTCGAACGGATTGATATTGACGGCATCTTGCGCTTTGCCTGGCGACGAAGTGGCCGATGCCGCCGAACCGGTCGCCAACGGACTGGACAAAAAATTGCTGTTGTCCTGAGCCGCAACCACCTGTCGCGTCGTGGCTTGCGCTACCGAATCGTCCAGTGAGAAAACGGCGTATATGCCGCCCGCGCCCAAAACAAGGGCCGTAATAGCCCAGGCTAAATTCGTTCTATTCATGTCAAGGTTCTCCTTACCGCTTCGTCGCCGCTACGCATCAATTCAACCCGTAGCGGCGATTACCGACAAATCAGCTATTGACTAAAAATACTCCCGACGATTAACGCGCAAAGTCCGAAGTATTCTTGACGAAGGTATTCAGGTTGGCAATGTTCAGGCTACCGAAACCTGTAGTTGCGTCCCAACCTGTTGCCGCTTTGTAGCCGTAGGAACTGCTGGCGCCATTGGTACCCGAGGTGACGTCATGCAGCAGCGAAGCATTGGCTGCCAACCGGAAATACTTGTAGAAGCTGGCTGCAGGGAATCCCAGTGCATTGCTGTTGGCCGTTTGCAGACGTGCCCAGACGCCGGTGAAAATCGGCGCTGCGAGGCTGGTGCCGCCTACCGTGCCGGTCTGGCCGTTGTAGTAGATGGTGGCGCCACTGGCGCTGGCCGCATCGAACGCAATGTCCGGCAAGCCACGGGTGGTTTTGCCGGCGGCAATCACGCCCGATTGATAGGAAGGCGCCGCTTCATACTTGCTGTAGCCGCCGCCGGTTGCCCACAGGCGCAAGGTGGAATCATAGTCGCCCGCGGCGTCATAGGTGCCGATCGCGCTCAAGCCTTCGTTCCAGACCTTTTCACTGCTATAGGCACCGGCATTCGTGTACAGGGTAGTGCCGCCGACCGCAATCACATAAGGCGAACTGGCCGGTTCGCTGACGTCATAGGTCGATTTGCTTGTCGGTACGCCAGGAGCTCCGGAAATCGAACTGGTCTGGCAGTTGTAAGTGCCCGCATCTCCGGTCGAAATGGAGAAAGTCTGGCCCTGCGCCACAGCTTGTTTGAACACATTATCGTCGGCTGCCTGAGTCCCGTCGCTATGGGTATCCGATTCGCAACCGCCGAGTGAAACGTTAATGACTTTAGCCACGTTGTCAGTCACCGCACGGTTGTAGGCAGCAGTGATGCCGCTATAGCTCATGTCAGGCGATGCGTAGAATACCAGTTGCTTGACGGCGCCGCCGGTGGTGCCAGTGATGGTCTGACTGTCCAGGTTCCATTCGACCTGGCCGGAAGTGTCGCTATAGTCACTGCCGGCAGGACCGGTTTGCACGACTGCAGTATTGACGGTAGCAAAACCTTTGGCCGAAGTGAATGCCTGCAGATCGGTAATGGTCGGGTTGATGTCGCCTGCAGAAATAATGCCGACTACGGTGTTGGAGGCAGTTGGCGTGGTGCCTGCGTTATAGATCGCGGGGAATTGCGTCGGGCTATGCGGCGTGGCGATTGGCGTTGCATTGGTGCGGGCCTGGGCCTGCAAACTTGCCGCGGCTTCGGTATTGGCTACCCAGCGATGATGGGTGTGGGCAATCGACACGTTTTGCAAACCCAGCACCGAACCCACGATCCCCCCTAATGCGGACGGCACTTGTGCGGCATCGGTATTGGCGAACACATTGCGACCGTCTTGCTGGAAGCGCTTCAACGATGTACGGAAACCTGCTTGCACCGTCGCCGCCGTGCCGTCTGCCGTCACCAGTTGACGATTCGGAGCAACCCGGATGTTAACAAAACCAGACTTGCTCAAATGCGCAACCACTGCCGCCACATCTTTTGTCGTAGGTGCATATTCTGCAGCGAATTGTGCCGGTGTCAGAAATTTTCCGTAGGACGCAGTGCCTTGAGTATGCAAATCTTGCAGGAATTTATCCAGCTTGGCTTCGTTGCGCAAGTTCAGGCTGATCGTCACATGTACCGGTTCGCCCTGCGCCAATTGCACTGCAGATGCTGCTGGCGTGACCACGCTGGCATCGGCAGCCGCGCTTCTTTGATTGGCTTGCACTTGCGGCAAAAACGCCTGAGTTTTGGTTGCGACCCAAGTGCTGTTGTCCACCGTGGCAGCGTGAGCGGACCCGGATAGGGATGCAAACGCCAGCGACAGCGCCAATGACAGTGCCGATGCCTGGGGAATCATAAAATTTCCTGTTGATACGTTCGATTTCATATCGCAAATTCCTCTTGAATGGAACAGATGAAAGACGCCGCAGCCCGGCACTGCGATCAGCAATGCAAAGTTGACTTGGCGCTGGAGTCTGCATCACCGGTTGTGATGCAGTGCTTAACGGGACGTTATATCCGTTAACTGGATGGCCGCAGCGCTAGCGTTGGCGCTGGCTGTGCCGAAAGGTGGGAAGAACTGCGACGGGCTGCGTCTGACGCGTGGCGGGAAAGAATGAAAGCTGGATACGATCTGCTGCAAATCATGGGACTTCCCTCTTGAGGATTAACAACGGCGTCGGTGACTCTTTTGGAGCGCATGCCGTGTAAAAAATCAACGCTTTACATCCGGTTCTCTGCTTTACGTTTCTCAATTCAAATTCATCTGTTTGATGATTCAGAGTAAATCAATTATTTCCATACAGCAATAGTAAAAGGGCTGATATTTTCTTCTATCGAAACATGGTTTCCGTTGGTTTTCGTTGGGACTGATCAGGAATTCAATTGCCGATAAAATCTATGTACTTACTGACTCGAATCGGCCCCGGCACCGATGACAGGTACACTTTCAGGCTTGATATTGCGCGTAGAAAAAAGCGCACCAAAATTAAACACCGACCGCGGCAAGGTCGCCCACAAAGTTGCGCCGACAATCAACCCACCGCCGATCCAGGACAGCGCACCGAGTTTCTCGCCCAGCCAAAAAGAGGCGAATAGCGCGCCGAATACCGGCTCGCTTCCCATCAGCAGGGAAACCCTGGTAGGGTTGCTGCGCCGGACACCATAGTTCTGCGCAAAAAAAGCAAAAATCGTGCAAAACAACACCAGATAAATAGTACTCACCCAGAAGCTGGGATCGCTGGGCAGCCGTGGCAAGCCACCTTGCATGAACAGGCTGGCAACCAGCAAGCAACCAAATCCCACCACTCCGGACTGCACTGCGGTCAGGGTCAGGTTGGACATGTTCTTGTTGACCGTCAGGCGCTTGGTCATGACCATCATGAAGGCACGCAACAATGCCGCCGCCAGCATCAGACCATCCCCCAGATTGAAAGTCAGGTCGCTGCCGATGGTTAGCAACCAGGTGCCGAAGAGCGAGATGAAAGCCACCACAAACGCGCTGGCCTTGGGGCGTTGCGCCATCACCAGCCACTCGACGAACGGTGTAAAGACCACACACAGGCTGATCAGGAAAGCGGCATTCGAGGCCTGGGTCAAAGCTACACCGAAGGTTTCGCAAATAAAGATGGCAAGCAAAATCAAACCCAAAGGCAATCCCGCCCGCAAAGCCGCCCTGCCTTCCGGCCTGGCCAGCTGGCGCAGGCTAGGCAGCAATAGCAGGAAAGTCATGCAAAAACGAATCGCCACAAAACCCAGTACCGGGTAAAACAACAACGCATCCTTGGCGACACCGTAACTGGTGCCCCACACTATCGCGACCAGCAACAACAGCAAATCGGCGACCCAGAGACCTTTGGTAGAAGAGCTGGCAGAGATATTTGTCACTTCGTTTTACTCCAGATAGCGCTAACAGCGCTATCAGTTAAGAAAAAAAACGTTCCGCTTAGGTGGAGGCTGAGCGGAACAAACGGCGGGAGCACCGAGGATATTGGTCAGGTCTGTTGCGTCAGGACGTCCTGGTGTAGGCGATCACCAGCACGTCTCTGAATGCTTCACGTCTTTCTTCAACCGGTAACACCTTGGTCACGCCGTGCATGGTGCGGGCATCGTCGGCCAGCATCAGGTCCATCGGATCGGTCAAGGTATAACGGCACATCAGTTTGCCGGCGACATCGGTAATATAGGTTTCACCGCCAGCCACGTTGTGACGGCGCACCATCATGGTGACGATGTAATCGACGCCGTCGCGATGCAATCCCTCCGGCGTCGGATTGCCGGGAGTATGGGAACTGGCGCGTATCCGGTAAGGGTGCAGGCGGATGTCCCATTTGCCGCTACGGCCGTCGACCTGCTCAAACACTTGCGCCAGAGACAGCAGCAAGCCGGACAGGAAAGGGTTATCGACAAAGTGCGGCTCCAGCGGCTCGAAATGACGTGCGATATCGCCGTTGAGTTTATTGATGTAGCTCGGCTGCACGTAAGGTCCGTGCGGCATTTGCTGCAGCACGCCGTCGGCCGCGTCCAGCTCGAATGCACCGTAACGGCGGAATCGATAGCTGCCGTTGTCACCCATGTACTTATCTTGCGGCAGGTTGTTCCAGCAAGCCGCGAACTCGTTCCAGGCCGCAAGATCGACATCGCAGGCAGCTTGCACGGCGCGGCCGGAGAGCACGGTGAACAGCCGGCCCCGTAGTTCGCCGCTGAGATGATCAATGATGAGCGGCGCGATCTTGATTGGCGCCGAAGCCTCGATTTCCATTTAATTTTCCTCGGTCAGCAGCTTGCTCGCATCCAATACGGAATGGGAAGACAACGACAGGTGACGGCTGGAACGTTGCGCGGCAATTTCCTTTTCCCAGCTATCGCGGTCGGTCAGGTACAGCGGCGCATCGGCGCGGATCGCGCAGACATCGGCAGCGCCGGCGCGCAATCGATAATTGACAGTGCCGCTGACATGCTGCGCGGTTTCGAGGATGAAACGGTCGGTGGCTGTGCGCAACGGTGTGAACCAGCGGCCCTCGATCGCTTCGCGCACCCACAGTTGTTCAAGCTTGAGTTTTTCGCGCAGCAGTTCAGCGTCCAGCACCGCCGTTTCCAGGTGTCGATAAGCTTCCAGCAAAGCCATGGCGGCCGGCGCTTCGCGTACTTCCAGCACTTTCTCGCCCTGCTCCAGGTGTTCCAGGCCGCAATAGCGGCCGATGCCGAATGCGCCGACGCGCCGGTTAAGGCGCGCGATCAATTCCACCAACGGCAAAGCCTCGCCATCGACGGCAACCGGACGGCCGGCATCAAACCTGATCGAGATTTCCACACTGGCTGGCGCCGGATCGATTGCAGCGGTCCAGTCAAACAGCGATTCCGGCACCCAGAACGACTCCGGATTATCGAGCGAACCGGATTCGAATTCACGGCACCACAGATTGGCGTCGCCGCTGATGCCGCGTGCCTGGAAGTGCGGCAGGCCGGCAGCGCGCAAAGCTTCGATTTTTTCCTCGCGCGAAATCGCAGTGTATTCATAGGGCGTGCCGTAATAACCGGCATACCCGAGTTGGGCGATCGCGCCATTCAAACGACGCAGCGTATTCTGCGACTGATTAGCGGTATGGACGATGGCGTTGCAGCCCAGGCGCAATGCGGTTTCGACGGCGAAGCGGGCGATGATAGGACGCGACAGCGATGAACTGATCGGATAGATGCCCATGTATTTGGCATTGGCGCGGATCGCTGGCAGGACGGCATCCTCGGCAAACGCTTGCTGGCCATCGATCACCAGCAATTCGGCGCCAAAATGCGCGGTGATCTGTTGCAGGTCGGCGGCATTGACGCCCTCGCCCAGATCAACTGTCAGCGCCGTGACGCGGCAACCGCTGTCGACCAGGCATTTCAAGGCGTAAGTGCTATCCAGTCCACCACTGAACAAAGTCAGGACATGCTCGCAGTGGCCGGCGACCAGTTTCAGGTCGTCGATGCTGCGTATTCTTTTTAGCGGCTGAATCATAGGCGCTCCGGCACTGGATGGTATGGGTAAATTAATAGAGACCACTATTTCGAAAAATACGAATAAAACATCGTTATTGATAGTTATTATGTTTTATTCCGGCAAATACGATAATCTATCAATTCAGAACAACACTTGTGCGCGGCGGGAATGAATGGGAGCTAACCGATATATCAAGCTGATGCCTGACATGGCTGTGTTTGTGCGGGTGGTGGAAACCGGCAGCTTTTCGACGGCGGCCCTGGAACTTGGCATGACGCCCTCGGCTGTCAGCCGCCAGGTATCCCGTCTCGAACAGGCATTATCGGTCAGGTTACTGGAGCGCACCACGCGCAAGCTGCGCCTGAGCGAATCCGGCAGCGAGGCTTACCAACGCTGCCTGGAAATGGTGAACGCGGCCAAGGCGGCGATGGACGTCGCCGATAAATTCGTAGCGGTGCCGCAGGGCCTGCTGCGGGTCGGCATGCCGAAAGCCTTCGGAAAATCGGTGGTTACTCCCCTGATACCCGGTTTCCTGGAAAAATATCCGCAAGTCGACGTGCAACTGATCCTGACCGATCGTCACGTCGATTTGATCAATGACGATGCCGACCTGGTGATCCGCATCACCAGCCAGCCGGCCGACGGCCTGGTAGCGCGGCCGCTGATGTCGATCGACCAGGTGCTGTGCGCCACGCCCAGCTACCTGGCCCAGCACGGCACCCCCAAACAACCGCAAGACCTGTGCGGCCACAGTTGCCTTTACCTCGGCGAAACCCCGGGCGATTCCGACTGGCGCTTCATGCGCCAGGGTGAAACCACCATCATCAAGGTCAGCGGACGCTATGTCGTCAATCACAGCGAAGCGCGGCTGGAAGGTGTGCTGCAAAACCTGGGCATCGGCTGCCTGCCCTATTTCATCGTGCGCAACGCCCTTGAGCAAGGCTTGGTAAAAGCCGTGCTCACCGACTGGGAGTTCGTCGCCGCCTATCAGGGCACGGCCTTCATACAATACCTGCCGACCCGATATCTGGCGCCGAAAATGCGGGTATTCATCGATTACCTGGCCAGCCATATGGAGGCCGATCTGAAGCCCCTGGACCGGCGGCGGCTGGCAGCCGTCAAATGAAGCAACTGGTGGGCCGCAAACAGATGCTGGCACTGGCCGGCCTGCTTTGCCTGTACGGCCTGCCGAACGCCAGCCGCGGCAGGCAGGAAACACGGCAAATCGTGGTGGATACCGGCCATACGATGGGAAATCCCGGCGCCATCGGTCCCGGCGGCACCCGTGAATTCGATCTGAACCGGCAATTCACCATCGCCCTGACAAAAGCATTGAAAGCAGAAGGACTGGGGGTGATAGACATCGCCGCGCAGGGATCGCCGGCCTCGTTGCAAGCGCGGACCAAAGCTAGCGGCAAGGCGGCGCTGTTCGTCTCCATCCATCACGATTCGATGCAGCAGGCGTGGCTCGACGCCGGCCGAAGCCGGGAATTCTCCGGCTATGCGTTATTTGTTTCAGGCAGCAAACCGCACTATGCGCGTAGCCTTGACTGCGCCAGGAGCATCAGTCGCAAACTGCAAGCCATCGGCGAACATCCGTCGCTGTATCACGCCACTCCGGTTGAAGGTGAAAACCGCCCCTTGCTTGACCGGCGGCTGGGAATTCATCGCTTCGACAATCTGGCGGTACTGCAAACCGCGGAATCGCCGGCACTGCTGATCGAGGTCGGCGTGCTAGCCAATCCGGACCAGGAAGCGCGCCTGGCATCACAGCAGTTTGCCGATAAAGCTGCAAATGCCGTTGCGCACGGCGTCCGGCAATGTCTGCCCGCAGAACCATAACAGCGAAGCTACCGCAATGTGTGCGTGACGTACTTACGTAGAGTACTTACGTAGAACACTTACGTGGAGGTTTTTACATAAAATTTACAAACCCGTCATCCCTTTTTAGAGAATCTTTACTCTCCCCCTGCTAATCTGTAATCACCAAAACGACCAGTAGACATCCTCTATGAATCAGGTAATTTCAGCAGCATCGGTATGGCGTTTTTCTTCTCTTCCGGTTGCCGTTTCAAAAAAAATCCGGCTCCCCGCCTTGCCTCTTCCGCTACGTTCCGGTCGCAAGCAGGCGCTCCCTACGCACAAAGATTTCATGATGTGCATCACCGTGGATACAGCTTCCGTGGCCGAACTGCGGCGCGTCATCGTCAGTACCTGCGGCGACCTGATGGTCTATATGCGGGTCAAGCCGGTGGAGCACGCCAGCAAGATGAAATTCTGGCTATGCCTGAGCAAGGCCTCGGTTGACGCCGTCATCTGCAACATCATGAGGACCTTGCCGCAAGCCGAGTTTGGCCGCATTTCTCCGCTCCTGCAGGCATGAGCACCACTGGCAACATCAAACCCATCCAACACCAACTGAAAACAAAACATCACCATGTCCATCTTTGAAGGCATCTGGATTCCTCTCGTCACACCTTTCCGGCAGGGCAAACTTGATCTTTACAGTGCGCAGCAACTCGCCCTGCGCTTGTCCGCTGCCGGCGTGCATGGCCTGGTGGTCTGCGGCACCACCGGCGAAGCCGCGACGTTGAACGAGCATGAACAAGACCGGATACTGTGCGGCGTGATGGAAGCCGTGCAAACCCGCTGTCCTGTCGTAATGGGCGTCAGCGGCAGCGACACACGGCTAGTCGCGGAAAAAATCGCGCGCCTGAACGCGCTGCGCCCAGCCGGCTTCCTGGTCTCGGCGCCGTCTTACGTGCGCCCCTCGCAAGAAGGCATACGTTTGCATTTCGAGGCGGTGGCGACAGCGGCAGAGAGCCCGGTCATCCTGTACAACATCCCGGCCAGGACCGGCGTCAATATCGATGTCGCCACCGTAGCCGCTCTGGAACAACATGCAAATATCGTGGCCATCAAGGAATCCAGCGGTAATTTGATGCAAACCATGGAATTGATCAGCCGCACGGATTTGACCCTGTTATGCGGCGACGACGCCATGTTATTCAACACCTTCTGCCTGGGAGGACACGGAGCCATCTCCGCCGCTGCTCACATCCGGCCGGATTTGTTTGTACACTTGTTTGAACTGGTCCGCGCCGGACAAATCGGCCCTGCCCGTACCCTGTTCAAACAATTGCTGCCGATGATCCAGCTGCTATTCTCTGAGCCGAACCCCGGCCCGGTAAAAGCCGCCCTGGCCATGCAAGGAGAAATACAGGATGAACTGCGCCTGCCGATGACACGGATGACGGCAACAGGCAAAGTCAAACTGGCCAAAGCGCTGGAGAAGTTGATGTCGATTCCGGTCGCGGGCAATACGGCAAAACCGGAATCCGCGATTCGTGGAAAATCCCGACTGCTGGGCCTGGTAAGATGAACCCGGCTATATCTGGCAGCGATTGATTTTCTAGCCCGATGCCACCTGATGACGCCTGCAAAAGATTGCCATTCACGTAATACTTGCAAAAATTGCTTGTTACGTGTCCAATCGGCGTATGAAAATTTCTCCTACACTCCCCATATGGTCCATTGCGGCCCCGATCGCCGGCTGGCTCTTTCTTGGCGGCGCGAGTTTTAATTTCGGTGGCGCCTACACAATATTACTCGTGGCCGGCTTGTTCGGCAGCGTGCTGGCAGCGGTGTATCACGCCGAGGTAGTGGCGCACCGGGTTGGCGAACCCTACGGCACGCTGGTGCTGGCGCTGGCGGTGACGTTGATTGAAGTGGCGCTGATCGTCTCGCTGATGCTGGCCGGCGGCGAGGAAACTACCGGGCTGGCACGCGATACCGTGTTTGCCGCCATCATGATTATTCTCAACGGTATCGTCGGCATCTGCCTGCTGGTTGGCGCCAGCCGCCATAAAGAACAAAGCTTCGGCTTGCTGGGCGTCAGCGCCTCGCTCGCCACGCTGGCGGCAATTGCGGTGCTGACCCTGGTATTACCCAACTACACCTCATCTGCAGTGGGTCCGTTCTACAGCCCTAGCCAACTGGCGTTCATCGCCATCATCTCCTTGATACTCTACGGTACCTTCGTGCTGGTGCAAACCGTGCGCCACCGTGACTATTTCCTGCCGGAAGAAGCGATCAGCGATGAAGATGCCCATGCGGCGCCGCCATCGAACAAGGTAGCGATAATCAGCGGCGGCCTGCTGATGGTTTGCCTGGGTGCGGTGGTTCTGCTGGCGAAGTCGCTGGCGCCGACCCTGGAAACCGCAGTGGCAAGCGTCGGTGCGCCCAAGACCCTGGTCGGTATCATCATTGCCGCAGTGGTGCTGCTGCCGGAAGGATTGGCCGCCGTGCGGGCAGCGCGCGCCAATCGCCTCCAGACCAGCCTCAACCTGGCGCTGGGCTCAGCGCTGGCCAGCATCGGCCTGACCATTCCGGCTGTGGCCATCGTCTCGCTGACTACCGGCTGGACCTTGTCGCTCGGCCTGGATATCAAATCAACGGTACTTTTGCTGCTGTCGTTCATCGTCGCCGCTTTTTCACTCGGCACCGGGCGCACGACTGTCATGCAAGGGACTGTCCACCTGGTGATTTTTGCTGTCTATTTGTTTACTACCATCGTTCCCTAAACCGACCGCGCCGCGCGGTCGACGGCGGGCAAAGATCCGGGGCAGCGTAAGCTGCCTTTTTTTTGCACTAATCAAGTTCATTTTTTCACCGGCGCCTTGCCATCACATTGCCCGGCACCACACTGGTGCACATAAGCAACGCCAAAATCCCACCTCACCAAATATGGGCGTCGACAATCTCGTTTGCGCCAACATTGCTCAAAATTCAAGTAAGCATTCTTGAAACTGGCGCGTGACGCCGCCCTCCCGACTGGCACGCATTCTGCTAAAGCTATTACGCAATCAATGCATTCCCGGTATCTGATTTCTACCTGCTTTCTTAGTCCGTGCTTAATTTTGTGTTTCTGTTTTTTATCGCTCACAACTGGAGGAGAAATTCATGTCACGTCGCACCGTTTTGAAAGCTACCGCACTCGGCGCTTTCGCACTTGCCGCCAGCTCATGGCTACCATCCGCGTTCGCTGCGGACACCATCAAGGTAGGCGTTCTGCACTCCTTGTCCGGCACCATGGCCATCTCGGAAACATCGCTGAAAGACGTCGCCCTGATGGCGATCGAAGAGATCAATGCCAATGGCGGCGTACTAGGCAAAAAGCTGGAACCGGTAGTAGTCGATCCGGCCTCCAACTGGCCGCTGTTTGCCGAAAAGGCGCGCCAGCTGATTTCCCAAGACAAGGTATCGGTGGTATTCGGTTGCTGGACTTCGGTATCGCGCAAATCGGTGCTACCGGTATTCAAGGAACTCAACAGCCTGCTGTTTTATCCGGTGCAATATGAAGGTGAAGAGTTAGAGAAAAACGTCTTTTACACTGGCGCTGCACCAAATCAGCAAGCGATCCCGGCGACGGAATACCTGATGTCGAAAGAAGGCGGCGGCGCCAAGCGCTTCGTGCTGCTCGGCACCGACTACGTGTACCCGCGCACCACCAACAAGATCCTGCGCGCCTTCCTGCACAGCAAAGGCGTGAAAGATACGGACATCGACGAAGTCTACACACCGTTCGGCCACTCCGATTACCAGACCATCGTCGCCAACATCAAGAAATTCTCGGCCGGCGGCAAAACCGCAGTGATCTCAACCATCAACGGCGACTCCAACGTGCCGTTCTACAAAGAGCTAGGCAACGCCGGTCTGAAAGCCACGGACGTACCGGTGGTAGCGTTCTCGGTAGGTGAAGAAGAACTACGCGGCGTGGACGCCAAGCCACTGGTTGGTCACCTGGCAGCATGGAACTACTTTGAATCGGTGAAAAACCCGGTCAACACCGCCTTCATCAAAAAATGGAAAGCCTACGCCCTCGCCAAGAACCTGCCGAACGCCAGCACCGTAGTCACCAACGACCCGATGGAAGCAACCTATGTCGGCATCTACATGTGGAAACAAGCGGTAGAGAAAGCCAAATCCACGGACACAGACAAAGTCATCGCAGCCATGTCCGGCCAAAAATTCAAAGCCCCGTCCGGCTATGAACTGGAAATGGACGCAACCAATCATCACCTGCACAAACCGGTAATGATTGGTGAGATCAAGGCTGATGGTCAGTTCAACGTAGTAAACAAAACCAAGACAACAATCCGCGCCCAACCTTGGAGCCCGTATATCGCGGGGAATGAAGCAAAGCAAAAACTCTGACGCCAGCAAATCAAGGCTGTTGTCTTTGACGTTGATGTTGTTTTTGAAGTTGAAGTCCGCATGGGGACGCTGTCAAATGTGGCGCGTGTCAGTCGGGAATTGTGGGAAGACATGTTTGAGCGCAGCGAGTTGGTCTTTCCACCCGACTGATGCGTGATGCATTTGGGGACCTGACCAAAGGGAAGGCAGTGGCTTTGCGGTCGCCTTTCTTTGCTTACTTTCTTTGGCGAAGCAAAGAAAGTGAGTAGCCGCCGGGCTACCCCCGGCATGTATCCACGGAGTAGTTACCGTTTTAAGTAACTATGAACCTCGTCGCATGCAGCAGCACTTACTCCGTGGCCCGTTAAAAGGGGTCAGAGTAATTTTCGCGAAGGGCGCGAAAAAAAACTCTGACCCCATTTAACTGCTTTCGTGTAACGCCATGGTAGGAAAAACCGGCATGAAAACTTACTGATGAAAATCTCACGAAAAATCCTTCTCATTGCTGGTTTGTGTTTGCACATCACGCTGGCACACGCCAAAATTGATCCTGCATTGCTCAAACCTCTGGCCGGCGACGACCCTGACGCGCGTATTGTCGCGGTCAACCAGATCGCCGCACTGGCCAATGACGACGCATTGAAAATTCTTAATGCATTGAACACCGATGCGCTATATGCCCAACCAGACGGCACGGTACTGATCGTCGACGACACCCAGGCATTCAACCCAGCCACCGATCAGACCCTACCCACCCCCGACGACGCAGAAGGAATCAGCGTCAACAACCGCCTGCGCGGCACGGTAGAAGGCGCCCTCTCCGGCCTGAAGCTATTCTCATCCAACCGCAAACTGCGCATGGCCGCCGCCACCGACCTGATGAAAACCGCCGAACCAGCCCAAATCCCGCTGATCAGCAAAGCACTCCACAAAGAAACCGACCCCGAAATCCAGGCCACCCTGCAACAAGTGATCGCCACCGCCAACCTGCACTCCCCCGACGCCGCCACCCGCAAAGCCGCAGTGCAAACCCTGGCCGCCAGCACCAACGCCAATCTACGCCCCGCCCTGCAAAACCTGCTTAACAAAAATCCCGACGGCAGCTACATCGAAACCGACGAAGCAGTCCGCATCGAAGCAGTGCGTACCCTCGGTGTACTAGACCGCCACCTGGCAACCGTCGATTTCATCGGCAAAGTGTTCTACGGCATATCCCTCGGCAGCGTCCTGCTGCTGGCCGCACTCGGACTGGCGATTACCTTCGGCCTGATGGGCATCATCAACATGGCGCATGGCGAGCTGCTGATGATCGGCGCCTACACCACCTATGTCTGCCAGCTGCTGTTCCGCCAATACTTCCCCGCAGCGCTAGACGGCTATCTGCTGGTAGCACTGCCGGCTGCTTTCATCGTCACCGCCGCCGTCGGCATCGTGCTGGAGCGGCTGGTGCTGCGCTGGCTATATGGCCGACCACTGGAAACCCTGCTCTGCACCTGGGGTATCAGCCTGATATTGATGCAACTGGTGCGCTCGATTTTCGGTGCGCAAAACGTCGAAGTCGCCAATCCCAGCTGGATGTCGGGCGGCGTCACCGTGCTTGGCTCGCTGGTGCTTTCATATAACCGCATCGTGATCATTTTCTTCGCTCTGTTCGTGGTGCTGGCAGTCTGGCTGATCCTGAACAAGACCCGGCTTGGCCTGTTCGTACGGGCCGTCATGCAAAACCGCCGCATGGCGTCTTGCGTCGGCGTCTCGACCGGCAAGATCGACATGATGACCTTCGGCCTCGGCTGCGGCATCGCCGGGCTGGGCGGCGTGGCGCTATCGCAACTGGGCAATGTCGGACCGGATCTCGGCCAGGGCTATATCGTCGACTCCTTCATGGTGGTGGTGCTGGGCGGCGTCGGCCAACTGGCGGGTACCGTCATCGCCGCCTTCGGCCTGGGCGAAGTCAATAAATTCCTGGAACCGATGGCAGGCGCGGTTCTGGCCAAAATCGCGATCCTGGTATTCATCATCGTCTTCATTCAAAAACGTCCGCAAGGCCTGTTTGCACTGAAAGGCAGGAGCGTCGAATGAAAGCCGCATCTCAAAGCATATCTCAGCACATTGCAGCGGCCAAGACACCGCTGTTCTCACGCCCTGCATGGAGCGGAATCATCTTCTGCAGCGTGATCCTGGCGCTGCTGCCGATACTCAACCTGGCATTCCCTGCCGGCCACGTGCTGCACATTTCCAGCTATACAGTGGCGCTAGTCGGCAAGTTCATGTGCTATGCCATGGCAGCGCTGGCGCTGGACCTGGTGTGGGGTTACACCGGCATCCTCTCGCTCGGCCACGGCGTCTTCTTTGCGCTGGGCGGCTATGCCCACGGCATGTACCTGATGCGGGCGATCGGCCGCGATGGCGTCTATCAAAGCAACCTGCCCGATTTCATGGTGTTCCTCGACTGGAAAACCTATCCCTGGTTCTGGTCCCTGACCGACAACTTCTGGTACTGCATGGCGCTGGTGGTACTGGTGCCGGGCGTGCTGGCTTTTGTGTTCGGCTACTTTGCCTTCCGCTCGCGCATCAAAGGCGTGTATTTCTCGATCATCACGCAAGCCATGACCTTCGCCTTCATGCTACTGTTCTTCCGCAACAACACTGGCTTTGGCGGCAACAACGGCTTCACTGACTTCAAGCGCATCCTGGGTTACTCGATCACGGCGCCGTCGACCAAGGCGGTGCTGTACCTGATCACGCTAGCCTTCCTGCTGGGCGCCCTGCTGCTCTGCCGCTGGATCGTCACTTCCAAGCTGGGCCGGGTGTTGCAGGCAGTACGCGATTCCGAATCACGCCTGATGTTCATCGGCTATAACCCGCTCTGGTTCAAGCTGTTTGTGTGGACCTTGTCGGCGGTGTTGTGCGGCATTGCCGGCGCCTTGTATGTGCCGCAGGTCGGCATAATCAATCCGTCCGAGATGTCTCCGGCCAATTCGATTGAAATGGTGATCTGGGCAGCCGTCGGCGGCCGCGGCTCGCTGCTGGGGCCGATCATCGGCGCCTTCTCTGTCAACGGTCTGAAAAGCTGGTTCACCGGCGCTTTCCCCGATTTGTGGCTGTATGCGCTGGGCTTGATTTTCATCCTGGTCACGCTATTCATGCCGCAAGGGATCCTGGGCCTGGCGGCAAAGTTGAAAAGCAAATCCAAGAATAACAAGGAGGCCGCATGAACCAGCCCATCAGCCCGATCTATAATCCGGCGCAGCCATCCGATAAAGTCGATAACGCCCTGCATGCCGACTACGGCACCTCGTATGCGCGGATCAAGCCGGAAGGCGTTGACACCACCCACGGCGCTATCCTATACCTGGAAAACATCACGGTCTCGTTCGATGGTTTCAAGGCGCTGAATAATCTGAACCTCGATATTTCGGTGGGCGAACTGCGTTGCATCATCGGCCCCAACGGCGCCGGCAAAACCACCATGATGGATGTCATCACAGGCAAGACCCGTCCCAGCGCCGGTACCGCCTTTTTCGGTCAAAGCATCGACCTGACCAAACTCACCGAATACGACATCGCCCACGCCGGCATCGGCCGCAAATTCCAGCGGCCGACGGTATTCGAACAGCACACGGTGTTCGAGAATCTCGAGCTGGCCATGAAGATGGACAAGCGCGTCAAGACCACCTTGTTTTCCAGGCTCAGCTCGGAGCAGATCGACAAGATCGATGCCTGTCTCAAGCTGATCCGCCTCAACGGTAACGAGCGACGGTTGGCCGGCCTGCTCTCGCATGGTCAGAAGCAATGGCTGGAGATCGGCATGCTGCTGATGCAGGAACCACAGCTGCTGCTGCTGGATGAACCCGTAGCAGGCATGTCAGATGCGGAAACCGCGCGCACTGCCGAGCTGCTCAACGAACTGCGCGGTAAACACTCGATCATGGTGGTCGAGCATGACATGGGTTTTGTCGCTGAAATCGCCCAACAAGGCAAGGTCACGGTCTTGCACGAAGGTTCGGTGCTGGCGGCCGGCAAGATGTCCGAAGTGCAGGCCGACGAGCGTGTGATTGAAGTCTATCTCGGGCGCTAGAAGAATATGTTAAACGTTGAACAATTGAATCAGTATTACGGCTCTTCGCACACCTTGCGCGGGATTTCGCTGTCCCTGGAAAAAGGAAAATGCCTGGCTCTGCTGGGTCGCAACGGCGTCGGCAAAACCACCTTGCTGAAATGCCTGATGGGCGTGCTGCCCAGCGCCAGCGGCAAGGTCATGCTGGAAGGCCGCGATATCACCGGCCTGAAGCCGCACCAGCGTGCCGCGCTGGGGATTGCCTATGTACCGCAGGGACGCGAAATCTTCGCCCGCCTGTCGGTGGAAGAAAACCTGTTGATGGGCATGGCCACCAAGTCGGGGAAAAAGGCTTTGCTGATCAAAGATGAAGTCTACGAATTGTTCCCGGTGCTGAAGGAAATGCTGCAACGGCGCGGCGGCGACCTGTCCGGCGGCCAGCAACAGCAATTGGCGATAGCACGCGCCTTGCTCGCGGAACCCAAGCTGATCATCCTGGATGAGCCGACCGAGGGTATCCAGCCATCGATCATCAAGGATATCGGCCGCGTGATCCGCTTGCTGCGCGAGCGCGGTGACATCGGCATCCTGCTGTGCGAACAGTACTTCGATTTTGCGCGTGACCTGGCAGATAGTTTTGTGGTGCTTTCGCGCGGTGAAGTGGTCGCTGCCGGCGGCCAGGAGAACATGGATGATGACAGCGTAAAACGACACTTGGCGGTATAGTGCCGCATGGACAATCTGATTACCCTGCTACCTTTGCCGGCAGCCGGACTTGCTCCGCCTGTGCCGGTTATGCCTGTCGCCCAATCAACCCGGCGCAGCGGCGACCAGGCCTGGCTGTCTTTGGCGTTTGCCGACGACCGCGGCACCACGCGCTTGCTGGATCGCGCCCACTACGGTCCCTTGCGCGTGCAAAAGGCGCTCTATCCGGAACACTCGTCGATCTGCCACGCCATCATCGTTCATCCGCCTGGTGGCGTGGTTGGCGGCGATCAGCTGAGCATCAAGGCCAGTGTCGGTGCACGCGCGCATGCCTTCCTCACCACACCCGGCGCAGCCAAGTGGTACCAGGCCAACGGCAAGAGTTCGCGACAGCAGGTAACGTTACAGGTTGCCGATGGCGCTGCGCTGGAATGGCTGCCGCAAGAAACCATTTTTTTCGATCAGGCCTGCGTAGCCCTGGAACACCAGGTCGAGCTGCAAGGCGACGCCCGCTATATCGGCGGCGAAATCCTTTGCTTCGGCCGCACAGCGTCGGGCGAAACATTCAACAGCGGCCGCATTTCTCAGCTCACCAGCATCCGTCGCGATGGTAAATTATTATATTTTGAACAAGGCATGCTGAACGGCGGCAGCGACGCCATGCGCAGCCGCCTGGGATTGGCGGATTGCACCGTCTGCGCCACCTTGCTGGTAGCCGGCAAGTCATTCTCCGCCAGCTTCCTGCAGCAGTTGCGCGAGCTAGCCAACCAACTGGCAGGAGACCAGGCCAGCGTCGGCGCAACCCAGATGAAGTCGGTGCTGGTGCTGCGCCACCTGGGGCACTCCAGCGAACTTGCGCGGCGCTGGATGATGCAGACGTGGCAACTGATCCGTCCGCAATTGCTGGGGCACGAAGCACTGGTGCCACGGATCTGGAATACCTGATAGTTGATCTGAACACCGATCTGAAAATCGATCTGAAAGAAAGAATAGAACCATGGACCTGACGCCAAGAGAGAAAGACAAGCTACTGATTTTCACCGCCGCATTGCTGGCGGAGCGCCGCCTGGCGCGCGGCTTGAAGTTGAATTATCCGGAAGCTGTCGCCTTGATCAGCGCCGCCATCATGGAAGGTGCTCGCGATGGCAAGAGCGTCGCCGAGCTGATGTCCTACGGCAGCAAGATCTTGACACGGGCCGATGTCATGGACGGCATCGCCGAAATGATTCCCGATATCCAGGTTGAAGCCACCTTCCCCGATGGCAGCAAGCTGGTCACCGTACATCACCCCATTCCCTAGACTGGAGCAATCATGATCCCAGGAGAAATGTTCATCCAGCCAGGCGACATCGAACTCAATGTCGGCCGCAGGTGCACTATTGTCAGCGTCGCCAACAGCGGCGACCGGCCGATCCAGATCGGTTCGCATTTTCATTTTTACGAAGTCAACCCGGCCCTGCTGTTCGAACGCGAGGATGCTTATGGCATGCGGCTCAACATAGCGGCCGGCACCGCGGTCCGCTTCGAGCCGGGCCAGAAGCGCACAGTGGAACTGGTCGAACTGGCGGGCGACCGCATTGTCTACGGATTTAATGGCAAGGTCATGGGAGCATTACAGAAATGAGTAAAATCGCACGCCACGCCTACGCCGAAATGTACGGCCCGACCACCGGCGACCGGATTCGCCTGGCAGACACCGAGCTCTTCATCGAAATCGAAAAAGACTACGCCACCTACGGTGAAGAAGTGAAATTTGGCGGCGGCAAGGTGATCCGTGACGGCATGGGCCAGTCGCAGCGCATGCACAAGGAGGTGATGGATACCGTGATCACCAATGCCGTGATCATCGACCACTGGGGCATCGTCAAGGCTGACATCGGCATCAAGGGCGGCAAGATCGCGGCCATCGGCAAGGCCGGCAATCCGGATATCCAGCCGGATGTCACCATGGTGATCGGCGGCGCCACCGAAATTATCGCCGGCGAAGGCAAGATCGTGACTGCCGGCGGCATCGATTCACATATCCATTTTATCTGCCCGCAGCAAATCGAAGAAGCCTTGATGAGCGGCGTCACCACGATGCTGGGCGGCGGCACCGGCCCGGCTGCAGGCACCGCGGCCACCACTTGCACGCCCGGCCCCTGGCATCTGCATGCGATGCTGTCTGCAGCCGATGCTTTCCCGATGAACCTGGGTTTCCTTGGCAAGGGCAATATCAGCTTGCCGGGCCCGCTGGAAGAACAGGTACGCGCCGGCGCCATCGGCCTCAAGCTGCATGAGGACTGGGGGTCGACTCCGGCCGCCATCGACAATTGCCTGAGCGTCGCCGACCGCATGGATGTGCAGGTCGCGATCCATAGCGACACCCTGAATGAAGGCGGCTTCCTGGAGCACACGCTGGCCGCGTTCAAGGATCGCACCATCCATACGTTCCATACCGAAGGCGCGGGCGGCGGCCATGCACCGGACATCATCGCCGCAGTCGGCAACAGTAACGTACTACCCTCCTCGACCAATCCGACCCGGCCGTTTACCGTCAACACGCTGGATGAACATCTCGACATGCTGATGGTCTGCCATCACCTCGATTCAGCGATTGCGGAAGATGTAGCGTTCGCCGAATCGCGCATACGGCGCGAGACGATCGCCGCTGAAGATATCTTGCATGACATCGGCGCCATCAGCATGATGTCTTCCGATTCACAGGCCATGGGCCGGGTCGGCGAAGTCATCATGCGTACCTGGCAAACCGCGCACAAGATGAAAGTCCAGCGCGGCTCGCTGTCTGAGGACAGCAGTAAATCGGATAATTTCCGAGTCAAACGTTACATTGCAAAATACACGATCAACCCTGCGATCACGCATGGCATCGCGCATGTGGTTGGTTCCGTCGAAGTCGGAAAAATTGCCGACCTGGTCTTGTGGAAACCGGCTTTCTTCGGCGTCAAGCCATCCACCATTCTGAAGAGCGGCATGATTGCAGCGGCACAGATGGGTGACCCGAATGCGTCCATTCCGACACCGCAACCGGTACATTACCGCATGATGTTCGGAGCCTACGGCGGTGGCCTCAAGACTTCGCTGACCTTCGTTTCGCAAGCTGCGTACGACGACGGTATCGGCGAACGCTTGAAACTGAACAAGCCGGTAGTGCCGGTCAAGGATGTACGCCATCTGCGCAAGCACCACATGATCCACAACGGCGCCACGCCGCACATGGAAGTCAATCCGGAAACCTATGAAGTACGCGCCGATGGCGAACTGCTGATATGCGAGCCGGCCAGCATATTGCCGATGGCGCAGCGTTATTTTCTATTTTGATTTTATATTAACGAGAGCAAGATGTTAATTCTCAACACAAAAGTAGAACATGCCGAATTGGTACAAGGCGAACTGATCTTGCCCTATGAGCTACGCGAAAAAAGCCGCTTGCGCGCGGCGCTGACCACAGGCGAGGAAGTAGGTGTATTCACCGTACGCGGCACCGTGCTGCGGCATGGCGATTTGATCAAGGGCAGCGATGACGAAGGCCTGGAACGCGTGGTCAGGATACTGGCCGCCGCAGAAGCCACTTACCGAATCGAGTGCACCAGTCCGCACGCCCTGTTGCGCTGTGCTTTTCATCTTGGAAACAGGCACACGCAAGCCCATGTCGGCGACGGCTTCCTGCGCATACGCAAGGATCCGGTGCTGAAGGAAATGCTGGAAGGGTTGCACGCCACGGTTACCGAGGAGCTGGCCGCGTTCGAGCCGGAATCCGGTGCTTACGGCGGCGGCCATCACCATCATCACGACGGCTTGCTGGCGCCGGTGCCGTTGCGACAAAAGATCCATCGCCCCGGTGACGAAACCGCGGTCTGACTTTGGCAAACACCATGCATGCAACAGCGCTGCTTCATTTACTGCAACTAGCCAGCCCTTCGCTGCCTATCGGTGCCTATAGCTATTCGCAAGGGCTGGAAACGGCAATCGACAAGGGTTGGGTCAAGGATCCGGAATCTGCACGCAACTGGATCTGCGACAATTTACAGCAAGTTGTCGCGCAGTTTGAAGCGCCGATCTTGTGGCGTCTGTTGCAAGCGTTCGAGCGGCGTGACGGCGCTGCGGTCGAACTTTGGACTGAACGCTTCATCGCTGCCCGCGACACTGCCGAGTTCCGCGCCGAAACCATACAGATGGGATTTTCCCTGGGTAAGCTGGCGATCGAATTGCAGATAGGCGACGCCGAACTTCTAGCCATCTTGCAAGCCCAGCCGGAACTGCCGTTGCCAACTGCTTACGCCTACGCCGCGGTGGCCTTGCAAGTACCGCACGAGGCAGCATTGCTCGGCATGCTGTTTTCCTGGGCGGAAAACCAGGTGCTGGTGTGCGTCAAAACAATACCCTTGGGTCAGGTTGCCGGCCAGCGTTTACTGCTGTCCTTGCAAGCTGAGTTGCGGCTGGCAGCCGAGAACGTACAACACCTGGCCGATCATGAACTCTGCAACTGGTCGCCAGGATTGTCGCTGCTGTCGATGCAGCACGAAGAACAGTACAGCCGTCTCTATCGCTCCTGAAATCAAACCAAACATTCAATATTTTTAAGCGAACCTAAAAATGAGCACTTCCTCAACCTCCAATCCACTCCGCGTCGGCATCGGCGGCCCGGTCGGTTCCGGCAAAACCGCCTTGTGCGAAATGCTGTGCAAAGGCATGCGCGACCACTACGACATGGCAGTCATCACCAACGATATCTACACTAAAGAAGATATGGAGATCCTGTTGCGCGCCGATGCCTTGCCGGCCGAACGGCTGATGGGCGTGGAAACCGGCGGTTGCCCGCATACGGCGATACGCGAAGACGCATCGATCAACCTGGAAGCGATTTCCCGCATGAGCGCCGATTTTCCCGACCTCGACCTGATCCTGCTGGAATCCGGTGGCGACAACCTGGCGGCTACTTTCAGCCCGGAACTGTCCGACCTGACCATTTACGTAATCGACGTTGCCGGCGGCGAAAAAATTCCGCGCAAGGGCGGCCCCGGCATCACCCGTTCCGACCTGCTGATCATCAACAAGACGGATCTCGCGCCCTATGTCGGCGCCAATCTCGACGTGATGGCGCATGACGCAAAAAAAATGCGCGGCGAGCGACCGTTCATCTTCACCAATCTGCGCAGCGGCGACGGGGTTGAGCAAGTGATCGCTTTCATCCGCAAACAAGGTCTGCTTGATCAACCCAAATAAGCAGCCTGAATAAGCAACACCAACAACTTTTATCAAGGAGCCCCTCCATGCCCCACCCGTCTGCCAGTACCTACGGCCGCCTCAGCGCGCTCGCCATCGCCGCCCTCGGCATCGGTTCCGCCTTTGCCCATCCCGGCCATCCCGATGCATTCGGATTCAACGACGGTTTTTCCCACCCGCTCTCCGGCATCGATCATTTGCTGGCGATGCTGGCCGTCGGCCTGTGGGCGGCACAAAACAAGCGCTCCGCGCTATGGGTGCTGCCGCTGGCGTTCCCGCTGATGATGGTGGCAGGCGCACTGTTGGCGTTTTCCGGCTTGCAGATGCCCGGCGTCGAAACCGGCATCGCGGCCTCGGTCGCCGTGCTGGGCCTGCTGATCGCTTTCGCCATCCGCATGCCGGTCTGGGCCAGCGCCGGTGTGGTTTCCATCTTCGCACTATTCCACGGTTATGCGCACGGCAGCGAATTGCCGCATGGCGCCTCGGCGCTTTGGTATGGCGTCGGTTTTGTGGCGGCGACGGCGCTGCTGCATTTGCTCGGCCTCGCGATCGGCTTGGTCGCTGGCCCGAAAATGGCGGCGCAGGCGGTACGGCTGGGAGGCGTTGCGATTGCAGCGGTCGGCGGGTATTTGCTCGCCTTTGCATTCTGAGCCACGACCCGGGATCTTTCACCTGATCGCAGCGCGATCACGAAAACAGTCGGACATATAATCAGGACCAGGTTCTTTCGCAGTCACGCTGCGAGGACCTGGTTCTTTTTTTGCACTCTGCCTGGAACATTCAAATATGCTAATGTCTCCAACCTGTGCAAGTCGTTTTGTTGCAGCGGCCTTGTTTTTTGCTTATCTAAACCAGGACACACTATGACAACCCCAATCACATCCTCGATTGCCTACCGGATCCCCGGCCGCGCCCGCGATCTCGGCGAGCTGGTAGTGCGCCGCGTACTACCCGCGGGCCGCCATCAAAGCGTTGGCCCCTTCCTGTTCTTTGACCACATGGGACCAGTCGATTTTGCCAGCGGCCAGGGTATCGATGTCCGGCCTCATCCGCATATCGGCCTGGCAACCGTCACTTATCTGTTTGAAGGCGCCATCCGCCACCATGACAGCCTGGGCAACGATCAGGAAATCATTCCCGGCGACGTCAACTGGATGACAGCCGGACGCGGCATCGTCCACGCCGAACGCACGCCCGCTGCGCAACGCGCCAGCGGCTGGCGCCTGCACGGCATCCAGACCTGGGTTGCGCTGCCGTTGGCCGATGAAGAATGTGCACCGGCCTTCGCCCATCACCCGGCCGCAAGCTTGCCTCTGATACAAGGTGACGGCTACCAGCTGCGTGTCGTCGCCGGCCGCGCCTTTGGCCGCGAAGCACCAGTCAAAATCAATTCACCGACCCTGTATGTCGCCGCCGAAATGCAGGCCGGAGCGCAGTTCACCCTGGAGCCAGAGTATCCGCAGCAAGCCGTGTATGTCGCCAGCGGCAGCGTGACTATTGATGGTGAAGCGTTGGAAACGGGTGTGCTGGCTGTATTGGAGGCGGATCGGGCGGCAAAGATCGCCGCCAGCGAGGCAGCCCAGGTCATGCTGCTGGGCGGCGCTCCTATCGACGGCCCGCGCACCATCTGGTGGAATTTCGTTGCCAGCGATCCGCAGCTGATTGAAACCGCCAAAAACAATTGGCGCGAACAGCGCTTTGATCGGGTGCCAGGCGACGATGAATGGATTCCATTGCCAGAAGCATGAGCACGGCAGCATCAGTAGCAAAAAAAACATTTAAATTGATAATAAAACAACTGTGGCGCCGGGTTGCCAAGGCATTGAATTTGCTGCGCTAAGCAATTCCGGAACGCAGGCACCGCCTGCGTAATTACCGTCACGCCCCGTCCGCATACGCGAACGGGGTGTTTTTGTTTCTCGCTTTTTCCCCACGCTTACATCGCATAGGACGAACGTTCGTGCGCATACCCACCGCAGACAAAGCTCCCAGGAACGCGCAAACTGGCAGCAAAATCCACATCCGTCTACCGGCATTGTCCGGGATGGTCTAAGCGACGCCATCCCTCTGTTTTCGATAGTCGCCAGACAGAACAGGAGAATGCAATATGACAGCGAAACTCAACATAGTCCTGGTGCACGGCGCATGGGGCGACGGCTCTCATTGGGGCCACGTGATTCCACCGCTTCACGCAAGAGGATATCGCGTGCGCGCAGTTCAAAATCCACTCACCTCATTAGCCGAGGATATCGACCGCACCACCAGATTAGCCGCAGCGCAGAACGGACCGACTCTGCTGGTCGGCCACTCCTATGGCGGCATGGTCATCACTGGCGCAGGCCATGCGCCGAATGTGGTTGGCCTGGTATACGTTGCAGCCTTTGCTCCCGATGAAGGCGAAACCCCGGGAGGCATTTTCGGCATGAGGGAAGCGCCGCCCGGCGCCGCTAGCATCATGCCGGACGACAATGGCTTCTTGTGGATCGACCCGGATAAATTCCGCGACAATTTTTGCCAGGATCTGGGTGAAACAGAAGCCTTGGTGATGGCATCGACGCAGAAACCGATCGCCGCCCGTTGCTTTGGCGACGCCTCCGGACCGCCTGCATGGAAGGTCAAACCATCCTGGTATCAAGTCTCAAGCAACGATCGCATGATACCGCCGGAAACGGAACGCTGGTTCGCCGAACGGATGAAACCTCGGAAGACCATCGAGCTGGCGGCGAGCCATGCTTCCATGGCGTCGCACCCTGATGAAATAGTCGCCTTGATTGAAGAGGCGGCGCGCGCTTTGGCCTGACCCGTCGTCGAAACGCCACAGCGGCCGGCAGCCTATCGGCCGACTGTGGCATTGTCGCTGCAGCGTTTGAATTCTTAGCTTGAACTAACGCACTCTTTCGGCTTCCACAACGACCAGCCGAGATTCATTCCGGCGGCGGCGATCAGAATCGCGGCAGCCCCGATCAATTGGGTCAGCTGCAGCCGATGGCCGAAGGCCAGGAAATCTACCATGATCGCCACGATGGGATAGATGAAGGATAGCGATCCCGTCAGATATGTAGGTAACTTCTGGATCGCGCCGTAGAGCAGGATATACATCAGTCCGGTATGGACCACGCCGACCGTGACCAGGATGCTCCACGTGCCGATATCGGTTGGCAGCTGCGACAGGTGCGCAAAAGGCGCCAGCATTACCATGCCGACACAAACCTGGATCAAGGCAATCAGATGCGGCGGCGTACCGGCAAGCTTTTTTGTGATGATCGCCGCGACGGCATAGAAGAAGGCAGCACCGAGCGCCATCATGATTCCGGCGAGATAGTCGCTGCCGCTATATGCGCCGGCGCCGGCACCAGCGCCGCCAGGCTGCGCTAATACGATCAGCAACATACCGGCAAAAGCAATCGCAAGCCAAGTCAGCTTGTTGACGGTCAGCCGTTCAGAGAAAAACACTGCGCCGAGACCGACCAGCATGAACGGCTGGGTGTTATAGACCGCGGTACTGATCGAGATCGACGCACGCGAGTAAGAGACGAAAAGCAGCAGCCAGTTCAAGACAATCGCAACACCGCCGAGCGCAGCCAAAGCCAGCAGGCGCCAGGTGATGGCGCCGTGCAGCAACCCCATTCCAGCGCACACCACCAGCAAGGTCGCCGCACCGAAGACACAGCGCCAGAACACCACGTCCAGAACCGGTTGGCCAGAGACCACGACGAACCAGCCGATGGTTCCCGAAATCACCATGGCGGCGGTCATTTCAACCGAGCCGCTTACCTTGTTATTCATCAATAACTCCTGAAACTATCAGGGACTGATAATCTCATCTTGCCATACGATTTTCCATGCCGTATAAAAGGAAATATGTGAATATCTCCTAATTAAATAAGGCAATATTACGAATATCCGGAGAAATATGAAATGCTGAACAATGTCGACCAGCGCATCCTCGAAGTCCTGCTCAAGGATGCGCGCATCTCGCTGAAAGACCTGAGCCAGCAGGTCGGCCTTTCCTCGCCAAGCATTTCGGAGCGCTTACATCGCCTTGAAGAACGCGGCGTCATTCGCGGCTTCACGGTAGACATCGACCCGCAGGCACTCGGCTATCAATTGCAGGCCATCGTCCGCATCCGGCCGTTGCCCGGCAAGCTGCTGATCGTCCAGAAGCTGATCGAGGAAACGCCTGAGTTTTGCGAATGCGACAAAGTAACCGGGGAAGATTGTTATATAGCGCGCCTGTACGTGCGTTCGATCGCACAACTGGACCAGATAATCGATCGGATTGCCGACAAGGCCGAGACCAACACCGCGATCGTCAAGGCGCAGCCGATCAAACGGCGGCCGCCGCCGTTTGCGATTGCATAGACGATCTCCGGCCTGCAGCAGTTGCAATGGAAATCTCAGCGTTCGATCATGCGGCTCCAGCGATCGTTCCAGGCGGCGCGTTCTTTGTTGATGACATCCCAGTCGACCGTATTGATGTTTTTCATCAGCTTGTCGATATTGCCGATCTTGGCTTGCACCGACTCCGGGATTTTGACATTCTTGTTGATCGGAATTGCGTTGGCATATTCCATCGCCTTAGCTTGCGAGCCGGCGCTCAGCAGATACTCAGCCAATTTTTGCGAGAGATCCGGCTCTGAATTATTTTTCAACGCACAAGCGCCAACCATCAACATCACCGCCCCCTCTTTCGGTGTAGCGAATTCAGCAGGAATGCCCTTGGCTTTCAAATTCGCAATTGCCGTCGGCGTTAGCGGGAAAATGGCGGTTTCGCCGGTTTGCACCATTTCCGATATTTTTGCCGAGCTGGACAGATATTCAAGAACGTTAGGACCGACGGTGCTACCCCATTTTTGAAAACCGGGTTCGACATTCTTGTCGGTGCCGCCGACTAAACGGTTAAACATCAGGAAACTGTGCAGGCCGAAGGTGCTGCTCTGAATCGACTGGAACACCACTTTCCCCTTGTATTTCGGATCGGCGAAATCCATCCAGGAAGTAGGCGCGGCCCAGCCCTTTTCATCAAACATCTTTTTGTTGTAGCCGATACCTACCGTACCGAGCTCGATCCCCACTGCCTGGTCGTTCGCCATGCGGGCAAAAGGATAGATCTCCTTGAATACCGGAGCGTCTTTCAGTTTCTGGCACAAACCCATGCCGATCGCGCGATACATGACACCATCGTCGAGAAACACCAGATGCATTTGCGGTTTGTCTTTTTGCGCGGACATCTTGGCCATGATGTCTGCCGAAGTGCCTGGAACCACCACTATCTTGACGTTATTGGCTTTCTCGAATTCCGGAAATATATAGCTGGTGTAGTTCTTTTCCATGCTGCCGCCATTCATGCCGACGTACAGCGTACGTGTCTCCGCGTGGCTGGCCGCAGCGACGCCCAATGCTGAAATGAATCCTGTTGCCAGGATAATGTGCTTGAATTTCATGCTTCCTTCTCCTCAAGAATTAAACGCCCCGATGTTCCCGACAGATGCAACCACCTACCTAACTACGAACACATTGATGTCAGCTTGTATTGCCCGATCTATCTACTCAGTCTATTCGCTGAATCTATCAATTCTGAATGCCTGTATCGGGGTTGCCGTCACCCCATGGACCACCAGGTCCGCCAGCACTTCCCCTACCGCAGGCGCTAACTGAAAACCAGCGCCGGAAAAACCAAAAGCATGAAACAGGCCAGGAGTTGTCACGCTGGCACCGAGCACTGGCTGATGATCCGGCAGCATGCCCTCAACGCCAGTCCAGCTGCGGATCACCAAAGCGTTTTGTAATGCCGGAATGAATTCGCACGCCAATTTCATCGAGGCGAACATCGAGGCGCTGGCGGGCCGGGTGGAGGCAATCGCCAGTTGCCCTGTGCCGCGGCCGCCACCCAGGACGAAATTTCCTCGCGCCACCTGGCGCACATAAAAACCGCCACCGACAATGCCGACATTAGGTTCAACCAGTTTCGGCATCGGCTCAGTCACCCACATATTCGGAAATATAGGAAATTCCGGCACATGTTCACCGAACTGTTCGGCAAACGCGGCGCCCCATGCACCGGCGCAGTTAAGCAGGAATTTTGCTTTTACTTCGAGTCCTTTGCTGGCGCGAACCGTAAACCGCGTGCCATCGAAGGTGGCAGTTTCTGCTGTCGCACCTTCGCGGATGTCAGCGCCATGGCGCTTTGCCGCCAGTGCAAAAGCGGCGGCTACCAGCCGCGGATTGGCGTGGCCGTCACTTGCGCACAGAGAACCGCCGGCAACCTTGTCGCCCAGCCACGGATAACGTTGACGCAGCGCTGCTCGTCCCAGAATTTCAAGCTGCAGGCCAAATTTTTCAGCTTGCTCACGGTATTCCTCAAGCAACCCCATTTCGGCATCGCTACGCGCCAGCTTCAGGTGGCCCGAGACTGTATATTCGCAGCTGCTACCCACCAGCTGTGGCAAGCCCTGCCAGATCGCATGCGAACGCTGGGCTAGCGGCAGTTGTGTCTCAGGCCGGCCCTGGCGCCGCACCCCGCCGTAATTGACACCGCTAGCTTGCGCGCCGCACCAGCCTTGCTCCAGCAACAGCACCGAGCGATTCATGCGGCGCAATGCCAGCGCCGCCGAGCAACCCATCAAACCGCCGCCGATGATGGCGACGTCTGCCGTCAGGTGCTCGCTCATGAAGCCTCCTCCCCGGCATTCTCCGCCACACTTTCCACCACATGCGCCGCCACCCCGACCGCCACCGGAAACGGTTTGACCGGCGGTTGCCCGCGCAGCCGTCCGACTTCCGCCAGCGACTTGCCCGCGCTGCACGCCAGTATTTCAGCGGCGGCGGCGCTGCAGACCCGTCCCTGGCAACGTCCCATGCCAACCCGGGTCAATGCTTTGAGGCGGTTAATTTCAACCGTGCCGGCATGCGTCACGGAATGACGCAACTCGCCGGCCGTAATTTCTTCGCAGCGGCAAATAATCTCGTCATCGGCACATTCGCGCGCCCACTCGACAGGTACCGGGAACGCGCATTCCAGCCCGCGACGAAATCCCTGAACACGCTGCAACGCGCGATCCAGCCGCCGGCTTTCGCGCACATCGACCGTCTGTCCCAAATCCTCGAGTAGCGCCAGCGCGGCGCGTTTTCCTGCCATCTCGGCCGCATCTGCACCGGCGATACCTGCACCGTCGCCAGCAAGGTATACCCCTTTAACGCTACTGCGTCCGGCCGGGTCGCGCTGGGGTAGCCATTGTTGATTGATTTGATTGAATGCAAATGCGCAACCGGCCAGATCGGCCAGTTGCGTTTCCGAGCGCAGGCCGAAACCGCTAGCCACGGCATCGCACTCTATCGTCTCTTCACCGCCATTTTTTTGCCATGAGATTGCCTGTACTTTTTGCTCGCCGGTGACGGCAATCTTTTGCACGCCCTCAACTACCTTGACGCCATGACAGCGTAGCCACGCGAGAAAATACAAGCCTTTGCCCAAGGTGAGCGGTTGCCTGGCCAGATCAAACGTCGCTCGCAACTTACCGGAAAAAAATGCGGTATCCAGCACCGCGGCAATCTTGACCCCGGCCTTCGCATATTGATAGGCAAGCAGATAGAGCAAGGGGCCGCTACCAACCAAAACGATGCGGCTGCCAATCACGCAACCCTGCGCTTTCAGTGCAACCTGCGCTGCACCCAGGGTGTACACGCCGGGCAACAGCCAGCCGGGAAACGGCAAAATGCGATCGATAGCGCCGGTGCACAGCATCAGATGTGAATATGGCAGCGACCGATGTTGACCACGACCCAACAGATCCAGTTGTTGGCCATCGCAATTCCACACCAGGGTTTCAGGAAGATAGTCGATATGACTGCGCAATTTGTCGAATGTACGATGCAGTGCATCCGCCTTGGCCGATTCGAAACCGTACAGCTGTTTTTTTGAACGCATCGAACCACCAAACGCGGCAGGCGGCTGGCGGTATATCTGGCCGCCGGCACGCTGGTTCTCGTCGACAATCACCGGGCGCAGGCCAGCTGCCACCAGAATCTCGGCGGCACGCACTCCGGCCGGGCCGGCGCCGACAATCACAATCCGGGATTCGCTCTGTAGTTCACTCTGCAGCTCATTCATCTACACCTCCGGGAATCGAGCTAAGCAGCCGCATGCCGTTTTGAATTTCAGTACTGCAGGCGCGCACCGGCTGTCCGTCCTCGGTATGCATCCAGCAATCCTGGCAGGCGCCGATCAGGCAAAATCCGGCGCGCGGCCGGTGGCTGAATTCGGACAAGCGCAAACGGTCCGCCTGCGTGAGGACAGCAGTCAATATGGTATCGCCCGCCAGCGCTGTCGCGGCATGACCGTCAAGCGAGAAAACAATCGACTCGCGTTGCGTCTCGGCGACTCTGGTAAATAAAGTCATTGCTTGCTTTCCAATTCCTGGCATGGATTTATCCCTGCTGGCCGATCAATACTTTGTCCAGTCCGTAGACACGATCCAGAATCAGCATCGCCACCCCCGTAATCAATATCATCAAGGCAGATACAGACGCCATCATGGGATCGATCGATTCGGTGGCATACATGTACATGCGCACCGGCAGAGTAACCGTGGCTGGCGTGGTGACGAAAATCGACATGGTCAGCTCATCGAAACTATTGATAAATGCGAGCAGCCAGCCGCCGGTAATGCCAGGCAAGATCATGGGCAGCGTAATGCGCCGAAATACGGTCCACGGTCCGGCGCCCAAAGACTGCGCCGCGTGTTCGGCGCTTTTATCCATACCCACCACAGCTGCCAGCACCAGCCGCAATACGTAGGGACTGATCACCACCACATGGGCGACCACCAGCCAACCGAACGACCCGCTAACGCCCATGCTGGCAAACAAACGCATGAGCGCCACCCCCAACACCAGGGTAGGAATAATCAGCGGCGACAGGAACAAGGCATTCAGGAAATCTCGGCCTGCAAAGCTCAGCCGCCCGATCGCCAGGCCGGCGGGCAACGCCACACACAGCGAGAGCGTGGCCGACAGCAAAGCCAGCAATAAGCTGTTGTAGAACGATTGCACGAAATCGGGATGTTCAAAAATCGCCTTGAACCAGCGCAATGAAACACCGTGGGTCGGCAGGGACAACGTGTCTTCCGGCGTAAACGCGACCAGACACACGACCAACAGCGGCGCAAGTACAAACGCCACTATCAGCGCATGGAATATCAGTGAAACAGGACCATTGTTACGCATGCTATCGGCTCTCCAATTAACCCGGTTAACCCAATGTCCTGGAATATTTACGTTCCAGAGCCCGGTTGTAACTCAACATGATGAGCAGATTCGCAAGCAGCAGGATGATGGCGATCGATGCTCCCAGCGGCCAATTCAGGGAGCCAAGGAATTCGTCATAGACGGTGGTCGCCACCACTTTCAGGCGGCGTCCGCCAAGCAGGCCGGGAATGGCAAAGGCGCTCGCACTGAGGCCGAATACAATCAGGCTGCCAGACAGAATGCCGGGCAATACCTGCGGCAGCACAATCCGCCGCAGCACCGTTGACGGCGATGCATTCAACGACAGCGCTGCTTGTACGACTGTAGGATCGAGTCTTTGCAACGAGGTCCAGACCGGAATCACCATGAATGGCAGCATCACATGCACCAGGGCAACCACGATTGCCCCTGTGGTGTAGAGTAGTTTGAGTGGTGCAAAACCAAGCCAGATCAGAGTCGAATTGATTAATCCATTAGCGCTGAGCAGCATGCTCCAGCCGAAAGCGCGTACCACCACCGACACCAGCAACGGACCGAGAATGATGATCAGGAAAATCGACCGCCACGGCTTCGCCATGCGGCTCAACACATAAGCCTCCGGCGCACCAAGCAATATACAGATGAGAGTGGTTAGCCCTGCCACCCAAAATGTACGCAGGAAAATGGAATGAAAATATTCATCGCTAAAAACCAGCCAGTAATTGCTCAGGCTAAAACCAGCCTTGATGCCGGTAATCGAATCGAAGCCATAAAAGGACAAGAGCAAGGTTAACAACAATGGCACGAGCACCATCGTAAAAAAGAGAATTACGCCCGGCGCAGTCAGCAGATACGGCAACGATGCCGAAGATAGCGCATTCGCCTTAGCCATGCTGCGCCTCGCGATGTTCGCGCTTGACTATATGCAGCGCGTCGGCCGGCCAACGCAATGAAACCTCTTCGCCGTCACTGCATGCGGCATTGCCGCAGTTCTGCCAGGTAGCCAGCAAATCGCCCAGGCCGGTATCGATGTGATACAGCCACTGGTTGCCGAGAAACATACCCGAACGCACGCGACCGCGGATGATTTCATCTTGCGGACTGCAGCGCTCCAGTTTTTCCGGGCGTAAGCAAAGTGTGACCCGTTCGCCGATCTGCAACGTTGCGTCACAGGTACTCAGCAACTGTCCATGCACATTCAGCGCCGACCCTTGCTGATTGACGGATGCAACCAGCCCTTCAAACAAGTTGGCCTTGCCGACGAATTGGGACACGAATTGATTCACCGGATTTTCATAGGCGTCGAAAGGCTTGGCGATTTGTATCGCACAGCCGGCATCCATGACGACCACGCGATCGCTCATCGATAACGCTTCCGACTGGTCATGCGTAACCATGATGGTGGTGGTGCCGACCTTGCGCTGGATCTCGCGCAATTCAACCTGCATGTCTTCGCGCAATTTGGCATCGAGATTCGACATCGGCTCATCCAGCAGCAAGACCGGCGGTTCAATTACCAAGGCACGCGCCAGTGCTACACGCTGGCGCTGGCCGCCGGACAATTCACGCGGATAGCGATGGCCGAATTTATCCAGATGCACCAGCGCGAGCGCTTTACGTACCCGTTCCGCGCGTTCGGCTGGCGCAATCTGCCGCATTTCCAGGCCGAAGCTGACATTAGCGCTCACTGTCATGTGCGGGAACAAGGCGTAGCTCTGGAACACGATGCCCAAGCCGCGCCGGTTGGGTTTCTCGTAGGTGATATCGCGCCCGTCCAGGATCACGCGCCCTGCGCTCGCCTCGACAAAGCCGGCAATCATTTGCAGCGTAGTGGTCTTGCCGCAGCCTGAAGGTCCGAGCAGGGAAACGAATTCTCCCTTCTCAACCGTCAAGTTCAGTTTTTCAACCGCGGTGAAGTCCCCATAATGCTTAGACAGGTTTTCCAGCTGTAGAAACGACATCGACTTGTCTCCTATGACGGTCGGTTTTGATCCCAATACGCTTACCGCAACACCACCAAGCTATTTCTGCAATATAGAGAAAAGAAAAATCACGGTCAACGCAATATTCCATATAGCAGACTAATTATTTGATATATTCCATTTAATGGACCATTATTAAATATATGGATAAATTAATTTCATTAGGAGAAAATAGTGAAAGATCAAGATGCTTCGGCAGGAACCAGTCTTCAGCGCGGCTTTGCAATTATTCGGGCGCTGGCGACAACCAATGGCGACGGCGCCAAGCTGACGCATATTGCTGGCGCCACCGGCTTGGCCCAGCCCACGGCTCACCGCATTCTTCGCGCGCTGACAGGCGAAGGCGTCGTGGAACAGGATGAACGCAGCAAGGCCTATCGCTTGAGCGTGGAATTTTTTGCCTTGGCTGCGCGCGCCGGCCATCGCGGCAATTTGCGCGATATCTGCCGGCCGATCTTGCTACGGCTGTCGGCCTCACTCGGCGACACCATGTTCCTGCTAGTGCGCAGCGGCTACGACGCCATGTGCCTTGACCGTAGCGAGGGGCCGTTTCCAATCCGTTCATTCACGGGTGATATTGGCGGCAGGGTCGCGCTCGGAGTCGGTCAGGGAGCGCTGGTGATCCTGGCATTCCTGCCCGAAGCAGAGCGCGAAGAAATCATCCGCTTCAACCTGCCTCGCCTGCTGGATCTGGGCTTATACGACGAAGTGTATTTGCGAACTGAAATCAAGCGCTCACTGGAACTTGGCTATGCAGCCAGTCATGGAGTGGGCTTGTTGCCAGGCATGGCAGGTATTGCGGTACCGGTACTGGACCGACAGGGTCGTGCAGTCGCAGCCCTGAGCGTTGCCACGCTGGCGGAAAGATTGAACGCAGACCGTCTGCCGACTGTAGTGCAGATACTCAAGAAAGAAGCCGCGAGCGTCGGCGCGCAGATCAATCCGTTCGATCCGGTGTTGCGCCGGCCGGCTCAAATACTGGGCGGCTTGCCGATTGAAGCCCCCAAGTAACGCCACTTAGTAACGCCGCTCTTGGTTTTGTCCGGCAATGAAATTATGGGTCTCTCCAAGCCTGCTGCGCGGCTCAAGGTCGGCAGGAGAAGCGCAGCCGTGAAAGTACGGTGAGCATCGCAGTGTCGAGATTGGGTCGCGCAGCGGGCTTGGAGAGACCCATACAGGAGATGACTCCCGAAACCCAGTCCTATCTGGAAAGTGGCCCCGGCGAAAGGTGAATCAACTCTTGTATCGGTTCGTTGAAGAAGAACGAAAAAACCGAAACCTTGAAATTCCAACAAAACCGTGCACGCAAAGACTCTGCGAGGCACATCAGGAGAAAATCAAGGCAGGATTTTTTACTGAAACGGCAAGGAAGATTTAATCGTCTTTCTTACCTGGAATTTGGAGCGGGAGAAGAGTCTCGAACTCTCGACCTCAACCTTGGCAAGGTTGCGCTCTACCAACTGAGCTACTCCCGCATATGGAGTGTTTGCAACAGGGAGCATCAACATAATCCCCCGCATCGCTAGAGAAATAATTTCTTATTTCGTAAAACAGGCAAGATTCTAGCACGGGTTTTTGAAATTGCAAACCAAAGCCTGCATTTTCTTTTCCTTACCTCGGTCTCGCGCCTGTTTTTACAGCACCGAATACAACACACAGCCGAAATCCAACAAAAATTCTCGACGCACTTCATTCCTTTTCGACAATCGTGTAATCTGATTTGCAAGGACCATGCGCTGTCGGTCCCACCTGGCTGCTGAAGAGAACGCCGTATAAACGGAGCGAAGAACCAGTCAATTCTTATGGGGGACTATTACGAATCAATCGTAGTACATCTCCCCAATGACACGCTCCCTCAGATAGCCTATTTTCCACTCATGCGATTGTGAATTGCGCCGTGCCGGCAATCCAATGATCAGGGGAGAATCACAATGAGTAATATGTACACGTTTCTGAAACGCGTTGCAGTTAGCTTGTGGCTACTTATTTCCTTGGGGTTTATTCCTAGCGCCGACGCCATTCCCCTGTATGCAAGACAAACGAATCTAAAGTGCGCTTCGTGCCACACCATCTTTCCCGAGTTAACACCGTTTGGCCGAAAATTCAAGCTGGGCGGATATACGCTGGGAGAACGCGAGAAGATTCCACTGGCTTTGATGACGGTGATTTCAGCCAATTCAATCAGGAACAATACGGACAAATCGACCGGCGAACAACTCTACGGCAAGAACCACGAAGTCGTCGATGAGGTTGTCAGCCTTTTTTCCGGCGGTAAATTCACCGAGAACTCGGGTGGTTTTATCCAATGGACTTACGAAAATCTCGTTACCAATGACGACCAGACATTTCATCATCACGGCGCGATGGACAATGTCGATCTGCGCCTGGTGAAAATGTTCGGCTCCGAAGAAAAACCAACGTTTCTCGGCCTGACATTGCATAACAACCCTACCGTTCAAGATGTCTTCAATACGGTACCTGCATGGAGTTACCCATACTATGGGCCAAGTGTTGCAGCCCCGGGCTTAGGCCCATCGACGTTTCTTGAATCGGGCTCGCGGGTTGCCGGCCTTGGTGCATACGCATACGTGCTCGACTCGCTGTACCTGGAAGCCACCTCCTATCAGACCGCCAAGGGTGCGCTATCGGTCTTACGCTCGGGTACCGCCGCGGCCGACAGAGTCACGCTCGCGGGCAGCAATCCTTACTGGCGCATCGCCTACACTTTCGGCAGCGATCAACATAATCTCTCGATCGGCCATTTTGGCGCTATAGCGTCAGTCAACACTCCTGACCAATTTACCCCCGGAGATCGCTTCCGTGATCTGGGATTCGATATCCAGTATCAGTTCTTCAGCAAGGACGATCACCATATCGTCACCGCCCAGGCGTCCACGATCAGCGAAAAAACCGAGTGGCGAACCGGTTTCCCTAGTGCTATCAACGACAATCCCTCGTCGCAAATGCGTTCGACCCGGGCCAAGGTGACCTATCTGCGCGATCGCACTTATGGTATTACAGGCGCTGTATTCAACGTCAGCGGCGACGCCGATTTCGCGCGATTCGGAACCAACAATGGCAAACCGGATACTTCAGGTTATATCGTCGAACTGAATTATTGGCCAAACCTCAAGTTCAACTGGGATCCGCAGATGAATGTCCGATTCGGACTGCAGTACACCGGTTATACGAAGTTCAATGGCAGCAAAACGAATTACGACGGAACGCTCAGAGACGCAAAAGATAACAACACCCTTTACTTGTACGCTTGGTTCATGTTCTGACGGCAGTCAGGCATTTGCAGATTCCCGGCGTGAGCGTAATGGATTGACGTGGGCTGTCCAAGTCGGATTATTTTACTTGGGGGGAAATACCATGAATCAAGACAAAAAAACGTCGCGCCGGAATATGCTGCGCCGTAGCAGCGCGGTGTTGGGTGCGGTCATCCTGACTCCCCTCGTGACTCACTCGCCGCAGGCCAACGCCGGCTCCATGACCAAGGGTATGCTCCACTATCAAGATACGCCCAAGGACGGGAAAATGTGCGCTGACTGCGCTGCGTATAATCCGCCTACGCCGGACACTGCCTCCGGCACTTGCAAAGTCGTGGCGGGGCCCGTCAATCCTCAAGGCTGGTGCATGGCATATTCGCACCGCTAAAGGAGAGCGCTGTAACCTGCAGCGCCGGGGCAGGCTTGTGCTCTGGCGTAGTGCTCTGGCGTCGATTAACCAGGCCCTGTCATTCCGGCGACATCATCGAGCCGTCCGGAGGTTTGCCGGAGGATATATCCGACGGAAAAGCCGGACCATCGGACGCTCCGTTGACGGCATGCGATGGATTACTGGCATGCTCGATCAACCCCATGTCCAGCGCCATGAGGATAAGTTCCGCCGCATTGCGCAGACCGAGCTTGTGCATCAAATTGGCGCGATGTTTTTCGACCGTCTTGGCGCTGATATTGAGAAATTCGCCGGTCTTGCGATTTGTGCGTCCCTCGGCAACCAGCTTAAGGATACTGCGTTCACGCGCAGTCAGCTTGTTCCAGGGTGTTGCCGCCTTCTTGGGATCGCCCCGACGCAGGAAATCGTTGATCAAGTGTATCGAGACGTCGGGGCAGATATATTTTTTTCCGCCGGCGACCGTCTGAATCGCCGTCACGAATTCATCGTATGAAGCATCTTTCAATACATAACCGTCCGCTCCTACCCGCAGCGCTTCTGTCACATATTCGTCGGTCTTGTAGACGGTCAGCACGAGAATGCGGATATCCGGCATGCGCCTCTTGATCTGGGCCGTAGCTTCGATGCCGTTCATGCCGGGTAGGGACAAATCCATGAGGATCATATCCGGATGCAATGAAAGCGCTTCGCAAATGGCCTCTTTACCCTCCCGCGCCTCACCCACCACCTCGTAGCCGGGCAGCGCCGCGATCATTGAGCGCAACCCGTGCCGGAGCAAATTGTGGTCTTCGACTATCAGAATTCGGTAGGTCATGACTTTCCTCCGATCACAGCAGGTTGACGCGACGATGGCGACGGTAATTTACGGCCGGCTTTTCCAGGAACAGGTGGACTAAACAAGAATCTCCACTGATTGTAAGTCTCAAATCCCTCAAATACACTATCGGCTCGAGAAAAACCGCTACGCTTGATAGTTGACTTTGTCGAACTGCTGACTACACCGCTGATCTGTTCGCCAGCACGCAGCAATTCAAACGGTTCGCCGGTGACCGGGTCCACATAGGCACGGCGCAAATGCCGCACCGGCACCGGAAAACGTTGATCCTCGACCAAGTCGTCGATACTCGCCGGCAGCGTCTTGCCAGCCCCGGGAGTGGCGTAATAGTAGTGTTCAATCGCTAACCGGTACTGGTCGCCGACGTACAACAGTTCTGCTTCAGTTTCGCGTTGCCGTTCGACCGACCATACTTCGACTGCTCCCATCAGCGCTACCGCCATCAATGCCAGGGTCAACAGCAACGCCAGCAATACGACGCCGCCGGTGCGCCTAATTTGCCGCGGCGGTCTCATTTTTGCTCCCGTTGGTTTTGGCCGCGCTTTGGACATCATAGACTCCACTCAGGGCGGGATCAAGGGGCGCGATGACGATCCAGTTAGGGCTTTCCGTAAGCGGATCCACCGGGACGCTACGCAGATAGCGCTTCTGCACCAGTTCATCGAGCGATTCCGGATAGTGACCTTGATCGCCGAAGAATTTATCGAGCGCATCGCGCATCGTTGCCAGGTTTTGCTGTTGCACCTTAATCTTGCCGTTGTCAAGCGCAACGAAGTAGCGCGGCACCGCAAGCGTCAGCAGCATACCTATCACGGCCATGACGATCACCATTTCGATCAGCGTGAAACCAAGCCTGAGCCCTGCAAAATATTGCCTGGAACGCATGTTACTGCAGAGTGGGAACGGTCGTAGCATGGTTACCACTCCTTGTAGGGGATGCCATTCAAGCCCTTGCCGGTAGAGAGCGAAGCGACGTCATACACGTCGTTGCCCGGCATCGGATCGCTGGGCGGGCTGCCGTAGCTGCGCAAAGCCCAGGTTTGTTCTGCCGGCTGGGCAGGATCGGGGTAAAACGGGTCGCGCGGCACATGGCGCAGAAATACCAGCCGGGAATGATTGACATCCTTCGCATTTTCGACGCCATTCACCAACACCTCCAGCGAGGGCGGATATCCGGAATCGCCGGATTCCTTTGTTATCTGGCCGGTATCGGCCGCAGTTTTATAGTTATCCAGCGCTATGCGAATCTGGCGCAATGCCAGTTTCAGCTCGGTTTCCTTCAGACGCGTCGCCGAAATTTCATAGAGCGGCAAAGCGACCATCGCCACCAGGCCGACCAAGGCCAGTGTGATGACCAGCTCTATGAGTGTAAATCCGCGCGGTTTCATGGTTCGATCTTCAGCATCAGCGGTTGTGGCCGGGATATGTTGCGCAATGCGCTGCCGCCGGCGATGCCTAGCTGCGCCAGTTGCATATCCACCTGGGTCTGCCTGCTCGATGTCTTGGCCGCAAAAGTCAGGCTCATCAGCGCTCCCGAACCGGCAAAGAATTTGCCGTTGGCGGCGTCCAGTGTCATGTTGATACGGCCGGCGGCATCGTTGATGACGGGATCGATGTTACTGACGCCGACCCGGCTGCTGACTTCTCCCGGGCTGGCGCTGACGAAGGACAGCACTCTTGGATCGTAACGGATGTAGAACGGCAGCGAATGAATGCCGTCGAAGCTGGCAGCGTTAAGCGTGACCTTGAACTGATCTCCCGCCTTGACGTGTTCAAGCTTGCCCCAGGTGATCTGCGGTCTGCCAGTGGCAGTGTTAGCGCTACCGTCGCCGGCGCTTGCGTTCGACATCGGGCGTGCTACCGGATTTGCCGATTGAACGCTCTTGTCAGGAACATCTGCCGCCATTGCCGGAATGGCGGCGGCGACCACGACCGGCGCCGCATTGGCGGGTGTAGAGGCGATGGCTGCGGCCGATTCAGCGACCGGCATAGTCGCCGGTGCGACCGCTGGCGCAGCCAGCACCTTATCCGTTGGCAGCGCCGCCGATTGATCCGTCGGCGCTGGCGTGGCAGACTCCGGCATTGGCGCAGGTGTCGGCGGCGGCATAGGCGCAGGGGCAGGAGCAGGCGCAGTTTGGTAGCCGCTGGACGGGGGCGGACTAACGGCGTCGAATCCTTGCGGCTGCGTCGCCGACGGTGTCGGCGCATCAGGCACCACGCCGTTCAGGATGGCTGGAGTGGCTGGCGGAATCTGCGGCGTGGCTACAACAACAGGCGGCGCAGGCTGTACTACTGCAGCTGCCGGTACTGGTGCTGCATCGACGCGCGGCATGCCGTTGCTGCTTATCCCATTACTGGTGCCTGACACGCTAGAGATCGGATCAAGACGGAACTGACCGGAGTGAATCGTGGTTTCAGTGCCTGACCAGACATCGCGCATCGTATCTTCGGCAATACCCTGGGCCCGTATGATACGAGGAGTGATTGACAATACGATTTCCGTCTTGGTGCGATCGCCGTTATGTTCTGAGAACAATCGTCCAATGATTGGCAACTGACCGAGGCCGGGAACCTTGGCGGCGGCATTGCGATCGGAATCGCTGATCAAACCCCCAAGCACCTGGGTTTCACCATCGCGCAAACGCAAACTTGTCGTAGCACTGCGGGTGCCGATCTGATAGGCGAGCGAGCCGGAAGGACCTGCGATTTCCTTGACTATATTGCTGACTTCCAGATTCAGCTTGATGCCAACCTCGCCTTCCGGATAGACATGCGGTTCAGCTTCAAGCTTGATGCCGACATCGATATACTGGATCGAACCGGTGACCACCGAGGCGCCGGTTTGTATCGGTGTCACGGTATTGGTGATGATAGGTACTTTGTCACCGATCAGGATCTTCGCCTTTTCGTGATCGCGTACGCGGATACGCGGACTGGCCAGCAGATTGGCATCGGTATCCTGGAGCTTGAAACCTATGCCCAGCGAGAACGGCGTCACTTGCAACTGGCCGCGCGTCAAATCACCGAGAGCACCAAGTGTCAGAGCGCCGGCCGCCCCTGTCGGGGTCGATATCGTGGCACTGTTAGGCCAGGATATGCCAAGGTCGGTCAAGCGATCGCGTGAAATTTCCAGCACTTCGACTTCCAGCATCACTTCAGCATCCGCCAGATCGTGGGCTGCAATCACTTTGGCAGCAACATCCAGTGCTTCCGGCGTATCGCGCAAGACCAGCGTGTTGGTGCGTTCGTCGACCAATGCATCCTTGATCTTGAGCACCGACTTGAGCACTGTCAGGATGTATTTCGCATCGCCATTTGAAATATGAAAAGTGCGCACTTTCAACTCTTGGTATTCCTTTTGTTTAGCTGCCGTAGCCGGATAGATGAACATCGTATTGACGTTGAGTACCTTCTTTTCGAGCTGGTTCTGCAACAGAATCAGATTGACGGTATCTTCGACCGAGCCTTCATGCACAAAGATGGTGGTTTTAAGATCGGGGCGCACGTCACGGTCGAAGATCACGTTGAGGCCGGTGGTGCGAGACAAAGCTTCGAAAACCATGCGCAGATTGGCGTCGCGGAACTGCAGCGTGACCGGCTTCTTCATTACCGACTGGGAAGCGGTCAACGCCTCTTTGGCGCGATGCTGGGTATCGATCTCGGTATTGATCTTGCGTAGCAACAGCTGTGCATTGGGGTTGGCCGGATTCTCCAGTATCACCACCATTGTGCGTTCCCGTGCCATATCCCATTTGCCGGCCGCGTCCATTTTTTCGGCTTCGGCCAGGATATCCCTGTGCCGCATGTCCATGTCTATATCGGACACCCCACGCCGGGCTCGCTCGTTGGAACCGTCAAGTTGCAACGCATCGAGATAAGAATTGCGCGCTGCCTTGGTATCGCCCGCCGAACGCTGCTCATCGCCTTGCCGTATCAATTTTTTTGTTTCTTCGTCGAGACGATTGATGTAATCGAGCTTATACGGTAGATTGCCCGGATCCTGCCGCATGGCTTCGCGCATGTTAGCGAGCCCCTCCGCGACATGGCCTTCCTTAATCTGACGCTGGCCGTCCGAGTGCAGTTGGTGCGCCGCGCAACCGGCCAGTGCACCAACGATCAGCAGCATCGCAGCCGGACGAAGCCAGCTTTTTGACATGGTTTGGATAAGGCGCATTACAGCCCCCCAGAAATCAAAATGGATTGCCGCTGGTTGAGCGGAAGATAGGTCAGGACAATTTCTTTGGCACTGACAGAATCGATACGATAGATACCCTCCACGGTGTCTCCCGTCGTCACCAGCAATAACTGGTCGTCCTTCGCCAGAAAAGCGGTAGGCTTGGCTTGATCCTGCAACAGCCCGACGAAATTGAAAGGCATGGGTGGTGCGGTGGGCGGCGGCGGCGGTGGTGGCGGCAACTCTTTCGGCGGCGGTGGCGGCGGTGGCGTCCAGCTGTTGGATGCGAATAAATTGTTTGCGCCGGTTTGATCCAGATTGGCTCGTGCCGGGGGAGCTATCGTTTTTGGCAGAGCAGCAGTAGCAGCAGCGGCGCCCGGCTTGATACTCCCCGCCTGATGATTGTTTGTGGTCCGCGTCACGGGTTCAATCACCCCGGATTCGGCGGAGCCGCCAGAAAATATCATGGCGCCGCAGGAAACCAGCACACCGGCCACCAGCACCAGTCCTATTTGTCGCCGCGAGAATCGGTTGCGCATGTCAGGCTCCGCGGTAGACAAAAGTAAAATGGATTCGCGCATCCTGGATCGTGCTGTTCACTGCGGCACGTTCGATATGCAGTTCGGCCAGCGACGCATTGGGTATGGCGTTAAGTACCCCGGCAATAAAGCTGCGTAAGGTGTCGTAGCTGGCTTTCACTGGCAACACTACCTCATAGCTCACGAAAGCTGCACCCTGCGCATCCGAAACGCGATACTCCCCCTTCACCAGATCGAGCTTGGCTAGCTGTGCCTGTTCCATCAGCTGGCGCAAATCACCTACATTGTGGTCAATCGTCGGAAACCAGGCCGTAAAGCGCACCAGCTGTTCGCTGGTCTTTGGCTGGACCCGATGTTCAAGCCGGGCCCGATTAAGGTCAATCAACGCGACGCCGGTCTGCAACTTGATCTCGCCGGCGTTTTTTTCCAGACGCGGCGCAACCGCCGAGGCAACGAACAAAGTGAATCCAAGCAGGCAAATGCCCACCACCCCCGGCCAGCCGACGCGGCGGGCAAGCGCATAACGCAGCTTCAGCGCCATTGAGCGCACGCGGTTCATTTCTCCTCCCAATGCGCCTGGATTTGGAAGCGGACCGGCGAACCTGGTTGCGTCTGTATCTGGTGCGAAGTCAAGATGACGCGCTGCAGGCCGGGCTGACTCTGGAGATAGGACAGATAGTCCAGCATCGTGGCGAAATCTTTCGCCTCGCCGACCAGATGCAATTGCCGGCGCGATGCGACTGGCTCTACCGACAGCAAGGCCACATGTTCCATCGGCGCCGATTCGAGTACTTTCAGCAGACGATCCCAAGGTGTGTTCAACTGGCCTGCAATCTGCGCTGCATTCTTAAAATTCTGCAGTTCGGCGGGCGTGATCTTGGCGCCATCCTGGTCGGCATGCCTTACCGTGTGAAGACGCGATACCAAGGCGTCATAGACCGTTTGCTGGGCCTTGCGAGCGTTATAGGCAGACGACAATTCGACGCCTGCATAGATGCTCGCTGCGGCACCTGCGAGCAGGATAGCTAATCCGAACGGCGGTAATTTTCGACGCTGGACGGAAAAATCAAAATCGAGTTTTTGAAGGGAGGCCATGATATTTGTCTCCTAGGCAACGTTCGAGGCAAAATCGGACACTCTATCGGCTGCGGCCGCCATTTCCGGTTGCGGCGGCAGGCGCTGCCAGCGGTTACGTGCTGCAGTAGGAATGTCCGCTATGTCGGCGTCGAAATATATCGGCAATCCAGAGTGATCCGGCACGCAGAGGCGGCGGCAAAATGCATCGCAGCTATCGCTCAAGGCAGCCCAGTCATTGCCCGATAAGCGCTCGGTGGCAAGTGCCTGCCATTTTCCGTCTTGCAGCCAGCCAAGCATTAAAGAGCTGCCGCGCAAACGCGCCAGCAGCGCGCTATTGTTTTTGCTATGCGCAAAGCTGCCATTCCAGAATGCCGCAAATCCCGGCTCCAGTCGATTCAGGCGGCATCCCGCATCATCGCTGCCAAGTTTAATGGCATCGGACAAGGCCGCAGGCATGCCGCAGACGACCGCACTGAGCCCATCCAGCTGGACCGAACAACGCATCACCAGCGAACCGGCATCAATACCCAAGGTGTCCGCCATGCCGAGCGCAGCCAGATGATCCAGCTCGGCCGGCGGCAAACGACGTGCATCAACCTTCAGGACATCGTAGTGAACCAACGTATCGGCCACTTCGACATTCAGCCTGCAGATTCCATACACGGAACGCTCTGCCCTGCCGGTCAATTGCGGCAAGATATCGCGAATCGCCTTGCCGATGCCGTCGTATGCACCTGCTGCGCCGTCAGGTTTGGCGACTGGCACGATGACGTCGTCTTGTCGCTGCCCGGCTGTCAGCATCAACGCCGTCACTTGATGCGGCTCGACCACCATTTGCACCGGTTTATTCCACAGGCGTAACACGATTGATCTCCTCGAGAGTGGTCATACCTGCAGCCACCAGGGCTACCGCCGCTTCGCGCAGCGTTTTCAGGCCGTTTTGCCGGGCTGCATGTTTTATCTTGGAAATGGCGGCACGCTCTACCATCAAATCGCGCAAGGTATCGTTCAGCGAAAGCGTCTCTGCAATCGCACGCCTTCCCTTGAAACCGCTGCCGCGGCAATGCGCGCACCCTATCCCGTGTTTAAAATTAAAACTCGACAAGGCTAAGGTGGAAGTTCCCAGGCCGGATCGCACCATCAGTTCTTTATCAGGTTTGTCGTCGGTCACGCACATCGGGCAATTGACGCGCACCAGCCGTTGCGCCAGGATGCCGTTGAGGGCTGAGACGAAACTATAGGAATCGACGCCCATGTTGGTGAAACGCCCGATCACGTCGAACACGTTGTTGGCATGTACGGTGGTGAATACCTGATGACCGGTAAGCGCCGCCTGAACTGCGATTTGCGCTGTTTCCGGATCGCGTATTTCGCCCACCATGATCTTGTCCGGATCGTGGCGCAGTATCGAACGGAGTCCTCGGGCGAAGGTCAGTCCCTTCTTTTCATTAACCGGGATTTGCAGCACGCCGGCCAATTGATATTCAACCGGATCTTCGATCGTCACGATCTTGTCGAGGCCGGTATTGATTTCCGTAATTGCAGCATAGATGGTGGTGGTCTTGCCGCTACCCGTCGGCCCGGTCACCAGCAGCAAGCCATAGGGAAGTTGCGACAGCCGGCGCACGAATTCCTTGGCCGGCTCGGCAAATCCCAGGGTTTCCAGGCTTAAGGTTTGCAGCTCGCCCGACAAATGATAGCGGTCCAGCACCCGCAGCACCGCATCCTCGCCGAACAGATTCGGCATGATCGAGACGCGCAGATCGATTTCACGGCCTTCTGCCAGCACTTTGAAACGTCCATCCTGCGGAATCCTACGTTCCGCAATGTCGAGTTCGGAAATCACCTTGATGCGCGACAGGACCTGATTCGCCAGATCGCTGCCATCCAGGCGCTTGATCATGCTCAGAACCCCATCCAGACGATATTTGATGTTCAAGCCTTGCGGCTGGGTTTCGAGATGGATATCGCTGGCGCCGGCACGCAATGCGTCATAGATCGTCGAATTGACCAAACGCACGATAGTGCTCTCGGTGCTGCTGATGTCTTCAATCGAGATCGACAGCGCGCTGTGGTCGATCGCGTTGACGGTGTCTGCAATGCCTACCGAATCCATCGCCCGGACCGTTTTCTCTATGACGGTCAGATAAGAGCGTACATCTCCGGTAGTGGCGATGCCCCAACTCACGGCCTGCTCGGTACGAGTGCGCAAACGCGCGTTGATCCAGGTGCGGGTCCGCACATCCAAAGGATCTGCCGTCACCAGCAGCAGATCGCCTGCCGGTTCGACGAACGCAATGCACAGCCGCTTGCCAGCCTCGATAAACGACAGCAGTTCAAAATCCGGCTTGAGTTCCCGCATCATGACCATCGTCACCGGCCGCATCCTGAAGTAGGCAGCTGCCGCCAGAAGATAAGCGGCGGCATCATCGCCGAAGCCCGCCGCTATCTGTTCGATCGTCTGCAGGGTAGAACCGGCTTGCTCCTGCATCTCGCGGACGGACTCTGCATCCAGAGTCTTTCTGGCGGGACTGAAAACGTGAGTGTAGACATTGTCCATGGCAGTCATTGAATACTGGATGCGAGGTCGAAAATCGGCAAATACATGAGCACCACGATGGCGCCGATAACGAGGCCGATACACAGCATCAGCACCGGTTCGAACAAGCGTGTCGCCACATCGATAGCGCGACTCAGCGTTGCCTCCTGGAAAGCTGCGATACGCGCCAATATCTCAGCTAATTTGCCGGTCCGTTGCGCCACCATCAGCATGCGCAAGGCCACCGGATCGGCCAGGCCGACAACCTGCAACGCCGGCCCGATTGCGGCGCCCTCCCGAATCGACGCCACCGCGCGCGCCAGCTTGCGGCTGTCTTCCGGCGTTAACAGCGAGCCGCACATGTCGAACGCACGGACCGCTGGAATGCCGCCCTCAATCAGCATGCCGCTAGTGCGATAAAACTGCGCATGCCGAAAAATCCGTATCAGCGGGCCCACGATGGGCAGGCGTTGCAACACCGGAAGATTCCATCCCGCACGCGCAGCATGGCGGATCGCCCATACCAGCGACAGGAAAGCGCCGATAAACAATGCGGCGACCAATTGCGGATGGGCATGGATGGTTTTTCCGAGTTGAATCAGGACCTGGGATGCAAACGGAATCTCACCTCTGGTCGACTCAATCAAGGTGGAGAATTTTGGCACCACCACCGCTAACAGGAATAACACGACCAGCGAACCCACCCCCAGCAGCATCAGCGGGTATACCGCCGCCCCCAAAGCCTTGGAGCGGATGGTGCGCAGGGTTTCAAAATTGGCAGAATAACGACGCAGCGCTGCCGCCATGTCGCCGGTCTGCTCACTGGCGGATATGCTTGCAACCAATAGTTGCGGGAACACATCCGGCCGCTCGCTCATCACGCCCGAGAAGTTGCGGCCTTCCTTCAGCGATTGCACTATTTTTTCGAACACGCGCCTGGTTTCGGATAAGCGTTCTTTTTCGGCCAGCGTTTCGATGGCATCGATAATCCCCAGCCCTGCGTCCAGCAGTGATGCCAGCTCATGGGCGAACAGCGCTATATCAAGCCGCGTACGAACTACGGTGGCACCGCCTCGAGCTCCCCACGCGAAGCTGCTGCGACGAGGCACGCAAGACAGGACCCGCAACCCCTCCCTTTCAGCGAGCCGGGTTGCCGCCGCCGCGTCGACCGCAGCAAATCGCAGCGAGCGCATGGCCCCCGCCTGGGCTTTAGCCACAATGTCGAATTCGATGACGCGGGTGGTGGGCGTATTGCTCATGGCGGCCACCTAGTTAGACATCCAGTTGCCGACGTCGGCGTTCTCACCGGTGCCGCCAGGCTGACCGTCGGCGCCTAATGTGCTCAGGTCCAGTTCGCCATGATCGCCAGGCGATTTGTAAACATAGGGACGGCCCCATGGGTCCATCGGCACGGCCTTCTTCAGATACGGCCCCTGCCATTTTTCTTCGTTGTTAGGCTTCACGAAAAGACTGTCCAGACCCTCGTCGGTATTGGGGTAACGCCCTACGTCGAGCCGGTATTGATCAAGCGCTTTCTCCAGCGAGACAATCTGGGCGCGAGCGATTTTGGTATTGGATTTGCCGATCTGATCGAAATAGCGAGGAGCGACCATACCGGCGAGAAGACCGATGATCACAATTACGACGAGCAGTTCAAGCAGCGTAAAACCTGCGCGCCGTTGGTTAGGGGCCGGCGCAGGATGCTCCAGACTGGCGGCAGCGAGACGCGTCATTATTATTCTCCCTAGGCCGGCACGTGATGTTTTTTTCGACGGCTCTTCTGCACTTGAGTTTTTAGAAGACCCTACGAGACCGACCCCTATGATCTGTAGAATACTACTGCTTGTTTAAAAAGCTACTGGGTATATTCCCTCCATTTGGGGGTGTATGGGTAGTTATACGTAGCGCTGTAAAACGACGTGCGTTCGCCCATTGCAGATGCCTGCGCAAAGCACCTTGAATGCTTCGCGTTTACTCACCACTTCACTTGGAAGCGTAGGGAGTTCCAGTAGATAAAAAGCAGATCTGTCGTCCGTCAGATATTCTCTTCCAGCAATCATCAACAATGACTACGGAAATTGGTGTTGAAGTTGAAGTTGAAGTTGCAGTTACAGTTACAGTTACAGTTGCAGTTGCAGTTGCAGTTGCAGTTGTTTCTGACGTGGCTTTTGACTTGCCTTCCGCATGGGGACGCTGCCAAATGTGGCGCGTGTCAGTCGGGAATTGTGGGAAGACATATTTGAGCGAAGCGAGTTGGTCTTTCCACCCGGCTGGCACGCGCCATATTTGGGGACCTGACCGAAGGGAAGGCAGTGGCTTTGCGGTCGCCTTTCTTTGCTTATTTTCTTTGGCGAAGCAAAGAAATGGAATGGACGCCTCCCCCTAAGGGGCGAAGCTGACAAGACGGGATGGAATACGCAAGGGGTTCTCGCTGTCAACGGCATCATTGTG
>NZ_FOQI01000024.1 GCF_900113705.1 Collimonas sp. OK307 | reverse complement strand
GCGGACCTGGCCAGCGTTTCCCGCCAGATCAGCGCGATTCCCGGCGTCGAAGTGGTGTTGACACGTGCTGAAGCGGCGGCCCGTTTCGAGTTGCCGGAAGACCGTATCGGCGATCTGGTCATTGTCAGCGAACGCCTGAGCGTGATCGGCACTTCTGCCAGCCGCCACGATCTGTCCGAATTGAAATTGCCATTGCGTTCGCACGGCGGCATTTCCGAACAAAAGGTGCCGCTGATGTTCAACCGCAAATTGAGCGCGATCCCAGCTGACCATCGGTTGCGTAACTTCGATGTGTTTTTCCTGGTAATGAATCACGCACAATAATATATGCTGACTATCCCGCAAATTTGTGAACTGTTCGATCGCGGCGGCCACGAGATGTATAGCGGCGAGCCGGTCAATCAGCTGCAGCACGCTTTGCAATCGGCCACCCTGGCAGAGCAGGCCGGTGCTGAGCCGGAGCTGGTTTGCGCCGCCTTGCTGCACGATCTCGGGCACCTGTTGAATCCGCAAGGCGAGACCCCGTCGGCACGCGGCGTCGACGATACCCATCAATATTTCGCGATACCGTATCTGCGCGGTTTGTTTAGTCCTGCGGTACTGGAGCCGATTCGTTTGCACGTCGACGCCAAGCGTTATTTGTGCGCCACGGACAGCGCTTATTGGGGACGTCTCTCCGAGGATTCCAAGCGTAGCCTGGAGTTGCAGGGCGGTGTTTTCTCCACTGCCGATGCGGCGAAATTCATCGCCCGTCCTTATGCCGCGGATGCGGTCAGCCTGAGGTTGTGGGACGACCAGGCCAAGGTCGACGGCATGGCGACGCCCGATTTACAGCATTTCTCAAAATTGATGTCTGCTTGTGCTCTGGTCACTACTTAGTTACCGTCTACTCATTGTTCAACTACGATCGATAATCCATGCGCCCATTCTGGCTGGAAGATGCACTGTTCGCCGACGGTGAGTTAGCTCCCGCGCTGCAAGGCCAACAAAAGGCAGACGTCGGCATTGTCGGCGGCGGCTTTACCGGTTTGTGGACTGCCATCCAGCTCAAGCAGCAAAATCCGGCGCTGGACATTGCCATCATCGAAAGCGACCTGTGCGGCGCCGGCGCCAGCGGCCGCAACGGCGGCTGCCTGCTGACCTGGGCTACAAAATTCTTTACCCTGCGCCGCCTGTTCGGCGAAACCGAAGCCATACGCCTGGTCAAGGCCTCGGAAGCAGTAGTCGGTCACATCGGCAATTTTTGCCGCGAACACAAGATCGAGGCCGAGTTCCGCCAGGACGGTACCTTGTATACCGCCACCACCAAGGCGCAACTAGGCGTGCTGGACCCGGTGCTGGAAGAGTTGCAGCGGCAAGGCATCAGCTCCTACCACGCGCTGCCAGACGCCGAAGTACAACGTCGCTCCGGCTCGACGCGCAATCTTGCCGGCGTGTTTTCGCCGATGGCCGCGACTGTGCATCCAGGCAAACTGGTGCGCGGCTTGCGCCGCGTGGCGTTGGAAATGGGGATACGGATATACGAAAGAACGCCGATGCTGTCGTTCACGCCCGGCGTCACGGTCACGCTGCAAACGCCGGCCGGCAGCCTGCAGGTCGGCAAGATGGTGTTGGCCATCAACGCCTGGATGGCCAGCCGCTTTCCACAATTCGAACGGACCCTGGCGGTGGTTTCCAGCGATATGGTGATCACTGAAAAATGTCCTGAACTATTGCAGAGCATTGGCCTGACGGACGGTGTATCGGTACTCGATTCGCGCACATTCGTGTTCTATTACCGTACTACCGAAGATGGCCGTTTGATGCTTGGCAAGGGCGGCAACACCTTCGCCTGGCGCGGCCGCATCTTGCCGGTATTCGATCAGCGCTCGCCTTATGAACAACAGCTCAAGCGCAGCCTGCACGAATTTTTCCCGGCGCTGGCCGATGTGCCGATCACAGCCAGCTGGAACGGCCCGTCAGATCGATCGGTAACCGGTTTTCCATTTTTCGGCCGGCTCAATGACATGCCGAATGTATTTTACGGCTTTGGTTATTCCGGCAATGGCGTCGGCCCCAGTTACATGGGTGGGCAGTTGTTGTCGTCGCTGGTGCTGGGCGTCGACAATGCATGGAGCCGCAGCCCGCTGGCCGCCGGCCCGCGCGGGCAGTTCCCGCCGGAGCCGCTGCGTTACATCGGTTCGCTGGTAGTCCGCAACGCGATCCGGCGCAAAGAGCTGGCAGAAGACCAGGATCGCAAACCATGGTTGCTGGACCAGATGCTGAGCAAGTTGGCCAATGCTGCGGGTAAGGCTGATAAGGCTTAGTTGTTTTTCCGCCATGTAGGGTTGGTCATGCCGGGGATAAATCGCCTATAGATTATTTGGCAAGCCAAGCAACCCTTGGCGGGACTTGTATAATGTAAGTCTGCCAAATAAGTTTGCCACCATGACCAACACCACGCATTTCGGTTACAAAACCGTCTCCGAGGACGACAAAGTCCACAAAGTTGCCGAAGTTTTCCACTCGGTCGCTCCCAAATACGATGTCATGAACGATTTGATGTCGGCTGGTCTGCATCGGGTCTGGAAAATTTTCACCATTGCCCAGGCGGCGATCCGTCCCGGCTTCAAAGTGCTGGATATTGCCGGCGGCACCGGCGATCTGGCCAAGGCTTTTGCCAAGCGCGCGGGACCTACCGGCGAAGTCTGGCTGACCGATATCAACGAGTCCATGCTGCGCGTTGGCCGCGACCGCCTCTTGAATACCGGCCTGTCCACCCCCACCTTACTCTGCGATGCCGAGAAGTTGCCGTTTCCGGATAACTATTTCGACCGGGTATCGGTGGCGTTCGGTTTGCGCAACATGACGCACAAGGATGCAGCGCTGGCAGAAATGCGGCGCGTATTGAAGCCGGGCGGCAAGTTGCTGGTGTTGGAGTTCTCGAAAGTCTGGGAACCGTTGAAAAAACCTTACGACGTCTACTCGTTCTCCGTATTACCGTGGCTGGGCAAGAAAATTGCCAATGATTCTGAAAGCTACCGTTACCTGGCCGAGTCGATCCGCATGCATCCCGATCAGGACACCCTGAAGCAGATGATGACGGATGCCGGTCTGGCGCGAGTTGAGTATTTCAATTTAACTGCCGGTGTGGCGGCATTGCACACTGGCATAAAACTGTAGGAGCTCGCATGAAGAGATTTTTACTAGTGTTGCTGATGGTTGCAAGCACTTTGGCGTTGACAATATCGGATGCCGATGCGCGTCGCCTGGGTGGCGGCGGTTCGTTCGGCAAGCAGTCGTCCGGAATTTCCCGCCAGGCGCCAAGCCAGCCGACGCAGAATTTCGGCAATACCAATCAGGCCAAGCCGGCAGCACCTGCCGCTACGCCGCAATCGATCCCGCCTAAACCAGCCAGCCCCTGGAAGGGCATTCTGGGCGGCGCATTGCTGGGTCTGGGCCTGGGCGCGTTGATGTCGCACTTTGGCATGGGCGGCGCATTCGGTTCTTTCCTGATAATGGCTTTGCTGGCGGTTGCGGTAATTTTTGTTGTGCGACTGGTAATGCGGAGAGCCGGCAATACACCAGCGCCTGCCGCGTATTCTGGCGCAAGCTCCGGTGCAAATTCACCTGCCGCCAGTTTCGACAGCAACTCTTCCGGCTTCACACCTGAAATCGGCTCGCGCATCAATTCCGGCCCATCATTCCAGCCTTCAGCATTGCAGGCGGATTCGGCCGCGACTGCGGCTGCGGCCGGCCACGGCGAGCCTTGGGGCATCCCTGCCGATTTCGATGTGCCGGGCTTCGTGCGCAGCGCCAAGACTTATTTCATTCGCCTGCAAGCCGCCTGGGACAAGGCAGATATCAACGACATCCGTGAATTCACCACGCCGGAAATGTTCGGCGAACTACGCCTGCAATTGCAAGAGCGCGGCGCCTCGCCCAACAATACCGATGTGGTGCAGCTGGATGGCGAGTTGATGGGTATCGAAACCGTCGGTAGCGACTATCTGGCTAGCGTCAAATTCACCGGCTTGATCAAGGAAGTGCCGGAAGCATCGGCGGAACCGTTCACCGAAGTCTGGAACCTGTCCAAGCCGCAATCGGGGCAGGGCGGCTGGGTTTTGGCGGGGATTCAGCAAATCAATGCATAAATGCTAAGGCTGTAAGCAGGCTTTAAGCCTGACAAACTGATAAACTTGGGACCGCCCGTGAATAGTCACGGGCGGTTTTGCTTTCTGACGATGACTCCTCCAATCAATTTCACGCCGATCACCGCCGCCATCAATCATTTGCTGGCGCAAGAACCGTGGGCGCAGCGCATCCTGGCCTCGCACGCGGACAAAGTCGCCTGTTTCGATGGCGGCGCGGTCAAACTGAGCTGGCAGGTCAGCGCCGACGGCCTGCTGCAAGCGCCGCCGCCGGACGCGGCCGTGAACGTCACGATCCGTGTCAACCTGGCTGATCTGCCGCTGATTGCGCAGAACCGGGAACGTGCATTTTCCTACGTGAAGATCGATGGCGATGCCGATTTTGCCAACGCCATTTCGCAAGTCAGCCAAGGTTTGCGCTGGGATGCAGAACATGACCTGAGCAAACTGGTCGGCGATATCGCCGCCGTGCGCATCGTGGCCGGTGGCAATGCGCTGGTTGCCGGCGCCATGGCTACCCATAAGAAGCTGGCAGAAAACGTCGCCGAATATTTTCTGGAAGAACAACCAATGCTGGTGCGGCCACAGGCGGTATCCGATTTTACGAATGATGTCACCAGGTTGCGCGACGATATCGAGCGACTAGCCAAACGCATCAACAAACTGAAGACTCCATGATTCTGAAACTTCTGCGACTGTTAAAGATTGCCCGTGTTGCTGTGCGTTACGGTCTGGACGATATCGCGATGTCAGGTTTCGATACGCCACGCATCTCCAAGCTGATCGATACCCTGATTTTCTGGCGCGACATTTCGGCACCGCGGGGTGAACGTTTGCGCATGGCACTGGAAGAGTTGGGGCCGATTTTCGTCAAGTTCGGACAAGTGCTGTCGACTCGGCGCGATTTGGTGCCGGGTGACATGGTCGACGAGTTGGCGCGCCTGCAGGATCGGGTGCCGCCGTTTAGCTCGGACCTGGCGATTGCGCAGATCGAAAAATCGTTGAAGGCCCATCCGGATGAATTGTTCGCCAGCTTCGAACGTGTGCCGGTGGCCTCGGCTTCGATTGCGCAGGTACACTTTGCAACGCTGAAAAACGGCAAGGAAGTCGCGGTCAAGGTGCTGCGTCCCGGCATGAAGAAGTCTATCGACGAAGACGTGGAGCTGATGCATCTTGCCGCCGGTCTGGTCGAAAAATTGTGGGCCGACGGCCGCCGCCTGAAGGCGCGCGAGGTGGTCGGAGAATTTGATAAGTACCTGCATGACGAGCTGGACCTGATGCGCGAGGCCGCTAACGGCAGCCAGCTGCGCCGGAATTTTGCCGACTCCGATTTGTTGGTAGTGCCGGAAATGTATTGGGACTATTGCTCATCGTCGGTGATCGTGATGGAGCGCATGCACGGCATTCCGATTTCGCAACTGGATCGCCTGCGCGATGCCGGTGTCGATCTCGGCAAGCTATCGCGTGACGGTGTCGAGATTTTTTTCACCCAGGTATTTCGCGACGGTTTTTTCCATGCCGACATGCATCCCGGAAATATTCTGGTGTCGGTTGCGCCGGCCACCTTCGGCCGTTACATCGCACTTGATTTCGGCATCGTCGGTACGCTCAACGATTTCGACAAAGATTACCTGTCGCAAAACTTCCTGGCTTTTTTCCAGCGCGATTACAAACGCGTGGCGGAAGCCCATATCGAATCCGGCTGGGCACCGAAGGAAACCCGGGTTGATGAACTGGAGTCAGCGGTGCGCGCCTGTTGCGAACCTATCTTCGACCGGCCGTTGAAGGATATCTCCTTCGGCCAGGTGCTGTTGCGGCTGTTCCAGACTTCGCGCCGCTTTAATGTCGAGGTGCAGCCGCAACTGGTGCTGCTGCAAAAAACCTTGCTCAACGTTGAAGGCCTGGGTCGCCAGCTTGATCCCGAGCTCGATCTATGGAAAACCGCAAAGCCGCATCTGGAACGCTGGATGAGCGAGCAAATGGGCTGGCGTGGCCTGATCCAGCAGTTGAAGATCGAAATGCCACGCTACAGCAAGCTGTTGCCGCAACTGCCGCGCCTGGCGCATCAGGCGCTGACGCAGGTGGTGGAGCCGAAGACCGAGCAAAACAATGAACTGATGTGGCGGCTGATTGCAGAACAGCGCCACACCAATCATCTGCTTGGCGTGCTGGTGTATGCCGGCGGTGGCCTGGCGGCAGGTGTGCTGTTGACACTGCTGTATTTCCGTTTCGGACACATGATTTGGTGGTGAGCATGACTAAATCCGACCCTAAGCCCGACGCCATCCCCAAGTTTGCCCATCGCGATCCCTCCCATCCGGATTTCTGGAGCGAGCGTTTCAAGCAGGATTTCATTCCTTGGGATAACGGCGGCGTGCCGCAGGCGCTGCAGCAATACCTGGCCCGCAGCAAGCCGGTAGCGACTCTGATCCCCGGTTGCGGTAGCGGCTATGAAGTCGCATTGCTGTCGGAAGCCGGCTGGGACGTGATCGCAATCGATTTTTCCGACGCTGCCGTGAGCGCAGCGCGCACGGTGCTGGGAAAATGGTCGGAACGCGTGTTGCAAGCCGATTTTTTTACCTATCAGCCGCCGCAACCGCTGGGGCTGATCTACGAACGCGCTTTCCTGTGCGCTTTGCCGCCGGCTAAACGCACCGCTATTGTCAGCCGCTGGGTCGAATTGTTGCCGGCAGGCGGCACTCTGGCTGGCTTCTTCTTTTTCGACGAGAATCCCAAAGGCCCGCCGTTTGGCATCAGCCGGACTGAACTGGAACGCTTATTGCGTGCCGATTTCGAGCTGGTCGATGAGCGTGAAGTGAGCGATTCCATCGCCGTGTTTGTTGGAAAAGAACGCTGGATGGAGTGGCGACGGCGCGCGTGACCGTGATAACCGGAGTACAAGACTGCGCAGCACGGAAATAAGCATGTACGCGCTGTAAGTTAACGCGTGGGCACAATGTGCCCACCCTACGAGGTTCGCCGGTAGAGGCCAGAGTCAGCTGGCTTTTTTCACATAAATTGCAGTCACCTTGCTACAATTAGCGGTTTTTTGCCCTCTGGACCTGAAGACATATGGCGCTGCTCGAAATCCGTAATGTCAGTCGTCGTTTTGGCGACTTTGCCGCAGTCGACAATATCAGCCTGTCGATTGAAGCCGGCGAATTCTTTACTTTGCTAGGCCCTTCGGGCTGCGGTAAAACCACTTTGCTACGCATGATTGCCGGTTTCGACCTGCCGGATTCCGGCCAGATCCTGCTGGATGGCGTCGACCTGGTGGGCAGTCCGCCGGAGCATCGGCCGGTGTGTACCGTATTCCAGAACTATGCGCTGTTTCCGCACATGACGGTCTCGGCCAATATCGCATTTCCCCTGAAAATGGCCAAAGTGCCGGCCGACCAGATCCGCACCCGCGTCGAAGAGGCGCTGGAAGACGTGCGCCTGACCGGTTTCGCCGCGCGTTTCCCGCATGAATTGTCAGGCGGGCAACGGCAGCGGGTTGCGGTCGCCCGGGCGCTGGTGTCGCGCCCCAAGCTGCTGTTGCTGGATGAGCCATTGTCAGCGCTGGACGCCAAATTACGCGAGCAGATGCAGATCGAGTTGATCAATTTGCAAAAAGAAGTCGACATCACTTTCGTCTATGTCACCCACGATCAAGGCGAAGCGCTGGCGCTGTCGCACCGGATCGCGGTCATGAACCGCGGCAATGTCGAGCAGCTGGACGAGCCTTCACGCATCTATAGTTATCCGCGCACCCGTTTTGTGGCCGACTTCATCGGCACCTGTAATTTGCTGGACGGCGCGATTGCCAGTGTCGACGGCGCTTCCATGAAGCTTGACGTACCCGGCCTCGGCCTGGTCAAGAGCGCGGTTCCGCCAGAGGCCGCGGTCGGCCGTAAAGGCACCTTGGCTTTGCGACCGGAAAAAATCCACATCAGCGCCGAGATCGGCACCGACACCGCCGAAAACCACTTCAAGGGTTTCGTCAAAGAGTTGTTGTATCTGGGCGACGTCACCGTCTACATCGTACAGACCGAGGGCGGCACCACGATCGAGGCCTTGCTGGCGAACTCGGCGGCCGGCCGCGCCAAATTCTTTGAAGTCGGCGATACGGTGGATATCGCCTGGCAATTCGATGCGGGGCATTTCCTGTATGAGTAAGGTTGCCAACGAGGCAGCGAAGAAGCTGTCTGACGCCGCAGCGAAACGCAGTCGCATGGCGCGCTGGCTGATCAGCGGCCCGCCGCTGTTCTATCTGCTGCTGTTCTTTGCCATCCCCAGCCTGATCATGGTGTTCGCGTCGATCCGTTATGCCGGCGACTACGGCGGCCTGGCGCCGGTCTTCGACGAGGCCGGCAAGCTGAACCTGACGCTGGAGAATTTTCAACGCTTTACTTCCGATTTCATCTACACGGCGATCTTCCTGAAGTCGCTGATGTACGCAGTGATCACCACTTTCTGCTGCCTGCTGATGGCTTATCCGCTGGCATTGCTGATTGCGCGCAGTCCCAAGAAATACCGCGACTTGCTGATCCTGCTGGTGATCCTGCCGTTCTGGAGCAACTTCCTGATCCGCGTCTATGCCTGGATGATTATCCTCGGCCCGCAATCCGGCCTGACCCAGGCCGTCAACTATGTGTTGGGACTAGCCGGGATCGAGCCGGTGCGCCTCTTGTTTACGGCGTTCTCGGTGATCGTCGGCCTGGTCTATGTGCACCTGCCGTTCATGGTCTTGCCGCTGTACGCCAATCTGGAAAAGCACGATCCGGCCCTGGTCGACGCGGCACAGGATCTGGGAGCTTCGGCCTGGCAGCGTTTCTGGCGCATCACTTTCCCGCTATCCTTACCCGGCGTCTACGCCGGTGCGGCACTGGTCTTCATCCCGGCGCTGGGGATTTTTGCGGTGTCTGACATCCTGGGTGGTACCGGTAGCGACATGATAGGTAACGTAATCAAACAGCAATTCCTCGAAACCCGCGACTGGCCGTTCGGCAGCGTGTTGTCCATCGTCCTCACGGTGGCGGCCCTGGTCGCCGCCGGCATTGCGGTGCTGGTAGCCAAACCGAGGAGAACCGCATGACTAAAGTAATCCGACGTCCGCTGGGTTTGTGGCTGGTAGCGCTGGCCGTGTACGCTTTCCTGTACGTGCCGTTGATCATCGTCGTGGTGTACTCCTTCAACGACTCGCAACTCAATGCCGAGTGGGTCGGCTTCACGCTGGATTGGTATCGCAAGCTGTTTCATAACGACGAGATGCTGAAAGCCGCCGGTAATTCCTTGATGATCGCGCTGGTCGCCAGCGCCGCGTCTACATTGCTGGGCACCATGGCTGGTTTTGCCATGCATCGCTACAAGCTGAAATTGCTGCCTTTGCTGGTGCTGACACCGATTGCGATCCCGGAAATCCTGGTCGGCGTGTCGCTGCTGATTTTCTTTGTGATGCTCAATATCACCTTGGGACTGGTCTCGATCGCCCTGGCACATATCGCGTTCTGCATAGGTTTTGTGGCGATTGTGGTGCGCTCGCGCCTGTCTGGCATGGATGAAAGCCTGACCGAAGCGGCGCGCGATTGCGGCGCGACGCCGATGCAGGCGTTCCGCCTGGTCACGCTGCCGCTGATCATGCCGGGCGTGGTAGCGGGGGCTCTGATGGCGTTCACCTTATCGATCGACGATTTCGTGATTACCTTCTTTACCGCCGGCGCCAACGCCTCGACTTTGCCGCTGCAGATCTATTCCATGATCAAGATTGCCGTCACGCCGGAAGTAAATGCAGTCTCTACCTTATTGATGGGTCTGACCCTGCTGCTTATAATCATCGCTTCCAAGCTGGCGCCAAACGCCATCCGTTCCTCGTAATTTCGTCCGCCTATCAGGATTGCCATGAAAAAACTGCTCACCGTCGCGACTCTCTTGTTTGCCAGCATCTCGGCCCAGGCTGCCGATGAATTACGCTTGTATAACTGGAATAATTACATTGCGCCGGAAACCGTGCAGCGTTTCGAAGCCTTCTGCAAATGCAAGGTGGTGCAGACATATTATGGTGATAACGAAGAAATGCTGGCCAAACTGGCCGCCGGCGCCAAGGGTTACGACATCATCGTGCCGACCGGCAATGCGCTGGATGCATTGATCAAGCAACAAGCCCTGCTGCCGCTCGACAAAAGCCAGTTGCCGAACCTGAAAAACGTCAATCCGGCTTACCTGAACACCGATTTCGACAAGGGTAACAAGTATTCCGTACCTTATGCTTACACCGTGACGCTGATGGGTTACAACGATCAAAAGATGAAGGAACTGGGAATTCCGGTCGATAGCTGGGCGGCGATTTTCGATCCCAAGATCCTGGTCAAGATCAAAGGCAAGGTAACCGTGCTGGATTCCGCCAATGAACTGATGGCGGCGGCCCTCAAATACCTGGGCTATTCCGCCAACGATACCGACGAGGCGCACTGGCAGCAAGCCAAGGATGTGATCCTCAAGGCTAAACCCTACTGGGCGGCGTTCAACGGCAGCAGTTATATCAAGGAATTAACGGTCGGCAATATCTGGCTGGCGCACGGTTATTCGAATGATATCTTCCAGGCCGATGTCGATGCCCAGAAAGCCGGCCGCAAATTCCATATCCGCCACGCCATGCCGAAAGAGGGCGCGGTACTGGCGCTGGATAGCATGGTGATCCACAAAGCGGCGCCGCGGCCAGACCTGGCGCTCAAGTTCATCAATTTCATGCTGGATGGCAAGAATGCCGCCGAGCTCAGCAATCTGATCGGTTCCGGCAATCCGAACGCCGATGCCGCCAGGTACATCAAGCCTGAAATCGCCAACAACCCGGCGATTTTCCCGGACAAGGCAGGTTTCTCCAAGCTGGAGATGCTGAAAGACTTGAACAGCAAGCAACGACGCGCCATCAACCGCATCTGGACTGAGATCCGCGCACGTTAATTCGACGACACTGTTTGTCTGATATAAAAATGACAATGGTGACGCCAATTCATGGCGCCACCGCCACAAGCCCGCACTAAGCCCGTATATACTCGAAAAAACCTTTATAATTCAGGGTTTTGTAAGATATTTGCGGAGTTTCACCATGCCGATTTATGCGTATCGCTGCGAAGCCTGTGGTTTTGCCAAAGATGTACTGCAAAAGATGTCCGATGAGCCGCTGACGGTCTGCCCGACGTGCAGCAAAGCCGAGTTCAAGAAGCAAGTGACTGCAGCTGGTTTCCAGCTCAAAGGCACTGGCTGGTACGTGACCGATTTCCGTGGTGGCGCAGGTGCGACAGTGCCGCCGGTAAGCGCGGCTGAGCCGGCAGCGGCCGGTAGCACACCTGCAGCAACAGCTACAGCCGCTCCGGCCGCTGCAGTGGCGCCGGCAGCAACGCCATCAGCAGCAGCTAGCAGCACGCCAGCTGCCGCGACGTAAGGTCGTTCAGGGTCACCGAAGTAATTTCAGCAAGTTGAAAACCAGGCGCGCGTACATGGTACGCGTTGTCCCACAAAGAAAGCCATGCGTAAATATTTCATCACCGGTCTACTGGTTTTAGTCCCCCTGGCTATCACGCTATGGGTGCTGAATCTGATCATTGGCACGATGGATCAGTCGCTGCTGCTGCTGCCGGAACAATGGCGGCCGAAAGCGCTGCTGGGGCATGATATTCCCGGGCTCGGTACGATCCTGACCTTGCTGGTGATTTTCCTGACCGGCCTGGCGACACGCAATTTCATCGGCCGCCAGATTGTGTCGGTGTGGGAAGCGGTGCTGACGCGCATTCCGGTAGTCAGCTCGATCTATTCCAGCGTCAAGCAAGTGTCGGATACCTTGTTTTCATCGTCCGGCAATGCCTTCCGCAAAGCCTTGCTGGTGCAATACCCGCGCGAAGGATCGTGGACGATTGCTTTCCTGACCGGGATTCCGGGCGGTGACGTAAAAAACCATCTGGCCGGCGATTATGTCAGCGTGTATGTGCCGACTACGCCGAATCCGACTTCCGGATTCTTCCTGATGCTGCCGCGCGCAGACACCATTGAACTCGACATGAGCGTGGATGAAGCCTTGAAGTACATTGTTTCAATGGGTGTGGTCGCGCCTGAGCAGCAGCCCGACAGGAAGCTGGTCGTCGACTCGCCGCCAGGCAGTGGCCCGGCCTGAGCCACATTTATATCTAATTAATATCTACAACATCTGAACTGCGAAAAACTGAATATGTCCATGCGAACCCAATACTGCGGCCTCACCACTGAGGTACTTCTCGGCCAAACCGTCAGCCTGTGCGGCTGGGTGCACCGTCGTCGCGATCATGGCGGCGTCATTTTCATCGACCTGCGCGACCGCGAAGGCCTGGTGCAGGTGGTGTGCGATCCGGACCGTGCCGAAGTATTCAAGAACGCGGAAGCAGTGCGTAACGAGTTTTGCCTGCGTATCACTGGCGTGGTGCGCTTGCGCCCTGACGGCACCGGCAACAGCAACCTGAAATCCGGCAAGATCGAAGTACTGGCACATGAACTGGAAGTGCTGAACCCGTCGGTCACGCCGCCGTTCCAGCTGGACGACGAAAACCTGTCCGAAACCACTCGCCTGACGCACCGCGTGCTGGACCTGCGCCGTCCGCAAATGCAAAACAACCTGCGCCTGCGTTACAAGGTGACGATGGAGGTGCGCAAGTTCCTCGATGCTAACGGCTTCATCGATATCGAAACACCGATGCTGACCAAGTCGACCCCGGAAGGCGCCCGTGATTACCTGGTGCCTTCGCGCGTCAACGCCGGCCAGTTCTTTGCGCTGCCGCAGTCGCCGCAATTGTTCAAGCAGTTGCTGATGGTGGCCAACTTCGACCGTTACTACCAGATCGTCAAATGCTTCCGCGACGAAGATCTGCGCGCCGACCGTCAACCTGAATTCACCCAGATCGACTGCGAAACTTCCTTCATGTCGGAACAGGAAATCCGCGACATGTTCGAAGGCATGATCCGCCTGGTGTTCAAGAACGCGCTGGATATCGACTTGCCTAACCCGTTCCCGGTGATGGATTTCGCTACGGCGATGGCACTGTACGGTTCGGACAAGCCGGACATGCGCGTGAAGCTTGCCTTCACCGATCTGACCGCAGTGATGAAAGATGTCGATTTCAAGGTGTTTTCCGGTGCGGCGAATATGGAAAACGGTCGTGTGGTTGGCCTGCGCGTGCCAGGCGGCGCCGCCATGCCGCGTTCCGAGATCGATGCCTACACCCAGTTCGTGGCGATCTACGGCGCCAAGGGGCTGGCTTACATCAAGGTCAATGAAAAAGCCAAGGGCCGCGACGGTTTGCAATCGCCTATCGTCAAGAACCTGCACGACGCAGCGCTGGCGCAGATCCTCGAACAAACCGGTGCGGAAGACGGCGACCTGATTTTCTTCGGCGCCGACAAGGCCAAGGTAGTCAACGACGCCATCGGCGCGTTGCGCGTGAAGATCGGCCACAGCGATTTCGGCAAGAAAGTCGGTTTGTTCGACGATACATGGCGCCCATTGTGGGTGGTTGATTTCCCGATGTTCGAATACGATGAAGACGGCGATCGCTGGAACGCCTTGCACCATCCGTTCACTTCGCCGAAAGACGGCCACGAAGATTTCATCGAAACCGATCCGGGCAAGGCTATCGCCAAGGCCTACGATATGGTCTTGAACGGCTGGGAACTGGGTGGCGGTTCGATCCGTATCCACCGTGCCGATGTGCAGAGCAAGGTGTTCCGCGCCTTGAAGATCGATGCCGAAGAAGCACAACTCAAATTCGGCTTCCTGCTCGACGCTTTGCAATACGGTGCGCCACCGCATGGCGGCCTGGCGTTCGGTCTGGATCGTATCGTGACCATGATGTGCGGCGCCGAATCGATTCGCGACGTCATCGCCTTCCCGAAAACCCAGCGCGCGCAATGTCTGTTGACGCATGCGCCATCGGCTGTGGACGAAAAGCAATTGAAAGAATTACATATCCGTTTGCGCGCACCTGAAGCCAAAGTGGTTTAATTTTCAGGTAAAAGCAACATAAAAAAAGCGCGGATTTCCGCGCTTTTTTTATGTCCGGCCAAAACCGGTTTATAGTGGTGTTTTCTGAAATGAAGCAGGGTGGGCAAGTTGTTTTTTTCACCCTGCACGCAATATTAAAAGAAGCGCATGTATAAAATTCCCGAATCGGTTTTGGTTGTTATTTATACAGAAGATCTTCAGGTCTTGTTGATGGAACGGGCCGATAAGCTGGATTACTGGCAATCGGTAACCGGCTCCAAGGATTTTCCGGAAGAAGCTCTGGACGCGACGGCAATGCGTGAAGTGCAGGAAGAAACCGGCATCGTGGTGGCCGCCGAAGCAGGCGCAGTGCCGGTGTCGAATCTGCACGACTGGGGTGTTGCCAACGTGTATGAGATTTATCCGGTCTGGCGCCATCGCTATGCGCCTGGAGTGACAAAAAATACTGAGCATGTGTTTGGCTTGCTGGTGCCGAACGGTATTCCGATTACCCTCGCGCCGCGCGAACATTTGCAGTACAAGTGGCTACCGTATCGCGCAGCGGCTGACGCGTGTTTTTCACCATCGAACGCCGAAGCGATCCTGCAGCTGCCGCGCCAGATCTGCAAGTAGTTTGCATCACCGAAGAGATCCATGAAACTGCGCATTGCAACCTACAACATCCATAAAGGCGTGTCCTCGCTGGGCAGCCGGCCGCGCGTGCATGCATTGAAACAGGCGCTGGCGCAGATGGAAGCCGATGTGTTTTTCCTGCAGGAGGTGCAGGGCCGGCATGATCTGATGGCGGCACGCCATGCGGCGCACTGGCCGGATCAGGCCCAGCATGATTTCCTCGCCGGTGATTCGCATCACGCCGCCTACGGCATGAACGCCGTGTACGATCATGGCCATCATGGCAATGCCTTGTTGAGTCGTTTTGAGATCGGCTCGCAAAGCAACCAGGATGTATCGGATCATGCCTATGAAGCACGGGGCATTTTGCATTGCGTGCTGAAAACCGAAGTCCAGGATATTCACTGCTATGTGGTGCACCTGGGATTGTTCGGCGGCGGCAGGCGTCGTCAGACTGCCGCCTTGATCGAAGCGGTGCGTAGCTCATCGCCGCCGGGCGCGCCGCTGATTATTGCCGGCGATTTCAACGACTGGGGCAATCGCCTGAGTGAATTGCTGAGAGCGCGGCTTGATGTCGCCGAAATATTCGATGAGCGGATCGCCACCGGTAGCCTGATACAAGGCGTCGGTTCCTATTTGCAGCAACTGGTGGGGCGCACGCCAAAATTGAAGCCGGCCCGTACTTTTCCGGCGGCTTTTCCCTGGTTGCGTCTGGACCGGATTTATTTGCGTGGCTTTACGGTAGAATCAGCTGAAGTCCTGCATGGCGCGGAATGGGCAAAATTGTCGGATCACGCACCTATCGTGGCGACGCTCAAGCTGCGATAATCGTGGCAATGCCAGCTTCAACCATGACCTCAGAAAGACAGGCCGGATGTCGTCACCCCCTTTGTTCTTTTCTTTATCTCTCCCTTTATTCGTTATATGCGCGCGGTAATTTTTAGCGCAGATAACCACATCACGCTGTTGCACAACGGCGCTGCTTTTTTTCCTGCGCTGATTGCCGCCATCGATGCCGCTCGCGTCGAAATCTACCTGGAAACCTATATCTTCGCCGCCGATGAAACAGCGCTGCTGGTGCAGCAGGCGCTAACGAATGCGGCACGGCGCGGTGTCGCAGTCCGGGTGATTGCCGATTGGCTGGGCACTGGCCGCAGGCGTTCCATGTCGCTGCAGCAGGAATTCCTGACCAGCGGCGTGATGTACCGCGCCTTCAATCCCTGGTTTCGGCGTGGCGTGGCGCGGATGCATCGCAAGATGTGCGTGGTGGACCGGCAGATCAGTTTTATCGGCGGCTTGAATATCATCGACGATATGGTTTCCGACGATGACCAGCGCGCGCCATTGCCCGCGCCGCGCTGGGATTTTGCGGTGAGTATCAGCGGCTCGCTAGTGCAGGTGATCCATGATGAGCTGGAGGCGCAATGGATGCGTCTGGGCGAGATGAAGTTGTTGGCGCGCCTCAAGCAATTCAAGCGAACCCGCGTCATCACCAACGGCGCGGCGCATGGGCCGGCGGCAGCAGGACTGGTGTTGCGCGACAATCTGCGCAATCGCCGCACTATCCAGCGCGCTTATTTGCAGGCACTGGGGCATGCCCGGCAAAGCGCCTTGCTGACTAGCCCGTATTTTGCCCCGAGCCGGAAATTACGACGCGGCCTGGAAGCAGCGGCACGACGCGGCGTCGACGTCACCTTGTTGCTGGGAGTCGGCCAATTCCGTTTGCAGGATGCAGTCAGCCATTCCTATTATCCCAAGCTGCTGAAGGCTGGCGTCAAGATTGTCGAGTACCGCAAAACCGCCTTGCATGCAAAAGTAGCGGTGATCGATGACGACTGGGCCACCGTCGGCTCCAGTAATTTTGATGGCTTGAGCCTGTTTGTAAATCAAGAGGCAAACGTGGTGATCCGGGATGCCGATTTTTCGCGCGCCTTGCGGCAACAGATTGAAAGTGGGATCGCCGATGGCACGCCGATGGCGGCCAGTGCATTCGCCAATCAGTCCTGGCGGGCACGGGCCTGGCATGGCACGGCTTTCTTCCTGTATCGCTCCCTGATGCGGATTATCACCATCGGCAATAGCGAGCGATGACAGATGACTGAAGGCGATGGGCGATGGGCGATTGTCGATTACCGCATCGTCTTCTCTCTATCCGCACCAGCCGTTATATCTGAACCCAGGCGCCCTTGAACACGATAGGACCGGTAGGGCCGTCAGGATTCGGCGATCCGCCTTTCGGTTCCAGTGTCACGGCCAGCAACGGAATCGTTTGCGGCGTGGCGTTGGCCGGCAACGCCAGGGTGACGCTGCCATCTGCTGCCAGCAAGCCTAGCGAGCGTGGCGGCCCGTCTTTCGGCACCGCCCACAATTCAAGGCTCTTGTCGGCGGCAATCACCTGCGGCGTCACCAGCTTGACCACCAACTTGCCGCCTGGCGCATCGCCGGTAACGACTGCGATCGGCTGCGCCTGGTCGTTGCTCAACATGGCGATATAGGAGGTGGCAGGCGCTGCCGGTACCGGCAGTTCTTGCCGGGACAATAGCAGCGAGGTCAATATGATGGCGGCGGTGGTCGAGACCAGGCCCAGGCCACGCCAGAAACTCAGGTCTTCGCGCAACTCGAACCAGATCGATTGCTTGCGCTGAGGCTTGCCATGCAAGCCGAGCTTGGCTTCGATGGCGGGCCAGACCGCGGCAGACGGTTGGGCAACCGGCGCCAGTTCAGCCATCGGGTGCAGGCGATCTTGCCATTCGGCGACGGCCAAGCGTAGCTCGACGTGATGGCGCAGCAAGCTTTCAAAGCGACGGCGCGCGCCGCCCTGCAGCGTACCGAGTACATATTCAGACGCCAGTTTATCCACCAGAACGGGATTGCGCTCGATATCCATCAGGCGCTCCCGAGTTTGCCAAGGCAGGTTTTCAGGCGCTCCAGTCCGCGCCGGATCCAGGTCTTTACGGTGCCGATCGGCAACTGCATTTGCGCCGCGACTTCGCTATGCGAAAGATCGTGATAAAACGACAGGGCGATGGCCTGCCGATGCATGGCATCCAGGCGGGCCATGCATGTCGCCAGCGCCTTTGCATCATCGGTCAGTTGCAGCGCTTCCAACGGTGTCGGGCCGGCGCTTTCCATTGCGTTCATGACTTCCTTGTCGAATGTGTCTGCGTCGATCTCGACGGTGCTGTCCGTGCGCCGTAAAAAATCGAATGCCTTGTTGCGTACGATGGTGGTCATCCAGGTCATTGGCGCCGCCAGGCTGGCCTGGTAGCTGTCGGCGTTGTTCCAGATGTTGACGAAGCTTTCCTGCAGAACTTCTTCCGACCACTCGCGCTTAACTAGTATACGCAGCGCGAAGCCGAACAGTTTCGGTGAGGTCGCGTCGTAGAGCGCGCGGAAGGCGGCAGCGTCCTTGCGCACGACTGCAGCAAGCCAGATTTTCAGTTGTTCCGGTTGCAAGTCTGTAGAAGGCAATTCGGCTTCCTTTTTAGGCGCCTCGGGCACCGCCGGCGGATAGGGACTACGTTGTTACTGAACCAAGTTGGTGATTCCACAGATTAACGCATGGTAACTGCCGCTGCAACAGCCTGGCATCGTCTGCATCGGCGTTGCTCAAATAAAAAGCCCGCTATGACGAGCGGGCTTTCGAGGAAACGGCCGGCTGCTGTTATTTCTTCAGCGAGTCGCGGATTTCACGCAGCAGCACAATATTTTCCGGATCGGCAGCTGGCGGCGGTGGAGTTGCATTTCGCAGCTTGTTGATGATGCGGACCATCTGGAAAATCACGAACGCCAGGATGACAAAGTTCAGTGCGATCGTGATGAAATTGCCGTATGCCAACACAGCGCCGGCTTTTTTCGCTTCCGCCAGCGTCAGCCCTGCTACCTGGCCATTCAAGGGGAAGTAGTAATTGGCAAAATCAAGACCGCCAAAAATCTTGCCGACGACCGGCATGATGATGTCCTGCACCAAAGAATCGACAATTTTGCCGAATGCGCCGCCGATAATCACACCGACCGCTAAATCCATCACGTTGCCTTTGAGTGCAAAGGTCTTGAATTCTTCCATCATGCTCATAGCGCTAATTCTCCAAATCAATGTTGATAGTCGGGAAGATACTGCGATCACGTGTCGATTAAAAGGATAAATTTGTCAAATCTTGTTATTTTTCGCCTTTTTTGAAACTTGCTGCAGTGCAAGAGCGTGTGTATTAAGGAAATTGTGCCAGATTTAGCGGCAGTTTCAGCGGATTTAGTTGATTTTGTGCATCGCTGCATGTATTTCCTTTAAAACAGGCTTTAGCTTCGATATAATCTAGGGTTGCTAGAAGTTCCGTGCAAGTTTCGTATTTTGACTGATTGGGGTTGGTATGAGTATCGAAAAGCAGGTCGATTCCGGTCGACGTGGTTTGCTCGTGGCTACATGTGCGGCGGGGGGCGTGGCTGGTTTAGCTACGGCAGGGGCCTTTGTGTCCACCTTCCAGCCGTCCGAGCGCGCAAAAGCCGCAGGAGCACCAGTAGAAGTGGATATTTCCGGCATCAAGCCGGGCGAAATGCAAGTCTTCGAATGGCGCGGTAAGCCAGTCTGGATCATGAAGCGCACGCCGGAACAAATGAAGGGGCTGGAACATACCGCCTCTGAAGTTGCCGACCCCGAGTCACTCAAGCCCTACACCATGGACTTGCCTGACTATTGCAAGAACAAGGCGAATAATCGCGGCCGCGCAGGCCACGAAGAAACCTTGGTGCTGGTTGGCATCTGCCCGCATCTGGGTTGCTCGCCATCGTCAAAATTCGCCCCTGGCGCACAGGCTTCATTGCCGGATGACTGGCAAGGCGGTTTCCTCTGTCCTTGCCACGGTTCGACATTCGACCTGGCAGGCCGTGTTTTCAAAAACAAGCCGGCGCCAAACAATCTCGACGTGCCACGCTATATGTACCTGTCCGATACCAAGATCGTCATTGGTAAAGACGAGAAAGGTGAGGCTTAATCATGGCATTCCACGAAAAACAGTTGCCGGCCGATGCTCCCATCGCCGACAAGGCCTTGAACTGGGTTGATGCGCGTTTTCCGCTGACATCCACCTGGAAAGCCCACCTGTCCGAGTACTACGCACCGAAGAACTTCAACTTCTGGTACGCCTTCGGTTCGCTGGCGCTGTTGGTGCTGGTGATACAGATTGTCACCGGGATTTTCCTGGTCATGCATTACAAGCCTGATGCTGCCCTGGCGTTTGCCTCGGTCGAATACATCATGCGCGATGTGCCTTGGGGCTGGCTGGTGCGCTACATGCACTCGACCGGTGCTTCGGCCTTCTTCATCGTGGTCTACCTGCACATGGTGCGCGGCCTGCTGTACGGCTCGTACCGCAAACCGCGTGAACTGGTATGGCTGTTCGGCGTCGGCATTTTCCTGTGCCTGATGGGCGAAGCGTTCATGGGCTATCTGCTGCCATGGGGCCAGATGTCGTATTGGGGCGCGCAGGTTATCGTCAACCTGTTCGGTGCGATTCCTTTCATCGGCCCTGATCTGTCGCTGTGGATTCGCGGCGACTACGTGGTCTCCGATGCAACCCTGAACCGCTTCTTCTCGTTCCACGTGATCGCGATTCCGCTGGTCCTGATCGGCCTGGTGGTAGCGCACATCATCGCCTTGCACGAAGTCGGCTCCAACAATCCTGACGGCATTGAAATCAAGGACAACCTTGATTCCAAAGGCGTACCGCTGGATGGCGTACCGTTCCACCCTTACTACTCGGTGCATGACGTGATGGCAGTTGCCGTGTTCCTGATCGTGTTCAGCGCCGTGGTGTTCTTCGGTCCTGAAATGGGCGGCTACTTCCTCGAGTACAACAACTTCGTCCCGGCCGATTCGCTGAAGACTCCACCGCATATCGCTCCGGTCTGGTATTTCACGCCTTACTATTCGATCTTGCGCGCGGTTACTTCGGACTTCATCGTCTACCTGCAAGCCGGTGTTGCTGCCTTTGTTGCGCTGCTGTGGCTCAAGTCCAGCCTGAGCGGCATGATCAAGGTCGCTGCCACGGTCATCGGCCTGGCCATCATCGGCGCCATGTTTGTATTCGACGCCAAGTTCTTCGGCGTCGTGCTGATGGGCGTTTCGGTCATGATCCTGGCTGGTCTGCCTTGGCTGGATCACTCCAAGGTCAAGTCGATCCGTTATCGTCCGAGCTGGCACAAATATATCTACATCCTGTTTGCGATTACCTTCGTGGTGCTCGGCTACCTTGGCGTGCAACCGCCATCGGCAATCGGCGGCTACGTGTCGAAGGTCTGCACCTTTATCTACTTCGGCTTCTTCCTGTTGATGCCATGGTGGAGCGCCGCAGGTACATTCAAGCCGGTGCCGGACCGTGTTGTATATCATCCGCACTAAGCACCCGCACAAAGCCTGAGGATAAGAGACATGACATTGCTAAAAAGATTGATAGCGACCCTGGTGCTGCTTCCCGCGCTTGCGTTTGCCGAAGAGGGTGGCTACCCGCTGGATACCGCGCCAGAGCAGGGCAACAACCTGTCGGCGCTGCAAAGCGGCGCCAAGCTGTTTGTGAACTACTGCCTGAACTGCCACTCCGCTTCGTCCATGCGTTACAACCGCTTGCGCGATATCGGCCTGACTGAAGACCAGATCAAGAACAACTTGTTGTTCACCACCGATAAAGTGGGTGGCCTGATGACTATCGCCATGTCGCCGAAAGACGGCAAAGAGTGGTTCGGAGCGACACCGCCGGACCTGTCCGTGATTGCCCGCGCCAAGGCATCCGGCGCCGGTAGTGGTCCGGACTGGTTGTACACCTATCTGCGTACTTTCTACAAAGATGACAGCCGTCCAAGCGGCTGGAACAACATGGTCTTCCCTAACGTCGGCATGCCGCACGTATTGTGGGAACTTGAAGGGATTCGTACTGCCAAATACGAAGACGTGAAAGATCCGCACGAAGAGGGCAAGACCGAACACAAGTTTGTCGGTTTCGAGCAAGTCAAGCCGGGCAAGATGAACAAGGTCCAATACGATGTTGCCGTTGCCGACCTGGTGTCCTATCTTGCATGGATGGGCGAGCCTGCTCAGAATACCCGCAAGCGCCTCGGCGTCTGGGTTCTGCTGTTCCTCGGCATGTTCTTCGTTCTGGCATGGCGTCTCAACGCGTCATACTGGAAAGACGTCAAGTAATTTTCATACCCGCGATTTTGCGGGTATGCGTTTTGGGGTGAGCCGTATCGGGTCTCACCCTTTTGTTTCTAAGGAACTATAAAAATGATGGTTCTCTATTCGGGTACAACCTGCCCATTTTCACAACGCTGCCGCCTCGTTCTGTTCGAGAAGGGCATGGACTTTGAAATTCGCGATGTCGACTTGTTCAACAAGCCGGAAGACATCTCGACCATGAATCCTTATGGTCAAGTGCCGATCCTGGTCGAGCGCGACCTGATTCTGTACGAATCCAATATCATCAACGAATACATCGACGAACGTTTCCCGCATCCGCAACTGATGCCGGCCGATCCGCTGATGCGCGCCCGTGCGCGGCTGATGCTGTTCAACTTTGAGAAAGAATTGTTCATCCACGTGCACACGCTGGAAAACGAGAAAGCCAAAGCCGCAGAAAAGAGCCACGAAAAGGCACGCAATGAAATCCGCGATCGCCTGACTACCCTGGCGCCTTTGTTCCTCAAGAACAAATACATGCTGGGCGACGAGTTCTCGATGCTGGACGTGGCCATCGCGCCATTGCTGTGGCGCCTGGATCACTACGGTATCGAGCTGTCGAAGACGGCTGCGCCGCTGATGAAGTATGCTGAGCGTATATTCTCGCGCCCGGCTTACATCGAAGCGCTGACGCCGTCCGAAAAGGTCATGCGTCGTTAAGATCGTGTAGATAACCGGTGTGCTCCCGCCTTGGCTTAGGCGGTGCGCGCCGGTCCATGCTTAAATTTTGTACCTTTTGTACCATTGCTTCCCATGTCAGAAACCTCTACCAAACCGTATTTGTTGCGTGCCATTTATGAATGGTGCACCGACAATGGCTACACCCCGTATCTGGCGGCCAGGGTAGATGCGCACACGCGGGTGCCGATGCAATTCGTGAAGAATGGCGAAATCGTATTGAACGTCAGTTTCGAAGCCACCAGCGGTTTGAAAATGGACAACGAATTCGTTAATTTCAATGCACGTTTTGGCGGTGTCTCGCGCGAAATTTCCGTGCCGGTAGAAAACGTCATCGCGATTTATGCGCGTGAAAACGGCCAGGGCATGGCATTCGAAGCATCGGCTCCGGCTGCTGAGTCGGATATCGAGGTAACCGCCGAGCAAGAGCCCGACACCGAGCAAACTGCCACGATTACACCGATTTTGTCCTCAGTACCATCATCAACCGCCGATGCAAAACAGGGTTTGTCCGATACGGATCCAGAAAAAGATCCGGAACCACCAAAAAAAGGCGGAAGACCTACCCTAACTCGAATTAAATAGGTATAATTGCGGACTTCGCAGTTTAGCTGGCTTAGCTCATCTGGTAGAGCACCTGACTTGTAATCAGGGGGTGGCGGGTTCAAGTCCTGCAGCCAGCACCAATATCTAAAAGGCCCACCGAACGGTGGGCCTTTTCTTTTTTGTTCCGCAAACCCATTTTTTGCGGAACAAGTTCTAAAGCGTATATGCAACCAATGACAACCGCGCTGCTTTTGATCGCGCCCGCCAAGATCCGCCCTTGGCTGGCCTCTCAGGCTCTACATTGGCGCAAGCGCCATCCAGAAAGCCCGACGCGGACTTCTTTCAAGCAAATCTAAGTGATATATTCATCAATGCGCTCGCGCATAAGAATGCTAATCAGCAGCCGGTTTGTTATCAAAGTAAATTGTGCGATAAAACTTAAACTATCATGCAAACAAGAAACGAAACAGGAAGCGCCATCTATGCCAAAAATATCGGTAGTTATACCAACCTTCAACGCCGGCCTTCACATTCAGGCGACGTTGAGTTCAATTCTCGCGCAAGAAGATGCCGATTTCGAGGTGTTGATACTAGATGATGCAAGTACCGATAACACCCTTGATTTGATTCGGGATATTGGGGACAAACGAGTCAAAATTTATCGTCATGAAAATAATCAGGGTCGCATAGTCAATGCCAATCGCGCTTTCAGCTTAGCTAGCGGTGAGTATGTCGCACGTCTCGATCACGACGATATTGCGGATCCGAGACGCTTGTTCCAGCAGGCAAGGTTTCTTGACGAGCATCCTCAAATCACTGTTGTAGGTAGTCAGATCCAACATTTCGGACTCCAGCAGGGAAACAGCGACTTTCCGCTTGAAGATGGGCGTATCAAGGCGCGCTTCGTCAGTGGCGATGCCTACCTTGCCAATCCCAGTGTCATGTTTCGCCATGATTTCATACAAAGGAATGTGCTCAGGTATGACCCGAACCTTTATATAACGGACGATCTGGGCTTTTGGTTCGATTGCCTGCTACTCGGGGCGCGATTTGCCAATTTGCCGAATGCATTGACTTCATACCGCATTCATGAGGGCATGACATCAATGAACCTGGATGCTGACCTTTTGTATCGAGGTAAAGAACGACTGTATGCACGCCTGTTACCCGCTTTCTTCCCAAGGTTAAGCGGGCATGACATCCGTAATCTGATGCCGCTGTATAAGTACAAAGTCGATGCCCCTCTCGAACCGGAATCGCTACGCGCTTTACATCGATCTGTGGCAGTTGCCTTGCGCGAAGTTAATCTAGGCTGGGGATTAGATATTGAAGAAACCAAAGCTTGCCTTGTATCGTTACTGAACCGACTGCGTGCTGAATGGGTGCAGGCAGACCATTTGGATGCCAAGGATATAGCAGCCCTCGACCGTGAGTTTTATCTGGCGTTGCAGTGACGCGTCTGAATCGTTCGTTCAAAATATTTTCGATCGTTTCTGATTTGGATGGCGCGTGACGTCGCCAAACTCGCGGATATTGGGCATTGAAAACGGTTCCGCAAATAAAAATCGCACCGCACAAACAGTGGCTCACCGGTCATTAATACCACCGCATTTGCGGAACTAAAATCTTAATAAATGCTTGATTTCCATTACTTATGCTGGAGACTTGTAATCAGGGGGTGGCGGGTTCAAGTCCTGCAGCCAGCACCAATATTTAAAAGGCCCACCGTTCGGTGGGCCTTTTCTTTTTTGTTCCGCAATCACATTTTTTGCGGAACAAGTTCTAAAGCGCATACGCACCCAATAACAGCTTCCAACCCAAACCGGCCTGTCGAGCTTCGCAAAAGCGGACTCTCAACTGCGTTGAACATCTGGCCTCGGTGTAGTTAGATTCGATTACACTTGATCTTTGGACGGAGGTCGCGCGCCGCTATCAATTCTGCATGTTGATTAGCCGACGTTTGGTCCGGTGAGCAAGAAATCGATAACGATCTGCGGAAGAGTAACGATCGTCTTCGAGTTGAAATAGAACTTGTTGAACGTCGCCATGTCTGGTATTCCCTGCTTTTGATTATTGGTAATCAAATACACCGTAGCAGAACTTCCTTTGGCCAATATGGCACCTGTAGTCAGTGTGGGACCGTGAGGAATGTTGTTTATCAGATAGTCACTAACGACGACGCCGTTCCACGATACGAATAAATTGTTATACGTAGTCGGATCGGGAATCCACTGAAGTTGGCCATTTTTGACCAGATAAATCGCACCGCCGTTGCTGGCGATGACACGTTCACCATCGTACTGCGCCCAGTTGACCTCCAAAGCGTCTTTCACCTGGTTTTCCGAAGCGATTACTCGCGATTCGCCGGAATGAATCGGAGACAAATTTGACGTCATGATAGTTTCCTTTGGTGTAGTGGTTAAGTCAGTGCCTTGGCGCTCAAGTAAGTGCCATGTCCGACCAAGTCAGTGTAGGTCGCTGAAAATTAGTTGCAACCTATCAACTTTGACAGTATCTCAGTTGGAGTTTTTACAAATAATTCAGTTTCCTTGTGGAAATTTCATGAGGGCACCCAAAGCGGATGTTGATTGTATTGAGCGTCATTCGTTTGTTCCGCAATTTGAAATGCCCCCGCGTTGTTATTGGGCTTTCTAGGTATTGAAATGATTGGATTGCGGAACCAAGAATTCAATAAGTGATTGAAATTAATGATTTTCGCGCTGGACTTGTAATCAGGGGGTGGCGGGTTCAAGTCCTGCAGCCAGCACCAATATTTAAAAGGCCCACCGCTTGGTGGGCCTTTTCTTTTTTGTTCCGCAAAAATCATTTTGTAGGTTTGACTAGCTTCCCCTGCTATGTCGAACATGGTGCGCAGTCATTGTCGCGGTTGCATGTCTCAGCTGGTTCTGTGCCGCAGAAATACCATCAATTTCCTCTTTGTCGGTCCCTGCTTTTACCCGTAAATCACGACTTCAAGCTAAAGCGCTCCACCACGAAATCAACGAAGCTGCGCAGCTTGGGCGACATACGGTGATCACGTAGGTAGATGAGGTTCAACGGTCGGATCGGCGGCGTGTATCCAGGGAGTAGGCGGACGAGATGGCCGTCCTCGATATCCTTTGACAGCATTATCTCAGGCAACATGACAATGCCCATGCCAGCGAGCGCAGCCTGGCGTAACCCTTGAGCGCTGTCGACCTGCATCCGGCCCGAAATCGGCACGCTGATTTCGCCCTCTGGACCGCTCATGCGCCAGGATGCTTGTGCCGATCGCCACTCGGACCGCGAGGAATAGGTATAGGCTAAACAATCGTGCTGCGCAAGATCCTGCGGTCGTCGCGGTTCGCCGCGCTTCGCCAGATAACTCGGTGCGGCGCAAATCATCAATCTATACGGTGCAAGCGGGCGGGCAATCAGGTCGGAACCCTGAAGGTTGCCAAGGCGGATCGCCGCCTCGAATCCGTCCTCAGCCAAATCCACGACAGTGTCGGTGATGACCACGTCGAGATCCACTTTGGGATAACGCGCCGTATAGTCGGCGAGCGCAGGTACCAATCGTTCCGTGCCGAAAGTCGCAGACGCGGTAACACGAAGCCGCCCTTTGGGACTGGTCTGCGTTTCAAGTGCGAGGGCATCGGCATCCCCAACGAGACCGAGGATCTCAATGCATCGTTCGTAATAGGCCTTGCCGAATTCGGTCAGATTTTGCCGCCGTGTGGTCCGATTGATGAGGCGTGTACCGAGACGATCCTCTAGCGCCTGCAAATGGTTGCCAACCATGGTTGGCGAAAGGTCGCATTCCGCAGCTGCCGCCGTCAGACTCCCCGTATCAACTACACGGATGAAGATAGCCATGGCCTTGAAGATGTCCATTACCAATATTTCCTAGGTAGTCATCAAACAAAATGTCAGTTTATATAATTTTTCAAGGCAATACAATGAGATTGGAATTAGTCAGCGGTTTTCGTGACGGCCATTTTTCAACAAGAAAACAATCTCCGGGACTCTCCTCTCATGTCTTATCTGAAATCGAATCAATCATCTTCGCCACGCCTGACCTTGATAGCCACCAGTCTAGGCTTCGTCCTCGTCATTCTCGACGTCACAGTCGTGAACGTTGCGCTGGAAAGGATCCAAGCATCGCTCAGCACCGACGTGACCGGTTTGCAATGGATCATTAACGCTTACACGCTGGTCTTTGCGAGTCTGCTGCTAACGGCAGGTGCCATTGGTGACCGCTTCGGTGCCAAACGAATCTTCGTCATAGGCTTTGCGTTGTTTATCATTGCGTCACTGGCCTGCGGCATGGCGGGCAGCATCAGTACTCTTATTGCCGGCCGCGTCGTCCAGGGAGTGGGTGCGGCACTTTGCGTACCAGCCTCGTTGGCGTTGCTTAGCGCCAGCTTCCCGGAGCCGGCATCTCGTGCGCGAGCCGTGAGCATATGGGCTGGCGTTGGCGGCTTGGCACTTGCGGCCGGGCCGGTCGTTGGCGGCATCATGGTGGATCGCTTCGGTTGGCCGAGCATCTTCTTCCTCAACCTGCCACTTGGGCTCTTAGGCATCTGGTTGACTTTATCCTATGCGCCGTCGGGTTCAAAGACACCCAACCGTGGATTGGACCTCGCCGGGCAAGTGTTGGCGATTCTCGCGCTAGGTGGGCTCACCCTCGGCTTCGTCGAGGCCGGCGCACTCGGCTGGACGCATCCGCTAGTCCTGTCAGGTTTTACCTGTTTCCTGGTGGCCGGCGCGTTGTTCCTATTGGCAGAAGCCCGTGGCGCGGATCCTATGCTGCCGCTTTCATTGTTTCACTCGTCAGTGGTGAGTGCCTCCTGCGTCGTTGGACTCCTCACCAACTTCGCCTACTACGGGCTGATGTTTGTGCTTAGTCTATTCTTCCAGACGACGAAGGGGTATTCACCGTTGATGACTGGACTAGCTTTTCTGCCGATGACGGCGCTGGTAACCGTCGCCAATTTGATTTCTGGTCGGCTGACCGCGCGGTTCGGGCCGCGGCTACCCATGGTGATGGGGCAGGCGCTAGCCGCCTGCGGTTACCTAGCGCTGGCTGGCATCGACGGCAGAACCTCCTATAGCGTCATCGTTGGCCCACTACTAGCGGCGGGCATCGGTGTGGCGCTGACGGTCCCCGCAATGACGGCCGCCGTTCTCGCCAGCGCCGATAGGCAACGCACAGGTATTACCTCTGGAGCGTTAAACGCGGCGCGCCAGACGGGGGGCGTCATCGGGGTCGGGGTATTCGGATCGTTGGTCGCAGGAGGGTCGGAAAAACTCCTTGCGGGAATGCATGTCGCGCTAATCCTGGCAGGTCTCGCACTCGGCATTGGCGCCATCATCAGTTTTGTAAGCATCAAGGTACGATTGATTACGAAATCAAATTCACTCCCCGTTGAAATGATTACCAAGGGCGAAACCAATTGAAGGTTTGAGTTCGAATGCCTGTTCCGAGGGCATGCTGCGATGGTTTCTGGCCGATGTGATTCGCGCAGCATCTAAAATATAAAAAAATAGGTGACCTCATGGTTTCGCAATTTCATATGAACCCGCGCCGACATTGCGTTCGCAGACAACGGGAGATGCTAAATTGCGGAACTGAAAACTCAGTAAGTTATTGAAAGTATTGATTTTGTCGCTGGACTTGTAATCAGGGGATGGCGGGTTCAAGTCCTGCGGCCAGCGCCAATATCTAAAAGGCCCACAGCAATGTGGGCCTTCTGATTAGTAGACTCATAGTAGGCTCTAGGTGCAATTTCATGCCTGTGTAACGTCGCGTTTGCTTCGGGATCGATTTGCGTTTGATTCTGGACTTACAAAACTCCGAAAACGACCCGGATGCCGGGATTTTGGTAGCTGGGTATATTCCGGCAATGTTGACTGCCCGCGCCGGTAGTCGTTGACCGGTTCAACTCCACCAAACCTACCAAGAGCCTGTTGCTGTCATATACTGTTATCCTCCACATTCCGTCGATGCAACTCTGCATCATCCGGTCCGTTTTGCCTTCAGGCCGGCGCTGCTTGACTAACTTCACTGCACCGTCCTTACCCTGATCTTGGCATCCATACCCATCATCGGAAGTCTCATTACCACAGACTACCCCGGCGCCCGGATCACCTTTGGAGCCATAACAGACGCGGTGGGAAAACGTCATTTTTTTTTACAGGTCCGATCTTCGCGATACGATTTCTGACAAATGGCGCTTCATCCGCTACGTGTTCGACGATTTTACGATGATGTGCTGGATATCAAATGCAGTATTGGCAGTACATATGGACAGCCAGGTGTCAGCCGCGAACTAGTGATTACAAACTGGGAGGCGGACGCGATGACGCAGCTCTTCTAAAAAATGCCTGGATATAACGCTACAAAAATTAATGCGTTTTTTTTGAATTGCCAATTTCGGTGCGGCATTATGCACGCTCGCGGGGTCAAGCGATGTCGCTAGAGAATTGACGAGCATTGCCGGATGGTATTTATAAATTTTGCTAGAGCCGATCAGAACCATGGACAAATTTCATTCTGATTACTAAGATGAATTAATGTCATTTTATCTATTGTTTCGGCTTTGGGAGTTCGCTATGGACGCGCATATCGAAGAAGAAATGATTAGCGAATACGTCAATAAAGTTCAAGCACTGGCAGTCCTTGCCCTGTACGGACAAAATGTTGACTCACCCATTAAATCTGTCATTAGCGAAGCATGCTATTTCCTCCTTCGTCAGCGATCCGATGCGACGGCGAATCTCTTGGCATTCAAAAGCCGACTAACAAAAATGGGCAATGACGCGCATTACAGCCTGCCGGAATACAAAAAGCCTTTGGAATATGCCGCTTCACTGGTTGCCATTCATTAAGTTGGCGAAGTAAAACATTGGTTATACGCCCAGGAGTTCAATACCTACAAGTCAATGACAATATGGCGTAACAAAGCATCACGAATCAATGCTTGATCCGTGGTGTTGAAGTTGAGTAAGGGACGAGCCGGATAGCTGCGCCCAGTGGAGGTATTCAATGAAGATCGACCCGATAGCCAATCTGGCTCAAGAGTCAGCAAGAGTTTGTCTACAACAAAAAGAAAAAGAGTCCGCTGACATTACAACGTTTTTGCCATTCATACTTATGGATGGTAATTGCACGGCGTTAGTCTTGTTCGCCCCTGATTTTGAAGCTAAAGCGCCCATATTTAAGGAACGAGCGAAGGAAGGTTGGATCGGTAACGGTCGCGACTGGAACTCAGTTGCGCAAGCAATCGTTAAGGAACAATTTCATCAATTAGCGGACGAATTCACGTTCGATTCCGACGCCGCTCATTTTGCAACGTTCGGAACAAAAATGAATTTGACGGTGCTAGGCTATGCGTTAAAAATCGCCTTCGACGATGACCACATTCTTAGAGATATTCTGTTTCGTGCTAAGTTGCAGCACTAGCCAGGGGGGGGCGGGTTCAAGTCCTGCAGCCAGCACCAATATTCAAAAGAAAAGGCCCACATTTATGTGGGCCTTTTCTTTTGTTCCGCGATTCGCTATTCAGCATCAAGGTTGCCTCCAAACGCTACGTCGACCATTTCTTGCCCAGTTCTTCAAGCCCGGCTCTTTGTAAATCCTCCGGCGTCATGACTATTCTTAATTCCACGTTGGCATTAAAGGTCAGAAACCATGGTTCGGCAAGCATAGGAATTTTCGCCGGGTCATCGATGTCGACGATCAAGAGGCCTGATCGCTGTCCGTCCTGTTCGGTGAAGTAAGCCGCCACCGGTTTTATCTCCTCCATGATCTCAGCCATTTTCTTGCCGACAGAGCCGTCCCTGACAGCAGCGTTGAACTCGGCGTTAGGAAGTTTGACATTCAATAGCATCCGCATGATTTCTCCTTAGAAATTTTAGTAACATCTCCACCAAAGATTTTGATCAGCTGCCATAAAGGCAATTTCCATTGTAGGTTTTCTGGTCAATTTAGCTACCTGTCATTTGGCATTAATTTAATTGTTATCTTGAACTACCTGATTTGGGGCAAGGTCAATAATCACGCCCACCTTCTTCTTTTATCCCGAGATTTGCCGCCAGGCATTAGAATTCCCCCGACTTGACGTAATTTCATAAAAAAGGGGAGTAATTTTGAGGAAAATTGCACTGCTGTTTGTCATTCTGGGAACACTGGCTGTGACGGGATGTACCACTTTGTCAGACGCCAGGTCTGCAAAAGGGACTGGCGCTGCGCGGGTGTACGACGTGAAGCAGGGCGCGGTTTGGGCAGTCCTGCCAAGAGCGGTCAAAGAGGTTGGTCTTGATTACGTGGGGGACAACAGAAATGATGGTTACGCTCTTGCGCAACGGGGAATTTCTGCATTCAGCTACGGTGAAAACGTTGCCATGTTTATTGAGCCAGCCGGGGCCGGCGACAAGACGAAAGTGGAGGTAGTGTCGAAGAGGGCGTTGGCAACGACAGTGTTCGCCACCAATTGGGAGAATGTGATTCTTGACAGATTAAGTGAGATATTTTCGGCGGGGAATCCCGGAACATCTCCAGCTTCTCAAAAGGGCGTAAGCACCTCTGGTTCATCAGGCTCTACACCGCAATCGGACTTTGTTCCTGCACCGTCGTCGTTTGCAGATATCCACGATCCCGATGCTATTCCGTTTGTCGGACCACGAGCGCGCGCAAGATATATGGTCTATTTGTCGGCACTGCCACCCAAGGCATTTGCCGTTAGTTCAAATGGCGGCTGGAGCTGGTTAAGCAATGATCCAATGGCTATGCGCAAGGCGCTCTCTGAGTGCCACTCGCAGGCCAAGGCGCCATGCTGGCTATATGCCGTGGATGGCAACGTCGTGTGGCAATCGGACGAAAACAAGCGCGTATCGCTGGAACAACTTGACATGCCGATAGCCGGGCACCAGTAGCCCCATGGCGACTTGACGCAGTAGCTAAAACTGGTTTTGATTTGATAGAGAATGGATATGTCGCTAAACCAACACACCAGAAATGACAGGGTCGATTTTCTCCGAGGCATCGCAATTTCCTGTGTGTTGATTTTGCACTTTACGTTGGCTTACGGCTTGAAGAACAGCCCGCTTGATACGTTATTGCCTTCGGCGTTATTGAAGGCGGCGTACAACGGCAACTTCGGCGTCACTATCTTCTTCGTCATTTCGGGATTCTTGATTACGTCCAATTCGCTGGCACGATGGGGCGCTTTGAAAGATATCGATGCGCGCACGTTCTATTTATTCCGATTTGCACGCATCATGCCGTGCCTGTTACTGGCGCTTGCCATCATTGTCATCCTGGGAAGCCTGGATATTCCATTCTTTAATAATACCGACGGCAATCATGATCTGCCGGCTTCGTATTTTTTGATTGCCGCGGGATCGGTGCTGACGTTCTGGCACAACGTGCTCATGCAATCGGCCGGTTATTTCAACTATTGCCTCAACATTTACTGGTCGCTGTCGGTCGAGGAAGTGTTCTATCTTGCCCTGCCGCTGGTATGCATGCTGTTACGACGCACCTGGCTGATTGTCGGCGTCTGTATCGCAGCCATAGTCATTGGCCCGATTTACCGGAGTCAGCACACCGACAACGAAATTTTCTTCATGTACGGTTATCTTGCCTGCTTTGATGCCATTGCATTTGGTTGCCTGACTGCATTGCTGGCGCGGCATATGAAGTTCACTTCAAATTACGGGCGTGTATTGCGGTTGATTGCAGGTATGGCGCTTGTCGCGGTCTACCTGCGTGGCATAGAAGGACATGAGATATTCGGCTTCTCGTTAATCGCTTTTGCCAGCGCGGTGTTTTTACTCGGTGCGGCAAACGATCGTACTTCAGGTTGGACCACAGGACGAGGCAGTCGCGCGGTGCGCTGGCTGGGACGGTACAGTTATGAAATCTATCTGTTCCATATCGTGGTGTTGGGCTTGATGCGGAATGTCCTGACCAAGGAGCAGCTGAGTTATGGCGCCAGATTGCCTTGGTTGCTGTTGTTTCTCGGATTGACGGCGCTGGTGTCATCGTTGGTGTCGCGCCATGTTTCGGAGCCAGCCAATGCCGCCGTTCGTCACCGCTATCTGGCAAGGCGCGACAGGAAGGAAGCACCTTCCGCGTCGGTTATTGCCGGCGTATCCAATTCGAAGGAGTCGTCTCCAGTCGAATGATCGGTCGATTCGGGATTCACTGTTACGTAAGCGGGAGTGCTTTTGAGAATCAGATCCTGCCGCAGCTCGTAGTGAATCCCTTGCCGGTGATGTCTATCTAGCGGAACGAAGCGACCAGTCGTTGTCCGCCGACCAGGCTGCCGTCTGCAAGTTGCTTGCGCGGAACGACCATGATCAGCTCTCCGCTCGCATCGGTATCCCCGCGAAGATTGATTGTCATCCTCAACTGCTGGTCCAGTGCGACGAAAACATTTGGTGCTGCGGCGACAATTTCGTGCCGTCCCAGATCTCCCACTTCTGCATACATCTGCCGCCCTCGGTAGAACACGGCAAGTGTCCCGCCGTTTGAAAGACTGTATGACCGCATATAGTCATAGAATTCATCCGGGTGCATCCGATGGTACTGGCTGGGAAGATCAATTCGAAGTGTCGGACCAGTGACATTCACAGTCTGGTTGTCAGTCGCTGTTTGTGCCGAGGCGGCCAATGCGAACAGGCTTGCAACCGAAATCAAGATAAGATTTTTCATGATGGAGATCCTTTCTGTTTTCGCCAAATATAAAATTCATCACATACGTCATGAGCGCGGTTCCCTTGGTGCCGAACCGAGAGAACATTGGATATTTTCTTCCTCAAGAATTTTTATTTCTCAAGAGTGATGGCCAGGCTTCGGCCAAAGTCGTTTTTGGAATGTCATTCTGACGGCGTCTGCCAGACAGCGCGAGGAGGTTGGTACATTCTTCCTTGTGAGTAAGAAGGCCAATGCCTCAATGCAGGGAAATGATTTTCCGGACGCCAATTTATGCCGGCCCACTGGATGACTGCGTGACAGTTGAAGGGATTTTTTTCGAGGCTGGAAGAATGCTGATCTGCTTGAATTATTTACCGTTCACTATAGGGTCCGTGCCAGCCAGGTTCCGGAGTGATGAGCGAAAATAAAAGTGAAAGGTCATCGATACATCCGTTGGCATCCATCACTATTTCACTTCGTGTTTTCTCGCAGATTTGCGATGTTTAATCGTTGTACCGCCAAGCCACAATAGGATATGTTCGCGCCATATTCAAGTTGAACTTCCTGTTGCGGTCGCGTTTGAATCCGGCAATATGAAGTGTGCCGAATCGCAATCGAATATCTATTTCTGCGATGCATTACTGACGCTGGTGAATCATCACCGATGCGTCAGTGTGAGCAACGGCATTTCACGGGAAGCGCGCAAATTAACCACACAGATTGTGGTTAATTTGGCGCATCGCATCCGTGACTACAAAATGATAGAGACGACAACAAATTGAAGGATTACAATAAATAGTAAGGGGGTCGTGCGCAGCATAGGGTAGTGCCCCGTGCAGTTGCACTCGCGTTATGGCACGCATCAAATATAAAAAAGTGACCGGGATGGGCGGCATCGTCGCCCTCGGGTGGCTGATTTTTACCACCGCAGTCGCGGTTAGCCAGCGCAAACTGATTTTCAAGCCGGTCCGCACCAAGGAAGTCGAGCATCCGCATAGCATCGGGCACAGGTCTCGGCTTGTCGTGTTGCGTAGCACCGACGGCACTCGTCTCTCAGGATGGTTGTTGACGCCGCGCGTACCCGGTCCGCATCCCGCCGTTGTGTATTTCGGCGGCCGCTCAGAGGAAGTGTCCTGGGTGGCGCGTGACGCGTGGCGCATGTTCCCCAATATGACGGTGCTTGCCATCAATTATCGTGGCTACGGGGATTCGGAAGGTATTCCCGGTGAGTTGAAAATGATCGAAGACGCCGAGATGCTGTTTGACTGGTTTGCCGAACATCGCCATATCAACGCCGGGCAAATCGCCGTGGTCGGGCGCAGTCTTGGCTCGGGTGTGGCGGTACAGGTAGCGACGCGCCGGCCGGTCGCCGCGGTGGTGTTGATTACGCCTTATGACTCGCTGTTGGCCCTGGCAAAACGCCGTTTCCCGTCAGTGCCGGCTTTTGTCCTCAAGCATCGCTTCGATTCAATCAAGCATGCGCCTTTGTTATCCGCGCCGACGTTTATCATTCGTGCTGCATCTGACGACATAGTGCCGGCCTCGCATACCGACATGCTGGTGACCAAATTGGCCAACGCGCCGCAGGACGAAACCATCCCTGACTCGGATCACCACAACATCCCCTATCTCGAAGCAACGCAGAATCGCATTGCCGATTTCCTGACCGCGAAATTCAACAGGGGCGTCGAGAGTCTCAATGTCAATAAACGCTAGAGAGCCGCCGGAAGTCGCTGGAAGCCCAGTATGGCGCGTTTATCTGTTGCATTTAACAGTCATGGTGCAATCGAATGGGAAACCATCAGGCATTCTCCGGCGTTGAGCTTTGCTGCGGCTTCTTGCGTGGCGCGCACGTCGTCGGCATCGAGGTCGGCACCATTTAGCCTATAGGTGATCGCGTAGTCATGGGCATCAAATACCTCCCCGGCTTTTACGTAGTATTGGAACGCTACGAAAGAGTCGGGATCGCTCACTACCGTGTAAATCAGATTGATTGTACTCATCATATTGCCCCATTTTAATGCGTCGAGATCCACGCAAGTTAATTGTAGGCTTTATATGGGGCGCGTTTTACTTGAACACAGGACGGAAGAAACTGCGCTCGTAGCTGAGGATGCAACGGGTTTCCTCTGCATACTTGAATGCGGCCTGGCAGGCCGGGTCCTGCATTGATTTTATCCGGTACTCTTCATACGACGCGAGCGATGGAAACGTGAACATCGCGAGCGCGACGTTGTTGATTCCCTCTGATGGGAGAAAGTATCCATGGTGCTGTCCACCGAACTTCTCCACCAGCGGAATCCAGATCCTGCCGTAGTGTTCGAATTCGTTGAGTTTATAGGGATCGATGATGTAGCGCAGATAGCAGGTGACCATGGAAATCCTTCATGACAGACGTTGAGGGTGGTGACGATGACGACACGGAAAAACCACCGTCACATGATGCCACAACTGGATAACAGGACGACTGCGTCATGCCGTGGCGTTGAATGTGTCGTGGCAATTCACGTTGCCAGTTATTTTTCATCCGGCACGAAACAATTGGTATGTGCATGTGTATAGTCTCCCCTAGTGAAGATTGGATTCCTGGCCGAAATTTGCAACGGATTTTCCTGGTTGTTTTGAAGGATGATCTACATAACTCAATAGGTGCTTCCTTGTCATACCCACTTGAAGTCAATGCCGCATTGGGAATTTTGAAAACTACGGGCATCTGGCGCAGCAACTACGCACCGTTTTTTCATCGGATGTTCTGGCGGGCGGGCGTTTCAATTCCACCGCCGCATTTCGCGAGCTTTGGATTTAATTTCGTGTTCGCGGGAATATGGTTCGGTGTCGTTTGGGGATTGCTGATGTGGTTTCTTGTTTGGCCGCAGCGAGGAACGCCAGGCGTTCAGGCCGTTTTTGCATGGATCCTGAGCGGCGTATCTTTCGGACTGCTCATGGCGCTCTACTATTACATCAGGGCTCGCAAATATAACCTGCCTTTGTGGTCGCAAATCAAAGCCGCATCGTGAACCAGAAAACTGTCAAAAGGGCCCACGATAATGTGGGCCTTTTTCATTTTCTGCGATTCTCATTTTGAGGCGGCAACGCTAACAATCTTTTGCTGGCAGTCCCGCTTGCTAATTTTTCTTGGTACGTGCAATCGATCCACTGTTTGCATCTTCCCTGTACGCATAAGTCACCTTGCCGTTACGAATTTCACCCATGACGATCATGTTCAGCGCGATTGCTTCATGGTCGTTGGGCGAGAATGGTTTGAAGTAACGCGAGACGATGGTAGACGTGGTGTGCACCTGCAGATTTTCCAGCGCGTCCTTGATCTTTACGCCATCCACCGAATTGGCCTGGAATATCGCCAGCGTAATCAGGCGCAGTGCGTCATAGGTTTGAGCCGCAGCCACCGCAGACGGAATGTGATTGGTCTTGTTCACATTGCGGTAGGTCAGCGAGAACTGGTTGCTGACTGAACTCAATTCGTTTTCGATGAACGTCACCGAACTGCGTACGCCTTCCGCTCCCTGACCGGCCTTGTCAATGAAGGTTTGCTGCGACATGCCCCACGGCCCGACTATCGGTAATTTCAGTTTCAGTTTTTCTGCGCTCCTCACAACCATCGCGCCTTCGGGTGCAAGGCAATACATCACGATGGCTTGAGCACCATCATCTTTGGCATGCTGCAGTTGCGTCGTCATGTCTTGATCGCCAACCTTGAAACTTTCCACCAGCACCGGTTTGATCTTGCGCCGCTCCAGCTCCGTCATCATGCTTTGCTTGCCGAACTGGCCGTAGGGACTGTCATCATGCAGCACTGCGATCTTGTCGATCTTGCGGCGATCAATTACATCGTTGAGAATCACGATCGGCTGCAGCGCATCGCTGGCGGACGTGCGGAATATATAGTTCACGGGATAGGCCGGCGGCATGAACGATTTGGTAATCGTGGCGCCGGTGGCGCCGGTAACGATCAACGGGATCTTCGCTTCCTGGAACAGTTTCGCCGCAGGCAGGGCGACACCGGTATTGCCAAAGCCGACCACGGCGACGACATGTTCCTTCTCGATCATTTCCTTGGCCATGGCCGCGCCGACGTCAGGCTTGGCAAGATCGTCGCGCTCGACCAGTTCGATCTTGCGGCCGAGGACACCGCCGACCTGGTTGATGTCGGCCAGGAAGACCCGGGCGCCGCCGATCATGCTCAGCCCCATGTCTGACGAAGGCCCGGTGATGGGGCCGATGACACCGATTTTAATAGGCGGTAATTCCGCTGATGCGCTTGCGCTGAATCCTGGTGCACCTAATGCGGTAAGACAAAAAATGACGCTACACGTACTACGTTTTTGCATTGCTATCTCCTTGATGAATCGATGTTATAAGTTTCTGTCAGGAAATATACATCAGGGTGATGATGCGTATGGGTTTTTGATGCTCCAAAATCAAAATACAACGTGATGGTGCGAAATTGACAGGGATAGCCGGGCGGCGAACAAAGGACGCGAGATCTGATTGCGAAAATGGCATGGACGGTAAATGCCTTGGCATCGCGCGATGCCTGCGCTCGCAGCCTTTTTTTGTTGATTGAGGGGTGTTTTGTAAGGTAACATTCGCACCAGTTTGAGCAGTGAAGCGGGCTTGCGGTCAGAGAAAAGCAGGTTCAAATCGCAGCCGGCATCAGGTTTCATAAGGCCCTCCATCAGGAGGGCCTTTTTATTTTGCCCCGAAAATATTGCCATTTCCGCAAAATTCACGTTGTTGCTTGCAAACTCTTCTGTATGCGCCGCTGATCTTGATCGGCGCATGTCGACATAAAACAACATGAACTGCGCAACATGCCTGCGCGACATGGATTTCACAAGGTGCTCAGGTTTAAGGATATTTTTAGATCGACGGTTTTGTATTTTTTGTATTTTTGTATGGTTGTATTGTTAATAACGGCAGGATACGCAAATGAGAAAAATTAAGGCAACGACTTGGATTCTGGTCGGCATGGTTCTAGGGATACTGGTCGGTTATATTTGCCACAATCTGGCACCGGACGAAGCGGCAGCGAAGGAAATCGCCGCTTACTTCTCCATCATCACCGATGTGTTTTTGCGCTTGATCAAAATGATCATCGCGCCTTTGGTGTTCGGCACGCTGGTATCCGGTATTGCCGGCATGAAGGACAGCAGTTCGGTCGGCCGCATCGGCATCCGGGCCCTGGGCTGGTTTGTCATCGCTTCCTTGCTCTCTTTGGCGTTGGGCATGTTGTTTGTCAACGTGCTCCAGGTTGGCCACGCGCTCAACCTGCCGCTGCCGGCGCTGGGTGCTGATACCAAGCTGAATACCAGCGGCTTCAATCTGAAAGACTTTGTCTCGCACGTGTTCCCGAGCAGTTTCGTCGACGCCATGGCGAAAAACGAAATCTTGCAGATCCTGGTGTTCTCGCTGTTTTTCGGGTTCGGCCTGGCTTCCGTCAAAGGTGAATCCGCAAAAGTAATTACTGCGGCCGTGGACGGCCTGGTGCACGTCATGTTGAAGGTCACGGATTATGTGATGCGTTTTGCTCCGATCGGCGTGTTTGCTTCCATAGCCGCGGTGATTACGGTGCAAGGTTTTGGCGTGCTGGCGACCTATGCCAAGTTCCTCGGCGGTTTCTATGCCGGGCTGGCCACGCTGTGGGCGCTGTTGATCGCGATCGGCTATATATTCCTGCGCGATTCGATCTTCACCCTGTTGCGCCTCTTGAAAGAGCCGATCATGCTGGCATTTTCCACCGCCAGCAGCGAAGCTGCTTATCCGAAGACGATGGAGCAGCTGGAAAAATTCGGCGTGAATGACAAGATCACCGGCTTCGTGCTGCCGCTCGGTTATTCATTCAATCTCGACGGCTCGATGATGTACCAGGCATTTGCCGCCTTGTTCGTGGCTCAGGCTTACAACATTGAAATGTCGTTTGCCCAGCAACTCACGATGTTGCTGGTGTTGATGGTAAGCAGCAAGGGCATGGCTGGCGTGCCGCGTGGTTCGCTGGTGGTGGTTGCCGCCATCCTGCCGATGTTCCACTTGCCTGAAGCAGGCATCCTGCTGATCATCGGTATCGACCAGTTCCTCGATATGGGACGTACCGCTACCAACGTGATTGGTAACGGTATTGCGACGTCGGTGATTGCGAAGTGGGAGGGCGAGCTGGATGAAGAGGTTGCCCGATTGGCTATCGAGAGCAAGACCTGAAATATGTGACTTAGATACAGCGCCGACAAGGCGCTGTTTTTCATTCGGGAGTATGCTAATTTAGTAGCACGTATTTCTCCGCAATTAAACAGAAAGTAAGTAGAAAGAATCGCCCGATGGAAAAACTGCGTATTGCTACCGAACCAGCCGAATTGGATGTGCCGTTGATTCATCGTTTCCTGTCCGAAGAATCAACATGGGCGCGCGGAATCCCGCTCGCCACGGTCGAAGAATCTATCCGTCACTCCTTGAATTTCGGCCTGTTTTCCGGCCCTGCGCAAGTAGCTTACGCACGCGTCGTCACTGATTACGCGACGTTTGCCTACCTGGTCGATGTCTTCGTACTGGCCGAGCATCGCGGCAAGGGTTACAGCGCCGAGCTGATGGCCGCGATCATGGAGCATCCCCGGCTGCAGGGATTGCGGCGCTTTATGCTGGCGACCAGCACCGCCCACGGCCTGTACGCCAAATTCGGCTTCACTGCGCCGCTCAAGCCACAGGCGCTGATGGAACGTTTTGCGCCCAATGTATACGCGAACGGGAGCTGATTCGTTCACCGCAGCAAGCTGCAGACCTTTGCATGGTTTATAGTCGCATAGCTGATAGTCAATTCGCTAATCCATCACTTCACACCGGCGCGCCGCACCATACCATCATGTACATACCCAAACAGTTTGACGAACCGAGAATCGAAGTCCTGCATGAACTGATTCGTGCGCGGCCGTTGTCGACACTGGTGACGCTTTCCTCGGGTGGCCTCAATGCCAACCACATTCCGTTGCTGTTGTCAGCGGAAGCGGGGCCCTTTGGTACCTTGCACGGACACGTGGCGCGCGCTAACCCGGTCTGGCAGGACTTCCGGAAAGAAGTGGAAGTGCTGGCGATATTCCATGGTCCGGAGGCTTATATCACGCCGAACTGGTATGCGACCAAGGCTGAAACCGGCAAAGTGGTGCCGACCTGGAATTACGCCGTCGCGCATGCCTACGGTACGTTGCGCATCATCGACGACGCCAGCTGGCTGCCGGCGCACCTGGCGGCGCTTACCGCGCACAATGAAGCGGCTTTCCCGGCGCCCTGGCAATTTTCCGACGCGCCGCATGACTACACGGAAAAACTGATTGGCGCGCTTGTCGGCATCGAGATTGTGATTACGCGCTTGTCCGGCAAGTGGAAGGTTAGCCAGAACCAGCCTGCGCAGAATCAGGCAACGGTGATTGAGGGCCTGCGTGCGCAAGGTGACGAAGAGTCGCTAGCCATGGCGGCGCTGGTCGAGGCAGGCAAGACTGCACGTTAGGACGCGCTTCCAGCGTGACCTTCGGCGAGGCTTTCAGCGAGGCCTTTGGCGACGCTGTGTTGTACTATCGTAGCCTTTCCGTGAAACCCGCTTGCACAGCATTCCACCCGTATTCAAAATTTATGTCACGCAAACAATTAGTGCATGCATTTGCTCCCCATTTCACGTTCAGGTCCAATAGCCGGCTTTGGCTTGGCCTGATGCTGATGGCCGCGACAGCTGTGCCGATCGTTGCGCATGCCGACGATGTCGAGGAAGAGACCTGGGGCGTCAAAGGACAGGCCACCTATATCTGGCAAAAAAAGCCTTCTTTCGATGCGGCTTATTCGGGGCCAAACAGCTTGGGCACGCAGGCTGAAAAAGGTTATTCCTTTTCCGGCACGCTGTTTCTGGGCGTGCGGCCATGGCGCGGCGGCGAGTTGTACTTCAATCCGGAAGTGGTGCAGGCTGTGCCGATGTCTGGTCTGACCGGCCTGGGCGGGATGATGAATTCGGAGCAGCAAAAGGGCAGCAGCCCGAATCCTACCTTTTACCGTGCAAGATTGTTCTTGCGCCAAACCTGGGGTTTCGGCGGCGACAGGCAGGCGCTTGAATCGGCGCCAAACCAACTGGCCGGCATGGTGGACAAACGGCGCCTGGTGCTCACCGTGGGCAACTTCAGCATCATCGATATCTTCGACAGCAATGCTTATGCCCATGATGGCCGCACCCAGTTTCTGAACTGGGCATTGTCGACGTACGGCGCCTACGATTATGCCGGCGACACGCGTGGCTATACCTGGGGCGCTGCGGCGGAATATTATTATGACGACTGGGTTTTGCGTGGCGGCCGTTTCATGGTGCCGCTGGAATCCAACGGCCAGCGCCTGGATACCCGTCTGACCAAATATCATGGCGACCAGATCGAGCTGGAACATGATCATACGATCGGCGCTCAGCCTGGGAAAGTGCGTGTGCTGTTTTTCCGTAACAAGGAAATCATGGGTAGTTTTTCCGATGCCTTGGCTTACGCCGCGCTCAACGGTGGAACGCCTGATGTGGCTTCGGTGCGCACGGGCCAGATCAAGTATGGCTATGGCGTTAACCTGGAACAAAGCCTGAGTGACGACATCGGCGTTTTTGCCAGGGCCAGCCGTAACGACGGCAAAACGGAAACCTACTCGTTTTCTGAAATCGAGCGCTCCTTGAGCACCGGGATCTCGGTCAAGGGCAGCAGTTGGCATCGTGAAAATGACACGGTCGGGCTGGCGTTGATACAAAACGGATTAAGCAAAGCGCATCAAGAGTATCTGGCAGCCGGCGGTCTTGGCGTATTTATCGGCGACGGCCGGTTGAACTACAGGCCGGAGCGCATCCTGGAAGCCTATTACAGTTTCAGCGTGTCGAAAGGCATTTCATTAACGGCCGATCTGCAGCGCTTTTATAATCCCGCTTATAACGCCGACCGCGGACCGGTAACGGTAGGCTCGCTGCGACTGCACGCGGAATTCTAGCCCGGCTTTTGGTATTTTGGTAATCAGTTGCCAAGTGTACTGGCACGCTGGACCAGTTCCGCTGGCAACACCACCTGGGGTTGTGCCGGAGCATCTTCCAGCAATAACTTGATACCCATCCTGCCCATCGCTTCTTTGTCTACCGCCAGCGTGGTAAGCGGCGGGGTGGAGCTGGTGGCGGCGTCGATATTGTCGAAGCCGACAATCGCAATATCTTCAGGAATTCTCAGGCCACGCGCCTGGCAAACATTCATGACGGCTAGTGCGGTGACATCGTTATAGCAAAACACGGCATCGGGCGGCGTATCGGATTGCAGCAAGCGCTGCATCGCGGCGGCCGCATGCAGATGAAATTCCGGGTCTGAAGGCAGGGTGATCTCCAGGCGCGGGTCGAACAAGCGGCCTGCTTCGAATAACGCCTGACGATAGCCTAGCGCGCGTTGCGAAACGCTGTAGTGAGACAACGGCCCGCTGATGAAGGCCAGTCGTTGGCGGCCAAGTTCTATCAGATGGCGGGTGGCGGCCAGTGCGCCGCCCAGATTGTCTGAAATGACCGAGCGGAAGCCGGGCGCGCTCAAATCGATCAATACCACCGGCTTGCCGGTCCTGGTCAGTAATGCCAATACTTCCGGTTCCATGAATCCGGCTACCGCCAGCGCGTCTGGTTCATGCAGGCGGATCTGTTCCATCACATTGTCGGCGGGGCCGATGGACAGCACGGTTGGCACGATGCCGCGTTCGCGGCAGGCGCTTTCCACGCCATGCAACACATGCGAAAAAAACGGGCTGGCGACGAAATTGCTGTGCTGGCGATGTAGCAGGAAGGTCAGCCGTCGGATTCTTCCGTGGCGCAGATTAGATTCGTTGTAACCAAGTTGTGCCGCAATTTTCTGTACGTGCAGGCGTGTTTCTTCGGTCAAGCCAGGTTGCTTTTTCAGGGCACGCGATACGGTGCCGATGGATACTTTTGCTACCGCTGCGATATCCCGAATTGTTGGTCTCATGATTCCCTTCCCCGGGTTGACGCATGCATTTTCCTGAGTTGGCGTCGCTACTTCCCAGGATTGTTTTCATTCGGTAGCACTGTATAGTAAAAAAAATAAATTTTCAATTCGATTGGGAAGAAAATTCTCGTAACGCATTGTTATATAAGGATTTATTCTATATTCATTAAATTCGCCGTTTTAATAAACATGCTAAATCCCTATTTGTCGACAAGACCGGAATAGCGATTCTCCGGGTAACAACATTGGAAACAAGAATGGCGGACGTCCGTTTCCAGTCATCCGCCATTTTCATGGTCAGCTATTCGGCGTTACTTAGCGCCGGATCTTTATTGCGGCTTCAGATGTTTGGCTAAAAATCCTTCCATCGCGGTATAAAACTCAAAGCGATTTTCCTCGTTGTGAAAACCGTGGCCTTCGTTATCCTTCACCATGTATTCGACCGGCACGCCGCGCTTGCGCAGGCTTTCGACGATCTGGTCGGATTCAGCCTTGTTGACGCGCGGATCGTTGGCGCCTTGGGCAACGAACAACGGTGTCTTGATGCGGTCAGTGTGCAAGGCGGGTGAGACTGCCGTCAGCAAGTCCTTGTCCTTGACCGGATCGCCGACCATTTCATACATCTGGTCGAGGAACGGTTTCCAGTACGGCGGGATGGTTTTCATGAAGGTGAACATATTCGAGACACCGACATAGTCGACTGCCGCCGCGTACAGATCCGGGGTGAAGGTGACTCCGGCCAGCGTCGCATATCCGCCGTACGAACCGCCGTAGATCGCTACCCGCCTGGGATCGGCGATGCCTTGTTGAACCAGCCATTGCACGCCATCGGTGATGTCATCCTGCATGGTTTTGCCCCATTGCTTGAACGACGCTTCCCAGAACTCGCGGCCGTATCCGGTCGAGCCGCGGTAGTTCATCTGCAGCACGGCGTAGCCACGGTTCGCCAATAGTTGCACTTCGGGGTTGTAGCCCCACACATCGCGCACCCACGGGCCGCCATGCGGGTTGATGATCACCGGCAGGTTTTTCGGATCTTTGCCGAGCGGCAGCGTCAGGTAGCCGTTGATGAGCAAGCCGTCGCGCGCCTTGTATTGCACCGGCTTCATCACCGCCATATCGTGTTCGGCGATGGCCGGATTGATATCGGCCAGCTTGGTCAGCGTGCCGGCCTTGCTGTCGAACAGGTAGCGGCTGCCTTGGGTACGGTCATTGTAGGCCGCCACTATCCACTTCGATTCGTCCTTGGTGTGCGACTGCGTGATGACTTCATAGCCTGGCAGTTTTTCTTGCAGGATTTTGTGCAAGGCTTCGCTTTGCGGATCGAGGAATTTGTATTGGGTTTTCCAGGTGGTGTAGCTGATATCGGTCAACACCTTGCGTTTCTTCGAGTAGGAAAGTCCGTCGACGTCGACTTCATGATTTTCGTACAGCACCTGTTCTTCCTTGGCCGTTTCCGGATCGAGGATGACGATCGCCTGCTTGTCGCGACCGAGGTTGGACGATGCGTAGAGCTTCTTGTTGTCGAAGGTGAAGAACAGCGGGCTGACCGAATCCTTGAAGGAAGTCGTCAGCACGGTTTTGAACGGCTCGCTTTCCGTCGCGCGATACAACAGGCTGGTGTTGACGCCGTCGGAAGTGGTCGCGGCGCGCACCTTGCCGTCGTGATCGGTAATCCACGATTGGATGGTGCCAGGGTTTTGCGCCACCAATTTTTCAGCGCCGGTCCTGACGTTGACGCGATAGACATCGAACACTTCTGCGTCGCGTTTGTTGTGGCTGACCAGTATTTCTTCTTTATTGTCCTCCAGGTCATCGACAATCTGGGCCCGCACCTTCGGATACGGCGTCAAGTCTTTGAGGCCATCACCGTCGCGGCCCACGGATACCACGTGAAAATTTTCATCGCCGCCGAAATCCTTGGCAAACAGGAGGTGGTCGTCGCCTTTCCAGAAATAACCGCTGATGTCGCGTGCTTTCTCCGAGGTGATGCGCTGCGGCGCGGCATCAGAATCGACAGTTTTGACGAAGATGTTCATGCGTCCTTCCCAAGGCTGCATGAAGCTGATGTATTTACCGTTGGGGGAGATCTGGAATCCGCTTTGCTCGGGATTGCGGAAGAAGTCGCGCACTGAATACTGCTTTTGCTGGCTAGCCGCCAACGTATCTCCGCCAAGTATGGAAAAACTGAAACATGTTGCGGTAACCACTTGATAAATCGAACGCATCAAAAACCTCCAAAAATACTTCGGTCATGGGTGTTGTCGTGTTGTTTTCGAGCCGGTTTCATTGCATTTCCATTATATGGATAAATTGGAAATGACTCTCGGTCAGTCAACATCTGAAGCATATGTCTAGGACATATCGACATGCGAAATCGTTCGTTAGCAATTGTCGAAGCCTGTGTGAAGATTGTGTTTTATTGTCAGCATCTCATCCACGGAGAAAAAATGCGTCGCCTCATCCTCAAGACATTACCGCTACTGTTGCTGGCGGCCAGCGTCACTGTTACCCACGCGCAGGACAAGACCCGGATCAAGGTGGGTGTCTCGGTCGGCAATGCCGAGCAGACTTTTGAAGTGGTAAAGAAAGTGGCTGCGCGCGACGGCCTGGATATCCAGATCATCACCTTCAGCGACTATCTGCAGCCGAATGAAGCACTGGCCGCCGGCGATCTGGATGCCAATGCTTTCCAGCATAAACCTTTCCTCGATAGCCAGATCAAAGCCAGGGGTTACAAGATCGTGCCGGTGGCCCTGACCATCACGGCGCCGCTGGGAATCTATTCGAAGAAATACAGGAACGTCGATCAGTTGCCGCAAGGCGCGAGCATAGGCATCCAGAACGATCCATCCAATGGCAATCGGGCCCTGCTATTGTTGCAGAAAGCGGGTTTGATCAAATTGAAGGCGGGAGTTGGCGAGAACGGAATCAATGCGACGTCGCTGGATGTGATATCGAATCCGAAGAAACTGAAACTGGTGGAACTGGATGCCGCGCAATTGCCGCGCTCGCTGGATGACCTGGCAGCGGCGTCGGTGAATAACGACTACGCGGTGAAAGCGGGTTTGTCATTGCAGCGCGATGCGATTGCGGTTGAGGATGCCAAAGGACCGTATGCCAATCTGATTGCTACGCGGGCGGAAGATAAAGACAAGCCTTGGGTGAAGAAACTGGTCAAAGCTTATCAGTCGGAGCAGGTGCGGCAGTTTATCGAAGCGGAATTCAAGGGTTCCCTGATTCCCGCATTCTGATCCGAATTCTGATCAATTGTCGAACAGGCGGCCCAATTCGACACCCGGCTGCGGCGCGCGCATGAATGCTTCGCCCACCAGGAATGCGTTGACGTTGGCGTCGCGCATGAGTTTGACGTCGTCCCGGGTGTGAATCCCGGATTCAGTCACTACCAGCTTGTCCGCCGGTATCTGCGGCAACAAGCCCAGCGTGTTTTGCAGCGAAGTGTCGAAAGTACGCAGATTACGGTTATTGATGCCGAGCAGGGCGGTTTTCAGTTTCAGCGCCGCTTGCAGTTCTTCCGCGTTGTGCACTTCCACCAGCACGCTCATGCCAAGCTCATGGGCAACAGCTTCCATTTCCGCCATCAAGCCATGATCCAGGGCGGCGACGATCAGCAAGATAGCATCGGCGCCCCATGAGCGGGCTTGATAGACCTGATACGGATCGATCATGAAATCTTTGCGCAGGACAGGCAGGGCGCATGCGGCGCGCGCTTGTTGCAGGTATTCGGGTGCGCCTTGGAAAAACTGGATATCGGTAAGCACCGACAAGCAAGCCGCGCCGTGCGCTGCGTAGTCGGCAGCAATCTCGGCTGGCCGGAAATCTGCTCGAATCACGCCTTTGGACGGCGATGCCTTCTTGACTTCGGCAATCACGCCGGCATGGCCCGCTGCAATTTTTGCGCGCAGGGCAGCTTCGTAAGCCCGCAAACCGGCGCGCGCCTCTGCATCGGACTCGACGTCACGGCGCAGGCTGGCAAAATCTTGCTGTTTTTTTGCCGCGGCAACTTCATCCGCTTTGACGGCGAGGATCTTATTCAAAATATCTGACATGGTACTTATCCTTTACGGCGTTTTCTCTAACCGCGGTTATGATCGGCCGGTGGCGGCGATGGCTTGCGTGGCTTGCACGAACTGATCGAGTTTTGCTTTGGCGGCACCCGAAGCGAGAACAGCGCGCGCCTTATCCAATCCATCGGCAATCGAACTGGCGACACCGGCTGCGTACAAAGCGGCGCCGGCGTTGATGGCGACGATATCGCGTGCCGGGCCAGGCTGGTCTTCAAGTGCTTCCAGCACTCTTTGTTTCGACTCTGTCGAGTTGGATACTTTCAGATTGCGGCTGGCAATCATTTGCATGCCAAAATCTTCAGGATGGATTTCGTATTCGCGAATTTCACCGTTCACCAGTTCGCCCACCATGGTGCCGGCGCCCAGTGAGACTTCGTCCATATTATCGCGCCCCCACACCACGATGGCATGTTGCGCGCCCAGGCGTTGCAGCACGCGCACCTGGATCCCGACCAGATCGGGGTGGAACACGCCCATCAGGATATTCGGCGCGCCGGCCGGATTGGTCAAAGGCCCAAGGATATTGAAAATGGTACGCACACCCAATTCTTTGCGCACCGGCGCGGCATGTTTCATTGCCGCGTGGTGATTCGGCGCGAACATGAAACCGATGCCGGTCTGCTCTATCGATTCTGCCACCTGGGCCGGCGTCAGGTTGATATTGGCGCCGAACGATTCCAGCACATCGGCACTGCCGGACGACGACGATACGCTACGGCCGCCATGCTTGGCCACACGGGCGCCGGCAGCAGCAGCAACAAACATCGAGGCGGTTGAAATATTGAAGGTTTGCGCACCATCGCCGCCGGTGCCGACGATATCGACCAGGTTGGCGGTGTCGCGGCAGGGCACGGGTGTGGCGAATTCGCGCATGACTTGCGCGGCCGCGGCGATCTCGCCGATGGTTTCTTTTTTGACGCGCAGGCCCATGGTCAGCGCCGCAATCATGAGCGGCGACATTTCGCCCTTCATGATGCGACGGAACAGCGACAGCATTTCATCGTGAAAGATTTCACGATGCTCGATGCAGCGCAACAGAGCTTCTTGATCGGAGATTGACATGACTTCCTTGCTACGAAATACGATTTACGGATTAGCGTGGCGGCACCGGTTCAGTTACCGGTACGCCGGCGCTAAAGGCTCAGGCAGTTCTTTGAACGAAATTACGCAGCAGGGCGTGTCCGTGTTCCGACAAGATCGATTCCGGATGAAATTGCACGCCCTCGATATCGTATTCCTTGTGCCGAACGCCCATGATTTCGCCGTCTTCGGTCCATGCCGTGATTTCCAGGCAAGCCGGGATCGAACTGCGCTCGATGGCCAGCGAGTGGTAGCGAATCACCGTAAACGGATTGGGCAAATCCTTGAATACGCCGACGCCGGTATGGGTAATCGGCGAGGTCTTGCCATGCATGACCTTTTGAGCGCGGATCACCTTGCCGCCGAATGCCTCACCGATCGCCTGATGGCCAAGGCAAACGCCGAGGATCGGCAGCTTGCCGGCAAATTGCTGCAGCAGGTCGACGCAAATCCCGGCTTCCTTCGGGCTGCACGGACCTGGCGACAGGCAGATGCGGTCCGGCTTCAGTGCATTGATTTCATCGAGCGTGATTTCGTCATTACGGAACGTCCGCACATCCTCACCCAGTTCACCGAAGTATTGCACCAGGTTGTAGGTGAAGGAATCGTAGTTGTCGATCATTAGCAGCATAGTAGTTCTAACCCATTGATTTTGTTTGGGAGTCTGCCCGCAGCATGCTTGTTTGCACGGTATGTTGTTCTGTTGTTACAACACCAATGCAAAAATCCCGCGGGCAACACTAAATCAGCTCTTAATTATAGAGCGTAGCGTGGTTTTGGCTTTCCACCAACCGTGATTTAGGGCCGCCATCGCAGCTGCGGAGTCGCAATAATCATGATCACAAATAGAAATATCGAGAAATATCGGAAACAGTTTAATTCTACTCAAATGGTGCATCTGCAAGCGCGGGTCACAGTGGTTGGCCTTCGCCAATATTGCCGATAGATAACCTGATTTCAATCCATTGCGTTGCGTTGACAAATGCGTCTTTGATTCCTAAGCTTTATTCTCAAGCGAGCTCGCAGCAGGCCGTTTGTGTACATAGGTTTTGCGCAATCACATTGCTGCAATGAAGGAGTTCACCATGTCACGTAAATACATCGATTGCCGCGAATATCCAAGCGATAGCAACTGCTCAGTAGCGATCGCCGCAGATAACGATGAAGAGTTGCTGGCAGCGGCAGTCCAGCACGCAGTCAGCGTTCACGGCCACAAGGACACCCCGGAATTGCGTAGCCAGCTCGGGCAGTTATTCAAGGAAGGCACTCCACCACTGAATATCTGACGAAGAGGGCAGTATTGCTCCGGATTAAATTTCCCCGTCCAGACCGTCTTGTACCTGTTCCGCCGCGCGCAATACTGCGCGCGCCTTGTTCTCGGTTTCCTGCCATTCCATCTCAGGCACCGAATCGGCGACGATGCCGGCTGCCGCTTGGACATACAGCATGCCGTCCTTGATGACGCCGGTGCGGATCGCGATGGCGACATCCATTTCACCGCCGAACGACAGGTACCCGCAAGCGCCGCCGTAAATGCCGCGCTTGGTCAGTTCCAGTTCGTCGATGATTTCCATCGCCCGTACCTTGGGCGCGCCGGACAGAGTACCGGCCGGGAAAGTGGCTTTCAGTACATCCAGATTCGACAAGCCGGATTTGAGCTCGCCTTCAACGTTGGAAACGATGTGTTGCACGTGTGAATATTTTTCGATCACCATCTGGTCGGTGACCTTGACGCTGCCTGTCTCGGCGATACGGCCGATATCGTTACGCGCCAGATCGATCAGCATCACGTGTTCGGCGATTTCTTTCGGGTCGGCCAGCAGTTCGGTGGCTAGTTGCGCATCTTGCTCAGGCGTAGCGCCGCGTGGGCGGGTACCGGCCAGCGGACGGATGGTGACTTTGCGTTTGGCTTCGCCGTCTGCCTTGGGCGCTGAGGTTTGCTCATTGCGCACCAGGATTTCTGGCGATGCGCCGACAATCTGCATGTCGCCGAAATTGTAGAAATACATATACGGCGACGGATTCAGCGAGCGCAAGGCGCGATACAGCATCAGCGGCGAATCGACATAAGGTTTCTTGATGCGCTGGCCGATCTGGACCTGCATCAAGTCACCGGCCATCACATATTCCTGAGCCTTGGCGACTGCCTTCAGATAATCTTCTTTTTTGAATTCGCGGATGGTTTCGGTGCGTACCGAAGCCGAGGTAACCGGGGCATCGGCCGGACGGCGCAGCATGTTGCGCAAGTCTTTCAGGCGTTGCCGGCCTTTGGAGAAGGCTTCCGGCTGGGTCGGATCGGCATACACGATCAGATACAGTTTGCCGGACAGGTTGTCGATTACCGCCAGTTCTTCGGTCAGCAGCAATTGAATGTCGGGTAGGCCTAGATCATCCTTGGGTGTCGAGTTTGCCAGGCGCTTTTCGATATGGCGCACCGTGTCGTAACCGAAATAACCGGCCAGGCCACCACAGAAACGCGGCAAACCAGGGCGCAGCGCCACTTTATAGCGCGACTGGAATTCAGCGATGAAATCGAGCGGATTGCCTTCGCGGCTTTCGATGATCTTATCGTCCTTGAGCACTTCGATGCGCGTACCGTAGCTGCGCAACAGCGTCGATGCCGGCAGGCCGATGAAGGAGTAGCGGCCGAAGCGTTCGCCGCCGACTACGGATTCAAGCAGGAAAGTGTTTTTGCCCGTGTGCTGGGTTTGCGCCAGTTTCAGGTACAGCGTCAACGGTGTCTCAAGATCGGCAAAAGCTTCTGCGATCAGTGGAATACGGTTGTAGCCTTGCGTGGCCAGCGATTTGAATTCGAGTTCGGTCATGGTTCTCTCCAGGTCGCTATTGTAAAACAGCGGTGGTGCACTACAAAAAACGTTGCTTGCGATTAATTTTTATTGAATAGCAGGCAGCAGCGATCGGCGGACTTACTTAGTTAGTCCAGGATTGCCAGCGTCGCCATAGCCAGGCCTCAGGGGCGGCTAGTGGGACTTGATGTTTTTTGTCGAGAAACATGAGAGATAGAGGGGCTTTAAATAAGTCGATTCAGTGGCTTATATTTTGTGCTGCAACAAGCAGCGAAGCGACTATACCATCGGAATCGACGTCTTGTATAGACTCGCCGTGATTGTAGCCATACGGCACGTTAAACACCGGGCAACCGGCGGCGCGCGCGGCCTGGGCGTCGTTGCTGGAGTCGCCGATGGCGACCACTTGCGCCGGTTGCAGCTTGAAATCGGCGCACACTGCCAGCAGCGGCATCGGGTCCGGCTTTTTCAGCGGGAACGAATCGCCACCGTAGACCACTTCGAAATAGTTGCGTAAACCGGTTTTTTCCAACAGCGCCACGGCGAATGCCAGTGGCTTGTTGGTGACGCATGCCAGTCGCAAACCTTTATCCTGCATTGCTTGCAAGCCATCCACCACGCCTGGATAGAGCGTGGCATAGCTGCCGTTGACGACGGCATAATGGGTTTGATAGGAATCCAGCGCCGCGTCGAAACGTTGCTCCACTTCCGCCGGCGGATAATCGACGCCGAGCACGCGCCGGATCAGGTTTTCGCTACCTTTGCCGACAAAATCGATAATCGTTTTTTGCGCCAGCGGCGCCAGATCCAGCTCGGCCCGCATGCGATTGACGGCGACGTGGAAATCCGGGGCGGTATCCAGCATGGTGCCGTCCAGGTCGATGATGGCGGCGGCGATACCCTTCAGGGCAACGATTTCTGGCGCGGCTGCTGTATTCATATTGTTGCCAATTGGGTGCGCATGGCGTCGATTACAGCTTTATAGTCCGGTTTGCCGAAGATGGCCGAGCCGGCGACAAAGGTGTCGGCGCCGGCTTTTGCCGCTGCCGCGATGTTGTCGATTTTGATACCGCCGTCGACTTCCAGCATGATCTCGCGGCCCGAAGCGTCAATCCGCTGGCGTGCTTCGGCGATTTTCTTGAGCGCTTCCGGGATGAACGACTGGCCGCCGAAGCCTGGATTGACCGACATGATCAGGATAATGTCTATCTTATCCATGACGTAATCCAGATAGCTCAACGGCGTGGCCGGGTTGAACACCAGGCCGGCCTTGCAGCCGTTGTCGCGGATCAGTTGCAGGGAGCGGTCGACGTGGTCCGATGCTTCCGGATGGAAAGTAATGATGTTGGCGCCGGCTTTGGCAAAGTCGGGAATGATGCGGTCTACCGGTTTTACCATCAGGTGGACGTCGATCGGCACTTGCACATGCGGCCGGATTGCTTCGCATACCAGCGGCCCGATGGTCAGGTTCGGAACATAATGGTTGTCCATCACGTCGAAGTGAATAATGTCGGCGCCGTCGCGAACGACATTGCGTACTTCCTCACCAAGGCGGGCGAAGTCGGCGGAAAGAATGCTGGGAGCGATACGATAGGTTGGCATGGCGTGCAAATCCAGGAAAGGGCGCTAAAAGAGCGCTATTTTACCCTTTAGCCCTGCATCTGGCTTCTGGCGGCTTGCGTCCCCGGGTAAATTCGTGTGCAATGACCTACTAGTCACAACTACGCCTGTCCAAAACGGGCTAGGTCAATCGAGGAAACCAGCATGGCCGCCTATGAATTTACCATTACTGTCAGAACCCAGTATCTGGAAGAACAATCTGAACCTGACAGTTCAAACTATGTATTCGCCTATGCGATCACGATCAAGAACACCGGGCAAGTCGCTGCCCAATTGATTTCACGCCATTGGGTGATTACCGATGGCAACAACCATGTCGAGGAAGTGCGCGGGCTGGGAGTAGTCGGCCACCAGCCTTTGCTGCAGCCGGGTGAGAAATTTGAATACACCAGCGGTACATCGATGGCGACGCCGCAAGGTTCGATGGTGGGCGAATATTTCTGCGTAGCCGAGGACGGCGAGCAATTCGAGGCACGGATCCCGGAATTCATCCTGTCCCTGCCGCGCACGCTGCATTGACGTACTCGGATTGACTGTATTTAGATTGACCGCATTTGGATTGAATCTATTGGTTCTTGCCCTTGTCTTCTGGTGGCAATGGCTTTGCCGGCGGTTTCCGATCCGGCTTGCGGCCGGAAAACATGGTCCACCAGACAATGAATGCGAAGACAAAGAAGGCGAAGCACGCTTCGAGAGCCACTAACCACATAAAGAATCCTAAATGCTATTTAAACGTATCAGTCTACCTGTTTCTGCTTTAACTGCCTTAATCATCGGACTCGGTTTAGCTGCCTGCACCACCACCCCGATTACACCACCGGCGCCGCAAACAGCGCAACCGGCACCCCAACCCGGCACGCCGACTGTGCCGTCTGTTCCGCCCGGCGCCAATTTGCGCGCCACCACTTTTGCCGCTTTGCCAGGTTGGAACAGCGACGATTTGCGCCAGGCATTACCGGCTTTCCTGACTTCATGTTCGACCTTGGCGCGCAAAAGCGACTGGAAAGAGCCATGTGCCGTTGCCGCCGGCCTCGATGGCAACAATGGCGATGCAATACGACTATTTTTCCAGTCCTTCTTTACTCCTTACCAGGTGATCAACGCCGATGGCACCGATAATGGCCTGGTGACCGGTTACTACGAGCCTTTATTAAAAGGCGCCCGCAAGCGCGGCGGCCCTTACCAAACGCCTATTTACCGGGCGCCGGACGATTTGATCACAGTCGATCTGGTGAGCATTTATCCCGAATTGAAGGGTTTGCGCCTGCGCGGCCGCCTGGTGGGTAATAAAGTGCTGCCGTATCCGAGCCGGGCAGAGCTGGACAAGTCCGGGGTGCTGGCCGGCAAGGAAATCTTATGGGTGGACGACCCGATCGATGCATTCTTCCTGCAGGTGCAGGGGTCTGGCCGGGTCCAGCTGAATGACGGCAGCAGCATAGTACGCGTCGCTTATGCCGATCAAAACGGCTATCCCTACAAGTCGATTGGCCGTTACCTGGTCGACAAGGGCGAGCTGACTCTGGCCCAGGCCTCGGCGCAAGGGATCAAAGCCTGGTTGGCGGCCAATCCGGGTCGGCAGCAGGAGTTGTTGAATGCGAATCCTAGTTATGTCTTCTTTAAAGAAGAGAAAGTACTCGATCCGAACGTCGGCCCCAAGGGGGCGCAAGGTGTGCCGCTGACGCCGTTGCGCTCGATCGCGGTGGATCCGCAGTTCGTGCCTCTCGGCACGCCGGTGTTCCTGGCGACCACTCAACCGAATAACAATGCCCCGTTGCAGCAACTGATGGTGGCGCAGGATACCGGCGGCGCTATCAAGGGGGCGGTAAGAGCTGACTTCTTCTGGGGTTTTGGCAACGAGGCGGGTGATAAAGCCGGCAAGATGAAGCAACGCGGCATGATGTGGCTGTTATTGCCAAAACTGGCAGCTGCGCGTTAGCGAATTAGAAAGTGGAGCAACGGTTCGACGCCGTTTGGCGTCGAACCGTTGTGCCGACGAAAAACTCAGCGCAGAACCAGCACCGGAATAGTCGAGTGCGCCAGTACCCGCTGGGTTTTGCTGCCCAGGAACAGCCGGCTCAGGCCGCTGCGCCCGTGCGAAGCCATGAAAATCGCATCGCAATGATACTTTTCTGCCGCGCTGATGATTTCTTCGTCTGGATTGAAGGCTTGGGCCGTCAGCATTTCGCAGGGGACGCCCGCGTTACTGGCGGCATCGGCGACTTTTTGGACGTTGAGCTTTGCCAGCGCCAACATGTTTTCTTCATAAGTACCGGGATCGGTCGCCATGGTGCTCTCTGCCATCGGCGAGAACGGGTAAGGTTCAGCAACTGAGAGGGCGATTATCTTACCGCTGCTGAATTTGGCAAATTCAATCGCTGTATTGATGGCCTTGTCCGACAAATGTGAGCCGTCGGTAGGTACAAGAATGGTTTTGAACATGGCTTGCCTCCTTCTGGTGAAAAAGGGATGTCGGTCAAAATCGGGCGATCTTGTCGGTAATCGATTATCGGTAATATATAACCTTACATATATATAGACAGTCTGAAAACAGGAAGATTCCTTGGAAAACAGTTAAGTATCTGGCTTACAGTCATCCTATCCCTTATCTAGCGGCGCTACAATTAAGTTTATTCGACTCACGTAAATGGGATCTGCAATGACATACGAAAATATTCTGGTTGAAACACAGGGAAAAGTTGGTCTGGTCCATCTGAATCGTCCTAAGGCGCTGAATGCCTTGAACGATCCGCTGATGAGCGAATTGGGCGACGCTTTAATGAAATTCGACGCAGATCCTGAGATCGGTTGCATCATCATTACCGGTAGCGACAAGGCATTTGCGGCCGGCGCCGACATCGGTGGCATGGCCCAGTTGAGCTATATGGATGCATTCAAGGGGGGCTTCATCTCCCGTAACTGGGAGACGATTCGCAACGTGCGCAAGCCGGTGATTGCTGCTGTCGCAGGGTTTGCCTTAGGTGGCGGTTGTGAGCTGGCGATGATGTGCGACTTCATTATTGCCGCCGACAATGCCAAATTCGGCCAGCCGGAAATCAAACTGGGCATCATTCCCGGCGCCGGCGGCACCCAGCGTTTGCCGCGCGCAGTATCAAAGTCCAAGGCGATGGACATGTGTCTGACTGCCCGCATGATGGACGCCGCCGAAGCCGAGCGCGCCGGCTTGGTGTCGCGTGTGGTTCCGCTGGAGCGGCTGTTGCAAGAGGCAATGGAAGCGGCGATCGTGATTTCCTCCATGTCGTTGCCGGCAGTCATGATGATCAAGGAATCGGTCAACCGCGCCTATGAAACCACTCTGGCAGAGGGCATTAACTATGAGCGCCGGCTGTTCCACAGCACCTTCGCCACAGAGGATCAAAAAGAGGGCATGCAGGCCTTCCTGGGGAAACGTTTACCTGTTTTTAAGAATCTTTAACAAATCACTTGCCATAGGGCGAAGGGGTTTGCTATAGTTCGCCTCCCGTTGAGAACGACGCGAAATAAACGAAGCAGCCGAGAGGTAAAAAGGCTGTTTTAGGGTGCGGAGTTTGAGGGAAATAAAGCGGGTTGAAGTTGGTGTGGGCGGTAAGAAGTTTTTCGGAAATGAATAAAAAAGTAGTTGACGAAAAACTGGAAACGCCACATAATCTCATCTCTCTGCTGCTGACAAACAAAACGATTTGACGGCGACGCGAACCGGGGTTCTGGTGACGCGAAGTAGAAGGTTCTTTAACAATTAACAGTCGATAAGTGTGGGCGTTTGATGGAAGTGCAGCGTTGTTCATGTAAATGGATGGCGTATAACTTAA
>NZ_FOQI01000025.1 GCF_900113705.1 Collimonas sp. OK307 | reverse complement strand
TTTGGACATTCATACCCAACCGGGTTCACTCACCCTAGTGAACCCGGTATAAAAAACTACTTCTTCTAGATTGCGTTGTGCGTTGCTCCACCTGGAGAACGAACAGCGGTTACAAGTTATGCCTGATGACCATAGCGATTTGGTACCACCCCTTCCCATCCCGAACAGGACCGTGAAACGAATTTGCGCCGATGATAGTGCTGCAACCAGTGTGAAAGTAGGTCATCGTCAGGCTTTTATTAAAAAACCCTCTGAGCTTATCCTCAGAGGGTTTTTGCTTTGCGCGAGCGCTTTGTACAACACCTGAAAAGCCGCGAAATACGATGTCGATATACACATCCTCGTCGAGTGAATTCCGCATGGGCATTCGTGCCAACCCTACAAAGCTCTCCAAATAATCTCCATCAATGCGAATGCGGCCTGAGTCCTCCGGGAATATCGCGACTATCCAATCCGCCGGCCTCCAGCCAGCGACGGGTTTCCGCCGCCGCCCGGTCTATCAGCACGCCGCACTGGCTATAGTCGTACGGCGAGACGTCCAGCGGACATAGCGGAGCAACCACAGCTATCGCAGCATGCGATGCCCAACGTTCCAGATCAGATACCAATTGACGTGCCACCAGCAAATTGAGCGCACTCATGGCGTGCTCGAGCGCGCCTTTCGGTTGTCGTCGCTCGGCGCAGGTGAAACCGGTAGCGAGCACGATGACACGTGTTGCCCCAAGCCGTATTGCACTGGAGATAGGCGTATTGTTGGCGACACCACCGTCAATCAGCATATTCCCGTTTAGAGGAACCGGCGGAAAGACACCCGGAATAGCCGTGCTTGCCAGTACCGCATCGACAGCCGACCCGGACGAAATAACAATTTCATTGCCGGTTTTCATCTCGGTGGCAACCACATGAACCGGAAGATCGGCATCTTCCAATGTGCGATTACCGAAATGTTCATAAAGAAGGCTTCGCAACTTAGCCGGATTGACCAGATGCGTGCCACGGGCTGCTCCAAGAACCGAACGAATCGACCATGGCAAGATCTGTTGGCGGCGGACGCCGCGCCATAGGAATTCCAGGCGCATGGCGCCAGCGGTATGCGGTTGATAGGCAAAAAACACACTATTGATAGCACCGGCAGAGGCGCCGACCAGGAAATCGGGGCGCACACCTGACGCGATCAATTCTCGCAACATGCCGGCTTCAATTGCACCGAGACTTCCACCACCAGCGAATACAAACGCGGTCTTTCCCATAGTGGCAACCTGTGAACAGCCATAGGCGGTACATGGCGATGTGTATAGCGTACTCCAGCGAGCATCGGCGCGCCAGCTATCAAAGGAGAGACGATTCAGAGTTCCTGGATTCAGATAAAATTGCCGGATCAATCAAACGCACATTCTGAAGGCACACATGTCCGCATCGAACCAACCGCTCGTCACGCTGGTCCAGGCAGTTGAATCGGATTTCGAAGAGCTGGTTGCCTTGCGCATAGCCGCCATGCGCGAGAGCCTTGAACGCATCGGCCGTTTTGATCCGGTTCGGGCGAGAGAGCGGTTCCGCTCCAGTTTTTCAGCGCCACATACGCGACACGTGATAGTGAATGAGCTGAAAGTCGGCTTTGTCGTAGTCAAACCAGTTCCAGGTCAACTGCTGCTGGATCACCTCTATATGCGTCCCGGTAATCAAGGGCAGGGGATTGGGGCAGCGGTGCTCACGCAAATCTTCAAGGAAGCCGATGGCCAGTCGATGCCACTGCGCGTAGGCGCCCTGAGGGGAAGCGATTCCAATCGTTTCTACCAGCGCAATGGCTTTGAATTTCTCGCAGAAGAGGAATGGGACATTTATTACCTCCGCCCGGCACGCTAGACTTACTTCACTGTGGCGTCAGCGCAATGTCAATTTCAGCGCCGGCTTTTCGCCATAGTCCTCGTAGCGTTCATTGATCGCGGTAACGCAAAATTCCAATTCTTCGATGATTTCAGCGGCTTGCTGGCGCAGTTTTTCGCTGTGCAATACCTCAATTTCCAACACCTCGTTTTCCTTCAACCGGAACTTGCTCATGCCATCTTCATCGCGCAAATAGCTGAGACAATCGATCCAGGCATTCATGTTGCGTCCATAGAACTCGGGAAAACCGAATACCTCCGCGCATTCGGTATGAAAACTATCCCAACCGGTAATGATTTCGCCGTTCAGGCGGGCGCTTGGCATAATGTTTTCTCCTGCTTATAGTTAATATCGTTCAAGATCGTGAGCCGAATTTATCACATCTGCACTTATCGTATAGTTTTACAATATCCACATCTTCAGGATCAAGCCAGTTATCGCACATACCGCAATAACGTGAATCACATTCCTCTTGAAGCGGAACAGGGCGATAGCGGCGGCCAATGCGATCAATGCCGATATCCAGTCAAACGTGCCGCCCAAGCCCTGCGGCCAGAGCACGTGATAACCGAAGAACACTGCCAGATTCAAAATTACGCCCACCACGGCGGCAGTAATCGCAGTGAGCGGAGCGGTGAATTTCAGGTCACGGTGGGTAGCTTCGATCATAGGGCCGCCAGCGAGGATAAACAGGAACGATGGCAAGAAGGTGAACCAGGTCACCAGCGCAGCCGCAGTGGCGCCGGCAAGAAACAGACTGTCCGGCCCGAATATGGCTTTAACATAACCACCCACAAAGCCGACGAAGGCCACCACCATGATCAGCGGTCCGGGGGTGGTCTCACCAAGCGCCAGGCCGTCGATCATTTGCGTCGGCGTCAACCAGCCGTAGTGTTCGATAGCGCCTTGATACACATACGGAAGAACCGCATAAGCGCCGCCGAAAGTCAGCATGGCGGCCTTGGTGAAGAACCAGCCCATCTGCGTCAAGGTAGCATGCCAGCCATAGAACGCCGTCAGCATGCCCATCGGAATCAGCCACAACAGGCCGCCGATGGCGACTATGCGCAGCAGGCTGCGCCAGCGGAATTGCGCATGTTTCGGCGTCGGTGTGTCGTCGTCTATCAGCGCCGGGCCAAACGACTGATCAGCGTTGCCATGCGCGCCTCCCGTCTTGAAACGATCGGGCGCGATGCGGCCGCCGATGTAGCCGATCAGGGCCGCAGTGGCGATGATGGCGGGGAACGGCAGGTTCAAAGCGAAGATGGCGACGAACGATGCGGCGGCAATCGCCCATAGCGTATTGTTCTTGAGCGCACGCGAGCCGATCCGGTGTGCCGCTTGCAGCACGATGGCGGTAACTGCCGGTTTGATGCCATAGAACAGGCCGGCAACCAGCGGTAAATTGCCAAACGCGATATACATCCATGACAAGGCGACCAGAATCAGCAGCGACGGCAATACGAATAAGGCGCCGGCCGCGATGCCGCCCCGTGAACGGTGCATCAGCCAACCTATGTAAGTGGCGAGCTGTTGCGCTTCCGGGCCGGGCAGAACCATGCAGTAGTTGAGCGCATGCAGAAACCGCCGCTCCGAAATCCAGCGCCGATTCTCAACCAACTCCTGGTGCATGATGGAAATCTGTCCGGCAGGTCCGCCGAAACTGATAAAGCCCAGCTTCAGCCAAAACATGAATGCTTCGCGAAAGCTGACCGGAGACGGCGGGGATTCAGCATGTTCCGTCGATGACATCTCAGATTGATTCATTGCCTGGCTTTGTAAGTATCGGTAGAGGGTTGCGGCAGTCGTCGTGACGCCAACCGCACACGAGCTTGATGTGCCTGATATGCAAGCTTATGCCACAAAACCTGCAAAAGAAAAAGGGACTCCGATTGTGGAGTCCCTTTTCAAATCCTGTGCAACCCGGCCCAGCAGTCTTACTCGATAGCGCTATGCAATACGCTGTCGGGCAATGGCGCCTTGAACCAGCGCTGGGCATTGACATTGAGCATGCCGTTTTGCTTGATACGGCTCAGCATGGCGTTGATCTTAGCGAGCAACGCAGGTTCGTTTTTATTCACGCCGATAAAGCAGGGCGAGTCCTTCAGCACGATTTTCAGCTGGCTGGTTTCTACCTGCTCTTTGCTAAAGGCGGAAATCAGGACATTACCTGCGGCCAGCAATGTAGATTCACCCTGTAAGAAGGATTTGACTGCCTCCGGTTCGGTGGCGAAGCGTTTGATATTGGCCGATGCCGGCGCAATCTTGCTCAATTCGCCGTCTTCGATCGAGCCTTTAAGTACGGCGATGCTCTTGCCAGACAATCCCGCAGCATTTTTGACCTCGACATTCGGCGCGCCAAAGATACCCAGATAAAACGGCGCGTAAGCTTGCGAAAAATCGATCTGCTTCTGGCGCTCCGCATTTTTACCCAAGCTGGAAATGACCAAGTCGACATGATGGTTCAATAGTGCGGGGATGCGCTCGCCGCTGTCCAGAGGCACCATATCCAGCTTGACGCCCAGTTCCAGCGATATCATCCTGGCAATCGATACATCAAATCCTTCCAGTGCCTTGTATTGATTTGTGGAGCCGAACGGCGGCGTATCTTTAGGCACGGCGACGCGAATCGCGCGCCGGTTTTGCACATCATCCAGTGCATCGGCACGGCTTTCCCGGGCCGGCAACAGGGTGCCAGCCAAGGCAACGGAATAGACAAGAATGCATGCAAACACACCGGCGTAACGCTTCACAAGAAGACTCCCAGAATTAATTGAACGAACCTATATCTATTTTTAGCGACTGGCGACGCAACGGCAGCGCCCGCCAGGAAAAGGATTCTATGTCCGCGTGGAAAGTTTGTATACGGAATAATCGGAAATTGTGTCGTGCTGCAGTTTTGGTGTTTCTTTCTTGCGAATACCAAGGCGATCTATATACGTTACGATATCCGAATCGATATTGACGCCACCTCCCGTTTCGTTACACTTCATGAAACGGAAGCGATCCTTGCTGCACCTTGCCACGTCATCCATGCCTACCGACATCGCCTCTCTGCTTTTCGCCCTCACCGTCAGCATGCTGACGATGGCGATCGCATTACCTGCCGTGATGGGGAAGGTCAATGTGGCGGCACGCCGGGCGCAGCTCGGCATCTTTCTGCAGGCGACAGGGTGGGTGCTGTTGCTGCTGTCCGGGCTGGTCGAGGCCGGTTCATGGACGGACCGTTCACTGTCCACACTGTCGATGGCAGGCATCGCCGGCGGCCTGGCGCTCAACGCTACCGCATTCGACCTGTGGTGCGGCCGCAAGGGACATGCTCGTGCGCCGACCATCATTGCCATCGTACTGACCCTCGGTTACGGGATTGGATTCTCAAGTTATGCGTTCCGGGTGGGCTGGGCCAACGGCCTGCTCGCGCTCCAGATGGCTTTGGTGGCGGCGACGCTGTGGCGCGCACCGCTGGTGCCTGTGGGCAGATGGCGCTGGTTACTGATCGTCGCCCTGATTGCCCAGCTTGTGGTGACGGCGTGGCGCGGCGTGCTGGGCGCTTTTTATACCGAGCAGTTTCCGGCATTCCTCACTCCGCACCCGGTGAATATTGCGTTCGCTCTGGTCGCCAATGCCACTGCCGTGCTGTCCCTGACAGGGATCCTGCTGGCGCACCGCGACGAGGCGGCGCGTGCGCTTGAGCGTTTGGCGACAGTTGATGGCCTGACGGGCGTGCTCAACCGGCGCGCATGGCTGGTGCAATCCAACGTCGAACTGGAAAACAGCGTGCGATACGACCAGCCGCTTGCCGTGTTGATGCTGGACCTCGACCATTTTAAACAGATCAACGACAGCCGCGGACACGACGCCGGTGATCGCGCACTGCAGTTTTTCGCCCGGGCGCTCCAGGCGGCAGTGCGCATCGGCGATATCGTCGGCCGGTACGGCGGGGAAGAATTCGTCGTGCTGTTGAATTATGCCAATCACTCAGCCGCGAAGACATTCGACCAGCGTATGCGCGCTTACCTGGCTGAAGCGACGGTGCGTGAACTCGGCCATGAGCTGAGCTATAGCGCCGGCATCGCCATACGCAGATCCGACGACGATACGCTCGAAGCTATGCTGCGACGTGCCGACGTGGCGCTATACAGCGCTAAGGTCGAAGGCCGGTCACGGACATTCGATGCGCAGGATTTGCAGCTATTGCATGCCGAAACAGCCGGATAAATTTTTGAATCCCGCTGCAAAAAATTGCGGCAGGAGCATTCCTCTAAAAAAGTTCCCTTAAATCCGCAAATATTTACAACAATTTTCGCAATCTGCGGCATCCTTATGCCGGGATGGGATTTTGATAGATATTGGAAGCAAAATGACAACAACCAATCTGGTATCGGAAACAGCGGTGGAGGCGCGTCGACCTTCAGCGTTAGCGGCGTCGTAGGCCGCGCTTGAGGATTTTAGGATCTCGTATCCTAAGGAAATTGCGAACGTGTTGCGCAGGTTCGTGCGTCAGATGGAGTTCCTGAATGTCACGTTTGGGAGGCATGGCGAACGTATCGTCACACGGATCCCGGCGGTAGACGAACGCGCTGGAACCTTTCTTTACGATTACGGCGCCAGCGAAGCAGAAAACCTGCGGTTGCAGGAATCGGAAGAAAATCTGTTTTCAGGCATGCAATCGGGTGTGCATATCCAGTTCGTTTGCGGTCGGGCGCAGCCGCACATGCATGAAGGTTTGCCAGCGTTCAAATCACAGCTTCCCAAAAATCTGTACCGCATACAGCGACGCGAACATTTTCGTGTCGAAACTCCCATCGCTAATCCCTATATCTGCACCGCCACCTTGCCCGACAAGCGACGGATAAGTTTCGATATTGTCGATCTGTCGCTGACCGGTATCCGGTTACGCTCCACCGATGCCAGCACCGGCGAACTTGCTATCGGGATGACCTTGAGCGATGCGACGTTCGATTATCGTGATCTCGGCGTGATGCAATCAGAGCTGAGAATTACCTTCGTTCACAATAGCCAAACTTTCAACGATCCGATATATCACTTCGGTTGCCGTTTCTTGACGTTGCCGAAAGCGAAGGAAGCAAGCTTGCAGCGTCTGGTTACCTTTTTGGAGCTAAGTCGAAACCGGCGTTAATCCGTCAACATGCGTCCGTAAAACAGCCTGGCTGACGCCTGCCTGCAGTCCGGTCGGAGCCTCGGCCAGAATTTCGGTCGACCTTCCGGCAGATGGCGACAAAATTGGGGGGAGGGGATCATTCCATCTACCAGCTGGTTTCGCGTTCAGCGGTCGAAGATATTTTGTGGATCGAAAGATCGGCGCCTTCGAACTCTTGTTCAGCGTCGAGCCGGATGCCGATGAATTTTTTCAGCAAGCCGTAAACGATCCAGCCGCCGGCGCTGGCGATGGCTATACCCAGTAACGTGCCGCACAGCTGCGACATGAAAGACACCCCGCCCAGGCCGCCCATCGCCTTGAGCCCGAAAATGCCGGCCGCCAGTCCGCCCCAGACCCCGCATAAACCATGGAGCGGCCATACGCCGAGGACGTCATCGATTTTCCATTTGTTTTGTGTCAGCGTGAACATCCAGACAAAGATGGCGCCGGCTGCGCCACCGGTGAATAGCGCCCCCAGCGGGTGCATCAAATCGGACCCGGCGCAGATGGCCACCAGGCCCGCCAGTGGACCGTTGTAGATAAAACCTGGATCATTCTTGCCGAGAAGCAGAGCTACCAAGGTGCCGCCCGCCATGGCCATCAGCGAGTTGAGCGCCACCAGGCCATTCATCTTGTCCAGCGTTTGTGCGCTCATGACGTTGAAGCCGAACCAGCCGACCGTCAAGATCCAGGCGCCTAGCGCCAGGAACGGGATATTTGATGGCGGATGCGCGGCCACCGCACCATCCTTGGTGTAGCGGCCACGCCGCGCGCCTAGCAGCAGCACCGCGGGCAGCGCAATCCAGCCGCCCATGGCGTGCACCACGATCGAACCGGCGAAGTCGTGAAACTCGGCGCCGAAGGTGGATTGCAGCCAAGCCTGGAAGCCGAAATGATGGTTCCAGGCGATACCTTCGAACAGGGGATAAACCAGGCCGACCAACACCGCGGTGGCTAGCAGCTGCGGGTAAAATTTCGCACGTTCGGCAATGCCGCCCGAAATGATGGCTGGAATGGCGGCGGCAAAGGTGAGTAAAAAGAAAAATTTGACCAGTTCGAAACCGCTTCTGGCGGCAAGTTGTTCGGCGCCGCGAAAAAAATCGACGCCATAAGCGACGGTGTAACCGACGAAAAAATAAACGATAGTCGAAACCGCAAAGTCAGCCAGGATTTTCACCAGCGCATTGACCTGATTTTTCCTGCGCACCGTGCCTAATTCCAAAAAGGCAAAACCGGCATGCATTGCCAAAATCATGATAGCGCCTAGCAAGATGAACAAGGCATCGGCACCGTTTTTATGATCGTCCAAGAAAAATCTCCCAATAGTTGTGCAAAAAAATTCGCGTGCGCTGTGCGCAAGCAAAAATCATTCCATTTTGGTGAGATTTTTAAGTGATTGTATTTAAAGGGAAGTATCCGCTGAAAATTTGATTTGTCAGTGTATTGCACACTAATTGTGCGGCGCGCATGCAATTTCATGGTGCATGCGTGACTCTCGCCGCGCTGCTTCAAATCAATACCAATAACAAAGGCCACCCTATGGGCGACCTTTGTTATTGGTGGTGGAGGCGGCGGGAATCTCCCGGGTTTTCGCTTGCAAGCGAAAACCGCTCAGACAGCAGCAAGCATGCTTGCCGAAACCCTGTCTTCGCCCCGCGTCCGTACCGGACGCGGATTCGATCTCCGGAGCGTCAACACCAATAAAAAAGGCCACCCTATGGGTGACCTTTGTTATTGGTGGTGGAGGCGGCGGGAATCGAACCCGCGTCCGCAAGCCCTCTACAGACAGTTCTACATACTTAGTGCTGTCATTTGATTTAACCCAGCCGACGCGGACGCACACGCTTCGTTCAGGCGAGTCACCTAAATTTAACTTTTAACCAAGTAACCCGGCCAAAAGCGATTCCCTGTAAATGACTCTACTGCTGTTTTACCAGCCCACCCCAGGGACGAGATGGTGTAGAGCTAACCGGTTATTAAGCGGCTAGTGCGTACGAGTTATCGTTTGCAGTTAGATCTATTCCGATTGTATTTACGAGGTAGTCGGTCCTCGGTATGCCCTGCGCTGCTTTGTAACCCACGTCGAAACCAGGTCGCCCCCAAGCAGACTACTATTGTAGCGTACTTGGGGTCTTCGTGTCAGAACCTTGCCTGTACTGAAACTAAGGCCTGTTAACCTTATTTCAACGCAAAGTCGACCCGATTCGGCTGTCCCTTGTCTTTGATGTCGTCGGCAGTCAATTTGGGCGCTATCAGGAAGATCCGTTCGAGCGGGATCTGGCCCTTGGTTTCCAGATATTTACGGACTGCTTCGGCACGTCGGGTTGCCAGTGCACTCAAGGCGTCCTGGGTCACCGGAGTATTGGCGACGATCAGTTTTTCCATATCCGCGGTTGGCAGCGATTTTGCCAGGCCGATGACGTTGCGGGGTTTGTCGAATTTTGTGGAGCCATACACTTTGCCCATGTACTTTTCCTTGTCGGCATCGGTCAGGGTCACATCGTCTGAATCGGCATTGTCGCTTTGGTCGACCGAATCCTTGCGCTTCAGTGCATCCAGCTTGCGGTTAAGCATTTGCTGGCGGACGCCGTCGGTATCGGTTTTCGGATCGACCCGGCCGGTCAGGTCCAGCTTCAGCGCCGGACGGTCAATCAGCGCCTTGGCGATGGTGTCGAGCTTGGTTTGCGTGGCTGCGGTGAGAGTGGCTGAACCAGGGGCGAATTCAGCGTAACCGAGTTCGTCGCCGCCGCTGCCGCCGAAGGCTGAACTGATCAATGCGAATGGCGACGTGACGGCTTTGACGATCAGGTTGATGAAAATGCGGACGATGATGCCGCCGATCGAAAACTCCGGATCCGACAAGGTGCCGGAGATCGGCAGGTTGATGTTGATCTGGCCGTTACGGTCTTTCAGCAACGCTACCGCCAGCAATACCGGCAGCTTGGTCGCGGTCGGGCTGTCGATCTTGTTGCCGAAAGTCAGCTGGTCGATACGCACACTGTTTTGGGCGATCAGCTTGTCGTTTTCGATGTGATAGCTGACATCCATCGACAATTTACCCTTTTCGATGGCGTAGCCGGCGTACTTGGCGGCATACGGTGTCAGGCGTGGCAGTTCGACGCCGTTGGCGCTGGCCTTGATGTCGAGGAACATCGGCTTGAACAAGGGATTCAGCGAACCGGAAATGGCGACTGGCGCATCGTTATCGATCTTGCCGTTCAAGTCGATCGGCGCCGGCTGCGGCTTGTCGGAAGCGATCGCGCCGACGGTACCGTTCATGCCAGTCATGTTGGCGGTGTAGTTCGGCTTGACGAAGTTGTCGGTGTAGTTGATGTTACCGCCCTTGATGACGACCTGGCCGACTCTGATCACCGGTGCATTGGCCTTGGGCGCGGCAGGCGCGATCGGCGCCACCGTGGTGCTGCCTTCGGAAGTGGTTTTTGTGACCTTCTGCGGTGCCGGGCTGCCTGCCTCGGCCGATGTCAGCGAAGGCACAGGTGCGCCTTCCGGCGCGTTCTTCGACACCACGATATCTTGCAGGTTGAGTTTGGCTTTGTCGGACAAGATGATACGCGCGTAGAAATCGTTTAGCGCGACTTTTGCCAACGTCACGTGTTGTTGCCGGGCACCGCCGATATTGGCGTCGATGCCGCTGACGTCGAGCAGTTTCCATTTCAGGAAATCCACCGAATTGTCTTTATCCAGCACGCGGAAATTCGCCAGGCGCAGGTTGCCGTTATAACTGGTAACGAGTTCCTGGCGGCCGCTAGGCAGCGTCAGCGCCAACTTGCCCTTGCTGCTGGCCAGGCCCGATGTCAGGACTACATTCAGGTAATCGGTGAAATAGGGTTGCAGTGCAGCGACCGGCAGATTTTGCGCATCGATGTCGAGCGCGACGGATTTCATTTGCGCCGCGACGCTACCGTCAACCGATAATTTTCCGGTTTTATTGAGCTGCGTGCGCAGCGCAACCTTGATCGGTTTATCGAGCTTGCTGGAGATATTTTCGGCGCTCAGGTTGAGACCGTCGGCGCGCAACTTGACCGCTGGTTTTACCGAGTCGTCCTGATAAGCAAGGCTGCTGTCGCTGACGGCAAACTGGCTCAGGGTTGCGACCCAGTCCGACCCGGCTTTTTGGGGCGATGTTTTGGCGGCCGCCTTGTTTGCGCCACCGGTGTTGGCGACAAATTGCTGCAGATTGAGTTTGCCGCGTGCGTCCCTGCGCACGTCACCCTGTATGCCTGTCAGGCGTAATGCTTCGGCATTGAAGGTGTGCGCTTCGGTATCTACGCTGGCGTTTTCCAAACTGATCTTCTTGGCGCCGATGCTGCCGCCTGCGCTGGTTTTCGCCGCCACTTTGAGGTCGTCGACATCGATACCCAGCTGATGCAACCGGATGCGGCTACCATCTACCGAGAGCAGGGTATTGAGTGACAATTGACCGGACAGCACCGCTGCCAGGGAGCGATTGACGTAGGGTTGGTACTGCGCGAGGGACAAGGCATTGATGCTGGCCTTGCCGGCGACGATACCTTTGGCGGGAGTGATCTGGCCGATGAACTGGATGTGCTGTTCATTTTCGGTGCCACTGGACAGCGTCACGGTTGCAGGTTTTGCATCAGCTGCCAGCGATAGCCCGGTCGCATTCAACGCTACATTCTTGACCTGCAGGTTCAGCGCAGGCGAAGCATTGGCGGCATCCAGCCAATTGACCGTGCCATCATGAATAGCGAACTTGCCCAGGGTGATTTGCGGTGGCGGGCCTGCCTTCTTTACCGGCGCATCCTTGACGATTTCCTGTTTCGCCGCCGGCGTGCTCAGGGCGGCCCAGTTCAGGCTGCCATTGGCATTCAGGTTAACCCACACCTCCGGTTGCCGGATCTCGATCTGATCGAGTGCGGCGCTGCCGGTGAGGACATTGAGCTTATTCATCTGAATGTCGATCGCCTGCGCCTTGAGCAGCGGCGCTGCATTCTTGTCGGCCAATGCGACGTCGGCCAGTTTGATCGCTCCCGATAGCAATACTTCAGGCTTGTCTTTGCTGCGTGAGAACGACAGGTCGAGCTTGGTCGACAGCTTGGTGCTCTGGATGGCCAGCGGCAGCGCCACCGGAGAAAACGCTACGAAGCTGGCGACATCCAGCTGGTCGATATCGATCGCCAGCGCGGTTTCCAGGCTGCCGGCGAAGGGTTTGCTGCGTCCTTTCAAATCGAACGGCGTGCCATTGATTTTCGCAGAGACGTGCGGCTGCACGAAAGTGTCGACCTTGCTGGGGAAGTTCGACACATAAGGCAGGCCGATGTTGAGCGCTTCGATATCGACCAGTTTATTGGTCACCTTGTCGTCGAACTTGATGCTGCCATTTTCGAGCTGAATGTTGGATACTGAAAACAGGGTAGGCTTGTCGCTCTTCGGCATCGCCAGAATACGGTCGATGACGTCGGAGAAATTGTAGCGGCCGATGCCGTCGGCGCTGGTGCGCACGATATGCAGGTTGGGATTGACCAGCCTGGCTTCGTTCAGCACCGGCGCCAGTCGAAACAGCGAGGCTGACGAGGCGTTGATCAGCAGTGTTTTTGCGGAGAATGCCGCGGTGGTTTTGTCTGGTTCATAGAGCGTGAAATCGGATGCAGTCAGCGTCAGGGTGAACGGATTGAAGGCGATCTTGCCGACCGTTGCCTTGCGGCCGATCTGGGCTTCAATTTGCTGTTCGACCAGGTGTTTGGCGACAGGCGGCACTGCCAGCCAGCTGATCAGTGCCAATACCAGCAAGACGATAACAGTTATGCCGGTCCAGCGCATGGCGCGCGGCAGCCAGGAAGGACGGGGGAGATTTGCCATTTTTATTCCTTTGGGCAAGGATGTCCACAATATACCGCCAGACAGACTTGCCCGCTAATTTATTCAATTCTTTGAGTCGACTAGTGGCAGGAAGCCGTTCAATCGATCAATCGTCAATGTTCGATCATGCACAAGCGGGTGCGCTGATTCCGTACAGGGGAGTCAGTGCTGCGGTAGCAGGGCCAGTAATTGCAGTGGCGTATCGATCAGGGCGTCGGCTTCCCAGGTGTCCGGCGCGCTCTCTCCGCTATAGCCCCAGGCGACCGCCACGGTAGCCATGCCGGCCGCACGGCCGGCTTGGATATCGCGCAGATCGTCGCCGACATACCAGCATTCCTGCGGCTGTAAATTGAGGCGTCGCGCGGCCTCCAGCAGCGGCTCCGGATGGGGTTTGGAGTGGGCGGTGGTATCGCCGGAAATGACGCAATCGGCATCTGCCAGGCCGATCTGTGCAACCAGGGGATCTGTAAATTTGGCGGCCTTGTTGGTAACCACTCCCCAACCGAGATTGCGCTGGCGCAGATCGTCGAGCAGTGCCGGTATGCCGTCGAACAGGGTACTGTCGACCGCTAGCGCGGCGGCGTAATGATCCAGGAACCCGATCCGTAACTCTTCATAGTCGGGATCGCCCGGTTTCAGGCCAAAGGCGGCGCCTATCATGCCGCGTGCACCGGCGGAGGTGTGTGGCCGCAGTTGTTCGTAGGGCGTGCTGCTCAAACCGCGATCGTTGCGCAGCCGGTTAAGCGCTGCTGCCAGGTCCGGGGCGGTGTCGGCGAGCGTACCGTCAAGATCGAACAGAATGGCGCGCGGCATTGGCAAGGGCATGGTGATTCCTAAAGTACGAAAAATAGACTAACGAGCAGGCTAACAAGCAAGCAGGTGGGCAGGCAGTGCGACGCCTGCCAAGGCAAAACGGCTAGTCGGGCCGGGTGCAAGCCATCAGATAGTTGACGCTGGTATCCTGGTTGAGCGAATAGATCAGGGTGAGCGGGTTATAGCTCATGCCGCGCATCACATCGACCGTCAGCCCGGCGTTTCGAGCGAATTGCGCCAGTTCGGCCGGCGTGATGAACTTGTCGTAGTCATGCGTGCCTTTGGGCAGCATGCGCAACAGGTATTCGGCTGCCAGGACCGCCTGCAGATATGCCTTCAGGTTGCGGTTCAGGGTCGAGAAAAACACGTGGCCGCCAGGTTTCACCAATGTGGCGCAGGCGCGCACGATGGAAGCCGGATCCGGTACGTGCTCCAGCATTTCCATGCATGTCACGACATCGAACTGCCCGGCTTCACGGCTAGCCATTTCTTCGGCGGCGATTTTTTCATAACGGACTTCGATACCCGACTCCAGGCTATGCAGATCGGCAACCTTCAAGGCTTTGTCGGACAAGTCGATGCCGGTAACGACCGCGCCTTTCCTGGCCATCGATTCAGCCAGGATGCCGCCGCCGCAGCCGATATCGAGCACTTTCTTGCCGGCAAGCGGTGTGCGTGAGTTGATCCACTCCAGGCGCAAGGGATTGATTTCATGCAGAGGGCGAAATTCGGATTCAGGGTCCCACCACCGGTGAGCCAGGTCGCTGAATTTCTTGAGTTCTGACGGGTCTGCGTTCATAGGTTGAATCATAGCTGGAAAGTACGGTTTTGCGGTTTGTTGTCTGATTAAAAACCATCGCTAAAAGTTTCCACGTGAACTTTGCCACCTGACCTTCAGCTGATCTTTTATGCGAAAAAAAACCCCGCCAAGGCGGGGTTCTGATCGAGTCTGAATCGATTACTTGGTACTTGTACCAACAACTTCGATTTCAACGCGACGGTTTTTAGCGCGGCCAGCAGCGGTCTTGTTATCAGCGACCGGTTGCGACTTGCCTTTACCTTCAGTGTAGACGCGGTTAGCTTCGACACCCTTGTGTACCAGGTATGCCTTAACAGCTTCAGCGCGGCGAACCGACAATTTTTGGTTGTAAGCAACTGAACCGACGGAGTCAGTGTGACCAACAGCGATGATGACTTCCAGGTTGATTGCGCCCAGTTTCGATGTCAGATCATCCAGTTTTGCTTTGCCTTCTGGCTTCAGGACAGCTTTGTCGAAGTCAAAGAATGCGTCAGCAGCAAAAGTAACCTTTTGCGAAACTGGTGCTGGTGGTGGAACCACGACAGGAGCAGGAGCAGGTGCAGGAGGAGGAGCCGCTTGAGCGATTTCACCGTCGCAACCTGGAACCGAATCAGCTGGTGTCCAGTAGCCAGTGTGCCAGCACAGACCGTACGGGTCACGTGCGATTACACCGCGTGCATCTTGCACGTAAGCACTGTTAGGAGTGTTTGCCTGGATATCTTTGATTTCCTGCGCAGAGGCAGAGAGTGCGACGACTGCGGACGCAGCGAAGACGAGTTTTGCTAATTTATTCATGTTTCTCCTCTCGGTTGAGATATCCGCAGATTAACTGCGCAACTAATATACGACATCAAAAATTGGATAGTACCACGTGGTTCAGGCCGTTACGTGTGGGTTTGACCACACGCAATGAACTTGACCACCATTCTGCCACAGGCTTCAAGCGCTAGCGAAGGATGCCAAATGATCCAGCCTACGTTTCGCCTGCTTCGTTGTTTTCATACAACATAACAATATGAAAACAGTACCACGGGCAACATCTTACATCGGCGCAAGAAAACTATCTATTTTATTTTAATTCGGTTGTACTTTTATTACGACTCTGCGATTTGGGCTCAGGCAATTAATCAGTTTCTGCCCACTCAAATTATTGCTGCATTGCAATATTGGATCGGATGCGCCGGCGCCGACGATCTGCATCTTATTAGTGACACCTTTGCTTTTCAAATAAGTGGCGACATTGGTGGCGCGCTGCGCTGACAGTTTCTGGTTGTATTTGGCGGTGCCAAGGCGATCGGTATGGCCGGTAACTAATATCAGGCTCGCACTGCTGCAACTCGGCAATTTAGTAATCATCTCGTCAATGCGTTGCTTCGCAGCATTGGTCAATGTTGCTTTCCCAAAACGGAAGTTCTGGTCGCTCGCCAGCGTCACGCTGATATCGCATTGCGCGCTCACAGTTGCCGGGGCGACGTCCTTGTTGGCAATCATCGGGTCGGCAACCAGTGCCGGCGCGCTGGGTTTCATTACCGGCGATACCAGGGCGCCATCGCAGCCGGTGACCGCATCGTCCTGCTCCCAGTAACCGGAGCGCCAGCACAAGCCATCCTGGCTGCGAACGATCGGACCGCTTCCATCTTGCAAATAAGCACTTTTTGCAGGGGCGGCCTGAACCACGGTGGTTTGGGCTAAGCCAGGATTGGACACAGAGCCGAGGGCCGAGCCTAACAATAGGCAGAGCGCAATTGAAGAACGCATAAATTGTTTCCTGAGAGAAATAACAATGGCGAGATTGTTTTTAAGATCGCCGGATTGTCGGGCAAGGCGGCATTTAAACATATTTTTTCCGGTCGGCAGGTTTTCGGCCGGTACTGCCTTGCCTGAAAAGCCAGAATAGCCTCTCTCGCGTGCTAAAATCATGCGGTTATACCTTCGTTTCAAGCCGCGTTTCGCCACCAGTTGGCAGATCGGTTGCGAACGCTGGTTCTATCTCTGGTTCTACATTGATCAACCCAAGTAAAGATTGGCCGACTCGCTAAATGGATCAATTCGCTAAAGAAACAATCCCGATTTCCCTCGAAGAAGAAATGCGCAAGAGCTATCTCGATTACGCGATGAGCGTGATCGTTGGCCGTGCATTGCCGGACGTGCGTGACGGCCTCAAGCCGGTGCATCGCCGGGTCTTGTTCGCGATGCATGAAATGAACAACGTCTGGAATCGCCCGTTCGTGAAATGCGCGCGCGTGGTCGGTGAGACCATGGGTAAATATCACCCGCATGGCGACGCTTCGATTTATGACACGCTGGTGCGCATGGCGCAGCCGTTTTCGCTGCGCTACATGCTGGTCGACGGCCAGGGTAACTTCGGTTCGATCGACGGCGACGGCGCCGCGGCGATGCGTTACACCGAGTGCCGCCTGGACAAGATCGCCGGTGAATTGCTGGCCGACCTGGACAAGGAAACCGTCGATTTCGTGCCGAACTACGACGGCAAGGAAAAAGAGCCGTCGGTGCTGCCGACGCGTATTCCTAACCTGCTGATCAATGGTTCGTCCGGGATCGCGGTTGGTATGGCGACCAACATTCCGCCGCACAACCTGACCGAAGTGATCGACGGCGCATTGCACGTTTTGCGCAATGCCGATTGCACGATCGACGAGCTGATCGAAATCATCCCGGCGCCGGATTTCCCGACCGCCGGCATCATCTACGGTGTGTCCGGCGTGCGCGATGGTTATCGCACCGGCCGCGGCCGCGTGGTGATGCGGGCCAAGACCCACTTCGAAGAATTCGGCCGTGAAGGCCGCACCGCGATCATCATCGATGAGTTGCCGTACCAGGTAAACAAGAAGGCGTTGTTGGAGCGTATCGCCGAACTGGTGCGCGACAAGAAGCTGGAAGGCATTTCCGATCTGCGTGACGAGTCGGATAAATCCGGCATGCGCGTAGTAATCGAACTCAAGCGCGGCGAAGTAGCTGAAGTGGTGCTGAATAATCTGTACAAGCAAACGCAGCTGCAAGATACCTTCGGCATGAACATGGTGGCGTTGGTGGACGGTCAGCCGAAACTGCTGAACCTGAAGCAGATGCTGGAATGTTTCCTGTCGCACCGCCGCGAAGTGGTTACACGGCGTACCGTGTTCGAACTGCGCAAGGCGCGCGAACGCGGCCACGTGCTGGAAGGCCTGGCGGTAGCGCTGGCCAATATCGACGATTTCATCGCTCTCATCAAAGCCGCGCCGACCCCGCCGGTAGCGAAATCCGAGCTGATGGCGCGTGCTTGGGATTCTTCCATGGTACGTGAAATGCTGGCCCGTACCGGCGATGAAAACATCGGCGGCATCGAGTCTTTCCGTCCGGAAAATCTACCCAAGCATTACGGCATCCAAACTGACGGCATGTACCGTCTGTCGGACGACCAGGCGCAGGAAATCCTGCAAATGCGCTTGCAACGCCTGACCGGTCTGGAACAAGACAAGATCGTCAACGAATACAAAGACGTGATGGCGCAGATCGCCGACTTGCTGGATATCCTGGCCAAGCCGGAACGCGTCACCATCATCATCACTGATGAAATGACCGCGGCCAAAAACGAATACGGCATCGGCAACAAGGATGAGCGTCGTTCGCAGATCGAATTGAATCCTACCGATCTCGGCACTGAAGATCTGATCACGCCGCAAGACATGGTGGTGACGTTGTCGCATACCGGTTACATGAAATCGCAACCGGTCTCCGAATACCGCGCACAAAAACGCGGCGGCCGCGGCAAGCAAGCCATGGCCACCAAGGATGACGACTGGATCGACCAGCTGTTTGTCGGCAATACCCACGATTACATTTTGTGCTTCAGTAATCGCGGCCGTTTGTACTGGCTGAAAATATGGGAAGTGCCGCAAGGTTCGCGCAACTCGCGCGGCAAGCCAATCGTCAACATGTTCCCGTTGCAGGATGGCGAGAAGATTACCGTGGTGTTGCCATTGTCCGGCGATAACCGCACCTTCCCTGAAGACCGTTATGTCTTCATGTCGACCAGCCTTGGCACCGTCAAGAAGACGCCATTGTCGGACTTCAGCAATCCACGTAAGGCCGGCATTATCGCGGTCGATCTGGATGAAGGCGATTTCCTGATTGGCGCCGCGCTGACCGATGGCCAGCATGACGTGATGCTGTTCTCGGACTCCGGCAAGGCAGTGCGCTTTGACGAAAACGATGTGCGCCCGATGGGCCGTACCGCACGCGGTGTGCGCGGTATGAATCTGGAAGAAGGCCAACAAGTCATCGCTTTGCTGGTCGCGGAAAACGAACAGCAATCGGTATTGACTGCCACCGAAAACGGCTTCGGCAAACGTACCCCGATCACCGAGTACACCCGCCATGGCCGTGGCACCAAGGGCATGATTGCAATCCAGACCAGCGAACGTAACGGCAAGGTAGTTGCCGCTACCTTGGTTGAGCCTAGCGACGAAATCATCCTGATCACTACCGGCGGCATCTTGATTCGCACCCGCGTTGCAGAGATCCGTGAAATGGGTCGTGCGACCCAGGGCGTGACGCTGATCGCGGTGGAAGACGGTAACAAGCTGAGTGGTTTGCAGCGTGTGGTCGAGTCTGATGCCGAGGTTGAGGCTGCTGAGGCTGAAGCCGGTACCGATGCTGGCAGCGATGCCGAAGCAGGCGGCGCGGCGGATCCCGCGGCAGAGTAAAAAGAGTACCGCGACTCAGCCCGCAGGCTGAGTCGCGTAGGTTTTACGCAAGTAAGTTTGCGTCAGTAAGTTGTAGCAACACGGTAACGCCATCTGTTGGTTCGTAATCATTCTCGGTTCTGGTTCTTTATCTGACGACATTCATCATGCCTATCTATAATTTTTCTGCTGGTCCCGCCGTGTTACCGAAAGAGGTGTTGCAGCAAGCTGCCGCCGAAATGCTAGATTGGGAGGGCAGTGGCATGTCCGTGATGGAAATGAGTCATCGCGGCAAAGAATTCATGTCGATCCTGGCGGCAGCGCAGCACGATTTCCGCGAGTTGTTTGCGGTTCCGGCCAATTACAAACTGCTGTTCATGCAAGGCGGCGCGATTGCCGAAAACGCGATTATTCCGCTTAACCTGTTGGGTCGCGACGGGCGATCCCAGCCGGCCACCAGCGACTACATCAATACCGGTTCCTGGTCGACCAAGTCGCTGAAAGAGGCGCGGCGCTATGGCAACGTCAATGTTGCCGCATCTTCCGAGGACAGCCATTTCGCCCAGATTCCTGAGCGCGACAGCTGGCAGCTGTCCAAAGATCCGGCCTACGTCCATATCTGCACCAATGAAACCATTGACGGCGTTGAATATCAATTCACGCCCGACATCGCAGCAGAAACCAACAACGCGCCACTGGTTGCCGACATGTCTTCACATATCCTGTCGCGCGTGGTCGATGTCTCCAAATACGGCGTGATCTACGGTGGCGCGCAAAAGAATATCGGCCCGGCCGGATTGACCTTGGTGCTGGTGCGCGAAGATTTGCTTGGCCATGCGTTGCCGGCCTGTCCTTCCGCATTCAACTGGAAAACCGTGTCCGACAACGATTCCATGTACAACACGCCGCCAACCTATGCGATTTATATTGCCGGCCTGGTGTTCCAGTGGCTCAAGAAGCAGGGCGGCGTCGCCGCGATGGAGCAGCGCAATATCGCCAAGGCGGCGCTGTTGTACGACTATCTGGATTCCACCGATTTCTACCGGACCAAAATCGCCAGCAACAGCCGCTCGCGCATGAACGTACCTTTCTTCCTCGCAGATGAAACGCAGAATGAGGCTTTCCTGAGCGGCGCCAAAGAAAACGGCTTGCTGCAATTGAAGGGGCATAAGTCGGTCGGCGGCATGCGTGCATCGATCTACAACGCGATGCCGTTGGCCGGCGTGCAAGCCTTGGTGGCGTACATGAAAGAATTCGAAAAGCAGCGCGGCTAGCCAGGTCCGGCATTGGTCCGGACTGCTGCGGTTGGCGATGATCTGCTTAGCCAAGTATTAGAACCAGAGATAGAAATACAGTAACCATGAGCGAAGATAAACTCCTCCCCCTGCGTCAACAGATCGACGCGATTGACTCGGAAATCCTGGCCTTGCTGAATCGTCGTGCGCAAATTGCGCAAGAGGTTGGCCACGTCAAGGCTGAGACCAATGCACCGGTGTTCCGTCCTGAGCGCGAAGCGCAAGTTTTGCAAAAGGTGGCCGAGCGCAATCCCGGCCCGCTGCAAGGCAGCGACGTGCAAACTATTTTCCGCGAAGTGATGTCGGCTTGCCGCGCTCTCGAAAAGCGCGTCACGGTCGCTTATCTGGGCCCGGCCGGCACCTTTAGCGAGCAGGCGGTGTACCAGCAGTTCGGTCACGCGGTTGAGGGGTTGGCTTGCGTATCGATTGACGAGGTATTCCGCGCGGCGGAAGCGGGCACTGCGGATTTCGGCGTGGTGCCTATCGAAAATTCGTCCGAAGGCGTGATCAACCGCACCCTCGATTTGCTGCTGCAAACCACGCTCAGCATCAGCGGCGAAGTGTCGATCCCGGTGCATCACAGCTTGATGAGCAAAGATGGCGGCATGGCCGCCGTCAATCGTATTTGCGCGCACTCGCAGGCGCTGGCGCAATGCAATGCCTGGCTCAACCAGCATTACCCGAATATCGAACGGCAGGCGGTTGCTTCCAATGCCGAAGCGGCACGCATGGCTAGCGAAAATGCTACGGTGGCAGGGATTGCCGGTGAGATCGCTGCGCAAAAATACGGCTTGGAAATTGTCAGCGCCCATATCCAGGATGATCCGCACAATCGCACCCGCTTTGCTGTAGTCGGCCGCCTGAAAAACGGCGCCAGCGGCAAGGACCAGACATCGCTGGTGCTGTCGGTGGCGAACAAGGCTGGCGCTGTGTACAAGTTGCTGGCGCCGCTCGCCAAGCATGGTGTTTCCATGACGCGTTTCGAGTCGCGGCCGGCGCGCATGGGCGCATGGGAATACTATTTCTATGTCGACGTCGAAGGTCATGCAGAAGACGACAAGGTAGCCAAGGCGCTGGCGGAACTGCAGCAAAACGCCGCGTTCTACAAACTGCTGGGGTCGTACCCTCGGAGTTTCTGAATTCCTGAACGGCGCAGTTCCAGGTAAACATTTATTTAGCTCAATATTTTGTTTTGAAAGCAGACAATGTCAATTAAATTTGGTCCAGAGTATGTGCGTGCTATCGCCCCGTATCAAGGCGGCAAGCCGATTGCTGAAGTCGCGCGTGAGTTCGGCCTGGACGAAGCAAACATCATCAAGCTGGCGTCCAACGAAAATCCGTTGGGGATGCCGGAATCGGCACGGCTGGCAATGGAAAAGGCAGTCGCCGATATCGGCCGTTATCCGGACGCCAACGGCTTCGATTTGAAAGCTGCGATCACTGCCAAATACGATGTACCGGCAGAATGGATCACGCTGGGCAACGGCAGTAACGATATCCTTGAACTGGCTACCCACGCTTTCGTGCAAGCGGGGCAAGCGGCCATGTATGCGGAATATTCTTTTGTGGTGTATGCGCTGGCGACTCAAGCTGTCGGCGCGCGCGCCATCGTGGTCAAGGCCAAGGATTACGGCCATGACCTGGAAGCGATGGCGGCCGCGATCACCGACGACACCAAGCTGATCTTCATCGCCAATCCGAATAACCCGACCGGCAGCTTCATTCCAGCCGCCGAACTCGAGGCTTTCCTGGCGCGAGTACCAGCGAACATCGTGGTGGTGCTGGACGAGGCTTACAATGAATACCTGCTGCCGGAGCTGCAATACGATTCGATTGCATGGGTGCGTAAATATCCCAATTTGCTGGTTTCGCGCACCATGTCGAAGGCCTATGGCCTGGCCGGCTTGCGCATCGGCTTCGGCATCGCCCAGCCGGTGATCACCGATTTGCTGAACCGGATCCGTCAGCCGTTTAACGTCAACTCGCTGGCGCAGGCCGCAGCGGTGGCTGCCTTGAACGATACCGCTTTCTTGCAGCGTAGCGCCCAACTGAATCGCGATGGATATAAAGAACTGACGCGAACTTTCGATGAACTGGGTTTGGAATATGTCCCTTCGTTCGGTAATTTCGTCATGGTCAAAGTCGGCGAGGACGAGGCTGCCGGCGCGCGCGTAAATCTCGCGTTGCTGAAGCAGGGCATCATTGTGCGGCCGGTGGCCAACTATGGCTTGCCGCAATGGCTACGCGTCACCATCGGTTTGCCAAATGAAAATGCGGCTTTCATCGATGCATTGAAAAAGCTGCTGGGCTAGCATTGGCGCCAACTTTAGCTTCGTTTAGCTTCGATTAATTTTTATTAAAGCATCATTCGTGTTCAAGAAAATCGCAATATTTGGTGTGGGACTGATCGGCGGTTCTTTCGCACTGGCTTTGAAAAAAGCCGGCGCGGTGGAGCAACTGGTCGGCGTAGGTCGTCAGCTCACGACCTTGCAGCGCGCACAGGAATTGGGCGTAATCGACGTCATCGCCGCCTCGGTGGCCGAGGCCGTCACCGGCGCCGACCTGATCCTGATCGCGGCGCCGGTAGCACAGACCGGCGCTATCCTGACCAGCATCGCGCCGCATCTGCATACAGGCACTATCGTGACCGACGCCGGCAGCACCAAATCCGATGTGGTGTCTGCTGCGCGCGCAGCGCTGGGCGACAAGATTGCGCAATTTGTCCCAGGCCATCCGATTGCCGGTCGCGAGCAGAATGGTCCCGAGGCCGCGCTGGCCGAGCTGTATGTCGGCAAGAAAGTAGTGTTGGCGCCATTGCCGGAAAATGCCGAGCAGGATATCACCCGCGTCGCCGCTGCCTGGCAACAGTGCGGAGCGCTGATACATCGCTTATCGGCACAGCAGCATGACGCGATTTTTGCCGCAGTCAGCCATTTACCGCATGTGCTGGCGTATGCGCTGGTGGACGATATCGCCAACAAGCCGCACGCAGCTTCGTTGTTCCAATACGCCGCCAGCGGTTTTCGCGATTTCACGCGTATCGCCGGTTCATCGCCGGAAATGTGGCGTGATATTTCATTGGCAAACCAGAGCGCCTTGCTGAGCGAGCTGGATGCTTACCTGCTGCAGCTGACGCGCTTGCGCGGCTTGCTGGCGGCCGGTGACGGCCCCGCGCTGGAAGCCATCTACAGCAACGCACAACAGGCCCGGCACAGCTGGATCAGCGCCATCGAGGCGGCGGAACAACAGAACAAGGAAGGTGGAGATTAATGACTACGCAACGCAAACAACATTATCCCGAATACATTGATCTGCATCCGGTGGCCCGGGTGCAGGGCACCGTCCGGCTGCCCGGTTCCAAAAGTATTTCGAATCGTACTTTATTGCTGGCGGCGCTTGCCAATGGCACCACCCGGATTCTTGACCTGCTGGCATCCGACGATACGCTCGTCATGCTGATGGCGCTCAAACAATTGGGCGTGGCCTGGGAGCAGGCGGAAGGCACGCAGACTTATACCGTTCACGGTAGCAATGGCAGTTTTTCGGTGCACCAGGCCGACCTGTTCATGGGCAATGCCGGCACCGCGATTCGCCCTCTGACTGCAGCTCTGGCTGCGATGGGCGGCGACTACACCTTGCACGGTGTGGCACGCATGCACGAGCGGCCGATCGGGGATCTGGTCGACGCCTTGAATGCGGTCGGCACCCGCATCGCCTACACCGGCGTTGCCGGCTATCCGCCATTGCATATCCAGCGCGGCCAGTTGCATAGCCAGCGCATGCAGGTACGTGGCAACGTTTCCAGCCAGTTCCTGACTGCCTTGCTGATGGCGGCGCCATTGATGGCGAAGCATGAAGCAGTAACGATAGAAGTGATTGGCGAGCTGATTTCCAAGCCCTACATTGAAATCACGTTGAACCTGATGCAGCGTTTCGGTGTGACCGTAGAGCGCGATGGCTGGCAGTCGTTTACCATTTCGGCCGGCCAGCAATATCAAAGTCCGAAGGTCATCCACGTTGAAGGCGACGCCTCTTCCGCATCTTATTTCCTGGCAGCTGGTGCGATTGCCGGCGGACCGTTGCGGGTTGAAGGCGTCGGCAACAACAGCATCCAGGGCGATGTTCGTTTTGTCGAAGCCTTGCGGCAGATGGGCGCCACCATCACGATGGGCGACAACTGGATTGAAGCATCGTCGAGCGGCGTATTGAAAGCCATCGATGCCGACTTCAACCACATCCCTGACGCCGCGATGACGATTGCAGTGGCTGCGTTATACGCCGATGGCCCCAGCACCTTGCGCAATATCGCCAGCTGGCGCGTCAAGGAAACCGATCGCCTCAGCGCGATGGCGACCGAGTTGCGCAAACTCGGTGCGACGATTGAAGAGGGTAGTGACTACCTGCGGGTGACACCGTCCGCGCAACTGCAAGCGGCGACTATCGATACCTATGACGATCATCGCATGGCGATGTGCTTTTCGCTGGCCTCGCTGGACGGTGCAGCGGTGCGCGGCACCACCGTGCGCATCAACGATCCGCAATGCGTCGCCAAGACTTTCCCCGATTATTTCACCGTGTTCGCGCAAATCGCCGAGCAGATTTTATTGTAAGGTAGTGAGCCGCGCATGAATTTGACACTTGCTGATGTGCGCGACGTGTTGCACCAGAAAACCTACGACCGCGGGGAGGAGTACGTGCGCCAGCGCCGCGTCCTTGCGGTGGAGCAGGACGGCGACGTCCTCAACGCCACGGTGCAGGGCAGCGGCAGCAACGTCTATCAACAGGAAATCACGTTGTCCGTATTTCGCGATTCGCCGGACATCGACAGCGTCTGTTCCTGCCCTGTAGGATCCAATTGCAAGCACGTGGCAGCAGCCTTGATTGAATATCTGCAACGCTCGTCCGCAGATCAGTTGACGCTCCCTGCCGGCCAGCCGTCGCTACATCAACCGCAAACTCAACCGGCGATACCGGCGAGACCTGTCGTTGAGTCTAAAGCCAATGCCAAAGTCAACGCTCATGCACCGCTCGCGCGTCCGATGGAAGCCTGGCTGGCGCGGGTCGAAAATGAAATCGCCGCGGTCGGGGCGGCGCCGGTGCAGCCTTCCGGATTACGCCAGAAGGTCGCCACGCACCAAGTGGTATTTGTCTTGTCCGCCGCTTATAACGGCAAGAAAGCCGCGCTGCATTTATGCAAGGCGCAGCAGCGCCCGAACGGCCAGTTTTCAGCTGTGCAGCCAGTGACCGACGTACCGCGCCTGTTATCCGATCCAGCCGTATTCCTGGGGCCGGAAGATCGTGATTTGATCGGTTTGTTTGTCGCCCAGAATGACGGCAACCATGCGCAGCACGCAGCTTGCGAGCTGAGCGGCAAACTCGGTGCGCAATTGCTGCGTTCGTTGTTGCAGCAGGAGCGTTTGTTATGGGCCAATTCGCTGGCCGACCTGGCCAAAGGCACCGCATATCCTTTGCAGCTTGCCGCCACGCGTTGTGCCAGCCTGGCCTGGTATGAAGCGGTGGACGATAGCCGCGATGCCGCGCGCGACAAGTGGCAGCTTGGCTGGCAATTTGAAGCAGAGGCAGAGTCCGCGCCTGGGTCCGGGACCGCGTCCGGACAGTCACGGAAAAACGTCGATTACCTGCTGCCGACCGAGCCACCCTGGTATATCGATAATCTGTCATGCGGAGAACTGCGGCTCTCGCATCGCAACGCCAGGATCACCAGCAAGGCGCTTAACGATCTGGTGATACAAGCACCTTTGCTCGATCCGAAAGATCGCCTGGCCGTTGCTCAGCAATTGCTGACGCAAGGCTTGAACGACGTGATTCCGTTCCCGCCGCAAGTGCCGCAGACGATTCGCGAGAATATTGCGCCGCAGCCCTTGCTGGTCCTTGGTAGTTTGCCGAGCGTCAGCAATCCGCTGATGCAGGATTTTGCCGAACTGCATTTTCGTTATGACGGCGAAATTGTCTCCACCCGATTCACACCAACGCTGAGCCGTAATGCGCCCGCAGGCATCGAGCAGATCGTGCGCGACCAGGATGCCGAAGCCGGCTTCGGACAGACGTTGATCGCGCTTGGCATGCAGCCTCTCGAAGGCACGCAACATCCGCTGGCCATGATGCCAGGCATGTTCATGCAGCCGGACCAGTCGTCATGGATACGCTTTGCGAAAGAGAGTTTACCTGGCCTTGCAGCGCAGGGCTGGCTGATCGACAAGCGTGCCGAATACCGCTTTGATGTGGCTGCGGTAGAAGACTGGTATGCCGAAGTTGACGAAGCTGCTGACGCGGCCGGTAACCTGGCCGCCAATACCCCGTTCGAGCTTGAACTGGGCATCGTGGTCAACCACCAGCGCGTGCCGCTGCTGCCGTTGCTGGTCAATTTGATTCGCCAGGCGCCGCAGGATTTCGACCCGCGCACGCTGGCCCAGCGTGACGACCAGGATGAATTGCTGGTGCGCTTGCCGGATGGCGTCCATGTGGCAATGCCCTGGGGCCGGATCAAGCCGATCCTGAACACCTTGGGCGAGCTGTATTTCGCGGAAAAGCCGGACGCTCCGATACGTTTATCTGCACTCGATGCGGCGCGCCTGGCTGAACTGGATGCCGGCGCCAAATTGCGCTGGGTAGGCGGCGATCGCCTGCGCAGCATGGGACAGAAACTCAGTACCTTCGGCGGCATCCAGAAGATTACCGCGCCGCCCGGGCTGCAAGCGACATTGCGCGATTATCAGCTGGAAGGATTGGCGTGGATGCAGTTCTTGCGCGAATACGATCTGGCCGGCATCCTGGCCGATGACATGGGTTTGGGCAAAACGGTGCAGACCCTGGCCCATATCCTGATCGAAAAGCAAAGCGGCCGCCTGACCGCGCCGGCTCTCGTGATTGCGCCAACCAGCCTGATGGACAACTGGCAGCAGGAAGCCGCGCGCTTTACGCCGGATTTGCGGGTGCTGGTCCTGCAAGGAAAGCAGCGGCTGGAACAGTTCGACCAGATCGGTGAGTTCGATCTGGTCTTGACCACCTATGCCTTGCTGCCACGGGATGAAGAACGCTGGCGCGAACATGCCTTCCATTTGTTGATCCTGGACGAAGCGCACTACATCAAGAATCCGCGCTCCAAGGTGGCGCAAAGCGTGGCGTTGCTGAATACCCGGCATCGTCTTTGTCTTACCGGAACACCAGTGGAAAATCACCTGGGTGAGCTTTGGGCGCAATTTCATTTCCTGCTGCCGGGTTTGCTGGGCGATGAAAAATCCTTTAACCGGGATTTCCGGCAGCCGATCGAAAAGCAGGGCGATGCTGCCCGGCGCGCGTTGTTAAGTCGTCGTATCAAACCTTTCCTGCTGCGCCGTACCAAAGACAAGGTAGCCAAGGAGTTGCCGCCGAAAACCGAGATGCTGCGTTCAGTGACGCTGAGCGGGGCGCAACGCGATCTGTATGAAAACGTGCGTCTGGTGATGGATAAGAAGGTGCGCGAAGAAGTCGCCAAGAAAGGCGTAGCGCGCAGCCATATCGTTATCCTTGAGGCGTTGCTGAAATTGCGCCAGGCTTGCTGCGATCCGCGTTTGCTCAAAACCGAATCGCCTGAAGCCGAGGCGGCGCAAGCTGAAGTGCCTTCAGCCAAGCTGCTTGAATTGATGGAAATGCTGGATGAGCTGCGCCAGGAAGACCGGCGCATCCTGGTGTTTTCGCAATTTACCAGTATGCTCGCGCTGATAGCCGCCGAACTGCAAGAGCGCGATATCGGCTATACCTTACTGACTGGCGCCACCGTGGATCGGGCTGAAGCGGTGCGCCGCTTTCAAGATGGTGAGGTGCCGGTGTTCCTGATCAGCCTGAAGGCCGGCGGCGTTGGCCTTAACCTGACCGCGGCGGATACCGTGATTCACTACGATCCGTGGTGGAATCCTGCGGCAGAAAGCCAGGCGACCGACCGCGCATGGCGCATCGGCCAGGACAAGCCGGTATTTGTCTACAAGTTGATTGCCAAGGGTACGGTAGAGGAAAGTATCCAGCTGCTGCAGCAGAAAAAAGCCGATCTGGCACAGGCAATGCTTTCTCCGGAAGGTGAAACCCAGAATGTCGGATTGACGCAAGACGATCTACAGGCAATTTTTGCACCTTTGTCCGAGTGATCCCTGTATTTTATGCCGGCAATAATTTCATTAAATTAATAATAACCATCGAGTACCCCTATGCCTAATTCTTACATTCCTGTCATCACGATCGATGGCCCAACGGCATCCGGTAAAGGCACGGTGGCACAAAGGGTTGCGCAGCACCTGGGGTTTCATTACCTCGATTCCGGCGCCTTGTATCGCCTGACTGCCTTGTCCGTGATGCGGCGCGCTACACCGCTGGACGACGAACATGCCTTGGCCAAGGCCGCCGAGCATTTGCATTGCCATTTCAACGGCGCCCACATTTTCCTGGCGAATGAAGATGTGTCGAATGATATCCGTGCGGAAGAAGTCGGAAATCTGGCCTCGAAAATTGCTGCGATACCAACAGTCAGGCAAGCCTTGTTTGGTCTGCAATTAAGTTTTAGGCAACATCCCGGGCTGGTCGCCGATGGCCGCGACATGGGCACCGTGATTTTCCCGCATGCCGGTTTGAAGGTGTTTTTGACCGCCAGCGTTGAAGCCAGGGCCCAGCGACGCTATAAGCAATTGATTGACAAGGGTTTTTCTGCTAATATGGAAGACCTCTCAAAGGATTTGACGGAGCGTGATGCGCGCGATAGCAACCGCAGCTCGGCACCGTTGAAAGCCGCGGAAGGGGCGTATTTGCTGGATACTTCTGCAATGACTGTCGATCAGGCGGTTGAGCAAGTACTCAGCTGGTACGCCGCTGCGAAGGCACTGCATACGCAGTCTGAATGAGCAGTATGAGAGGGTGGTAAATGAGGTGTTTTATCTCAAACCATCAAGAAATACGTTGTTTTTTTGCAGCACCTTGGTGTTCGGCCTGACGCAAAGTTTGGCCGGACGTTGAAAAACCTAACCCAATATTGACCGCATCTTAGGAGTTGGTACGTTACGTACATTAGTACATTACGTAGATAAGACGGCAATACTGTCAAACTAGTCAAAACTATGTCAATCACCGTTCTGTCCCCTGCATCTGCCGGCGCAAATGAATTCGCCGCGCTGTTTGAAGAATCGCTGTCACGTCAAGACATGCGTTCTGGTGAAGTGATTTCTGCTGAAGTCGTTCGCCTTGACCATAACTTCGTTATCGTCAACGCTGGCCTCAAGTCGGAAGCCTTCATTCCAATTGAAGAATTTAAAAATGACAACGGCGAGCTCGAAGTAGCTGTCGGCGATTTCATCTCCGTCGCTATCGAATCGCTGGAAAACGGTTTCGGCGACACAATCCTGTCGCGCGACAAGGCCAAGCGTCTGGCATCGTGGCTCTCGCTGGAAAAAGCGATGGAGTCCGGCGAGATCGTTACCGGTACTGTCAATGGCAAGGTCAAGGGCGGCCTGACCGTTCTGACCAACGGCATCCGTGCCTTCCTGCCGGGTTCGCTGGTCGACACCCGTCCGGTCAAGGACACTACGCCGTTCGAAGGCAAGACCATGGAATTCAAGGTCATCAAGCTCGATCGCAAGCGTAACAACGTTGTGTTGTCGCGTCGTGCGGTTATCGAAGCTTCGATGGGCGAAGAGCGCCAAAAGCTGATGGAAACCCTGAAAGAAGGCACCATCGTTACCGGCGTCGTCAAGAACATCACCGACTATGGCGCATTCGTGGATCTGGGCGGCATCGACGGCCTGTTGCACATCACCGATCTGGCATGGCGTCGTGTGCGTCACCCATCGGAAGTGTTGACAGTCGGTCAAGAGATCACTGCCAAGGTTCTGAAGTACGATCAAGAAAAGAATCGCGTTTCCCTGGGCGTCAAGCAACTGGGCGACGATCCTTGGACCGGTCTGTCACGTCGTTACCCGCAAAGCACCCGTCTGTTCGGTAAAGTCACCAACCTCACCGACTACGGCGCATTTGTTGAAGTCGAACAAGGTATCGAAGGTTTGGTCCACGTTTCCGAAATGGATTGGACCAACAAGAACGTGGCGCCAAACAAAGTCGTTCAATTGGGCGATGAAGTTGAAGTCATGGTTCTGGAAATCGACGAAGACCGTCGCCGTATCAGCCTGGGCATGAAGCAATGCAAGGCTAATCCTTGGGACGATTTCGCTGTTACCCACAAAAAGGGCGACAAAGTTAAGGGCGCGATCAAATCGATCACCGACTTCGGCGTGTTCATCGGCCTGGCCGGTAACATCGACGGTCTGGTGCATCTGTCGGATCTGTCCTGGACTGAAACCGGCGAAGAAGCCGTTCGTCGCTTCAAGAAGGGTGACGAGCTGGAAGCCATCGTTCTGGCAATCGACGTTGAGCGTGAGCGCGTTTCCCTGGGCGTCAAGCAACTGGAAGGCGATCCATTCAACAACTTCGCTGCAATGAACGACAAGGGCGCACTGGTTTCCGGTACGGTCAAGTCGGTTGAGCCTAAGGGCGCAGTGATCCAGTTGTCGGAAGAAGTCGAAGGCTACCTGCGTGCATCCGAAATCTCCCGCGATCGCGTGGAAGATGCCGGTACCCACCTGAAGGTTGGCGACACTGTTGAAACCATGGTCATCAACATCGATCGCAAGGCTCGCAGCATCCAGCTGTCGATCAAGGCGAAAGACAATGTTGAAACCCAGGAAGCAATGCAAAAGCTGTCTTCGGACTCCAATGCTGCTTCCGGCACAACCAGCCTGGGTGCACTGTTGAAGGCAAAGCTCGATAACAGCAAGAACTAAGTAACAATTAACTGAGCGAGTCAAGCTAATGACAAAGTCGGAGCTGATTGCCCGCTTGGCCGAGCGTTATCCGCAACTGGTAGCTAAGGATGCGGATTACGCGGTGAAAACGATACTCGATGCAATGACGGACGCCTTGGCGACCGGCCAGCGTATCGAGATTCGCGGGTTCGGCAGTTTTGCGCTGAATCGGCGGCCACCGCGGATCGGACGTAATCCCAAGTCCGGCGACAAAGTGATGGTGCCCGAAAAACGGGTGCCGCATTTCAAGCCAGGCAAGGAATTGCGCGAACGGGTCGACGCGATGGTCGGGCAACCGATTCAAGAGGACTGAGTTGTGGTTGCTGAGTTAGTGCTTAGTTAGTGTTAACGCGCGAGCAAATCGAAACGGCATCTTCGGATGCCGTTTTTTTTCACGTACAATTTCGCATCATTTAAAGTTATATTGTTTGTGTATTAGTAGTGAATTTGTAAATATGGCAAGATTTTATCCGGCCAATTGCACATTCGAGCAGCGCGCTTACTACCCGCTACTACCGGCTATTACCCAATCAAACGGAAAGGCATCATGAAAATCATTTCCCGAATTCTTTCGATCTTGCTCTTCGTTGTATTTTTTGGATTCGCCTTGCAAAACAAAGGCAACGTCGATCTCCAGTTTTTCCCTGGCACGACGATGCAAGGGCCGCTGGTACTGTTCCTGCTGGGCTTCTTTGTCTTTGGTGCGATCCTTGGCGTACTGGCGATGGCGCCATCGGTATTCCGTCACCGCCGCAATGCCTCAAAAACAAAAAAAGCACTGACCTCCCTGCAAAAAGAACAAGAAGCACAACGGCTGGCAGAGTCGCAAGCACCGCAACCGGACAGCATCAAGAATATATAATGCCGCTAGGTATTTAATTTGCTGCATCGCTGCATTCAGCAGCGGCAGCTTGCCGGCAATCCACACCTGAAATTCAGGTCACGCATAAAGCACAGCCCGTATGGAATTTGAAATTTGGTGGTTACTCGGTATCCCGGTCTTTTTTGGATTAGGCTGGATCGCCGCACGGGTCGATATCAATCAACTGATATCCGAGTCGCGCAGTTTGCCCCGTGGGTATTTCAAGGGTCTGAATTTTCTGCTTAACGAACAGCCGGACAAGGCTATCGATGCATTCATCGAAATCGTCAAGCTCGATCCGGAAACCGCCGAGCTGCATTTCGCACTAGGCAACCTGTTCCGCCGCCGCGGCGAAACCGAGCGCGCAATCCGGGTGCACCAAAACTTGCTGGCACGCCCCGATCTGGCGCAAGAGCATCGCCTGCATGCGCAGTATGAACTGGGCCAGGATTACCTGAAAGCCGGGTTGCTGGATCGCGCTGAAGAGAGCTTTAACCTGCTCGCCGGCAGTCAATATGGAGCGCAAGCGGGCCGTGCTCTGCTCGAAATCTATCAGCGCGAAAAAGAATGGCTGCGCGCGATTGAGGCGGCACAGGCTCTGCAGCAATCCGGTGCTGGCGGACGGCAAAAGGAAATTGCGCAGTTTTATTGTGAACTGGCGCAGGATGAATTGGTGGACGGTCACCCCGAAGCCGCCATGTCTCTGCTGGAAAAAGCGCTGAAAAACGATCGCAACAGCGTGCGCGCCACCATGTTGCTGGGCGACGTCCATTTGGCTCAAGGCGACGTTGAAGCGGCATTGCACGCCTGGCGCCGGGTCGAGCAGCAAAGCGTGCCGCACGTGGCGCTGGTGGCCCAGCGCTTGATGGATGGCTATCGTGCTGTCGGACGGCCGCATGAAGGCGTCAGCTTGCTGCGCTCCTATCTTGCGGAAGCATCTTCCATCGATCTGCTGGAAGTGGTGTTCAAGGCGGTGCTGGAACTGGATGGCGTGGAGGCCACCAATCAGCTGGTGAGCGATGAACTGCGGCGTACGCCGACCTTGCTTGGCCTGGATAAGCTGCTGGAAGCACGCTTGATGAAAATCACGCCGGAAATGCATACCGAGCTGTCGATAGTCAAGAACCTGGTGCATGGCTATACCCAGAAGCTGGCGCGTTACCAATGCAGTCACTGTGGTTTCAAGGCACGTCAGTTCTACTGGCAATGCCCGGGGTGCAGCCGATGGGAAACCTATCCGCCGCGCCGTACTGAAGAATTGAACGTAATGAATTAATCCTGCTGGCCCGACACCTACAGCGGGCAGCGTAGCGCATTCACGGAATAACATGAAAATTACTATTATCGGTACCGGTTATGTCGGTTTGGTCACGGGTGCTTGCCTGGCCGAATTGGGCAACGATGTATTTTGCTTGGATCTGGATCAACGCAAGATTGACTTGCTCAATAGCGGCGGCATTCCGATCCATGAACCGGGCCTGGCTGAAATCGTCGGCCGTAATCGTGCTGCCGGACGTTTGCATTTCTCCACCGACATTGCGGCCAGCGTGGCGCATGGCCAGGTGCAGTTTATTGCGGTGGGCACGCCGCCCGATGAAGACGGTTCCGCCGACCTGCAATACGTGGTGGCCGCAGCCCGCAACATCGGCAAATACATGACCGGCTTCAAGGTTATTGTCGACAAGTCGACGGTGCCGGTAGGGACCGCAGACAAGGTGGGCGCAGCGATCCAGGCCGAACTGGACACACGCAAGCTGAGCGGCGAGGCGCTGCAGTTCTCAGTCGTTTCCAATCCGGAATTCCTGAAAGAAGGCGCCGCTGTCGAAGATTTCATGCGGCCTGACCGCATCGTCATCGGCTGCGACGAAAGCGCCGCAGGCCAGCAGGCGCAAGCGCTGATGAAGCAGCTGTACCTGCCGTTCAATCGCAATCACGAACGTACTTTCTGGATGGATGTACGCTCCGCCGAATTCACCAAATACGCAGCGAATGCGATGCTGGCGACCCGCATCTCATTCATGAATGAACTAGCCAACCTGGCCGATAAGGTCGGCGCCGACATCGAAGCCGTGCGCCATGGCATCGGTTCCGATCCACGCATCGGCTATAGCTTCCTGTATGCCGGTTGCGGCTATGGCGGTTCCTGTTTCCCCAAGGATGTGCAGGCACTGGAACGCACCGCGCGCGCGTATGGCCAGGAATTGCATATCCTGCGCGCGGTAGAACAAGTCAATAACAACCAGAAACACGTGCTGGGACAAAAGATCAGCGAGCGTTTTGGCGCGGACCTGAGCGGCAAGCATTTTGCTTTGTGGGGTTTGGCGTTCAAGCCGAATACCGACGACATGCGCGAAGCTTCATCGCGCGTGCTGTTGGGTGAACTGCTTGCGCGCGGCGCTACCGTGGCGGTACATGATCCGGTAGCTATGGCCGAGGCCAAGCGGGTATTGGCGCTGGATCTTGCCGCGACGCCTGGGGCCTTCGAGCGTATCCGCTTTTGCGACAACCAGACCGATGCTTTGCACAATGCCGACGCCCTGGTCATCGTGACGGAGTGGAAGACCTTCCGCAGCCCTGACTTCGAACAGGTAAAAACGCTGCTCAAGGCGCCGGTCGTGTTCGACGGCCGTAACTTGTATGAACCCGAGGTAATGGGCGAACTGGGCTTCGAGTATTACGGCATCGGCCGTTCGGTGCTGGCGCGAGGGTAAGAACATGAGCACATCTGCCTATAAAGTGCCCGCTTCCTTTGAAAGCGTACATATCCTGGTGGTTGGCGATGTCATGCTGGACCGTTACTGGTTCGGCGAAGTAAGCAGGATTTCGCCAGAGGCGCCGGTGCCGATCGTACGGGTCGAAAAACGTGAGGAACGCCTCGGCGGCGCAGCCAACGTCGCGCGCAATATCGCCACTTTGGGCGGCAGCTCCGGCTTGTTGGGGGTGGTAGGTCAAGACGAAGCTGGCGATACCGTCGACAGCATGCTGGCAGAAATGGGCGTCAGCAGTTTCCTGACTCGCGATCCGGCCATCTCGACCATCATCAAATTGCGCGTGATAGGCCGCCAGCAGCAATTGCTGCGCATCGACTTCGAGGAAGCGCCGACCGATGCCGTATTGCGCGACAAGCTGACCCGTTTCAATACTTTGCTGCCGCAATATCCGGTAGTGGTGCTTTCCGATTACGCCAAAGGCAGCCTGGTCAACGTCGCCGAAATGATCGCTGCCGCCAGGCAAGCCGGCAAGTGCATTCTGGTCGATCCCAAGGGCGACGATTTCTCGCGCTATGTGGGGGCAACTGTCCTGACGCCGAATAAATCGGAGATGAAGCACATTGTCGGCAACTGGAAGAGCGAGGAAGAGTTGACGCTCAAAGCGCAAAACTTGCGTGAATCGCTGCAACTCGAGGCGTTGCTGTTGACGCGCTCGGAAGAAGGAATGAGCTTATATACCGCGAAGGAAATTCGCCATTTTCCTGCCATGGCGCGCGAGGTATATGACGTCTCCGGCGCTGGCGATACCGTGATTGCCACCCTGGCAGTGATGCTGGGAGCAGGATTGCCGATTGCCGACGCCGTTGCGCTGGCGAACCGTGCCGGCGGCATCGTGGTCGGCAAACTCGGTACGGCAACCGTCAGCCGCGAAGAGTTGCTCGGGTAGCATTTCATTATTGGGACGTGCCGCTCTTGGCTAAGTCAAGTCTTGTTTGTGGTGTAAAAGTCAATTTTCCACGTGTCGGTGATTATAATTAATTGGACGTTTTCGCGTCTGATTGATCATTTGAATCACCAATACATTCATGGGAGAAAGACGAAATGCTGAAAAAATTATTGCTGATAGCCGGCCTGTTGATGGCCACCACCAGTTTTGCTCAGGTCGATGTCAACAAGGGCGATCTGAGCGCCCTGGACAGCGTAAAGGGCATCGGTTCCGCTACCGCTAAACGCATTGTCGACGAGCGCGGCAAAGGTGGTAACTTCAAGGACTGGGCCGATTTTGAAAGCCGCGTGCCAGGCATTGGCGACAAGAAGTCGGTCAAGTTATCACAGGCCGGCTTGCTGGTGAACGGTAAGCCGAAGGCGGGTGGAGAGGCCGCAACAGTACCTGCCACCGCATCTGCCACTACCCCCGCCACTGCACCTGCCAAGATTACGGCCAAGCCGGCAGCCAAGTAGGTGTCCCGGAAGCTACCGCTTCAAATCCAGGCAAATAAGCCATGAAGCGCCTGCTTGCCCCGTCCGTATTTCGGGGCCTTTTCTTTTCAAGACTGCTTGTGCGCTTGCCGGGCACTATTTTGCCCGGTTTGTCAGGCTTTCATACGCGTAACAAAGTCTCATATTAAAATGGGTTCTTTGCCCAAGACGCCTGCACACACTATGCCTTATCTGACTATCGAAGACACAATCGGCAACACGCCTCTGGTACAACTCAAACGTATCCCCGGCAGCGATGCCGAACAACGCAATAACGTTATCCTGGCCAAGATGGAAGGCAACAATCCAGCCGGATCGGTGAAAGACCGGCCGGCATTGTCGATGATCAAGCATGCCGAAGCGCGCGGCCAGATCAAACCGGGCGATACCCTGATTGAGGCAACCAGCGGCAACACCGGCATTGCCCTGGCGATGGTAGCTGCCATGCGCGGCTACAAGATGGTGTTGCTGATGCCGGAAAACCTGAGTGAGGAGCGGCGTCAAAGCATGGCTGCATATGGCGCCAAGATCATTCTCACCCCCAAGACCGGAGGCATGGAATATGCGCGCGACCTGGCAGAAAAAATGCAGAAAGACGGCGAAGGGCTGATCCTCGACCAGTTTGCGAATCCGGATAATCCGCTGGCGCATTATGAAACCACCGGTCCCGAGCTCTGGCGCGATACCGAAGGACGCATCACCCATTTTGTGAGCGCGATGGGGACCACCGGGACCATCATGGGTGTTTCCACCTATCTGAAGGAACAGAATCAGGCGATCCGCATTATCGGTGCACAGCCGGAAGAAGGTTCACAAATTCCAGGCATCAGAAAGTGGCCGGAAGCTTATCTGCCAAAGATATACGAGCATTCCAGAGTAGACCAGATTGAGTCGGTCAGTCAGGCCGCATCCGAACATATGGCGCGCAGACTGGCAAGTGAAGAGGGGATTTTCTGTGGGATATCGACAGGCGGTGCCTGCGAAGTGGCACTCAGGATTTCGCAGCAAGTAGAAAACGCGACGATTGTTTTTGTCGTGTGCGATCGCGGCGATCGTTATTTATCTACAGGCGTTTTCCCTGCCTGAAGCGAACTGCTTCAGGCAGGAGTTTCGGACGTTGCCGACATGCTGATTACTTCAGCTTTTCGGCTTCGATCTTGCTCTTTGGCTTGAATTGCTTGTCGCTGATACGGAATTTTTCGCGACGATCGCCCATCAAGGCACGCAACTCACGAATCGTCAGATCGCTGACTTCGTGCATACGGATCAGCAGCGATGCACCAACCGGCAAGCGGCGATGGCGAATTTTACTGATGACCGGTGGTGCTACTTCTAGCGAGCGTGAAAGTGCCGCATCATTTTTCAAATGCAACTTGTCGATCAATGAATCCAGCAGGTGATTTGGGTCATAGGTCACCTGCTCGTCGAGCTTGTTGCTGGTTGGTGCGTCTGGGGTAGTATTCATAGTCATAATCAATTGATTCCGTTATCCTAGTTGATATATGGGAAGTGTTTGTGCAATATGTACCGAACTATTACCAAGTGCACCTCCCAGTTTTATTGGCAGCCTTATAAGATTGCCGTATTTTATACTGATTTTGAGCACATATTTGTCATAAAGAAACTCCCTATCTTTTTCTTCATGGTACAGCTGATACCGCTAAGTACATTGCACAGCATGTTGTATATTATTTTGGTAACAAACAACCTACCTTTGTTTAGTGACCAAATATACAAATAAGTTGCACAAGCTCAATTTAAAATTTTCTTGTTACGATGTCTATTACTATTTAGTAACTTTCCGTAAAAAATGCAAGGAACATCGGTTTTACAACATTTTAACGTTATTAAAATACCAATAAAATTTGTTTTTGTCTATCCCTCCCTCAATACTTTCTGCCAGCCATCTAAACCCAATTGATGCAAGGTTTGCATATTCTTGCTGAATATCTCGGATGCATCCGGGAACGCATTGACTGCACGTTCGACGCTAATTTCGCGTAAAAGATGCAAAGTCGGATAGGGCGCGCGATTCGTATAGTTGCTGATGTCGTCCACGTCGGTGCCCGCGAATTGATAGTCGGGATGAAAACTGGCAACCTGGATTTCTCCATCCAGCTCAAGCTCGTCGACGGCCGCATCGGCGACATCAAGAAAATCGTTGTAGTCCAAAAAGTCGCGAAGTGCATCAGGGTGTATCAGCAAAGTGGTATCGACCACCTCCGGATCCGCCTGGTGCAGAAATTCCAGTTCCTTCATCAGGTCCGCCAACAATTCTTCCGGCGTCTGCGCTGCGCTGACGACGTAGCGAATCTGGTCCTTTATAAACACCGCCTTGGCGAAGGGACAAAGATTGAGTCCGATCACGGCGCGCTCCAGCCACAACTTGGTGTGAGCGATTACTTCGCTGGAGAATGGCGCTAGTGTTGTTGATGCAGCAGTATTCATTGGATGAGTATCAGTATTTACAAGGTGTTAAGACAAATATAGGGGCGAACCTGACGGCAACAAGCCTGCCGGCGCGCATATATGTACTCTATTCGTGCTCCATCCGGCGCAAATCGGGTTATTCTTCCGATCCCGTGATCGCTTCACACCGGGTTTGATTCAACTTATATATAACAATAGGCGTTATGGCCCTTAAAGCAACTATTTTCAAAGCCGATCTGCAAATTGCCGATATGGATCGTCATTATTATCAGGAACACGCGCTGACATTGGCGCGTCATCCTTCGGAAACTGACGAACGCATGATGGTGCGTTTGCTGGCTTTCGCCCGTCACGCATCGGCTGCTCTGGTATTTGGTAAAGGCTTGTCGGATGCCGATGAGCCCGATTTGTGGGCCAAGGATTTGACCGGTGCGATCGATCTCTGGATAGAAGTCGGCCAGCCCGATGAAAAGCGCATTCTCAAGGCTTGTGGACGGGCGGCGCAGGTGGTGGTGTACAGCTACAGCAGTACCAGCCATATCTGGTGGAATCAGATCAGCAGCAAAGTGGCACGCGCCCGCAACCTGACCGTCATCAATATTGCCGCGGCAAGCAGCGAGGCCTTGACCAGCTTCGCCCAACGCAACATGCAGCTGCAATGCACGATCCAGGATGCGCAGATCTGGCTGACCGCCGGCGACCAGACCGTGGAAGTGGAGCTTAGCGTCAGCAATCCCTGATGTTAATTGTTGTCACGCGCCACGCGTACCGCACGACCCAGATCCACCACCGACATCGCATAAAAGAAACTGCGGTTGTATTGTGTGATGGCGTAGAAATTATCGGTGCCTAGCCAGTATTCGGTCGGTCCCTGGCCATTTTGCAAGTCGACCAGGCCGAATCGCATGTCAGCCGGAGGCACTACGCCGGGCACTACGCCAGCGGCAGTTAATTCATCCAGCGAATATTTGGCTTCCAGGCCCTGGCCGATAAATACCTGCCAGCGGTTTTCGGAGCTGGTGTCGGTTGAAAGCGTCGCCGGAAAGACGATCGGCATGCCGGTTTTCCAGCCGTGCTCTGCCAGGTAGTGGGCCACGCTGCCGATCGCATCGATCGGCGAATTGCGCAAATCGATTTTTCCCTTGCCGTCAAAATCCACGCCGTACTGGCGTATGCTGCTCGGCATGAACTGCGGCCAGCCGATGGCGCCGGCGTATGAGCCTAACAAGGTAAATGGATCGATGCCCGTTTCCCTGGCGTACAGCAGGGTATTTTCCAGCTCGCCGCGGAAAAACCGCATCCGCGCCTCGCGCGTAGGCGTATTCGGATAGTCGAATGCCAGCGTGGTGATGGCATCCATCACCCTGAAACTCCCGACATTGCGGCCGTACACGGTTTCCACGCCGATGATGCCGACGATGATTTCCGCCGGAACGCCATATTGCGCTTCCGCGCGACTCAGGGCGTCGGCATAGGTATTCCAGAAATCGACGCCGGCCTGGATCCGCACCGGTTCGACGAAACGGGCGCGGTAGGCTGCCCAGTTTTTCGGTTTGCTCGCCGGCGCCGGTTTCATCAATTGGATAGCGCTGTCGATATAGCGCACCTTGTTAAACATGGTGACCAGTTCGGCGCGGTCGAAGCCATTTTTTTCGACCATCTGATCGATGAAAGCGGAGACCTCTTTCCAGTCGGCGAAATTGGCGAATTCGCCATCGTCGGCATTGCTGCTGGCTTTCCGTACCTGTACCTGTGCCTGTGCCTGGCTTTTTGCCGAAGCTGTCTTGCCGGCGGTGCTTTGCTGCGCCAGAAGATTGGGACTGGTTGAGATCGTCAGTGCGATAGCGCAAAGTTGGGCGACAGTGTGGAGACCTGGAGTTGATTTCATCGACATTGGGAGAGCAGTAATTTTAGTTGTGCCATTAAAGGCGCCGGTGGCTTATTGGCAGGGCCGTAGTCGGCGCCGTATTGCAGGGCCTCGTACAATGCCAGGAAGCGCTGGACCGCTATTTTGACAGGTGGCGTTAGTGGCGAGTTGCTTGCGCACAGCCGGCGACCGTAAGTGCCCGGCCCCTCATGCTTGTTGCGCGCCATGCCACGCCGCGCCATCTGTGCGCACAGCGAAGAGTATACAGTATCGAGCGGGTTGCTCTTGTTTCGCGCTAGCAGCAAAGGCAAGGTGACGCTGCCGACCGCCACCGTGCCGATGGCCAGCATCAGGATGATCAGGCTGCGCCAGTCGAACCCGTCAAATCCAAGCCAGCGCAGCAGGCCCATTTGCCGTGCCGGCGTGTAGTTCAAAACCCATTGGTTCCAGCCGTTGCCCAGCGCTTCCCAATTGGCGCGGAGCAGGGCGGTCGCGTCGTTCAAGCCGGACCACCAGTTGGCCTGGCCGGCAGCGCCACCTAGCAGGTTGCCAAAGAAAGAGCGCGGCAACACGTTGCTGAGCTGGGTTTCAATCCGGCTCGGCGCCACCGCTGCTGTCGGGTCGACCCTTACCCAGCCGCGTGGCGGCAACCAGACTTCAGCCCAGGCATGGGCGTCGGACTGACGCACAGTCATCATGCCATCGACCGGATTGGTTTCACCGCCCTGGTAACCGGTCACCACGCGCGCGGGGATCCCTGCAGCGCGCATCAACACCACAAAGGAGCTGGCATAATGCTCGCAAAAGCCGGCACGGCTGGAAAACAGAAAATCGTCGACGCTATCCCGGCCCAGCAGCGGCGGTTCCAGCGTGTAGCTGAATTTTTCATGTCGAAAGAAACTCAGCACTGCGCTCACAAGCGCAGCGTCGTCGGGCCATTTTTTACGCAAGTCAGCCGCAAATTCCTGAGTGCGCGGATTGAAGTCATTCGGCAATGCCAGCGCCTGTTGCAGGCTGCTGGCCGATATCTGATCTGATGGCGCGGGTTTGAGATTCGAGGTGACATCGTAGCGTACTCGTTCGTTGATCGCGCGTGCTGCGCGAATTTGATGGTCTGCCGTCAGCCTTACCGCAATGCCCTCCAGCGTAGGCGCCAGTTGCGGCGTTTCCAGTGCGAACAGCCAGCGCTGGCCATTCGCTTCCATTGTGATTTGCTGGCGCACTGCAGTTGCCGAGTTGGGATTGAGGTCGGAATCAAGGTTAGACGCGACCTGAATATGAGGCACTGTATCGACTGCAGGACGGCTTGCCTGTCCCTGAGTCCAGGTGCGGCCGTCGAAATTATTCAACACTGCGCCACGCCAGTACAACCTGGCAGGAGCGGGCGCCGCATCGATGAATTTGACGCGGAACGCAATCTCATCGGATAAAGCCAGTTGTGCGATATTCCCGGGCGCCATGCTATCCGACAAGCCTGTGCGGCCACCGTGGGCATCGCCCGGCATGCCCCACAATGGCCCCTGGATTCGCGGAAACAGCAAAAACAGAATCAGCGTCAGCGGCAACGCCATGGCCAATACCAAGGCACCCAGGCGCAGCCGCTGTTTGAGTGGCGGCACCAGGCCGGTATATTGAAACGACAGCTGTACCGTCAAGATCAGTACCAGGGTCGCCATCATCCACAGCAAGGACAGTATGGATTGCGAATAGAAAAAGCCGGTAAGCAGCAAAAAGAAACTCAACAGCAGCACTACGAACAGATCCCGCCGGGCACGCATTTCCAGTAATTTAAATGTCAGCAATAACGCCAGCATGGCTACTCCGGCATCGCGTCCGAGCAACGTGCGGAAGTCGATATAGATCCCGGCCATGGTGAGCGCCGCCAGCGGCAGCAACAGCCATAGCGGCGGCAGGCGCTGGCCGCGCACGGTGATCCAGGCGCGCCACAGCAGCAGTCCGCCGCAGATCAGCGAGGTCCACCAGGACAGATGCAAAAAATGCGGCAGCAGCACCATGGCGCAGGCGCCGAGCAGCAGCAAAGTGTCGCTCTTGTCGCGTGGCAGTGTATGCATATACGTGCTCGAGATGCGGAACAGCGGTTTGCTCTCAATCTCGGCCCTGAGCTGTTGGATCGGATGGTTGCTCATGGCGCACCTTGATACAGCGCCAGCGCGCGCAGGCAGGCGCGCTGATGGGCCGGCCCCAGCGCTGCGGCATGGACGTTGTCACCGAGGCGGAACGCATACGGCAGCTGGCGCGCTTCCGCTTCCAGTATCCACCGTGTCATGCGCGAGAGTTTGTCTTCGAGCGCCATGTCGTAAGGCAGTGCATCAAAATCAATCGATAAATCGCTGACTGCGCCGCCTTCAAACTGCTTGGTGATCAGCTTGGGATCGAGATCGGTATCCAGCCTGGCGATTTGGCGCCAGGCCAGGTGCTTGAGCGAGTCGCCGCTTTGATAGGTCCGGATCCCTGCAAAATCCTGATGCCCTGCGACGCCGTTGCCATCGCTTCTTTCGATTGGCGCCAGCGGCAGCGGCGAGGCGGATGTCGATGCTTCCGGCTGCGGGTAGACCAGGGCCCTGCTGTCCGGTTGCCAGTAACTCCAGGCGCGCAGCAAGCCAAGCGGAAAGCGCGTTTGCAAACGTATCCTGGGCGCCGGCTGCCAGCCGCGACGGGTGGTGGTGGTCGCCAGCGTCAGGTGGCTGGTGCTATGGGCGGGAACATCGGTCGCCCGTTCCATGGCAGGCAAGCCACGTCCGACGAAACCAAGCCAGATGGCATAACGGGTATGTTTGCGCCGGTTCGCCAGATGCAGCTCGAACAGCGCATCTTCGCCGGCAAATACCGCCGCTACCTTGCCGGCAGTCAGATGCAAATAGGCCAGGTTACGGAAAGTCAGGTGCATGTCGATGACAGCACAGGCAGCCAGCAGGAAGGTCAAGCCAAAGCCAAGACTCAGGTTGTAATTGATGGAACACAAGAACAGCAATACCAGCATGACGGCAAAAGCCAGCCCAGGCCGGCTCGGCACGATGAATACCCGTCGCTGGTTGAGAAAGACCTCCCCCGGTTCGGCATCGCGTAGCTGGAACAAGGACCGATCCAGCCAATCCCGGAATCGTTTGCGCAGAGAGGTCAGCATAGTGGTGATCGCAGACTGATAGCGAAGCAAGATGGTTTTAAACCGCAACCGACTTCATCAGCTGCAGCACCATGTCGCGCGCGCCGAGAGTACTGCCGGCGTGCGCTTTCAGCGGGCGCAGGCGATGCGCTGTCACCGGCACCAATACCGCCTGGACATCCTCGGGGACGACATGGTTGCGGCCTTCCATGGCAGCCCAGGCCCGGGCCGCCTGCAGCAGCGCGATTGCAGCGCGTGGGCTCATGCCTTCCGCAAACAGGCCATTTTGGCGCGAAGCGTGGGCCAACGCCTGTATGTAATCGATCAATGAGGTCGAGGTATGGATCTGCTTCAAGGCTTGCCTGGCTTCGATCAGTTCCGCGGCTTGCATCACCGGGGCGATGGATTTCAGCAAGGTGCGGCGATCTTCCCCCATCAATAACGCACGTTCGGCAGCGGCGTCCGGATAGCCCAGCGACAAGCACATCAGGAAACGATCCAGTTGCGACTCAGGCAAGGCGAAGGTGCCAACCTGATGGGCTGGGTTCTGGGTCGCGATAACGAAGAACGGCTCCGGCAGGTCGCGCGTGAAACCTTCCGCGGTGACCTGGCGTTCCTCCATCGCTTCCAGCAACGCCGATTGAGTCTTGGGCGTGGCCCGATTGATTTCATCGGCCAGCAGCACCTGGGTGAACACCGGCCCCGGGTGAAACACAAAACTGCTTTTCTCGCGGTCGAAAACCGAAATGCCCACCACGTCGGCAGGCAGCAGATCGCTGGTAAATTGCAGGCGATTGAAGCGCAGCCCCAAGGAAATGGCCAAGGCATGCGCCAAGGTGGTTTTGCCGACACCCGGCACATCCTCAATCAGGAGATGGCCGCCCGCCAGCAGGCACACCAACGCTTGACGGATCTGATGATCCTTGCCGACGACGATCTGACCGACTTGCTGTGCTACTGCGTGGATTTTTGCGAACATGGGTTTGTCTGGTAAGGGCAGCATGGTGGAGAGAGTCGGGAGAGAGAATCATACAAACTTCCCAGGAGTTAACCTAGTTCCTTTAAAGAATTATGGCGTTTTTCTTAAGGCCACCCTGATTTCCCGCCATGGATCAGGACGAAGTATGTGCATCAACTCATTTTTCTTCCGTTTCTTGGGTACACTAGGCATATTGCGGCATCATTTTCAGCATGACCTTTGGCGAGATCAATTGACTACTGCTTTCTATACTCACCCTGACTGCAAGCTGCACGACATGGGCCCAGGGCATCCGGAATCGCCGGCGCGGCTACAGGCGATCGAAGACCAGCTGATTGCCAGCCGTATCGACCAGTTGCTGGATCACCGCACCGCGCCTCTGGCGCTCGAGGATGACCTGGCGCGGGTACATAGTACCGCCATGATCGCCAGGGTACGGGAGCATAGCCTGGCTCTGGCCGGCACCGCAGGCATCTATCCGCTGGACCCCGACACGTCAGTCAATGCGCATAGCTGGCAAGCTGCATTGCGTGCCGCAGGCGCTGCATTGGCCGCGACTGACGCGGTCATCGCGGGCGACATCGACAACGCGTTTTGTGCGGTACGTCCGCCCGGGCATCACGCCACCGCACATACTCCCATGGGATTTTGCCTGTTCAATAACGTTGCACTGGCGGCTCGTCACGCGCTTGAGGTACACGGCTTGGAGCGGGTAGCGATTGTCGATTTCGATGTCCATCATGGCAATGGCACCGAACAGATTTTTGCGCACGATCCGCGCGTGTTGATGGTGAGTTTTTTCCAGCACCCGTTTTATCCGTTCAGCGGTACCGAGCCGGAGGGGAGTCATGCGCTCAATATCCCCGTGTCAGCGTATAGCGATGGCAGCGTGGTGCGGCAATTGGTGACGGAGCAATGGCTGCCGGCGCTGGAAGCGCACCGCCCGCAAATGATTTTTGTTTCTGCCGGCTTTGATGCGCACAGAGAAGACGATATGGCGCAGATGGGGCTGGTCGAGGCCGACTATACCTGGCTGACCCGGCAAATCATGCAAGTCGCCGCGCAGCATGCTCAGGGCCGTATCGTCAGTTGCCTGGAGGGCGGCTACAACCTGTCGGCGCTAGGGCGAAGTGTGGTTGCCCATATGAAAGTATTGGCCGACCTCGAATAAATGTATCGCCGCAGACCCGCCGGCGAGAGGCGAAAAGGGCTGGGCAAACCGCTGGCGGCCACCCTCTGCCATATAGCGAACGCCGTCAAGGATAAGGTAGAACCCGAGGTAGAACCGAAATAAGTCCGTACAATAGCGGTTTATTTTAGCCAGACAAGACAACGCATGTCCATACAATGGTTCCCAGGTCACATGAACGCCGCCCGCAAGAAGGCGGCGGAAGCTATGGAGAAGGTCGATCTTGTGATCGAAGTGCTCGACGGCCGTTTGCCGCAAGCCAGTTGCAATCCGATGATCGAACAGCTGCGCGTGTTTCGCCAGCGTCCTTGCCTGAAAATCCTCAATAAGAGCGATCTGGCCGATCCTGCTGTCACGCAGGCCTGGCTTGCCTATTACAACAGCCAGAAAAACGTTCATGCGGTGGCGCTGAGCTGCAAGAAACCTTCGGATGTCGCCAAGATCCCGGGTTTGTGCCTGAAGCTGGCGCCGCACCGCGGCACGCCGTTGAAGCCATTGCGCATGATGATCATGGGGATCCCCAACGTCGGCAAATCGACGCTGATGAACGCCTTGCTGAAGCGCCGCGTGGCGGCGGTAGGTGATGAGCCGGCTGTGACCAAGGTTCAGCAACGCCTGTACCTGGGTAACAACATGGTGTTGATCGACACTCCCGGCATGTTATGGCCGAAGATCGCCCACCCGAGCGACGGCCTGATGCTGGCTGCCAGCCACGCCATCGGCACCAACGCGCTGATCGAGGAAGAAGTCGCCACGTTCCTGGCCGACGAGTTGCTGATTCGCTATGCACCTTTGCTGGCTGCACGTTATGGCATCAAGACAGAAGGTATCGATGGCGTTAGCGTGATTGAAGGTGTGGCGCTGCGTCGTGGTTTTCGCCTCAAGGGCGGCGATCTTGATCTGGAGAAGGCCGCGCACACCTTGCTGCAAGACTATCGTACCGGCGCGCTTGGTCGCATTAGCCTGGAAACCCCACAGACCCGGGCCGCATTGCTGGCACGTCACCAGGAAGAAATAGCGCAGCGTCTGGCCGAGGCTAAGGCAGAGGCTAAGGCAGAGGCGGAAAGCGACGATCAAGATAATCAGGACAGTACGAGATAAGCTGCTTCAGCTCCGCAATCAACCCGCAACGACCATGTCGCTGCGGGTTTTTTATTGCGTGGGGGAATTTGGGGGCTATATCAGAGTGCCTATCGCATGGTTGCATTGACAATGAATTTTACATTTCTATCTACATCACTACATCCGGTAATGAAATAACCGGAACCACTCCTCAAGCCTCTCCATATGCTCAGGATTGCCGCGCATCCTTACCATCCATCGGCTGAAAAGGGCTATCGCACGCCATTTCATGTCTTGCAATTACGGCTATATAAAATGTTATTTATGCATTGAATTGGGTAATCGCGATTGTGATTGTCAATTTGTCGGCTGAAAATTTTATTGATTGTCGTGACATTAATTTCAAGAGACATATTTATCATTTCCATGCAGAAACACTCTGGATATTTATTTTGTTTTAGAGGGTTTTCACTATCGATATGTGAACAATTGTGACCTGTTATTTTTTTGGATTGAAAATTTTTTTCTTTTGATATAAATATTGTATATAACTAAGAATTGCTAATTTTTATAAGGGTTTTCGGCATATTTGTTATGAAAAATGGTGAGAAATCACAATTTATTTTAAGGAAGTAAGCCGTCATATATAAATTTTTTCGTTGTTTATTGGCGACTTCGGGGAACTTATTTTAATGACATAAATGCTAATTGAAATTAACATTTGCCTCGTTTTGTAAAATATGGATTTTGGACATTTATTGACGTTCAAATTGCAGCGATGGGCAATTAATTAAGCGCTCAGACGCAAAAGCATGTTGTGCAAAATGAAATGCCGCCATTCTTGCCTAAGCGTATGGCTGGTACCACCAGGTGCTGGCGATGGTCTGGTGACATTTGTGTAACAAAACGATCAGTAAGAAGAATTTAAGATGTCATTAAATGTTACTTAAAATTCAATATTGTGAACTTTAAAATATGACAAGAGCGGTACCAAAATCCGCCAGCAAGGCAATTTATCTGAGCTCCTAATTTTTCAGTCGAGATTTGAGGCAAGTGGCCAAATCACTTGAGCCTTCCATCTTTGATGCGATGAAGCTGAGTGCTCTTTGGTCAGGGAAGCGGCAAATTTTCGGGGGAAAAGATGGATAAGTTGCATCAGATGGTTTCATTCAAAGGGCTGGTCAAACTGATCTTGCTATTTGTCGTGAGCATGTCGCTTTCGGCAAGTGCGATGGCCCAATCCGCAGACGCTGCCATAAGCGTCGCGCGTCAATGGCTGACATTGGCCGATACCGATCAGGCAGGGCAGATGTGGGAGCAGAGCTCCACCTTGATGAAAAGCCAGTCAGACCGGAACACCTGGATCGGCTACATCGGCGACATGCATACGCAACTAGGCCGCTCTCTTGACGCGCGTGTCTGGCAGGCGATGGAACACCAGATCGATCACCCCGACTTGCCGCGCGGCGAGTTTGTCAGCGTCACTTTTGTGTCGGGTTACGCCAAAGCGCGTGCCTGGGAAAAGGTTGCGCTGGTCTGGCAGGACGAACGCTGGGTGCCGGTTGGCTACCAGTACGGTCCCATAGAGGCTGCCGCCAAATAGCGCCTTGCCGGCATAAGCCGCGCTGCCTTCAGATATCCCAAATTTTTGTATTTCATGTGGTCTCGCTTGCGCGATCAGTCTGATCCCGTGCCGTAAGCCGTACCACCTTTTGCATAGAGCCAGTCATGAATAAAATTTATCGCACCGTCTACAGTGAAGCACTTGGTACCTGGGTAGCTGTCTCTGAGAATACTGCCGCCCGTGGCAAGCGCAGCAGCTCGAAAGTGGGGGTAGCGGTGGCTGCGGCGATGCTGGGGGCTGCGGTATTGATGTCGCCGGCTGCGCACGCTGGATATACGGGCAATCAAACTGGTTATGGTGTTGCAAGTACTACCGGTATTGCCATTGGCGCCGGTAGTACGAACGGTACAGGCCGGGCCACAGCCAACGGCACTAACGCGGTCGCGATAGGCTACAACGCCAATGCCAATGGCGCCAACGCAATCGCGATGGGAAACTTAGCAATTGCCAGTGGCGCGAATGCGACCGCAATAGGTAACAATGCGAATGCCAGTGGTGCACAAGATAGCGCATTTGGTAACGGCGCAAGTGCAAGTGGCGGGAACGCAACCGCGATGGGTAACGTAGCTATTGCCAGTGGCTCGAATGCGACCGCGATAGGTAACAACGCGATTGCTAGTAACGCGAATACGACCGCGATAGGTACATACGCAAGTGCTAGCGGCGCACAAGATAGCGCATTTGGTAACGGCGCAAATGCAAGTGGGGGAAATTCAACCGCACTCGGAACCGGTGCCAAGGCTAGCGATACGTCCACCGTGGCGATCGGCAGCGGGGCGACTGCCTCAGTCGCCTATGCCATCGCTATCGGTAATAACTCGAGCGCATCCGCTAATAGCGCAACTGCTTTTGGTTCGGGGGCAAAAGCTAGTGCGGCAGGCGCATTTGCTCTGGGTAACGATGCCAATGCGAGTGGTGTATCGGCAGTTGCCATCGCTGGTGGGAATGGATCTACCAATGGTGGCTCAAATGCAGCCGGTGCCCAGGCGATCGCAGTCGGACAACGATCAAGCGCTGCTGGCGCTCAATCGATTGCCATTGGCGGCGGCAACGGTATCGGCACTGGCACTCTGCCTGGTGCAAGTGCCAGCGGCGCCCAGTCCATAGCTATAGGTTCAAATGCGAATGCGACTTTCGCTAACAGTGTGGCACTGGGTTATGGTTCCACCACAACGGTGGGGGCACAAACCGGTTATACCGCCTATGGTCTGACCGGAGCGCAGAACTCCTTAGGCGAAGTCAATGTCGGCAGCCGTACCGTTACTGGTGTGGCGGCTGGTATCAATTTGACGGACGCGGTCAATGTAGCTCAGCTGTCAACGGTTGCATCTTCGCTGTCGACTGGTCTGAGTTCCACCAATAGCAGCGTGACTTCGTTGTCGACTGGCTTGAGCTCGACGAACAGCAATGTGACATCGCTGTCCACTGGCCTGTCATCGACCAATAGCAACGTCACTTCACTGTCGACCGGCCTGAGCTCGACGAACAGTAACGTGACTTCGTTGTCGACTGGCCTGAGCTCGACCAACAGTAACGTGACTTCGTTGTCGACTGGCTTGAGCTCCACCAACAGCAATGTGACTTCGCTGTCGACTTCGACTTCGACGGGTCTCAGTACGTCAAGAGTGGTGGAAGCATCTTTGTCCACCGGCCTGAGCTCGACCAACAGCAATGTGACTTCGCTGTCGACTTCGACTTCGACGGGTCTCAGTACGTCAAGAGTGGTGGAAGCATCTTTGTCCACCGGCCTGAGCTCGACCAACAGCAATGTGACTTCGCTGTCGACTTCGACTTCGACGGGTCTCAGTTCCGCCAACAGCAACGTCACTTCGTTGTCGACAGGCCTGAGCTCGACCAACAGTAACGTGACTTCGCTGTCGACCGGTCTGTCGTCAACCAATAGCAATGTGACCTCGTTGTCGACCGGCCTAAGTTCGACCAATAGCAACGTGACTTCGCTGTCGACTGGCCTGAGCTCCACCAACAGCAATGTGACCTCGTTGTCGACCGGCCTGAGCTCGACCAATAGCAATGTGAGTTCGCTGTCAACCGGCTTGAGCTCGACCAATAGCAATGTGAGTTCGCTGTCAACCGGCTTGAGCTCCACCAACAGCAATGTGACTTCGCTGTCGACTTCAACTTCGACGGGTCTCAGTTCCACCAACAGCAATGTGACTTCGTTGTCGACTGGCCTGAGCTCGACCAACAGTAACGTCACTTCGTTGTCGACCGGCCTAAGCTCGACCAACAGCAATGTGACTTCATTGTCGACTTCGACTTCGACGGGTCTCAGTTCCACCAACAGCAACGTGACCTCGTTGTCGGCCGGACTGAGCTCGACCAACAGCAACGTGACCTCGTTGTCGGCCGGACTGAGCTCGACCAACAGTAACGTGACTTCGTTGTCGACAGGCCTAAGCTCGACCAACAGCAATGTGACTTCGTTGTCGACTGGACTGAGCTCGACCAACAGTAACGTGACTTCGCTGTCGACCGGCTTGAGCTCCACCAACAGCAACGTCACTTCGTTGTCGACTGGCCTGAGTTCCACGAATAGCAATGTGACTTCATTGTCAACTTCGATTTCGACGGGCCTGTCATCCACCAACAGTAACGTGACGTCGCTATCGACCGGTCTGTCGTCGACCAATAGCAACGTTGCTTCGCTGTCGACCGGAATCACGTCCCTGTCGACGGGATTGAGTTCCACAAATAGCAATGTCACTTCGCTGTCAACCGGCCTCAGCTCGGCGAACAGCAATGTGACATCGCTGTCCACTTCGACTTCGACGGGTCTCAGTTCCACCAATAGCAACGTCACTTCGTTGTCGACAGGCTTGAGCTCGACCAACAGCAACGTGACCTCGTTGTCGACTTCGACTTCGACGGGCCTCAGTTCCACCAACAGTAACGTGACTTCGTTGTCGACTGGCCTGAGCTCGACCAATAGCAATGTGACTTCGTTGTCGACTTCGACTTCGACGGGTCTTAGTTCCACCAATAGCAACGTGACTTCGCTGTCGACTGG
>NZ_FOQI01000037.1 GCF_900113705.1 Collimonas sp. OK307 | reverse complement strand
GTCTTGCCGCTGGTAAGAGCGTATAGCTGCGAGCCGTTGACGGCATCGGTGCTGGTGGCATTCAACGCCGCCGGCGCCAGGTTGGTGATGGTTACCGGCGCACCGGCGCCGGCGCCGCCGGTCGCGCCCAGGGTGATCTTGCTGCCGCCCACCGCATCGTACTTGACCGCGATATTGGCCGTGTTGTCGACATTGGTATTGAGCGCCGTCAACGCCCCCGCGACCGTCGTCTGCGCCGTCGGCCCGGTGACTGCACCGGTAGCGCTAACACTATTGATCGGCTGGCTAAAGCCGGCAACATTGCCGGTCGCCGGATCATAGGCAGCGCCGCCGCCCAGGGTGCTGGCTGTGGTCGTGCCCAGGTTATTGATGCCGGTGACGACCGTATTCAACTGCGAACCGTTGATGGCATCGGTGCTGGAGGCTGAAATCACGCCTGCGGCGACGTTCTGGATCTGACGTTCGGTACCCGCCGCACCGACCGACACCACGCCATTGGCGACATTGGCAATGCCTGCCGCCGTGCCGCCAAACTGGGCGGTGACGCCCGTGTGCGGCGCCGCCGTGGTCGAGCCAGCTCCGAGCGCCACATCATTGGCGTTGTTAGCTTTTGAATTGGTGCCGATCGCCACGCCGTTGCCCAGCACCGCATTCGCCGTATCTCCGAGTGCAATGCCGCCGGCGGCCGCAGCGGTCGACGCGTTGCCCAAGGCGATAGAACCCTGTCCAATCGCGCTGTTGCTGTTGCCGATCGCGACGGCGCCATTGGCTGCAACAGTCCCGCCCGCATTGCCTGCCGCGGTGTTGTTCGCCCCCATCGTGACGGCGCCCGTACCAAAAGACACATTCGGATCGCCGATTGCCACCGCACCATTGCCATTGGCGACCTGCCCTTCACCCAACGCTACCGCGCCGGTGCCGCCGGTTACCTGCGAATTATGGCCGCCGGCCATGGAGCCTGTACCGGCTGCGGCGGCGACGGTACTGCTGTCGCCAAAGGCGATGGTAGAAGCCGCTTGCGCCTTCGATGCACGACCGATCGCTATGGCGTCGGCAGCCGACGCATTGGCTCCCAAACCCATGCCGATGGAATAGATGCCCGATGCGCTTACGTCCGTACCGATGCCGACGGCCGACTCGGCCGACGCACCAGTCCCGGCAGTGCGGGCGCCCAGGTAGACTGCGTTGAGGGCCGACGCATAGGCTTGCCAGCCGACGGCCGTCCCGTGGGTTCCTCCACTCACAAGCGAGCCCGAGCCGAGAGCAACGGCATTGTTGGAGTTGACGACCTTGGTCACATAACCAATGGCGATGCTGTTGACCGAGTTCGCATCCACCGAGCTGCTGTTGGCAAAAGCAACGCTATTGGTGCTGGCACTGACCGAAAGAGATCCCATGGCAAGGGCATTGGCACCGGAAGCCGTGACATCGGTGCCAATGCCAATCGCGCCACCCGCGGTCGCACCGGTGCCGGCAGCGCTACGCGCCCCCAGATAAATGGCATTGATGGAGTTGGTATAGGCTTGGAAACCCATGGCTATGCCGTTCTGGCCGGTGGAAAGAGAGTTGTAGCCCACGGCCAGCGCGCCCAGCACGTTGGCGTGCGCAAGCGATCCCAGCGCGGTGGCTCCAGTACCGCTGGCCGCGGACTGAAAACCCATGCACGACGCGGTGCTGTTATAGACGTTGTAAGGCGCCACGGAGCAATCCACCGCTTGCGCCTGCGCCAGCGAAGCCCATCCGAGCCAACCGGACGCCACCAGCGCGGCGAACACCGCCGGGCTCCGGCTGCGCAACAATGCGCGACGGCCGCCTTGTCCCGGTGCGCCGCCACGAGGGCACGCGGCGATCTCCGAAGCGACCACGAACTGGTTCCGCGCGGGACTCCAGACCTTGCAGTGAATCTTGTTCATAACATCTCCTTGGTTTAGGGAATATGGGAAATAGCAACGGGCTCGACATGCTGGCGCGCAAAAGCTCTGGGCGCGGAGATCGGTATATTGAGCACATTTTTTACAAAAACTTGTCTTGCATCGGCTTGCTTATCGTGGTGAAGCACCGATGGTTTTTTTTTCGACAGCCGTCCCCTGCCTCTGCTGAAAACCAGCGGGGGCTCACGGAAAAACTGAACAATCTGTCTGAAAATGGGGCCGGCTAGCTATCGCTGCGACGATGAGATAAGCGGCTTAGAACCACGCGAGGGCGATTCAACCAGCGCCTGGTGGGGAGAAAAATCTGTCGTCAGAGCAGCGATTAAACGCAAAAGAATACGTTTTTTTGAAACAGTGATTAAAGAAATACATTGATCGTTCCCTCCTAGTTATCCCGATTTCGATACGTCAATCGGGTTGCAAGAATTTCACTGACGATGATGTTTTAACGCTGCCGCCGGACGAAACCGAAATGTTTTAGTTGTTGCGAATTGTTACCTTCAGTGTCTCCACCCATCATCCATAAAACGTCCATAACCCGAGAAAAATACGGAAATTCAGATGGCGTTTTAATATTTTTAACAATGTTTAACAATCTGTGTCGCAATTGCAGCCAGGAAACAACATTTGAACGAGGGTCATTCAGGATGAGCTTGATGGAAACTCTATTTTTCATCGATAACAGCGTGGCCGTTTTTTGCAGCTGCTATCGGTTTTTCACCAGGAGGGATTAATTGAGACGTATATGACGCGTACATGACGCAAGCCGTCATCGATAGCCAGCCGCGGCTTGCAACGCATTTGGCTGAGCGATCTTTGCAAGTATCTGTTGCCGTTCTTCAAACGTTAACATGCTATACGCTACCTCTCGCACGAGCCTGTAACGAAACTGGAAATGGCCCGCTTCAGGCTTCTTCTCAATCAAGCCTGAAGCGACCAGCGTCTGGATCAATTGCTGGCATTTGCGGATACTGACCGATTCGATTTCGGCCAGGACATGCAGCCCGAACTGGAAACCTATGCATGAGGCATGGCACAGCACCTGGCGTATCTCCCCAAGCATGTCTATCCTCTCCATCAAGAGGTTGCGCAACGACTTTGGACAGGTGAAATGAACTTCAGGATTCGGATTCTGGAGCAGCTTTTCAAGGAATAGTGGAATGCCGTCGGCCATTTTAAGCAGGTGCGATTGCCATGTCGGCGAGGCTTCGAGAAACTGGGGAAACTGCAGCGCCATGCTGGTCGCCTCAGCCATGCCAAGCGGCTGTATATCCACCAAAATGCCGGGGCTCAGGACTGGCCCTGGTATTTTGGGATGCTTCCGGCATGTCACTATCAAAAATATGCCCAAGGACCTTTCCCTCTCCCTGAGCCAGGCGATGAAGTCGAGTGAAACTTTATCCGCCCATTGGATATCTTCAAACACCAGTACGGTAAGAGACCCTTTGTGATTTTTTTTCAGGCTGCCGACCAGCGAGGAAAACAGCTTTTCCCGTTCGAAGACCGGGTATCCGTGAATATTTTCTTCATGCGCATTCAGGACATTGGATAGCAGGCTTGATCCATTGTCATCTGCAGAGACAGCTCCAGGAAGCACATTGGCTGATGCCGGCCCGATACTGTCGCTGGATCCGGTGTTTCCCAAGGCTCCCCCAAGCGAGCGGACCAATGCAAGGATGGGATGTAATGGCGACAGCAGGTTTTCGATATGAAAACAAGCGCAATGGGCATTGGCGAACTGTGTTTTCTTTGCAACAAGGAATTCCCGTATCAAACGAGACTTGCCCACCCCCGCTTCGCCGCTCAGCTGCACACATATCCCGCCGTCGACGGTGGCCTTTGTCCACGCCAGGTCCAGCGCCTTGAGTTCATCCGCCCGGCCCACGAAAGTACAGCGATGCGAGGGCGCGACGTCGCGCATTTCGTTGCAGGGCTCGCGCAGCGCATGCACCTCGACTGCCTTATGCGGAGCGCCATCAAGGGACTTCATGTCAAACAGCGACGCAATTCCATGCTGGGTCTCTGCCGATGCAACCAGCGCCCCCATCGGCGCCGACTCTGCCAGGTTGCGCGCAATCGTGGTGCATTCCCCCAGTATGTCAGGCAAGGTATATCCCGGACCTGTCATCATGATGTCGGCATGGACCGCGCTTCGGATGCCGACATGACGGAACTCTTCCGCAATGCATTGACGGATGGACAATCCGGCGGCCAGGGACCATTCGGTTATGAATTCGTTTGAAACCGGATAGCCGAAATAGGCGATGACGACAGAATTCGATTGCTGCCGGAAGGTGCCGCAATATTTCGACAGCAATTCGCGCAACCGCACGATGGCCGCCGTACTCATGCGCAGCCATGCCTCCCGGTCACAATGGACAAGGGGAAACAGCTCGACATAGAGGGTGGAAACCAATCGATATTCTCGCCTTGTCCCGGGTGCCGAAAATTTTCCCAAAACAGGATTTGATCTTGCTGCCTGAATTGCCGGCAGCGATTGATACGCCGATTTTTCAAAGAGCGAGGTGATCTCTTGGGGAGGAGAAGTCCCGAGGTGCTGCTGGGTCATGCTGCAGTAAGCATCGTATATATTGCGAGCCGCAACCTGGTTGCCCATCTCAAGGTGCATGTGCATGAGGCGGGAGTGCGCCAGTTCATTCAAGAAATCTGCCGAGATGAGCTGTCGGCACCGCCGTTCCATGGCATCGAATTCGCCTGCATTTGAATGCAAAACGATGGCATGCTCAAGCATTGAAACATTTTTTTGTTCGCACCGCGCCCGCCTGAGCTGCAGCCAGTTGGCAAGCCTCTCGCCGGCAGGAAAAATCCCGTCCAGCAACGGCCCCCTGTAAAGTGCAAGTTGCCGATCGGTTAATTTTATGCAGTCGATCTTTTCCCAGTTCTCGAATTCGTCTGCATCGACCCAAAAGCGCTCTGTTGAAAGGCGGACAATGCTGCGATCCGCATAGAGCAGCGATTTGTCCAGTCTGGCCCGCGCAAACGCCTGTTGCAGATTGAACAGCGCACGGCGCAAGTTGGCTTTGCCATCATGCTCATACAGTTCTGGCCATAACAAGTCAACAATTGATTCACGAGTATGCGCTCGAGGTTCCAATGCAAGATATCCGAGCAGAAGAGCAAGCTTTGTATAGGCAAGTTTTATTTTTTGGTTGGTTTCAGCATTGTAAAATTCGAACGTACCTAACAAATGCAAACGCGCAATAGACATATTTTTCCTAAACTAGCGTTATAAAATCTGTCAGGGTAATGACATTTTTTAACACCATGTATCGACGTATTGCCAAATAGCAATGTTCATGCCATATAAATTCATCCTATGTGAAAACCATAACTTCAAATCTGGGTTTTGAGGAATTTCGCTTAATACATTCGATCGTCACGCACAAATGCACTGAATGCCACCGCATCGCACAGGATAGGTAGAAGAATCGGGGTAAAACCAAAAAAGAGCGGTTTCCTCAACCTAATTTTCCTTGGTTCTCTTTCTAATACTCAAAAATCACTCCAAAAGTGCATCACTTTCCGTCACGTTAATGCAACCATTTTCCCCGCGAATCCCGCGTGGCCTGGAAGCCTGGCGTTTTTGCGAACTGCGTTAAA
>NZ_FOQI01000026.1 GCF_900113705.1 Collimonas sp. OK307 | reverse complement strand
AGTCGGGTGGAAAGACCAACTCGCTGCGCTCAAACATGTCTTCCCACAATTCCCGACTGACACGCGCCACATTTGGCAGCGTCCCAATGCGGAAGGCACGTCAAAAGCAACTGCAACGTCAACGGCAACTTCAAAAACAACGTCAACGGCAGCGAACGCCTGGACAGGTTTGGATTGTCGAAGCGATAAATAGCGTTTATAGTTGGTTGTCTCTGAAAAAAACAGGGATCGGGTTTGGAAGCCTGGATTGCATACAGCGCACTGACCGCGCCACGCGGTTTTTTCTTGTGCGTTACCTTTGTACGTCCCTATGGGCGGCAATGGTAGGGAGCCTTCGGGCTGCCGGTTTTCCTGTATGCGCCGGTCTTCCAACCTTGCCACCTGCCGCCCTCCCGTTTGGAAGCGAGAGCCGGCTTAACTGCATGCATGGAGCTCGTTATGACTAGCATCGACACGTCTACACAATTCCCCCAACAACCAATTAAAGCCGATCACCAGCCGTTCTCATGGCTGACCGAAGAATTACGCATCGATGCAAGCATGCAATTCCTGGCGCACACGCTGGATATGACACAGGGCATTCAAACTTGCCTGAGCTTGATCCACGCCAGCAATCAGGCGCGGGAGGAACGCGATCCGGCATGCCCGCCGACGCTGAACATCTCCGATACCGAGCGCTTGACGCGGCTGGCAATGGCCGTTGCCGGTTCGTTGTCGGAACAAGCGGAGCTGCATATCGATGCACTTAACCGTCGCTATTCAGCAAAATCAATCAGTACACCCTGAGTCGCAAATTAGCTTCAAATGCCTGTTGAAGTTGCCGTTGAAGTTGCCGTTGAAGTTGCCGTTGAAGTTGCCGTTGAAGTTGTTTTTGATGTTGTTGCTGCTTTTGACGTTGCAGTTGCTTTTGACGCGGCTTTTGAATTTGAAGTCCGCATTGGGATGCTGCCAAATGTGGCGCGTGTCAGTCGGGAATTGTGGGAAGACATGTTTGAGCGCAGCGAGTTGGTCTTTCCACCCGACTGATACGCGCCACATTTGGGGACCTCCTGCGGAGGTGATGGCTTTGGCAGGAGCGATGCTCCAGCCCTTTCTTTGCTGACTTTCTTTGGCGAAGCAAAGAAAGTCAGTAGCCGCCGGGCTACCCCCGGCATGCATCCACGGAGTAGCTAACGTTTTAAATAACGACGAACCCTCGTTGCGGCTTACTTGGTGCCGAAAATGCGGTCGCCGGCATCGCCTAAACCGGGAACGATATACGCATGTTCGTCCAGGTGCGAATCCAGGCTCGCCACATACAGCTTGACCCCTGGGTGCGCATTCTGGAACACCTGCACGCCCTCAGGTGCAGCCACCAGCGCCAGGAAAATGATTTGCTCGTCGCTGACACCGCGCTTCTTCAGCACATCAACCGCGTGCACCGCAGAATTACCAGTCGCCACCATCGGATCGCAAACGATAAAGATACGCTCCGCCAAATCCGGCAAACGCACCAGATACTCAACCGGCTGATGCGTCGCAGGATCACGATACACCCCGATATGCCCCACCCGCGCCGAAGGCACCAGATCCAGCAATCCATCGCTCATGCCAATCCCCGCCCGCAACACCGGCACCACCGCCAGCTTACGCCCAGCAATCACCGGCGCCTCCATGCTCTGCATAGGCGTCTCGATCAACTGCGTAGTCAGCGGCAAGTCACGCGTAATTTCATACCCCATCAACAGCGTGATTTCACGCAGCAGCTGACGGAATGTACGGGTAGATGTTTCCTTACTCCGCATGTGCGTCAGCTTATGCTGGATCAGAGGATGATTGAGGATGAATAGATTGGGAAAACGTGGGTCGCTGAGCATGATCGGGGATTAAATAAAAGGGGCGGATGGAGGTCGATGGAAAGCGGATAAGGCAAAATCCGAACTCAACATCCCAAATACAAAAAAGGGAGATTTCTCTCCCTCGTTTTTTTCAGCATTCATTCAACTGCTTGCTCTACCTTAGGCATCAGCAAATCGAGTATCTGTTCCAGCTCGTGACGCACTTCGGCAAGATTGATTTCGTCTTGCTTGGGCTCGGCGGCAAGCTCGGCTTCAGCACTGCTGCCAAGACGGCCATCAAGCTTGTTACGAGCACCGCTGATGGTAAAGCCATGTTCGTACAGCAGTTCACGGATACGGCGAATCAACAGCACCTCGTGGTGCTGGTAATAGCGACGATTGCCACGTCGTTTAACCGGCTTAAGCTGGGTAAACTCCTGCTCCCAGTAACGCAGCACATGCGGCTTGACACCGCACAGCTCGCTAACCTCGCCAATTGTGAAATAGCGCTTGGCCGGGATCGGCGGCAATACGACAAGCTCGGACTTACTCACTTTATCGTTCATGAATTAGTTTGGAGAACGGCGGCAAACTGTTGGATAGGCTGGATTGGTTGCAGGCTTGCGGCTTCAACCATGCCCTTGAGTTTTTGACTGGCGTGAAAAGTCACTACGCGACGCGCAGTGATAGGAATTTCTTCCCCGGTTTTTGGATTGCGGCCCGGACGTTGCGGCTTGTCGCGCAATTGAAAATTACCGAAACCCGACAATTTCACCGACTCGCCACGCTCCAGCGCGTCGCGGATTTCATCGAAAAACGTTTCAACCATATCTTTGGCTTCGCGCTTGTTGAGGCCAACCTGTTCAAACAAAAGTTCAGCCAGTTCCGCCTTGGTCAATGTCGGCAAATTCTTTTCTGCCTGCGAACGGGCTTGCGCTTCACGCATCGCCCGATTCAGATCGGCGTCCAGAACGGATTCAAATTCTACTGTCTGCATATCATTCATTCTGTTGTTACGCCCCTGTCTTTTTGAGATTGCGGCCGCCGGTGCTGCGGGTATATCGCGTGCACCGGCATTTTGCTGCAGGTTTTATCATTAACTAAAGCCATTCAATTACAGATCAGGTGCGCAGTTTTGCTGTCGGCACCTTACCGACAGCCGCAATCAAAGCCGACATGGCGGCTTCTACGGTGTCTTCTTGAAGGGTGTTTTCAGTATCTTGCAAGGTAAACCGGAAAGCAAGACTTTTTTCGTCATTTTCCAGCCCTTTTCCATGATATTCATCAAATAAAACAATGGCTTGCAGAATTCGGCAGGCAGGATTTTGTTGCTGCTCAGCAGCAAAAACATCCAATAAATCCTGCGCATAAACCGCTTGTTTGACTACCACGGCGAGGTCCCGCACCACGGCCGGAAATTTCGAAATTTCGACATAAGCAGGCACTTGCCGTTGCTGCAACGCCAAGCCGTCGACTTCGAACAAAACCGGCGCCAAAGGCAGTTCATATTTCTGCTGCAGACGCGGATGCAGCTCGCCGATGAAACCGACCACCTGATCGCCCAGCAGCACTTGCGCCGAGCGGCCAGGATGCAACGCCGCGTGTTCGATTTTGGCAAAACGCAAAGCTGCAGGTGCAAACAAGGCTTCCAGATCCGCTTTCACATCGAAAAAATCGACGGTACGGCTGGCCTGGCCCCATTGTTCGTCAGCTTGCGGGCCGTAAGCCAGGCCTGTTACGCGCTTAGGCTGATCGTATCCGGCCACCGCCAGCGGGCCGTTCTGGACTTCCTGGTTACGCATGTAAACAGCGCCGGTTTCAAAGATCCGGACCCGGTTCAGCTTGCGGTTGAGATTGTATTTGACGTTAGCAACCAGGCTTCCCACCAGCGTCGAACGCATCACGCCCATCTGGCTGGCGATCGGGTTGACCACCTTGATTGGCGCCAGGTTGCCGGCAAAATCGGCTTCCCAGGCTTCTTCGACGAAGCTGAAATTGATCACTTCCTGATAATCCAGGTCAGCCAGCTGACGACGAATCGTGAACAGCGAACGCTGGTTTTCCGGCGCGATATACATGGCGTTAGGCGCCACCGGCGGCAAGGCCGGAATATTTTCAAAGCCGTAGACGCGTGCGATTTCTTCGATCAGGTCTTCCTCGATCTCGATATCGAAACGATACGATGGCGGCGTCACGGAAAATACACCGCTCTCTTGCGTGAAGGCCAGGCCCAGGCGGGTGAAGATGTCGGCGATCTGGCTATCCGACAAAGGCACGCCGATGACCCGGACCGCACGCGCAGTACGGATCTTGACCGGATCGCGCTTTGGCAAGTTGACGCTTTGATCGTCAATCGGACCGATCTGGATCGCAGGCGTACCGCAAATTTCAACCAGCAAGGCAGTGATGCGCTCGATGTGTTCAACCGTGGTCGCAAAATCGACGCCACGCTCGAAGCGATGACCTGCATCGGTCGAGAAATTGAAACGACGGGCGCGGCCCTGTATCGCTTGCGGCCACCAGAATGCGGCTTCCAGATAGATATTCTGCGTTTCCAGCGAAACCGCCGTAGCGTCACCGCCCATGATGCCGGCCAGCGATTCGATTTGCCGGTCATCGGCGATCACGCCGATCCACTCGTCGACGCTGACAGTATTACCGTTCAACAGCTTGAGCGATTCGCCCGGCTTGCCCCAGCGGACATCGAGGCCGCCGTGGATCTTGTCGAGGTCGAACACGTGCGTTGGACGGCCCAGCTCCAGCATCACATAGTTGGAAATATCGACCAGGGCCGAAATCGAACGCTGACCGCTGCGCTCCAGGCGCTGCTTCATCCAATGCGGCGTTGCTGCCTTGGCGTTCAGGCCGCGGATCACGCGACCGGAGAAACGGCCGCACAAATCCGGCGCCGAAATCTTGACCGGCAAGGTTTCAGTGATGGTCGCAGCCACAGCCTTGAACACCGGCTGCTTCAGCAGGGTACCGGTCAGCGCCGAAACTTCACGCGCCACACCCAGCACCGACAGGCAATCGGCCTTGTTCGGCGTCAGCTTGATAGTGAACTTGAGGTCGTTCAGTTCGTAATAATCACGGAAATTCTGACCGACCGGCGCATCGTCAGGCAACTCGAGCAAGCCGCCCTGGTCTTCCGACAATTTCAATTCACGTGCTGAACACAGCATGCCTTGCGACTCGACGCCGCGCAACTGGCCGAGCTTGATCTCGAACGGCTTGCCATCCGCACCGGGCGGCAGGACGGCGCCAACCATGGCGCAAGGAACCTTGAGGCCGGGACGCACATTCGGCGCACCGCACACGATATTGAGCATGGTGCCGGTGCCGACATCGACCTGGCAGACGTTCAGGCGATCGGCATTCGGATGTTTGGCGGTCTCGACCACCAGGCCGACCACGATATGGGTAAAGGGCGGCGCAACCGGCTCGACCTCTTCCACTTCGAGACCGGACATGGTCAGCAAATGGGACAATTCGTCCGAAGTCATCTTCGGATCGACCATGGAACGCAGCCAGCTTTCAGAGAATTGCATAGGTAAAACCTTCAAAAACCTTTAGTCACAGAAGCAGGGAACGCTGGATTGCTGGAGCAAAATCAGGAGCAAGATTCCAAGACAATCCACGCGTCTTCGGCGAGGAGCTTTTAGTTAAATTGTTTCAGGAAGCGCAGATCGCCTTCGTAGAACAGGCGCAGATCGTTGATGCCATAACGCAGCATCGTCAGGCGTTCGATACCGGAGCCGAACGCGAAGCCGATGAACTGCTCCGGATCCAGGCCCATGTTGCGCACCACGTTAGGATGCACCTGGCCGGCGCCGGATACTTCCAGCCAGCGCCCTTTCAGCGGACCGCTGCCGAAGGCAATGTCGATCTCGGCCGAAGGCTCGGTGAACGGGAAATAAGATGGGCGGAAACGCACTTGCAAGTCGTCGGTTTCAAAGAACGCCTTGACGAAATTCAGGTACACGCCCTTGAGGTCGGCGAAGCTGATGTCTTCGGCGATCCACAAACCTTCGACCTGATGGAACATCGGCGAGTGGGTGGCGTCGCTGTCGACGCGGTAAGTACGGCCCGGCGCGATAACCTTGATCGGCGGCTTGTTCATACGCGCATAACGCACCTGCATCGGGCTGGTATGGGTGCGCAGCAGCAGTTGCTTGCCGTCGCTATCCTTGCCATCGATATAGAAGGTATCCTGCATCGAGCGCGCCGGATGATTCTCCGGGCTGTTCAATGCGGTAAAGTTGGTCCAGTCGGTTTCGATTTCGGGGCCGTCGGCCACATCGAAACCGATCGAACGGAAAATTTCTTCGATACGCTGCCATGAGCGCATCACCGGATGGATGCCGCCAACGCCGCGGCCGCGGCCCGGCAAGGTGACATCGATCGCTTCTGCATTCAGACGCTCTTGCATCTGCGCGTTGGCCAAGGCATCACGGCGCGCTGTCAGCGCGGCTTCGATCTGCTCTTTGGCCTGGTTGATTATTGCGCCCTGGACTTTGCGTTCGTCCGCAGCCAGTTTGCCCAACCCCTTCATTTGCTCGGTGATCTGACCGGTCTTGCCGAGATACTTGGCCTTCGCATTTTCCAGCGCGGCGGCATCGACAGCAGCGATGAAATCAGCTTGGGCTTGCGATACTAATTGTTCTAGGGAGTTCATGCAGTTTTCCTGCTCCAGTGGAAGCCGAAATACGCCGATCTTTAAAAGTCCGGCGGTTTAAAAACACAAACGGGGCACAAGGTGTTGACCTCTGCCCCGCTCGGGATTGCCATGCTGCAGAACAAACCCTGCAGCAATGGCAAAACTACGTAACTAAGTTATGCAAATAAGTTACGCAGCGATGTTGGCCTTGACTTGATTGACAATCGCAGCAAACGCTGGCTTGTCCATCACTGCCATATCAGCCAGAACCTTACGGTCCAGTTCGATCGAAGCACGCTTCAGACCGTTCATGAATACGCTGTATGTAACGCCATGCTCACGGGAAGCGGCGTTGATACGGGCGATCCACAATGCACGGAATACGCGCTTCTTGTTACGACGGTCACGGTATGCGTATTGACCAGCGCGCATAACCGCTTGCTTGGCTACGCGATAGACTTTACTGCGACGACCGCGGTAACCCTTGGCTTGCACCAAGATTTTTTTATGACGGGCACGAGCTGTAACCCCACGTTTTACTCTAGGCATAATAACTCCTTAGTATGAGGTTAAGCGTTCGGCAACATGCGCGAAACGGATACCATGTTGTGGTCATTGACCCCAACGGAACCGCGCAATTGACGTTTGTTTTTGGTGGTCTTCTTGGTCAGGATGTGGCGTTTGAACGCTTGACCGCGCTTAACTGTTCCACCCGGACGCACACGAAAGCGCTTTTTGGCGCTGCTTTTCGTCTTCATTTTTGGCATGACACTATCTGTCCTCTAAGGACAGCTCCTTTTTTAACATGATTGCAGGTGGCAACATATCGTTACGCTTGGATGCCTGCTCTCACTTGTTTAAACCCAGCTGAACGATAACCACAGCTGGATTTCGCAGCAGAATCTGGCCCGCTGCTTTTGGGTGATCTTGATGATTACTCATCAAGATCACCTAAAATCTTTCTTACTTTTTCTTCTTGGGTCCGATGATCATGATCATCTGGCGCCCTTCCATCTTCGGCCACTGCTCGACCTGCCCGTACGGTTCCAGGTCTTGCTTCAGACGTTCAAGCATGCGCACACCGATATCCTGGTGAGCCATTTCACGACCGCGGAAACGCAGGGTGATTTTGACTTTATCGCCGTCCTCATCCAGGAATCGCGTCAAATTGCGCAGCTTGATGTTGTAATCCCCATCATCGGTACCTGGGCGGAATTTAACTTCCTTCACCAGAATGACCTTCTGCTTCAACTTGGCTTCGTGCGCCTTCTTCTGCTCCTGGTACTTGAACTTGCCGTAGTCCATCAAACGCGCTACCGGCGGCTGTGCCGTCGGCGCGATTTCCACCAGATCGACGTTTGCCTCTTCCGCCAGGCGGAAGGCCTCAGCCAGGCTGACGATACCGAGTGCTTCGTTCTCAACACCCGATAAGCGCAATTCTGGTGCAGTAATTTCGCCGTTGATGCGATGTGACTTGTCCGTAGCTATTGCAGTTTCCTTTAAAAATCAAATGATTAAGCCGTGCTCTGGCGCTTCGGGTTGCCCCGTTCAGGCTTTGGTTTCGACCTCATTCCTGAGGCGCTCCACCAGTACATCGATAGGCATTACACCCAGATCGACATTGCCCCGCGCTCGCACGGCCACTGTGTTTGCATCCCGCTCTTTATCACCGACAACCAGTATATAAGGCGGCTTCTGCAAAGAATGCTGCCGTATTTTATAGGTAATCTTCTCATTACGCAAATCGGTCTCTACTCTAAACCCTTGTTTTTTCAGCGTTTGTGCAACATTTTGAACATATTCCGACTGTGCGTCAGAGATATTCAAAACAACAACTTGCACAGGAGCAAGCCATAACGGCATCGCACCAGCGTGGTTTTCGATCAGCATCCCGATAAAACGCTCCAGCGAACCGACAATAGCACGGTGCAGCATGACCGGTACTTTACGACCATTGTCTTCAGTTACATATTCTGAACCGAGACGGCCCGGCATCGAAAAATCAACCTGCATGGTACCGCATTGCCAGGAACGGCCGATCGAATCCTTCAGGTGATACTCGATTTTCGGACCGTAGAAGGCGCCCTCGCCCGGCAATTCTTCCCACTCTGCGCCGGAAGCACGGATTGCTTCACGCAAGGAATTTTCAGCCTTGTCCCAGACATCGTCTTCACCTACCCGTTTTTCAGGACGCAAAGCCAACTTCACCGCCACCTCTGTAAAGCCGAAATCGAGATATACCTGGCGCACCAGCTTGTCGAAGGCCGCAACCTCATCCTGCACTTGTTCTTCAGTACAGAAAATATGACCATCATCCTGGGTAAAGCCGCGCACCCGCATCATCCCGTGCAAGGCGCCCGACGGCTCATTACGATGGCACTGGCCGAATTCGCCGAAACGCAAAGGCAAGTCGCGATAGCTGTGCAAACTGGAATTGAAAATCTGGATATGGCCAGGGCAGTTCATCGGCTTCAGCGCGTAGCTGCGGTTTTCCGACTCGGTTGTAAACATGCTTTCGCGGTAGTTCTCCCAGTGACCGGTCTTTTCCCACAACGAGCGATCCAGGATCTGCGGCGCCTTAACTTCCTGATAACCATTGTCGTTATAGACACGGCGCATGTACTGCTCGACCTGTTGCCAGATAGTCCAGCCCTTGGCATGCCAGAAAATCAAGCCCGGCGCTTCATCCTGGAAATGGAACAGGTCCAGCGCGCGTCCCAGCTTGCGATGGTCGCGCTTTTCCGCTTCTTCCAGCATGTGCAGATAAGCCTCTTGCTCATCCTTCTTGGCCCAAGCAGTGCCATACACGCGCTGCAACATTTCATTTTTTGCATCGCCACGCCAGTAAGCGCCGGCCAGCTTCATCAGCTTGAAGACCTTCAGCTTGCCAGTCGACGGCACGTGCGGGCCACGGCACAAGTCGGTGAACTTGCCCTCTGTGTACAGCGAAACTTCCTGATCTTGCGGGATCGAGCCGATCAGCTCCGCCTTGTAGGCTTCGCCGATCGATTCGAAATAAGCGATTGCCTCGTCACGCGCCACTACCTTGCGGGTAATCGGCTCATCTTTCTTCGCCAGCTCAGCCATCTTCTTTTCAATTTCCAGCAAGTCTTCCGGAGTAAACGGACGCTTGTAGGCAAAATCGTAGTAAAAGCCGTTTTCGATCACCGGTCCGATAGTTACCTGCGCATCCGGAAACAACTCCTTGACCGCGTACGCCAGCAAATGCGCTGTCGAATGGCGGATCACTTCCAGTCCGTCGGCGTCCTTGTCGGTGACGATCGCCAGCTCGACATCGCGTTCGATCAGGAAAGAAGTATCCACCAGCTTGCCGTCGACCTTGCCGGCCAACGCCGCCTTCGCCAAACCGGCGCCGATACTGGCGGCGACCTGCGCCACAGTCAGCGGCGCCTCGAATTGACGTTGTGAACCATCAGGAAGTTTGACTGCTATCATTTTGGGCCCCATATCGGCGGTCACTCTGGACGACGCCGGATTGAATTAAATTGAATTGCCGTGTGCTTAACAAAAATGCGGACGAAAAAAAACGCGGACCAGCCGCGCTTTTTTCATCATGCAGGTAGAAAAAGGCCTCGACTAGTGTCGCTCACAGATTGTGGTGGTAGTTCGCGGTGTCATAACCGGGATGCCTTTCTCGCTCTTACAGATGTTGAATTCGTTTTAGTTGACTTGCTGCAAATAGTGATAACAGCGGCGACAACAGAATGCTACCGATCATACCAGAAAACCGGTGCGGCATGGCAAGTGCACAATATATTCTATTGCGTGCTGCCTAAACTCTCGCCCTCCCCGCGATTCCACCACCCTCCGCCCAAGGCCTGGAACAAGGCTGCCGTATCGGCAAACCGCGCCGCCTGCGCTTGCGCCAGGTTGATCACCGCTTGTTGGTAGGCTTGTTGCGCAGTCAATAAAGTCTGCGGACTGGACGCACCCAGTTGCACCGATTTTCGCGAAATATCAAGACTGTGTGCGGCAGCGCGTTCGGCGATGGCTTGCGCCTGCAACGCATCGACATCGTATTGCAAGGCGCGCAAACTGTCGGCAACGTTCTGGAAGGCGAGGATCACTGTACTTTTATATTGCGCCGCAGCCTGCTCCAGCAAGGCTTCCGAAGCACGCTTCTTATGCAGCAGCGCACCACCGGCAAACAGCGGTTGCGTCAGGCCGCCAACCAGACTCCACAAACCGGTGCCCGAAGTAAATAAATTCCCCATCTGCGCCGCTGCACTGCCGATATTTGCGCTCAAGGTAATCTGCGGCAGCATGTTCGCAGTAGCAACGCCGACAGCGGCGCTGGCGGCGTGCAACTGCGCTTCGGCCGCGCGTACATCCGGTCGTTGCTGCACCAGGCTGGACGGCAGGCTGACCGGTAATTGCTGCGGCAGGCTGAGGCTGGCAAGCTCGAATTTCTGCTCCAGTTCCTGGCTTGGGAAACGCCCCGCCAAAGCGGTCAGACGATCCCGTTGTTGCGCCAGGGATTTCTGCAAGGGCGGCAAGCTGGCTTGTGTTTGCGCCAGTGCCGCCTCTTGCGCCAGGACGTCGGCCCGGGCGACGTCGCCTAACGCATACTGACGCCGCAACAACTCAAGCAATTCGGCCTGGACTTTAAGCACCTCCTGGGTCGCGGTGATCTGCGCCCGCAGCCCGGCTTCCTGTACTGCCGCCGCCGCCACGTTCGAGGTCAGCGTCAGGTAAGCGGCTTCCAGCAGAAATTTCTGCTGTTCGGCCTGCGCCTGCAAACCCTCTACCTGGCGCTGATTGCCGCCAAACGCATCCAGCGTGTAAGACACGCTGACCTGCGCTGTATGCAGATTGAATGGCGAAGTGCCCTGCCCGGCCGACGCCGGCTGCTTCTGCCGGGTCGGCGTCAGGCTGGCGTTAACGCTCGGGAAAAATGCTCCCTGCTGCACCGACACTTGTTCCTGCGCCGCACGCAGCGCTGCCTGTGCCGACTGCAAATCGGGGCTGGCCTTGAGTGCTTCTTCAATCACTGCATTCAATGCCGGCGAACTGAACAACGTCCACCACTGGGCAGGAATATCCATGCCATCGACAAACTGCTGCGTTGCGCCACCCACCGTGGCTGCGGAAGAAGTTTTCGCTTGCAACGGCTCTTTTGTATACCCCAGCACCGGGGGAGCATCCGGCTGTTTAAAATCCGGTCCGGCCGCGCAGCCTGACAGTACCAGCAGCACCGCCAGCGCTGAAGCCCTGAGTTTAAAATCTATTGCGTTCATGTTTTTCATCTGCTCAAAGTTCGGTCGACCGTCCGCGCTAGCGGCCGTCATTTTCTTTGCTTATCCCGCGACGTTTTTCAATCCATTTTTCCAGCGAATAATAGAAGGCAGGCAGGATGAACAGCGTCAACATGGTGGCGACAACCAGGCCGCCCACCACCACCGTTGCCAAGCCGCGCTGGACATCGGTGCCGACACCGGTAGCCAAGGCCGCCGGCAACATGCCTACCGAGGCCACTGTGGCCGTCATCAGCACCGGCCGGAAACGTTCGAAGGCGCCCGCCAGCACCGCCTCCAGCAATGCCACGCCTTGCCGCCGGACCCGATTGATATTGGATACCATGATGATGCCGTTCTGCACCGCCACGCCAAACAACGCGATGAAACCGACGCCGGTAGCCACGTTGATCGTGCCGTTGGTAACCCGCAGCGCGATCAAGCCACCAAGTGCGGCCAGCGGCACCACGCCCAGGATCAGCAACGCTTGCCTCAGCTTGCCGAAACCCGCATATAAAATGATCGCCATCAAACCCAGCACCAGACCGAATACCAGTATCAAACGCGATTGCGCCCGCTCCTGGTTCTCGAATTGCCCGGCCCATTCGAGGCGGTATCTGGCCTTATCGAAATGCACCTTCTGCGCCACCTGGGCTTGCGCATCCTGGTAATACGACAGCAAATCGCGATTGGCATAGTCCAGGCGAACGGTCAGCTGGCGATGGGTATTTTCATGCGCAATCGTGCTCTCACCGGTGGTGGTGCGGATATGCGCCACCTGCGACAAAGGAATCCGCGCGCCGCCAGCTGTGGTCAACAACAAATCACCCAACGCTTCCGGACTGTTGCGGCTGCTCTTGGGGAAACGCACCGTAACGTTATGTACCTTATCCGCCAGATACAACTGGGTGACCGGCGCACCGCCGATGCCGGTTTGAATCAGATTGGCGATATCGGCCACGTTAATCCCCAGGCGAGCGGCGGCGGCGCGATCTATGTCGATCGACACCTGCGGCACAGGCGGCTCCTGGAAAATCGCCACGTCGGCGGAGCCTTTCACACCATGCAACACGTCAACGATTTGATTGCCGATACGGCGCAGCTCCTTGAAATCCTCGCCATACACGCGAATCACCAGCGGACTGTGCGCGCCGCCCACAGCGTCGTTGACGCCATCGCTGATCGGCTGGCTGATGCCGACTGAAAAACCAGGCAGCTGCGACAGACGCGCGTTAAGCCGCTGCACAAACTGTTCCTTGGTTTCACCGTTGGGCCAGGTGCTGTAAGGCTTCAGGCCGACCGGCACTTCCATATGCGACGGCGTCCAGGGATCGGTGCCGTCATCGCTGCGGCCGAGCTGAGTCACCGCATAGGAGACCTCGGGAAATTCCAGCAATGTACGGCGCAATTCGCTGGCCATCTCGCTGTCCTTGTCGAGTGACAAACCCGACGGCATTTGCACCTGCAGCCAGAGCGTACCCTCATCCAGATTCGGCATGAACTCGCGGCCGGTAGCCGCGCCCAGCACGATCACGCCAGCCAGAGCTGCCGCACCAATCCCATACGAAACAACCGGATTGCTCAACAAGCGCCCCAGGGTTTTCCGATAACCGGCACTGAGCCATTCAAGCGGTTTGTTATGAAAAATCCGACGCGGCTTGCGCAACGCCATATAGGCCAGTCCCGGCACCAGCACGATGCTGCACAACAAGGCTCCGATCAATGCGTAGGCCACGGTGAAAGCCATCGGCGACAGCAATTTTCCTTCGGCGCGCTCGAAAGCGAACAACGGCAAATAGGCGACGATGATAATCAGGGTAGCGAAGAAGATCGGCCGGATCACTTCGGTGGTGGCATCGCGCACATCGGTCTCGGTCAGTTCAACCTCGGGCCTGGCCTCACGCCTGCGCAAGATCGCCTCGGTAACCACAATCGCACCGTCGACAATGATGCCGAAGTCAATCGCCCCCAGAGAAAACAGGTTGGCCGGCATCTTGGTCAGATACATCATGATGAACACCGTCACCAACGCCAGCGGAATCGTCACCGCGGCCACCAGCGCGCTGCGCGGGCTGCCGAGAAACAGGATCAGGACAATGCAGACCAGCCCGATACCCTCCATGACCGTATGACCGACCTTGTGGATAGTCAGCTGGATCAAATCATCGCGATCGATATACGGCACGACCTTGACATCCATCGGCGCCAACTGCTTCTGCAGTTGATCCACCTTGGCGTGCACATCCTTGATGACTTCCGATGCATTCTGATACTTCAGCAGCTTGACGACGCCCTGGATAGTATCGGGATTCTTGTCTTTACCGAGAATGCCCTGCCGTTCCTGGTGGCTGTATTGCAGCTTGCCCAGATCGCGCACCAGCACCGGCACGCCATTGGTTTGCCTGACCACGACGTTGCCAAGGTCGGTAAGGCTGCGCATCAGGCCGATGCCGCGCACGACATAACCCTGTTCGCCGCGCGTGATGCGGCTGCCGCCGGCGTTGGCGTTATTGTTGCTGATGGCGGTCGTTACGTCAGACAGGGAAACGCCAAAGCGCTCCAGCTGCTTCTGATCGACTTCCAGCTGATACTCCATCGTCAGGCCGCCAAAGTTGCCGACCTCAGCAATGCCGGGAACCTGCTGCAACTCCGGGATCACGATCCAGCGCTAGATCTCGGACAGTTCCATCAGATTCTTGCTGTCGGACTCCAGCGTATAGCGATAGATTTCGCCGGCAGCACTGGTCACCGAGTCCAGGCTAGGTGTAATACCGGCGGGCAGCGCCGCTTGCGTCATGCGTTCTGTGACACGCTGGCGTTCCCAGTAATCTTCCGCGCCATCTTTGAATGTCAGCGTAATCAGCGACAAGCCGAAAGTACTGGATGAACGCATGTGCACCAAGCCAGGCGTGCCGCTCAACTGCCGTTCCAACGGGATGGTGATCTGCTGCTCGATTTCTTCGGCGGCCAAGCCTGGCGCCTGGGTAGTTACCTGTGCTGTTACATCGGACAACTCAGGATAGGCTTCAACCGCCATCCGGGTCCACGAGTAGTAGCCGAACAGCGTCACCATCAAGGTCACCAGGATGACTGCATAGCGCTTTTGCAGGCAATAGCGAACGATGTTATTAATCATTGAGCAACACTCCGCCCTTGATCACAACCCGGTCACCGACCAGCAATCCCTTTTGGATCCGCACACTGCCATCTTCTTCATTGCCGGTTTCTATCGTGCGCCGTACGAATGTCCAGGGAGCGACTTCAACGAATACGGTCGTGTTTTCGTTATTCATCAACAAGGCCGATGGCGGAACCACCGGCGCCGAAGCCTGCGTCACTGCAAAAGAAACGTTGGCAAACATGTTCGGCTTGAATTTTCCATCGGTATTGGGCACGCTGATACGCACTAGCGCCCTGCGCGTGTCTGCTTGAAGGACATCGCTGATAAACGCAACGCTGCCGTGGAACTGTTCGCGCGGGTAAGCCGGCAGGCTGATGCTTGCCGGCTGCCCTTTCTTGATCGACGCCAGCAGGTTTTCCGGGACGCTGGCGGTAATCCAGACCGTGTCCAGGTTGGCAATCGTCATCAAGACCGCGTTCGGATCGTTGGCGGCTTGTCCGGCGCCGATGGCCAGTGCAGTGATGCTGCCGGACGCCGGCGCCACCAGATTCAAGCGTTGCCCGCCGCTGTCAGCGGCAGTGGCGCCACCGGCGCTAAGCGATTTGAGGCGCGTATCGGCGCGCGCGAATTCAGCCTGCGCCTGGACGTAAGCACTTTCAGCCTGCTCCAGATCCTTTGCCGCACCGGCGCCAGCCTGCTGCACGCCGCGTTGCCGCTCTACTATCCGCTTCGCCAGTTGCAATGCATCGCGGGCTTTTTGCACATCCGAAGTAGCCTGGGCAAAATCGCCGGAAGTCATCACCAGCAGCAGCTGTCCTTTGCGAACGCGATCGCCAAGGCCCACTTTCAACTCAAGCACTTTGCCGGCGACCGGCGGCAGGATGTTAATGGTGCGGGCAGGATCTGCCTCTACTTGTGCCGGCATCTCCAGCGCATGCGCGGCGTCTAGCGAGGACACCGTTTGTACTGCAATGCGCTGCCGCAAGGGCGAATTCTGCGGGATTGTGATGCGGTCGCCTTGCCGCGTGAAATTCGCGGTCGGTGCACTATCGGCAGCGCCGGGGGAAGTCTTGCTGCCGGATTCTGCTAAAGCGAGTCCGCCGGCGATCAATATGCTCACGGCAAAGATCGCCAGAGGTTTTCGTTGAAAAAGGGAATTGTTCATGATCGTGCTCGCGCTTGTGCTCGTGTTAAGAGATTATTTTTCACGTCAGCCCCTAGCGATGTCGCTATACGAAGGGCGGGATGTCATTTTTTCAACCGGAAGTGTTGCCAGGGATCGCTGGCGGTACCGGTTTTTGTCAGCGCGGCTGAAAAGCGGCGCACGGAGCTCGCGTGCGGCGACATAACCTGCATGTCATTCGCCACGGCTCTGGAAGGTGGGCATAGAAAGCCCCACCAATCTGGGACTCGTACAGGCTACAGACCGATTCTGTCAAAAACCTGAAGGAAAGCTGACAAAACCCTGACAAACCGAAACTTCGCCACCTTCAGCCAGCGAATCGCCAGGCAAGCGCGATTATGGCGACACTCTATGACGGCACCATGACGACAATCTGTTGACGCGGATATTGAATAGGGAGGGAAGTTATCCAGCTGCAGAGCGCGCCGGCGCGGGCTCGTCGACGCTTAATGTGCAACCCGCCATGAATTGACGACTTACGCGGGCGCGCCCCGATCGTGGGCATGCGCCACACTCAAATAAATGTAATCATTTGCATCATTCCTTGATTAATAAACAATCACAAGTATAGTTGGCGCAACTCAACGACAATAAATCAATAGAAAATAACTATGAAAAGAATGCTATGTGCAGTCGCACTTGTCGCCGTCAGCATCACCGCCCTGATGCCGACCCAGGCAATGGCACAGGTTGGCGTCAACATCATCATCGGTACGCCGCCACCACCACCAAGATACGAAGTGATCCCGCCCCCACGCTACGGTTATGTGTGGGCGCCCGGATACTGGAACTGGGATGGCCGCCGCCATGCCTGGGCCGGCGGGCACTGGGAACGGGCGCGCAACGGATACATGTATAACCGTCCGCAATGGCACCAGGGACGCAACGGCTGGGAACTGCGTCGCGGCGGCTGGGAACGTGGCGATGGCCGCGGACGGTATGACGACAGGCGGCATGACAATAGAGGGCATGGCGGCCGAGGCCATGACGACAGGCGCGATCATCACCGTGGCCATGACCGGCATTGATCGTCAGGCTGCACGGTTAAGGTTAAGCTAAACGACAGCAGGCAAAGGCCATGGCCTTTGCCTGGATCCAGATAAACCATCGATTGAAAGACGGCCATGACAATGAATAAAGCCCTTATCGCTGCAATGCTGCTGATAACAGCAGGTCTATCCACCGCTCAGGCGCAGGATGCTGGCGTGCGCGCGTCGCTGGATGCAGGAAAACCGCAAGCCAGCGAAGAATGCCGGCGTTTGCAGGACCGCGTAAGTGAACTCGACCGGATGGACGACGAGCGTATTGCCCGCGGCGGACGCACCGGCGCGCAACAAAGCCCGGTGCAGACCAAAGAATGGATCGACAAGGAACGCAAAGATGCAAAGACTAAAATGTTCTTTGCGAAGTGTTAAAAATCAAAAAAGCTGCGGCGTGAAAATTTAGCATGGATTCCCCGCTACCAGCGGACACCTCAAAGTTCAAGTAAGCTTGAAGCTGACGACATTTTGAGGAATCCGGATGAGTGAGATACTGATCACCATCGGCGAACTGGCGAAACGGTCCGGCGTGGCCGCAAGCGCATTGCGCTTCTATGAAGAGCAAGGACTATTAAGCAGCAAGCGTGAAACAGGACGGCAGCGTCAATTTTCCCGTGATGTATTACGCCGGGTAGCCTTCATCCGCGTAGCACAGACGGTAGGCCTCAGCCTTGACGAGATCAAGACCGCCCTATCGACATTGCCGCAAAAGCGCACGCCGACCAGGCAAGACTGGGAACAACTGTCGCGTTCCTGGCACCCTCTGCTGCAGCAGCGCATAGATACACTGACAGCGCTGCGCGATCAGCTCACGTCGTGCATAGGCTGCGGTTGCCTGTCACTTAAAAAATGTGCGCTATACAATCCTGACGATGCCGCACACCGGCGCGGCACCGGGCCCCGTTATTTATTGGGAGACGATCCAACCAAGGTACTCGTCGAGGATGATACGGATGAGTACAACTAGGCCCGATTAGGTATCGTCGATGCCGATATGCGGATCAAGGCAAGAGTAAATCCAGAAATCCCGCGGATGGTTACGCACCATCCGGAAATTGCGCAGCAGGCCTTCGCGTTGGAAACCGCACTTTTCCAACACCCTGACAGAGCGCGTATTCGAGTCGAGTGCGGTAGCCTGGATCCGAACCGCGCCAAGATGCGAGAACCCCCACTTCACTACGGCCGCACAGACAGAAGGTGCGATACCCCTGCCCCAAACACCTGGGGCCAGGTCATATGCTATTTCCGCAGTTTTGTGCAGCGGCGAGACACTGTGGAAACCGACAGTCCCGACCAGCTTATCGGAGTCGCACAAGGCAATTGCCAGGCGAACTTCCGAAGCGGGGTCCGTGGATTCGAAGGCATCGAATTTCAGCATCAATTCATCGATGGACCGCAGATCCCAGCTGGTATGCTCCAGCACATGCGGCATGGTCAAATACCCATACCAGGCAGGGGCATCGGCGCGACTCAGCGGACGCAGGTAAACCAGTTCATGTGCTAGCGTTGGCAGGTCGGCGTAGTGCATGGATTTCGATTGAATTTCCTATGAGAGCGAAGCTTCACTCACTCAATTTTAATGATTCCAGCTCCCCCGTATAACGCTCGGTACGAACACCGCCATTCCCATAATATTCTTCGACCGATTTAACCCATCGCTTAACTTCAGGAACATACCAGAATGCTTTATAGGTTCTGCCGGTTACCGGTACTGCGGTAGTTTTCTGCACCTGCGTAACCATGGTGGTGCCACCCTGTCCCATTTGCGCACCTTGCACGACACTTTGGGCGGGCTCCAGCTCCGCATTCCACCGCCCCTCTGCTTCGACTTTTATTGCCTTGAATTTTCCAGCCGGGACCTCCACCGTTTCAAAGCCGACAACCGTAAACTTGGTGTCCCACTGCTCGAACCGGTGCGCCTTGTTGGGATGTTGTTCCGTATATTGCACTTCCCAGGTTTTCCCGGCAGCCAATGGAAATGACAATGGCTTGTTGACCACCATCTCTTTGCCGTTGATATCGCGACTGCGACTCCAGTCCGCACCGGCAAATACCTCCGTTGCGGCCTGAGTCGAACCGCTTTGTTTTGACGAGTAGTAAATACTGGAAGACGTCACATGGGAAACCGTAACCTCGGAACGATTCTGGCTCCATCCTGACGGCCCCTTCTCCACCGTAATGCGATAGGTCCAGCTATCTCCTGCCTTGACCGAAGGAGCATCAATGGATTGCGCAAAACCAGGTAATGCAAGGGCCACGCCAATCAAACCCAGGACGATGTTTTTCATAAAGAAATATTGTTATGGAGAAAAATACATCATATCGGCTTCAATCCCCTGCGTCATCAAGCCGATTCAGATGGAAACATTTAGAAACAACTTTGTTTCCCTTTTGATTTCCGCTCTGTTCAGCATTGCAGGTAAATCGTAACCTGCTACGCCAAGGTGACCGTTATTCCCATTTTTCGATACGGGGCAATCAAGGCTTCCGCCACATCGGTATTCACTACGATTTCACTGATTTGAGCCAGCGGCACAATCTGGTACGGCGATGCCGTATCCAGCTTTTCCGGCGACGCCAGCACCACTGTTCGCAAAGCCGCATTACACAATGCACGCTTGACGCAAGCCTCTTCATAATCGCCGGTACTGATGCCGGCCTCGGGATGCAAACTGCACACCCCCATGAAATACAGGTCGGCGCGGATCTGGCCGATGGCTTCGATCGCGGCAGCACCAACGCCGACGATCGAATGCTTGAACAAACGGCCGCCGATCATGATGACCTCGACATGCGGATGCGTAACCAGCTCAATCGCAATCGACGGGCTGTGTGTCACCACGGTTGCCCGCAGCGTCTGTGGCAACTGCCGCGCCAGCTGCACGGCGGTGGTGCCGCCATCGATGAACACCACCTGCCCCGGCTGGATCATGGCAGCGGCAGCGCGGCCGATGGCGGGCTTGGCCTCGCTTGAAATCTGCTGCCGTTCAACGAAGGGAGCTGCCGCGGGCGATGCCGGCAAGGCGCCGCCATGGACGCGCTGTAGCAAACCCTCTTTCGCCAGCTGACGCAGATCGCGCCGGATGGTGTCTTCCGACAGACCCAGCTGCTCGCTAAGCGACTTGGCGACGATCTGCCCGTCTCGCTCCAGGATTTCCAGAAGATGTTGTTTGCGTTGCAATGTCAGCATAATTTTTTGCACGTTTTTTCTTGATATTTAACGATATTGCATGATAAATTTCCAAAACGCAAGTTCATGCAGCATCAACCGGAGATTTCCCATGCAAGATGACAGAATCAGGATCCGCAACGTTGAAGTATTGTCGGACGATTGGTATCTGCTTCAGAAAACCACCTTCGATTACCGCCGCGCCGATGGCGACTGGCAAACCTTGACACGCGAAACCTATGATCGCGGCAATGGCGCCACCATCCTGCTGTACAACCGCGAACGCCGCAGCGTGATCCTGATTCGCCAGTTCCGCTTCCCCACCTACGGCAACGGCCACGACGGTTTTCTGATCGAAACCGCCGCCGGACTGCTCGATCAGGCCAGCCCCGAGGTGCGGATCAAAGCCGAGGTGGAGGAAGAGACCGGTTATCGCGTGACAGAAGTGCGCAAAGTATTTGAAGCCTTCATGAGTCCCGGCTCGGTCACTGAAAAGCTGTATTTTTTTGTAGCCGAATACGACCCCGCCTCAAGAGTCAGCGACGGCGGCGGCCTGGAAGCGGAAGGCGAAGACATCCAGGTGCTGGAACTGCCCCTGGAACAAGCATTGCAAATGGTAGCCAACGGTGAAATTGCCGACGGCAAGACGATCATGCTGCTGCAATACGCGCAACTGCATTTGCTGCCATCGCTTGCAATCGCGTGACCATGTTTGATTGGTAAAACGACATCAAATCCACGGCATATCCCAACTGCAAAACCAAGGTGTAAGCTAGAACTTGGAAATCTGCTGATATGGGATGCCTCCCTCGTAAGGAAATCCAGACTTTGCCGACTAATCACCAGTTCCGCAAAAACTTACCTTATTGATGAGTGAAGAGGATGGATATCATGGATAACTTACCAACAAAAGCCAGGCAAACTCCCGCCACACCCTGGATCAAGGGATTGCTGACGGCATGCGGACTCGGGCTGGTCCTGCTGCTTGGACAAAATCTCGCATTGTCGTCTGAAACCGCGAAAATCGTCCCTCCGCCGACCAGCGACGAACAGGTATCCGGCGCCGGACACTCGGAAACCGCAGTCTTCGCAGGTGGCTGTTTCTGGGGCGTTCAAGGCGTGTTCCAGCATGTGCGCGGAGTCACCGACGTGGTCTCGGGTTACGCAGGCGGCAGCCGCGATACAGCACAATATGAACGGGTCAGCGAAGGCGATACCGGACATGCGGAATCTGTGCAAATCACTTACGACCCAACGCAAATCACTTATGGCAAGCTACTCCAGATATTTTTCTCGGTGGCTCATGACCCTACCCAGCTAAATCGCCAGGGACCGGATTCCGGCACGCAATATAGGTCTGCAATCTTTGCAGCAAACGACATGCAGCGCAAGATCGCACAGGCGTACGTCGGGCAAATCGATAAAAGTAAAATATTCAGCAAACCGCTGGCGACGCGTATAGAAAATTTCCGCGGCTTCTATCCGGCCGAGGCCTATCACCAGAATTTCCTGACACGCAATCCCGGCTACCCGTACATCGTCGTCAACGACTTGCCCAAGATCGATGACCTGAAGCGTTTGTTCCCTAACCTGTATGGCGCGCAGCCGGTGCTTACCAAGGTCGCATCGCGCTAGTTCTGACTTTCGGCTTTAGATTGGTGTGCCGCATGTGATAAATTCGGTGTGGGCCGTACTCTTGATGGCCCACCCATTTCTCTTATCGCATCCGGATTCAATTAATGACCAAACCTAAGCCTTTTTCAATGATTCGCGAGTTTCACCTCGCCGACTGGTTCACCCTCAGCAATGCATTTTGCGGCGTCGGCGCCTTGTTTTCAGTGATGACGTATCTGCAAACACGTGAAGTGCTGCACATTTTCATCGCATGCAGCTTGATTCCGGCAGCGCTGGTGTTTGACGTGCTCGATGGCCGCATCGCGCGGTGGCGTGCCCAAAGCTCAGCCATGGGACGCGAGCTGGATTCACTGGCCGATATCATTTCGTTTGGCGTCGCTCCCGCAGTGATTGCCTACGGCTGCGGCATGCAAGGGCTGGTCGATCGCATCATCCTGGTATTTTTTGTGGCTTGCGGCGTATCGCGCCTGGCGCGTTATAACGTCACCTCCGAAAAACTTTCCGAAGGCGGCGACAAAGTAAAATATTTTGAGGGCACGCCGATTCCCACCTCATTGCTGCTGGTCATCGTGCTCGCCGCAGCGGCCTGGCACGGCGCCTTGGGCGAACAACTGTGGTTAGGCGTGGTATTTGTGGGAGGCTTTCAGTTTCATCCCCTGGTGCTGATGTTTGCCGCTTCGGGGGCTTTGATGGTGAGCCGGATTCGTATCCCGAAACTATAAGACATAAGACCCGGGCACAACGCGGAATCGGCTCACCCGTCATAAAATTCTCCAAGATCCCCACTTGCGGACGCAATAGGTCTACACTAAAAGCTGGCGCAAATGGGGGGAGCTACATCATGACCGATATCGATCCCAAGAGCAGTTTCCGAGGACTGCCGTTGACCCCGGAGCAAGACGCAGAAGTCAGGCACTACATCACGGTAAAAAAACGCCATGGCGAGCCGTGGGACACGCCGGAGCTGAGCGCCATGCTGAGAGACATGCTGGAGCCGCCGAGCGAAGAAGACGACGAAGATGACTTCGGTGCGAACCTGAGCCTGGACCAGACCAAAGCCGTAGCCGAGCGGGCTGCCTCAGCTATCGAAGATATCATCGATCCCATCGAAGCCAGCGAGGAACGCAATGCCGCGATGGAATCCGAGGCAATGAAAATTCAGATGCGCTGACCCGGCGATCCGTCAACCCCGCTGCCGCGTGGTTTTCAGTCGATTTTCAGATTGGCTCCCATAATAAATTGGCATCGATAATTTTTATCATGGGAACTAATCTGCCATTAATCCGCCATACATGACATGCCTCTACAAAATCGTGACTACGACTTTGCAGCCGATGCGTTGTTTCTGGATTTTGACAATACGCTGGTCGATTTCGCTCCGCTGCCGGAAAGCGTAATGCTGCCGCCAGACTTGATAACAACTTTACAACGACTGCAACAAGCAACAAACGGCGCACTGGCCATCATCAGCGGCCGCCCGATGGAACAGATCGATCATTTCCTCTCGCCCTTGCGTTTGCCTGTGGCCGGTGTCCACGGCGCCGAGCGGCGCAGTGCCGATGGGCGCGTGGTGCAACTGCAGGTACCAGACATAAAACGTTTGCTGGTTTATCTGCAACCGCTGGCGGCGCAGCATGCCGGCTTGCTGCTGGAAATTAAACGTGGCGCACTGGCATTGCACTACCGCCGCGCTCCGCATCTGGAACAAATTTGCGTGCAAGCAATGACCGATGCCCTGGCCCACGAGCAAGGCTTTGCGCTTTTGCGCGGCAGTATGGTGGTCGAAGCCAAAGCCGCCGATGCCGACAAAGGCAAGGCCATTGCGGCATTCATGGATGAGGCGCCGTTTGCCGGCCGCCGCCCGGTATTTATCGGCGACGACATCACCGATGAAGCCGGTTTTGCCTGGGTCCAGTCGCAATCTGCCGGCGGCCTCGGCATCAAGGTAGGTCCGGGCCCAAGTCTTGCCCATGCACGTATAGCCAACCCGGCGGCAGTACGCAGCATGCTGGCACAGGTATCAGGGCAACAGCAATAAACCAAACGCGAAAGAAATCATGACCAAGCCACCCACCGAAACGTTGGTCGCTGCAGCAGAGATTGACAGCGGCGCAATCCCATCCACGTCCTCCCTCGACCTCGCTGTCATCGGCAACTGCTCACTCAACGCCTTGATAGACAAGCTGGGACGCATGGTCTGGTGTTGCTTGCCTCGCTTTGATGGCGATCCCGTTTTTAACGCCTTGCTCGATCCCACTGAAAACGGCAGCCAGTGGAGTTTCCAGCTGGAGAATTTTTCACATAGCGAGCAGTGGTATGAACCGAACACCGCGGTGCTGCATACCCGCTTGTTCGACACCCTGGGGCAAGGCGTGGAAATCACCGACTTCGCCCCACGCTTTCCCAGCCGCGGCCGCTACTTCCGGCCCTTGACCGTAGTGCGCCGCCTGCAAGCATTGAGCGGCGCGCCGCGGCTACGCGTTTTATTGCGCCCGCGTTTCGACTGGGGGCGTGAAATACCGGTGATCACACGCGGCAGCAATCACTTGCGCTATGTAGGATCGGAACAGACCCTGCGCCTGAATACCGATGCCCCCATCAGTTATCTGCTGGCCGAAACCGCATTCGTGATCAGCCGGCCATACAATTTCATACTGGGGCCGGATGAAACCCTGCTCAATGGTATCGGCGACACAGCAAGAACCTTCGAACAGGAAACCCTGGCGTACTGGCGCAACTGGAGCCGCGCACTGGCCACGCCGCTGGAGTGGCAATCCGCTGTGATTCGCGCCGCAATTACCCTGAAACTGTCCTTGTGCGAAGACACCGGCGCAATTGTCGCCGCCATGACCACCAGCGTACCGGAAGCGCCTGGCAGCGCGCGCAATTGGGACTATCGTTATTGCTGGCTGCGCGACGCTTTTTTTGTGGTGCGGGCGCTCAACAGCTTGTCTGAGCTAGGCACCATGGAAGACTATCTGCGCTGGCTGGGCAATGTTGTGGTCAGAAGCGCAGGCGGTCATGTGCAGCCTTTGTACGGCATCGGCCTGGAAGATTCGTTACCGGAAATCACTCTCGATCACCTGCCGGGATATCGGCATCATGCGCCGGTCCGGGTCGGCAACCAGGCTTACGAACATTTCCAGCACGATGTCTATGGCAACATCGTGCTCGGCGCCGCGCAATCGTTTCACGATGAACGGCTGCTGCATCGTTCCGGCGTCGAACAGTTTCAGCATCTGGAGGCATGCGGCGAGCGCGCCTTTGCGCTCTATGATCAACCGGATGCCGGCATGTGGGAGTTGCGCACCCGTTCGCGCATCCACACTTCATCGGCATTGATGAGCTGGGCCGCCTGCGACCGCCTGGCCAAGATCGCCGCCAAACTCGAACTCAAGGAACGCGCCGTTTATTGGCAGGAACGCGCGGCAACCATAGGCGAGCGCATCCTGACCGAAGCCTGGAATGAAGACCGGCAGGCTTATGCCGAAAGTTTCGGTGGCCGCGATCTCGACGCCAGCGTGCTGCTGATGGTGGAAGTAGGCCTGGTCGCGCCAACCAACGAACGCTTTATCGCCACCGTCGACGCACTGGAAAAATATCTGTGCGATGGCCCTTACATGCGGCGCTATGAAGCCCCCGACGATTTCGGCCGGCCGGAAACGGCATTCAATATCTGCACCTTCTGGCGCATTGATGCGTTGGCGCGCATCGGCCGCAAGGAACAGGCGCGCGAGATTTTCGAAACCATGCTGGCCACCCGTAATCATGTCGGGTTGCTGTCGGAGGATACTCATCCTGTCACCGGTGAGATGTGGGGTAACTTCCCGCAGACTTATTCCATGGTCGGCATTATCAATTGCGCCATGCGTTTGTCGGCGGCGTGGGAGACTGCCATCTGAACACTTCCAGTCAGCATCACCCGCTCCGCATCACCCATATCAAGAACAAGAAAGGAATCTGCCTATGTCACGCCTGGTAGTAGTATCCAACCGGCTTGCCGATCCACGCAAGCCGGCAGCAGGAGGTCTGGCGGTGGCGTTGGGCGAAACCCTGAAAAAAACCGGCGGCCTCTGGTTCGGCTGGAGTGGCACGGTGGTCAAGGAAGGCACTCCCGGCGAAGGAGAACTGCGTGTGCATCAAGCGGGGCCGGTGACACTGGCTGAAATCGATTTGTGCCAGGAAGACCACGACGCCTACTACCGTGGCTATGCCAACGGCGTGCTGTGGCCGATATTCCATTACCGGCTGGATCTGGCCCAGCTGGAGTCCGGCTATCTGGCCGGCTATCGGCGCGTCAACCATCTGTTTGCGCGCAAGTTGATGCCGCTGCTGAAACCCGACGACCTGATCTGGATCCACGACTATCACCTGATCCCGCTAGCGGCGGAACTGCGCGCAATGGGCTGCGACAATCGCATCGGCTTTTTCTTGCATATCCCGCTGCCGCCGCAACAAATCCTGGCAGCGATTCCATCGCATGAATGGCTGATGCGCGCCCTGTTCGCCTATGATTTGGTGGGCTTCCAGAGTGAAGCCGATTTGCTGAATTTTTCCAATTACGTAAAGGCCGAAGCTACTGCAGAAACCGTGGGCGTCGGCCAGTTCCGCGCCTTCAACAGCACGGTCCAGGCTGGCGCGTTTCCGATCGGGATCGATGTTGATGATTTTCTCCGGATGGGACGCGCGCGGGAGTCTCAGGAAACGTATGAAACCACCTGTAGCGAATATTCGCGACGGCGACTGCTGATCGGCGTTGACCGCCTCGATTACTCGAAAGGACTGCCGCAACGGATCCGGGCATTCGGTGAATTGCTCAACGCCTATCCGGAAAACCGGCATAGCGCTACCTTGCTGCAGATAGCCGCGCCGAGCCGCGAAGATGTCGATGCTTATACCGACATCCAGCATGAACTGGAAAGCCTGTGCGGCGCAGTCAACGGCGACTACGGCGATCTCGACTGGATGCCGGTGCGCTACATCCATCGCGCCGTTGCACGCCGCCGCCTGCCCGGCCTGTACCGGGCTTGCGATGTAGCGCTTGTAACACCGCTGCGCGACGGTATGAACCTGGTCGCCAAGGAATTCATCGCAGCACAGGATGAAGCCGATCCGGGAGTGCTGGTACTGTCCCGCTTCGCCGGCGCGGCAGAGCAATTGAAAGAAGCACTGCTGGTCAATCCCTACGATATTCCCGGCACCGCCCAGGCGATCCAGCGCGCCTTGCAAATGCCCCTGGCCGAGCGCCAGACGCGGCATGCTGCGCTATTGGCCAATGTCCGCAAATACGATGTCCACTGGTGGTGTGGGAAATTTTTGCAATCGCTGGAAAATGTTCGCTGAAGCGCACGCAAATACAGCCGATACAGCTGCAGCATTTGTCTAATCGACATCAAATAATCAGACAGCAATATTTATTTCGACAACTTTCTTGGCTAAACCGGAAGTTTTGGAGGATACTCATTGATGTTGAGGATAAAAAATGCGACGACAGCACCGAAGCTTGTTTCCGCACGACCCGCGGCACTATGTTAGTTAACGTACAGAAGCAATCCCTCGACATCACTAACCTAGGCTCGCAGCTAACACATTTGAAAGATTATTATGGCAACAGGTACTGTTAAGTGGTTCAACGACTCCAAAGGCTTCGGTTTCATTACACCGGACGATGGTGGTGAAGATTTGTTCGCTCACTTCTCTGCAATCCAGATGGATGGCTTCAAGACGCTCAAAGAAGGCCAGAAAGTGAAATTCGATGTTACAGACGGACCAAAAGGCAAACAGGCATCCAACATTCAAAATCCTTGAAAACCGTGACGGTTTAAGGATTACAAATAGGAAACCTCGGAAGCTTTTCTGTAGCTGACGAATAAAAAGCCTGGCGCCGCAAGATTCGCCAGGACAAGACTGGATGCCTCTCGCTGATTCCGTCCAAAAGCGGATCAAACGGATGGCTCCAGACATGGCACACGGCAAGTAAGACTGAGGGCCGCGACATATTCCCATTGCCGCGACGTTTACCTGCAAATACCTGCGAATTTGTACTGCGCACCCGCCACGCTGCGCCTCCCCGGATACCTCCCTGCGTACTACCTCCTCAGGTACCACTTCTTTAGGCACCACTTCTCCACATTCTGCAGTCTTGATCTTACTTTCTGGATTTGACGTATTGCAGTTCGCAAGTTTGCGCCGCCTGGTCTTTCTGGAAGAGTTCATTCCCGCTCACGCATGATTCCATCCACGTACGTTTGTCGTAAGTGAGGCCCAGAAATACTGCTAACGCGATGATGGCGCATCCTATGATGATGGCGATTGGTAATTTCATATGACTCAGATTATGTGGCGTGGAATTATCACGAACGCAATAAAAAACAGCCGTCCTCGTTCATCAAGGTCGGCTGTTTTCAATATTACTGGAAATCATGAGAGCCGGTCCCGGCTCCTGAAAAAAAACTAGTCGTTAAAATCGGTGGCCAGCAACGTCACGCCGCTGCGGCGCCCGGTTGCCCTTAGCTTGTGGGCAAGCGCTATCTGGATCTCGATCTTGTGACCGCGGTAGGTGGCAAGCCGGTCTTCCGGTTGCGGCCCCGCATAGAACTTATTATCCAGACACTCTTTTGTGACATTGCATTTTGTCAGCTTATTATCAATGACAACTGGAATGATGACGCTATCTGACTTTGGATCGTGAGTTATTGCGCCGAGAAAGGAAATTCGCATTTTCTTCTCTCCTGAAAATAGGTGGCAAAACTGCAATTCCCATCTCTACGCTGGACACAAGAACTATCGCACCTGTGTTAAACGTTAATTTTTAAACGTCAATTTTTAAACGTCATCGTGCGCGCGATGGGGCTGAAATTGTAAGACAGCGCGCCCATTTAGCAAGTTCAAATCCGAATGCCAGAATGCAGACTATTTTTGATCCGGCACAGTCACGGAGAGTTCACGCAATACGCCGCCCTCAAGTACGCTACCGCTAGTCGTACCTTCGCCATTTATCCGACGCCGACATGCATCCTTGTCATCCGGAGGCAAGGCATTACATCTTAACAAGGCATTTTGACTATCTGCCGCCGGGTCGTCCTGGAGGCGGCCTCTTCTCGCCTCTTGCAGCGCCGCCCCGGCCTCTCTCAGGCAAGTCGCGCGAGACTGGTTCGACTGCCCGCTCATGCACACTGCCCGCTCTGCCTGATATCGCGCATTCGCGTCCTGCGGACTAGCGGCGGCCATGGCTGTCCACGAGACACTCGATATGCACAGCGCCAGCAACAGAGCCGTCCTGCGATTGAAATGCGCAACTGTCGAACTGCAAGAATTTCGGTCATTTGGCATGATAATCTCCAAACTAAAATTTGAATTTACCGAAATCACTAGCTGCAGTATGTGCGCTACCGAGCTTTGCGCGTAGTTCCCCTTACATCCATAGGGCAATGGCAGATCGCAAAAAAACAGAACCGGTCTTTGTAAATAACCAGCCGAACGCACAGCAATTGAGAATGGCTGTTGTCCAGAATACCGCTTGAAACTCTTTCTTCCGGGATTTGTGGCGTACTATTTTCTGAGCGAGCAAAGCACCCGGCCAGCCGCCAATCAGTCCCAGCACGTGTAATGTGCTCTCTTTGGTTCTCCACCGATTGTTCTTTGCTGCGTCTTTATCGAAGACATATGCGAGAAAGGCAATCGCGCTTGCGGCATGGTAAAGGACAAGTATTGCAAATGGGATCCATGCCATGAAAGCCGCCAGCAGCAGGAAACAATAGAACACCGCGGTAAAGACAAGCCCATACGAAGCGGAACCGGGCTCAGAGGAAGTCGCCGACACCGCTTTCGCGCCTGGAAATCGGATATTGTCGGCCCGAAGACGTCCCTTTTCATCCATGATCAATTCGTAGGTAATGAGATCGCCGTCAACTGGCCTGCGCGAGCGGCCGGCAAAAGCCTTTATATGAACAAAGGCTTTTTCGTCGCGACCGTTGGGCGTGACGAAACCAAAACCTTGATCGTCTTTCCAGTTTGCGATTCTTCCTTGATAGCGCATATCAGCTGAAGCTTAGCTGAACTTTCATCATCTTGGAGCGGTCGCCGGCAATCTCGAAAGCTTCCACCGATTGCGCAAATGGATAGGTGGCGGAAATCAGCGGTTTCACATCGACCAAGCCCTTATTCATTAATTCAACTGCAAGCGCGAATTCTTCGTGGAAACGGAAAGCGCCGCGCCATTCCAATTCCTTGCCGACCAGCAGGTTGGCGGGAAAATTGATATCGCCGCCGAGACCGACCTGCACGATGACCGCACCTGGACGCAAGGCATCAAGCGCGCCGCGCAAAGCTTGCTCGTTGCCGCTGACCTCGAACAATACGTCGAAACTGCCTTTGTCTTTGGTGAAGGCTGCCAGCGCATCCGGTTGTTGTCCGACATCGATGGCTTGGTCGGCGCCGACTTTGAGTGCGGCTTCCAAAGGCATCCGGGCGACATCGGTCACAACAATCTGCACCGCGCCGGCACGGCGCGCGGCAATCACGGTCAAGGCGCCGATCGGGCCGCAACCGGTGACCAGTACGCGCTTGCCGAGCAGTGAACCGGCGCGGCGTACTGCGTGCAGAGCTACCGCTAACGGCTCGGCCATCGCGGCTTCGCCGTCACTTACATTGTCGGTAACGATATGTGCTTGTGAACGCTCGATCACAATCTCCTGACGGAAGGCGCCCTGCACGTGCGGCGTGCGCATCGCGCTGCCGTAAAACCGCATGTCGAGACAATGGTTCTGTTTGCCTTCCTGGCAGTACTTGCACCGGCCGCAAGGCAGGCTGGGACTGACTGAAATGCGCGTACCCGGCGCAATGTCATTGATCGCCGAACCCGTCTCGGCGACCACGCCCGACACCTCATGTCCCAGCACCATCGGCTCCTTGATCCGCACCGTGCCGAAACCGCCGTGGCGATAATAGTGCAGGTCGGAGCCGCAAATCCCGCCAGCCTTGATCTTGACTTTCAACTGACCAGGCTGCAGTTCGCCGGTTTCCAGTTCCTGTATGCGCAAGTCCTGCGGTGCATGAATCACAATTCCTTGTTGCATGATAATGCCCTTCTTATAAAGTAGCCGTGACGCCGCCATCGACATACAGGATATGACCGTTGACGAACTTCGATGCATCGCTGGACAAGAACACCGCGGCGCCGACCAGATCTTCCACATCGCCCCAGCAGCGTGACGGTGTACGTCCGACCAGCCATTCGGTAAATTTCTGGTCGGCGACCAATGCCGCGTTCATTTCAGTCTTGAAATAGCCCGGCCCCAGGCCGTTGACCTGCAAACCGTATTTACCCCAGTCGATCGCCATCCCTTTGGTGAACATTTTCACGGCGCCTTTGGTGGCTGTGTAAGGAGCGATGTTGGGACGTCCCAGCTCGCTCTGCACCGAACAGATATTGACGATCTTGCCGCGGCCGCGTGGAATCATGCGTTGCGCGACAGCCTTGGCGACAAAGAATACGCTGTTGAGATTAGTTTGGATCAGTTCGTGCCAGTCGCTTTCCTTGAACTCTTCCAACGGTGCGCGGCGCTGGATCCCGGCATTATTGAACAGGATATCGATGGCGCCGATTTCCGCTTCTATTTTTGCCACCGCAGCCTCTACCGAAGCCGACGATGTGACATCGAAACAGGCTTCATGAATCGTGCAGCCTTCGGCGCGCAACTGCGTCGCGACGCGCGCCAGCTTGTCCGCATCGCGGCCATTGAGCACGATGGAGGCGCCGGCGGCAGCCAGCCCGCGTGCCAGCGCGAGGCCGATGCCGCCGCTGGAGCCGGTGATCAGCGCGAGCCTGCCGGATAATGAAAAGCTTTGCAAACCTGCGGGTAATGTTGCTGTCATTTTGCCTCCTTGAGGGATGTCGTGGATGTCGCGGTTATTCTGGCCCCAGTCATTACGGCGTTTGCACCTCTGTGCATTCGCGCTGAAACTCGGACAGCGCCTGGTATTCCTGCTGCAACTTGCCGGGAATCGACATGAAGATTGGACGCAAACGGTCGTAGACGGCGACGTTGGCGGGAACCGGCACATGGCGATTGGTCGAACCCACCATGCTGGAAATCACATCCAGCGACGGCGCCATGCCCAACGCATACAAGCCCAGTACCGCAGCGCCGAGGCAAGACGATTCGACGCTTTCCGGCACCACCACTTCGCGGTTGAAAATATCGGCCATCATCTGGCGCCACAGAGCGGAACGGGCAAAACCGCCGGTCGCCATCATCCGTTTGGTCGGCCCGATCAAGTCTTCCAGCGCCGGCAAGATACTGTACAGATTGAAGATCACGCCTTCCAGCGCGGCGCGGATCATATGCTGCTTGCCATGATGCAGCGCCAGCCCAAAGAACGAGCCGCGCAAATCGGCATTCCACAACGGTGCGCGCTCGCCCGCCATGAACGGATGGAATAGCAAACCGGCAGCACCAGCCGGAACCAGTGCGGCGATACGGGTCAGCGCGTCATAGGGATCGACCTCGGCGCTGCGGGCTGCAGACGCTTCGGCCGTGGCCAATTCATCGCGCACCCAGCGGAAGATATTGCCGCCGTTGTTGACCGGTCCGCCGACTACCCAGTGCCGCTCGGTCAGCGCATAACAGAAAGTACGGCCGGACGGGTCGGTGAGCGGTTTGTCGATCACGGTGCGCATCGCGCCAGAGGTGCCGATAGTGACAGCGACCTGCCCCGGATGAATCGCGTTGACGCCGAGGTTGGACAGCACGCCGTCGTTGGCGCCGATCACAAATGGCGTATCGGCAGGCAATCCGAGTCGGGCGGCAAGAGCGACATCCAAGCCATGGACATGGTGCGTGGTCGGGACCGGTTCAGACAATTGCGAGGCACGGATACCCAGCAAAGCCAGCGCATCTTTATCCCAGTTCAATTCTTGCAAATTGAACAAGCCGGTGGCCGAAGCAATCGAATGATCGACCAGCCATTTCCCGAACAAACGGAAAAATACATACTCCTTGACGCCGACAAAACGCGCGGCGCGGGTAAATACGTCGGGCTGATCCTGACGCAGCCACATCAGCTTGCACAATGGCGACATCGGATGGATAGGCGTGCCGGTGCGCCGGTAGATCTGAATCCCGTCGAATTCGTCACGAATACGCTTGGACCACTCGCTGGCGCGATTGTCGGCCCAGGTGATGCTGTTGGTCAGCAAACGGTTGTCGCTGTCTAGTACGATCACGCTATGCATCGCGGCGCTGAAGGACACCAGAGCGATGCGGTGATTTCCTGTCTGTGTCGCCCGAGCTGTCTTGATCGCCTCGGCAATCGAAGTCAGTACCGCCTGGTAAATCTGCTGCGGATCTTGTTCCGCCATGCCAGGCGCCGAACACAACAATGGATATTCAACCGCGTGCTGGGCAACAACCCGCCCTTCCAGGGTGAATACAACCGTTTTGGTACTGGTGGTGCCGATATCGACGCCGAGCATGAAATTTGACATAGGATGATTCGTATATCGTCATCTCGCAGAAACTGCTCCCAAACGGAAGCCGTTCCTCAGACGACAAGATTAAGTAACATGATAAAAATAATGGCGACTACCGAAATGATTGTTTCCATCGCGGTCCAGGTCTTGAAGGTCTCACCGACGCTCATGTTGAAGTACTCCTTGACCAGCCAGAAACCGGCATCGTTGACGTGCGACAGGATCAGCGATCCGGCGCCGGTCGCCAACACCAGCAACTCACGGTTGGTGCCGGGAATCAAAGCCACCAATGGCGCCACGATGCCCGCACCGGTAATCGTCGCCACCGTCGCCGAGCCGGTCGCGACCCGGATCACACCGGCCACGAACCAGGCCAGCAGCAAAGGCGAAATCTGTGCATGTACTGCCAGTTCACCGATGGCGGTACCGACGCCGCTGTTGACCAGCATCTGCTTGAAGCCACCGCCGGCGCCGATGATCAACACAATCGCCGCGGTCGGCGCCAGGCTCTGATCGACGAATTTCAAGACCTGCTGACGGGTGAAGCCGCGTGCCAGCCCGAATGTGTACATCGACAACAGCAGCGCCGCCAGCAATGCCACGATAGGATTGCCGATAAATTCCATCAAGTCGCGCAGGCTGTTTCCTTCTGGCAGCGCAATATCGACAAAGGTTTTCAGCAGCATCAGGAACACCGGCAACAACACTGTAACCAGGGTAATGCCGAAGCCCGGCAAGTTTTTCGTTTCGGGTTCGCGCGCCAGTTGCCCCATCAGCTCGTCAGATGGTTTGACGTCTACATGCCGTGAGATGAAAGCACCGAACATGGGACCGGCGATGATCACCGTCGGCAAACCGACGATCAGGCCGTAGAGAATAGTCTTACCGATATCCGCGCCGAATATGCCGATAGCCAGCAGCGGCCCCGGATGCGGAGGCACCAGGCCGTGCATCACCGACAGGCTGGCCAGCATCGGCATGCCGATCTTGAACAATGGCACGCCGGAACGCCGGGAGACGATAAACACCAGCGGGATCAGCAGCACGAAACCGATTTCGAAGAACAGCGGAATGCCAACCAGGAAGGCGCCGATCATCATCGCCCAGTGCACCCGCTCCTTGCCGAAGGCGCGTACCAGCGTTTGCGCGATCTGGTCGGCCCCGCCCGACTCCGCCATCATCTTGCCGAGCATGGTGCCCAGGCCAAGCACGATGCCGACAAAACCCAGCACGCCGCCGAAACCGTCCTGGAACGACTTGACGATCTTGGGCAAAGGCATGCCCGACATCAGGCCGAGGAAACCCGAGGTGATGATCAGCGCGATGAAGGGATGGATGCGCAAGCGCGTGATCATGATGATCAGCGCCAGGATCGCGAGAAATGCATTCAACAGCAATGTTGCGTCGTTGCTCAAGCCCAGCATAAAGATGTCTCCAAAGGTGGCAGGCACGCGGGGCATGATCGCCATTGACATATGCAAGGCGGCTACAACCCGACGTGTTCACCATCTTGCGTAGTGTTTTAAGAAAATATGATGCGACGCCAGTATTGCCGAATAAATGTTAGCGTTAACATCGAGGGCCGATGATAACGCTACCAAAATTTATATGTCAAATCATTTCTATGAATATCAGATGGGTTCTCAGGCGACTCGTGCAGGCAAAGATGGCCAATCGGCTACCCGCAGCCGGGTGAGAGTATGATGTCGGCAAACTTGAACTAATCAGCCAAACATGAGTAAGCCCGTTGTCGCAAAACCCGCAATCAAACCAGTCAAAGGTAGCCGTACCACAGGCCGTGCCACCATAATCGACGTGGCGCAGCATGCCAAAGTCAGCGCGATGACTGTCTCGCGCGCACTGAAAACACCGCAACTGGTTCAGCAGAAAGCGCGCGACCGGATCGCCGCTGCGATCAAGGAACTCGGCTATGTCCCCAGTCAGGCGGCCAGCACATTGGCCTCGGCGCGCTCCCAAGTGATCGGCGTGCTGGTGCCGTCACTGACCAATGCTGTATTCATTGAGACCTTGAGCGGTATCCGCGACTACCTGTCGCAAGCGGGTTATCAGTTCCTGATCGGCGAGACCGGGTATTCGAAAGCCAAGGAAGCCCAGTTGATCTCTACCTACATGGCACACGCCCCGGATGGCTTCCTGCTATCCAGCGTGGGCCAGCACGAAATCCTGCGGCAACAACTGGCCTCCAGCAATATCCCTGCAGTGCGCATGTTCGATCTCGGCAAGAGCAACAGCGAAATGACCGTCGGCTTTTCGCAGACCAAGGCCGGCTATGCAGTGGCCCGGCATTTGATCGAGCGCGGTTATCGCCGTCCGGCGTTCCTGGCGGCGCAGCTCGATCCGCGTATGATGAAGCGCCGCGAGGGATTCCGCAAGGGCTTGGCGGAAGCAGGACTGGATCCGGATGTGGAAGCGTTGCTGTCGACCCCGACCACGGTCGACATGGGCGCGCAGCTACTGAGCAGGATCCTCGAATTGAATCCGGATTGCGATGCCGTCTTTTGCTGCAACGACGATCTGGCGCTGGGCGCGCTATTCGAATGCCAGCGGCGCGGCATCAAGGTGCCGCAGCAGATGGCAATCGCCGGCTTCAACGATTTGTCCTGGGCCGCCTGCGCGACGCCGTCGATCACCACGATTGTCACACCGCGCTACGATATCGGTTACAAGGCGGCGGAGCTGCTGATACGCCAGCTTAAAGGCGAGACCATAGAAAAAGGCCGCCTCGATCTCGGCTTCCAGCTGGCCGTGCGTGAAAGTACATAGCGCAAACCGGAACGGAAATGAGCAGTATCTTCTCAGGAAGATACTGCTCACTTTTTCACCAATCCGCCTGAAGCTTATCCGAGCAAGGACTCAGGTGAGACATACTCATAGCCCAGTGCTTTCGCGACTGCCTCATAGGTAAGCTTGCCGAGACAAACATTCAGCCCGTTCCTCAAATGTGCATCGTCGCGCATGGCCCGTTGCCAGCCCTTTTCGGCCAGGGCGACGGCATGGCCGATGGTGGCGTTGTTGAGGGCAAACGTGGAGGTACGGGCAACCGCGCCTGGCATGTTCGCCACGCAGTAGTGAACGACGCCGTCGACCACAAACGTCGGTTCTGCGTGGGTCGTCGCATGCGATGTTTCAAAACAGCCGCCCTGGTCGATGGCGACGTCAACCACCACCGCGCCCTGCTTCATACGCGAGATCATGCTGCGTGTAACCAGTTTCGGTGCTGCAGCGCCCGGCACCAGGACGCCGCCAATGACCAGGTCCGCGCTCAGGACTGCGTCTTCAATCGACTGCGCATTCGAATAGAGCGTAGTAATCCGGTTTCCATAGACCAGGTCGAGTTGCCGCAAGCGGTCGATATTCTTGTCCAATACGGTCACCCGGGCACCTGAGCCTGCCGCCATCTGCAAGGCGTTGGTGCCTACAACGCCGGCGCCGATGACGACGACATGCGCTGCAGCGACACCCGGCACGCCACCCAACAGCAGTCCCATGCCACCTTTTGATTTTTCCATATGGGCCGCGCCGGCCTGGATCGACATGCGGCCTGCCACTTCACTCATCGGCGCGAGCAAGGGTAAACCGCCGCCTGCGCCGGTAATGGTTTCATAAGCTATGCAGATTGCGCCTGATGCGATCAGGGCGGCAGTCTGCTCAGGATCGGGCGCCAGGTGCAGATAGGTATAGAGAATCTGCCCTTTGCGCAGCATTGCGCACTCGCCGGGTTGCGGTTCCTTGACCTTGACGATCATGTCGGCGCGCGCAAAAATTTCCTTGGCCGTGGCGATCAAGGTGGCGCCGGCTGCCGTGTACTGCGCATCGGATAAGCCGATCTCGGCGCCAGCGTTTGTTTGCACTATCACCTGGTGGCCGCGTAGAGTCAGTTCGCGCACTGACGCCGGTGTCAAGCCTACCCGGTATTCATGATTCTTAATTTCCTTCGGAACGCCTATTAACATGATAAGTCTCCAATTTTTCGATTTATGTAAGGCAGGTCCCACCTGCCATGAATGCCAACGGATTTAAATGACGGGGTGGGACCCCGTCCAAAAAAATCAAACGCCCTGCTTCATCAAACGAATGCGGATATCCGGAAATGTTTACATGCCGACTGCTGAAATCTTGATATCAAACGATTGAAGATCGCTAACAGGTACTGACGCCAGGACACCAGGAGGTGGATGGTCAACCGCGACGATTGCGAACGGTTGGGCATTCCCGACATCGCGCACTATATTCACTAACACGCCACTCTGCGGTCCGCGATCACTTTCAAAGACGACTCGACTACCGATCTCGGCACCAAGGTTATTACTTCGCTTACACACGGGGTTCTCCACGACAAATTCGAACCAGGAGCGCACATACGGTCAGACAATCGCTGACCAGGTAAACGAGCGCGCTGCATCGAATCAAAAAAAAGGCGGCGTGCGTTTCACGCAAGCCGCCACATCCACCGTTACGAATCGCCTATTTCCGGAATAGACGACATCAGGTCAGTTCCAAGGCAGCGAATACGTTTTGGTGTTGGAGAAGCTTTTCATCGCTTCCAGCACACCTTCCTTGTAGCCCAGGCCAGAGTCCTTGATGCCGCCAAACGGTGTCAGCTCCAGGCGATAGCCGGGTACTTCCCGGACGTTGACGCTGCCCACTTCCAGCTCACGGACGAAACGGGTGATGTAGTCCATGCGGTTGGTGCAGACCGACGA
>NZ_FOQI01000027.1 GCF_900113705.1 Collimonas sp. OK307 | reverse complement strand
CATCGTGCCAACCGCCGCATACAGCAAAGTCCGTTTCGACAGGTTGTAATTGGCGCCGACCATGAACAGGCTGGCGCTTCCCGCGTCGTGATTGAGCTTGGCGTGGAACGCAGCACCGATCAATGTCCATGCCGGTGTCAGCACGTAGTTGGCGCCGATCCAGTAATGATTAATCTTGTCCGGAGCGCTGGGCGACGCGGTATCCGGGGCCGAGACATTCTCGTATCCGGCGAACATTTTCAACTGGTCCACGGTGAAGGTGCCGCCCACAATCAGATCCTTGGAAGCCGTGTAGACGTCGGTATAACGGCCGTTGGCATCGCGGATAACGTCATAGATGGCGCGCAGTTCGAGGCCGCCGGTGGTGTACACCAGCGAAATGCCGTCGCTGCGTCCATTTTTGGTGGAACCGGCCTGTTCGCCCAGACTGGTTTGCACCGTGGCGTTAAAGCCGCCCCAGGTTGGTGTCTGGTATTCGATGACGTTATTGGCGCCCGGCCAGTTGCGGCCCTTGACCAGATTCTGCGTACTCATGAATTGCTGGCCGGTAGGGTCGAGATTCCAGACGTCGTTGACGATAAACAGGTTTTTGCCGAATTTGATCGAACCGGCGCTACCGTTCAGGCCGACATAAGAACGCCGATTGAACAAGGCGCTACCGTTGGTGCTGCCGTTGGTGGCGTCAAAACCGGATTCCAGCAAGAAGAAGGCGCCCAATCCGCCACCCAGATCTTCAGTGCCCTTGAAGCCGATCATGCTGGTACCCCACTGATTACCCGATGCCCCCAGCTTGCTGCCAGTTTGTCCGGTCAGATTGCCTTTGGCGTCTTTCAGCGCAACATTGGTTTGATAATCGACGCCGGCGTCAACCCGGCCATAGATAGTGACGCTGGTTTGCGCCTGTGCCTGTGTGCAGGCAGCACCGATCAACATGGTGGTGGCAGCTACCTGCAACCATTGGAATGGTATTTTTTTCATGGTAAGTCCCCTGTTATAGTTAAATTTTGTTCGATCGCCCTCCTCTCAAGATCAGAGATAAATTCGGAGATAGATTCGAACCTTCGCTAGAAGTCGTCGATATTGCGAGCGCGCAGCAGAAAGCGACCGATAGTGGCGCTGACGGCGTCAGCTATCGGCAGGCCCTGTTACGGGAAACTGTTATCGCGCTTGATTGCCGAACCGGTGCAACATGGTGTTGCCGCTAGCCTGGCAGCACCGGTTCATGTCGGAGCCTGGAAGATCAGTCGTAAAGCACGGCTGCAATCTTAGGATCGTTGATGTTGCTCTTGTCGTACCAGTAGAACCCGGTATCGATCACCTTAGGCAATTTCTCGCCCTTGAGCGCCTTGACGGCAGCTTCTACCGTCTTGTAGCCGATGCCGACAGGATTCTGAGTGATGGCGCCGGCCATGCTGCCGTCGCGAATCGCATCTTTCTGCTGCTTGCCGGAGTCGTAACCGATGACTATCAGCTTGCGCTTCATTTCCTTGACGCCATTCAGAACACCGATCGCCGAGCCTTCATTGGTGCCGAAGGCGCCCTTGAGATGAGGATAGGCTTGCAGGATGGATTTGGTGATTTCAGTCGATTTCAGCTGATCGCCGGCGCCGTACTGGATGCTGACGATCTTGATCTTCGGATAGGCTTTCATGCGTTCGACGAAGCCGTCACGCCGATCGATACCGGTACGGCTGGTTTGGTCATGCGCCACTACCGCGACTTCACCCTCTTTACCGATCAGTTCCGCCATCTTGTCGGCAGCCAATCCTGCGGCAGCCTTGTTGTCGGTGGTGGCCGTGGTAACAGGAATATCGCTGTCCACACCCGAGTCAAAGGCGACAATCGGGATATGCGCGGCTTGTGCCTTTTTCAGCAATGGCAAGGCAGCCTTGCTGTCCAATGCCGCGAAGCCGATGGCTTTGGGTTTCTTGGCCAGCGCTGCCGACAGCATATCGATCTGTTTGTCGACCATGGCTTCGGTCTCCGGACCTTCGAACGATACCTTCACATTAAAATCCTTGGCAGCCTGCTCGGCCCCGGCCTTCACTGCTTGCCAGAACTGATGCTGGAAGCCCTTGGAGATCAATGGAATATAGGTTTCTTCGGCGCTTGCCGTAGCACTGAATCCAAGCGCAAACGCGAGGCCGATGGCAATATTGACTGCTCTTCTCTTTATCATTTCAAGTCTCCTTTTTGGTTATAAAACGGTGGGCGGTGACGCCTATGCCCTGAACTTCATGTACACGTACAGAACCTTTAACCTTATTCGAACCTTATTTGTCCCTGTTTCATTGACGACGGCGACGCAGGATATCCATGTAGACCGCCAGGATGATGATGATGCCGGTCACCACGGTTTGCCATTCCTGGGCGACGGACATCATGCGCAAGCCGTTGATCAGCACGCTCATGATGAAGGCGCCGATGATCGTGCCGAGCACGGTGCCGGTGCCGCCCGACAGCGAGGTTCCGCCGATGACTACCGCGGCAATCGCATCCAGCTCGTAACCTTGCCCCAAAGCCGGCTGCGCCGAATTCAGGCGCGATGCAATCAGCAGCCCCGCAATGCCGCAGATTGCGCCGCTGAAGGTGTACACGGCAACCTTCCAGAAATCGACATTCACACCCGACAGGCGTAGCGCTTCTTCGTTGCTGCCCAAGGCGAAGGTATAGCGGCCGAATATGGTTTTGTTGAGCACGATGCCCGCCGCAATCGCCACCAGGAACAGGATCAGCACGGCATTGGGAATCGGCAAGGCAGGAATCAGGTTACCGATCAGCGAATCCTGCGAGATGCTCGAAAATCCCGGCGTGTCATTGAAATAAATCGGCTTGGTGCCGGAAATCACCAGCGACAGGCCCTTGAGCAGCATCATCATGCCCAGCGTCGCGATGAAGGGAGGAATCTTGAACTTGGCCACCAGCACACCGGAAATCCAGCCGCACAACGCGCCGAAGACAATTGCGGCGACAATCCCGACGTAGATCGGCATTCCCCAGTAAGTAAGAAATACCCCGGCCATCACCGCACAGAAGGTCATCAATGTGCCTACCGACAAATCAATGCCGGCGGTGATGATGACGAAAGTGCAGGCAATCGCCAGCACGCCGTTGACGGCGGTGGATTGCAGGATGCTCACCAGATTGTCGACCTGCAGGAAATTGGGCGAGGCAAAACTGAAAAACACCAGCAATACCAGCAGGCTGGCAAACGCCAGCAGCTTCTGGCGCGTGGCCGGATGGAATATCTTTGCCTTGAGAGCGGCGAGTGCGCCCTGCCCGCCGATGGGCGGCTTTACTTGCGACAGGGGATTCTGGATATGTGCCATGTTCGTCTTCATTGAATGTGAGTTATTCGGGTATCGATTCAGGCTACCGCAGCTTCGCGCTGAGTCGCCAGCTGCATGATCTTTTCCTGCGAAGCTTCGGCCGCGGCGAGTTCGCCGGTGATGCGGCCCTCGCACATGACCAGGATGCGATGACTCATGCGCAGCACTTCAGGTAGTTCGGAAGAGATCATGACAATCGCTTTTCCTTGCTCTGCCAGGGTGTTGAGCAGCTTGTAGATTTCGCTCTTGGCGCCAACGTCGATGCCGCGCGTGGGCTCGTCGAAGAACAGGATGTCGCAATCCCGCAGCAGCCATTTGGCAATCACGATCTTCTGCTGGTTGCCGCCGGACAGCAGTCGTACCGGCTGATCGACTGATGGTGTCTTGATGCCGAGTTTCCGGACATATCCCTGGGCCGTATCGTGAATCGCGGCCTGATCCAGGAACAAGCCTTGTTTGAGGAAGCTGTTCATGCTGGATAAGGCGACGTTGGTCTTGACATCAAGCCCGGTGGCCAGGCCGAAGTGCTTGCGGTCCTCCGACAGATAGCCGATGCCATGCGCCACCGCATCCCTGGGCGATTTGATCGATACCTTGGCGCCGTGCACCAGGATCTCTCCGGCATCAAGGCGGTCGGCGCCGAAAATCGCGCGCGCCACTTCGGTGCGCCCGGCGCCCATCAAACCGGCAAAGCCCAGGATTTCACCTTTGCGCAGCGTAAAACTCACATCCTTGATAGTTACGCCCCGTTCCAGCCCTTTTACCTGCAATACGATGTCGTTGCCCGAGGTATCGGGAATTTCCGATCCACTGTTGTCGAGCTGGCGCCCCACCATCATGCCGATGATCGTCTCCATGGAGGTGGTGGCGGTAGGAACGGTCGCGATGTACTGGCCGTCGCGCATGACCGTGACGCGATTCGAGATCTGCCGCAACTCATCCATCTTGTGCGAGATGTAAATGATGCCGACGCCATGCGACTGCAATTGCCGGATGATGCGGAACAGATCCTCGATTTCAGCGTTGTTCAACGCCGCCGTGGGCTCATCCATGATGAGTACGCGCGAATCGAATGACAGGGCTTTGGCAATCTCCACCATTTGCTGCTTGGCCACCGTAAGTTCGCTCACCAGTGTGCCCGGATCCAGATCCAGGCGCATGCGCTCGAAGATCGCCTTGGTTTGCCGGTTCAATGCATCTTCGTCAAGAAACAGTCCATAGCGGCCACGCGGCTCGCGGCCGATGAATATATTCTGGGCTGCAGTCAGGTGATTCATCAGGTTGAGTTCCTGGTGAATGATGCCGATACCCAGCATTTGGGCGGCACGCGGCGTAGGAATCTCAACCGGAAGTCCTTCGATACGGATTTCGCCGCTGTCCTTCGGATACACCCCCGCCAATACCTTCATCAGCGTCGATTTTCCGGCGCCGTTTTCACCCATGAGCGCGTGGACTTCTCCACGCCGCAGATCGAACCTGCAGTTGTCGAGCGCCAGCACGCCGGGGAAACGCTTGGTGACATTTTCCAGGGAAATAATGGTTTCCGATGCCGGCGGCGACACCGAGTCAGCTGCGTGAACCTGGCTGTCGTCTCCGGAATTTTCTGATTGCGGCATGTCTACTCTCATTGCATTCAGGTCAACGCACGGTCAAGATGGCTATAACCGCCGTCTACGTATACCCACTGCCCCGTCGTATGTGCAGCGCGCTGCGACAAAAGAAATACGGCAGTGTCGGCAATTTCTTCTGCCGTGGTAAGGCGTTTCCCGAGCGGTATCTTGCTGGTGATGGAAGCGAGTTTTTCTTCAGGATGATCGAAGCTGGCGATCCAGCTCCGATACAGCGGCGTCATCACTTCAGCCGGAATCACGGCATTGACCCGCACACCATCATTAGCCAGCGCGGCGGCCCACTCACGCGTCAACGCCAGTTGCCCTCCCTTGGAAGCGCAGTAACCGCTGGTATTACCCTGGCCGGTCACGGCGGTTTTGGAAGATATATTGACGATGGCGCCGCGGCTGGCTTTCAGGTGCGGTACGCAGTAATGCGCCATCGTGTAGTAATGAATCAGGTTTTTTTCAAGCGATTGCACAAAGGCCGCCCGGCCAGCGTCGAGCCCGACGTTGTCATTGATGCCGGCATTATTGACCAATCCGTCCAGGTGTCCGAATTCTTCGACGGTTTGCGCAACGGCTTGCCGGCACTTGTCGTCATCCATCAGGTCGAGCTGGATAATGCGCGATTTTTCCTGCAGCGCCAGCAACGCCGTCTTGAATTCAGGCGCAGGCTGGCTCTTGCCAAAAATGACGGGGATCGCACCCTCAGCCGCCAGTAGCAGCGAGATCGCGCCACCTATTCCTGCACCGCCACCGGTAACGATCACCACTTTTCCTGCTAAATGCAGATCCATCTTGCCGTCTCCATTTTCACTTGTTTTTACTTATTATTTGCACTTACTCTTTATAGACCAACTGCCGGCAATTTCCAGATACCGGCCTGGATCGCCGGCCATTGTGTCAGTTAGCCACGAAACCGGTATTGCTGCAGCGATTCCGGTTTCATCGTAATCGAAAATCCCGGCGCGGTCGGCGGCATGTAGCTGGCGTTCCGTATGACGCAGGGATCGACAAAATGTTCATGCAGATGATCGACGTATTCGGTCACGCGCCCATCCATGCTGCCCGAAATGCAGACGTAATCGATCATCGACAGATGCTGCACATATTCGCACAAGCCGACGCCGCCGGCATGCGGACATACCGGTAATTTGTATTTTGCAGCCATCAGCAGCACCGCCAGGATTTCATTGACGCCGCCAAGCCGGCAGGAATCGATCTGCACCACATCGATCGCGCCACGCATGATGAATTGCTTGAAGATGATCCGGTTCTGGCACATCTCGCCAGTGGCAACCTTGACCGCGCCGATACCTTCGCGGATTTTCCGATGTCCTTCAACGTCGTCCGGGCTGGTAGGTTCTTCGATAAACCAGGGCTTGGCAAAGGCCAGCTGCTTGACCCAGTCGATCGCCTGGTCCACTTCCCAGACCTGGTTGGCGTCGATCATCAGGTGCCGTTCCTGGCCGATCACCTCGCGGGCGATGGTGACGCGGCGAATGTCGTCCGCCAGGTCGCGCCCGACCTTCAGCTTGATGTGGTTGAAGCCGCTGTCGACTGCTTCCTTGCACAGCCTGCGCAATTTCTCGTCCTCGTAACCCAGCCAGCCGGCGGAGGTGGTGTAACACGGATAACCGTTTTCCTTCAGTGAACGAATCCGTTCAGCCTTGCCCGGCGCCTGCTCGCGCAGCAAGGCCAGCGCTTCTTCTGGCGTGATGCAGTCGGTCAGGTAGCGGAAATCGATCGCGCGCACCAATTCCTCGGGAGACATGTCGGTCACCAGCTGCCACAATGGCTTGCCTTCGGCCTTGGCCCACAAATCCCAGACTGCATTCACCACCGCGCCGGTGGCCAGGTGGATCGCCCCTTTATCGGGACCGATCCAGCGCAATTGGCTATCGGAGGTGATATGGCGCCAAAAGCGGCCCATGTCTTCGCTGATCCATTCCAGCTTCAAGCCGATCACCAGATGTTCCATCGCCTTGATCGCGGCACAGCAGATTTCATTGCCGCGACCGATGGTGAAAGTCAGGCCATGGCCTTCCAGGCCTGGCTTGTCGGTTTCCAGAATGACGTAGGCGGCGGAGTAGTCCGGATCCGGATTCATCGCATCTGATCCGTCCAGCATTTGCGAAGTCGGGAACCGCACATCCAGTACGCGTATCGATCGAATTGTGGTCATCGTGTTTCTCTTTTTTCCGGTTCAAAGTGAGATGGTGCGTTGGCGTTGTTCGCCCAGGCCGTCAATCCCGAGTCGCATCACCTGGCCCGCGCGCAGATAGACCGGCGGTTTTTGCCCGAGGCCGACACCTGGCGGCGTCCCGGTAGAAATCACATCGCCCGGCTGCAAACTCATGAAGCGGCTCAGATAACTGACCAGCGCCGGAACCTGGAACACCATGGTTGAGGTATTGCCGTTCTGATAGCGATGGCCGTCCACTTCCAGCCACAGGTTGAGTGCGTGCGGATCCGCCACTTCGTCGGCGGTTACCAGCCACGGTCCGAGCGGACCGAAGGTATCGCAGCCCTTGCCCTTGTCCCAGGTGCCGCCCAGTTCGAGCTGGTATTTCCGCTCGGATACGTCGTTGATGACGCAATAGCCGGCGACATGCTTGAGCGCATCGGCTTCATCGATATAGCGCCCGCCGGTGCCGATCACCACGCCTAGTTCCACTTCCCAATCGGTCTTCAAGGAACCACGTGGAATTTCGACATCGTCGTCCGGGCCGCAGATGGCGCTGGTCCATTTATTGAACACCACCGGCTCCGCCGGCACGTCCATGCCGGATTCGGCAGCGTGATCGGAATAATTCAAGCCGATGCAGATAAATTTGCCGACGGCGCCCACGCATGGCCCCAGACGCAGGTCTTTCTGCGGTGTTCCTGCGACCAGCGGCAGGCTGTCCAAATTCAAGCCGCGCAACTTGTCCAGTTCTTGCGGTAGCAGATGGCGACCGGCAATATCCGCGATCACACCAGACAAATCGCGCACACGTCCTTGTGCATCCAGTACGCCTGGTTTTTCCTGGCCTTTATGGCCGTATCTCAACAATTTCATAGATTAGCTTTCACAGTTAACGAAGTCGTGTTCAGATTAGATGGGTGTCAGTTCGACCAGCCGCCATCGACAAGATGGATGGCGCCGGTGGTAAAGGCCGACTCATCGGAAGCCAGGTAGAGCGCCAAGGCGGCGATTTCTTCGGCCTTGCCGACTCTTCCCATCGGCTGGCGGGCGACGAACGCGGCCCGGACTTCGGCAATATCCACACCTTGCTGACGTGCCTGCTCCTTGATCCGCGCTTCCAATGAAGGCGATTCCACGGTGCCGGGACATATCGCATTGCATCTGATGCCCAGGGTGACGAAATCCGCAGCTACTGCCTTGGTCAGGCCGATCACCGCAGCCTTGGTCGTGCCGTATGCGAAACGGTTGGGTACGCCTTTGACGCTTGACGCAGCCGACGCCATATTGATGATGGAACCGCCGCCCTGCGCCAGCATTCCCGGCAACAGCGCGCGAATCATGCGGTACATGGAGGAGACGTTGATATCCCACGAAAACTTCCAGTCCCGTTCCGAGCAATCCAGGATGCTGCCGTGATGGACATAACCTGCGCAATTGAACAGCACGTCGAAATGCGCGCCTGATTGCGCCAGCGCTGCCACCGCCTCGGTGTCGGTGACATCCAGGTGCTGTGTGGTCAGTGCACCGCCGGCAGCGCGGGCAAGCGCGGCGGTTTCGTCCAATGTGCTCTGGTTGATATCGGTGGCCAATACCTGCGCGCCCTCTTTGGCAAACATCAAGGCGCTGGCGCGCCCTATGCCTTGCCCGGCCGCCGTTACCAAAATGCGCTTTCCTTGTAGTCTCATTGCAGCTGTCTCCAAATTATTTTATCTGGAACCTGAATGATCTCTGCCAGAGATCGGTCCATAGGTCCATTGGTTGGACCAATAATAATAGTTAAATTTCGGCTTTGCAATACATAATTGCGAGCCCTCACAGAATTACTTTTGAGCAATGTTGTGTCACAATACACGTCAAATAGTGACGGCACAACCGTCCCCATAGGTGCTAACCGATCCGGATCCGCTACCATGACCGATACCACTGCCTTGGCCCCTGGCCGCCCGCTATTCCAGATTACCGGATTCCGGTTCCGCCTCTGGCCGATTGTCCTGGCCGCCATCCTGATGCAAGCCATGCTGTGGCCTGCCCGCGAAGGCGCACGCTGGCTGTTCAAGCGCGAGGCCGATTTTTTTCATCATCAGATCTGGGCATTTGTCGGGCTAGCGGAGTTGTTCCAGATCACTGTGGGCCTTGCGGCCATCCTGCTGATGCGACGCTGGTTGCCGCAAGCGGATTCCAACCTGCGCTGGCCGCCGGTCCGCAGTTATGTCGGCCTGGCTCTGCTGATCGGCGTCGGCATGGCCGCGATCATGCTGGTGGCCGATTATTGGCCGCAACTTATCAGTCACACGGCGCCCAAACATGATTATGAAATGACGGCGGTCGGCATACCGGGATGGCTGGCCGTGATGTTCGCCGCAGGCCCCAATGAGGAGATCATCTTCCGCGGCGTGCTGGTGGGCATGCTGACGGTGCTGGTGCCCGGACGCGTACGGCTGGGCCAGTTCGAAATTCCGGTCGCCGGCGTTATCGTCAGCCTGCTGTTTGGCGCGGCGCACTACGGCAGCTTCTTTAGCGACCCGCTGTTTCAGGCAATCGCCCAGCAACTCTACGCTTTCGCCTTTGGACTGACTTACGTCTGGTTGATGGAGCGTTCGCGCAGCCTGCTGGCGCCAATGATCGCTCACGGCGTCGGCGACCTGCTGGAAGTGGCTGCGGTGATGCTGCTTTCAACGGCCTGGGCTTAATACTGAAAATAACCAGTACTTCATTGGCGAGCTTCCTTGATATAAGCAGCGCGTGCCGCCACCCCGGTGTTAGCGAAATCGGTGAACACACCGTCAATGCCGGCCCGGAAGAACGTCAGGAACTCTGCAGTCGGATCGCCCTTGTAGATACCGGCCAGATATTTCTGCTCATTGCGGAAAGTATAGGAATGTACGAACAAGCCGGCCTTGTGTGCATCGGCGATGAGGCTGGTTGGCGTCACCGTGTTGACGTCGGCCAGCGAGCCGGTGTACGGCGTGCCATCGACGTTGGTTGCTTTGAACGGTGAAATGGTAAGCGCCATGACCTGCGGTTTCCAAGGGCCGATGCCATCGGCATAGGTCTTGACTTCGGCCAGTCCGGCCGGCGTCAGCATGGCGCCGAAATAACGACCGTCGCCAGCCACAGTCCAACTGTATGGGCGGCCATCGACAAAGTTATAGACATCGTTAGTCTGGTAAATCATCTCGCCAGTCTTGTAGTTGACATCGTTGCCATCCACCAGTTGCACCATCTTCGTATTAAGGCCGGCTGACCGCATGTACTTCAAGCTGGCGGGATCGAAGCTCTGTACATAGATCGGCGCGCTCTTGCTGTTCAGGTTGTTGTCTTTGATGAGTTTAATGATCGCATCTTCAAACGGGTGCTTGCCGGTGCCACAACCGTTGGCAATTGCCTGCGCATTGTTCCAGTACGGATTCTTCGATTCGGGATAGATTGAAATGGTCCTGCCGCTGGCCGCGCTCTTGGCCTTGGCGATATCGATGATCTCTTGCATCGTCAAGATTGGATATTTTCCGTTCAGCGCCGTCGGCCGCTGATCACGTGCATCGTAGGTGGTGCCGCCGATCCATTGTTTCAGCTCGGCGACGGTGAAGTCGGTAATCGACCAGTCCCCAGTGTGATCCTCACCATCCACCACGAGCGATTTCAATACCGATTTCGGATCGTTAGGATCTGTCAGGTCGGTCAGATATTGTGCCGGGCCGCCATAGGTTGCGAGCGAGTAGCTGACGTTTACCAAAGTGCCTGGCACCGTACGTTTACGTGCTGCTACCGTGGCATTGGTCAGGGCCACAGTGGCTATATTCGTGTTGTCGCTAAGCCAGGGATTGTGGCGGGCCACCAGCACGCAGTCCTTGGTCAAATGAAGATCTTCTTCCAGCGAATCGGCGCCGGCGTCGGCCGCACCTTCATAGGATGGCTGTGTCTCTTCCGGATACAATCCTGGTAGCCCGCGATGCCCGATCACCAGCGGCATCGTACCATCCAGTGTCTGGAATTTGGCTGTCGCCAGGTTGCTGTCGCCACCGCCCCCGCCGCCACAGGCGGCCAACGCCGCAGCCGCAGCGAGCTGCGTCAGGATCAAGAGTGGACGGGAAGTGACGCAGGTGTCTAAGTGGCGCATGGCGATTTGGATTTGAGTTTTAACTCCGCCGATTGTCGGTACATTAGATGACTGCGTGATGACAGCCAGTTGTTTTTTGAGCTGGCCACGCCTGTTATGCATTTTCGCTCCTGACAGAAACCGACAGCAGAAGCAGTTAAGCTTTATCTTTTAAATATTCGGAATTTGCAAAAAATACAACAATGACAACCACCGAGAACACCGCACTGAAAGAAATCTTTGACAAGCGCCGGTTCCGTAGCGTGGCGCTTGATGTGGCCGCGATCTATCCGACATTCGACGCCAAGCGCTTTCTCAAGATTGCGCTGGACGGACTCGACCAGCTAACCCTGATGCAACGCCTGCGCCGCATGACTGAAGCTTTGCATGCAACCCTCCCGGCGGATTACCGCAAGGCGGTCAAGATCCTGCATACACTCGCGCCGGGTATAGATCACGGCTTCGCGACGCTGGTCCTGCCCGATTATGTCGGCCAATATGGCCTGGACGACTTCGACTGGTCGATGGACGCACTCAAGTATTTCACCAGCTTCGGTTCGTCAGAGTTCGCGGTGCGCGAATTCTTGCGCCGGGATCCGGAACGCGCGCTAGCCATCATGGAAGTCTGGTCGCGCGACGATAGCGACGCCGTGCGCCGCCTCGCCAGCGAAGGTTGCCGCCCGCGCCTGCCATGGTCGTTCCGGCTCGACGCAATCCTGGATAATCCTATGCTGGCGGCGCCGATCCTTGAAAACCTGCGTACCGACTCCAGCCTGTACGTGCGCAAATCCGTTGCCAATCATCTTAACGACGTGACCAAATCCGATCCGGACTGGGTACTGGAGCGGCTTGCGACCTGGGCGCTCTACAATCCGCAGACCGCCTGGATCGCCAGGCATGCGCTGCGTTCCTTGATCAAGGCCGGTAATCAACGTGCACTGGCGATGATTGGCGCCGGCGGTGCGCCCGAGGTGAAGATCAGCAAGTTTGCGGTAACGCCGCGCCAGGTTACCTTGGGTGAGCGCGTAACGCTGTCATTCGATCTGGCGTCGAAATCTACGGCGAGTCAGCGGCTGGTGATCGACTACAAGATGCACTACGTGAAAAAATCAGGCGCCACTGCGGCAAAGGTATTCAAACTCAAGGAATTGACTCTGGAAGGCGCGCAACGGGTGTCCATCGAACGTAGCCAAAGCATTCGTGATTTCACCACCCGAGTGCACTACCCGGGCCGGCATGAGGTCGAAATCCTGATAAATGGACAATCGCTGGCGCGGGGTTTCTTCGAATTGCGCCGCATGATCGATTGAATCGTTTTGCCTCGGCTTAACTGGCATTTCCTCAATATTTTTCATATTCTTTAATCAGGATAGAGCCAGTCTTATGTAGCAATCCTCAAAATGGCGGAAGAATTGGATGAAAAATGGACAGACCGCATATTTTTGCAAATCGAATAGAAGCAGCGGAAATCCTTGCGTTTCATTTGCTTGAATACAAAGGGCGCCTGCCATTGATACTTGCCATTCCCCGCGGCGCAGTCCCCATGGGAAAAGTCGTAGCCGATTTGCTGCTTGGAGAACTTGATATCGTATTGGTCCATAAACTCGGCGCGCCCTTGAATCCGGAGCGCGCGATCGGCGCAATCGACGAATCAGGCTGGACTTATACGCTGCCTTTTGCCGAAGAGTTTGGCGAAACGAAAAACTATCTGGAGGAAGAACAATTGCGGCAACTCCAGGCGCTGAGACAACGTCGCATGCGATTCACGCCGTTCAGGCGGGCGATTTCCCCATCTGATCGTACTGCCATTATCGTTGACGACGGAGTGGCGACTGGCGCGACCATGATTGCTGCACTGCATGCAGTCCGGGAAAAACATCCAGCCGAGCTGATCTGCGCGGTACCGGTGGCGGCGTCGGAGAGTCTCGAACAAATCAGGCAGTTAGCCGACAAAGTGTGCTGCCTCCATTCCTCTACAAATTTCTTTGCGGTCCAGCAATTCTATCGAGATTATCCGCAGGTCGAAGATGACGAAGTCATCAAGATACTCTCCCGGAGCGCCTCCCAGAACGGCTCCGGCAACGGCGAGGACTTGGCAACATAGAAACATCAGTGCTATGGCTGAGCTAAGTCTCGGCACCCAGACTGTCGGCAGCGTTTCATTTAATCCATCCGCTTCCGAGGTTGCCGTGAACACAATGCCCGACATATCCGCAAGACAATGGCTGAACAAGGTACCGCAAATCACCGTGCTGTTCTGGATCATCAAGATGATGTCCACCACCGTCGGTGAGACCGCTGCCGATTTCCTCAATGCCGATCTGCATTTCGGCTTGACCGTTACCACCGCGCTGATGGGCGTGTTGTTCGCCGTAGCGCTATTCTTCCAGATGCGCGCCCGCCGCTATATACCTTCGCTCTACTGGATTACGATTGTTTTCGTCAGCGTATTCGGCACCCTGATTACCGACAACCTGAGTGACCACCTGGCCGTGCCGCTGGCAGCATCGACTGCCCTGTTCAGCGTTGCTCTGACGGCTACGTTTGCCATTTGGTATGCACAGGAAAAAACTCTTTCCATTCAATCAATAGGCAATTTCAAGCGCGAACTGTTTTACTGGGTCGCGATCCTGTTCACATTCGCCCTGGGTACCGCTGCCGGTGACTGGGTGGCGGAAGGTTTGAACCTCGGCTACGCCAATTCCGCCCTGTTGTTTGGCGGCCTGATCGCCGCCGTTGCGGTTTTTCGCTATGTTTTCAAGGCCGATACGGTAGCCTGTTTCTGGATTGCCTATGTACTGACGCGCCCTTTTGGTGCCTCATGCGGTGACCTTTTATCGCAGCCGGCAAGCAATGGCGGCCTCGGACTAGGGGCAATCGAAACCAGCATGGTTTTTCTGGCGATGATTATCGGCATGGTAATTTATCTCTCGGTCGCCCCCAAACGCCTGGAGCAACAAGCTTGAAGCAGCAGCAGATTTAACACTGGCAAAGGAACTCACATGAATTCAACAAACGCACATCGTTTAAGCAAGGTTCCAGAAGTAACCTTGATCTTCTGGATAATCAAGATAGCCGCCACGACACTGGGCGAAACCGGCGGTGATGCCGTGTCCATGTCGATGAACCTGGGTTACCTCGTGGCGACCGTCATTTTCGCCGCAATCTTTCTGGTCGCCGTGTTTGCCCAGATCAAAGCGAAGAAATTTCATCCGGCCCTCTATTGGGCAACCATCATCGCCACCACGACAGTCGGGACTACCCTGGCCGATTTCGCAGACCGTTCGCTTGGCATCGGCTATGCGGGAGGAAGCACGCTGTTGTTCATCTTGCTGATAGGCTCGCTGGCAATCTGGTATCGCTCGCTCGGCTCGATCTCGGTCGACACAGTCAACTCGCCCAAGGCCGAGATGTTCTATTGGCTGACCATCATGTTTTCCCAAACCTTGGGTACGGCACTGGGCGACTGGACGGCTGATACCGCCGGCCTTGGCTATACCGGCGCCGCGCTGGTTTTCGGCTCGCTGCTGGCCATACTGGTTGTTGCCTATTACCGGACCGCCATATCGCGTACCGCCTTATTCTGGGCCGCATTCATCCTGACCCGCCCGCTTGGCGCGGTTGTCGGCGACTTCCTGGATAAACCGCTGACCGCCGGCGGCCTGGCGCTAAGCCGCTATTCTGCATCCGCGGCGCTGTTCGCATTCATCCTGACCTGCATATTGTTTTTCCGGCAAAAGCCCGCAACACAAGGCCATTGACGGCGGGAGGCGTTAGAATTGCTGCAGTGGTCCGGTTTGATGGAACCAGTTTCCATCAAACCGGACCGTTTGCGCAGCAATCGACCTGACCAGAAAACACATGCCTCCTGCACAAAATCCCGACCGGCTCCGCAGCTTTGTTACCGCTTTCGCTGCGCTGCTAGAACGCAAGCCGTCGGAAGCGCAGATCCTGCGCGACGGCGGCGCCTTGCTACAGCAACTGGTCGCGGTTGACGACTGGCTGCCGGATACCTACGCCCAAGCACAGCCGGAGCGCTATCAGCAATATCTGCTGCATGCCGATTCAGCCGAACGCTTTTCGATCGTCAGCTTTGTCTGGGGCCCGGGCCAGGCCACGCCGATTCACGACCATACGGTATGGGGCTTGATCGGCATGCTGCGCGGCGCCGAGTTTGCGCAAGCCTATAAGCGCACAGCCGACGGCCGATTGCAGTTGGACGGCGCGGAACTCAAGCTGACGCCGGGCACGGTCGAGGCAGTATCGCCAAACGTTGGCGACATTCACAAGGTGCGCAACGCGTTTACCGACAGCGTCTCGATCAGCATCCATGTGTATGGCGCCAATATCGGCGCTGTGCAACGCTCGGTATATACAGAAGACGGCGCTAGCAAAACCTTTATCTCCGGTTACTCCAACACCCGTTTGCCGAATATCTGGGACCGTTCCAAAGAATTGAAGACCTCATGACCATGGCCATCGACACTACCTGCGGCACCGACCCAGCTTTTACTACATGCACATTCCAACAGATTCATGCCGCGCTGCTGGAACGCAAGGAACTGGCATTGCTGGATGTGCGCGAGGAAGCGCCGTTCGCCGAGGCCCACCCTTTATTTGCCGCTAACCTGCCGCTGGGACGTATCGAGCTGGAAGCCTATGCTCGCATTCCGCGACGCGACACCTGTATCGTGGTGTACGACGACGGCGAAGGTTTAGCGCTGACCGCAGCGCAACGCCTGCGCCAGCTCGGGTACGGCACGGTGCATTTGCTGGCCGGCGGCCTGCAAGGCTGGCGCGACGCCGGCGGTGAAATTTTCCGCGACGTCAATGCTCCCAGCAAAGCGTTCGGCGAACTGGTGGAATCGCAACGCCATACACCGTCGCTATCGGCGCCCGAGGTCAAGGCTTTGCTCGATGCCGACGCCGATGTGGTGGTGCTCGATGCGCGCCGGTTTGAAGAATACAACACGATGAGCATTCCCGGCGGTATCAGCGTGCCCGGCGCCGAGTTGGTGTTGCGTGTACGCGCACTGGCGCCGCGCCCTGAAACCCGGGTCATTGTCAATTGCGCCGGGCGTACGCGCAGTATCATTGGCAGCCAGTCGCTAATCAATGCGGGCATTCCGAATCCCGTCAGCGCCTTGCGCAACGGCACCATAGGATGGACTCTGGCCGGACAACATCTGGAACAAGGCAAGACCCGGCGCTACTCGGATCATCCTCAAGATCCGGCCGGCAATGAGCATGGTGCGCAGGCAGTCGCGGCGAGCCGGCAGGTTGCAGATCGCGCCAGGGTCGGACGCGCCGACCTGGCGGCTTTGGAGCGATGGCAGCGTGAACCTGGCCGCACCACGTATCGGCTGGATGTGCGTACTCCGGAAGAATATGCCGCCGGCCACCTGCCCGGTTTCAGTTCGGCCCCGGGCGGCCAGCTGGTGCAGGAAACCGACCACGTGGCGCCGGTGCGCGGCGCCCGTATCGTGCTGGTGGACGATGATGGCGTGCGTGCCAACATGACAGCATCGTGGCTGGCGCAGATGGGTTGGGAGGTCCATGTATTGGATGGTTTGCACCCTGAACATTTCAGCGAGGCTGGCAATCCTGCCCCGACTTTACCGCCCGCGCCGCCGTGCGAATCGGTAACAGCGCAACAGCTTTGGCAATGGCTGCAAGATGCGTCAGATAAGCAGGACACGGTACTGCTCGATTTCACTAGCAGCGCCAACTACGTCAAGCGGCATATCCCCGGCGCCCGCTTCGCACTACGCTCGCAATTGGCTGAGATATTGCAACACACTGCTACGGCCAGACGCTACGTGCTGACTTGCGGCAACAGCCTGCTGGCTGGCTACGCGGCGGGAGATGTCCAACAACTTACAAGCCAACCGGTGTTTGTACTCGAAGGCGGGACCGCGGCCTGGATTGCTGCCGGATTACCGTTGGAAGCAGGTGAAACCGCAATGGCCTCGCCGCGCATCGACCGCTATCGACGCCCTTATGAAGGCACCGACAATCCGGTCGCCGCCATGCAGGCGTACCTGGACTGGGAATACGGCTTGGTGGCGCAACTCGCCGCTGATGGCAGCCATGGATTTTTCGTGATTTGAACGGCCGGGCCTTGGCGGCTTAAGCGATCTCCGTCAGGATTGCCTTGACCCGATCCAGTGCTGGCTCGATATCCAATGTTTCGATCGCGCCATAGCCGAAGAACAGTGCCGGCACCGGGGGCATTTCATGATAAAACACATCAATCCCGTATAAACCGACATCGACTCTACGCGCCAGTTGCAACAACTGGTGCATATCGACTTCCTCGCTCACCAGCGCCGTCAGATGGAAGCCAGCGGTTGCCGCTATCGGCTGCAGCCACGGCGCCAGATCGGTATTCAAGCGCGACAACAATTTTTCGCGGCGACTGGCGTACATCGCGTGGCAACGCCGGATATGCTTTTGCAGGTAACCGTCGTCGATGAACTTGGCCAGCGCCCATTGCATCATGGCTGGCGTGTGCCAGTCGCACAAGTGCTTGGCGACGGTCACGGCCTCCCGTATCGCGGGCGGCGCAATCAGATAACCGATACGCAGGTCCGGATGCATCACTTTCGAAAAGGTGCCGACAAAGGCCACCAGGCCCTCGCTATCCATGCTTTGCAACGAATCGGTGGGCCGCCCTTCATAGCGGAATTCGCTATCGTAGTCGTCTTCGATGATAATCGCGCCAAGTTCGCCGGCGCGTTTCAGCAACGCTTTACGGCGAGCCATGCTCATCGGCATGCCGAGCGGAAACTGATGGGCCGGCGTGACATAGATCAGGCGAGTATCGTCTGGTATATGCTCAACCATCATCCCTTCAGCATCGACCGGAATGCAAGCAATACGCGCACCCTGGCTGGCAAACGTCAGCCGTGCCGGCGGATAACCGGGATCTTCGACTGCGACCGTGCAACCGGGTTCGATCAGCACCCGCGCCACCAGATCAATCGCCTGCTGGGCGCCGTTGGTGACCAGCACGTCCATCGGCACGCACTGCACCCCTCTGGCAAAAGCACTATGGCGGGCGATCGCTTCACGCAATACCGGCAATCCTTGCGGTTCTGAATAATAGCCGCGCGCTGCCTGGCTCTTGCGCAAGCCATGCAGTATGCACTGGCGCCATTCGGCCAGCGGAAAATGGTTTTTTGCGGCGCCGCCGCCAAAAAAATCATAAGCGGAGCGTCGTTCCGGCGGCTGCAACGGCATTGAACGGCCTAGCCAATTCTTGAGCGTGGCGCCAGCCGCCAGATCCTTGGCTGCGAAGCGGCGCGGGCTTGGGTGCGGCTGCAGTTGTGTCGCAGCTGCGGTAACGAAGGTCCCGGCGCCTACCTGGCCGGCCAGCAATTTGTCCATGGTCAGGCGCGCGTATGCTTCCGACACCGTCTTGCGCGACACCTGCAACTGTTGCGCCAGCAAGCGCGACGGTGGCACTTGCTCGCCGACTGCCAGCCGTCCTGACTGGATGGCCTCCTTGATTTGTCGATAAACCTGTCCCGCCAGGTCCTTATCGCCGTCGATGACGACATGCAATTCCATAACTACTCCAAAAACGATAAGCGATGCAGGTAGATGCCCTGCCTTCCCGAATAAAACCATGCAGTTTTAGCATGTCCGCCGGTTCAGCGCCAATCGCCACCTGAGTGGCCTCCTGTTTTTTGGCTGAATTGGCTATCCAATACCACATCGCCAGATCTTATGATGCGGGTTCTCAGCTCATACATGTTCCACATTCCACATATAAGGAGAATATCTTGGAAAACCGTATCGATTTCTACACCGCTTCCCCCGACGCCATGAAAGCCATGATTGCGCTCGAAGGCGCGGTCGGCAAGCTGGGCCTGGAGCCATCGCTGCTGGAGCTGGTCAAACTGCGCGCCTCGCAAATCAACGGCTGCGCTTTCTGCATCGACATGCATACCGCGGATGCACGCAAGGCCGGTGAAAGCGAACGCCGCCTGTACGCAGTCACGGCCTGGCGCGAAGCCCCTTTCTTTAGCGCCCGTGAACGTGCCGCACTGGCCTGGACCGAAGCGGTCACGCTGATTGCGCAAAGCCATGCGTCGGATGCTGATTACGCCGTGCTGAGCGCGCAATTTACCCCTGCCGAAATGGTCAACCTGACGCTTGCCATTAACGCCATCAATAGCTGGAATCGCCTGGCTGTCGGATTCCGCAAGATGCCAACCGAATAAGAAACAACGCCTGACGTCCAGGACGGCGCCGCGCATTATGCCGGCGCCGTCTTTTTTACAGCGCAAAAATTAGCCTGGACATTTCGCACGGTAGTGCTAAACTCCGACACATGGATACCCATACTGAAAAAAGCGAACTCACCCTGGCGGCCATTGTCGATACGGCATTGGACATGGTTGCGGCTCAGGGATTGGAAAGTCTCTCTCTGGGCGAGGTCGCAAAACGGCTGGGCATCAGCAAAAGCGGCGTATTCTCGCGCGTCGGTTCCCGTGAAGCATTGCATGAAGCGGTGCTGAATGAATTCGACCGGCGTTTTGCGGCCGACGTGTTCGAACCGGCTATGTCGCAACCGCGCGGCCTGCCTCGTCTCAACGCGCTGGTGATGAACTGGATTTCACGCGCCTGCAATGTCACCGGCTGTATTTATGTCGCGGGCGCGTTTGAGTACGACGATGTTGACAGCCCGATGCGCGAGCGGCTGCAACATAACGTATTGCGGTGGCGCGCAATATTACGTCGCTCTGTCATCCAGGCGCTGGATGAAGGTCATTTGCGACCCGATACCGACCCTGAGCAACTGGTATTCGAAATCTACAGCCTGATGGTCGGCTTGATGCACGATGCGCGTTTCCTGCGTGATCCCAAGGCGCAAGACAGGGTGCGCAACGCCTACGAACGCCTGACCTCGACCTATCGCAGCTTCAACTATCACGCATAAATAGAGCGATGCTTGCATCGGATATGTGATTTTTATTACGCTAATTTCGCACGCATGTGCGATAAAGGATGGCCATGTTGATTATTACCGGATGCATCACTTTGATCACCCTTGCCATTGCCGGCCTGACGGCATGGCGCTTGATTCGCCTGACAGGGCAATCCCTCCCTGACTGCAACGACGACTTCATTTTCTTTTGACCGCACCTCAACCAGCAGTTTCATACCTTACAGGAAAGTTTTCATGGATATGCATCCTGCCCCAAGCCAGCCGCTCGCCGCCAAAGCTCGCGCAGCAAGTAAAGCTCCGGCGAGCGGTCTGTTCAAATTGCTAAGGACGGGCGTACGCCTGTCGCAATTCGTCGCTCCTGGCCTGACTCCGCGTATTGCCGCCCACCTGTTCTGCACGCCGATTCCGGGCAAGCTGGCTTCACGCCGTTTTATGGCGCCGCCCAATGTGCGTGTTGAATCGCTGCCCTTTGAGCGCGCTTCGATCACCCTTTATCACTGGCCGGCGCCGGAGAATGCCCCGCAACTGCTGATGACGCATGGCTGGGCCGGCTGGGGTTTGCAAATGATGGCCCTGGCCGACGCCTTGAGCGCAGCCGGCTGGGCCGTGGTAATTATCGATCAGCCGGGGCACGGGCGCAGTTCAGCCTGGAGCAGCACGCTACCGCAGTTTGTGCGGGCGCTGGCTTATGCGGCTGCGCGCCTCGGCAGGGTTCAGGCGCTGGTTGGCCATTCCATGGGCGGTGCTGCAGCATATATTGCGGCTGCGAACGGATTGGGATTGGGATTGGCGCTAGATAAACTGGTGCTGATTTCGTCACCGGTTTCCATGTTGCAGGCAACGCGCGACTACGCCCTCGCCTTCGGCATCCGTGAAAGCGTCCGCGCAGACATGGTGTCCTATCTCGAAGCACGCGAAGGGATGCTCTTCGAGCGCATGGGCGCCGGCCATGTCGCACCTCGGATAGGCACGCCTACATTGGTAATACACGATTGCGACGACAACATCGTGCCATTTCGCTCAGCCCAGGTGTTGATGGAAAAATTGCCTGATGCGCAGTTGCTCAGCACGCGCAACCTGGGACATGGCCGGTTGTTGAAAGACCCGGGCGTGATAGAAGCGACAACGCAATTTCTCAAGCTTGAAACACTACAAACACCACCGGCATCACCAGCCGCTTAATTGCCACTTAATTGCCACTTAATTGCCACTTAATTGCCACTTAATCGCCACTTAATCGCCGCTTAGTCGCCGCTTAGTCGCCATTCGCCGTTTCATGACTGTTTGCGCCAGACGCTGGCCAGCCATGGTTGCTGCTCACGCGGCAGTCCATCTGGCCGATAGTAGTGCTCCAGTTCGGAGAAGCCGGCATCGGACATGAAATGGCGCCATGCCGCGAGATCGTGATAGCTGCCGTAACGGCCGCTATTCCAGCCCTCCTGGTTGCTGCCGCGCGGGTTGGAACTGAACAATACGCCATCAGGTTTCAACGTTGCATGGAATTGCCGCAAGACGCGCGGCAGTTCCTGGCTGGGGATATGGAACAGCGCCGCGTTGGCGAAGATACCGTCGAAACGCGCGTCCGGGAAATCGAGTTTGAGAAAATCCTGATGCCAGACCTCGCAGCCGCTATCCGCCCGCGCCATCTCGACGAAACGCTCCGCACCTTCAACGCCGACAGCAATGTGACCGAGCTTGCTGAATGTGCGCAGGTCGCGCCCCGGACCGCAGCCGACGTCCAGGATCGAGAAAGGCGGCGTGCCTTTGATATGGCGCAGCAGCGCGGCAATGTTCTGGCTGACGTCGTGGTCGCGGGTTCCTTCGCGGAAGTCTTCGGCACGTTGGTTGTAATGCTCCAGGGTAAGAGCGGCAATTTTTTCCAGATCTTCAGGCAGTAGTATCATGCCTAGTACTGTAGCGCATGGATGGAAATTATCCAACATGAACCCTGGAAGTACTGTTGCATCAAATTCAAGCGAAGGAGTCAAACGCAATGTCTACTACTAATACTAACCAAGCAAAATTTGTGTGGTACGACCTGATGACCAGCGACACCAAGGCCGCCGAGTCTTTCTATAAGAGCGTAGTCGGCTGGAACATGCAGGATGCCGGCATGGGCGGTCCCCCTTACACCATACTGTCCGCCGGAACCATCATGGTCGGCGGCCTGATGCAGATCCCGGAAGAAGCACGTGCCATGGGCGCGCGGCCCGGCTGGAACGGCTATATCGCCGTCAGCGATGTCGATGACTACGCCGGGCGCGTGGTGGCTGCAGGCGGCACTATCCGCCGCCCGCCGGAAGACATCCCGGGAGTCGGCCGCTTTGCCGTGGCGGCAGATCCGCACGGCGCAGGATTTTTCCTGTTCAAAGGCAATACCGAAGCCCAGCCGGCGCCGCCGGTTGCAGGCACGCCGGGCCATGTCGGCTGGCATGAATTACACGCCGGCGATATGGAAAGCGCATTTGCTTTCTATTCCGGCCTGTTCGGCTGGACCAAGGCCGAAGCGATCGACATGGGGCCGATGGGCGTCTACCAGACGTTCGCCACCGGCGGCGCGCCGATCGGCGGCATGATGACAAAAATGCCGGAAATGCCAGTCACTTGCTGGCTCTATTACATCAATGTCGAGGCCATTGACGTCGCTGTTACGCGCATCAACGAGGCTGGCGGCAAGGTCCTCATGGGCCCGCACCAGGTTCCTGGTGGCAGCTGGATTGTCCAGGGCCTGGATCCGCAAGGCGCCATGTTTGCCCTGGTCTCGACGCAGCGCTAGAGAGGTACGTGGCAAAGCAACACAACGCATTGCACTGCAAAACACATATGGTTATGAGAATCCATTATTTGCAGTGACGATGCGAGAACAGGTGTAATGTCATTTCAGGATGGCATTCCCTGTTCAATGATGTCATTGCAGGCACGCCGCTCCGTTATCCGAGTCATCTCATGCCCAACACCAGCACCTTGCCGCCGTCCACCGCCACCCAGTCATTCGAGATCCGCCCCATCGAGGGACCGTTAGGCGCGGAAATCCTGGGCCTCGATTTGCGATTACCGGTTTCCGCACAGGATCTGGCCCGCATACGCGCAGCCCTGGTCAGGCACAACGTCCTGGTATTTCGCGAACAACGTATCACACCGGAACAACATGTGGCATTCAGCCGCCGCTTCGGCCCTCTGCAAGTCCATGTATTGAACCGCTTTCACCTGCAAGGCCATCCGGAAATCCTGATCGTTTCCAATGTCATCGAAGATGGCAAGCCGATCGGTCTGGTGGATGCCGGCGCCGACTGGCATTCCGATCTGTCGTATATGCCAAAACCGAGCCTGGGTTCCCTGCTGCACGCGCAGGAATTACCGGCCGAACAAGGAGATACCTTGTTCGCCAATATGTTCAACGCCTATGAAACCTTGCCCGCCGATGTCAGGCAAGCCTTGGAAGGACGGCGTGCGGTGCATTCTTATGTCTATCGCTATCGCCGCCTGCAAAAGATGTCGCCCTGGCGTGCCGACCTGACGCAAAAGCAGATCGACGAAGTGCCTGAAGTCGAGCATCCGGTAATACGCGTGCATCCGGCAAGCGGCCGCAAGGCATTGTTTGTCAGCGAAGGATTTACCTCGCATATCGTCGGCTTGCCCGAGGATGAAAGCGAGGCCTTGCTACGTTATTTGCACGAACATACGAAACGCGCCGAAAACGTCTACCGCCATCAATGGCGCGCGCATGACATGGTATTTTGGGACAACCGCAGCACGGTACATTATGCGGCGGTCACACCTCAGCATTTACGCCGCACCCTGTATCGCACTACCGTCGAAGGCGACGTGCCGGTCTGATCGTCGACCGGCATCGGCACTTATCCGTCAGTCCGTCAGCCGCGGAAATAACGCGCCGGGGTAAACGGCGTCTTGACCACCTCGACAGGCACACCTTTGCCGCGCACCATGGCTTGCAGCAATGTGCCGATTTTCGCGTGTGCGCTATCAACATAACCCATTGCTACCGGGCTACCCAGCGTCGGCCCGAAACCGCCGCTGGTGATCTTGCCCACTTGCCTGCCGTCGGCGTCGACCAGTTCCGCACCTTCACGCGCCGGCATGCGATCCTTGAGCAGCAGGCCGACCCGTTTGCGGTCGACGCCTTGGTCAAGCTGGCGCGCGATCACCTCGGCGCCAGGATAGCCGCCGGCGCGAGCGCCGCCGGCACGCCGCACCTTGGACAAGGCCCAGCCCAGGCTAGCTTCGACCGGCGTGGTGCTGCCATCCATGTCATGGCCGTATAAGCACAGCCCTGCCTCCAGCCGCAGCGAATCACGCGCACCAAGACCGATAGGCGCCACCTCCGGTTGCGCCAGCAGCAGCCGCGCCAAGGCTTCAGCTCCGGCATTCGGCACCGAAATTTCAAAGCCGTCTTCGCCGGTATAACCGGAACGGCTGACAAAGCATTCGCTTCCAGCCAAAATAAATTTGGCTGTCTGCATGAAAATCATCTTCGCGCTATCCGGAGCGATGCGCGCCATCACGGCCGCCGCCGCAGGTCCTTGCAAAGCGAGCAAAGAGCGATCGCTCAATTCTTCGATTTGACAGAGACTGGACAGATGCTCCCGCAGGTGTGCGGTGTCTTGCTGCTTGCAGGCGGCATTCACCACCAGGAACAGGTGATCGCCGGCATTGGCAACCATCAGGTCGTCGAGGATGCCGCCTTGCTGGTTGGTAAACAGCGCATAACGCTGCTGGTTCACGGGCAGATCGACAATATCGACCGGCACCAGCGATTCCAGTGCCGCGGCGGCGCCCGCGCCGCTCAGGCGCAATTGCCCCATGTGCGATACGTCGAACAGACCGGCCTGGCTGCGGGTGTGATTATGTTCCTTGAGAATGCCGCTCGGATATTGCAACGGCATTTCGTAGCCTGCGAACGGCACCATCTTGGCGCCTAGTTCCAGATGCAATTGGTACAGCGGTGTACGCGCCGCTGGCGCGTCGTTGCCGATATCACTCATGAAAAATGTCCTTTATCAGTTAACAGGATGGGCACCGGTCCCCGCGGCATACTTCGGTAACGCGTGGGTGAAAATGCTTGCCCATCCTGCTTGTACATTTGCGACCTATTCGTAATCCGACATCGGCGGACAGGAACAAACCAGATTGCGGTCGCCGTAGACGTTATCGATCCTCCCTACCGGTGGCCAATACTTGTTCTGACGCAGCGACTTCAACGGGAATACAGCTTGCTCGCGCGAATACGCACGGGTCCATTCGTCGGTCAGATCCTGAGCCGTATGCGGCGCATGGCGCAGTGCCGTCTGCTCGGCCTTGATATCGCCATTTTCCACGGCCCTGATCTCTGCGCGAATCGCGATCATGGCGTCGCAGAAACGATCCAGTTCTTCCTTGGATTCGCTTTCGGTCGGTTCGATCATCAAGGTGCCAGCTACCGGGAACGACATGGTAGGCGCATGGAAACCATAATCGATCAGGCGCTTCGCAACGTCGTCCACCGTAATCCCGGTCTTGTCCTTGAGCGGACGCAGGTCGATGATGCCTTCGTGCGCCACCAGGCCGTCGCTGCCGCTGTACAAGATTGGATAATGCGGCGCCAGCCGGTGCATGATGTAGTTGGCGTTCAGGATCGCCAGCTCACTCGCTTGCCGCAAGCCCTGCGCACCCATCAGCGTGATATATGCCCAGGTAATCGGCAGGATGCTGGCACTGCCCCAAGGCGCTGCGGAGACCGGCGCAATACCTTTTTCCAGCATGCGGTGACCTGGCAGGAAAGGCGCCAGATGCGCCTTGACGCCGATCGGACCGACACCAGGCCCGCCGCCGCCATGCGGGATGCAGAAAGTCTTGTGTAAATTCAGATGCGAGACGTCGCCACCGAATTTGCCTGGCGCACACAAACCGACCATCGCATTCATGTTGGCGCCGTCGATATACACCTGGCCGCCATGAGCATGGACAATTTCGCAGATCTCGCCGATGGCCTCTTCAAATACGCCGTGGGTTGATGGATAAGTAATCATCAACGCAGCCAGATCGTTGGCGTGTTCATCCGCCTTGGCGCGCAGGTCGGCGACATTGACGTTACCTTGCTCGTCGCATTGCACCACCACCACTTGCATGCCAGCCATGTGCGCCGTCGCCGGATTGGTGCCATGGGCGGAACTCGGGATCAGGCAGATATTGCGTTCACCCTCGCCGCGGCTCTGGTGATAGGCGCGGATCGCCAGCAAGCCGGCATATTCGCCCTGCGAACCGGCATTTGGTTGCAGCGATACTGCATCGTAGCCGGTGCAGACACACAGCATTTCTTCCAGATCGGCCACCAGTTGCTGATAACCAAGGGCCTGATGCAGCGGTGCGAACGGATGCAGCGCACCGAACTCCGGCCAGGTAACCGGGATCATCTCGGTAGTGGCGTTGAGTTTCATGGTGCAGGAACCGAGCGGTATCATGCTGCGGTCGAGCGCCAGGTCCTTGTCTGCCAGCGCGCGCAAATAGCGCAGCATCTGGGTTTCCGAATGATGGCTGTTGAATACCGGGTGTGTCAGGAATGCGCTGCTGCGCATCAGCGGCGCCGGGATCCGCTCGTCGGCGCTGGCTTCCAGCGCGTCGAACGACGGCAGCGGTTTGCCGAGTGCGAAGATATTCCACAACGCTTCCACATCCGCTCGCGTGCTGGTTTCATCCAGCGCAATGCCGACGCTGCCATCGTCGATCAGACGCAGGTTGACCGACTGGCTGCGCGCAGCCGCATGGATATCCTGTGTATGGCCGCCGGTATGCACGGTGATGGTGTCGAAGAAACTGGCGGTTGGCACCGGATGGTGCAGCAGACGCAAGCCCTCGGCCAGGATCGCGGTCAGCCGGTGTACCCGTTGTGCGATCGTCTTCAAGCCTTGCGGGCCGTGGTAAACCGCGTACATGCTGGCGATATTGGCCAGCAATACTTGTGCGGTACAGACGTTGCTGGTGGCTTTTTCACGGCGGATATGTTGCTCGCGGGTCTGCATCGCCAAGCGGTAGGCCGGTTGGCCGCGACTGTCGATCGAGACACCGACCAATCGTCCCGGCATCACGCGCTTGTGCGCATCCAGCGTGGCGAAATACGCCGCGTGCGGACCACCATAACCGAGCGGGACACCGAAGCGCTGGGCGCTGCCCACCACCACATCGGCGCCGAACTCGCCTGGCGGCGTCAGCAGGGTCAGTGCCAGCAGATCGGCGGCAACCACGACTAACGCTTGCTTGCCATGCGCCAGACGCGCGGTGGCGGCATAGTCGTTGATCTCGCCGTTCAGGGTCGGGTACTGCAGCAGCACGCCGAAGCAGTCCAGCCGCTCCAGGTCTTTAAGATGATCGCCGACCACCACCTCGACGCCGATTGGCGCGGCGCGGGTGCGCAGTACGTCGATGGTTTGCGGATAACAGTCTTGTGAAACGAAGAAGATGTTGCTCTTGCTTTTCGACAGCCGCTGGCAAAATGTCATCGCTTCGGCTGCGGCGGTGGCTTCGTCCAGCAAGGACGCGTTAGCGATCTCCATGCCGGTCAGGTCCGTCACCATGGTCTGGAAATTCAGCAGCGCTTCCAGCCGTCCTTGCGAAATTTCAGGCTGGTATGGCGTGTAGGCGGTATACCAGGCCGGGTTTTCCAGCAAATTACGCAGGATCACGGTCGGCGTATGGCAGTTGTAATACCCCATGCCGATATGTGATTTGAACAACTGGTTCTTGCTGGCAATCTGGCGCAATGCCGCCAGCGTTTCAGCTTCGCTGCGCGGGGAGCCGAGCTTCAGCGGCTGCCGCTCCAGGATAGCGGCCGGGACTACTTTTTGTATCAATGCATCGATCGATTCGAAACCGAGCATCGACAACATGGCCTTTTGCTGGGTGTGATCCGGACCGATATGGCGTTCAATGAAATCGGCATGTTGTACCAGATCTTCAAGAGCAGGCCGCGATTGTGTCATGGGTGCATCCTTCATATTGTGAACAGTAAATGGCGGCGTCAGCTTGTGGCTTACGCTTGGCCTTTGATCATCGCAGCGTAAGCCGCTTCATCCATCAAACTGTTCAACTCAGCAATATCGTTGACTTTCATTTTGAAAAACCAGCCTGCGCCTAATGGATCTTCATTGACCTTGCCCGGTTCGTCGGCCAAAGTGGTATTAACTTCGACCACCTTGCCAGCAACCGGCATCATGATTTCACTCGCGGCCTTGACCGATTCAATCACCGCGGCTTCGTCGCCCTTGGCAATTTCACTGTCGACGTCCGGCAGTTGCACAAAAACCAGGTCGCCCAGATGTCCTTGTGCGAAATCGGTAATGCCGACTGTTACCAGACCGTCGTCCTCAACGCGTAACCATTCATGCTCTACGGTATATTTCACCTGACCCATGCCAATCTCCTTTATAAAAAACCATGATATTCAAATTACCAATTCGAATTTTACGACCGAAACGTCTTGCATGATACTGCGTTACGCTACGATCGGACATGGCAGGCATCTCCGAAAATCGTGGTCAATGCGCTAAGCTATTGATTCTTTACGGATTATCCCAACTACAGGCCCCGAGGGGCCAATCCGTGTTTTTGATTGAGTTGCCGCCGCTCACGACGGCATACTCATAATTGAAGCAACTTGGCTGCAAACTTAGCTGCTAACTCAGTCGCTAACTTATGCGGTTAACTTCTTGTCGGCCTTGGTCCCCATCATTACTGCCACTGTGAATGAACGCAGTGGTGATGGATGAAGCGGAGGTGGGCGAGGATGCCATCGTGGCCGCCAGCGCATTTGTGCGGGCAGGCATGAAAATTCCAGCGCGAACCCTGGCTGCGGGAATTCAGCGGTAGAAAGCGCTTGGTGTGCTGCCGAAATGTTTTCTGAACATGGCGCTGAATGCGCTCTGGCTGCTGTAGCCTTGGTTTTGCGCTGCGGCGGCAACTTTCCCGCCGCGCGCCAGCTGTTCCAAGGCCAGCAACAGCCGGGCTTGCTGCCGCCATTGTCCAAACCGCATGCCGGTCTGGCTCAGAAACAGGCGATGCAGGGTACTGGTGGAGATACCGAGCTGCCCGGCCCAGGTTTCGATTGTTACCTGCTTGCCGGGAGTCGCCATCAGCAGCTCGCAAAGACTGCGTAGCCGTGCAGCCAGCGGCAAGGGCAAATAAAGTGGCAGTACCGTCACCGAACCCAATTCATGCAGCAACAGTTGCAGCATATGCCAGTTGCGCCTGGCGCCATTGTCCGCTCTCGGGTTGCAATGAACGGCAGCAATCAGCTCACGCAGCAACGGCGAGATATTCAACACGCAACTGCGTGCCGGCAGCTGCCGCGCCATGGCGGCGTCGACATCAAGCAACAGCGTGCGCAATTCAACCTCGCCATGCATGCAAATCCGGTGGTCGACATGTGCCTGCAGCCAGACAGCGCGGCCGGGCGGCACTATCCAGCGCCCGGCTGCGGCATCCACCGTCATGACTCCCTTGGCCGCATACAGCAACTGCGCGCAAGCATGCCGATGCATCGGGACGATGTGGCCATCGGGGTAATCCATGGCAGATGTCACGATTGAACCGTCGACAGGATGAGGCGCTTCGTCATTTAATCCCGCAGTCATGTCGTCGGCCCAGTCGCGTTTCAAATCACCTTCTCTTCGCGCAGCGCCGCAATATAGTCCTTGCCGTAGCCAAGTTGCGCCAGCACTTCTTCGGTATGCTCTCCCAGCAAAGGCGAACGAGTGACCACTGTCGGGCTGTCGGACATCTTGATCGGATTGCCCACCGTCAGGTACTTGCCGCGTGTCGGATGATCGATTTCGACGATAGTGCCTGTCTGGCGCAACGAAGCATCCTCTGCAATTTCCTTCATCGACAGAATCGGACCGCACGGAATGTCGTACTGATTCAAGATATCCATGGCCTCGAACTTGGTCTTGGTCATGGTCCATTGTTCGATGCGGGCAAAGATCGGCTTCAGGTGCAGCAGGCGCGCCGCCGGCGTGGCGTAGGCCTCGTCGGTAACCCAGCCTTCCTCGCCTATCACCTTGCATACCGCTGGCCAGACCGCACCTTGGGTGATGAAATAAATGTAGGCATTGGGATCGGTTTCCCAACCCTTGCATTTCAGGATCGAGCCCGGCTGGCCGCCGCCGGAAGCATTGCCGGCACGCGGCACTGCCTCGCCGAACTTGCTGTCCGGGTACTGCGGATATTCGTGCATGGTGCCGGTACGTTCCAGGCGTTGCTGGTCACGCAGCTTGACGCGGCACAAATTCAATACAGCGTCTTGCATCGGCGCCAGCACTTTTTGTCCACGCCCTGAAGTGTGGCGCTGATACAGTGCACTGACGATCCCCAACGCGAGATGCAGGCCGGTGCCGCTGTCGCCGATCTGGGCACCGGTCACCATCGGCGGACCGTCGTCGAAACCGGTGGTAGACGCCGCACCGCCCGCGCATTGGGCGACGTTCTCATACACCTTGCAATCCTCGTATTTGCCAGGACCGAAACCCTTGACGGAAGCGACGATCATGCGTGGATTCAATTCCTGGATACGTTCCCAGGAAAAGCCCATGCGATCGAGGGCGCCCGGTGCGAAATTCTCTACCAGCACATCGCAATCCTTGATCAGCGTTTCCAGTACTTCCTTACCTTTGGGATTTTTGGTATCCAGCGTGATTGAGCGTTTGTTATGGTTCAACATCGTGAAATACAGGCTGTCGACCCCGGGAATATCGCGCAATTGCCCACGCGTGGCATCACCCTCGCCTGCGCGCTCGACCTTGATGACATCGGCGCCGAACCAGGCCAGTAGCTGCGTGCAGGTCGGCCCTGACTGGACATGGGTGAAGTCAAGAATGCGCACGCCATCCAGTGCTTTGCTCATTACAATCTCCTGTTTGTATTTATATATTTATAGTGTGGGAACCATGCTACGACTCCTCCGATATATTAACTGGACTCAGCTGTTTGCGTGGCCAGTTTGGCTTCCAGTTCCGCCAGGCGCTTGCGCAACGCGCGGTCCTCGGCAAAGCGGCTGCTTTCATCGCGAATCACAGCAACAATAGCCGCCACCTTGTTGTCCGGCGTATGCAGCAACGCCACCGTAAACGCGATCGACAAGGTATGCCCATCCTTGTGCACTGCTGGCACCCGCAGCACATCGTTGCCGTAGCGGGTGATGCCGGTATCCATGGTCTTCTGGTACCCGTCCCAATGCCGCTGGCGTTGCCGTTCCGGGATGATCAGATCGAGCGAGCGTCCCAGCGCGTCTTCCCGGGTAAAGCCGAACATGCGCTCGGCTGCAGGATTCCATAAGGTGATGGCGCCCTTGGCGTCGGAAATCACGATAGCATCGCCAACTGCTTCTACCAGCTGTTTGAGATCAGGTGTGGACGACATATTCTTTCTCCTGTGTCGGTTAAGCGGCCTGCATGTAAAAACGGCGTCCGAGGCGGACGCCGTCAATCGCCAACACGACGATTATCCACCAATCATACTGCTATTCCCGGATCATCAGACCGCTTGCGAACTATGTAATTCTGCAATCTGTCCGGCGCTGTAGCCGAGGCTCGCCAACACTTCATCGGTATGCTCGCCCAGCAATGGCGATCCGGTAATTTCCGGAGTCAGATCGGAAAACTTGATCGGGCTGCCGACGGTCAGGTATTTACCGCGTTCCTTATGATCGACTTCGGTAATGGTGCCGCTGGCGCGCAGCGACGGATCGTTAGCCAGTTCTTTCATGGTCAGCACCGGTGCGCAAGGGATGTCGAATTTGCGCAAGATATCGACCGCTTCAAACTTGGTCTTATCCTTCAGCCACACTTCTATCGTATCGAAGATCTCGGTGATATGCGGTTGACGCGCCTTTGGCGTGTTGTAGGCAGGATCTTCGATCCATTCATCCTTGCCGATCGCTTTACAGATAGGCGCCCACGCATGGCCCTGGATGGTGAAGTAGATATAGGCGTTCGGATCGTTTTCCCAGCCCTTGCATTTGAGTACCCAGCCCGGTTGGCCGCCACCGCCGGCATTGCCGCCGCGGGGTACGACATCGCTGAACGTGCCGTGCGGATATTGTGGGTACTCTTCCAGGAAACCGAGCCGGTCCAGGCGTTGCTGGTCGCGCAGTTTGACGCGGCACAGATTCAAGACGCTATCTTGCATCGACACGGCAACCCGCTGGCCCTTGCCGCTCTTGTCACGACCGATCAGCGCCGTGAGAATGCCGATCGCCAGGTGCATGCCGGTGTTGCTATCGCCCAGCGCCGCGGCGCTGACGGTTGGCGGGCCGTCCCAGAAACCTGTGGTGGAGGCAGCGCCGCCGGCACATTGTGCGACGTTTTCGTAGACCTTCAAATCATCGTAGTGATGGCCGTCGCTGAAACCCTTTACCGAGGCGACGATCATCTTTGGATTGAGTTCGTTGATACGTTCCCACGAGAAGCCCATGCGATCCAGTGCGCCTGGCCCAAAGTTCTCAACCAGGACGTCAGATTCCTTGATCAGCTTTTCCAGCACCAGCTTGCCTTCCGGCTTTTTAGTATCCAGCGTGAGCGATCGCTTGTTGCTGTTCAACATGGTGAAATACAGCGCATCGACATCAGGGATGTCGCGCAGTTGCGAGCGTGTCACATCACCTGAACCGGGACGCTCAACCTTGATTACATCGGCGCCAAACCATGCCAGCAATTGCGTACATGCAGGACCGGCTTGCACGTGCGTGAAGTCGATGATGCGGATGCCGTCTAGTGGCTTTGCCTTGTTTGTTTCCTTGGTCATTTCAAATCTCCTGTTTCATTTGATCGAATCTGTTTGTCTTTGCAGCCAGAACTTATTTGTACATGGTCTGAGCCATGGTTCCCGGGGCATACACCGCAGGATCGACCCAGATATTGACCACTGCACAACGACCTGTCGTTTTCACCGCTTCACGGGCCCGCTGCAAGGCGCCGGCGATCTGTGCCGGATCGCGCACTTCTTCGCCATGCCCGCCCAGCATCTCCGCAAACTTGCCGTAAGGGATATCGCTCAGCAGGTTGCCGACGTTGCCGCGTTCTTCGCCGTATTTCGCCAATTGCCCGTAACGGATCTGGTTCATCGCCGAGTTGTTGCCGATCACCGCGATATACGGCACACCGAAACGATTCGCCGTTTCCATGTCGAACGAGGTCATGCTGAATGCACCGTCGCCGTAGTAGCACAACACTTCCTTCTCCGGATTGGCCAGGCCTGCAGCAATCGCAAAGCCGGTGCCGACACCCAGGCTACCCAACGCACCAGGATCCATCCATTGGCCCGGATTGCGCGGACGTACCGCCTGCGCCGAGATCGTCACCACGTCGCCACCGTCGCCGATGTAGATCGTGTCGTCGTTCAGGAACTCGTTGATTTCGTAAGCAACACGGTAAGGATGGATCGGCGAACTGTTCGATTTGAACAGCGGCATCAGCTTTTCGGTCGCAATCGCTTCCTGCAGCTGCAACTGCTTCATCCAGGCACGCCGTTTTTCTTGTGCACTCTTGTTGATACGGCCGCTGGCCGCTTGTAATACCGCGCCCAGGATGGTGCCGGGATCGCCCACCAGACCCAAGGTAATGTCGCGGTTCTTGCCGACCGTACGGTAATCCTGGTCGATCTGGATGACTTTGGCATTCAGGCCCAGACGCTTGCCATAACCCATGCGGAAATCGAACGGCGTGCCGACAATCAGGATCACGTCAGCTTTATCGAAACCTTCGCGACGCGTGCGGTCGAAATGGTGCGGATCGCCTGGCGGCAGCAAACCACGTGAAGCGCCGTTGAAGTAAGCCGGAATATCCAGGCCGCGCACCAGGTCGATCGCTTCCTTGTGACCACGCGAAGACCAGACCTGGCCACCGTACAGCACCACCGGACGTTCTGCCTGCACCAGGATGTCGGCCAGCTTCTCGATATCGGCCACATCGCCCAGCGATTTCACCGAAGCGCGGTATTGGCCGGCAGCCGGAATCACGGCCTTGCTGATGTCGATTTCACGGTCCAGCACATCGCGCGGGATTTCCAGGTAGGCCGGGCCGGGCGCGCCGGCAAAGCAGGCCCGGATCGCCATCGACACCATGTCGGCCACACGTTCGGTGGAACGCACGCCTTCGGAGAACTTGGTGATCGGCCGCATCATCTCGGTATGCGGCAAGTCTTGCAGCGAACCCATCATGTGCTGGGTGATGCCACCCTGGCCACCGATATGCAAGACAGGACTTTCAGAACGGAACGCCGTGGCGATACCGGTCACGGCATTGGTGCAACCCGGGCCGGCGGTAGTCACTACCACGCCCAATTTGCCGGTCTGGCGGGCATAACCGTCGGCAGCATGGGCCGCGACTTGCTCATGCCGCACGTCGATGATGCGAATGCCTTCGTCGATGCAACCATCGTAGATATCGATGATATGGCCACCGCACAGGGTAAAGATAGTGTCGACGCCTTCATTCTTCAGCGCACGCGCCACCAGATGCCCGCCTGACACAACGCCGGCTTCACGGCTCTTGCGTTTGAGCGTATCGTCGGCCGTGGTGCTTGACACTGCGCCTGGCGCTACTTTCGACTCGGATATCACTGCTGCCATTGCTCCTCCTGTTATCGGTTATC
>NZ_FOQI01000039.1 GCF_900113705.1 Collimonas sp. OK307 | reverse complement strand
CTGTCGGTAGCGCACAGCTTGGGCACGCTGATGCCGGCATCCATGGCCGCACGCATGACCGAGGTGCCGGCCGGCACGTCGACGTCGACGCCGTCTATTTCCAGGGTAATCATGCGTTCGGACAAACGCTCGGGCGTACCGTAATCTATGTCGTTGAGCTGGTTCATTCTCTGTTTCTCCTGTTGGCCGATACCTGGACCCCTTGGATCGCACGCATCGGCTTGATATCTGGTAAGCGCTTCAGGCTGCCTTGCCAGCTACGGCAGGCGGCGCGCCAAAATCTTCCGGAAAGTGATTCAAGGCCGACAGCACCGGTAACGGCGTCATGCTTCCCATCGCACACAAGGAGCCGTTGACCATGGTGTCGCACAGATCGCGCAACAGATGGATCTGTTGCTGGCGCTGGTGCTGGTTTGTGCCGGAGTTAGCGATGATCTTGTCGATTACTTCCACGCCACGGGTGGAGCCGATACGGCAAGGTGTGCATTTTCCGCAGGACTCGACTACGCAGAATTCCATCGAATAACGCGCCTGCTGCGCCATGTCGACGCTATCGTCGAAAGCTACGATGCCGCCATGGCCAACCGTGCCGCCGACAGCGGCGAAGGCTTCATAGTCGAGCGGCGTATCAAACAATGCGGGTGGCAGGTACGGACCCAACGGTCCACCGACCTGCACCGCACGCATGGTCCTGCCGCTTTCCGTGCCGCCGCCGAAATCGAACAACAGTTCACGCAGCGTTACGCCAAAAGCCTTCTCCACCAGGCCGCCGTATTTGATATTGCCTGCCAGTTGCATCGGCAAGGTACCCGTTGAGCGCCCTTGCCCGAAATTCTTGTAGAACGCGGCACCTCGCGCCAGGACTATCGGCACGCTGGCCAGGGTGATTACATTATTGATCACGGTCGGTTTACCGAACAAACCTTCGATGGCTGGCAGCGGCGGTTTGGCGCGCACCACGCCACGCTTGCCTTCCAGGCTTTCCAGCAATGCGGTTTCTTCACCGCAGACGTAAGCACCTGCGCCCTTGCGCACTTCCAGCTGGAAATCCTTGCCAAAGCCGAGGATGTTTTTACCCAAGAAACCACGAGCGTTGGCGGTGACTATCGCTTCATTCAACACCGCAATCGCATGCGGATATTCAGAGCGGACGTAGATATAGCCATAGTTGGCGTTCACGGCCAGGCCCGCGATCGTCATGCCTTCAATCAGGACGAAGGGATCGTCTTCCATCACCATGCGGTCGGAAAATGTGCCGGAGTCGCCTTCATCGGCATTGCAAACGATGTATTTTTGCGCACTCTGCGCGCCCAGTACGGTTTTCCATTTGATACCCGTCGGGAAAGCCGCACCGCCGCGTCCGCGCAAGCCCGAATCCAACACTTCCTGCACGATATCAGCGCTCTGCATTGCCAAAGCGTTTTGCAAGCCCAGATAACCTTCATGCTCCAGGTAGTCGTCCAGTGAAACCGGATCGGTGATGCCGACGCGGGCAAAGGTCAGCCGCTCCTGGTTTTTGAGATAGGGAATTTCCTCAGTCAGGCCTTGGCTGAGTCCATGTTGTCCGCCTTGCAGCAAACCGGCGTCGAACAGGCTACTTACATCTTCCGGCTCAACCGGACCATAGGCGACGCGGCCTTGCGCGGTGCTGACTTCCACCAGCGGTTCCAGCCAGAACATGCCGCGCGAACCGTTGCGCACCAAGGTGATTTCCTGGCCGCGCTTACCTGCTTCTGCGACAATCGCTGCAGCAACCTCATTGGCTCCGAGTGCCAGCGCGGTGGAATCACGCGGTACGTAGATGGTGATGCTCATTGCGCACCTCGCTTGGTTTGTAACAAACGGTCCAATTTGCCGTGGCTGACCCTGGCGTGCAGCTCATCGTCGATCATGATGGCCGGGCCGCAAGCGCATTGCCCCAGGCAATACACCGGTTCCAGGCTAAATTCGCCATCCTTGGTGGTCGCGTGGAAGTCGCACTCCAATACTGCCTTGGCATGGGCTTCCAGCGCCGCCGAGCCGCGGGCCTGGCAGGCTTCGGCGCGGCAAATCTGCACCACATGACGGCCGGCCGGCTGTTGCCGAAAATAGTGATAGAAACTGATTACGCCATGTACCTCGGCGCGCGAGAGGTTCAGCTCCTGCGCAATCAAAGGTACGCTTTCGGTCGGAATATATCCGGCCGATTCCTGAATCGCATGGAGGATAGGCAGCAGCGCGCCAGGCGTTGTTTTTTGGGCAGCGATGAGGGAAGCGATGTTACTCATGACGTGACTCATGACGTGATTCATGTCTACAATTTGTTGCTTTTCCATTGCGGCTCTCCTGCGTGCCAATGCATCCGGATGACGAGTCATCCGGATGCATTGGTTTGCGACATGATGGCTAGAACTTATTTCGCGAACTTACTTGTGATCTTATTTGTACATGGTCTGAGCCATGGTTCCCGGGGCATACACCGCAGGATCGACCCAGATATTGACCACTGCACAACGACCTGTCGTTTTCACC
>NZ_FOQI01000028.1 GCF_900113705.1 Collimonas sp. OK307 | reverse complement strand
TTCGACATCAAGCCGGACGATGTCTACTGGTGCACCGCCGACATCGGCTGGATTACCGGTCACACCTATATTGCCTACGGCCCGACAGCTGTCGGCGCCACCCAGATCATTTTCGAAGGCGTGCCGACTTATCCTAACGCCGGCCGTTTCTGGGATATGGTGCAAAAGCACAAGGCCACCATTTTCTATACCGCACCGACCGCGATCCGTTCCCTGATCAAAGCTGCCGATGCCGACAAGAACGTGCATCCTTCGCAATACGATTTGTCGTCACTGCGCTTGCTGGGCACGGTGGGTGAGCCGATCAATCCGGAAGCCTGGATGTGGTACCACAAAAATATCGGCGGTGAGCGTTGCCCGATCGTCGACACCTTCTGGCAAACTGAAACCGGCGGCCACATGATCTCTCCGCTGCCAGGTGCTACGCCGCTGGTACCGGGATCCTGCACCTTGCCATTGCCGGGTATCCAAGCCGTGATCGTCGATGAAGCAGGGCAGGAACTGCCAGACGGCCACGGCGGCATCCTGGTCGTCAAGCGTCCGTGGCCATCGATGATCCGCGCCATCTGGAACAATCCAGAGCGTTTCAAGAGCGCCTACTTTCCGCCCGAGTTCGGCGGCAAGCTGTACCTCGCCGGCGACGGCGCGATCCGTAACAAGGATACCGGCTATTTCACCATTACCGGCCGTATCGACGATGTGCTGAACGTCTCCGGCCACCGCATGGGCACAATGGAAATCGAATCGGCGCTGGTCGCCAACCCGATCGTGGCCGAAGCCGCGGTAGTCGGCAAGCCGGATGAGACCACCGGCGAAGCCATCTGCGCCTTCGTCGTCCTCAAGCGCAGCCGCCCCACCGGCGACGAAGCCAAGAAGATCGCCAAGGAGCTGCGCGACTGGGTCGCCAAGGAAATCGGCCCGATCGCCAAGCCAAGGGAAATCCGCTTCGGCGACAACCTGCCGAAAACCCGTTCCGGCAAGATCATGCGGCGTTTGCTGCGAGTATTGGCGAAAGGCGAGGAAATCACTCAGGACATATCAACTCTGGAGAACCCGGCAGTCCTGGAGCAACTCAAACAGGCGCTTTAATCAAAGAAATGAAAACGTGTCCTGCATTGAAGTTGCAAAAAATTGTCATAGGTACAGGACTTAAATCCCACTTTACGGAAATATTATGCGCCTCATACTCTTAGGACCGCCTGGTGCGGGAAAAGGCACTCAAGCCATTTTTATTAAGGAACGTTTCAATATCCCACATATCTCGACCGGCGACATGTTGCGAGCTGCAGTAAAAGACAAGACGCCTCTGGGCGCGGAGGTAAAAAAGGTGATGGATGCGGGCGGCCTGGTATCAGACGAAATCATTATTCGTCTTGTTAAAGATCGCTTGACGCGAGCTGATTGCGCCAACGGTTATTTGTTTGATGGCTTTCCGCGCACGCTTCCACAGGCAGAGATGATGAAGAAAGCCGGCATCAGAATCGACTATGTGCTGGAAATCGATGTGCCGGATGAGGTCATTCTGGAGCGCATCAGCGGACGCCGGATTCATCCGTCGTCTGGTCGTACCTACCATATGACATTCAATCCGCCAAAGGTCGAAGGAACAGACGATATAACCGGTGAGAATTTGATTCTGCGCGACGACGATAGAGAGGATACGGTTAAAAAACGCCTAAGGGTCTATCACGCTCAAACGAAAATGCTCATCGCCTATTACGCTCAATGGGCTCAATCTGGAGAGCCCGGAGCGGCAAAATATCAAAAGATAGACGGTATTGACTCTGTGGACGTCATTCGGGGTAATGCATTTGCGGCTATAGCGCTGTAAAGGGCCCCTATCAAACCGGGTATGGCTGCTTTTCCCATGATGCCGAACGCGAACAATCGGCCTATTTGAGACATTCATGTCAGTGACACTCACCGTCGACTTCAGACTGGTTGCGGTCAATGGGCTTAGATGGGATGTCAAACAGTGTTATGCAAAATGCGTTCTGCATCTATATTGGAACGAGCGGCTGCTTAGGTGAGTAGACCTGCCGTCTGCGGGATTTTATCAACGAGCGGCTGGTTTCCAGAAGCCTGACAGACGGCTCACGACCCAAACCGGCCTGTTATGTTTCGCAAAAGCGGACGCACAAGGTGGAGCTTAGCGTTCGGCTTCCTTGCTAATAGATTCGACTATCGTTATAGATCGCAGCCGACAAAATTGCATATCTCTCTGAAGATATAGCTGCAGTTAACATGCATTGGGCCGCGAGAACTACTTGGCATTATTTCTATAGGTCGGATCAATACGCTTGAGGTCTTTGGGATAAGTCGGATCACCATTCACCTCATAACTATCTTTTTTTACCAGTGTTAAGAGCTTGGTTTCTTTTGACGGAAAATTTTCGATCAGCATATTCGTGTCATAGATTGATTCGGGGATTTGTTCGAAAGGTATCAAAGGATTCAGCCTGGAAAAACGCACTGTGTACATTACCGACGCAGTTTTCAATGCCGTCCGAAGTTGCGCTAGCGGTACGCTGATAGACGCTCTGGATTTGGCCTACCTCACCGGCCAACGTCCAGCCGACACACTCAAAATGAAGGCTAGCGATATTGCCAACGGGTTCTTGCTTGTTGATCAAGGAAAGACGCAAAAGAAATTACGTATTTCCGTTACCGGAGAACTGGCTGCCGTACTTGGCCGAATAGTCGTGCGCAAGGCGCAGCATAAAATTGACAACGATCAATTGTTGATGAATGGCGACGGTAAGGTATTCACCCTGCCAGCATTGCGCAGTCACTTCGCCCGGGCGAAAATCGCAGCGACCAAGCAATCGCCAGAGTTAGCCGCAGATATAAAGGCTTTCCGTTTTTACGACCTGCGCGCTAAAGCGGCGGACGACACATCAGATGACCGTGGCGACCAGGCCGCAAGCGATCTGCTTGGGCACGACAATGTTAAAACAACTCAACGGCATTACCTCCGTAGAGGTAAGATTGTAGAACCGACAAAATAGTGTTTCGAGCCATGCTCCTGCGGAGGAGCCGAGAGGCGGAGCTAGTCGCTGCATGTGAGTTCTCCCGAAACACCTCCTCTAGGACGATCACATGGCTCGACAACTTCGTCCGAGTACCCGCTAGCGCACTTTGATCACGACCTTCCCTTTCGTACGTCCCGTTTCTACATAGTCCAAGGCCTGTTTGGTTTCCTCGAACGGGAAGACCCTGTCGACCACAGGCCGAATGTGGCCCGCTTCGATCAACCTGGTGATCTCGCCCAGCTGCTGGCCGCTAGCAGTCATGAAGTGGAAGGAATAGCTGGCGCCTCGGCGACTGGCCGCTTTCCGGATGCCGTAACTGAGCAGCCGCATCACCAGGCGGACAAAACCGTTCATACCACGCAGCTTGGCGAAATCGGGATCGGGCGGGCCGGCGATGCCAATCAGCTTACCGCCTGGCTTGAGCACGCTCAGTGATTTCTTTAGCGTGTCGCCGCCCTGCGTGTCGAGCACCAGGTCGTAGCCTGTCAGCTTGGTCGAAAAATCGTCCTTCCTGTAATCGATGACGATGTCGGCGCCCAGGTTTTTCAGCATGTCGGCGTTGGCTGCACTGGCGGTGGTGGCGACCGTGGCGCCGATGTGCCTGGCCAGTTGGATCGCAATCGTGCCGACGCCGCCAGAACCGGCGTGAATCAGCACTTTCTGGCCTTTCTTCAGCTGGCCTTTTTCGACCAGTGTCTGCCATGCGGTTAGCGCCACCAGCGGAATCGACGCGGCGTCCTCCATCGTCAGGTTGGCCGGCTTGAGGGCCAGCGAATCTTCCTTGATTGCGATGAATTCGGCAAACGTGCCGATGCGATCGTCATCCGGCCGTGCGTAGACTTCATCGCCCACCTTGAAACGGCGCACGCGCGCACCAATACGCACTACCACGCCGGCCAGGTCGCAGCCCAAGGTCAGCGGCATCTTATATGGCAACAGCAGCTTGAATTCGCCGTCGCGGATTTTATTGTCCACCGGATTGACGCCGGCAGCGTGGATCTGCACCAGGACGTCGTCGTCGCGCAGTACCGGCTCGGGGCGGTCGCCCGAGGTGATCACATCCGATTTGCCGTAGCGGTTGATGAAGTAGGCTTTCATGTGCTGCTCCCGTTTTATCGTAGATTATTGTGGCAGAGCCGTGACAGGTTTGCGCAGCGCCGGCTGGGAATCAAGCCGCAAGTCCTTGCGTACGCCGGCTTCGACCAGCGCGGCGGGTGCGAACCGGCGCAGGAAGCGCAGGCGTCCGGCCAACGCACCAGAGGTATAGCGCACTTTCGGCGTCGCCGCCAGCGCCACCTGCACCACCGTCCGGGCCACCACGGCCGGACCATCCGCGCCTTCCAGCGCTTGCTTCACGCGCAAGTTCAGTCCGGCGCGCAGGTCGCGATACTCGTCGAGCGCCTGGTCGGGCTGCAGCTGGTTGGCGTCGAACGCCGACTTGATGTAGGCCGGTTCGACCAGCGAAACACGGATGCCCTGAGTGCGCAGCTCCTGGTCCAGCGATTCCGAGTAGCCTTCCACCGCATGCTTGGTGGCCGAGTACAGCGCCATGTACGGCATCGGCACAAAACCCAATACCGAGCTGATGTTGATGATGCGCCCGCTTCCGCGCTGCCGCATGTGCGGCACGACGGCGCGGATCATCCTGACGATCCCGAAGAAGTTGGTGTCGAAAATCACCTGCGCCTGCCGGATCGAGCTCTCTTCGGCCGCAGCGGGCGCGACGCCAAAGCCGGCGTTGTTGACCAGCAGGTCGATGCGCCCTTCAAGCCGCAGCACTTCGTTGACGGCGGCCGCCACCGATTCGTCGCTGGTCACATCCAGCGCCAGCATCTGGAATGCGCGCTTGCCGCTTTGCCCTTGCGCACCACGGCGGCTGGTGCCATACACCTTGTAACCCGCCCTGGAGAGCTGCTCGGCTGTGACTTCGCCGATACCCGATGACGCTCCGGTCACGATTGCGATCTTGCTGTTCATTATGCTTCCTCTCAGTGTAGCCATTTAATATGACGATCATCATATTTTGTGTCAAAAAAAGCCCGGAACGTGGACTGCCAGGCCGGTCTTATTTGCCAGCCTCAGAAAAATGCTTGAGTGCTGCGTCGCGCAACGCAGCGGACAGCCTGGGATCGTCGACCGCCCGCGCCATTACCATCGTGCCGACCATCGAAGTGACCATGAACATCGCCTGCTCATGCGCGCCCGGCGTTCCCCAGTCGGGCAGTTGGCGGGCCACCATATCGATCATCGCCTTGATATGGCGCGTGGCCGCGTGCCGCACCTCCGGCGCCTGGCGGTGCATCTCGGAGCCCAGCGCGGCCACCGGGCAGCCGTGCTCAACGTCTTCCAGGTGCTGCTGCGATAAATAGGCTTGCATCACCGCCTGCAAGGATTGCCCTGGCGCCGCGGCGGCGGCAATGTCGGCCGACAAGCTCACCGCTTCGGCGCCGGCGCTGTCAGCCGCTTCGGCCAGCAGCGTCTCGCGCGAGTCGAAGTGCGCGTAAAAGCCGCCGTGCGTGAGGCCGGCTTCCTTCATGATATCCGCCACCCCGGTGCCGGCATAACCGCTGCGCCGGATCGCGCGCGCAGCCACCTCGACGATACGGTCGTGCGTCACTTCCTTGCGGCTCTGAGTGGCGCGTTTGGCGCTTAAATGGGTTGAATTTTTTAACATGACGATCATCATATATCATTTTCAAAAAGCGTGCATGGCTACGCCTCAATTTGCTTGCCTAACAATCTGCGTTGCCACTGCAAAGGTCCGGCCTAGACACCATATTTGAATTGCGAAGCCCCGAGAAACGCAACTGATAAATGCCCGTCCACAGGGTTAAGGCTTTGGTACGTCAAAGTAGTTTTTGCGGAGCGCTCCGCAATTTCCATAATTTTAGACTTTCAGAAACAACTAAATTTAGTTTAAAATCAAGATCTTGCGGGTGTAGTTCAATGGTAGAACGAAAGCTTCCCAAGCTTTAGACGAGGGTTCGATCCCCTCTACCCGCTCCAGATCAGCGCTGGCACCTGTTACTCAGGTGCCATTTGTATTTTTGAGGCGATCAATTGTCTGGCGTTACAATGACGCTGCAGCTTCCGGCAATCCAGCACTGGCCTCACCCTAACCTTTTACTAATTAAGCATGTCAGAAAACAAATCCGGCAAACCCCTCTTTTACGATCCTACCGAGCACAGGATCCGCAGCTTCGTCACGCGCGCCGGGCGCTTGTCGACGGCGCAGGCGCGTGCCATCGAGGAATTGGGGCCGCGTTTTTGCGTTCCTTATGACAAGTCAGTGGCCGATCTCGACCAGGTTTTCGAGCGCAGCGCGCCGACCATCCTGGAAATCGGTTTCGGCATGGGTGAAACTTCGGCGAAGATTGCCGCCGGCATGCCGGAAAAGAATTTCCTTGGCGTCGAGGTCCATACGCCTGGCGTCGGTAGCTTGCTGAAGCTGATCGGCGAGCAGCAATTGAACAATTTGCGCTTGATCCAGCACGATGCGGTGGAAGTACTGACGAATATGATTGCGCCCGGCTCATTGGCCGGCGCTCATGTGTTCTTCCCTGATCCCTGGCACAAGGCTCGGCATAACAAACGCCGCCTGATCCAGGGGCCGCTGGTCAGTTTGCTGGCGTCGCGCATTGCGCCGGGCGGTTATCTGCATTGCGCGACCGACTGGCAGGAGTATGCTGAGCAGATGCTGGAAGTGTTGAGCGCTGAGCCGCTGTTGAAGAATACCGCAGAGACTTATGCGGAGCGGCCAGATTATCGGCCGGTGACCAAATTCGAGAATCGCGGCTTGCGTCTCGGGCATGGGGTCTGGGATCTGGTATTTACGCGCGTTTAATGCACGAGTTTGAAGCACGAGTTTAATACACGCGCTTGAGCTGACGGTTGGCGCTGCATAAAGCGTAGCGCCAGGAAAATGCAATTGTCATAGGATTCTGCGGCATGTTGATGATCCAATTTTTTCCCCGTATCGACAAACGGTTTGCCAGATTGGCAGCCGCGGTGTCGCTGCTTGCCCTCTCCCAGTTTCCGCTCGCGCAGGCGGGAGAGCAAGTACCTCCGCTGCCGCCCGGAACGATAACGGTCGAGGATACGCATTATCAGCCGGTCGCTCCCGGCAGTACGGCGCCGCAACTACCTGCAGCTTCCCACCGGCCCTCCGCCGAGGACATGGTCGATGCCGCGAAACGCAATATCGGAAAGATAGACCGCGACCTGCGTAAGGATTCGCCGCCGGCCAGCGAACCGGCAGCACCAGCCGCAAAAGAACCAACCAGACAACAAATACTGGAAAAAGCCCTTGCAGGGCCAGTCGTGCAGAAAGAGACGCCCAAGCCAGGTGAAACCACTATGGAAGACATTACCCGGCCGGATGGCCAGCGGGTGACCAAGGTGACCGGGCCGAACGGCACCTATTGCGTGACGCAGATTTCGGTCGGCAATACCAAGGGTGAAGACATCATGCAGAAAGGTGCTGTTTCGCGCACCACCAGTTGCGGGGCGCCATTTTGAGCACATTTGCCACTGCACAATCATTTGATTCGAAAAACTAAGCAAAACCGCTGTAATTGGCCGCCATTCGGTACAATCTACGAATGTTGTCCGAATTCGACCTAATCTCCCGCTATTTCACTCGCACGGCGCGCAGCAATATTGATCATATTGCCCTTGGCATCGGCGACGACTGCGCATTGCTGACGCCCACGGCCGGTATGCAAATGGCCATTTCCACCGACATGCTGGTGGAGGGGCGGCATTTTTTCCCCGATGCCGATCCATTCACGCTGGGCCATAAATGCCTGGCGGTCAACCTGTCCGACCTGGCGGCGATGGGCGCCCGCCCGCTGGCGTTTACGCTGGCGTTGGCGCTACCCGCCGCGCGCGAAGAATGGCTGGCGCCGTTTTCAGCCGGTCTGCTAGCGTTGGCCGATGAGCATCATTGCGAGTTGATCGGTGGCGATACGACCAAGGGTCCGTTGAATATCTGCATCACGGTATTCGGCGAAACCCTGCCGGGCCAGGCTCTGCGCCGGGATGCGGCGCAAGCCGGCGACGATATCTGGGTCTCCGGCACATTGGGCGATGCGCGGCTGGCGCTGGCGGGTTATCGGCATGAGCTGGCAGGTCAGCTGGCCATGGATGCCGAGCGTCATGCGCTGGCGGCGACGCGCATGCACCAGCCGACACCGCGCGTAACCCTGGGTCTGGCCTTGCGCGGTATCGCGCGTGCGGCGATCGACATTTCGGACGGACTGGTCGGTGATCTAGGTCATATCCTGAAGCGCTCCGGCGTCGGCGCTACGCTGGCGGTCGACAGCCTGCCGGCCGGCCCGGTCCTGTCGCAACAAACCCAGGCGATCCGCCGCCACTTCACCCTGGCCGGCGGCGACGATTATGAATTGTGCTTTACCGCGCCCGCCGACCGGCGCGATGCAGTGCTGGCCGCAGGCCACGCGGCGGCTACGGCAGTGACCCGCATCGGCAGCATTGACGCCAGCCATGGCCTGCGCCTGTGCGATGCCGACAATGCTCCGCTTATGCTGCAACTTGCTTCCTTCGATCACTTTCTCTCAACCTGATTCACGCAACCTGACCCGCGCTACATGACTCAAGCCACCCCCACTCCTAAACCGATCAAAGCTAGCGCCCGCTTCATGTTGTCGCACCCGGCGCACTTCATTGCACAAGGTTTTGGCAGCGGACTCTCGCCCATCATGCCGGGTACCTTCGGCACCTTGTTCGGCTGGTTATCGTATGTGGTGCTGACTACCCGCTGGCCGGAAATTTTCACGCCGCTGAACTGGCTGGTGATCATCGCCGCCGGTTTTGTGGTCGGCATCTGGACTTGCCAGAGCACCGGCCGCCATCTTGGCGCTCCGGATCACGGCAGCATGGTGTGGGATGAAATCATCGCGTTCTGGCTAGTACTGGTGCTGGTCACGCCAGCCAGTTTGCCGGCACAGTTTGGCGCCTTTGTCGTGTTCCGTTTTTTCGACATGGTCAAACCGCCGCCGATTGCCTATTTCGACCGGCATTTGAAGGGCGGCTTCGGTGTCATGTGGGATGACATTGTGGCAGCGTTTTATACGCTGCTGGTATTGGCCCTGTGGCGATTGTTTTAAGTTACCTGCCTGGCTTTGACGGATTGCATCTGGCCGCCACAAGTGGCAGTATGTAACCACCTACCAGGCAGATAACAGGAGCTTCGACATGAACACCGCGCTTGACGATACCACTGAACAAATTACTGATCTGGCAGCACAAGTCGGGCGCGCCCTGCAGGCCAGGAACTGGTTCTTGTCTACCGCCGAATCGTGCACTGGCGGCGGCGTGTCGCAAGCGATCACTGAAATCGCCGGTTCCTCGGAATGGTTCGACTGCGGTTTCGTCACCTATTCCAACGGATCCAAGACCGAATTGCTGGATATTCCGGAGGCCGAGATTGCCCAATATGGCACGGTCAGCGAAGAAATCGCTGGCGCCATGGCGGAAGGCGCGCTGGCCAACAGTAATGCCGACGTCACCGTCTCCACCACCGGCATTGCCGGCCCGGGCGGTGCAGTACCTGGCAAACCGGTCGGCACTGTCTGTTTTGGCTGGTCAGTCGGCCATCACACCCATACTGAGCGCCTGGTGTTCTCAGGCGACCGGCGTGCTGTGCGCGAACAAACCGTGATTCATGCCTTGCAAGGCTTATTGCGCTTCCTGAAATAATTTCAGGCCGGATATTCGGACCCGATGCTCGGGCCCGTTAGTCTCAGTCCTCAGCCCCGAAAACGATTGATCGCATCGCGGGTTTCTTCGGCCACGCGGCGCGCGGCCCGGGCAAAGTCTTCGCCGCCAGCCTGATCGGGCTTGGCGTACAAGATAGCGCGCGATGAATTGATCATCATGCCCATGCCGTTTGCCGTTTTACCGGCATTCACGGTTGCCTGGATATCGCCACCTTGAGCACCCACGCCCGGCACCAGCAACGGCATGTCGCCGATGATGCTGCGTACTTGCGCCAATTCCTGCGGGAAAGTAGCTCCGACCACCAGGCCGCATTGGCCGTTGGTATTCCATTTTTCAGCCACCAGGCGCGCCACGTGCTGGTACAGCGGTACGCCATCCACGTTCAGGAATTGCAGATCCGAACCACCGGCATTGGAAGTACGGCATAACACGATGGCGCCGCGATCCTTCCATTCCAGGTACGGTGCGACCGAGTCGAAGCCCATGTAGGGGCTCACCGTCACGGCGTCGGCACCGTAGCGCTCGAATGCTTCGCGTGCATATTGCTCGGCGGTGGCGCCAATGTCGCCACGCTTGGCGTCCATCACAATCGGTATCTGCGGGTAGTTTTTGCGCAAGTAATCGCAAATCGCTTCCAACTGGTCTTCTGCGCGTATGGCGGAAAAATAGGCAATCTGCGGCTTGAAAGCGCACGCAGTGGCGGCGGTAGCGTCTATAATTTCCTTGCAGAAAGTAAAGATGCCATCCGGCTGCTGCTGCAAATGCGATGGTAATTTAGTAATATCCGGGTCTAGCCCGACGCACAGCAAAGAATTGTTGGCGCTCCAGGCGGCGGATAGTTTTTCGATAAAAGTCACGATCAAGCCTCAATAATACGAACCCCGCATTGTAAGTCCAATTTAGCCGGGAATAACCGGAGTAGCGGCTATTTAACACTTGAGCAGCTATCGATAGTTTGCTAACGTGCATTACATTGTTTCTTTTATCAGGGATATCCATGAAAATTTTCTTCAAATGGCTGGCTATTGCTGCCTTCGCTTCGTTGCTCAGCGCTTGTGGCTACAACGATTTCCAAACCAAGGATGAGGCTGTAAAAGCCGCTTGGGGCGAAGTGGTCAATCAATATCAAGGGCGCGCCGACCTGGTGCCGAAAATCGCCCAGATCGTGAAAGCCTATGCCGTCCATGAAGAAGCTACTTTTGAAGCGGTGACCAAAGCCCGCTCCGCAGCGACCAGCTTCCAGATCACGCCGGAAGTGCTGAACGATCCCGCCGCGTTCGAGAAATTCCAGCAAGTGCAAGGGCAGTTGTCATCGGCCTTGTCGCGCTTGATGGCTGTGTCTGAAAATTACCCGCAACTGAAAGCCGACGGTTTGTACCGCGATGCCCAGTCGCAACTGGAAGGCATAGAAAACCGCATCAAGGTGGCGCGTAACCGCTACATCGTCGCAGTCCAGGATTACAACGTGCTGGCACGTAGTTTCCCGACCAATCTGACCGCGATGGTGATGAGCTACAAGGTCAAGCCTTCGTTCACTGTGGATAATGAAAAAGCCATTTCGACTTCGCCTGATGTTGATTTCGGTGGCAAAAAATAATGTCGCTTAAGGTAGTCCTTGCGATCCCTGCAATCCGCGCGCGGTTATTGGCCCCGGCGCTGGCCTGTTGTCTGGCGCTGCTGAGCCTGTTGGCCGCGCCCGTCATGGCGCAGACCATGGCGACGCAGGTGCCTGTGCCGCCCCTGAAAGCGCATGTCACCGACCTGGTCGGCATGCTTCAGCCGGCCCAGCGCGACGCGCTCGACAATACCTTGAGCGAATACGAGGCGCGCACCGGCAGCCAGATCGCAATCCTGCTGCTCAGCAAAACCGAGCCGGAAGGCATCGAGGACTATGCCGTACGGGTGGCCGATGCCTGGAAACTGGGCCGCAAAGGGATCGATGATGGCGTCATCCTGTTAGTAGCGAAAGACAATCCGAAAGCCTTGCGGCGCATGATGATCTTGACCGGGCGCGGGGTTCAGGGCACGTTGACCGATGCCCAGTCCAAGCGTGTATTGCAGGAAATCATCGCGCCGTATTTTTCGAAAAACGACTATTACGGCGGCCTGACTGCCGGCATCTCGGCCATCATGCCATTGCTTGACCAAGAGAATTTTGCACCGCCCAGCCGTAAGTCCGGGCCAGCCCAAGAGCCCTCTTCCGACTTGCTTGGCGCTTTGGCGCCGCTGCTGTTCTTCGGTTTCTTCATCTTGATCACCATCATTTCGCGTGCGCGCGGCGGCGGTGCAGGTTCTGGCCGCGCGCTTAACAACAACGTCTGGGGCAATGCCGCTGGTGTCATCATTGGCAGCATCTTAAGCCAGGGCGGACGTGGCGGCGGTGGTTTTGGAGGTGGCGGTGGTGGTGGTTTTGGCGGCGGTGGCGGCTTTTCCGGCGGCGGCGGTGGATTCGATGGCGGCGGCGCGTCGGGAGATTGGTGATGGGAAATACTTTACAACGCATCTGGCGCCATTTGCTAACAACGCGACGCAGTACACAACGCGCATTCTCTGCAGCCACGCTCAAGGCTATCCAGCAGAAAATTGCAGACGGCGAGGTCACCCATCGAGCCGAAGTCAAAATGATTGTGGAAGGCTCGCTGAGCTTGCCCTCAATACTCAATGGCGTAACCTCACGCAATCGCGCCCATGAGCTGTTCTCGCACTATCGGATCTGGGACACGGAAGAAAACGTCGGTGTCTTGCTCTATGTGAACCTGGCCGATCACAAGGTCGAGATCATTGTCGACCGCGCCATCGGCCGCGCCACCAAGGCTGCCGAATGGCAAGCCGTGTGCAAAACCATGACCAAGGAATTCGCCAACGGCGCCTTCCACGACAGCACGCTCGCCGCGCTGGAACAAATGAACACCCTGCTAACGCGGCACTTCCCCGATCAAGGCCGGAAAAAGAACGAGCTATCGGACAAACCGCTGGTCTTGTAATCGCCCGATTAAATCGACTCTGACCCCAATTAATTAATTGGGGTCAGAGTCGATTTAACTGACTTTAACTAAACGCTATTTCAACCATTTTCGTATACCCACTGCAGCAGGCCGTCTTGGGCGGCTTGGCCGCTGGGGGCGTTGGGGTGGTTGATCAGACATACCACTGCGTAGTATTTGCCGGAGGCGGCCAGGACGTAGCCGGCGATTGCTCTGACATCGTTCAGGGTGCCGGTCTTGACGTGGGCCTGGCCTGCTACGGTTTGGTTTTTGAGGCGCTTGCGCATGGTGCCGTCGTAACCTACCAGCGGCATCGACGAGACGAATTCGGGCATGGTCGGCGACTGGAATGCGGAGGCCATCATGCGGCCCATGGTCTTGGCGGAAATCCTTTCGTTGCGTGACAGTCCGGAGCCATTTTCGATTACCAGGCCGCTGGCATCTATGCCCTTGTTGGTCAACCAGCTTTGGATGGCGCGCGCGCCGCGTTCCGGCGTGGCCGGGACTTTCAGAATATCGGAGGCAATGGTCAGCAGCACTTGCCGTGCCATCACGTTGTTGCTGTATTTGTTTATGTCACGGATTACTTCCGGCAAGGTCACCGAGCTCCATTCGCTGATCAGGTTGCTGTCGGCCGGCATCACCCCGCTTTTCACCACGCCGCTGAATGTACCGCCGAGATCGGCCCACATTTGCCGGAATACCGCGCCAAAGTATTGGGTGGAGCTCATCTTGTAGGGATTGACGTACCAGGTCTTTTCACCGCAAGAGGCCGGCATCGCGCCGTTGAAACTGGCGCCGTCGGCATCCACCGCCGCTTGCAGCTTGCCTTGCCAGTCATCGCAATTGCCGCCGCCCAGGCGCGGCGGCGTAACCGGGTAGCCGCTCATCGGCGGATCGGTCAGCACATTGACCTGGCGTGTTTCCTGGTTCGGTACGAACTGGAAAGTCAGTGTCTTGTAGTTCAGCAGCAAGGCGTCGGGGCCGACGTTATACGGTTTCATCGGATCGCCGTCGAATTCGGAAGGATCGTAGGCATTCTCATCAAACGTGCTGCGGTCGAGGACGATATTGCCGCGGATGTCGCGAATGCCCTTGGCGCGGATCTGACGCAGGAACAGCCAGAAATTTTCCAGCACCAGCTTGGGGTCGCCGTTGCCTTTGAAGATCAGATCGCCTTGCAGTACATTGCCGACCTGGCTGCCGTTGGTGTATGCCTGGGTTTTCCAGCGATAGGTCGGCCCCAGCAATTCCAACGCGGCGTCGGTCGTCACCAGTTTCATGGTCGACGCCGGATTGAACGGCACGCCGGCGTTGGCCGATGCCAGCACTCTTCCGGTGCCATCGACTTCCTGCACATACACACCGACGCTTTGGACCGGAATCCCGGCAACTTGCAAGGCTTTGCTGAACGGCGCCGGCAATCCGGCGGAAGACTCTTGTGCCTGAACACCGCTCAACAAGGCTGAAGACAAAATAAAGAGACTGATTGCGCGGATTTTATTCAAGTGGGCACCGGTGAAAAAAGAGAATTTGCGTGGGATTATCCCACGCGTTCACGCGATGCAAAGGAAGGAGTTGTCGCCGACTTTGAAATCAGACGATCAGATGCGCAGCAAACAGAGTAGCCTCGGGATGTTGTCAGCGATCCCGACGTGGTTCCTTGGACGGCGGCTTCAGAGCAAAGCTGGTATGGCTTCCAAAATAACCAATGCCACCAAAGCGCCGCAAATAGCGCCGATGGCGCGCAAGCTGCCTCTGGCAAACTTGGATGCTACCGGTACTTCGCCGCACAATATCAACCCGGCGATGGCTGCCGGCACAAAGAACAGCAGATTGTGCATTATCAGGTTGACCATCATTATCTCCTCGGCTTGCTTGTAATTTCAGTATAGATTTCGGGTTCTCAAAGGCAAGGCTGAATAATGGAATGACAACAGCTAAAATGCTAAAAAAACAATTAAAAATCAAAGCCGAAAAAACTAGTGCTGTCCTGCACAATTTTCTTGACCGCCACTCACGGCGCGACTACTATCCACCAGTCTAAATTTTATGGAGCCCCTTTTAATGGGCACTTGTTCGAGTGACAGTTGTAGCCAGACCTGTTCTGGCACCGCCTCGGCAAGATAACGCAGGATTCCCCTGCCGTCATCTCGCCACCGGCGAATGATGGTATCCCAGTGTCCGGAATCTGTTTCCGGCCATGCAGTATTCCACCACCTGATCTTGTTTTATGCAAAGCTGTGTTGCCGTTCCGGTAGCGCGCTAGGCTGAATCTGTCTCCGACCCTGGCTTTTGCCGATGTCTGGAGCCATCGAACATCTGTGTATCTACTCTTGATACCAGCTCTTGAAATTGACCCGACATTGTCATCAAGATGTCACCGATCGAATTTACAGTCTGGTGCCGTCCTAAAGCTTTTACTTTTTTCGCTAACTCGCTGTCATCCGGATGGATTGCCAATCGTTAACATAAAGTTAAATCGATGAAGTTGAATCGACAAAGTTAAAAAGCCCGCAGGAAGCAACACATTGATCGACGACAGCCGACCGTATTGCATGAAAAAAAGAAGAACTCCATGAATCTGAATATTCTTAAAGAAACATTCGTCAGCTTTGTCCGCACGCATGGCATGGATCGCCACTTTCGCCGTCTTGGCGCGGACATGTTTCGCAGCACGCCGGTTACCAAAGAAGTGCCGCCGTCACTGGCAGAAACCTTGTCCGGCGCGGCCCGTGTCGATATCAGCGAACTGTTCCAGACCCTGCACAGCCGTGCCGACGGCCTGACAGAAGCCGAGGCGGACGATATCCGCGCCATCGCCGGCCCGAATGAAGTCGAACATGAAAAGCCGATCTCGAAATGGGTACATCTGTGGCAATGTTATAAGAATCCGTTCAATCTGCTGCTGACCGTGCTGGCCGCTGTGTCCTTCCTCACCGAAGACATGAAAGCCACCATCGTCATCGGCTCGATGGTGGTGTTGTCGACACTGATGCGCTTCATCCAGGAATCGCGCTCCAACACCGCGGCCGACAAACTCAAGGCAATGGTCAGCAATACCGCCACCGTGCTGCGGCATGACCTGGCCGAAGACATTGCCGAAGAAGCTTTGCGCTACTTCGACGTCACCTTGCATCCGAAGGGCGCGCGCCGCATCGAATTGCCGATCAAGAAACTGGTTCCGGGCGATATCGTCCAGTTGTCTGCCGGCGACATGATTCCAGCCGATTTGCGCTTGCTGACTGCCAAGGATCTGTTTATCAGCCAGGCCGCCATGACCGGCGAATCGCTGCCAGTGGAGAAATTCATCACCCACCGCAGCGCTGCTACCAGCAACCCGCTGGAACTGGACAACCTGTGTTTCATGGGCACCAACGTGGTCAGCGGCTCGGCCACTGCGATCGTCGTAACTACCGGTAACCGCACCTACTTCGGCGCCCTGGCCGAACGCGTCACCGCCGCCGACCGCACGCCAACCGCATTCCAGTCCGGCGTCAACAAGGTTAGCTGGCTGTTGATTCGCTTCATGATGGTGATGACACCGGTGGTGTTCCTGCTGAACGGCTACACCAAAGGCGACTGGGTCGAGGCGTTCCTGTTTGCGATGTCGATCGCGGTCGGCCTGACGCCGGAAATGCTGCCGATGATCGTCACCTCGACGCTGGCCAAGGGCGCGGTCGCCCTGTCGCGTAAAAAAGTGATCGTCAAGCGGCTTGATGCGATCCAGAATTTCGGCGCCATGGATGTGCTGTGTACAGACAAAACCGGGACCCTGACCCAGGACAAGATTTTCCTGGAGCGCCATACCGACATCCTCGGCGAGCAGGATGATCTGGTACTGGAATATGCCTACCTCAACAGCCACTATCAAACCGGCCTGAAAAACCTGCTGGATGTGGCCGTGCTCGACCACGCCGAGTTGCAGCGCGAAATGGCGCTGGCCTCAGCCTACCGCAAGGTCGATGAAATTCCATTCGATTTCCAGCGCCGCCGCATGTCGGTGGTGGTCAGCGAGCGCGAAGACCATCATGAACTGATCTGTAAAGGTGCGGTGGAAGAAATCGTTTCGGTCTGTACCCACGCTCGCCATAATGGCGAAGTGGTGCCGTTCACCAAGGAGCTGCTGCAAGAAATCTACGAAACCACCTCCAGCCTGAATGCTGAAGGCTTGCGTGTGGTGGCGGTAGCGGCCAAGGATCTGCCGCCGACCAAGGAAGTGTACGGCGTGGCCGATGAATGCAACCTGGTGCTGATCGGTTACATCGCCTTCCTCGATCCACCGAAAGAGTCGACCAAACCGGCGCTGGATGCGCTCAAGGCACACGGCATCACCGTCAAGATCCTGACCGGCGATAACGAACTGGTGACCGCCAAGATCTGCCGCCAGGTCGGCCTGGCGGTGGACGGCATGCTGCTCGGTTCCGATGTCGAAAAAATGAGCGACGCCGATCTCGCGGTCGCAGTCGACACTACTACCGTGTTCGCCAAGCTCAGCCCGACCCACAAGGAACGTATCGTGCGGGTTTTGCATGACAAGGGGCACGTGGTCGGGTTCATGGGCGACGGCATCAACGACGCACCGGCGCTGCGTGCTGCCGACATCGGCATCTCGGTCGATACCGCAGTCGATATCGCCAAGGAAGCGGCCGATATCATCTTGCTCGAAAAGAGCCTGATGGTGCTGGAAGAAGGTGTGCTGGAAGGCCGCAAGACTTTCGCCAACATGCTGAAATACATCAAGATGACTGCCAGCTCCAACTTCGGCAATGTATTCTCGGTACTGGTCGCCAGCGCATTTCTGCCATTCCTGCCGATGCTGCCTTTGCATCTGCTGGTGCAAAACCTGCTGTACGATATTTCACAAATCACGATCCCTTTCGATAACGTCGACAAGGAATTCCTGGAAAAACCGCAACGCTGGAATGCCGGCGAAATCGGTCGTTTCATGGTGTTCTTCGGCCCGATCAGTTCAATTTTCGACATCACCACTTTTGCGTTGATGTGGTACATCTTCGGCGCCAATACACCGGAACACCAGACCCTGTTCCAGTCCGGCTGGTTCATCGAAGGCCTGCTGTCGCAAACCTTGATCGTGCACATGATCCGCACCCGCAAGATTCCATTCTTCCAGAGCCGCGCATCGTGGGCCCTGATGAGCATGACCATCATCATCATGCTGGTCGGAATCCTGTTGCCGATGTCGCCGCTGGCGCATTACTTCAAGCTGCAGGCTTTGCCGCTGACATACTTCCCGTGGCTGCTGGTGATCCTGGTTGCCTATGCGGTACTGACGCAGGCAATGAAGGGCTGGTATGCCCGCCGCTACGGCTGGCAATAAGGCGATATGTTGACAGTGGCGGGGATGATGATTTAACCGGTCATTCCCGGCCCCATAAGAAAAAAGCCAATCCGCAAGGATTGGCTTTTTTTACGTCGCAAGCGAAACGCTCTTATCGGAAACTTACCCGACCAGACCGGCCGCGATATTGATCGACAAGCCCAGGATGGCTGAATTGAACAGGAACGTCAGTATCGACTGCATCAAGACGATCTTGCGCATTGGTCGCGTCATGATGCTCACATCGGAAGTTTGTACCGCAACCGCCATGGTGAAAGAAAAATAGAGGAAATCCCAGTAATCGGGATTCTTTTCATCGTCAGGGAAGCGCAGCGGCAGTTTGTCGGCATCGCAGGCATAGAACAGACGTGCATAGTGCAAGGCGAAGACGGTGCCGACCATGAACCACGAGCCCAGCACAGTCATCCCGGTAAACAAGTACCGGAGTTCTTTCGGTCCCGGCAAGAAGTCCTTGGTTTGCGTCAATCCCATTACCACCGCGCCGATGCTGGAAACGGCCGCGATGCAAATGATGACCAGGATCATGGTATCGTTTTCATCTTCTATGGCGGCGCGGCTTTTCACCAGTTCCGATGTGGCTCTGGTCATCATCCACCAAAGCGTCACCAGGTAAGTCCAGACGCCTGCATTCCAGGCTATCAGCAGCTGCGTCAGGTGCGAGCCCTGCGGCAGGATCGCCCAGACCACGACACCTACCAGCAACGCAATCACCAGACGCGGGTGTGTATGAAAAACCAGGCGGCGTATATCCATGTTTGTCCTCAGTTGAATCCTGTATCGAGATGCGGCGAGGCTGCAATCAAGCCGCCAAGCCATTTTTATCGATAGCATAGGGTAACCAGGGACTTTCGTGTATTTTCGTTGGATGCAGCACGCAGTCGTAGGGTGGGCACAACGGCTTGCCCACCCTACTGCTACTTCTCAGCGGCATGTAGTTTGCCACCAGCTACACCGGCAGCTGCCTCACCGTGTTTGCGCCGGAATTTACGTTTAGACCAAATCAGGAAGTCATCGACATACGTAAATACCACCGGTATCACCAGCAGACTCAAGAATGTCGACGTCACCAACCCGCCGATCACGGCAATCGCCATCGGTCCGCGGAAACTGGAGTCGGCTCCCAATCCCAGCGCAATCGGCAACATGCCGGCACCCATGGCGATGGTGGTCATGACGATCGGCTGGGCCCGCTTGTGGCAAGCATCCATCAAGGCGTCGAAGCGGCTCAGTCCGTGATCGCGCCGGGCCACAATGGCGTACTCCACCAGCAGAATCGAATTCTTGACCGCAATCCCCATCAACATCAGCAAACCGATGAGCGACGGCATGGAGAACGAATTATGTGTGATCAGCAATGCCGCAAATGCGCCACCGATGGACAAAGGTAATGCCGCCAGAATCGTCACCGGTTGCAAGAATCCTTTGAACAGCAGCACCAGCACCATATAGACGCACAAGACACCAGTCAGCATCGCCACGGCGAACCCGGAGAACAACTCCTTCATGACTTCCGCATCGCCCAATTCGCCGCGCTTGACGTTAGGTGGCAGGTTTTTCAGGTTCGGTAACTGATTGATCTTGTCCATTACTTCACCCAGTTCGTGACCGTTCAGCTCAACATGGATGATCACGCGGCGGTTACGGTCGATGCGGTCGATACGCGCCGGTCCGCTGTCAAAACGAATATCGGCGACAGAGCTAAGCGGGACGTTGCCGTTTTTTCCTTGCACCGACAGGCGTTCCAGCACACTCATGTCGTGCCGCGCATCTTCCGGCAAGCGCACGCGAATCGGCACCTGGCGTTCCGGCAGATTCAGCTTGGCAACCGATTGATCGTAGTCGCCCGAAGTCGCTATGCGCAGCGTATCGCCAATCGCCGAAGCGGTAACGCCAAGATCGGCGGCTTTGGCAAAATCAGGCGTGACGATGATTTCCGGACGCACCAGGCTGATGCTGGAAGTCACATTACCGAGATCCGGAATGCCGCGGATTTCACGCTCTACCGCTTGCGTCACCGCACTGAGTGCTTGCGGATCGTCGCCGGACAACAATAATTGCAGTTCCTCGCCGTTGCCGCCGGCGCCGACTGTAAACCGCAAACCTGGTAACTGCTGCAGCAGCTTGCGCAGCTCCATATCGACCTCGCTCTGCTTCTTTTTACGCTCCGGCATATCCCTGAGCAGTACGGTCAAAGTCGCGCGCCTTGCATCATCGCCGCCAATCGCGCTATACACCTGGGACACATCCTTATTGGTCATCAACAAGCTGCGTGCGTATTCTGCGCTGGCGCGGGTATCCGCCAGGATGCTGCCAGGCGGCAGTTCCAGCGTGACTTGCGTCTGGCCTCTGTCGCTAGCGGGAATGAAGCCGGTCGGCAAGAAAGGAATCATCGCCAGGGATGCAGCAAAGAATACCGCAGCCATGATCGTGGTCTTGACCCGGTGATGCATGCACCACGATGCAACCACCAGATACCTGGTCATCAAACGACTTTCCTTTTTCTCATGCACGATCGGCTTTAACAAATACGCCGCCATCATCGGCGTCAGCAGCCGAGCCACTATCAATGAGGTAGTCACCGCAATGGCGGCAGTCCAGCCGAATTGCTTGAAAAATTTACCGACGATGCCACTCATGAATGCCGTTGGCAAAAACACCGCGACCAGCGTAAACGTGGTGGCCACCACCGCCAGGCCGATTTCGTCGGCAGCTTCCATCGCCGCCTGATACGGCGTTTTCCCCATGCGCAGATGGCGCACGATGTTTTCGATTTCAACGATCGCATCGTCAACCAGGATCCCGATCACCAGCGCCAGCGACAGTAAAGTCACGCCGTTGAGAGTAAAGCCAAGGTAATTCATCGCCATGAAAGTGGGGATGATAGACAGCGGCAGAGCAGCAGCAGCCACCAGCGTTGCGCGCCAGTCGCGCAAGAAGAACCAGACCACCAGCACTGCCAGGATCGCCCCCTCATACAACAGCGACATGGAACCATCGTAGTTTTCCTGGACGGCGTCGACGTTATTGAAAGCTTCTTCGATCTTGACGTGCGACGCTTTCTCGTTCAGCGCAGCGACCGCTTTTTTTACGGCTTTGGCGACAACGATTTCGCCAGCGCCCTTGCTTCGTGTGATTTCAAATCCGACCACCGGTTTGCCGTCGAGCAGCGTAATCGCCGTGCGTTCACCGACGCCATCGGTCACCTTGGCGACCTGGTCCAGGCGGATAACGTGACCGTCCGGCAAAGCCATCTGCAACGCAGCGATCTCAGCCACATTGCCGACGGTGCCGATGGTGCGCACCGATTGCCGGGCGCCGCTGATATCGGCTTTTCCGCCCGGCGCCTCCTGCTGCACACGTTGCAGCTGGCGCGAGATTTGCGCCGCTGAGACGTTCAAGGCCGCCATGCGTTCAGGATCGAGTTCAACCAGCACCTCACGATTGACACCACCGACCCGGGCTATCTTCCCCACACCTTGAACCGACAGCAGGGCTTTGGAAACGTCATTGTCAACAAACCAGGACAATGCTTCTTCATCCAGCTGATCGGATTTTACGGTGTACGTGATGATCGGCTGACCTGAAGTGCTGGCCTTGCCATAGACAGGGTCGCGCAGATCGGAAGGCATATCGCTACGCACGCGATTGACCGCATCGCGTACATCATTCATCGCTTCGGCAATGTCTTTTTCCAGGCGAAATTCGATCTGGATATTCACTACGCCATCGCTGATGGTGGTGTAGATATGACGGATGTCGGTGACGGTAGCCACCGAATTTTCAATCTTGCGCGCGACTTCCGTTTCCAGCTGCGACGGCGATGCACCTGGCAAACTGGCCGTCACTGAAATGAACGGAAATTCGATGTCCGGATCACTCTGCACAATCATGCTTTTGAAACTCATCAATCCCATGATGGTCAGCAAAATGAACAGCAAAATGGCCGGCACCGGATGTTTGATCGAGAGAGAGGAAAAATTCATGGCGGATCCTCGCTTACTTCGATGCCAGCGATGCGTTGCGGGCCGAAATCGGCTTAACGACGGGATTAACGGCGGGCTTAGCGTCCGCCGGATTAGCCACACGTACCGTATCACCGTCTGCCAGGAATCCCGCGCCCTTTTCTATCAGGATCATCGCCGGCGTGATGCCATTGTCGCCACTGGCCACTTCGATCCGTTCGCCGACACGACGCCCCAGAGTCACCTTGGTTTGTATGACCTTGTCGTCCTTACCCAATTGGTAGACATAACTAAAGCCGTCGCGCATCACCACCGAGCTTTGCGGCAAGGTAAGTGCTTCGGCTTGACCCAGCAAAAACTGGCCGGTGCCGAACATGCCGGCGTGCGCACTGCCTGGCACCGGTAAATCGACATACACCAGCGCGTTGCGAGTAAGCGGATCTACCGTAGGTGCAATCATGCGCACCTTGCCGTCTACCAGGACACCGTTGGTCACGCGTAATTTCACTGCCTGCCCGACCTTGATTTGCAACAGGTCCGTGGCGTTAACTTCGGCGCGCCATTCAAGACGATTCTGGCGAATCAGCTTGAATAGCTCTTGCCCTTGGGATGCCACCGCGCCAACCGTTGCGGTGCGCGAAGAAATAACCCCGTCGTCGGGCGCAATCACCTGGGTCTGGCGCAACCGGATCTGTTGCATTTCCAGGCTCGCCTGGGCCGACAACAAACGTGCTTTGGCACTGCGCTGAGCCACCTCGTATTGCGTGGTTTGCTGACCGCTCAAGGCGCCGCTATTGACCAGAGTCCGTGCCCGTTCAGCATTCGCATCGGCCTCGGACAAGGCGGCGCGCGCTTCTTCCACCGCGGCTTTTTGCTGCGCCACCTGGGCCGCCACGCTTTCATTGGTAAACCGGGCCAGGAGCTGGCCACGCTTGACGACGTCGCCGACGTTGACCCGCACTTCCGCCAGCAACAATCCGCCCAGCTCGCTGCCGACCACGGCTTCTTGCCACGCGGCGATGCTGCCGTTGGCAGACAGGGACAATGGCCAGTCGATGCTTTGTGCTTTGGTGGTGGTAACGGTGAGCGACGCCTTCGGCTTGGCCGGCTCCTTGTCGACGGATTTAGCGTGATTGCCGGTAATGGCCCAGAACGCGCCGCTGCCAATGACAACGACGACTGCGGCGATTGCTATTTGCTTGAAAGACGGTTTTTTCATGACAGTATTCTTTACTTGTATTGTTAAGAACGATCGGTGTTTGGCGCAGTAGCAGGCGATGCCGGTATGGCTGCCTGCTCCTTGTCGTTGCGCCAGCCGCCGCCCAGGGCTTTATATAGTGCGATCCAGGCGGTTACGTGTTCGCGTTGTACGCTGATTTGAGTTTGCTGTGCTGCCAGGAAAGTACGGCGTGCGTCTTCCAGTTCAAACAGGCTGCCGCTCCCGGCTTTGAATTTATCGTCGTTGGCGTGGTAGTAACGCTCATATTCCTGCGCCGCCAGCGCCGCATCGTTTTCACGCCGCGCCGCCGCATCCAGCCGCACCAATGCTTCTTCGATTTCTCGCACAGCAGTCCGGACTTGTAGTTGGTAGCCTGCATAAGCCTCATCGTAGCGGGCGCGGGCCAGGTCGACTTCAGCCTTGCGGCGGCCGGCATCAAACAAAGGCAAGTTGAGCGTAGGGCCGAACGACCAGGTATTGGAATGCCCGCTTTGGCCATCAAACCGCAAGCCGCCGACACCGATGCTGCCCAGCAGCGAAATACTCGGATACCGATTCGCCTGGGCGACGTTGATCTCTGCGCCGGCCGCCGCCAGTTCCCGCTCAGCCACCGCGATATCGGGCCGTTGCGACAAAGCTTGCGCGGGCACGCTGTCGACTGTGATGTCGTGTGGTTGCGGCAAGTGCTGGTTAAGTGCGAGCTTGGTGCGCAATACCGGTTCAGGAATATCTGTCAGCGCCACCAGCGCCTTGACATCCAGATCACATTCGGAGCGCTGCACGATCAGCTTTTGCCGCGCATCGGCGGTCGACCCGTTAATCAAGGCGCCGTCGGCAGGCGCAGTAAAGCCTGCCTTGACCTTGAGTGCAGTGAGTTGTCCGGTTTGTTCACGCGATTTCAAATCTTGCGCCAGCATCTCTGTAGTCGCGACGCAAGCGCGGTAGTTGACCAGCGTGCTGCCGACTTCAGCCGCCAGCGACACCCGGGCGCCATACCAATCCGCATTGCGGGCGGATACGCGCGCATTGGCGGCATCGGCAGCTTTGCGTTTGCCGCCGAACAGGTCCAGCTCCCAGCTGGCGTCGAAGGTGGCGCTGCTGCTGGTGGAGATGAAGGCTGTGTCGCCGGTGCCGCCGGAGAGAGTCCGGCTGCGGATGCTACTGGCATTGGCTGCCAGCGAAGGATATAACGCGCTGCCGGACGAAACCGCAGTGGCGCGCGCCTGCGCAATACGCGCCAGTGCCTGCGCCACGCCTGGATTGTTTGCCTCCGCGGTGGCAACCAGCTCGCCCATCAGCGGATCGTCGAATTGCGACCACCAGCGTGTCAGATCGGTTGTACCGCTAGCTGTACCTGCCGCAGCCGGTTGCGGCAGAGTGGCTTGAAACTTTGGCAGCACTGCCTGTGATGATGTGGCTGGCGCGGGTACCTGGTAGGTAGGCCCGACAACACAGCCGGCGATCACGGACAGCAGGGGTACGCTGCCGAGCATCTTGTATAAACGCATTTTTTCCCTTACTTAATTTTTTGAGGGCTCCCAAATTGGGGTTTTTAGTTGTTTTATGCTTTTTACGAGGTAATGCGTTGTCTCAGAATATTTGCTGCAACTCTCCAATTTACAGTGTGTATCGACACTATAAAGAGGACCATTGCCACTGAGTATGTGATTGCGACAATCTGCAGAATCGCGGGGATCAATCGACTAAAACACGGGATGGAATGCAATCAGGCCGAGACGCAGGGAATATGCCTGAAATATTGCCAAAATGCTACTTTCGATCTTTATCGGATATCTTGCCAGATTTCTGCGCAGCAATAATAGCGCGCTTTGTCTCTGTTTAGTAACCCCCATACCACTTTCACCTGACTCGACCGTGTATTCGACAGACTACAAAGAAATGGATATTTCACCGGCGAATCCGAATGCGGGCTTGAAAAATCGACAGAGCGTCCCTATACTTAGCACTCGTTAGGAGAGAGTGCTAACAATCTCCCCGACCTAGTCACTGTGCGGCGCATCTATATATAGCAAAGCAGAGCGGTCAGTTCCCTTTGCTGCGATGTTGCTGCAAATACAAATAACCTGTTGAATCTTAAGGAGTCACATATGAATCTTCGTCCTTTGCACGATCGCGTTATCGTCAAGCGTCTCGACCAAGAAACTAAAACTGCATCGGGTATCGTGCTGCCAGAAGCTGCTGCTGAAAAACCGGATCAAGGTGAAGTCCTGGCCGTCGGTAACGGCAAGATTCTGGACGACGGCAAAGTCCGTCCGTTGGCAGTCAAGGTTGGCGATCGCGTTTTGTTCGGCAAATATTCCGGTCAAACTGTCAAGATCGACGGCGAAGAACTGCTGGTAATGCGTGAAGAAGACCTGTTTGCCGTAGTTGAAGGCAAGTAATTTCGGATAAACCGGGATTATCTGATTGATCGGCGCCCGGCGCTTCTCATCAGGTCCACGCACTACACAATCGAATTCAACCCTCTTCAGGAGAATCAAACATGGCAGCAAAGCAAGTAATTTTCGGCGATGATGCACGCGCCAAGATCGTCAACGGCGTCAACATTCTGGCTAACGCAGTTAAGGTAACTCTGGGTCCTAAGGGCCGTAACGTGGTTCTGGAGCGTAGCTTCGGCGCCCCTACAGTCACCAAGGACGGTGTTTCGGTCGCTAAAGAAATCGAACTGAAAGACAAGCTGGAAAACATGGGCGCGCAGCTCGTGAAAGAAGTCGCTTCCAAGACTTCCGACAACGCTGGTGACGGTACTACTACCGCTACCGTGCTGGCACAAGCCATCGTTCGCGAAGGCTTCAAGTACGTTGCCGCCGGTTTCAACCCTACAGATCTGAAGCGCGGTATCGACAAAGCTGTTGTCGCCATCGTTGCAGAAATCAAGACACTGTCGAAGCCAACTACAACCAGCAAGGAAATCGCTCAAGTTGGTTCGATTTCGGCTAACTCCGACGCTGACATCGGCGAAATCATTGCCAAGGCAATGGACAAAGTCGGCAAAGAAGGCGTAATCACAGTTGAAGATGGCAAGTCGTTGGAAAACGAACTGGACATCGTCGAAGGTATGCAATTCGACCGTGGCTACCTGTCGCCATACTTCATCAACAACCCTGAAAAGCAAGTTGTTGCCCTGGAAAATCCGTTCGTCCTGCTGTTCGACAAAAAAGTATCGAACATCCGTGACCTGCTGCCAATCCTGGAACAAGTCGCCAAGTCGGGCCGTCCTCTGCTGATCATCGCAGAAGATGTCGAAGGCGAAGCGCTGGCAACTCTGGTTGTGAACAACATCCGCGGCATCCTGAAGACTGCAGCTGTCAAGGCTCCTGGCTTTGGCGATCGTCGTAAAGCCATGCTGGAAGATATCGCTATCCTGACCGGCGGCCAGGTTATCGCTGAAGAAGTCGGCCTGACACTGGAAAAAGCCACTCTGGCTGAACTGGGCCAAGCCAAGCGTATCGAAATCAGCAAAGAAAACACCACCATCATCGACGGTGCAGGCGAAGCCATCACTATCGAAGCTCGCGTCAAGCAAATCCGTGCGCAAATCGAAGAAGCATCTTCGGATTACGACCGTGAAAAACTGCAAGAACGCGTTGCCAAGCTGGCCGGCGGTGTTGCTCTGATCAAAGTCGGTGCTGCTACCGAAGTTGAAATGAAAGAAAAGAAAGCACGCGTTGAAGATGCTCTGCACGCTACTCGCGCTGCGGTTGAAGAAGGCGTAGTTCCTGGCGGCGGCGTAGCATTCCTGCGCGCACGTGCTAACGTCAAGAACCTGAAGGGCGACAATCCTGACCAGGAAGCCGGCATCAAGATCGTGCTACGCGCGATTGAAGAGCCACTGCGTCAAATCGTATTCAACGCTGGCGACGAGCCATCGGTTGTGGTTAATGCAGTTCTGGCAGGTAGCGGCAACTACGGTTACAACGCAGCCGACGGCACTTATGGCGACATGATTGCCCTGGGCATCCTGGACCCAACCAAGGTTACCCGTTCGGCATTGCAAAACGCTGCTTCGGTTGCTTCCCTGATCCTGACTACCGAAGCGATGATCGCTGAAGTAGAAGACAAGTCGGCTGGCGGCATGCCAGGCGGCATGGGTGGTATGGGCGGCATGGGCGGTATGGACGGCATGATGTAATTTTGAAGGGCCGGAGTATTCTGGCCCTGAGAAAGCATCGGTTGTTATGCTTTGAAGAAGCCTGCGATGGTTATCCGTCGCAGGCTTTTTCTTTTGGGGCGTAGTCAACAAGGGACAGAGTTTGTAAGCCGCCGTAGCGCGGCGAGCTACTCTGCCCCCATTTAACTGCGCTTGTGGTGTTTGTATTTGTATAGACACGATGGTAATAACGCCATACCTAAATGTTCCTTCCCATGCTTTGCAAACGCTTATAAAATAAGCACTTATTAAATAAAAACCATAACGGCGGCGAGATTGTTGATGTTTATGCAATCAGCTGCCTTTTTTCATTCTGAAATGATAGAAATCAAAGCAGTCACCCAGCGCTTCAACGGCGCACGCGGTCCGGTCGATGCGGTTCGTAACGTTAATCTGACGATACGCAAGGGCGAGATCTTCGGCATCATCGGTCGCAGCGGAGCCGGCAAAAGCACGTTGGTGCGTTGCCTTAACCTGCTGAACCGCCCTACTTCCGGAAACATTGTCGTCGATGGCAAAGACCTGACTGCGCTGAGCGCAGACCAGTTGCGCACCGCGCGACGTGAAATCGGCATGATTTTCCAGCATTTCAATTTGCTGTCGTCGCGCACCGTATACGACAATATCGCGCTGCCGCTAGAACTGGCTGGCATGTCTAAAATCGATATCGAGAAAAAGGTCACACCGCTGCTGGAGCTGGTTGGCCTGACAGCACTCAAGGATAGCTATCCGGCGCAAATCAGCGGCGGCCAGAAACAGCGCGTCGGTATCGCCCGGGCGTTGGCCAATGAGCCGAAGGTCTTGCTGTCCGACGAAGCCACCTCCGCGCTCGATCCGGAAACCACCCGCTCCATCCTGGAATTGCTGCGCAAGATCAATCGCGAGCTGGGCCTGACAATTGTCTTGATTACCCATCAGATGGAAGTCATCAAGATGATTTGCGACCGCATGGCGGTCATGGAAGCTGGCGAAGTGATTGAACACGGTGAAGTGCTAGACCTGTTCCGCTCACCTAAGCATGAAGTAACGCGGGCCTTGATTGGCGATGTGATTGCCCAGGAATTGCCGCAAGGTGTACTGCAGCGCCTGCGCGCACGACTGGCGCAAAGCGATGCGGGCAGTGGCACCGATCACCTGTTCCGTTTTGCGTTTACCGGATCTGGCGTAGATCAACCTTTGCTGTCGGAAGCTGTCCGTAAATTCGATCTGGATTTCAATATCCTGCACGGCCAGATCGATGAAATACAAGGACAGGCTTTTGGCTCCCTGGCGATTCTGGCCAACGGCACCAGCGAAAACATTAGCGCCGCCATGGCTTATTTAACCGAGCAAGGCGTCACTGTAGAGGAATTGAATCATGTCATCTGAAATGCTCGATCTGTTTTTGTCGTCATTCGGAGAAACCTTGATGATGGTTGGCATCTCCGGCATTCTCGGCGCCCTGCTGGGCGTGCCGCTGGGGATTGCTTTGCACCTGACCGGCCGTGACGGCGTCTTGCCGCATCCTCTATTCAACCGGATCGCCGGCTTGATCGTCAACGCGGTGCGCTCCACACCGTTCATTATCCTGCTGGTAGCGGTAATCCCTTTCACGCGCTTTTTCGTCGGTACCTCGATCGGCACCGCGGCAGCCATAGTGCCTCTGACGATTGCCTCCGCGCCATTCATCGCGCGCCTGGTGGAAACCGCATTGCGCGAAGTCGACCGTGGCTTGATCGAAGCGGCGCAAGCAATGGGCGCTACTACCTGGCAAATCGTCTACAAGGTGCTGGTGCCGGAAGCTTTCGCCGGCATCGTTGCCGGCCTGACGATTACGTTCGTCAGCCTGGTGGGTTATTCTGCGATGGCTGGCGCCATCGGCGGCGGCGGCCTGGGTGACCTGGGGATACGCTACGGTTACCAGCGTTTCCTGCCGGAGGTGATGCTGCTGGTGGTAGTGATCTTGATCGTCTTCGTGCAACTGGTTCAAACTCTGGGCGACATCCTGGTGCGTCGCCTCAGTCATCGCTGATTTTTTGAATCCTGCGCAGCCTCGTTGCACAGGATCGTCATGATTTTTGAAAGGAAGAAAATGAATCGTCGTCAATTAGTGCAATTATTTGCTGGCCTCGGCCTTCTCGCCGGCCTCAGCGCAGCTCCTGTCAGCGCTACCTTCGCGCAGGACAAACCGATCAAGATCGGCGCCACCGGTGGTCCGCATGCGCAGATCCTGGAAGTCGTCAAAAAAATCGCGGCCAAGGATGGCTTGAATATCCAGATCGTCGAATTCAGCGACTATGTGCAACCCAATGCAGCCCTGGCGGCCGGTGACCTGGATGCCAACAGCTATCAGCATCTGCCGTATCTGGAAGCGCAAATCAAGGATCGTGGTTACAAACTGACGAATGTCGCCTACACCATCACCTTTCCGATGGGCGTGTACTCGAAAAAAATCAAATCCCTCAAGGATCTGAAAAATGGCGCTCGCGTCGGCATCCCTAACGATCCGACTAACGGTGGCCGTGCATTGCTGTTGCTGCAGGCGCAAGGCTTATTGAAATTAAAAGCCGATGCCGGCTTGAAAGCAACGCCGCTGGATATCGCCGACAATCCTAAGAAACTGAAGATCGTGGAAATCGACGCCGCTCAATTGCCACGCTCGCTGGATGATCTGGATGCGGCCGCAATCAACGGCAATTATGCTGAGTCCGCCGGCCTCGATCCGACCAAGGACGGTATCGCTATCGAATCCGCAAAAGGCCCTTATGCCAACGTCATCGCGATTCGCACTGCAGACAAGGACAAGCCTTGGGTAGCCAAGCTGATCAAGGCTTACCATAGCCCGGAAGTCAAACAGTATGTCGTGACTCAGTTCAAGAGTTCTGTGATCCCGGCCTGGTAATTTGGCAATTCAGATGTAAAAGCCCGCGTTGCAAATGCAACGCGGGCTTTTTTTATTGCTGTGGACATGCTCAAGAAAAAACGCAACGGCGTTCTTTCGAAGCCGTTGCGTTTGCATGTCACTTTGCCATCCGGTCAAGAGCTACGCTCCTGACCGCTGGGCAAACTGCTTATTTCCATTTGAAGCCGTAACCGACGCTGAAGCCAGCGTTTTTACCGGTTGTGCTCACACCGGCGCCCCAGGCACTATTGCCAGTCTTGCTGATAGCCTTGAATTGCAAGGCCAGTGCGCCATATCCCTGATAAGAACCGATACCGACACCGACACCTTTTTCACCGGCCTCCAGAGGCGGCATCACCGCTCCCGACAAGGCCATGCCCATGGCGATACCTGAGTAAGCGACGCGTTTGACATCGCTAATCTGGTTTTGCACATTGTTGAGCTGGGACACATTCACCGCATCGGTAGGATTGATGCCTGGAGCGACATTGGTAATACGACGCTCATTGCCGGCAGAACCAACCGAGACCGTATTATCCTGATCGGCCACCGAATAGGCGCCCAATGCCACCGAGCGGTTCGCGGTCGCCTGTGCCCCTGCCCCCATCGCCACTGCGTCATTGCCTGACGCCAGCGCGTTGTTACCAATCGCTACCGTCGGATCACCTGTGGCTCGAGCGTTGTAACCAATCGCCACCGAACCGGCCTGGGAAGCCAAGGCACGGAAGCCCACCGCTGTGGTATTGGTGTCAGTTGCCTGGGCGTTCGAACCGATCGCCGTAGCGCCATCCTTGGTCGCTTGCGCGCACAGGCCAGAGCCGGTGGCATCCACGCCGTTGACGGTGCCGCAAGTCGCCGCCACCACATTGTTGACTGCGGTACCGGCGGTGCCGCGGGTCTGCACCGTGCCGTTGCTATTAGCGCCACCAATCGTGGTGCCTCCCAAAGTAGCGCCGGAGTCCGTAGCGCTTTTGGAAGCATCGACCAGGGACTTGAGCGATGTCGACAGCGAGGTCGCCCCATTGGCGACACTATTCAAACCTGTTGAGAGCGAAACCACCTGGCTTAAGCCCGTTGACAACGACGAGATGCCGGTCGACAAGGAAGAAATGCCGGTCGATGTCGAAGTCGACAGCGACGTCACATTGCCGTTTGTCGTAGACAGGCCGGTCGACAGTGAACCGACGTTCGAGACGCCGGTGGAAAGCCCGGTCGACAGCGAATTGATACCGCTGTTTGCCGTGCTCAGGCCGCTCGAAGTCGAGGTCGACAACGAGGAGACGTTGCTGTTAGTCGATGCCAGTCCGGTCGATAACGAATTGAGGCCGGCCGCGGTGGAGGTCGACAGCGAGTTCAGCTGGCTGACATTGACCGCGTCGGTGTTCTGCGTACCGGCTGCTACATTGATAATCCGCCGCTCGCCGCCCACTGAACCGACCGACACTACGCTATTGAATCCGCCATCGGTTGAACCTGCACCCAGCGCCACCGAATTCAAGCCAGTCGCGTTCGCGTTCGCACCGATCGCTACGGAGCGCGTGCCTGCCGCCACCTTTGCGTCATCAGAGCCATCCTTTGCGCCGTCGGCTTTGAAGTAATTGGCAACACCCGAACCCTGCAGACTGGAAACGCTGGTCGACAGCGAAGTCACGTTGCTGTTGGTCGAGCTCAAGCCTGTCGACAGCGAAGTCACATTGCTGTTGGTCGAACTGAGACCCGTCGAAGTCGAAGTCGACAATGAAGTCACATTGCTGTTGGTCGAACTCAGGCCGGTCGACAGCGAAGTCACGTTACTGTTGGTCGAGCTCAGGCCAGTCGACAACGAAGTGACGTTACTATTGGTTGAACTCAAGCCCGTCGACAACGAAGTCACGTTGCTATT
>NZ_FOQI01000029.1 GCF_900113705.1 Collimonas sp. OK307 | reverse complement strand
TGTCTACCACCGGCAAGGCCAGTGGCGGAGGTGGATTACCGGTTGGCATGTTCAGCTTGATGGCGTGATTCTGGATCGGAATCGTGATGATCAGCATGATGATCAACACCAGCATGACGTCGATCAACGGCGTCATGTTCATTTCCATCATCGGTTCCGGATCATTGGCGCTGCCGCCGGAAGAACCTACATTCATACCCATTGCAATACTCCTATCAGTTGCGCGCAGGCGGTTCAGTAATGAACCCGATCTTGGCGATTCCTGCCCGCTGTGCAGTCAGGATCACCTTGCCGATGTATTCATACTTGGTTTGCTGATCGCCACGGATATGCAGTTCCGGTTGTGGCACGATGACCGCCACTTCCTTCAGCTTCGACAGCAACGTCGCCGTGTTCGGCACCAGCTGCTCGTTCCAGAACATGTCGCCTTGCTTATTCACCGCCAGGTTGATGTTCTCCGGCTTGGTTTTATAAGGTTCGTCGATTTCATGTGGCAACTTCACCGGAATCGTATGCGTCACCACCGGAATCGTGATCAGGAAGATGATCAGCAACACCAACATGACGTCAACCAGCGGCGTCGTGTTGATCGTGCCGATCACTTCGTCTTCATCCCCATCGGATGAACCGAGTGACATTCCCATGATCAGCCAACCTTTTTGTTGATATGGGCAACCTGGCTAGCCGAGCTCGAGGACATCACGCCGCTCAACAGAACCGAGTGCAGGTCAGCGCTGAACGAACGGATTTCTTCCATTGCGCTCTTGTTGCGGCGAACCAGCCAGTTGTAACCCAGAACCGCAGGCACAGCCACTGCCAGACCGATTGCAGTCATGATCAGCGCTTCACCGACCGGACCGGCAACTTTATCGATCGAAGCCTGACCAGCGATACCGATTGCTGTCAGCGCGTGGTAAATACCCCAGACCGTACCGAACAGACCGACGAACGGTGCAGTCGAACCAACCGTTGCCAGGAAAGCCAGGCCGTCTTGCAGGCGGCTTTGGACTTTTTCTACCGAACGCTGGATCGACATCGTCACCCAGGTGTTCAGGTCGATTTGTTCCAGCAAGGCGCCGTCGTGGTGGTGCGTCGAGTTCACGCCGTTTTCAGCGATGAAGCGGTAAGCGCTGTTTGGCTTCAGGCCGGTAACACCGGCTTCAACCGTAGCGGCTTTCCAGAAGGTCTTTTGTGCGTTCTTTGCCTGGCCCATCAGTTTCACTTGCTCGATGAGCTTGGTGATGATGATGTACCAGCTACCCATCGACATCAGCACCAGGATGATCAGGGTGCCGCGGGCAACGAAGTCGCCGCCTTTCCACAGGGCGTCGAGGCCGTATGGGTTATCGACGGTTTCCTTGGCTGCAGGCAGCGGTGGTGGAGTCGGGGTATCGGCCAGCGATGCTGCTGCGGTTTCAGCAGCTTTTGGTGCATCGGCAGCAGCCGGAGCGGAAGCGGTAGCAGATGCTGCCGCAGGAGTTTGGGCGATAGCGGCCAGCGGCGAGATCGTCATGGCAGAGATCATCAGGGCGGCAGCCAGGGCGGATAAGCGATTACGAGTGATAGTCATGCTGATACTCCAAATTTTAGAAAGTAGATTGCCGCAATCGCGACGTGGTATTTACTTCGCGCGCTGTGCGCTTGCTTGTGTTGTGCGCGCTTATTTACGCTTGGTTGCGCCTATTCGAGCTTCCAGACATACTGCATTTTTGTCGTAGACTGAACGGCTTTACCGTCAGCCATTGCAGGTGTGAAATGGCACAAGCTCCACGCTTTGGTGGTGGCTCTGTCCAGGTCTTTGAAACCGCTGCTCTTTTCAACGGCGGAATCGACCACGTTACCGTCGGCGCCAATCGTCAGCTTGACTGTCACGACGCCCTCTTCCTCATTCCGCAAGGAAGATCTCGGGTATTCCGGCTTCTCGCAATTACCGGCAATTTTTGCACTGGTATGCGCGGGCCCAGCTACGCCGTTAGTCGATGGTTGTGCCACTGACGTCGGCAGATCGTTAGTTGGCGGTTTCACATTGGTGACCGCGGCAATTACATTATCCTGCGGCGGTGGCGTTACTTTCACCTCTGGTGGAGGCACGAATGGTGGTGGCGGGGCGACCGTTTTTGGCGGTGGCGGCACTGGTTTGTCCGGTGGTGGCGGTGGTGGTGGCGGCTTGATCTCTTCGATGATCTTGGTCTCTACCGGTTGCTGGATCACTTCCACGACCTTCCGGGCCAATCCGGTAAGAAGCGCATAAATGATAAGGACATGCAGAACAACAACCACGCTGATGCCAACTACATTATTGGAGGGATTTTTCCCGTCCTGCGTGAAATCCATACAACGACTCCTGTCTGTGCGCCTGACTTCTGGCAATCTCGGTGTTGATTGCGATACCTGAACCAAAAAAATACCGGAGAGCGTGTTATCAAAACCCTGCTATCTGAACCATGCAACCAACCTCGGTCATCAGCGCTCTCACGGCAAAATCAACGTCAACTTTTACTTCGAGCTCGGTTACAAGCGGCATGCTGCTTTTTACAACAGCATGCCGCTTGCGGGTACTAGAACTTCAAATGCGCATTCAGATAGAACTGCCGGCCGTTCTTGTAGAACGCACGCGGTTGATCTTCACTCAATGCGTAATACTTCAAGGTCGGATTGTTCAGGTTCTGCGCATCCAGCGTGAAGGCCAGCTGTTCGCTGTACTTATAACCGAGAGACATTGCCAAAGTTCCGACAGCCGCTTGATAAAACGCTGTGCTGCGATCCAGGCCGCTGTAGAAGCTGCTGCGGTAGTTATATGAGATGCGAGCATTGAAACGCTCGTCTTCGAAGTAAGCCGACAGGTTGGCGGTACGCTTCGATGCACCGACCAGAGGGCCGTTGTTAGCATCATAGGCATTGATGAAAGTAGCGTTGGTGGCAAAACCGAAGTTTTTCCCTAGCGGCATTTCATAAGCCAGTTCGATACCGGTCACGTTACCGCTAGTGTTGGTTGGCACCGTCAACAGATAATCCGCCTGATAATTGGCGGGATGATCAGGCGTGCTGGTGACATAACTTCTGGTAACGGTACCCAGACCGACATAGCTGGTCAGGTTCATGGCGAAGACACTTGCGGACACCATGGAACGAGGGGCAAAGTACCATTCCAGCGAAGTATCAAAGTTGTTCGACGTGATTGGCTTCAGATCTGGATTACCGCCGCTGCCGGAACCGATGGCGCCGAATTGCGCCGGTGGCGACAACGTTACCTGACCGGCCAGTGACGAGTAATCCGGACGGGTCATGGTCTTGGATGCGGCAAAACGAGCAACTACATCCTTGCTCAGGTCGAACTTGAGATTCAGGCTTGGCAGCGCGTCGACGTAGGTATGATTGACTTGCTGCCTGACGAACGTACCGAAAGCCGAACCGATGATTGCACCAGGTGCATTGTCCGGTGCGGAGACGTTATTGACGACACTCTCCTTCGTCTGTACTAAACGCAAGCCGACATTACCGCTCCAGTGATCACCTTCAAGATTGCCTTGCAGGTAACCAGCCGTATTTTTTTCCTTCACTGAAAACTCAGAGTTCCAGTCTTCACGTGTGACCGGGTCGCGTAAGGTGAACGCGTTGAATGCTGCCAACTGGCCCGGTGAGTAGTACCAGACATTCGTCGGGAAACCGCTGCCCAGCCCGCTGCCGAAATTGGACGGGAAATTTTGGAAGCCCTGTGGGAAATTGGCTGGATTGCCGGCACTGCCGTCTAGCGCAGGTCTTTGACCGATCACGCCTTCAGAACTACGCTTATGGTCGTTATAACGCAGGCCAAACTGAACTGTCCTCAACGCCCCCAGGTCTGCAGAATATTCACCGTCAACCTGAGCCCAGTTTTCCTTATCCTTGACATCGACGTTCTGATCGCCAAAGATCCAGCCGAACGTTGTAGTGCCAGTGTTAGGGCTGGCGTTGTTAGTAGCGCCCAAATTCCAGTTGGCGGCGGTACCAATACCGTTCAATTGGTAACCGGCGCCAGCGCCAACGCCGACATTCCACTCAGCGACGTTTTGCGTAGGTGTCTTACCTTCACCGGAAGATGTTCCCAGTTTGGTGGTAAAGGTCAGCGAATCAGTTGCGCGCCACTTGGTGCCGAGTTCAACGAAGTTCGAGCTTGCACTTTCATCCGGACGTGAAATCTGGTCATAAACACCGTAGTTGGTACCAGCCACAGGAGCAAAAGTAGCCGATGTCAGCGTGTTGTTTTTCACCGTATAACCAGGATTCGGTGATTGACCGGCGCCTGCATTGATGACCTGGGCACCCCAGAATTCATAGCTGCGATTGTAGTTGGCCGCCTTCATTTCCGAGGTGAAGCCGTTGACGTCGAACGAGAAGTCGTTGCTCACCTTGAACTGGGCATCGATCAAACCGCCAGTCCGTTTGCGCTGCTGCTCAAACAGGGCCGAGTTGATCAGGTTAGGTGCATATACGTTAGTCAGGTCAGGATGGGCGGTGGCGATTTTGCTGCCTGGAGCGATCTGGGTGTAACCGAGGATTTCCTGCCCCTGGCGTTGCAGATGACGCTCTTCCGAAAACGCCTGCACCAGGATACCGAAGGTGTTGGCTTCATTTTTCCAGTTTACCAATGCGCTGATTTGCGGATCGGTCTTGCCTGGCAAATCGGCATACACGGCGCCGAGCGTTGCCTCAGCAGTAAATTGCTTCTTGAAATCCAGCGGCTTGCGGGTAATGATGTCAACCGAACCGGCAACGCCACCTTCTACCAGGCTAGCTTCGGAGCTCTTGTGGACGACCACCGAACCGACCAGTTCGGAAGGCAGCATCGTATAGCTGACACTGCGGCCGACCTGGCCGGATTGATCCAGCACGAACCAGTCGCCGGATGCCACATTGTGGCCGTTGATCAGCGTCTGCGTCAGGCTTGGGCTGGTACCGCGCATACTTACCCGGTCAGCTTCATCGAAACCGCCTTCGGTCGCGCCGGCATTACCGATGGTGACGCCAGGCACGCGCGACAGCGAATCGGCAACGTTCTTATCCGGCATCTTGCCGATGTCTTCAGCAGTGATGACTTCCACGTGTGAATCGGCATTACGTTTTTGCGTAAGGGATTTTTGCAACGAACCACGAATGCCGCTAATGGTGACCTGTTCAATCTGGCCCTTGTCAGTGCCCTTGCTGTCAGCTTTTTGAGCTGCATCGTCCGCTTGCTGCGCATACGCAGGCATGGCTGCCGCCATGACCAGTAGCGCAACAGCGGATGCTATTGGTGTTAAATTTTTATTCACTTACCGTTCTCCCCATCGATTGCGGCCCCGTAAACTAAAAGCAGGCCATTTTTTTCATTAACTTCTCCACACTGCGGCTTGAGATCACCTCAGGCCTACAAAGGGGAGAACCTTTTTCGATACAGTCGCCAATACAACAAGATCCAACCAACAAGACGCTGCATGCCACCGCTTGTAAAACCACTTCCCTCTGTCAGCTCTTCTCCAAAAACCGACTGAGGGGAAATGCCGTGCGTACCCTGCCCCGCACATAAAACCCAAGCTGCCGCACACTGCCTTACGCCCAAGCCCAAAAATTCCCTTTGGAAACGTTGCGCTGGTGACACTCTATGGGACCGTAAAAGTGGCTGTCAATAGGCATTCAACTGGTATTACATAAATAAATTATTGGTATCAAAAATAGCAATTGGTATATCTATATATACCGTTGTTTATGCTCATTATTTTGTAAATTCCAGGAGTGTTGTTTAGTAGAGTGGACTGGTCGCTTTTTTTCAAAAATGGATGGGAAGAAGTAAGATTTTCTCGAAAATGAAAATTTTCCAATTTGGCCTGGAACTTCTTCAAAGCGCAAAAGCCGCCTCTTGAAAAACCCGTAACAGGCTTCTTATTTTTGACATTTCCTCTATGAAAACCTGCATTTATGAAGATGCGTCAGCGGGGTGAATCTTTACGTTGAAAAGCACAAAAATGAATCAAAATCGACTCATTCGCAGTTTTCTTCGTTTTTTTCTCATTAAAATTTGCAGGTCATCACACGAACAGAGAGGCATTGCCATGTGGAACTAAACACGCCGCATTACAACATTACATAAAGTAGAAAATATGTCATCAATGCCAGTTCGAATTGGTAGCTTTTTAGTAATACCACTTTGGTGCGTGCCTGGCACATGCGTGGCACCAAAGTGGTGAGAAACAGTCAACCAAAAACGCCCAGGTCACACAGCGGTTACGTCAAGCACGAACCCGCAAAATTGTGTTTTCCCACGAGGAAACTCGCGGCCGGTTATCGGCAACGCTACTTCTAGGGATGAGATGAGAGATGGTGGAGCCGCGCAGAATCGGCGGCAAATGAAGAGTCAGAATGGTGCACCGCGAAATATTGCGATGAAATGGAATCAAACCGGACCAGAAAAACAAAAAGCCCCAGGTGCGTTGCACCTGGGGCTTTTTGAGCAAGAATAATTTCTTATTCTGCATTGGTTGCGGGGGCAGGATTTGAACCTACGACCTTCGGGTTATGAGCCCGACGAGCTGCCAGACTGCTCCACCCCGCGTCTGAATATAAAAAGCCTTAAGCGTTTTCCACTTAAGGCCTGATGCGTAAGAATAGCGTTTTACTGCTAGCCTTCTTACTGTAACTGGTTGCGGGGGCAGGATTTGAACCTACGACCTTCGGGTTATGAGCCCGACGAGCTGCCAGACTGCTCCACCCCGCGTCTGAAGAATGAAAGTATATAGTGTATTGCAGTGCAATGCAACCAATACAGACAATCGGATTAAGAACAGTCGTAACGATTAGGCGATGCTAAACTCTCAAACTACCCGGTTACGCAGAGATATTCCAATCCAATACCATCAGGAATCCGTTTTCCGTCTGTTTAAACAGCATGTTTAAATTGCCTATGTTTAAATTGCCCATTAATACTATCTATCGTTGCCTATGAAATTTTGTTCCGAATGTGCGCATCCCGTCACCCTGCAGATTCCGCCGGACGACAACCGCATGCGTTATGTCTGCAGCAACTGCGGCAGCATTCACTATCAAAATCCGAAAATGGTGGTCGGCTCTATCCCGGTATGGGAACGGGATGGCGAACTGCGCGTACTGCTGTGCAAACGCGCCATCGAACCGCAATACGGTTACTGGACACTGCCGGCCGGCTTCATGGAAAACGGTGAAACCACCGACGATGCGGCGCGCCGCGAAACCCTGGAAGAAGCTGGCGCCCGGGTCGCACTGCATGAGCTTTTTTCGCTGCTGAATGTACCGCATGTACATCAGGTTCATCTGTTCTATCGCGCCACCCTGCTCGATCTGGATTACGCAGCCGGTATTGAAAGCCTGGAAGTGGGCTTGTTCACCGAGGCTGAGATCCCATGGGATGAAATCGCCTTCCCTACGGTCGAAATCACCCTGCGCGCATTCTTTGCCGACATCAAGAAAATCCGTCAGGAAGATGGTCATTTCAGCTTGCACACGCAAGCTATTTTCAAACCGATGCGCGCCGGCTTAGCGCCCAAGTAAAACACCAGCGGAGCCGCGATGATCCCCTGGCTTGAACTGGACAGCCCGTTTCCCGATGTCTCCAAGGCACTGACCGAAGAGGACGGCGCCGCCGGCCTGCTGGCGGCCGGCGGCGATTTGTCGCCGCGACGCCTGCTGGATGCTTATCGACATGGCATCTTCCCCTGGTTTTCAGAGAACCAGCCGATCCTCTGGTGGAGCACCGATCCACGCATGGTGCTGAAGACGGAACAATTCGCGGTGTCGGCCAGTTTGCATAAAACCTTGCGCAAGGTGCATCGCAGCATTGCCACCGACCGGCGCTGGCAGGTCCGCTTCGATTTCGCCTTCGAGCAAGTAATGCGCGAATGCGCGGCGCCACGCCGCGATGGCGCCGGCACCTGGATCTCGGAAGACATCGTTACCGGTTACCGCGCCCTGCACCGGCTCGGATACGCGCATTCGGCTGAAGTATGGCTGGACGGTAAGCTGGTGGGCGGCGCTTATGGCGTCAGCATCGGCCAGATGTTTTACGGCGAATCGATGTTTACCCGGGTCAGCGACGCTTCCAAGATCGCCCTGGCTTACCTGGTGCACTTCCTGCGCCAGCATGGCGTGACAATGATCGACTGCCAGCAACAGACAGATCATCTGGCTTCGCTCGGCGCCCAGCCAATAAGCCGCACCGAGTTTCTGCTGCACCTGAAGCAAGCCATCGCCCACCCGCAAATCCACAACTGGCGGCCGCTGCCTTTGTTTGCCGATTAAGACTCTTATGCAAACCGGAATTACAGTGTAAATTATCAGTTATATGTCATTAGCCGGAACGCACATGACGCACCTAAAAGATCTGCCCTTTTCTACCCTGCAGTTTTACGCTACCGCACCTTATCCATGCAGTTACCTGGATCATCGCCAGGCGCGTTCGCAGGTGGCGACGCCGTCGCATCTGATCAACGCCGATGTCTATTCGGAGCTGGTGAAGAACGGTTTCCGGCGCAGCGGCATTTTTACCTATCGGCCGTATTGCGATGGTTGCCAGGCCTGCACACCGGTGCGCACGCTGGTGGCATCGTTCCAGCCAAATCGCAGCCAGCGCCGTGCCTGGGAGCGGCACAGCCATCTGACCACACTGGTCACCAACCTGGCCTACGTGCATGAACATTACGACCTGTACCTGCGCTACCAGACCGCGCGCCACAGCGGCGGCGGCATGGACCAGGATAGCCGCGACCAGTACGCCCAGTTTCTGCTGCAGAGCAAGGTAAATACCCGCCTGGTCGAATTTCGGGATGCCGACGGTACGTTGCGCATGGTGAGCATTATCGATGTGCTGAACGACGGTTTGTCGTCGGTGTACACCTTTTATGATCCGGACGTACCGGGCGCTTCCTACGGCACCTACAACGTGTTGTGGCAAATCGGCCAGGCCAGGCAGCTCGGCATGCCCTACGTCTATCTGGGATACTGGATAAAAGAAAGCCCTAAAATGGCCTACAAAATCAACTTCCAACCGCTGGAAGCACTGCGGCAAGGGGAGTGGAGTGCGCTAAAATAGCCACCGCGGTTTTTGCTGCGCCTGTTTTCGATTGTTTCAACCTGATTGCTTCACCCTCACCACCTCATCTTCACCACCTTATATAGCAGCCTACCGTGCCAGCCAAACTTCTGTACGCCTTTGCCCGCCCCGCCCTGTTTTCACTCGATCCGGAATCCGCCCACAATCTGACCTTGCCGGCACTGCGCCGGGCCGCAGCCCTGGGACTCACTTCGCTATTAGGCAAGACGCCGGCCGATCCACGCACGGTGATGGGCATCACTTTCCCCAATCCGGTCGGCCTGGCAGCCGGGCTGGACAAGGACGGCGCTTATATCGACGGCCTGGCGGCGCTCGGCTTCGGCTCGATTGAAGTCGGCACGGTGACGCCGCGGGCGCAACCTGGCAATCCCAAGCCACGCATGTTCCGCCTGCCGGCCGCCAACGCCATCATCAATCGCATGGGTTTCAATAATGGCGGCGTCGACGCCTTTGTCGCCAATGTCCAGGCGTCCAGGTTCTACCAGGAGCGGCAAGGCGTGCTGGGACTGAATATCGGCAAGAATGCCGATACGCCGATCGAACGCGCCGCTGAAGACTATCTGCATTGCCTGCAAAAAGTCTATCCTTACGCCAGCTACGTCACTGTCAACATTTCCTCGCCCAACACCAAGAACCTGCGCCAGTTGCAAGGCGCATCGGAACTCGACGCCCTGCTGTCGCAGCTCAAGCAGGCGCAGCAAAAGCTGGCTGACCAGCACAAGCGGTATGTCCCTATCGCGTTGAAAATCGCGCCGGATATCGACGCGGAACAAATCAAGACCATCGCCAACGCCTTGCTGCGACATAAGATAGATGGCGTGATCGCCACCAACACCACCATCAGCCGCGATGCCGTCAGAGGCTTGCAACATGAGAATGAAGCCGGCGGTTTGTCCGGTGCGCCGGTATTGGCCTTATCCACCAGTGTCGTGCGGCAGTTGCACGGTGAGTTAGGAGATGCGTTGCCGATCATCGGCGTCGGCGGAATCTTCAGCGGCGCTGATGCGCAATCCAAAATAGCTGCGGGAGCGTCACTGGTGCAACTGTATAGCGGCCTGATTTATCGCGGCCCGGCGTTAGTGCGGGAATGTGCGGCAGCGCTGCGTCAGAAAAGCTGAGGCAAGCTGCGGGTCCTGATGCGGATTGACCGCTGCGCCGGTTCAGATATAGAGATCCACGCTGCCGCTCGACGGCAACGTGGATTGTTTTTTTTCGCTGCGGTTAATTCCGAAGATGCGTTGAACACTTCCGGAACACCGCGCTCGATGTTCAGCAGTGTGTAGACGGCCTATCACTAGGCCTTGTACGTGCTGCAAAACACCAAAACATTTACCCCAATGCAACACTTGAGTTATTATTAACTTTTACTCTTTCAAAAAAAAGAAAACATGAAACGTTCTCAAATAGCCATCGCAGTCGGCGCCGCCGTACTTGCGTGGGTTGCCGTGGTTCCTGGCATAGTCGGCATGCGCGCCGAAGCGGATTTTGGCAAATTTGACCAGGACGCATTGGGCAGTAGTTCCTTGCCGATCAGCACCAAGCTGGCCTCGTTCCAGCGCGGCTGGTTCTCGTCGACAGCCAAGACTGAATACGCGATTTCGATGGGAGCGCAGCCGGTCCGCTTGGCGGTAACTCACCAGGTCAATCAATTCGCCATTCCGTTTTACCGTTGGGCCAAGATCACCCACACGATTGCGCTGGTGGACGACAAGGGAGTGGAAACACCATTACCGGTCAAGCTCAATGCCAGTAGCGACAAGCTGTTCTTCGGTGGCCTGTCGACCAGCGTTGCAGCGCCGGAAATCGATTGGCAGAACCAGGAAGGCCTGCATATCGTTGGTAAAAACCTGAACTTGAACTTCCATGGGAAAAGTGGCGAAACGCAAAAATACGAACTCAACCTACCATCCCTCAGCGCCACTACTGCTGGCACCCAGATCAATGTCAATCTGAGCAATCTCAACCTGAGCGGTACCTACAAGGACGAGAAGAGCGCCACTGACACCTGGAAACAAGACGGGCACATCAAACTGGATAATATCGAAGCTACCAGGAACGGTAACGCTGTCCTGAAACTGCAAAACCTGGTCATGGACACCGACCTGAAAGACCACGGCAACAATTTCGATCTGGTTTACCAGACCAAGATAGACAAGAGCCTGTTCGGCGATGCCAACGGCGTTGTTGCCGACGACATCCATTTCGATTTTTCCTATCTCAACCTGAACAAAGATGGGCTACTGAAAATTCAGGCTGCTTCCAAGGCGTTTTATGAAGCGGCTGCGAAAGCCCCGCCAGTCGCCGGTGCCGACGTTGCTGCAGTCGCAGCGCCAGCAGCGGGCGACGACAGCACCGATGCCAATCTAGCCCAGAAAAAGGCACAGATGGCCATGCTGATGCAGCATGCCGGCGAACTGGCCGCCAGCTCCCCCGGCTTCCGCATCGACCGCCTCAGTCTGAAGACTCCTAACGGCGAAGTAGCCGGTACCTTTGAAGTCAATCTGGATGGCAAGGGCTTGACGCCGGACGCGCTGACGGGTGACAACGTAATGGCGCTGCTGAAGGAAAAAATTTCCGGCAAAGGTTCGCTGACGCTCGCACGCGACGTGTTCCTGAACGCATTCGAACAAAAAAATGCCGCAGCACCTGCACAACGGCAGATGAAGGAAAACCAGTTGAAGATGTATGTCAACCAAGGTTATATCAAGGACGATGGCAAGCAATTGTCGCTGGAATCGACCTTTGGGCCGCAAGGCGTTGTCGTCAACGGTAAACGCATCATGTAATCCCTACTTGCCCAAGAAAGACGAAAATCAGCCCTGCCCGGTTATTGCAACTCGGTGGGGTTTTTCTCAGCCAAGCCGCTTCTTTGCATCCTCCTCATTTTCGGTATACACCTCGACTATCGCATCGGCCGCTTTGGAGAAGATCCTTCAGTGCCTGCTTTTGGCCGTGGATTCGACCGGCAGCTCCACCCTCCGTGCGGCCATCGGTGATCTCCCTATGGATGGACCAACACCTTGTCATGCCGGCAATCAGGGAATTTTCGTTGACATCGGTTTTGACGTAATCTATATTTCACCAGTAGGTTAATTAACTAGTCGATGTAATAAATATGAATGCCGACTCACTTAGCATCACCTTCGCCGCGCTCGCTGATCCAACGCGTCGCGCTATTCTTGCGCGACTGGCAATGGGCGAGACATCGGTCACCGAGCTTGCCAAGCCGTTCTCAATAAGCGCGCCAGCCGTGACGAAGCACCTCAAGGTTTTGCAGCGCGCAGGGCTGGTGACGCAAGGTCGTCAGGCGCAATGGCGGCCCTGCCAGCTCAATGCTGCGCCGTTGGGTGAAGTCGCCGATTTTATCGAGCAATATCGCCAGCACTGGGAGCAGAGTCTGAATCGCCTGGATGTGTATCTTAAAAAACTTCAAGCTGAGGAGAAGAAAAGTGCTGGAAAGAAAAAATAATGCCGCGAACAATGCCGATACCACCGACCGCGAAATTATCATCTCACGTTTGATAGATGCGCCGCGCGAATTAGTGTGGGAGGCGATGACCAAACCTGAGCATGTCGTGCATTGGTGGGGACCGAATGGGTTTACCAACACGCTGGAGAAAATGGATTTTCGCGTGGGGGGCGAATGGCATCATGTCATGCACGGGCCGGATGGAAAAAACTATCCCAGCCGCAGCGTGTATACCGCGATCGACAAGCCTCACCGCATCGAGTTTTGCACTGGTGGCACGTACAAAGGCGACCCGAATGCGATTTTTGAGGCGATATGGACGTTCGAGGTGGTGGATGGACAAACCAAAGTGACGATACATCTGTTTTTTCCCGATGCGGAAGCACGCAAGATGGCGGTGGAGAAAATTGGTGCGATTGAAGGCGGGAACCAAACCCTGGCGCGCCTCGCAGGCTATGTAATCAAAACTTAATCAAAGAGAAAATCATGAGAAACTTAGTTTCGTTTGTCCATGTGTCGCTGGATGGTTTTGTCGCTTCCACCGCTGAAGGTCCGGCGGGTCTGGCCTGGATAAGCATAAGCCCCGACTTGTTTGAATACGTGGAGCAGCGGATTCAGCAGACCGACACCGCGTTATATGGGCGTACGACCTACCAGATGATGGAGTCGTACTGGCCAACTGCTGCCGATAAGCCTGACGCCAGCCCGCATGACCATGCGCATTCGCGTTGGTATAAATCTGCCCACAAAGTGGTGTTATCGAAAACGCTGTCGGAAAAAAATCACCCTGATACGCAAATTATCAGTAGCAATTTAAGCGACGAAATCAGCAAGCTCAAGCACAGCGCGGGCAGCGAGATTTTAGTGTTTGGCAGCCCCTCCGCCACTCACGCGCTGATGGCGGAAAACCTCATCGACGAATATTGGCTTTTCATCAATCCGATTCTGCTGGGGCAGGGTGTTCCCTTATTCAAAAACATTAAGGACAGAACCGCACTCATTCTGGTGAATAGTAAAATTTTCCCGTCAGGCGTAGTGTGCCTGCAATACGAGGTGAAACGAAATCAATAATGCAAAGTTATTGTATCTCGTGGTGGTGATGGCCGCGAAGAGGGAGGAGCGGCCATACGTAGCGCAATTTTTTTGGGGTGCGACTGGCCGGTCTTTGGGTACACCGGCCGACCGCGGCCCGTCGCGGCTACCCTACTCGACTTTGCCGAAACAGGGCTATGTGCCGAGGCATTTTGCGTAAAAAGCCGTTACAGCCATTCGTCGATCATGCTGCTGCATCCGCCGATCTATGTTTTTCGAAAACTCATCCGAAATTCATTGGGCGAGACACCCAGACGTTTTTTAAACACAATGCGCATACGGTCAGCAGTACCGAAGCCACAGTTATATGCAATTGCTTTTAGTGCAGTGTCGGTGCTCTCAAGCAAATTGCGGGCTGTATCGATTCGCGCATGTTCGACGAATTCATGCGGCGTAACGCTCGTTAGCTGGACAAAGATACGGGCAAAATTACGTGCGCTCATTCCAGCGACGTCGGCAAGTCGGGTGACGGAGAAGTTTTCGCTTATATTCTCCATGACGTATGCCTGTACCTTGGCGATGGGCGATGCATCATCCGGAGGGGCGCTGAGGTAAGGACTAAACTGGGATTGACCTCCTCGCCGTTGAGCAAAGACAACAAGGCGCTTCGCAACCGCGAGCGCTATTTTCGGTCCGTGATCTTCAGCCACCAGCGCGAGCGATACGTCAATGCCCGCGGTAACCCCTGCGGATGTCACCAGGTGGCCGTCACGAATGTAGATGCGATCGAGTTCGACTTGCGCACCGGGAAATTGCAGCGCAAGTTGTGGTGCAGTTTGCCAATGAGTAGTCACGTGGCGTCCATCAAGTAGTCCTGCATGGCCAAGAGCAAAGGCACCTGTGCATATGGAGCCATAGCGCTTACAACGAGCTGCGACGTTGGTCAACCATGCGATTAAACGCGTATCCGGGTTTTCACTTGGAAGAGCTGGGCCACCGGCTACTAAGGACCTGTCAGAAATTCTGTGTGCGGGGCCAGAAATTCGTAGTTAGTTAATCGCGTTCGTGAAGCGTTCGCCGAACATGATGGCGAACTGGTTGGCTGCTTGCTTCCATGTCCGCTGTGGCATCTTCCAATCTTTTTCAATATTGCGCAAGGCGAGGAACAGCAATTTTGTTGCGGCGTCATCGCTGGGGAAGTGGCCGCGATTCTTGACGATCTTTCGAAGGCGCATATGCAGGCTCTCTATGGCATTGGTCGTATAGATAATCGTGCGCACCTCGGGCGGATAGGCAAAGAACGGAATGACCTGCTGCCACTGGCGCCGCCACAAGGTTGCCACGGTCGGGAATTTGGTGCCCCACGGCCCTTGCGCAAACTCATCAAGCGCCACGGCTGCCAGATCCGCGTTGGCGGCCTGGTAGACCGGTTTCAAGGCTGCAGCCAATTCCTTACGATCCTTCCAGGAGGCCAGCGTGGTGGAATTGCGGATCAGGTGCACGATGCAAGTCTGGATCTGCGCCTGTGGATAGACGGCTTCAATGGCTTCGGGGAAACCGCGCAGGCCATCAACGACGGCAATCAGGACATCGTCCAATCCACGGTTCTTCAGCTCGTTAAAGACCTTCAGCCAGAATTTGGCGCCCTCAGTTTGCTCGATCCACAGCCCCAGCACTTCCTTGCGGCCGTCGGCACGAATGCCCAGCGCCAGGTACACAGCCTTGTTCTTGACCGTGCCTTCATCCCGGATTTTCAGTCGAAGTGCGTCGAAATAGACGATGGGGTACATCGGTTCCAACGGCCGTTGCTGCCACTGTGTGACCTCGTCGAGGACTTCGTCGGTGATGGTGGAAATCAGGTCCGGCGATACCTGCGTGCCATACAGCTCCAGCAGATGGCCCTGAATCTCGCGCACGCTCATACCGCGTGCGTACATGCTGATGACGTGGTCGTCAAAGCCTGGCATACGCCGTTGGTGCTTGGCGACCAGCTTGGGCTCGAAGCTCGCCAGCCGGTCACGGGGAATGTCCAGGTGCAGTTCGCCGCCTGGCGTGAGCACCTTCTTCGGGCTACTGCCATTACGGTGGTTCTGGCTCGCCTCGCCTTCGCTGGCCAGATGATGGCTCAACTCCGCCGTCAACATACGCTCGGCCAGCATCTTCTTGAGCTGCCCAGCCAGGCCAGATTCGCCAAGGATCGACTCGGCGTCTTTGTTCTGCACTTGGGCCAGCAACTGGTCGATCAACTCGACTGGGATGAGGCTAGGTGCTTTCTGCTTCTTCGGTTTCTTTGTGGTCATTACGTCAGTCATGGAATTTCCCTTTCGGTATTATTTCATGACCCCGGTCACACAGAAAATCTGACAGGCTCGCTACTAACGCTGTGTCGTAACGCGTATTCGCTTCGGCAAAAGTTATATCCGCCAACATACGCATTCCATTCGATGCACGCACCGCACCCTCGACAGCGCTCACTAAAGTAATCGCATATCCATCGTCGGGGGCAACAAAGCTGTTTGCCTCAGCGAAGACATCGACAGGCCCCACAACATCGAGTGCCTGGACACCCGGAAAGATCGCAATAGCGATAGCGCGCATCGAATATACCTTTTGAGGAGCGACTTCCTTAGCTCGGCTTGCACGGAAAGTGTAGTCGTAGTGGCAGGATAAGCCGTACGCCTGGCAGTGTACAACGCATGCTTTACGTTGTCTCGAAACTAGGTGCCGTTTAAAGTGGACTCGGTAATTTGTATGTCGGCTCAATACAGCACAGTCGTCGCCTCGGAAGGCGTTGACTTTGTTTTGATCCGGTAATAGACGAAGCCCAACCTGGAGAATGCAATGCACGACATGATCGCTGGAATCAAAATTCCTGACAGTAAAATGGCACGGGAGGCAACGCAACTTGTTCGCGATACTGAATCTGACCTCTTGTTTCACCATTCAACTCGCGTGTTTTTATTCGGCGCAATAGCGGGCGAACGCAAGAAGTTGAAGTACGATCCGGAGCTGCTTTATATAGGGGCGATGTTCCATGATATGGGATTAGTGGACGCATACAGCACCAAACACGCCCGCTTCGAAGTCGACGGCGCGAATGCTGCACGCGCCTTCCTAGCTGGATATGGCGTTGCCGAGCAAGACGTTGAGCAAGTATGGGATGCCATTGCACTGCACACGACGCCAGGAATTCCACAATACAAGAAACCTGTAGTAGCTTTGGTGACGGCGGGTGTGGAAATGGACGTGCTGGGAATCGCGTACAACGATTTTACCGAAGAGCAACGAAATCAAGTGGTGCACGCGCACCCTCGTGGCCCGAAATTCAAGGAGGGCATTATCGATGCATTTGCAAAAGGAACGATTCACAAGCCGGATACAACGTTTGGGAACGTCAAAGCCGACGTGTTGGCGCTCAAGGACCCTAGCTATAAACGCATTAATTTTTGCAGCCTGATTCTTGGTTCATCATGGAAGGATGATAACCACAATGGCGCTTGTTGTGGCAATCCCGATCACATGCACGGTTGAGTCTCACTTGGGCGAAATGGAATGGAAGCGGTCCTCGGCAACTCTATAAACTCTGTATCAGGAGGAGACTTCGTCTATCTGGGTAGACTGCTTGAGCCGAGTCGTGAGAAGAACGTATTTCTGCTCCGAAGTATCTGCTAACGCTGCATCGCGAGATGATGGAGTATCGTCATATGGCACAGGTTCGGCGAATTGACGGGCTGTTAAATCCCACTTTTTACCGTCAATTAAATTATAGAAGTGGATTCCTCCGGACGTCTTGGTGGTAAGAATCTCACCGCCGAAGTAATCTTGCACGACAAGAGAAGTAACGCTGCAATGATTCTGCGCTGGATTTGATTGTGACCAGGCATTAGTTGGACTTGATGTGTCTCCAGACCATACCCGCGAAATCGACCTGTATAGATCGAGTGGAGTAGCAAACGTCTTCGATGCAGAAATCATCTGATTGTCTTGGCTCATTGCAAAAAGTCCCTATAGTTCGTAGCGTAAACTGCCACAGAAAAATTGTTAAACCAATACCACATTGGTTGGTCTCGCAACTGGCCGTTCTTGGCCGCATGCAGCCGGTCACAGACTCGTAGATCGCGCCGAACGGCAGGTTTCACTTTCGCGCTACGTCGGGACCGTGCCTACGGGTTCACTTTAAGAATCTCAAATAGAAGGCCGCGAACACCAAGACAATACCGATGTTCACTATCAGCCGTTCCCAGAATCGATTCTTAAAGAACAGTAAATCTACACTGACGACAACCGCTATTAACACCAGAACGTAAAGCACCACATGGGGATTCCTTGGCATTTCAATCACCCTTTCAAATATCTCGGCAGTACAGATTCGGCGATCAGCCACGGACTACTGCTGGCCGCTTGCGGTCTCTCAATTGCAGTATCCGGATTGTGCAGCAAGCGGGATAGCGGTGTCACCGCGACCGTAGAGACACAAAATCGCGGCCGTCCTTCATCAAGCTTCGTCCGGCTTCACTTCAGATTTACGCGGGCGACGGCTGCGTGTGGCTGGCTTGCGGGCCGTTTTTACGCCCTGAACCGTAGCTTCTTCCTGTGGCTGAACCGGCGCTTCGACAGCTGCGGATGTTTCCGGCGCGATAGCCGGTGCGGCAACTTTCGGCGCAGCCGCCGCGACTTTCTTTTCAGCCGGCTTCCGGCCTCCGCGTCCCTTGCGGCGGGTTTCCGGTTTGGCGCCATTGTCTTCAGCCGCCGCCGCTACCGTCGGTGAAACTGCTTTCGCGTCACTTACTTCCGGCAGCGGCAACAATGCCGGCACCGGTTGTTCCGCAGCGACTTCACTGGCAATCGAGCCGCCGCTATTGCCATTGTTGCCGCTACTGCGATATACGTAAGCTCCCGATTTCTCGTCACGGCCGAATTCGAGCAGACCGCGTGCCTGGGCTTCTTCCAGCAAATTGCCGAAGGCACGGAAACCGTAATACGACTCGCTGAAATCGGGCTTGCGGCGTTTGATCGCTTCTTTCAACACGGATGCCCAAATCTTGCCGCTGTCGCCGCGTTCGGACACCAACGCATCGAAAGTTTCAACCGCCATGTCGATCGCCTGGTTCTTGCGCGCCTCCAACTCTGCCTTGCGACGCTTTTCTTCATCGGGTGAACGCTTCGCTGCCGGCTGTGTGTCCCGCGTACCGCGCTTGGCGGCCGTGCGCCGGCTCTCGCGCACCAGGTCGTCATAAAAAATGAATTCGTCGCAGTTGGCAACCAGCAGGTCTGAAGTCGATTGCTTGACGCCGACGCCGATGACTTGCTTGGCGTTCTCGCGCAATTTGGAGACCAGCGGCGAGAAGTCGGAGTCGCCGCTGATGATGACGAAGGTATTGACGTGAGATTTCATGTAGCAAAGATCGAGTGCGTCCACCACCAGGCGGATGTCAGCCGAATTCTTGCCGGACTGGCGCACATGCGGGATTTCGATCAACTCGAAATTGGCCTCGTGCATGGTGGCCTTGAACTCTTTGTAGCGCTCCCAGTCGCAGTAAGCCTTCTTGACGACGATGCTGCCTTTCAGCAGGAGGCGTTCCAGCACCGGCTTGATGTCGAACTTCTCGTATTTTGCATCACGCACGCCGAGCGCGACGTTTTCGAAGTCGCAGAACACTGCCATGCTGAGGTTTTCCGGGGATGAGGCCATAAATTTATTGCTTTCCAATGAGTGGCTGGGCTTGACGGGCTGGGCTTGATAAGTATGCGCTACAGCGGACCTCCAAGCCGTCGATTATAGCCAACAATATTGTAGGCCGATGAGATACCGCAAGCGGCTGGCACGCGGTGTGAGTTACCCACAGAAATTGTGCGTAGCCCTGTGGATAACTACCCTGCCAATTCACTAAGCTATTGATTTAATGACCTTTTCCGACAGTGGTACAGAAACGCGCAAAGAAAAAGCCCGCTGACCTTGCGGTAGCGGGCTAAATCCGAATCCGGGGAGGATCGGAGGAGACAAACGAAATCGTAGCGTCGGAATATGACAAGGCCATGACCCCTGGCCCAGCGCAGCCCGATTTAGAGGCGTCGCTCGATTCAGGCGATTTTCAAGATGCGCGGTTCAAAATCAACCTTATGCACACCGTTGCTGCTGGCGCCATGCGGTTCCGCCTGTAAGGCTTCAACGATATCTTCACGTTTCAGCTGCGGTGCGAACTGCAAGATGAAGTCATACGTGTAAGAACGCAGGTAAGCCCCGCGCCGTACTGCCAGCCGGGTCACATTGGATGCCAGCAGATGCGATACCGAAATCGAACGCAAGCCGTTCTGGCGGCTATGTTCGGTCGCCATCGAGGCCACTAGTCCAACCCCCAGGCCGAGCGATACGTATTGCTGGATGACGTCGGAATCCATCGCCGTCAATACGATATCGGGCGTGATGCCGGCCTTGCTGAAAGCAGCGTCGATATGGCCGCGGCCGGTAAAACCGACATCGTAGGTAATCAACGGATACGCCGCCAAATCTTCCAGGCTGATCGGCCCGCTGATCTCCAGCAATGGATGATTCTCCGGCACTACCAGCACGTGGCTCCACTCATAGCATGGAAAGGAAATCAATTCCTTGAACTGGGTCAGGCCCTCGGTGGCGATACCGACGTCGGCCTTGCCCGATATCACCCAGTCGGCAATATGTTCCGGCGAGCTTTGTTGCAGGGCGATGCGGACATCGGGAAAACTGGCGCGGAAACCTTGCACCACGCGCGGCAAAGCGTAGCGTGCTTGCGTATGGGTGGCGGCGACTGTCAAGGTGCCGCTGGTTTCGCCCGAATACTCCTGGCTGGCCTGGCGCAGGTTTTCCGCTTCCTGCAACAGTCTTTCGACGATCTTCAAAATTCCTTTGCCGGGATCGGTCAAGCCGATCAGGCGTTTACCGTTGCGGATGAAAATATCGACGCCGAGTTCTTCTTCCAGCTCGCGGATCTGGCGGCTGACTCCAGGTTGCGAAGTAAACAAGACATTCGCTACTTCAGTCAGATTGAAACCGCAGCGCGCTGCTTCGCGGATCGAGCGTAATTGTTGGAAATTCATATTCTTCTCCTTACTGTGTAGCTTGTTGTTTAGCTTGACCATCGACGAACACCTGCAGGCGGCGCGGCCGCACCACCAAGGTTTCGCCGTCTTTCAAATTGAGCTGCCTGAAGCGCTCGCTGGAAATGACAGCTTCGATCAGACCGGCATCGGCGCCATCGCTGCGCTCCAGTTCCAGCTGCGCCAGCGGCCCGATTGCATGGGCGCGCCGCAGTTGCACCACGATGCCTTCCGCGCCGCTGGTATAGCGATCGATGTCGAGGTCATGCGGCCGTACATAGCCGACGCCTTGCGCGTCTTGCGCCGTGGCGTGCTCAGGCGCGTCGAAAGTGGCGCCACCGGTATCCAGCACGCCTTGGTGCACACGGCCGTGAAACAGATTGACGTTGCCAAGGAAGCCATAGACGAATGGCGATGCCGGGTTTTCATAGACTTGCTGCGGTGCGCCTACCTGCTCGACATTACCCTTGTTCATCAGGACGATCTGATCCGCCACTTCCAGCGCTTCTTCCTGATCGTGGGTTACGAAAATACTGGTAACGTGCAACTCGTCATGCAGACGCCGCAGCCAGCGCCGCAATTCCTTGCGCACCTTGGCGTCCAGCGCGCCGAACGGTTCATCCAGCAGCAGTACGCGCGGTTCTACCGCCAGTGCTCGCGCCAGTGCAATGCGCTGACGCTGGCCGCCGGACAATTGCGGCGGATAACGATCGGCCAGCCAGTCCAGTTGCACCAGTTCCAGCAAGCTGGTTACTTTTTCGCGAATCGCGCTTTCACTCGGGCGCTGGGCACGCGGCTTGACGCGCAAGCCGAAGGCGATGTTTTCAAACACGGTCATATGTTTGAACAAGGCATAGTGCTGGAATACGAAACCGACCTGGCGCTCGCGTACATGGCGCGATGAAGCATCTTCGCCTTCCAGCAAGACCTGGCCGCTATCCTGTGCTTCGAGGCCGGCGATGATGCGCAACAAGGTGGTCTTGCCGCAGCCGGATGGTCCCAGCAGCGCGGTCAATTCACCTGTCGGAAATTCCAGCGACACATTATTCAGTGCGACAAATTCACCGAAGCGCTTGTTGATGTTACTTACCTGGATACTCATGCCTGCTCCTGTCCTGTTTGATTCCCCACGTTATGCGGCAGCACCGTCTCACGCAAACGCCATTCGATGAACGATTTCAACGCCAGGGTCAGCAGCGCCAGAAACGCCAGCAGCGACGCCACCGCAAACGCTGCCTGGAAGTTGTATTCGTTGTACAGAATCTCTACCTGCAAGGGGATGGTGTTGGTCTCGCCGCGAATATGGCCGGACACCACCGACACCGCCCCGAACTCGCCCATGGCGCGGGCGTTACACAAGATCACGCCATACAGCAGGCCCCATTTAATATTCGGCAAGGTCACGTGGCGGAATGTCTTCCAGCCTGAAGCGCCTAGCACCAGGGCGGCCTCTTCTTCTTCGCTACCCTGCGCCTGCATCAACGGGATCAGCTCACGCGCTACGAAGGGGAAAGTCACAAACACGGTCGCCAGCACGATGCCCGGCACCGCAAACAGGATCTTGATATCGTGCTCGCGCAGCCACGGGCCGAACCAGCCCTGCGCGCCGAACAACAGCACATAAATCAGGCCGGATATCACCGGCGATACCGAGAACGGCAGATCGATCAACGTCAGCAAGATGTTCTTGCCGCGGAATTCAAACTTGGCAATCGTCCACGCCGCGGCGACCCCGAACACCAGGTTGAGCGGCACCGCAATCGCGGCGGTCAGCAAGGTCAGCTTGATGGCGCTGATCGCATCCGGCTCGATGATTGCGGCCAGATAGGCTTCCCAGCCCTTCTTGAACGCTTCGGCAAATACCGACAGCAGCGGCACCACCAGGAACAAGGCGAGGAACAACAGCGCCACCGTCATTAGCAGGGTGCGTACCCACAACGGTTCCAGGGTGGCGTTCGGCACATGGATCGGTTCACCTCTTGCCTGTGGCCTGGCAACCGGTGTCGCAGTCGCGGCAGTCGAATTGAAATTACTGGCAGTAGCGCTCAAGTCCGACTCCTATACTTTGACCGACTGGCCGCGTTTGCGAGTCCAGGCTTGCAATACGTTGATCGCCAGCAGCAGCAAAAACGACACAGTCAGCATCACCACCGCGATCGCGGTCGCGCCGGCGTAGTCGTATTGCTCCAGCTTGGTAATAATGAACAAGGGGGTGATTTCCGACACCATCGGCATATTGCCGGCGATGAAGATGACCGAGCCGTACTCGCCGGTAGCGCGGGCAAAGGACAACGCGAAACCGGTCAATAACGCAGGAAATACAGTCGGAAAAATTACCCGGGTAAAAGTCTGCCAATGATTAGCACCCAAACTGGCGGCGGCTTCCTCCAGTTCTTTCTCGGCATCTTCCAGCACCGGCTGTACGGTACGCACCACAAACGGCAAACCGATGAAAGTCAGCGCTACTAATATGCCTAACGGTGTAAAAGCGACCTTGATGCCCAGCGGTTCAAGATATTGGCCGATCCAGCCATTGCTTGAATACAGCGCGGTCAGGGCGATGCCGGCTACCGCTGTCGGCAATGCAAACGGCAGGTCGACCAGGGCGTCGATCAGTTTTTTGCCGGGAAACTGGTAACGCACCAGAACCCAGGCCACGATGCCGCCGAAAAATGCATTCAGCAGCGCCGCCAGCAAGGAAGTGCCGAAAGTCAGGCGGTAAGACGCCATCACCCGCGGCGAAGTGACTGCGGCGATGAAACCGTCCCAGCTCAACGTGAAGGTCTTGAGAAACACTGCCGACAAGGGGATCAGTACGATCAGGGCCAGATAAAACAGCGTGAATCCCAGCGACAGGCGAAACCCGGGCATCACGCGAAACGGCGTAGCGGGCTTGCTTGCAAGGCTTTGATCGGTAAGCGCGGCGGCAGTCATACATCGTCCCCTTATTACAAATACGGCTAAAGAGCGAAGATAATCTCACCGGTTTGTTATAAAGAGAACGAACTTTTTAGCATGTACATAGAATGAATTTGCATAAGAGAAATAGTCAATTTCCCGTTAGGCAGGCATTTTACTTATCTTTTATATAACTAATACTGTGGCTCAACAACACTAAAAAGCCTCCGTCCCTGCGTCAACTCCCTGTCGTTCCCTAAAAATCCCGCTAAATCCGCTGCATTCCAGAGGCGCTTTTTTGTATTCTGTTCCGCGATTTCTGCAGATTGTCGCAAGCAGCTGGCGACTTGCCATGCCCCTCCCTAAAGTGACGACATGCAACAACGTCAGCCACCTGCAAATCACTTAACGGAGAACAAAATGAACACAGCACGCACAGCACTGATCGCCATCCTGTCCATCGCTACTCTGGCTGGCAGCATCGCCCCGGCACAAGCAGCACCACAGCAAACTGAAGTTTCCACACTGCCGACCATCACGATTATCGGCAAACGTCCAAGCCATCCTGAATTCTTGCAAACCGTGACGATCGTCGCCAAACGCCTGAACCCGCAAGAAAAGCTGGCCCTGGCACAACAGGACGGCTACCTGGCCACGATCACCGTCGTCGGCAAGCGTCTGAACCAGGAACAAAAATCGGTACTGGCACAGCAAGAAGCCAGCCACAAGAAAGCCGTCATCTAAGCCGCCAACTCGGCAGCAGTTTCGTCGCAGTTCCAAACCAGGAGATTGCAAATGAATACCGTATCCAGATTATTGGTCGCCACCATGCTGTTAGCGGCCCTGAGCACGAGTCTTACACCAGCCATGGCAGCTGCACCGGCTAAAAAAGCTGCAGCACAGTCTGCAGAGATTCCGCTGCTGATGCCGCCCATCGTGATTATCGGCAAACGTATGACACCGGAAGAAAAAATCGCTTTTACTCAGCAACAGCAGCAACAGCGGGCACAGGCCATGAAGAAAGTAGCACGTAAGAAAACCGAGCAAACCGGCTCGCAGGCGCTCAGCGCTCTTTGATGCTTTATAGCAAAACGGTCAGACTGCTGCGCCCGTTCCGTTTAAAATGACGACAACTTTTCGAGTTGCCGCACAACTGATCCCTACTCTATGAATCCTGATTCGTTCACCACATTCAAGAAAAATGCCGCGATCACCTCGACCTATTTGTCGCGCGGATTCGACAAAGTTGCTAGCTGGGTCACGCAGCTTTCGTGGTGGAAGTTCTTGTTGTTTGCTGTGCTGATGCTGGCAGCCGCCGGGATTTTGCAGGAAACGCTGTTTTCTTCTGACGAACTCGTCATCGAAAAAGTCAGCAAACATAACGGCAACACCTCAAAATCGGCTAAGGCCGGCCGAGGCAAAACCGATATCCGGATTGACGACACCGGCGTTCATATCAATACCGGCACTTATACCTATGATGGCGACGATGCCGCGAGTGCCAAGGTGATGCCGGCGCCTGCTGCACCAGATGCACCAGCCGCACCAGCCGCACCAGATGCGCCGCCTGCACCTCCGGCCGCGCCTGCCCACAACAATAATGCCGCCAGCCTGAGCTTGAGTCTGCCGCCGGACGCTACCCAGGATGTCAACCAGGCAATCAACGATGCGATTGCCGCCATCCATGAAGCCGCCGCCGAAAAAGCCGAGCAGCAGGTTGCCCGCTACCAGAAGAAGTCTTCTGAATGGTTTGTGAATTTTGTGCTGTTGCTGCTGATCGGCTTGTTCGGCACCAAGGCTCTGATGGGTGGCAAGAAACGGGCTGAAGCGCGGGCCCAGGCTGCCAACGCCGCCGCCGAGCACGCCAACCTGCAACGCGAGGTATCGGAAGCCAAGATGCAGATGATCCAGGCCCAGGTTGAACCGCATTTCCTGTTCAATACGCTGGCGTCGGTTGAATACCTGATCGAAACCGATCCGCCACGTGCATCGGCCATGCAAAAGCGCCTGATCCAGTACTTGCGTGCGGTATTGCCGCAAATGCGGGAAACCGCCACCGTCACCACGCTGGGCCGCGAAGTCGACATCGTGCGGGCTTACCTGGATTTGTTGAAGATGCGTATGGAAGAACGTTTGAATGTCGACCTGCAAGTGTCCGACGGCTTACGTAGCGCAGCCTTCCCGCCAATGATGCTGCAATCGCTGGTGGAAAACGCCATCAAGCATGGCCTGGAGCGCAAGGCGGAAGGTGGCTACTTGCGTATCAAGGCAGAAGTAGCCGACAATCAGTTGCGTGTCAGCGTCACTGACGATGGTCTCGGTTTTGGCGCCTTCCCCAGCAATGGCACCGGCCTGGGATTGCTAAGTATCCGCGACCGCCTGAAACTGCTGCACGGCAACGCCGCACAACTGGAGATAGCGCCTAACAGCCCGAGCGGCGTATGCTCAACCATTGAAGTGCCATATCAAGTAGTCGGCGCGAGCAAGGCCAAGCCTGCGTGAATCCATTATTCAGGCTAGTTTTATAAGTAAGAGGAAACATGTATATGAAATCGAACTCGCGTTTTGCGCTTATCTTTACACTCGCTACCGCAGCGCTGGTTCCGCTGCTCGGCAGCAGCTCAAGCATGGCTGCCGAAGTAGTCAGAGTCGAGCGCCAGGTAGGTAGTTTCCAGCAACTGGAAGTCGCGGATGCCGTGAACGTGTATTTAACCCAAGGGCCGGTCAAACCAGCCGTGATCGAAGCGGAATCCAACCTGGTTTCGCTGGTCGAGCTGGAAACCAGCGGCTCGGTCATGAAAGTCCATCTGAAACGCAATTCGTCTTTCACCAGCCACCACGATATCAATGTTTATCTGAGCACGCCGGATGTAAACGCTTTGAGCATCTACGGCTCCGGCGATCTCAAGGTAGTCGGTAAACTGAGTTCAAAAGACAGCATCAAGATTGCCATATCCGGCTCTGGCAGCCTCAGCGGGGAATTGAACACGCCGACGGTCGCGGCCTCTATCGCCGGCGCCGGCGATATCAAGGTCAAAGGCAAGACGCGTGATCTGAAGGTATCGATTGCCGGTAGCGGCGATTATGACGGCTTTGGTTTGCTCGCTGAAAACACCAGCGTGTCGATCGTCGGCAGCGGCGATGCACATGTCTACGCCAGCAAGAATCTCGAGGTCTCAACCGCCGGCTCCGGTGACGTCTCATACAGCGGCGACCCGCAAGTGCGCTCCAGCATCATGGGCTCCGGCTCGGTCAAAAAACGCTGAATCTCCTGTTAGAATAATTGCCTATGCCTACTGCTATCATTGCCGATGACGAACGCCTGATGCGCGACCAGATCCGCTTGCGCCTGAGCCAGGCGTGGCCGGAACTGGAAATCCTCGGCGAAGCGAAAAACGGTGATGAAGCCGTCGAGCTGGTCGACCAGCTACAACCTGATTTCACATTCCTCGACATCCGCATGCCCGGAAAAACCGGGCTGCAGGCGGCGCAAGAGATAGGCAGCAAAAGCCACATCGTTTTTATTACCGCTTATGACGAATACGCCATCGAAGCTTTCGAGCGCGGCGCTGTCGATTACATCTTGAAACCGGCCGAGACCGAGCGTCTGGGCCTGACCGTCACCCGCCTCAAGGCCAGGCTCAGCTCGACGCCGACCGACATGGGTTCGATGCTGACCCAGCTCGCCAAGCAAATGGGGATCGCCACCAAACCGGTTTATCTGCAATGGATACAAGCCAGTATCGGCCAGCAGCTGCGGCTGATTCCGGTGCAGGAGATCCTGTTTTTCCGTTCCGACGAAAAATACACCAGCGTCCAGACCGCCACCTATGAAGCGCTGATCCGCAAACCGGTACGCGACCTGGCCGAAGAGCTGGACCCCGACCTGTTCTGGCAAATCCACCGCGCCACCCTGGTCAATGTCAACGCCATCGACGGCATTACCCGCGACATGCGCGGCCGCCATCAGGTGTTGATAAAGGGACATACAGAAAAACTGGAAGTGAGCCGCAGCTTTATCCATTTGTTTAAACAGATGTAAGCGGCGGGTGGGCGCTCTGCGGCACCACTACACTAAGCCAGCAACGCCTTGACGAAATCCTTCTTGCCGCCAGGCGGCGGTATCTCGAATTGCAAGGCAGACTCCACATGATGCAAATGATGCGCCATCAGCTGCACCGCCTTTTCCGTATCCCCGGCCTTAGCCGCTTTCAGGAATTCGACGTGCTCGTCCGATGAACATGTCGCGTCCCTGGTGGACTGGTACAACATGGTAATCAGCGAACTGCGGCCGGCCAGTTTGGTCAGCACATCGGTCAGGACCTGATTGCCCACGGTACGCGCCAGCAGAATGTGAAAATCGCTCAGCAATTTGGAGCGGATTTGCGGATTCTCCTTGGACAGCGCCTCACGTTCCTCCCGCAAGTGCTGCTCAAGCATTTGATAATCGGCGGCGCTGGCCTTGGCCACGAATTCGCGCACCAGCGCAGCTTCCAGCACACGCCGAACGAAGAATATCTGGCGCGCCTCTTCCTCAGTCGGCCGGCTTACAAACGCCCCTTTGTCGGGCACCAGATCGATCAATTTGTCTTTCGCCAGCATCACCAGCGCCGCCCGGATCTTGGTGCGGCTCACGGAATACAGGCGCGCGAGGGCCTCTTCCCGCAATTTGGTGCCAGGTGGCAGGCGCTGCTCGGCAATCGCGGTCGTGATATCGGCCGCTATATCGTCAGAACTGTCGGCGCCGGATGGGCTGGAAGACAGGCTCATGTTATCGATTTCCTTGAAGCTGGGTTCTAAAGTTCAAAATTGTACTTGCAAATGGGGCGCCTTCAAAAAATAAGAATCGGTTGCCGGGGTTGCGCCCGACCGCCAATGGCGTCGGGCGAACTTGTTCTCTGCTTGCTGTTTGCCTACTTTCTACCTACAGCGACCTGCCCTCAGCCGCTATTTGCAAGTTGGCCGCGTCAAGATCTTCCCCCATGGCGGGCGGACGTTCACCGTTCAAGACCGCATGCGCGCGTACCTTGTCGATATCTTTTTCCCACACCGCCACCACCACGGTCGCCACGCAGTTACCCAGCAGATTGCCAAGTGCGCGCGCGATGCCCATGAACCAGTCGACCGACAGCACCAGCACCAGCCCCACCACCGGAATCGCAGGAATGGCCGACAAGGTGGCCGCCAGAATCACAATTGCCGAGCCCGGCACGCCATGGGCGCCCTTGGAAGTAATCAAAGCCACCGCCAGGATTGCCAGTAAATCGGTCAGCGCCAGCGGCGTATTGGTAGCTTGCGCAATGAACACGGCGGCCAGGGTCAGGTAGATCGAGAAAGCGTCGAGGTTGAACGAATAACCGGTCGGGATCACCAGGCCGACGGTGGAATCCTTGATGCCCATGTATTCCAGCTTGCGCATGATCTGCGGCAGCACGCTGTCAGATGACGCGGTTGCCAGCACCACCAGCAGTTCGGCACGCAGGTATTTGATCAGCTTGAAGATGCTGAAACCGGCGAGCCTGAGGATGGTGCCCAATATCGCAAAGACGAAAATCACCACCGCAAAGAAATACAGGAGCACCAGGAAACTCAGCTGTTGCAAGGAGCCGACGCCATATTTGCCGACCGTGAACGCAATCGCACCGAACACGCCGAGCGGCGCCAGCCTGATGATGAAAGACATGCATTTGAAAAAAGCATCCGACATGCTGTGCACGATGGTGATGATGGGTGCCGCTTTTTCACCGATCAGCGACAGGGCCGAACCGAAAATGATCGAAAACAGCAGCACTTGCAGTACGTCGCCAGAGGTAAACGCGCTGACCACGGTATTCGGGATGATTTTCATCACGAAGTCGGAAAAGCTGCTGCCTCTTACCTTATTGGCGGTTTCCACGTAACTGGACAAGGCACTGGCATCCAAGGTGTCGGGATTGATGTTCATGCCGACGCCAGGATGGAATACAAAAGCCAGCAGCAACCCCAGCACCAGGGCAAGCGTAGTCACCACTTCAAAATAGATCAGCGCCTTCAAGCCGACCCGGCCGACTTTTTTCAACTCGCCGGCACCGTAAATGCCATGCACCACTACACAGAACACGATCATCGGGATGATCATCTTGACCAGCTTGATAAAACCGTCGCCCAGAGGCTTCAGGCTTTCTCCGAATTTCGGGAACAACACCCCGACTGCGATTCCCATGACAAGTGCTATGAGCACCTGGCCAAACAGTGATTTATAAAAGCGCCGCACGTTCGTCTCCTAATTGTTTGTTTGGTTTATACCAATTTATAAGTCTGGAATCGCCCCGATTCAAGCTTGGAAAAGCGGCGCCCCGGATTCAATATAATGCATTCACTTATTGTATGCAATAATTGAATTCAAGAGTATTATTCAAAAAACCCAAAAAAACAGGAAAACCCAGGAAAACCCGTAGTCGGCATTTGGCTCGGCAAGAACATGGATTTATTTTGTATCCCTATTTTGTATTTCTACTTTGGATGTGAACATGACCAATACCACCATCACTATTGACGGCTTTAGCCTTTCTGCGCAGCAAGTAGTCGCCGTCGCCCGTGCGCCGCACTTGCCTGTGACCCTGGCCGACTCTTCACGCGCCGCCCTGAAAGAAAGCCGCGACTACATCGAATCGACCTGGATGC
>NZ_FOQI01000030.1 GCF_900113705.1 Collimonas sp. OK307 | reverse complement strand
AGCGGTTGACCGGAGCGTTGCTCGACCGGCTCACCCATCACGTCCACATCCTGGAGATGAACGGCGAATCGTATCGATTGGCCACCAGCAAGAAACGGCAGCAGCGCAATGCCAAACCAAACGTCAATGCTGAAAAAGGAGGGGCCAACCCGTAACAGCAAAAACAACGTCTTGAGGAAACGGGCTACGCTGCGCTACGCCCGTCACCCCAATTCTACCTTGCATAGAAATGTGGATTGAAAAGAGAAAAATCCAGGGCCTGAACGGCTCTATTTATTAACCCGGATTGGTACACTTTTAACGTGCCATTTGGTACATCTTCACTCCGGCATTGACACCAGCCAAATCAACAAAATCCAAGGATACGGATTTTTGTCTATGCCCCTTTTCCTATATCGTTGATTGCGCCATGTGCTGACACATATCGTTAAGCATCACATCAATTGTGTTGAAGTGCTCCTATCACGAAACCGCGTAAGTGCGCACGCTCTTCCCGGCGCAATGTCGTCGGGTGATATGACATCATCATTGCACAACTTGTTTGAGTGTGCAAAGCGGTGCGGACAAACGCATTACTATTGACAAAAATAGCCGGCTTCGATTCGCTTAATCGTCAATGGGTATCAATCCCACCAATACTTTGACGACTTGGCCGGAGCCAATGTCGATATGGAAAACTGGTGGCTGCGCGAGCACGGCTTGGTGCCCTTTGAAAATTGGGTAAGCAAGCGTGGCCTGGAGGCAGCGAAACCGTGTGGCATATGCCAACATCTGATAGATATCCCCCTCCCTGACTCCCCAGTCCTTCACCGCAGGGTCTATCGCTTTCCATTTCGCATCAATAATCGCTTCGGGGTCAGAATCCGCTTGACCGGGTTTCGCCTCATCGGCTCGCCACACCAAGACATCAGGCGTTAGCTTGAACACTTTCACAAATTTTTCAGCGTCACTCTCGTCAGCAGGAAGCCGCGTCGGAATGGTCGCCAAGTGCCGGACTGTGCCATGCCGGCGAGCAATCCATTGTGGCTTCAGAGTTGTGTTAGCGTGAGCCTCGACCCAGCGCTCGAAAAGCTTTTCCATGTCGAAGAGCAGCGAGGGAGCCTGGTTCTCTCCATGTGAGAGCGTCGGGCTCTGCAGCTCTAAGATTATCTTAGCCCATACCAAAGCCTCGTCATACCGCTTGGTGGAACGATTGCGAGCGAGCTTCTTGATGGATTGTGCATTCATCGGCCTAATTGAGATTGCGGACAGCATGGACCGAGCTTCGAACCAAAAGCGTTGAGTAGCGGCCGACAGAACGAACTGCCGGCAAGCTAAAAGGGCCGCAAGCAGAATCTGATTATAAGGATTATCAGAGGAAAAATCATCGTGGACGCAGCGAACCAAGCCATTTCGCGAGGCTCCCCCGATCTGAGTTTCAACAAACAGCATTCGCCCCCGCAATACAGGCGAATCCGACACCGTTTCGATATAGCTAGACTTCAACCCTCCATGGGCTACCCACAACACTTCCATCACGAAAGCACGAACAAAAACATCTATCAGAGAAAGCTTGGCGAGATCTTGGGACGCATTGCTAAGAACTGAAAATTTTAGATCCTGATTTTTAGAGAGCATTCGCAACAATGCAAGCCTTGCGCGCTTCTCCTCGCCAGAGCGATCCGCCGACAAAGATGAATCCGCAGACCAAACCTTGGGTAAAATCTCAAGAACCAAGCCGTTGGGCAAACGCACAATACCGCACATTTGGAATAGCTGAATGCCGCCGACGACCCACCGGCAAAATTTGGGCCTTGTCGCGTTCAAGCGTTCCAACGCCGCAGCAGAAAACTCGTCAATGCACGCTCTAGCACCAGGCTCTGGCGGTGCATTAAGTCTCGCGTCGCCAGCGCGGACTACAGCGATCGTTTCTCGCTCGAAAACTGAAATCGCCCGCATCAAATACCTGGCGAGGTTTCAGCTTGCGGAGCCCCGCCTTCGCTATCATCCGATTCTGCCGCGACTACGTCCACAGATATCGTGGCACGACGGTCGTAGAGCTGTTGGAAATCGAACTCTGTCCAGACATCAAGATTCTTACTCGGGCTAATGGACACACGCTCTTCATGGCCAATGAACTCGTCGCAATTCTCAAAAAGCGATGCGGGCTTTAAGCGTCGCTCCTCGAAAAACACCGAAACTCTCGCTTTGCCGGTCAACGCAATTTTTGCCCGCAGGGAATCCTCAAAAAAATATTCCATTAGAAGAGGAATAACCTGGGTCGAAAAAACGGACTTGAGCTTTTCGACAGAGTGAATACCCATCAGAATGGCGTGTCCGATCGCATGATCTCGATCAAGCATAAATTCGATGCGGTCATTGATAGCGGCAAGTAGCTTGGATAAATCTACGGTCCCAACTTTGCTCGGCTCTATTAATTCGGGATCAGCGGGACACTCGATGAATTCAAATCGACGGCGCAGAGCGTGATCAATAGCCGTCACAGAGCGATCCGCGGTGTTCATTGACGCGATAATGTCAAGATTTCGCGGAACCGCCAGCTTGTCACCGCTATATTGAAGACGGACCGACGCGGGTAGTCCCTCGACCTTGGCTCCCGGCGCGCAGCGCTTACTCGTCTCAAGAACTGTGATTAACTCACCGAAAACCTTCGCTACGTTGGCGCGGTTAATTTCGTCAATGAAGAGCGTGTGACGATCTTCCGGATATGCATGTGCTCGCTCGCATATGAGGCGGAATGGGCCTTTGACCGGCCGGTCCCCGAGCTGGCCTCCTTTTCCTGGCTCCGGCCGGAACCCCTCCACAAAATCTTCATAGGAGTAACTTGGATGGAAGGATACAAACTCAATATGCTCGCCCTCACTGTAGCGCTCCACTCGTAGTTTTTCCATTGCATGAGTTTTTCCTGTGCCCGGAGGTCCGAAATAAATTTGATTGAGTGGTTCCCACTCAATTTCGGCTGCACCATCGGTTTCATCATCGCCCTCCAACACCATCTGCTGCAGTATTGTTTCAGGGTCGATCACCGGCATAAAAAACTCGTCAATTTTGGCAGTTTTGGGTGTCTTCGTACGAAGTAAGATGGGTGGATCTTCGTAAAAATCGATTTCAAGGCTACCTTTCTCTTGCTCCAGAACTTGACGTGCAGCAAAGAGCGCCTGGTCTCGCGATGGGCGATCAGTGACGCTCGACGGAGAAATCCCCAACACGGGAGATCTAGCTGCCCGGGCCTTGTCCTTCTCTGAAAAGATCCTCTCGAACTCATCGGGAAACAGAACATGGCAAAGACAGTGATAAAACTGGCGTCCATCTGCTTCTTGAAAATGGTCTAACCATCGAGCAAAAGCCCATGGATCATCCAACAGCTGTTTCCTAGTGTCGGGAGTCTGGGACATCAAATCCTGAAAAGCAATGACCGCAAATTGAAGCTCCTTCCACTGATACAGGTTGAAGCCTGGTCCAGCACTACCCAGCCCGGACAGCGCTTGGTCATTGAGGAAAACTGAATTCGAAAAATTAGGGGGAAAAGAGCTTATCGGAGGTGATGCCATCGCCCATACGTGCCGAATGCGCTCTCGCTTCCTCTCCGCCCGTAGATTTGTGGGGCCCAAAAGCAAAATCCAATATATTTCTGCGAAAAGGGCTATGCTTCCCGGTGGACACGGCCTCAGCTGCTGCCTCAACTTAGCCACCAGATTTCCCTGCTCACCCTCTAAAGGGTTATTAACGTAGTGTTTAATTAAGTGAGTAAAATTTTCAGGCACCCATATTTTCTGAAATCCAAATATAGAGTCACAATCTATCAGTGCACGATTTTTAAATTCTTCCGCAGCGTTAAAAACTGCACCGGAATTCTGTTTTGGATTATATCGACTCATATTCTCACTCAAAGATCTCGTTTTACCGAGAGAATTTCATATTTCCGAAAACTCAAAAGCCACTAGAAAGTGGCTTTTGACAAAATAACTCATATACGACAACCAATCCGATTTGAGCTCACCACTCTCATCGATTGACGAGCTCTGCCGCACGATCTCGAGGACGAAAGAATTTTGACGGCTGGGTTTGCAACTATGCAACACGAAGGGTTCTTAGCCCCCTATATTTCTGTAGTCCGCGCCCCATCTTAAAGAAAACGGGATGGGGATTGCTGACGCCAGTCCCCCCATGGCATGAGACGCATACGCGGATAAGTAAGGTAGAGCAGACGCCGAGATCGTGTAACAGCCACAAAAGCGCTGCGTTTCTCCTCATCCATTGTTGGACCGGGCCGCGCCCGGAAGTCTGGAAATACTCCTTCCGCCATTCCTGCAACAAAAACCACGTCGAATTCCAATCCCTTCGCCGCATGGACAGTCAAAAGTCCGACGCCCTCGCGAGTCGCCTTCTGCGTTGAGCCCAAGGCCTTACTACTCATGAAGCTAGTGATTGATCGTCCTGGACTTCCCGCCCGAAGATATTGGTCCCATTCCAGTGTGAACACCTCCACATCCTCGTAGATCGCCAAGCGCGCCTCTTCACCCAAAGTGTCTGCATAATCCCTCAACACCTCGAAGGCAGGCATCAGATCCAATTTGATGGAGTTGTTCACAATCCCCTTTACAGCCGCCACAACCACCTCCGCGCAAGGGTTCGGTGACAGAATCGCCATGCTCTCAATGACGGGGATGGCTTCCGAGACGGATGCAGGCGCGGAAACAGCCCAGCGTTTGGCTAAGGCAGAGAAATGCAATCTATCTCTCGGGTTCCCGATCAATCGTAACGCGAGTTGGAAATCCTCGACCGCATCCGACTCATTCTCGTGATTTGCTGTCAGTCGCCGATAGAAAGGGATCGAGCGAACTCGAAGCTCCTTCTCCACCGCGAGCAAAGCGAACCGCGTGCGCCCCAGCACTGCGCAATTTGAGGGGGTGATCGGGCCCTCCACGTCGGCGTGCCCTTGCGCGAAGAGAGTTTGCATGGTGTCGGCGATAAGCTTGGCCTCGCCCTCAGAATCGTTGCCGACCATAACCTTGCACTCGCCAGCGATAGGAACCTGCCCCGCGACTGAATAGTTAGGATCAAGGGAACGAGCCTTGTCCACCACCGCGCGCGATGATCGAAAATTCTCAGTCAGCTCAATTGTCTCGGCACCAAAATCTTCGGAGAAACTCGCCATATACTTGGGACTCGACGTATTGAATCCATAGATGGACTGTTTGGGGTCTCCCACAAGCATCACGTTCTTGAACGTTTCTCCGCACAACGCGCAGATCACCGCATATTGGGCCTCATTGAGATCTTGGGCCTCGTCAATGCAAATGAATCGATATAGGCGCCGATAGAAATCGGCGAGCTTGGGATTGTTGGTGAGCAGCTGATAGGTAAGCAACAGCAGATCGTCAAAGTCGTAGGCGTTACAAGCCCTCATGCCAGCGTCGTAGGCATCCAAAACGCGCTGTTCCATTTCATCGTCCAACACCGCGCACGAAATGGGATGGGCCTTGATCCGAGCGATCATCTGCAACCAGCCATCCACGCGTAGCCCGCGCTCCTTGGAGTCTGGAATGCTGTTGATCTCGCTTTCCAACAAAGGGTCGTCCGCGATAGCTTTGAGCAAAATCTCCTTGCGGTCCTTGAATTGCTCGAAGATGTTGGGTGTGCCTTCAACCCCAACGAATTTACCCCGTTCCGACAGCATATCGAGGCAAAACCCATGAAGCGTCCCCACAAAGGCTCGCTGTCGGACCTCGCTGAGGTCGTTCAGCCGTTCCCGCATCTCGTCGGCCGCTTTATTGGTGAAGGTCAATGCCAGCACTCGAAAATGGCCTGAAACCTCGGTCAAGAGGGTCCGCACGCGCTCAGTCAACACGCGCGTCTTGCCTGAGCCCGGGCCAGCCACCACCAGCAGAGGCCCATCAACATAGTTGACAACCTGCATTTGCTGAGCTGAAAGTCTGGTTTTCACTGGCGTGCTCATAAGTCCTCATCTTCTTTCTTCTTATTGCTTACCCGCTTGGGAAGTCCCTGGTCGTTCGCAATGATATCAAATAGCTTCAAAATCCCCGGCGGGAAACGACGCTCTTCGTCCTCAAGACCAGAAATGACTCGGGCAAGCGGTTTGGCCAGTTTCGTTTTCGCCGAACTCATAGCGTCCTTCGCAGCCCTTTCCCTGCCTCCAGCACTTTTGTAATCTCGAACTCCCTTGCCGGGACCATATGTTTTCCCATGGTCTTTCTCAATATGCTTATCTAAAGCGTTTTCGACGTTATGAAATTCATTGAGTGCTAGCTCAATTTCCCCAAGATATCCGTGTGCGACAAGATGACTTTCAAAATTCTGTCCACCCGGAAGAACAACGACGTTGCCGCACTTTGCCGACACCTCGCATTTGGCCTTTTTTAAAGCTTCCTCAAGCTTTAATAGTGGCTGAGGTTCCCCGTCCGCCAGGATGAACCAGGGAATTTGCATGCTCTTGGCAAGCCACACAAACGGAAAGTAAGCAGTGCCATTTACGCGAACAAAACTGAATCCTAGTTCATGGATGCTAGCCCCCCAATATTCTTGTGCCCAAATCGGCAATGCCTGCTCCTCCGTCTGCCCTTCGAAAAAAATTACTGCACGGGAGAACAACAGGTCGCCACGCGACTCGATCACCGTCTCCTGCAGTTTGCGCAGATCATCCAGGTTCGTTAGTGCCGTCAAATTAAGCTTGGTCGCGGTGGTCTCCCCTCCACGCTTTATGAACAGCCGAAGATCCGCCAATTGGGCTTGTCCCGCAAAATACGGCGAGTGCGTGCTGACGACGCGTTGGCCGGTGATGGCCTTAATGTGGGCGAATAGCGAGCGCTGCGCTTGAGGATGCAAATGCGCCTCTGGCTCTTCAAGTGCCAGCACTGAATGGATCTTGTCTCCGCCATCCTGGGCTTTCAAGTTACGCCATGAAGCGAACGCGCGGAACACCAGCAACGAGGCCAAGCTGCGAGTGCCCATGCCATGCCGAGCTAATGGGAAAGATTGCGCTCCAGCTGTGGAGAAAGATACATCCACGCCCTTTGATAAATCGCGAAGCTTGCGGGCCACCGGTGCGATGTCGATGCCCGCACTATCGGCTGATACAACGCCCTGCAAATCCGATAGACTGACCTTCAAATGCTTAAGGATCTCGCTCTTATCGACAATCTGCTGATTGATGGCTGAAAGCGTGTTTTCGAGTTCTTCAATGTCTGTGGCAGGAAGACCCAAATCATCCGTCATGCGTCGCCAGAACGACCCTTGCCGGCGTAAATCATCATCCAGGTCACGCTTGGCATCGATATAATGCAGTGCGATAGGCTCGAGCTGCGCGGCCGTCACCGCTTTCTCCGACACAGGCGTGGTCAGCCAGTCGGCGAATTCCCGCCACTCCGTCAACGGCTTGCGATCTATCACATAGTCCGCTTTAGTGATGCTCCAAGTCAGCGTGGTCCGAAATGCGATGAACTCCCCCAAATCAGAATCCGGGTCCATGTCCAAGACAAAAGATGTTCCCCAAAGCGTGGTCCAGAAGCTCCCCACAGGAAACGAGGCCGCTTTCTTGCCATCCGCATCGATTGGATAGATCCGAACATCCACCGTCACGACACGATCTTTAGGTGCCAGGGCCTCCCCATGAGCAAGCCGAATGTCGTCTGAGGTAAGAGTCTTTCTGCCCGCTCCAATCGCGGCGTACATGGCATCTAAAAAACTAGTCTTACCGGCATTGTTCGCGCCTATCAAAACAGTAAGATCTCCCAGTGTCACTTCAATATTGGCGAGCGAGCGGAAATTACTAACACGCACGTCAGTGACAGCAATACCACTATCCGCTGCATAAATCGACATTTATACCTCTCTTCTGCATCCCTAGGCCTTCAACAAGACAGGGGAAACGATCAAAATCCGGATTTACCTAAATTCGTAGCAATTAGCCCGACATTCTTAAACATCGCTTGTGCTTTACCTTATGCACGAATCATGAACTATAAATTACTCTCCGGGAAAATAATAGTTTGACATCGGGTTTGAGATCTTGCCAACCGGGCTTTATAACTGATGGTCCCAGAGCAGGGACTTTCCCCTTGCTCTTTTTCTGCTGTCACCCCACCGATTCAAAGGAATTTCAACCACATATCCCACAATTGAGAATGGAAACAAGCATTCTCAATTGTCGATATAAATCTCTATTCAAACTCAGGGAATCCAATGAATCAGCATATCTTTTTCATACTCTGCAATATCGTCGGCGCAACGCTAATCGCCATTGTGTTTTATCCCATCTTCAAAGCTAAAACAGCGCCCAATCTAAACGAAGCGTTTAAAACTTGGCCTGAGCTCGCCAAAATAACCTCCAACAAGTATTCTCGAAACTATAACCGCAGCTGCATCTACTTTTCCATCGCACTGGCAGCTTATGTCGTGATCGCCATCGGCAACGATGTCGAAGTCGATTTAGATCTCGCGATGACATCGCTCGTTATCTTGTTTGCGGTCACGTTCGCCAGGGTGTGGAGTTTACGCAAGCCGCTTGCGAGGCCGTGAAATCAAGTAGCGCATCCATAGCACTATCTGATCACACCCTACATCCGCCCTCCCCTATTCAAACCACAATCACCACAAGGAATCGCCATGGTACCCAACAACTCTCCGCTGGAAAGCCTCGCCGCATTTGCCATCGTTTTTTTGGTCGGCGTTCTGTTCACCGCTGGCGTCGGCAAGTACGTCGAAAAAATCAAGAAAGATGCGGAGCCTGTCGCTCTATCGAATTAAAAGGAGCATTACCGAATGACACTCACCTGTCCTAAATGTCAATCCGACCGCATCAACACCCACGACTACGCTAAAAGAACATGCGGCGCCATTGGCACGGTGGCCGGCGCTGTAGCCGGTGCGGCTGGCTGCATTAGCGGCGCTGAAATTGGCGCAACTGCCGGGCTCATGGCTGGTCCCGCCGGCGTGGCAGTTGGCGGCATTGCTGGCGCCATCATCGGCGGGCTTTTTGGTGGCGCCGCCGGTTGTGCTGCTGGCGTAAAGCTTGGCGAGGTGGTCGATGACAATGTGCTGAATAACTACCACTGCCTGGCATGCTCGCACACCTTCAGCAAGAAAAGCAGCTCTCTGAATGCGAGCGACGACACAGGCAACGGTCCAACATATCAACGTGATCATCTGAACAGCGCCGGTCAGGATCGACATCACGACCACGAATCCGATTTCAATTAAATCGATTGTTCTAACCGCATTTCCGCAATCAGTCATCCCGCCCGTCTTGTAGCCCTCCACTTAACACATTCCACACATTCACCTGCCTTGCTGTTTCACACAGCGGCATCGTCACGTGCATACCCTACGAAAGGAAATATCCTATGGCACACCTCGTCGAACAAATGGCCTATGTCAACGCTACTCCGTGGCATGGCTTGGGCAATCGTCTCACTGCCAAACAACCGATTGAAGTCTGGGCCGAACAAGCCGGCATGGCCTTCAATATTCTGGAAACACCTGTCCGCTATATGTCGGAATCTGCTGGTGCCCTTGGCGCCATCATGTCGTTCCCTGATCAAAAGGTGCTTTATCGCTCTGATACTAAAGCGCCGTTGTCGGTCGTCTCCAATCGCTATCAGGTCGTGCAACCCCGCGAGATTCTGGAGTTTTACCGAGATCTGACAGAAATATCCGGCTTCGAACTGGAAACGGCTGGTGTACTCAAATTCGGCAGGAAGATTTGGGCACTCGCTAAAACCGGCCAATCGGCCACTCTCAAAGGCAATGACACCATCAATGGCTACCTGCTGCTGGCAACGGCTTGCGACGGAACGTTGGCGACAACCGCGCAATTCACCAGCATCCGGGTCGTGTGCAATAACACTCTAGCTGTCGCCCTTGCCAATGGCAACGGTGCCGTCAAGGTGCCACACAGCACCAGTTTCGATCCGCAAGCCGTCAAGAAGCAGTTGGGCATATCGGTCTCGGCGTGGGACGCCTTCCTGTATCGCATGAAAACCCTCTCCGAACGCAAAGTGAAGTCCCATGAAGCCATGAACTACTTCCTACGCGTCTTCACCGATCCGGCCACCACAGCCACCGGCCTCAGCAATGAACGGGCCATAAAGAAAGTCCTGGGGCTGTATGACGGCCAGGGCAAAGGATCAGAACTCACCTCCTCCAAAGGAACAGCCTTCGGTCTGCTCAATGCTGTCACCGAGTATGTGGATCACGAGCGCCGGGCAAGAAGCACGGAGCATCGCCTAGAAGCAGCATGGTTCGGTCAAGGTGCAACACTGAAGCAAAAGGCGCTGGATCAGGCATTGCTAATGGCCGCCTAGATCATTCCCACAAACGTCATAACCGCCCGGTCGAGCTTTTACAGCTCACCGGGCCTTTTTCATTGAAGGATCTATATGGGTATCGCAGAAAGAATAGATGCAGTACGGGCTGGTCGCCCTGCCTTGAAACTGGTTAAAACGAACGACCTAAGCCGAGATGACTGGCTGACTGTGCGAAAAGGCGGTATCGGCAGCAGCGATGCCGGTGCCGCTGTGGGCTTGAATCCGTATCAGTCCCAGCTGGAGTTGTGGATGGTCAAGACCGGCCGGGACGGCAATTTGCCGAAGATCGATCCCAACGATGAAACCAGTCCGATGTATTGGGGGACGTTGCTGGAACCTATCGTCGCAGCCCACTATACCCGACGCACCGGCCATCGCGTCCGCAAAATCAACGCTGTTCTTCAACATCCCGATATTCCCTGGATGCTGGCGAACATCGACCGCGAGGTGATGGGCGTGGCTGACGTGCAGATTCTGGAGTGTAAAACGGCTGGCGAGTTCGGTGCTCGTCTGTGGCGAGACGGCGTGCCGGAATACGTCCAGCTGCAGGTACAGCATCAATTGGCTGTGACGAGCAAGGCCGCGGCCGATGTCTGTGTCCTGGTTTGTGGTCAGGAAATTCGAATCTATCGGATTGAACGGGACGATGCATTGATCGCCAGACTGATCGAGCTGGAATATCAATTCTGGCGTTACGTCGAAACCGACACCCCACCGCCAGCAGATGGCAGCGACTCCGCCGATGTCGCATTGCGCTGCCTGTATCCCCACGATTCTGGCAACACTCTTGATCTCACCCACGATAGTGCCATGTCTGCTGCATTTGCCGACCTGCTCTCCATACGGGATGAGATCGCCAACAGCGCAAAAGTGGCGGAAGAACTAAAGCAACGTATCCAGCAGCGCATGGGGGATGCCAGCATTGCCCTGTTTGAAACCGGCGACGTGAGCTGGAAGCGCAGCAAAGACGGCCTCGGGATCGACATGGAGGCGCTCCTCAAAGACCAACCCGATCTCGTCCAACGCTATCCAATCGTCAAACCCGGCAGTCGCCGGTTCCTCATCAACACGTAATTCCCTCGTAGTTCAACCGAAGTCAGTCGCCCCTTCCGCTGGGGCTGTTTGTGCTGCCTGCCCTAGCGGAAACCGGGGTGGGCTGTGCTATTTAAGGAATAAATCAATGATTAAAGGACTTGCAATCACGCCGCCGACACTTGGGCGCATTTCCATCGGCAAGATAGTAGAAAAGAATGGCAAGCGAATGCCAGAAAAGGATGATCAATTCACGATCACGACCCAGGTGCAAAACAAGGAAGGCTGGATTCCCCATCCCTACGACGATGACTTGCGCAAGACGCAGGACAATCACAAAATCCGTTCCATCCCGATCCGGTTGTTGTTCAACGAACCGGACCTCAACCTGCGCGCCGAATACTGTTTATTCGATCGTCAGAACGGCAGGCCACTCTGCACTGGCAATGGCGAGACGTGCCGGCGCTACACGGCATCGGGCATGGTGACACTACCCTGCCCTTCACCGGACAGTTGTGAACTGGCCAAGAGCGGTTGCAAGCCTTACGGTCGCTTGAACGTGCGTATCGGTGAAGAGGAAGATGATCTGAGCACCTTCATCTTCAGGACCACCGGCTTTAACAGTATCCGTACCCTGACTGCACGCCTCCATTATTACCAAGCGGTGTCCGGTAACTTGCTGGCGTGCTTGCCTCTGGCTTTACGATTGCGGGCAAAAACCACCTTCATGAGCCACCGCACACCGATTTACTACGCCGATATTACCGTCCGAGACGAGCAGACGCTAAAAGAAGCCATAGCTAATGCAAGGGAACTGCACAACACACGCTTGGCCGCTGGGTACGACCAAGTGGCGTTAGATGCCGCAGGGATTCAGGGATTTAGCAACGGAGCATTCGAGGACAGCGAGGAAGAAATTCCCGAAATCGTGGAAGAGTTCTTTCCTGGAGCCGATGGCAGTAACGGCGACAACAACGTCACGGAAACTGCTGTAGTCAAAGCCAAGCCAAGTCTCAAGGACAAACTCGATAGAAAGGCGACAGATCTTGGCGACAAGGCAGCATAACGATTCTCAGGTAACCGATGGCTCACGGATTACCGCAATTAGGCTTTAGTGCCCTGCTCAGCAAGTACACAACGGACGATATTTTCGACCAAACGCACATTGGACGAGGAAAGGAGACTCAACAGTTCAATGACGGGAACCAGCGCAGTCTGCTCCTTGCCGAGGACGATCAATTCCGACTGGGCTGCGGTTTCATTGGATTTTTCCGCCTTTCGCAGTCCCATTCCAAATCGTAGCCATTGGGGAGATACCTCCAGCCAATCAGCTAACGCCAACAACCTCGCCTGAGTGGGGATGGCTTCCGCAAATAACCATTTCCGCATCGTTTGCGCTGCCACTTTGTTCAAGGGATATCGCCGATTGAACTCGTTGGCAATTTGCGTGGGGCTGGAAACAGGCAATCCGGCGCGGGCGAACTCGCGTTTCAGCCGGTCGCTGAACTGCTGTCTGATTTTTTCATTTTTGGCTTCCATGCAACGGAACGCTACCGATTTGCACAGTAACTTTGTAGAACTAAAAAGTTATTTAAGCAACTATTAGTTACTGTAAAATTACTTTTGTTGATCAGTATCAATACCCTTTGCCCATCCTCCAACGACAATAATTGTCGTTTAGACAGCTACATGACAATCGATTTTCACTGCCTTGGAGTATCACATTGAAAGAAATCTCGCCCAGCTACACACGCGCCTCACCCCCATTCACTTGTATCAATTCAGGATCAAGCAGCTGCCCTGCTTGATATCGTCGATAACACATTGCCGGAGTGCACCACATGACCATGATATTTTGCCGAGGTTGCGGAAAAGAAATTCACGAAAGCGCCCCACTCTGTCCGCATTGTGGCGCACCACAAGTAACAAACAATACGCTTCAGCAGAAAACGGCATCTCCTGATTGGACGGCCATTACCTCTCTCATCATCGCCTGTTTCGTGTTGCTAGCGTTCATGGGAATCGACAAAGCTGACACAGATCAGCTGGTCGGCGGGTTGATGTTTTGTGCTGGCAGCATCGTACTTGGCATTATCAACCTGCAACAGCACAGACCTGGAAAAACCATGGCGATCGTCGCCATTGTCCTGGCATCCATCGCACTGCTGATTTGTCTCGGCAGCACCTCTTAACAACCCCAAGAAAGATAAATATGACGTCACTCGTATTCTGCCGCGGCTGTGCTCACCAAATTCATGAAACTGCAACGTCCTGCCCCAAATGTGGAGCGCCACAGGTCGTGCTGACAAAGTCTGCGGCGGCCACTCCAGCTGCAGCACTCACACCGCCCATCCAAAATTATGCTCAGGTACCGTGGTACCGAAAGCGCTGGTTTGCGGGTCTGTGCATCTTTCTCTTCGTACCGGCATATTTCCTAATTGCCTTTACCGGCGACATCTATTTTGAAAAAAACGGCGAACTGAAGACGATTTCCAAGAATGAGAAATTTATTGTATTGGGAATTTTTATCATCATAGTGTTCATCCGGGCCATGAGGGACTAAAACCAAGCTGCGGTTCATCAATGATGCAATAGTTGACACAGCCATTAAATACAGTGCTCGCCTACATGCTGACCACGGATTTGGGAATAGTTCCACTTCGTGGCCGGCGAAGGAAAGGACCATCCAAAAGAAAGGATAGGAATGAATATTTCAAAAATTTTACGACAAACGCTGTGGGCAGGTATGGTTGGCGCGGCATTGCTGCTTGCCGGCTGCGGCGAGAAGGTATTGGATTTCCGCAATGCGGAAATCGTGAATGGAAAGATTTTTTCCAATGGCGCCAACTCCCCCTTTTCGGGACGCGTGACAAATATAGGTTCCTTCAAAATACCGAACTTAATTGAAGGCACTCTACCCATCGGACAAATATTAGGTTCATTAGTCGAGTTGAATTTCAAATACTTAGGAGATGCGTGTGACGTGACGGTGACAAACGGCACCTTACACGGCAAAGGAATTTGCCGTCCTTATAAGAGTGACCAAGTGATCAGTGAGTTCTCCTTTGATAACGGCGTTCTACAAGATCGTTTCAAAGTTTTCAGCTTCACGAGCGGCAAGCTAATGGTCGAAGCCAATTTCGACGATGGCCGTCTGGATGGGAAAATGCTGTTATCCAATCCTGATAATGGGGAACTCATTTACAAAGGCAAATGGAAAGAAGGGAAGCAAGATGGCGACGCCATTCAATACACCTTGGACGGTAAATATCCCCTCTACAAAGTGAGTTTCGTAGACGGAAAAAAAGATGGCATAGCGGAAGCTTACCATCCCACCACGCACAAACTAATAGCCAAAGTCAATTGGGAAAATGATGTAAGAATTGGCTCGCAGAAGGGATGGAGCAATGACGGGTCAGTGCTTTTAGTCGATCTTAACTGGGCTGATGGGAAGGCAACGGGATTTGAGAAACAGTTCGACGCCACCGGAACTAAATTGATTATTGATAAAACATTCAAGGATGGCGTTGAAATTACACCTTCTACACCTCCACCGCTGTCAGAGCTCACCCTCAATCAGGCTATCGCCCGACTCCATCCTGACACGTCCAATATGGAAAAATGCGTAGATAGTTGGACCACTGCTCATCGCAAAGAGGTTGGAGCGGACGCATTGATCATGGCCGATCAATTAGACGAGTGGAAAACCTGGTGCGAACAAGGAAAAACACCCGCGCCACATTAATTGATCAAGTCCTGCTTTCCCGTGGACCGTCAGGGAGTAACTGCAGCGTAGATTATTAACAAACAGGCGGCCGATGGCTGCCTGTGCTCCTGATATGCCGGGAGCATTTTTTTTTGATGATGTTCCAAGATGCGTGAATTCAATGAATTCAGCGATTCCTTAAGCCACGTGTGGCCCATAGCAATGCAACTTCAAGATAGGACGCCATACAATCTCAATACATCCGATTGGGACAATCTTAAATTGGTCTTTAGTAAGATTCGCTGCATGGCTAGCGGCACATCGCTCGTGGGAAATTCAAAAATTATGGCCCATCTTCTCCCAAATCTTATTCCTCCAGTAGATCGACAGTACACGCTCAAGTTCTTATTCGGGAATGCTCAGATCAAAAATGGAATCGATCTCGAATGGCACAAGCTACTGCTAATCCTCGGCAACTTCTTTTATCCAATTGTCAGGTCGCAAATTTTTCAATCCAAGATCGAGAAATGGAACGCCCAAGGCGGCCAATTTAGATGGGATACTTCACCATTGAAGATGGTCGACAACTTAATAATAGGGCTATCAAAGATAGCCTAAATTGCCCGAACAGACATCGGCAATAGCCGTGGTGCATCGCCCAAGTTAGCCTCCAGCGACAGCGGCCATGCGCCTCATGCGGTAAAGCAGAAAGGAAATGGCCCCAACAGGGATTGAGACAGAAACAATCCAAGGGCCGTAGAATTGCGCTGCGGCTGATGCGCTAAATAGCTGGACAAAAACGGGGGTAATACTCAACTGACCCGTGGTCCAATTAATGGCAATCTTTCCAAAGCCAAAGACGATAAACAAAATCCATGGCCATTTTCTGCCCGGGAGTTTGCTCCTAATACACGCGACCAGCGAGTAGGTCGTCAGTAAGATGACAAGAATCGCCGTCGCGAGTATCACGTATTGAGCTACGCCTTTGCCGAAAAGAGTAAACTGATTTTGTGATTCCAAGGACTGCGGTTCAGGATTGACGTTGAATCCTACAATCGTTTTTTCGCCGTTTTTTTCTTGAATTGCAACGTTCATCAATAACCATGCACCACCAAAATCATACTCAAACGTTGTGTTCACCCTGGTAGCACCAGACATGTGAAAAGTCTGGGCACCAACCAATTTTATCGACATTGGCTCTCGAGCCGGAATCAAATCGGCCATCTTGATTAGAGCGTCATGAATATCTGGACCTCTGATGCTTTTGTCCGTAGCATTTTCTAGCGCGCCAAAATCGCGAGCACGTAGACGATCAATGTATGCCTTTGCCGTTGCCTGCTCTTCGGGCGAGGAAAATTTCTGGAGAATGTCTTCCTGGCTACAAGCGCTCAGAAAAAAAAACATCATGAAACATGATATATAGCGCATTGCGAATATTCTCCTGAAAATTAACGACTGTATTGATCAGTGAGTCATCTTTGAGCATTAAACTCATTCGTCTTCGCTGTAGCATCGTCTTTCGTTTCAAATGATCCTCTATTTCGCCCCCCATAGAAAATCGTGAAAACTAAAGAACAGTAGAATTGAGCTTGCGTTCCACTGACCTCTCTTTTCATACTTTACGCTCTTCTGTGTTTAATTCAGAAATCGGAACCAAAGTAGTTTGGCGAAGTAGCTAAGTCGGTCTTGTGGCTTCGGTATTGGAATCCTAGAAGTTTAAACATTGCTAATGCCGCCTTCTAAACCTGATTGCGATTGACTCCGCAAGTAATGCCAAGGCTAGCAAGGGCGATAGAGACCAAAAATCGCGATTCAATTCATAAATTGCGCTGCGATCCGATAGAACAAGAATTGCCACAATAAGAGCTAATCTTATCCAATTCACTTTGAAGAAAAATTCTTTTGGCGTATTAGTTTGGGAAATCAAAATTGCCGCGACAACAAATATGCCAGTTAAAGAGGCGGAAAATATTGCTTTGCCAGGATCAAATTCTCGATTTATAAGAAAACAAACAACCCACACAATCGAGAACCCGCACAAGGCAAATCGAAACTTAGTATTCATTTTTATGATTTAGCAACTCTAATGAGAAAACCAGCTACCAAAAGTTGGCGTAGCTAACGTTATCGATCCAGAAGCGCCAATCCCAGCAGCAACCCCATACCCAACACCCGGTAACACTTTAGGCGGTGAGAAGGAATTACCGGAATCCTTTGATGAATAATCAAAATTCCTCCCGTATCCTATTGCATCCCCCATTCCTGCGTCTGCCTCCCAGTAACCCGATCCGCTAGTACTGAAACCTGGAGTCAAACTGCAAGAAGTAGTTCCATACGAAACAGCCCCTCCCGCTCCCCCAAACGCACCCAATCCGATCATGACATTTCCCTGCGCTTGAGAAAATACTTGCGTTCCAGCAAAGGTTCCATCTGTTGAGATCCCCACATTTAAACTTGCGCTGATGCCGATTGAAGGGGCAAACAGTGGTGGAATGGGTATAAAAGCCGTAGCCGATCCCCCTATTGAATATTGTTTATCTAATCCAAATGGGTCACGATAGGAAATCGGATTCCCGTTTACATAGCCGTACTGGTTGATCCCACCCGCAAGACCAATTTGATCTTCAGAAATGAATCTTTGCAACGTCGGCGAATAATACCGCGCCCGATAGAAATAAAAGCCCGTCCCGTCATTCTCCCGCCCGGTGTACTGGAACGGGTTGGCGATGGTTGCATCTGCAGTGGTATTCCCATACGGATCATAAGTGTAATCCACCAGTTTGTTACCGGTTTGATCGGTGAGCCGGATCGTCGAGCCCAGGGCATCGCTGAAATAGTTAATCGTTTGAGCGCTTGTACCTGTGCCGGTTTGCTGCGCCAATACTTCGTCAATGCCCAAACCGGTCAGATAGCTGGCGCGGAGGTTGGCGGGGTTGCTGTTATCAACCCCAGTGCCGTTGAGTTCCTGGATCAGGTTAAGGCCATCGTAAACATAGCCACTGCCAACGCCGTTGAGTGTCCTGGTCTGCCGCCGTCCGAGGGCGTCATAACTGAAGCTAGCTGTGACGGCACCGCTGATTTGCGTAAGCTGGTTGCGCGCATTCCAGGTGTAGGTATTCACGCCATCGCTGATGAGATTGCCGTTAAGATCGTAGCTCAGGCTCTGTCCATTGCTGACGGTGAGGCGGTTGGCGGCATCGATACCGGTATTACTGCTGTTGGCGCTGAGGTTGGTACGGGCGAAGCTGCCGCTGGTCCGGATGCGCCGGCCAGCGTTGTCGTATGCATAGCTCAGGTTGCCAGCCGTGCTGTTATCGGAATTTTTGTAGGTGATGCCGGTGAGTTGGCTGGCGTCGTCATAACTGTAATTGATTGTCTGCCCGTTCGCCAGTTGGGTCTGGGTTCTGTGGTTGGCGACATCGTAGCTGAAGACCACACTTTGAGCCACGTTGTTGTTGGCGGCGCCGGCGGCCTGGTCGATGCGGGTCAAGCGGTTGCCGGCATCGTAGGTGTAAGTCACGGTGGGTTGCCCGGAAACCGTCATCGTATTTCTTAGCCCATTGGCATAGTAGGTATAAGCAACGCTGCCTTTGACGGTGCTGGTTTGGATGAGGTGGTCGAGATTGTCATAGGTGTTGCTGATGGTGCCGTTGAGACTGTCAACGACCTGGGTAATCCGATTGCCGGCATCGTAGCTGAAGGTGACGCTGCTGCTGTCTGCGTAAGTGACAGTGCTGAGGCGATTGAGATTGTCGTAGGTGTATTGCGTGACCTGCCCTTTTCGGTCGGTCTTTTGAATCAGGTTGTGACCGGCATCATATTGGTAAGCTTCGCTTTTGTTGAGAGGGTCGACACTACTGCTGACCGCGTTGCGCGTATCAATGACGAACTGATGCTGATTATTTTTAGCATCGGTCACAGCAGTCAGGTTGCCGTTAGCGTCATAGCTGAATCCGGTGGGCTGGCTGAGTGCGTCGGCGGTTTGACTGAGGCGGAGATTGTCAAAGCTGGCGGTACTGCGATTGCCCAGTGGATCCGTGACGGCGATGGTGCGGCCGACCGCATCGGTACTGAAATTGATACTACGATTCAGCGCATCCGTGATTTGGACGAGATCGCCTACATCATAGGTAAAACTGGTGACTTTGCCGAGTGCGTTAGTAAGACTGGTCATCAAGCCGGCGGTGTTGTAGCCGCGACTGGTGGGGTTATTATTTGCATCCGTGACCTGCAGTAAATTCCCCTTGGGGTCGTAGCCGAAATTAGTCGTATGATTCAAGACATCCTTGATGCTGGCCATCTGGTTATACGTGCTGGTATAAGTGAAGGTCGTGGTGACGGCATTCGCTGTACCGGCTAGTTGGGTGACGGTCAGTACATTGCCTAGATTGTCGTAGGTATAGGCCGTTTGCCGGCCCAGCGAATCGGTCATACTGGTGACCAGGCTGGTGCTGGGATCGCGTTGGTAGGTAAAGGTTTGTGCTTCCGGCTTACCAAACGCCTTGGTGACGCTGATGGGATTACCCATACCATCGAAGGCGATGCGTTTGACGTTACCGCGCTCGTCGGTCACATCGGTCTGCGTCACCATGCCTCCCGGTCCGACCGTGCAGGCCATCGGGTAGGAGCCGACCGGCCCTGGGAGCGTGGTCGCTTGGCCGGCGCACACCGCGAGTTGTCCCTGCGTGGCGGCGTTGTCGAGCAGGGTGTATGCAAAGCTGGAGGTACTGTTATCGGGATAGGTTTGGGTGCTGACCCGGCCATTGGTATCGTAGGTATTGACAACCTTGGCGTTGCCTCGTTTGTCGATGACGCTGAGCATGTAGTTGTTGGCGTCGTAAGTAAAATGCTCGACATTGTTGTTGGGGTCGGTGACTGTAGACAATCGCCCCCCGGCGTCATAGCTGTAGCTGACGATGCGGTTCAGGTTGTCAATCGCCTGCACAATCCGGTTACTGGTGTCATAAGTGAATTGTATGTAGCGTCCACTGGACGAACTGATTTGCGTCAGATTGTAGTTGTCCTGGCGCGTGAGGGTCAGTTTGTTGCCGTAGCGGTCGGTGATGGTCTGCACAGCTGCAAGACGCGGATTCGCGGAACCGTCGGAATCACCAAAATTATAGACGGTTCCGTCCTTCAAAGTGAGGGTCCACGTACCACTTCCCGAAAGGATTGAACCATAGTATTTTCCGGGAGTTTCAGTATTCTGGAAAACAGCATTGCTATAACCGGTTCCCGCCGAAATGCGCGGATAATGGATATGCGTGCCATTCGGCAAAATCAAATCCATGTAGGTATAAGCTCCACCGGAAGATGACGTAACGTTTGAGGTACCCACAATAAAGAAATCATAAGATAAATTGGTACCAATCCCGAAACCACGAGATTGATTGTCTTGCGGACGGTAACTACGTCCCAGCACCAGCGGTATCACATCCTCGACTACCAGATCGGTCTCTTCGTTCAAAAATAGACCAGTGCCACAATCGACGGGATCCCCGGCCAGCGATGCCCCACCCGAGCCGCAAATATTGGATGGTCCGAGCGGCGGCGCATTGGTGGGTAAGGACACCATCGCACCGGTAAATTCATAGATTACAACGCCAGGATCGGGTATCACCTGTTTGCCATCTTTACTGACCGTACCCTGTCCATAGACGTACCAGCCCTTTCCTTGCGCGTCATAATTCCAGAAGCTCATGCGCGTGCCAGGTTGCTCCTTGGAGAAATTCGGATAGATCAGGCGCGCACCCTGCGCTACTTGACCTTTTGTGCTTTGGATCACTGAACCGCCCGGCTGGATGGTGAAATACACGGGCACGCCGATTTGAGGCAACGGAAACGGTGGCCGGTCGATCGGAATTGCTGTCATATTCAGTTGGGTAACAATCTTGCCGTCGCGGCCGCGAATCACGGTGCCCGCAGGAATATGCAATTCCAATCCGGGAATGCGGGGTGCGGTGAGAATAGTTTCTTGCAGGGTCGGTGCCGGAATAGTGACGTTTCCTAACGAGTCGAGACGGGTCATCCAGATTGTGTAATTCAGAACGTTGGTCTTGCCCGCCTGAACGGGTGTCAACACTTGGTAGAACCCATATTGAACATCGTTGTGATTCGCGGTGGTTGCGTCAATATTAAGCGTCTGCGCGCCGGCAGCAAGTCCGCTGATCAGGAAGCGCCCGGTGGCATCGCTCTTGACCGCCTGACCACCGATGGTGAGTGTCACATTGGCAAGCGCACGTCCATGCATCGTCAGCACTTGACCTGCCAGCGCTGTGACGCCTGCAGGCGCCGACAAAGGCGGCAAGCCTTGCAACGGACTGCGATCCCTGCCGGTACGCCAATTGCCATGCCGGTGATTTTCATTTGGAATCCATTCTTCAGCATCCTTGCCGGCTTCGGCGGCAAGGACTTTCTGTTGCTCCGATACCGTCAGCGCAGTCTTAACTGCGTTTTGCGGCGCCGCAGAAGGTGCCTCGGCCGCTGCGCTATTTACCTGAACGGGCGAAAGTGCATTGCCGGCGGCCGCACTTGGCAGTCCGCCGAGTTGGGCCGTGGTAAAACCGATAGCCGTAAAAGGTAAACGTCGCCCGGCTGTATCGGTTGCGCCGTCGACGAACAGCGTGTAGCGGCTAGCGGGCAACAAGTCCTGCAGCGGCGTGATGAACAACAATAGACCATACTCCACTGGGACTGATTTGATGGCAACGGCACCGTTCGGGCCGAGCAGAGTGACGTTGGTGTCGTTGAACGTGGCAACACTCATCCGTTGAGTAAACCGGATCACGATGGCTTGATCGACCGCAGCGGCTTGTGCGTTGTTTACAGGTTGACTATCCTTAATTCCTGGCACTCCAGCGCCAACAAGGATTTGAGCGAGCTCGGCGGCACCTTGGCTGCTGACGCTGGTAAAACGCTGGCTTGCCGGGTCATACAATTCACCGTTACTCAGAGCTTGCTTTGCATTGTCGACACCACCCCATATTAAGACGCCAGAACTCGGCAGCAAGGCGGCCAGATGGCTGAACCGTGCCGTGTCAAGCTTGACGTTGAAATGTTCAGATTGATGCGTCGCCAGATTGTAAAGTTCCGCATCGTAGATGGCACGCCCGTGCGCGTCGCTGCCCCCAGTGATGAGCAGCCTTCCGTCGGTCAGTACGGTGGCCGTATGGCCGCTACGGGCAATTAGTCCCAACTCGCCCAGCGATTTGAAACTGGCGCTGGCTGGATCGAATTGCTCAGCGACGGTAACGATCTGCCCCTTGGCATCCTGTCCACCCAATACAAGAATGCTGCCATCGGGTAGTAGCGTAGCGCTATGGCCGGTGCGTGCTTGAACCAAACGGGTAGAGAGCGGAGTTGATTTGCCGGATTTTGCATCAAGCAATGCGGCGTCAAATGAGGCGATGCTACTGTCGCTCTGCCCTCCCAATAGCAACCAACGTCCATCGGGTAATTGGGTCGCACTTTGGCCCAGGGATGTCGCCGGATGTGGCACCAGTACGCTGGTCGGGTCTACAGTGGCCGTCGGTGTTTGGGCGAGAGCAGCAACACTCAGCCAGTAGATGGTCAATCCTGCCCATTTCAATCTCGCGAACATTCCCTGTTTCATGATTTTGTTCCCGCATCAAGAGGTTTTCTACCTGGCTGTATTTTTTCCAACGTGTAATCGATTGTTTCGGCACGATGGCTCCGATTTGTTTTGCACCGCGCTATGGCGACGTAAGCGCCGTGGAGACGCCGCCAAGGCTACCTGGCGGCGTCACTCTGACCGTGTAGGTGCCCGTCACCGGTAAGTTAGATAACGTGAGCGAGCCCGAAGTAGCTGTACCATTGCTGTATATCCAGGTGTAATTCAGCTGCGTACCATCCGGTTTGTACACAGTAAAGTAAGTGCTCCCTGGGAAGGTATCGCCAGCTATGGACAGATTGATGGTTTGTCCGACCGTACCAGCGAACGTGTAGCTCGCTGCTTGTCCCACCCGCGTCGGACTGAAGTTCAGGGCGGCGCCATTGGTGATCAGGCTTCCCGTTGCGTCCGAACTGACTAACAGATTGAGCGTCGCTGCGTTGTTTCCAGGGCTCAGCAGCACCGAGTAGGTTCCGGTCACTGGCAATAACGGAAACGCATAAGCATTGTCTGGACCCCAAGCATTGAAGCTAGCCAGAGTGCTGCCGTCCGGCTTGTTTATCGTGACGGAGATGTAGCCGCCCGCTGGGGTCACGCTGATGCCCGCTAGACCCAACCCCAGGCTTTGACCGGCGCTGCCGGTGAAGTTGAACAATCCGGCGCGTCCAGCCGTTAGATTCACGACCGTCGCAGCGCCATCGACGGTCAGCGCAACGGGCGTATTCAAGGCCATCGAGACAGTGCCGATGCTACCTTGCGGCGTCACTCTGACC
>NZ_FOQI01000032.1 GCF_900113705.1 Collimonas sp. OK307 | reverse complement strand
GCGATCCGCGAAGGTGGCCGTACTGTTGGTGCAGGTGTTGTTGCCAAGATCCTGCCTGACGCGTAATAGCAAAGAGTTGTAATCGCCGCGACCCGGGAAATTCCCGCCTCGCGGCGTTGATGTCTGAATGGTATGCAAACGGTAAGTATCAAGTTGGCTGGCCAAGCCGTTCAGATAAAGTGTTTTAAGCGTAGGGGTGTAGCTCAATTGGCAGAGCGCCGGTCTCCAAAACCGGAGGTTGGGGGTTCGATGCCCTCCGCCCCTGCCACCGATTCAGGTGTAGGGTACTGAAGTTACTGAAAGTAAGCCGCGTATGTCTAACCACCCTGTGCAAACTGTCGGCGAAGCCGGTAGCAAGCTCAAAGTAATACTGGCAGTTTTGGCTGTCGTCGCCGGCGTTGTCGGCTTTTATTTTTTGTCGGGCCAGTCTGGTCTGGTGCGCGCCGGCGCACTGGTTGCCGGTTTGGTGGTGGCAGTTGCACTGGCATGGACCTCGACCCAAGGTCGTGAGTTCCTTGGTTTTGCCAAAGAAGCTGTGCGCGAGACCAAAAAAGTTGTTTGGCCGACCCGCAAGGAAGCGATGCAGATCACTGCCATCGTTTTCGCATTTGTGCTGGTAATGGCGATTTTCCTCTGGGGCATCGATAAGCTCCTCGAGGTCTTGTTGTACGACGTGATATTGGGTTGGAAACAATAATGAGCGATAGCACACAAAACGATGCGCAAGCAACTCCGCCTGCTGTGACGCCTTCGGCGCCAGTGGGCAAAAAGCGCTGGTATGTGGTGCATGCTTATTCCGGTATGGAAAAGAGCGTGCAACGCGCGCTGACCGAGCGGATCGACCGCGCTGGAATGCAAGAACAGTTTGGCCAGATCCTGGTGCCGACTGAAGAAGTGATTGAAGTCAAGAATGGCCAGAAAGCCGTTACCGAACGTCGTTTCTTCCCAGGCTATGTACTGGTTGAGATGGAAATGACTGACGAAACCTGGCATCTGGTGAAGAACACCAACAAGGTAACCGGTTTCATCGGCGGCAAGTCGAACAAGCCTACCCCGATTCCGCAGCATGAAGTCGACAAGATCATGCAGCAGATGCAAGACGGCATCGAGAAGCCGCGGCCTAAGGTCTTGTATGAAGTTGGCGAGCTGGTCCGTATCAAGGAAGGTGCTTTCACCGACTTCAACGGCAACGTGGAAGAAGTGAATTACGAAAAATCGCGCGTGCGCGTGACTGTCACCATCTTCGGTCGTGCTACACCGGTTGAACTGGAATTCGACAAGGTTGAAAAGGTCTGACCTGGTTTTGCCGGGCTGGATAGTAATAGTAAGAATACCAGTAACAAAAAGAACAACAAATTAAACGCCTTTCGGAGCGTCATGCATTAAACCGCATGGAATTCGATGCAGTAAGAGGAGCCCCACTAGGTTGCGGTCTGATCGAACGGGCGCTAATACTCACAACAATTAGGAGCCATCATGGCAAAGAAAATCATTGGTTTTATCAAGCTGCAAGTTCCAGCTGGTAAAGCAAACCCATCCCCACCAATTGGTCCAGCACTGGGTCAGCGCGGTCTGAACATCATGGAATTCTGTAAGGCATTTAATGCCCAGACCCAAGGTGTTGAGCCAGGTCTGCCAATCCCGGTCGTGATCACAGCGTTCGCCGACAAGTCCTTCACATTCGTGATGAAGACTCCTCCGGCAACGATCCTGATCAAGAAGGCTGCTGGTATCACCAAGGGTTCGGCTAAGCCGCATACCGACAAAGTCGGTTCGATCACCCGTAAGCAAGCAGAAGAAATCGCTACCTTGAAGAAGCCCGATTTGACTGGTGCTGATCTGGAAGCTGGCGTACGTACTATCGCCGGTTCTGCTCGTTCGATGGGCATCACGGTGGAGGGTCTGTAATGGCTAAGTTAACTAAACGCGCAAAAGCGATCAAATCCAAGATTGATAGCACCAAGGTATATCCATTTGACAGCGCTGTTGCGTTGATCAAGGAATGCGCTACTGCAAAATTCAATGAGTCGATCGATGTGTCCGTCCAATTGGGCGTTGATGCAAAGAAATCGGACCAGGTGGTTCGCGGTTCAGTCGTGCTGCCAGCTGGCACCGGCAAGACTGTTCGCGTTGCAGTATTTGCTTCCGGCGAAAAAGCCGAACAAGCTAAAGCTGCCGGCGCCGACATCGTTGGTATGGAAGACCTGGCTGAGCAAATCAAAGCCGGCAACATGCCTTTCGACATCGTGATCGCATCGCCAGATACCATGCGTATCGTTGGTACCCTGGGCCAGATCCTGGGACCACGCGGCCTGATGCCAAATCCGAAGGTTGGTACCGTGACTGCTGACGTTGCAACTGCCGTCAAGAATGCAAAAGCCGGTCAAGTGCAATACCGTACCGACAAAGCCGGTATCATTCACGCAACTATCGGTCGTAAATCGTTTAGCGATGCAGAACTGAAGTCCAACTTGTTGGCACTGATCGATGCATTGAGCAAAGCTAAGCCAGCTACCAGCAAGGGTGTATACCTGCGCAAGGTTTCCTTGTCTTCGACAATGGGTGCCGGCGTTCGTGTCGATCAGTCGACACTGGCAGCCTGATTAGCTTAGCTGTATTGAATCAAGTCCTGAAGGCGGTGCGCTAGTCGCATAGTCATCAGGCGAATCTTTGGGCTGGATCTGTATTGGCGGTATCGATGCAGGTCCAGGCAATCAAAGACCGTTGGGCGGCGTGTAGCAGGTAGTACACAAAGTTAAACACCAAACGGGCAATCGTTTGGCACCCAACGCAGATGGTGTACCCGAACAAGTTTTGTAGTCTCATCGCTGCGTGTTTAATTTCATGCGCTAGTTCTGAACTCCTAACTTCGGACGCCGTGTTCGAACCGATGTGAGGTAAGTAGCCATTTGAGGTTATGTAATTTCCGAGCATCATTTTTGGAGGTTGATCTTGAGTCTCAATCTGAATGACAAAAAGGCCGTAGTCGCCGAAGTCTCTGCAAAAGTAGCTGCTGCACAGACTATCGTCGTGGCCGAATATCGTGGCATCCAGGTTGGTCACTTGACCCAACTGCGCGCTAATGCGCGTACCCAGGGTGTGTACTTGCGTGTATTGAAAAATACACTGGCACGTCGCGCCGTTGAAGGTACCGCGTTTGCCGACCTCGCCAAAGACATGACCGGCCCGTTGATCTATTCGATCTCCGAGGACGCCGTTGCTGCTGCAAAAGTCATCAACGACTTTGCAAAAACCAACGACAAACTGGTCGTCAAGGCAGGTAACTTCGCTGGTAAGTCGCTTGATAAAGCGGCTGTACAAGCGTTGGCAAACATTCCAAGTCGCGAAGTTCTGCTGGCCCAAGTTGTGGGCATGATGCAGATGCCGATCGCTGGATTTGTGCGTGGTTTGGCTGCTCTGGCAGCAAAGAAAGAAGCCGAAGCTGCTTAATTGCACTTTCATGGCGCTTTCTTGGCGTTAAAACCAATCAGATGTTATTACTGTAAAAAATTAGGAGTTTCACATGGCTTTTGATAAAGATGCGTTCCTGACCCAGATCGATGGTCTGACTGTTATGGAATTGAATGACCTGGTAAAGGCGTTCGAAGAGAAGTTTGGCGTTTCCGCAGCTGCTGTTGCAGTTGCTGGCGGCGCAGGCGGCGGCGCTGCTGCTGCTGTTGAAGAACAAACCGAGTTCACCGTCATGCTCAAGGGCATCGGCGCGAACAAGGTTGGCGTGATTAAGGCTGTTCGCGAAATCACCGGCCTGGGCTTGAAAGAAGCTAAAGACCTGGTTGACGGCGCACCGAAGGCAGTTAAAGAAGGCGTTTCGAAAGCCGACGCTGATGCAGCAGCCAAGAAATTGGTTGAAGCCGGCGCAGAAGCTGAAATCAAGTAATTTCAGCTTTTTAGAGCGCATTTATTGCGCTGGAGTCAAAGTGCAGAACTCTCGAAAAGGAGGGTTCGGCTTTGGCTCCTTTGTCGTTTTTGATTTTGTTTAGCGCTTGTTGTTTTATTAAGCGTCCGTTGCCATCAAGCTCGAAGGGCTGAGACTTGAGGAATTGTTGGTTAAGACAGTTCAACTTAGACCATTACTAGATCATTAGTTTTATCTACTTTGACTGAAAGATCCAGCGAATCCTGAATTCTCTATCCTTCCTGTCACTCACGGAGTGTTCAATGCACTACTCATTTACTGAGAAGAAGCGTATTCGTAAATCTTTTGCGAAACGCGCTAACGTTCACCACGTTCCGTTCCTGCTGGCGACCCAGCTCGAGTCGTATCTTGGCTTTTTACAAGCAGACAAAGTACCGTCTCAACGTAAGAACGAGGGCCTGCAATCGGCTTTCACTTCTATTTTCCCTATCGTTTCGCACAATGGTTTTGCGCGTCTCGAGTTCCTGTCGTACGTTCTCGGTGATCCACCGTTTGACGTCAAGGAATGCCAACAGCGTGGATTGACGTTCGCGTCGCCATTGCGTGCCAAGGTGCGTCTGGTGATTCTTGATAAAGAATCGCCGACCAAGCCAGTCGTCAAGGAAATGAAAGAGCAAGAAGTTTACATGGGCGAATTGCCGCTCATGACAACTACCGGCTCGTTCGTGATCAACGGCACCGAGCGCGTTATCGTATCGCAGCTGCATCGCTCGCCAGGCGTGTTCTTTGAACATGACCGCGGCAAGACGCACTCGTCCGGTAAATTGCTGTTCTCTGCACGTATCATTCCTTACCGTGGTTCCTGGCTCGACTTCGAGTTCGATCCGAAAGACATCCTGTTCTTCCGCGTCGACCGTCGCCGTAAAATGCCTGTCACGATCCTGCTGAAAGCAATCGGCATGTCGGTCGAGCAGATCCTGGCCAATTTCTTCGTATTCGACAACTTCGCGTTGCGTAACGAAGGCGCCGAGATGGAATTCGTCGCAGAACGCCTGCGCGGCGAAGTCGCACGTTTCGACATCACCGACAAATCGGGCAAGGTCCTGGTCGCTAAAGACAAGCGTATCAATTCCAAGCACGTGCGTGACGTTGAAGCTGCCGGCATCAAGCATATCTCGGTACCGGAAGACTACCTGCTGGGCCGCGTCCTGGCGCGCAACATCGTTGACGGCGACACTGGCGAAGTAGTTGCCAACGCCAACGACGAGTTGACAGAAGAGTTGCTGGCCAAGCTGCGCGAAGCAGACGTTACCGACATCCAGACTCTGTACACCAACGATCTGGACCAAGGTAGCTACATCTCGCAAACTCTGCGTAGCGATGATACCAACGACCAGATGGCTGCCCGCGTTGCGATCTATCGCATGATGCGTCCTGGCGAACCGCCAACCGAAGATTCGGTTGAGGCGCTGTTCAACGGTCTGTTCTACAACGCTGATCGTTACGATCTGTCGGCTGTCGGCCGCATGAAGTTCAACCGCCGTATCGGCCGTGATGAACTGACTGGCGCCATGACGCTGTCGAACGAAGACGTGCTGGCCGTGATCAAGATCCTGGTTGAATTGCGTAACGGCCGCGGCGAAGTGGACGATATCGATCACTTGGGTAACCGTCGTGTGCGTTGTGTCGGCGAACTGGCTGAGAACCAATTCCGTGCCGGTCTGGTACGGGTTGAGCGCGCGGTCAAGGAACGTCTCGGCCAAGCCGAAGCGGATAACCTGATGCCGCATGACCTGATCAATTCCAAGCCGATTTCGGCTGCTATCCGTGAATTCTTCGGTTCGTCGCAGTTGTCGCAGTTTATGGACCAAACCAATCCGTTGTCGGAAATCACCCACAAGCGCCGTGTATCGGCACTTGGACCGGGCGGTTTGACCCGTGAGCGCGCTGGCTTTGAAGTCCGCGACGTGCATCCGACACATTACGGCCGCGTTTGCCCGATCGAAACACCGGAAGGCCCGAACATTGGTCTGATCAATTCGCTGGCTTTGTATGCTCGCCTGAACGAATACGGTTTCCTCGAGACACCGTACCGCAAGGTTGAAGACAGCAAGGTTACCGACCAGATCGATTATCTGTCGGCGATTGAAGAAGGTCGCTACATCATCGCCCAGGCGAATGCGACTATCGACAAGTCCCTGAAATTGTCCGATGAACTGGTTTCTGCACGTGAAGCCGGCGAAACGATCCTGGTATCGCCGGAACGCGTCCAGTACATGGACGTGGCGCCAGGCCAGGTGGTTTCGGTTGCTGCTTCGCTGATCCCATTCCTCGAACACGATGATGCGAACCGTGCGTTGATGGGTGCCAACATGCAACGTCAGGCAGTTCCTTGCTTGCGTCCAGAGAAGGCATTGGTCGGTACCGGTATCGAACGTACCGTGGCAGTTGACTCCGGTACAACCGTGCAGGCACTGCGTGGCGGTATCGTCGATTATGTCGATGCGGGTCGTGTCGTTATTCGTGTGAATGACGAAGAAGCGACTGCCGGCGAAGTCGGTGTCGATATCTACAACCTGATCAAGTACACACGTTCGAACCAGAACACCAACATCAACCAACGGCCGATCGTGCAAGTTGGCGACCGCGTCGCCAAGCACGACGTGATCGCCGATGGCGCATCGACCGATCTGGGCGAGCTGGCTCTGGGTCAGAACATGCTGGTGGCGTTTATGCCATGGAACGGCTACAACTTCGAAGATTCGATCCTGATCTCCGAAAAAGTCGTGGCTGACGATCGCTACACTTCGATCCATATCGAAGAGTTGTCGGTGGTTGCACGTGACACCAAGCTGGGCGCTGAAGAAATCACCCGCGACATCTCCAACCTGGCCGAAAACCAGTTGGCGCGTCTGGATGAATCCGGCATCGTCTACATCGGTGCTGAAGTTGAAGCCGGCGATACGCTGGTCGGTAAGGTGACACCTAAGGGCGAAACCCAACTGACACCAGAAGAAAAGCTGCTGCGCGCGATCTTCGGTGAAAAAGCTTCTGACGTAAAAGATACATCGCTGCGCGTGCCTTCGGGCATGGTCGGTACGGTGATCGATGTGCAAGTGTTTACCCGCGAAGGCATCCAACGCGACAAACGCGCACAACAGATTATCGACGACGAACTGCAACGCTATCGCCTGGACCTGAACGACCAGTTGCGGATTGTTGAAGGCGATGCCTTCGAGCGTCTGGAACGTATGTTGATCGGCAAGGTTGTCAACGGCGGTCCGAAGAAATTGGCCAAGGGCGCCAAGCTGACCAAGGAATACCTGGCAGACCTGGACAAATACCACTGGTTCGATATTCGTCCGGCGGATGACGATGCTGCCGTGGCACTGGAAGCGATCAAGGAATCGATCGCCGAGAAGCGCCACCAGTTCGATCTGGCATTTGAAGAAAAGCGCAAGAAGCTGACCCAAGGCGATGAGCTGCAGCCTGGCGTACAAAAAATGGTCAAGGTTTACCTGGCTGTTAAGCGCCGTCTGCAACCAGGCGACAAGATGGCCGGTCGTCACGGTAACAAGGGTGTGGTTTCGCGCATTCTGCCGATCGAAGACATGCCGCACATGGCGGACGGTACACCAGCAGATATCGTGCTGAACCCGTTGGGCGTTCCATCGCGGATGAACATCGGTCAGGTTCTGGAAGTGCATCTGGGCTGGGCTGCCAAGGGTCTGGGTCTGCGTATCGGCGAAATGCTGAAGGCGCAAACCAAGATTGCCGAACTGCGCAAGTTCCTGAACACGATCTATAACGAATCGGGCAAGACGGAAGATCTGGATGGCCTGAACGATGAAGAAATCTTGCATCTGGCGGATAACCTGAAGCAAGGTGTGCCATTCGCCACGCCAGTGTTCGACGGCGCGCATGAAGATGAAATCCGTCGCATGCTGGATCTGGCGTACCCGGATGCCATCGCCAAGCAGCTCGGCATGACGCCATCGAAGAACCAGGTCACGATGTATGACGGTCGTACCGGTGAAGCCTTCGAGCGTAACGTCACGGTCGGCTACATGCATTACCTGAAACTGCACCATCTGGTCGATGACAAGATGCATGCACGTTCCACCGGTCCTTACTCGCTGGTTACTCAGCAGCCGCTGGGTGGTAAAGCGCAGTTCGGCGGCCAGCGTTTCGGTGAGATGGAAGTTTGGGCATTGGAAGCTTACGGTGCGTCGTACGTGCTGCAGGAAATGCTGACAGTGAAGTCGGATGACGTAAACGGTCGTACCAAAGTGTATGAAAACCTGGTCAAGGGTGACCATGTAATCGATGCTGGCATGCCGGAATCCTTCAACGTGTTGTTGAAAGAAATCCGCTCGCTGGGTATCGATATGGATCTGGACCGCGAATAAGCGGTCAAGATCGACCGTCCATCGTTGCGGGACAGAGTTTAAGAGGCGCCGAAGGGCGACAAATTACTCTGTCCCCAACTGATCAGACGGTGAGGTCGAACCAAGCCGGACTGCAGCAAGACAAAAGTAAAGCCGCCGAAGATGTGTTCTGCAACAAAGTGCAGCATCGACCGCAGCAATAGTAAAGAATCTTAGTTTCTTCACGCCAACTGGAGTGATACATGAAAGCACTGCTCGATTTATTCAAGCAAGTTCAGCAAAATGAACAGTTCGACTCGATCAAGATTGGTCTGGCGTCGCCCGAAAAAATTCGTTCGTGGTCTTATGGCGAAGTAAAAAAGCCTGAAACCATCAACTATCGTACCTTCAAGCCAGAGCGCGACGGTCTGTTTTGCGCCAAGATTTTTGGCCCAATCAAGGATTACGAATGCCTCTGCGGTAAGTACAAGCGTTTGAAGCACCGCGGTGTTATCTGCGAAAAGTGCGGCGTTGAAGTCACACTGGCAAAAGTGCGTCGCGAGCGCATGGGTCACATTGAACTGGCCTCGCCAACTGCGCACATCTGGTTCCTGAAATCGCTGCCGTCGCGTCTGGGCATGGTCCTCGACATGACCCTGCGGGATATCGAACGCGTATTGTATTTTGAAGCCTACGTCATCACCGATCCAGGTATGACTCCGCTGAAGCGTTGCCAGATCATGTCGGAAGACGACTACGCCGCCAAGTACGAAGAGTACGGCGACGATTTCACCGCATTCATGGGCGCCGAAGGCATCCGTGAGTTGCTGCGCGCGATCGATATCGATCGTGATGCGGAAACCCTGCGTCAGGAATTGAAAGAGTCGAAATCCGAAGCCAAGATCAAGAAATACGCCAAGCGCCTGAAAGTGCTGGAAGCGTTCCAACGTTCGGGCATCAAGCCTGACTGGATGATCATGGAAGTGTTGCCAGTGCTGCCGCCTGAGTTGCGTCCGCTGGTACCGCTGGATGGCGGCCGTTTCGCTACCTCCGATTTGAACGACCTGTATCGCCGCGTCATCAACCGTAACAACCGTCTGAAGCGCCTGATGGAATTGCGCGCTCCGGAAATCATCACCCGCAACGAAAAGCGGATGTTGCAGGAAGCGGTTGACTCGCTGCTGGACAACGGCCGTCGCGGTAAGGCAATGACTGGCGCCAACAAGCGTCCGCTGAAATCCCTGGCAGAAATGATCAAGGGTAAGGGCGGCCGTTTCCGTCAGAACTTGCTGGGTAAGCGCGTCGACTATTCCGGCCGTTCGGTTATCGTGGTGGGTCCACAACTGAAACTGCATCAATGCGGCTTGCCGAAATTGATGGCGTTGGAACTGTTCAAGCCGTTCATTTTCCACAAGCTGGAAGTGATGGGCATCGCCAGCACGATCAAGGCAGCCAAGAAGGAAGTTGAAAACCAGACTTCCGTGGTGTGGGACATCCTGGAAGACGTGATCCGTGAACATCCGGTCATGTTGAACCGTGCGCCTACATTGCACCGTCTGGGTATCCAGGCGTTTGAGCCGGTCCTGATCGAAGGCAAGGCAATCCAATTGCACCCGCTGGTCTGCGCCGCATTCAACGCCGACTTTGACGGCGACCAAATGGCGGTCCACGTACCACTGTCGATCGAAGCACAGATGGAAGCACGCACTTTGATGCTGGCTTCCAACAATATCCTGTTCCCATCGAACGGCGAACCGTCGATCGTACCGTCGCAGGATATCGTGTTGGGTCTGTACTACGCCACCCGTGAGCAAATCAACGGCAAGGGCGAAGGCATGATGTTCCCTGACGTGTCGGAAGCCATCCGTGCTTACGACAACAAGGAAGTCGAGCTGACTACCCGCGTTACCGTGCGTATTACCGAGTATCCGAAGGATCCGGTTACAGGTGAATTCGTCAAGACCATCAAGCGTTACGAAACGACTGTCGGCCGCGCGATCCTGTCGGAAATCCTGCCTAAGGGCCTGCCATTCACCGTGCTGAACCGCGCGTTGAAGAAGAAGGAAATCTCGAAGCTGATCAACACGGCATTCCGTAAGTGCGGCCTGCGCGCTACGGTAGTGTTTGCCGACCAGCTGATGCAGTCCGGTTTCCGTTTGGCGACCCGCGCCGGTATCTCGATCTGCGTGGATGACATGCTGGTACCGCCACAAAAGGCAACCATCATCGCTACTGCAGAACAAGAAGTTAAGCAGATCGAACAGCAATACTCGTCCGGTCTGGTAACTGCCGGCGAACGCTACAACAAGGTTGTGGACATCTGGGGCAAGGCCGGCGACGACGTCGGCAAGGCCATGATGGAACAGCTGAAGGTAGAAGACGTGGTTCGCCGCGACGGCACCAAGGGTACGCAAGAATCGTTCAACGCGATTTACATGATGGCCGACTCCGGTGCGCGCGGTTCCGCAGCACAGATTCGTCAGCTGGCCGGTATGCGTGGCCTGATGGCGAAACCGGATGGTTCGATTATCGAAACGCCGATCACCGCGAACTTCCGCGAAGGTCTGAACGTTCTGCAGTACTTTATTTCGACCCACGGTGCACGTAAAGGTCTGGCCGATACTGCGTTGAAGACTGCGAACTCGGGTTACCTGACACGTCGTCTGGTTGACGTGACCCAGGATCTGGTCGTGATTGAAGACGACTGCGGCACTTCCAACGGCGCCTCGATGAAGGCGATGGTTGAAGGTGGTGAAGTTATCGAAGCGCTGCGTGACCGTATCCTCGGCCGTGTTGCTGCTAACGACATCGTCAATCCGGAAACCCAAGGCACGCTGTACGAAGCCGGCACATTGCTGGACGAAGATGCAGTTGAAGAAATCGAACGCCTCGGCATCGATGAAGTCAAGGTCCGCACACCGCTGACATGTGACACACGCTACGGCCTGTGCGCACAATGTTACGGTCGCGACCTGGGCCGCGGCTCGCTGGTCAACAACGGTGAAGCAGTCGGTGTGGTTGCTGCGCAGTCGATCGGTGAACCTGGTACCCAGCTGACCATGCGTACGTTCCACATCGGTGGTGCGGCATCGCGTTCGGCAGTGGCATCGAGTGTTGAAGCCAAGTCCAACGGTACGGTCCGCTTCACGGCGACCATGCGTTACGTGACTAACGGCAAGGGCGAATTGATCGTGATTTCCCGTTCCGGTGAAGTCCTGATCACCGACGACCATGGCCGTGAGCGTGAGCGTCATAAAGTACCTTACGGTGCAACCCTGATCGTCAAGGATGGCTTGACCATCAAGGCCGGTACGGCATTGGCGACATGGGATCCGTTGACCCGTCCGATCATTACCGAGTACACCGGTACGGTCCGTTTCGAGAACGTCGAAGAAGGTTCTACCGTTGCCCGTCAGATCGATGAAGTTACCGGTCTGTCGACATTGGTGGTTATCGATGCGAAGCGCCGTGGTTCGGTTACCAAGACTGTTCGTCCGCAAGTTAAGCTGTTGAACGAACAAGGCGAAGAAGTCAAGATCGCCGGTACTGAACACGCTGTGACGATCGGCTTCCAGGTTGGCGCGCTGATTACCGTGAAAGACGGTCAGCAAGTGCACGTTGGTGAAGTGTTGGCACGTATCCCGACTGAATCGCAAAAGACGCGCGATATTACCGGTGGTCTGCCACGCGTTGCCGAGCTGTTCGAAGCACGTTCGCCGAAGGATGCAGGTATGCTGGCTGAAGTCACAGGTACTGTGGCGTTCGGTAAGGAAACCAAGGGTAAGCAACGTCTGGAAATCACAGACATGGACGGCAACAAGCACGAGTTCCTGATTACCAAGGACAAGCAAGTGCTGGTACATGACGGCCAGGTTGTGAACAAGGGTGAAATGATTGTCGACGGCCCGGCCGATCCGCAAGACATCCTGCGCCTGTTGGGTATTGAAGCGCTGGCACGTTACATCGTCGACGAAGTTCAAGACGTGTACCGCTTGCAAGGCGTGAAGATCAACGACAAGCACATCGAAGTGATCGTACGCCAGATGTTGCGTCGCGTTCAGATCGTTGATGCCGGCGATGCGTCTTACATTACTGGTGAGCAGGTCGAGCGTTCGGAACTGCTGGACGAAAACGACCGCGTGATTGCAGCGGGCAAGATCCCTGCAACTTACGAAAACGTATTGCTGGGTATCACCAAGGCATCGTTGTCGACCGATTCGTTCATCTCGGCCGCATCGTTCCAGGAAACCACCCGGGTGTTGACCGAAGCCGCAATCATGGGCAAGAAAGACACTCTGCGCGGTTTGAAGGAAAACGTTATCGTCGGCCGTCTGATTCCAGCCGGTACCGGTCTCGCGTTCCATCGTGCACGCAAGGAAAAAGACAGCTGGGAAGCGGAAGAGCGCACAGCACTGTTGCAATCCGAGCAGGCAGCACGCCTGGCAGCTGCAGAAGCACGTGCAGCTGAAGAGTTGAACGCACAGCAAGGCGACGAAGCTTAATCCTGTAGTCGGGTAAGTAAGCAAAACGGCAGTGGATGAGAAATCATCCACTGCCGTTTTTATTTACGCCGCTGGAAAGTCTTCTTGTTTCAGGCTAATCAGAAGGGCGTTTTCAATCTGACTTCTTATTTTCCGAAAAGATCGGCATGTGTGCCGGTGCGTTCGAAATGCACCTTGTTTTCGTCAGCGGTATAAATCAGAAGCCAATCCGGCTCCATGTGGAGATCGCGGCTGGGCTTCCATTCCCCTTTTAGCGGGTGGTCGCCAAATTCGGCTGGCAACACATTTGCCGCCAGCAACAGGTCGATTACGCGGCGCAGCTTGCGCATATCTTTGCCCCGTTTCCCGGCGAGCTTTACGTCGCGTTTAAACTGCCCGGTAAAGCTCGCCAGCCGCATTAAATATCTAGTTGCTTGAACAGGTCGGATGCGCTGGACGCCTGGAATACGTCTTCACCCTTGCGTCCTTTGCGGATTGTCTCGGCTGTCAGGGCGTTGGGTGTCTCGCTGTTGGCGATGTAGAGGCGCATCAGGTCGCGAATGATCTGCGCAGCCGGCCGGTGACGGGCGGCTGCTACAGCCATGAATTGGTCGCGCAGTTCTTGCTCCATTTTGATCGACATTTGCACTTCCTTGCCCATATAAAGCTCCTCAGGTATTCCTTGAATATCTTCATTATAAGGATATCAAGGAGATACCTAAGGAGTATTCAAAAGATATGCTTCGGATTCTCTGTTTATGCCACACATATTAGAGATATTTGGTAGCAGCCATAGCCGCATCGCGCAAATTTAGCCCGAAACTTATGTGGTTTAGGAATGTGGAGAAATTGAAGTGTTTGGCGGAGTAGTTTAGTTTCCGGCTCAATCCCGCTGTTGCTTCAACGGCTTGCCATTGTCGACCACCTCCCTGCAGTCACCCTTGAACGTAGAGTTGTCGTAATCGGTCCAGCCGTAGCTGTCGACATAGCGCTTGTGCGGCCGTAGCTTGCTGCTGAGGAAACTCCATTCCAGGTGCTCGTCGGGATAGCGTATATCGGCCAGGTCGAGCAGCGAATGGAAGACGTTTTCGGTGGTTATCCGGGCGCGTTTATGGCGCAGCAGTTGCTCTACCTTGTCCGGATAGGTTTGCTTGTACAAATCGGAATACCACATCAGGGCGGGGATGTGGAATTCGAACTGGGTGTTGTGGCCGTGGAAGGCGATTTTGCAGCTGCCGTCGTACAGCGTCTGGCCGTGATCGGAGAAGTACATCATCGCGCTCAATTGCTTCGAATCCCTGAGCGTATCGATTACTTGCGACAGGAACCAGTCCACATACCGTATGGAACTGTCGTAGCTATTGTTCAGCGCTGCCTTGTTCGCCAGGTTGGTGTAAGCAGGGTGCTCGATGCCGAACAGCGAGGGCTGCCATTTGTCGAACTCCTGGGGGTAGCGGTGACTGTAGTTCCAGTGGTTGCCCAGTGTGTGCAGCACGATCAGCTTCTTGGCAGCAGGATCAGCCATCGCTTTCTGAAGCTGCGGCAACAGGATGGCATCCAGGTTTGAGGTGTCGGTGAAACCACCCAGGTTGAGGAACTGCACCACGTCCGCTTCATTGGCGAATACCGACACGGGCGTATCGAATTTGCCGTACGACATCTGATTCGAAATCCAGTAAGTCTTGAATCCGGCTTCCTTGTAGGCAGTGATAAAGGACTTCTCGGCGAAGCCGGCTTTCAGGCTATCCGTCGCCGGCTTGCGCGATACCATCACCGGTACCGATAGCCGGGTTGCCGATACTGAGGTGATGACATCCGAAAAACTGACCAGGTTGCTTTCCTTGCTTAGCACGGGATTGGTGTCACGTTGATAACCATTCAGGCTCCAGCGATCGTAGCGGGAAGACTCGCCGATCACCATGACGACAATTTGCGGCGTGTTTTGCTGGGTTGCCTGATGCGCGCCAAAATGGAATTGGCGGTTCTTGTGCTCCAGGTTATCCAGGTATTCCCGTTCTTTCCAGAAATCGTATCCGCGTACCGCCAAGCCGAACGGCCAGGTGCGGCTGACCGGATCCGCTTCCAGCGGCGTTGCTGCCCATGCTGGAAGTTTGCCGAAATGCAGGCCTTGAGAGGCGGGCGCAGAGGCGACCTTGTTGCTTGCGCTAGCCGCCGGCACAGGTGTAGCAGTTTGGATACCGATTTGCTGCCCGTACAGCCAAACGCATATACCGATAGTAAGCACCAACCAACCAAACCAGCGTGAAGGTCCTTCCAGGTCAAGATCGCGCGTGCGGCTGGCCGCCAGCCAGCTTAGCACCCACCACAGCACGGCCAGGGCCAGGATCAGCGCCAGCCACCAGATTTTGTTCCCCAGGAACTCCATGGCTTCGCCAGGACTGGTCTCGGCAATGATGCCAAGGTGATGGGTCGTAATGCCCTGGCCGTAAAACTTGCGCAGATAGATTTCGGTGGGTAGGGCAAAAAAGGCAGGGAACAATAACCAGTGAAACCAGGAGGGACGCTTGAAGATGGACCAGATAACCAGCCAGATCGCAATTTCGGTGACGATGATCCGAATCGGATGCTCGATCGTCTGCCCGAACAGCAGAGGCACGAAGGGAACCAGGGACAAGGCCAGGTAGGTAACCAGCACGAACAGGTTATTGCGGCGAAACAAGGCTGGCATCATCGGTGAGAAAGATAGTCGATCCTTATTATCCCGCAAAGCTGGTATCGGGAACCGAGGCAGGTGAGATATAGCGAGATATACGCAGATAATGGCCGCTGTTTTTATTGGCAAATGATCAATGGCCTCGTGTGGCGACCGGGGTTGCCGCAATCCGTTGTACTTTTGTTGCGTTTACGGGCCGGGCATCCAAGACAGCGGTTGACTGCCAGGCATCATAGGGATATACTCGCGGGTTCTCGATTGTAGGCTCTAATGGGCTGAACGTTCTTTGGTCTGCTTCCGCTTTCTATAGCGCGTTTCTCCTCTACTGCTGAATGTCGATCTGCGCGAACGGTGCGCAAATTGTGCGGTTCCTAGCGCAAGTATCTGTCCAATCCCGGACAACCGATTTCGGGATTGTTGTTATTAACGTCGTAATTTTGTTGGATATATAACGATGCCAACCATCAATCAATTGATTCGCCAGCCGCGCGTTTCTGCGGTCGTAAAGAGCAAATCACCAGCGCTGGAAAACAGCCCGCAAAAACGCGGCGTTTGCACCCGCGTTTATACGACAACTCCAAAGAAGCCTAACTCGGCTCTGCGTAAAGTTGCCAAAGTTCGCCTGACCAACGGTTTCGAAGTTATTTCGTACATCGGCGGTGAAGGCCATAACCTGCAAGAACATAGTGTCGTGCTGTTGCGCGGCGGCCGTGTAAAAGACTTGCCGGGTGTGCGTTACCACATGGTTCGCGGTGCACTGGATACCCAGGGCGTCAAGGATCGTAAGCAAGCACGTTCGAAGTACGGTGCAAAGCGTGCTAAGGCTACAAAGAAATAATAGTTTTCGTACGGCGTAAGCCAAGCGAATAAGTGTCGGTCCCCCATGGGCCGAGTAAGTGGGTAGCTATGATGGCTGTCCGCGAGCGTGCAGAAACAAAAGATCTGCTGCTCAACTGAAGATTGAAAGGAATCGAAATGCCACGTCGTCGTGAAGTCCCCAAGCGGGAGATTCTGCCGGATCCAAAATTCGGTAATGTTGATGTTGCGAAGTTCGTCAACGTCCTGATGTTGTCCGGTAAGAAATCGGTCGCAGAAAACATCATTTACGGTGCCTTCGAGCACATTCAAGCCAAGTCCGGCAAAGATCCGCTGGAAGTTTTCGCCCTTGCTATCAGCAACGCGAAACCATTGGTTGAAGTTAAGTCGCGTCGCGTTGGTGGTGCAAACTACCAGGTGCCAGTTGAAGTTCGTCCTGTCCGTCGTATGGCTTTGTCGATGCGTTGGTTGCGTGAAGCAGCTAACAAGCGCAGCGAAAAATCGATGCCGCAACGTCTGGGTGGCGAATTGCTGGAAGCCGCAGAAGGCCGCGGCGGCGCAATGAAAAAGCGTGACGAAGTTCACCGTATGGCAGAAGCGAACAAGGCGTTCTCGCACTTCCGCTTCTAATAGACTGGGCAGCCGGCTCCCTGATTCGAGTCGCTGTCCGCATCTGAAATTTGTTCGAGCCGAGCGCATATTTTTTATAAAAAATGGCGCTCGGTTTCGTGCATTAAAAGACTTAGGATTAAATCATGGCTCGCAAGACCCCCATTGAGCGCTATCGCAATATCGGTATCTCCGCTCACATCGATGCAGGTAAAACCACGACTACAGAACGCGTTCTGTTTTATACCGGTGTGAATCACAAAATCGGTGAAGTGCATGATGGCGCAGCCACCATGGATTGGATGGAACAAGAGCAAGAGCGCGGTATCACCATTACTTCCGCAGCAACGACTTGCTTCTGGAAGGGTATGGCGGGTAATTTCGCTGAACACCATATCAACATCATCGATACTCCGGGCCACGTCGACTTCACAATTGAAGTTGAGCGCTCGATGCGTGTTCTGGATGGCGCCTGCATGGTTTACTGTGCAGTTGGCGGCGTGCAGCCACAATCGGAAACAGTTTGGCGTCAAGCTAACAAGTACAAGGTTCCACGTCTGGCATTCGTCAACAAGATGGACCGTACCGGTGCGAACTTCTTCAAAGTGTACGAGCAAATGCGTTCGCGCTTGAAGGCGAACCCTGTGCCTATGCAAGTACCTATCGGTGCTGAAGAAAAGTTTGAAGGCGTGATCGATCTGGTCAAGATGAAGGCTATCTACTGGGACGACGCTACCCAAGGTATGAAGTTCGACTACCGTGATATTCCTGCTGAACTGGCTGCCGATGCTGCCAAATGGCGCGAAAACATGGTTGAAGCCGCTGCTGAAGCATCGGAAGAACTGATGAACAAGTACCTGGAAGAAGGCGACCTGACCGAAGCTGAAATCAAGGCTGCGATTCGTCAACGTACCTTGGCCAGCGAAATCGTTCCAATGATGTGCGGCACTGCGTTCAAGAACAAGGGCGTGCAAGCCATGCTGGACGGCGTGGTCGAGTACCTGCCATCGCCACTGGATATTCCGCCGGTACCTGGTCTGGACGAAGATGATGCACCGATCTCGCGTAAGCCGGAAGACGGCGAAAAGTTCTCCGGCCTGGCGTTCAAGATCGCAACCGATCCGTTCGTTGGTCAGATCTGCTTCATGCGCTGCTACTCGGGTACATTGAATTCGGGCGACACCGTCCTGAACTCGATCAAGGGTAAAAAAGAGCGTATCGGCCGTATCGTGCAGATGCACGCGAACCAGCGCGAAGAAATCAAGGAAATTCTGGCCGGTGACATCGCTGCACTGATCGGGATGAAGGATACAACTACTGGTGACACACTGTGTGACGCCAATGCATTCATTATCCTGGAACGCATGATTTTCCCTGAGCCGGTGATTTCGCAGGCAGTTGAGCCTAAGACTAAGCAAGACCAGGAAAAAATGGGCTTGGCTTTGAACCGCCTGGCGGCAGAAGATCCTTCGTTCCGTGTTCGCACAGATGAAGAATCGGGTCAGACCATCATCGCCGGTATGGGCGAGTTGCATCTGGATATTATCGTCGACCGTATGAAGCGTGAATTCAACGTTGAAGCGACCGTCGGTAAGCCACAAGTTGCGTATCGCGAAACCATCCGCAAGACTTGCGAAGAAATCGAAGGCAAGTTCGTCAAGCAATCGGGTGGTCGTGGTCAATACGGTCACGTGGTTCTGAAGATCGAACCGCAAGAACCAGGCAAGGGCTTTGAGTTTGTTGACGCGATCAAGGGCGGTACCGTTCCACGCGAATACATCCCTGCAGTTGAAAAGGGTGTCCGTGAAACATTGAACACCGGTGTCCTGGCCGGCTACCCGGTGGTAGACGTCAAGGTAACCCTGTTCTTCGGTTCGTACCATGACGTTGACTCGAACGAAAATGCGTTCCGCATGGCCGCTTCGATGGCGTTCAAGGACGGCTGCCGTAAAGCCAGCCCGGTTATTCTGGAGCCAATGATGGCTGTTGAAGTTGAAACTCCGGAAGACTACGCCGGTACTGTGATGGGCGATCTGTCGTCGCGTCGCGGTATGGTTCAAGGTATGGATGAAATCGCCGGCGGTGGCGGCAAGATCATCAAGGCCGAAGTACCTCTGTCAGAAATGTTCGGTTACTCGACTTCGTTGCGTTCGGCTACTCAAGGCCGTGCAACTTACTCGATGGAATTCAAGCATTACGCTGAGGCGCCGAAGAACGTTATCGATGCAATCGTAACGTCCAAAGCTAAGTAATCAGGTATGTAGCCCTTGCCCGCCACGAGCAGGCGAGGGCTGAAAATATTTAATTCATTGTTCATTATTTAATGACATCGTTCTTTTTGAAGGAAGAATAAAATGGCAAAAGGTAAATTCGAGCGGACCAAGCCGCACGTCAACGTAGGTACAATCGGTCACGTTGACCACGGCAAGACCACGCTGACAGCAGCGATCGCGACAGTATTGTCGAAGAA
>NZ_FOQI01000033.1 GCF_900113705.1 Collimonas sp. OK307 | reverse complement strand
AAATGCACGTCGAGACAGTTGTAGGAAACGTTCAGCTTGCCATCGTCAAACCATTTGTAGAACGGCGCATTGGATTCGTCCAGCACCTTGGTGAACGGCGTTTGCCATTGCAGGTTTTCACGTGCCAGGCGGCCCCAGAATCCTTCATAGTCCTGCTCGGCTTCGGCCACCAGGGCGCGATACGCGTCCATGCCCGAAATCGCGGCACTCTTCACGAAGCTGGTCGCCGGCTCGAAAATCCGGTTTTCTTGCTTGAAGGTCTCTATGTCTGCCATGGTTTTCTATTCCAATATGATGTGATTAATGATTTAGTTGAGCCTGCTCACGTGAGATCAAAGCGAGTAGCGTATCAATCCGATTGTTGTCGCAGCAGACCACCTGGCCATCAGTGAATACCGGTGCTGTCAGATTGGTCAGTACGGAACCGCTCGGCATTTCCAGCGCCAATCGTGCACCGCGTTCCCAGGCAAGACGGGCAGTTTCAAACCAATGTACCTGTCGCGCCATATTATTGGCGAGGTCATCGGCAATAATCCCCGGTTCGAAAAGAGCGCGTGCAATGCCGCTGCTCAGATAAGTCAACTGCGGACGGTGTACTGTGACTCCTGCAAAGGCCGCTCTCATTTCTACTGCCGCCGCGTCGAACAGTTCGCAATGGGACGGCACACTGACTGCCAGACGTTCCACTTTGGTCGCGCCTTGTCCGAGCGCGAGACGCATGACCAGACGCATAGGTTCGTCAGCTCCTGCAATCACCAGTTGCCTGTTTGCATTCAGGTTGGCCAGGTAGACCGGTGCAGCAGGGGTATGAACGCGTGCTATCAGCGGTTCTAGCTGATAGCGATCGAGACCGACTATCGCCGCCATGCCGTAGCCGTGTGGATACGCGTTCTCCATCAATTGCCCGCGCCGCGCTACCAGCCGCACTGCGTCGGCATATTCAAGGGCGCCGGCGATCACCGCAGCCGGATAAGCGCCTATGGACAGGCCCGCGACCATATGCGGGCCAGCATTGTGTGCAACGAGGAATCTGGCCATTGCAACACCTGCTACCAGCAGACACAGTTGCACGGCAAATGTGGATTCGAGTGCTTTGGGCGTATCCAGATTTAATGGGTCATCGAGGAGTGCGTCAAAGGTCTCGTCGAGCGTACGCCTGACTGCGGGATGGTCAGGAAGTGAATGCAGCATTCCAGACCGCTGCGCGCCTTGGCCGGGAAAGGTGAACAAGATCATGACGGCTTCACACTTTCGGCATCTTGCCAACTGCTCGTGCGCCACGGATCGGTAGTCAAAATCGGGCCGGTGTCAGTTTTAAGCAGCACTCGCCCATTCCCGCTAGCCCATTGCGCATTGACGTAGGCCCATTCGGCAAATGAAAATGCCCCATTGCCGGTATCGACCTGAATATCGATACGGCATATTGGAGATGAACATATCATCCGAAGCCCCAGCATCTGGGTAGTACTCAGAGGCGCGCGTGAACGTAGCAGAATGTCGAGATCGCTATCTTCACGGACGACAGGCAGCCGCGATGCAAGCTGAAACCCGACGCCGCCCGTTGGCCCCCAGACCAAACCGGTTGCATCAAGCAAAGGCGCCAGAACCGCAAGTGCCTCGAAGGCCGGCAGCCGGCTACGCTGCTCTTCGATATAAGCCGGAGCATGGCCAGCAAGTATCTCCGGCTTGAAGCAGCGTGCCACCGCATCGCGGTCCAGATAGGCAGCAAAGCGCTCGCTTCGCGTCTTGCCACGCAGGCCGACCGGGACCAGCCGAGGATCGTCGACTTTCTCGCGCCGTACTACCACCGGCGTGCACAACAACCGGTCAGCACTTGCCCAAGGTGGAAGCGGAGTGACCGTCTTCAGTGCCTTGGCATCTTCGATCCAGAGCAAGTCGTGCGGACAAAGAATGCTAGCGCCGGCGTCCTTATAAGCGGATGTGCCCACGGTTTCGTCCTCCGATTGCTTGAGCGATGCGGCTTCCATGATCAACCCACAATTGCCTTTGTGGCAAAGAAGAGCACGGATGGCCCCAGCAGGCAGCCGATGCCGGTATGGAATGTCGCCACCAGTGCGCCGTACGGCACCAGCTTGCGGTCGGTCGCGGCGAGGCCAGCTGAAACGCCGCTGACGGTGCCCGCAAGACCACCGAACACCATCGCAGAGCGGGGTGTTTTCAGACCGAGAAAGCGTGCTGCAATGGGTGTGCCGACCATGACGATAATGGCTTTCACCAGGCCGGTAGCGATGCTCAGCGCCATCACATCGGAGCTTGCACCAATCGCCGCACCGGTTACCGGACCGACAATATACGTGATCGCACCGGCGCCGATGGTGGTCATGCTGACCGCATCGGAGTAGCCAAAGGCCCGGGCGATGCTGGCGCCGACGATGAACGGCAATACCGTCCCCAGCAGCAATGACACGACGCCGACTAGTCCGGCCTTACGCGCCTCGGTGGCTTGTACCTCGAAAGCGGTGGCGACGATGGCAAAATCGCGCAGCATGGCGCCGCCCATCAGGCCAACGCCGCTGAACAGCGAAACGTCAGCCAGTCCCTTGGTGCCGCCACTCACTATGCCGCCCCAGTACGCCAGTGCCAGGCCGATCATGATGGCGATCGCTGAACCATGGACGCGGCCGAAGGTGAGTCTGCGCGAGATGACTCCGGACAACAAGACAATGATCCCGATCATCGCGAAGGCGGTAACGAGTCCGTTTTGATGGACCGCTTTTTGAAATATTTCTAACATGATGTCTCCTATTCGGCCAACGGCGCGAGGTCAGTCGCGGCTGCGTCAATTTCAGTTTGACTCTCCGTGCGATTGATCAACGCAATGCAACAGGCACAGACAGCAGCCGCGCCAAATGCCGACAGCAACGCCACAGGCCCGCCGCGTAGCGCCGCAACCACATTCTGCTGGGCAGCCATGGCAACGACTACCGGGATGTACATTGCAGCCCAAAAGCCGACACCCGCTTCGGTTGGTTTGGGCAAGAGCCCTCTCGGCAGCAAGTACAGGCGGGCGAAGATTAATAGCAGCATGGCGATGCCGACACCGCCGACGTTGGTCTTGACGCCGATCAACTGGCCAAGAAGGTCGCCAAGGAAAATCCCCAGCAGGTGGCAGCAGGCGAGTAAGGCGGTTCCGTAAATAATCATGATTTTGTCTCCTAATTGATGACATCAGCGGCTTGTCAAATCTTGTTTTTTTAGCGTTACAGAAAAATAATGTTTACTCCTTCTTAAGTTAAGGTTGGCTGGCCCTCCACTGGACGGACAACATGTCCCGCACCTTGCTCGATGCGCGACGGTGTTCTGCGCCCAGCCGACTAGTCAGGTCGCGGCTGCTGTCCGCCAGGATGTCTTGGAGCGCGGCGTGCAGGCTGCTTTGGACAGTATCGATGTCTGCTGCGGACGGCGCATCCGGGTGCGCCACTTGCAGGCATCGCCACAACAAGCCCAGCGACGCATAACTTTCAATGTCGTAGGCCATCGGCGGTATGGTCGAGGCCAAGGATTCCAGTGCGTCGACCGAACGCATCGTGATACGCGCCGCGGATGCCTTTCCCATGGCATGCACCATGACTTCCGGATCGCGAATTGCTATCAGGCGGTTGGCCTGATAACCGTGAGCCAGAAAAGCGCCGGACATGGCTTTGCCGACGATCAGTCCGATCACGGGATGGCCCGCCAGTCGCGCTTCAGCGTAGGCACCGGCGGCGCCGGCGAGCGCCTGGTGGATACCGAAGCCTTCCTCGCGCCGGCCATAAGCCTGGCTGGTAACGTCGATGACAGCGACGATCGGCGTTTTGTTTTTGCTGTCGCGGTCGGCTGCCATCAGTTCTTGCACCGCGCGCGCGAGTTGCCAGCCTTCTACCAGGCCGACCTCGCCATTGCGGACGCGCGGGAAACGGTTGTCCGGGTCCGGAACCACCGCAATGTAGCGGGCTCTTTTACCGGCAAGATCGGCGTCGGCCACCCGCACCGAAGCGGGATATCCGGCAACTAGCGTTGCCTCGCCGGTCAGTTTGGATAGCCATACCGCGCCACGACTTTGCTTATTGGCTGAATTCATAACTGCACTCATGATGCGAATCCCTTCTGGTAAATCGTGCGAATCAGTTCAGGCGTCGCCTGTACACTGGCATCCACTTCGGCCAGGCGGGCCAGAAAGCCCTGCACCATGTCGCTGCGGTTCTGTACCGGCATGCCGCGCTGGAAAAGGTCGCGAACCATACTTCTGATCTGCATGGCGTCGTCCTCGACGTAAGCGTCCACCAGCCCCGAGCGGTAGCGTTGCTCGCCGCCGGTAAAGCTCCAGATAAACGGTTTGTCGCGCGAATCGTATTCGGCGATGCCGGCTTCCTGTTCAATCACCGCCGGACCATTCAACCCAAGCCGCGCTTCGCGGGTGACGATCAGATAACTGCACAGGGCGGCTGCGATCGACATCCCGCCAAAACAGCCCACGGTGCCGGCGGTAATGCCGATCACCGGTTGGTAGCGGCGCAGATCGACGATGGCAGAATGGATTTCGGCAATCGCCGCCAGCCCGAGATTGGCTTCCTGCAGGCGTACGCCGCCGGTTTCAAACAAGATGATCGCCCGGGTGGGAATGCCATTGCGATTGTCTTGCGCTGCCAACTCCAGAGCCCCGGCAATCTTGGCGCCGCCGACTTCTCCCAGGCTGCCGCCCTGAAATGCGCCTTCGATGGCAAGGATCACTGTTGGCTGGCCGTCGCATGTGCCCTTGGCGACTACCACGCCGTCATCCGACTGCGTGATCACGCCTTGCAGCGGCAGCCAGGGCGACGTCACGCGATCGAAGGGACTGATCAGTTCGCGCATAGAACCAGCGTCGAGCAAGACGCGGGCCCGACTGCGCGCATTGAGTTCGATAAAGCTGTCGCGTTGCAGCAGTTGTGCGGTGTCCATGGTTTCCTTACTTTGTGCTTGCATACTGCAATTCTTCGAACGCCTGCTCGATCCGCATGCGCACCACGCCCGGCGTTGCGCCGAAGTCATTGATCTCGATTTTGGCGGCCGGCAGCGACGACATGGAAAAAATGCGCGTCAACAGTGCCCCCCACACCTGCCCCATGCCATCGACGGAGGTGTTGATGGCGATGGTGGTGAGGCCGGCAGCATGGGGCTCCAGCAGCACTTCCAGATCGCCGGAGCCGACCACACCGGTCAACGCGCGTGCTTTGGCAGGCGAGCCTGCCGGATATTCATAGAAAATCTTTTCCATGGTTTCCCTCTTTCGATTTAAGTCCTGATGCGGTCCAGGAACAGTGTCGCCGCCAGCAGATCCGCCGCGCCGCCCGGTGAAACGTGCAGTGACAGCAGCTCCTGTTCGAATTGTTGCAACGCGCTCTTGCCATGGCTGCTGGCAGCGCCGCCAGCGGTCAGCACCCGTAGCGCACCGGATTGCACTGCAGTCAATGCCGCCTGACCGCCGCGCGACAGGACGCAGGTGTCGTCGAGATTGGCGACCACCGCCAGCAACGAGTTGAGTCGCGCGGTATTTTCATCGTCACCGCGGGCACGGCAGTGTTCCAGCCAAGGGAGCCCGACCCAGATTACGTGCGGGAATCTGGCTTGCGCTTGCCCCCGTGCGCCGCCAACGCTGTATTGCCGGCAAGCGAGTTCGCCCTTGTTGCCGGTCACGGTTGGCGCAAACCTGTCGCGTCGCCACGCCAGTGCCGCGGCGCGAGTTGCCACTGCTGTGGGAGTCAGCGCGTTGTGGTCTTGCGCCGCTGCCGTGACCAGCAAACCGAGCGCCCAGATCGCGCCGCGATGGGTGTTGACGCCGCCAGTAGCTGCCATCATGGCAGCTTCACCCTGGCGCCCGATGAGACCGATCTGTTCGCGCAATTGCTGCGGATCGGCGATGTTTCGTCCGGCGCTCGCCATCGCATGGAAAGTCGGATGCAGGGCCCAGGCCGAATGACACATCAAATCCCAGTTCAGGTCGCGATGAGCGCCGCGACCGCGCATGTCGACCAGGCCCGGCTTAGGGGTTAGCGTGACTTCATCGATCAGCGCTGTCACGACTGCATCGGCCAGATAGTTGGCCAAGGCGGTGGGTGCAAGCGGTTGGCATTGCTCAAGAACGGCTGCCATCACCAGCTCCGGAATTTGGCAGGCGGCTCATACAAGCCATCGGACCAGCTCACCAGGTCGGCTACGCTCTTGGCTGCCAGCAGCGAACGGGTAGCCTCGCTGCGATTGACACCCATATCCTCTGGCAGTGCAATCAGGCCTTCTTGCCGCAAGTGCGCAGTGCTCGCCGGATCATGGGTCATGCCAATTGGCGTTACGCCTGCGACTGCAGCCAACATGGCTTTGCGCTCTTCCAGCGAGCGCGCTTTATAGAGATAAGCAATGCCCTCCTCGGTGAGCACGTGCGTCACGTCATCGCCATAGATCATCACCGGGGCGATGGGCATGCCGGATTCGCGCCCGACCTCCACTGCGTCGAGGGTTTCGACGATGGTCGGCTGGCCGCCGCCCTGAAAGGTTTCCACCATCTGTACTACCAGTTTTTTGCCGCGCGCAAGCGGATCGTCAGTCTCGATCAGATCAAGCCAGGCCGGACTGGCGTGACGGCGTCCACGCGGATCGTGCCCCATGTTGGGCGCGCCGCCAAAACCTGTCAGGCGGCCGCGCGTCACCGTGGATGAATTGCCCAGCCCATCCATTTGCAACGTGGATCCGATGAACAGGTCAACCGCGTACTGGCCCGCTAATTGGCAATAGGCACGATTGGAACGCATGGAGCCGTCTTTGCCGGTGAAAAACACATCGGGGCGTGCAGCAACGTAATTCTCCATACCCAGTTCGCCGCCAAAACAGTGGACACTTTCGACCCAGCCGGTTTCGATCGCCGGGATCAGTGTCGGATGCGGATTGAGCGTCCAGTTCTTGCAGATCTTGCCCTTGAGCCCCAGCTTTTCGCCATAAGTCGGCAGGATAAGTTCAATCGCAGCAGTATTGAAACCGATGCCGTGATTGAGCGACTGCACCTGATGGCGTTCATACACGCCACGGATCGCCATCATTGCCATCAGCACATGGACCGGCTTGATCAGTCGTGGATCGCGGGTAAACAGCGGTTCAAGGAAAAACGGTTTGTCGGCCTGCACCACAAAGTCGATCCACGAGCCGGGAATATCCACCCGCGGCAGATCGGCCGGATCGTCAACGATCTCGTTGACTTGAGCGATCACGATGCCATCGCGGAAGGCAGCTGCTTCCACCAGCGCCGGCGTATCTTCGGTGCTTGAGCCGGTATACAGATTGCCTTGACGATCTGCCTTGAATCCGGCCACCAGCACCACGTTCGGTGTCAGGTCTACGTAGAGCCGCGCATATAGTTCGATGTAGGTGTGAATCGCGCCGACTTCCAGAAGGCCGTCTTTCAGAAACTGCGAAATGCGCAGGCTTTGCGCGCCGGCATAAGCAAAATCGAGCTTGCGAGCGATGCCACGTTCAAACAGGTCGAGATGCTCAGGTCGGCTGACGCTGGGCATGATCAGGTGCAGCTGGTTCACTTTGGCCGGATTGACCTGCGCCAGCGAACGGGACAGAAAATCGGCCTGTTTCTGGTTATTGCCTTCAAGCACGACACGGTCGCCGGGTGCGATCAGCGCTTCCAGTACGGCGATGATGTCACCAGTAGGCAGGACCGGGCCGTTGGCCAAGTGGCGCACCAGGTCCAGACGGCGATTTTTTTCCGTCCGGCGTTTGCTCCATTGCGCGTTGAGTTGAGGTCTGGCTAGCATCGTTACTCCGGAAAACGTTCATCACGGAGACACAATAGAATTTTAAAAAGCCCTCTTCAATCAACCTTATGGGTAGTTCATTACTGTGAGGTTAATGAACGTGGCGTAATACACCATTTTGTTGCGCCGCGCAGCAGATTAGGGCTGGCGCGACCGGCCGTCGAAGCGCTAAAATGCCGATTTTTTCGAGTCCAGGATTTAATCCCTTTTACGAGAAAGCACCATGAGTCTGAATAACGTTCCAGCTGGCCGCGATTTACCGAATGATTTCAACGTGATTGTCGAGATTCCGATGAATGCCGATCCGATCAAATATGAAGTCGACAAGGAGAGCGGCGCAATTTTCGTGGATCGTTTTATGGGGACCTCGATGCACTACCCTTGCAACTACGGCTATATTCCACAGACCTTGTCGGAAGATGGCGATCCGGTCGATGTGCTGGTGATTACGCCGTTCCCGCTGTTCCCCGGCGTGGTGGTGCGCTGCCGCCCGATTGGTGTGTTGAAGATGGAAGACGAGTCGGGGATTGATGCCAAACTGCTGGCGGTACCGGCCGATAAAGTGCTGTCGATCTATAGCCATTGGAAAAAACCGGAGGACATGAACGAATTGCGTCTGAAGCAGATTCAGCATTTCTTTGAACATTACAAAGACCTTGAGACAGGCAAGTGGGTCAAGATCGAAGGCTGGTATGGCCCGGAGGAAGCTAAGAAGGAAATTCTGGCGGGCGTCGAGGCTTATAAAAATACGCCGGGCTGAGTCAGCCTGGCCAGTGATTAAAAAAACGCACCGGGAGTGCGTTTTTTTGTTCAGGCGCCCATCTTGAACAGATTACGTCGCTTCAATTCATCTTTCCGCATCCACACGTCGCCGTCGCCATACAAGTGGTTTTTGCTCTGATCCGCATCAAGCGATTTCCCAAATTTTTCAACGTTACTCCTCTAATCCCGAGGTCGATGCAAGGCTAGTCGCTATCGGATGCACTGATTGCGAAACGTCGAAAACAAGGCGGCAACAGACGTATTTCAATTCGCGGTTCATTAACTTCAAGGTAATGACCCCGCACCTTGGTTGATTGAACCAGGGAAATCGTCAATCTATTCTACGAACGCTCCCGCTCAAAATTCGAGAGTGAGCATTGACGAGAAAGATAAAAATCAACCTTGGAGGAAGACAATTGTGAGAATGAAAAAAAATACCCTCATGGCTTATGGTGCGGCCTTGGGGGCGATCCTGACAGTGGCGGGACCGGCAAGCGCTCAAAGTACCCATTCCACCCAGCAGGTGGTCGAGCTGCTCCAGCAGCAGATCCTGCAGCTCCAACAGCAACTGCAAAGCCTTAGCGTAGAGGTGAAGGCCAGCACAGATGCGGCGAAGAAGGCCGATGCGACGGCCGTGCAAGCGCAGGCGGTGTCGAGCAAAGCTGCTGAAGCTGTCGCCGCCTCGCAGCCAAGCGCCCCCAACAAGGACGCCGTAAAATTAACTGAAACTCCGGGCGGTTACCGCCTTATCGATACTGAGACAACTACTCTTGGATTGTTCGGCCTGATTGATTTGACCGCTGCAACATCGTCGTCCGGCGGGCCAAACGCCAATCCCAATAGCGCCACCAACGGCAGGACCAACAGTCACTGGGTTGGCTTGGATGTGTCATGGATGAACGGCAATCGCTGGGGTTTGACCGGGAGTCATGTGGTCGACAAGGGCAGCAACACCGAGCTTGTCTTCAGGCTGGAAAGTGAGTTTGAACTCCCCACCGGTAACTTCGACGGGGGCTTTTCGTCGCCGGTTCTGTTTAATCGCGATGCCTGGATCGGTGTGCAGAGCCCTACTATCGGAAAACTGACCGTTGGACGTCAGGACACGCTGGGACGCGACGTCACTATGATTTGGGCTAATCCTTTCAGCAACGCGAAAAACGGCTACGACGAAGGTGGCTGGATGAACAACCAGGTCATGTACCAAATGATGGAATATTCCGGCTCTCCTACCGGCAATCGATGGGATAGCGCCGCGGTCTGGAAGAAGAAATGGGGCGACAACTGGGTCTCTTATCTCGGTTATCAGTTCGGCGGATTGCAGAATACGCAACCCGGCAATGGCGGAACAGATGTGGTTGATACCGGACACTACAAGGGAACCCAACAGGCAGGAGGCATCGGCTACAACAGCAGCGACGATACCTGGCATGCCAGCGCATCCATTACCCATGCCAACTATGACGGCTTCGGCAAAATGGTGGAAAGCGTCGGCGGCAATATCCGCCCGCTTCAGTGGCTGCGTCTGAACGGTGGACTTTTTCATGCAGACATCGACCAGCCGCAAGCAGTTGGCAAACGGGTAGACAACGCGTTTACGGTATCGGCCCAGATTTACCCTGCAGGTAAGTTCGACTATGCGTTGGCTTACTATCGTATCAAGGCCAAAAATGCCGGCACGTCCGGCGGCAATACGCTGCAGCCGTTTGACCTGACCAGTGGCATCACTTCGGCAGCGAGCGGGACCTGGGACACGCTATACGGTGCGGCGTTTTATCGCCTCGACAAGCAGACCGATCTGTATCTGGCTTTTGATTATTCTTATGTCGGCGGTGGCTACAATACCAGCTACTTTAATGGTAACCGGAAGATTTTCCAGGCCGGCCTCGGCGCGCGTTATTTTTTCTGATCAATCCTGTCTCCCATTGCCGTGACTTTGTGGCTCCCACAACGGAGCCATTTTTTTTAAGTAATTGAGAACCTGCCAATATTCACGCAGGAGGTATTCCTTACCTGCCTTGGCTCATACGTTTGTGGCAGACTATTACTTGAACCGCAATTGTGTGTTCAAATGATTTTCCGGAGGGAAAATGGCAATTGATGATGCGATTACGCTGAAAAAAATGGAAGTCTTTCTAGCCTTCATGACGCTTAACAATATGGCCCGGGTGTCGGAAAGTCTTGGGCAAAGTACAGTGAGTGTGCACCGTGCATTGCACTCGCTTGAAGAGGCGTTGCGCTGTCCGCTTTTCAAGCACGAAGGACGCAACCTGATTCCTCTCCAGACCGCTTATACATTCGCCGAATACGCGAAGCGGGTAATCGATGAATGCGAGGAGGGCGTGCGCAAAGTTCGTGATGCCGGCGGATTTAATGCGCCCCGACTCAAGATGGGCGCTCTTTATTCCTTGACGTTAAGGTGCATCCCGCAACTGGTGATCGGGCTCAAATTGCGCAAGCCTGAACTCGATATCGATCTCACCATGGGCTCAAATCGGGAGTTGCTGCAAAGTCTCGTGGATGGACAGCTTGACGCTATTGTCATCGGTCTGCATGAAGAGAATGAAAATAATGGACTGGTTTCGGTGCCATTATTTTATGACGATATCTTTTTGGCGGCGCCGGTCGGTTCGCCGTATGCCGGTAACAAACAGATTGATCTCCAGGATTTTCGCGCAGAAAAATTTGTCACGCTTAGCGACGGATTTGCGACCACTGATGACTTTCACCATTGCTTTGAACTCGCAGGTTTTATTCCCAATATTGCCATGCGGGTACAGGACATTTTTTCGTTAATTAACTTGATCAGCGGAGGAATCGGATACAGCCTGCTGCCTGGACGCGTTGGCGAATTCAGCTCCCGCATTGAGCTGATTCCACTTGAAGAAAGGTACGCGTCCCGCCAACAGATTACTCTGCTGCTGCCGAAAAACAGGGAAAGGGATCCCAATCTGTTGGCTCTGGCTGCAGAATGCCGGATGTATGGCCGGCGCGACAATGGAAAGGGTGACTTCCTGTAGAGAAAAATTTTCGCTGTGGCAAATGCGATTTGGGTAAAACCATTCAGGTGCTGATAGCTCCTATAGTTCGAACGGATGACCGCAACCGCTGGCGGATTCAACTGGTCGATGCAACAGATTGATAAAAAACTTCAGCCGGTGTTTTATAGTTTAAGGTCTTTCTAGGCCGCTCATTCAATCGTCTCGCCACTGCATTGAGTTTCGCTTGCGAGAATGTTGACAGGTCGAGGCCCTTTGGGAAGTACTGCCTCAATAATCCATTTGTATTTTCATTCGATCCACGTTGCCATGGGCTCTGTGGATCACAGAAATAAACCTGGATGTCGGTCGCCAATGTAAAACGTTTGTGAGCGGCCATCTCTGAGCCGCGATCCCAGGTCAGCGACTTGTAGAGTTCTTTGCGGCAATTTGCGGGAATTTTTGATCAATGCATTGACGACTGTTTCGGTATCCTTGCCGTCGACTTTCACCAACATCACATAACGTGTATGACGCTCAACGAGAGTCGCAATCTGACTATTGTGGCTTCCATACACCAGATCGCCTTCCCAGTGACCGGGTACGGTTCTATCTTCCACCGTGGCTGGGCGTTCGCTGATTGTTACGGCATCAACGATAGTGCCATGGGTTCCACGCTTTTGTGTGTATTGACGTGAGCGGCGCATTGCTCGAGTACGCCTTAAATGCGCCAACAATTCCTTCTTCAATGCACCTCTGGCCTGGATAAAAAGGCTGCGATAAATGGTCTCATGTGACACTTGGTAGTCCTCATCGCTCGGGTAAGCTTCCTTCAACCAGCCAGCAATTTGTTCCGGTGACCATTGCAATTGTAATTTGCCAGCCACAATGCGCGCCAGTGCGCGATTTTCAGTTAGCTTACAAAGCTTGGGCCGATGCGCTCGATCCCACGCATTTTTATCTGCATGGCTTGCTCGATAACTATCGCCACCACCATTACGATTGATCTCCCGACTGATCGTAGAAGGTGCTCTACCGAGAGAACGTGCAATCGAACGGATCGATTCTTCAGCAACTAATGCACGCGATATTTCTTCGCGTTCAGCCAGTGTCAGCGCCAGTCTGGAACGACTGCGTGGTGCCGGGCTTATTCCACCTGTCGGTGCCAGTACATTAATTACTGACGAATGGTTTCGATTAAATAGCTCACCAATCTCCTAGAGAGTGTAACCTTGCCGCCAGCGTTCCCACATCAATGCTCTTTGACTTTCAGAATAATAGATTCGTGGTCTTTGCTTCATTTGCAACACCCCTTGTCTGTACACCGCTGGTGCTTGTACATTCTATAGTGTTGCATCGACAAGTTGAATCCGCCCTGCATTGCAGACGCTTGAGAAGCCCGATTCTATCGGCTGGTTTTGGGGCGTGAGCCGCCTGCCGGGCTTTGGAAAAGCAGCCACTCGTTGAGAAATTTCCGTCAACGACCGGTCTACCCATCTAAGCCGCCGTTCGTTTCAATGTAGACGAAGAACGCATTTTGCATAGAACTGTTTGACGTTCCATCGAAGCCCAATGGTCGCAACCAGTCTGTAGCGGACTGTCATCGGCGATACTTGAGCGACTGGAGTTGAGCGGTTGCTGTAATTCAAAGGTGGTTTGGTCGCGACAAAATCTGACACGGCAATACTGATGAGTCTGAGCTAATAGCGGCGCCATGTTCCGACTTCCCCATCAAAGCCGGCTCAATCGTCGGGTAACAGCAGCGCATTACTGCGCCGCCGTCCCCTAAGAACGGAGCGTGCGACTTTCACCGCACTCCGCTCAAGCCTCTCGAAGTCTTCTTTCGTCAACCGGTTAGTCCCGGAATCGTCGGTATTTGCGTCGCGCGAAATAATCATCCCACTCCGGATCAAATGGATTAGCGGCACATCGAATTTTGAGGTGTCGCCGGATTTTAGTATCGCGGGCCTTGACCAGCGCAACCATTTCCGTTGAACCCGTATTTTCGGTAGTGGCAAATACCCAGTGCCGATGTTGCATGCACTTGAAGTATTTATCCTTAATCCATCTCGCCCCTTTGTTAGGATGACGTCGCGTAGCCCAGCGCCACAATAACTGCCATAGATACGTATCCACATCCGTAAAGATTTTCTTGGCAACGCCATGTCGATGATATTGCGTCCAGCCACGGATGACCGGGTTGAGTTGCTGTATCAGGTTATGTTGTTTCGCCGTCGAATTGTCTTTAATGATTTTCCTGAGTTTGCTGCACAGAGACTGAATGCTTTTCTGTGCAGGCCGCGTGAGCAGCTTGTCGCCGAAGCGACGAAGATTCACGCCCAAGAAATCGAATCCCTCCTCAATAGCAGTGACACGCGTTTTCTCAGCAGAGAGGGTGAGACCCCGTTCCGCCAGAAACGCTTCGATACACGGTTTGACTTCTTGTTCCAGAAACTCTTTCGAGTGGCCCGTCACAATAAAATCGTCAGCGTATCGAACGAAGTTCATTCGGAGGCGACTGCGCTTCCGTTCGGTGTTTGCCGGCTGTTGGCTCAATCGTGCTTGCAAGCCATCGAGCGCCATGGTTGCGACCGTCGGGGAAATAATTCCCCCTTGTGGTGTGCCCGCCATGGTTGGAGAGAGGATATGGCTTTCCATGAAACCGGCT
>NZ_FOQI01000034.1 GCF_900113705.1 Collimonas sp. OK307 | reverse complement strand
ATCGGCATCGGCGTCGATTTTCATGGCCGGGTGCACAAGCCGATGGCAAAGGTCCTGATCAAGGAACTGGATCCGTACAAACTGATGTTCATCGAAGAACCGGTGCTCAGTGAAAACTACGAAGCTCTGAAAGAACTGGCACCGCTGACCAGTATCCCGATCGCACTGGGCGAGCGGCTGTATTCCCGTTGGGATTTCAAGCGCATCCTGAGCGAAGGTTATGTCGATATCATCCAGCCCGATGTTTCTCACGCCGGCGGCATCACAGAAACCCGCAAAATCGCCACCATGGCCGAAGCCTATGATGTGGCGGTGGCATTGCATTGCCCGCTGGGTCCGATTGCGCTGGCTGCTTGCCTGCAAGTTGACGCGGTGTCGTACAACGCGGTCATCCAGGAACAAAGCCTGGGTATCCACTACAACGAGAGCAACGATTTGCTCGACTACGTGAAAAACCCTGAGGTATTCGCCTACGACAAAGGTTACGTGACCATCCCGCAAGGACCGGGGCTGGGCATCGAAATCAACGAGGAATATGTCAAGGAACGGGCGGCTATCGGTCATCGCTGGCGCAATCCGATCTGGCGTCACAAGGATGGCAGCTTCGCAGAGTGGTAACGCGCGGACCAAAGATACGCCTGAAGTAACTGCCTGGCGTCGCCGCGTGGCGTCAATTAAAAAACAAACCCCGGATGCGCTTGTGGCATATCCGGGGTTTTCACTTCAGAATCGCGGCCTCCGGCAAGACGCCGCTTCTCTTAAATCTTAAGCTGCCTGCTTTTGCTCAGCCGGCTTTTCATCGCGCAATTCACGGCGCAAAATCTTGCCCACATTCGTCTTCGGCAGATCGTTGCGGAACTCGATATATTTCGGCCGCTTGTAACCCGTCAACTGCTCACGACAGTAAGCCATCAACTGCTCGGCCGTCAGCGACGGATCTTTGCGCACCACGAAAATCTTCACCACTTCACCGGCATGTTCGTCCGGCACGCCGACGCAGGCACATTCCAGTACGCCTGGATGCTGCACCACCACGCCTTCGACTTCATTCGGATACACATTGAAGCCGGACACCAGGATCATGTCCTTCTTACGGTCGACAATCTTGGTATAGCCGCGCTCATCCATGATGCCGATATCGCCGGATTTGAAAAAGCCGTCGGCCGTCATGACCTTCGCGGTTTCATCGTCACGGTTCCAGTAGCCGCGCATGACTTGCGGGCCGCGGATGGCGATTTCGCCGGCCTGGCCCAGAGGTACAGGATTGCCGGCATCGTCCAGGATCGCAATTTCGGTCGATGGCAAAGGCAAGCCGATGGTGCCACTGTATTCGGTGATGCTGGTTGGATTGGCGCAAGCGATGGGCGATGTTTCGGACAAGCCGTAACCTTCGATAATCGGACAGCCGGTAACTTCTTTCCATTTATCCGCAACCGCTTTTTGCACTGCCATGCCGCCACCGACACAAACCCGGTAACCGGAGAAATCCAGCTTGGCAAAATCGGGATGATTCAACAAGGCGTTATACAGCGTATTGACCGCCGGGAAAGTGTTGATCTGGTACTTCGACATTTCCTTGATCAAGCCGGCGATGTCGCGCGGATTCGGGATCAGCAGATTCAACGCGCCCTCGCGCATGCCAAGCATGCCGCAGACCGTCAACGCAAAGATATGGTACAGCGGCAAGGCGCAGACAAAAGCCAGTTGCTCGACCTTCGGACCGCTATCCAAGCCTGGGGAAAGCCAGGCCTCAGCCTGTAGCACGTTAGCCACAACGTTACGGTGCGACAGCGTTGCCCCCTTGGAAACGCCAGTGGTGCCGCCTGTATATTGCAGGAAGGCGACGTCGTCTGGCATCAATCCAACCGGCTTCAGCTGCAGCGATGACGCTTGCGACAATACGCTGTTGAACGGCACTGAACCTGGCAGCGAATAACCTGGCACCATTTTCTTGACATGGCGCACCACCAGATTGACCAACAGGCCTTTGACGCCCATCAGATCACCCATGCTGGCAACCACCACATGCTTGATCTTGGTCCGCGCAACGACTTGCTGCAGCGTAGTGGCGAAGTTTTCCAGGATGAAGATGGCTTCCGCGCCTGAATCGTTCAGCTGATGTTCGAGCTCACGCGGCGTATATAACGGATTGACGTTAACCACGGTATAGCCGGCGCGCAAAATGGCGGCAATTGCCACCGGATATTGCAATACGTTAGGCATCATGATGGCGACGCGTGCGCCCTTTTCGAGGCCCTTGCTTTGCAGCCACGCGCCAACTTTACGCGACAACTGGTCGACCTCGGCATAAGTCAGGTATTTACCCATGCAGGCATAGGCGTTGCGCGATGCGTATTTCTTAAACGCTTCTTCCAGCAACTGCACCAGGGATTGATATTGCGTGAAGTCAATCTCGGTAGCCACGCCTTCAGGATACGATTTGAGCCAAAATTTATCCATGTTCTGCCTTTAGTCTCTACTTGTTATAAATGCATTGTTTTTGGCTTGTTTCGCTGGAAAAAAACACGCCTGTAGGGGGATATTACCGAATCCGCTAAAAAAGCACGGTTGTATTTTTTTGTTCTATCGCGATGCTATCGGGCAAAGCGTCGGCATGCAAGCGTTTTGATGCATATTTGAGCAAATCGTCGACACTCAGCTTCATGTTGTGATGCAGCAAAATTTCTGCCCGCAGATGCTTGACGCCCTCCTCGTTCGGGCTCCATTTCACATGGGCCACCGCCACTGCCGGGTGCTCAAACAAGACTTCCTCGATCTGCCGGGGAAACACACGCTGGCCGCCTCGCACCAACATATTACTCTTGCGGTCGATGATGGAAACAAAACCGTCATCGTCGATGCTGGCGACGTCGCCGGTGGCCAGCCAGCCATCATGTAAACGTTCTTTAGTTATTTTTCTGGCAATCAGATTCAATGCTGTCGCGCTGGCAACCTGCGTCACATCATGTCCCGCAGCGCTAGCATGGCCATGATCGTAACCGGCAAACAACTGGGGCCCACGTACCCAAAGCTCGCCCAAGGTATCGCTGGGCAGTTCGGCATCGGTATCCAGATCGACCACTTTCACTTCCGTATCCGGCAGCGGCACGCCTACTGCGCCCGGATGGCGGTGCGCGGTCAATGGCATGGCCAGCACCGCCGGCGATGCTTCAGTCAGGCCATAGGCTTCCACCAGGCGGCCGCGCGTCAGTTTTTCAAATTCTTCGCGAATTTCCTGGGCCAGCGGCGAACCACTGACGGCGCAGACCCGGATCGAAGCCAGGCCGTAGCGCCGCACGCCCGGCGTGTGCGCCAGCTCGCGTACCATGCGCGGCGTGGTCGGGAAGTAAGTCGGCCGCATTTTCTTGACGGTCTTTAGCAGAGGTTCCAGCTCAGATCCCGGCAACAGGATCAGGGTCGCCCCAAGATACACGCCAAGATGCAACAAGCCGGTCAGGCCGTAGGCAGTGGATAACGGCTGCTGCGCAAGGAAACGTTCATCGCCTGGCCTCGATTCCGGCAGCCAATGACGCAGTTGCAAGGCATTTGCCGCCAGATTGCGATGCGAAAGCGCCACCGGCAATGGCGTACCGGTGGCGCCGTAGGTATAGACCACCACCGCGATAGCTTCGATATCTTGCACAAGCTCCATCGGCGCAACCGTGCCGCGCCCCAGCACTTGCTTGAACTTCAGGTAACGCCGCTCATGCCTGCGATGTTGTTTGTCCTGACGGAACCAAGGCAGCCAATGTCCTTCCTGCACATGGTGCAAGACAGCGAATTTCAACTTCTCGCGCCAGCCCATGTGATCGATCATCGAAGCAAATATCACACGCCGCAAACCGGCTGCGCGGCTGTCGCCTTGCAACACGTCACGCAAATCGTCGTACCGGTCGGTGGTCGTTACCAGCATCACTGCAGTAGCATCTGCGATCCGCGTCAGCAACACTTCCTTAGGTGTCGCGGCATCGCTGAGCACCGCAACGGCGCCAGCTTTCAAGACACCGAAATAGGCAATCACCAAAGACGGTATATTCGGCAAGGCCAGCAAGACCCGGTCACCGGGCTTGATGCGCATGTCGAGCAAGCCATGGGCGAAACGATTAGCTTGCCGATCCAGTTCGCGCCAGTCTATTTTTCCGCCGCGGTATGACAGTGCGGCAGTTTTGGCAAAACGCCGGGCGGTTGCCTCCAGCAAGCGTGGCAAGGGTACTGTCGGCATCTTGATGCGATAAGGCGTGCGGGCATCGTAGAATTTCAGCCATGGACGCTCGGCTTCGAGCTGCTTGCGGGCTGCGCGCCGCATGGCTTTTTGCTGCGCACGGCGTTCCGCCAGTTCCGACGGATCAGATTGCATCTGCAAGAATCGCTGTATCGCGCGATTCACCGCATCGGGCCGCTCCACCATCACCTGATGAGCGGAAACCGGCACCACCACTTCTTCCGCTCCCGGAATCAAGCGCGCCACTTCCTTGTATGCAGCTTCGTCGAACAGGATATCGCGGTGCCCGAGGATCACCAGCGTCGGCACCTTGATCGCACGTAGATATTCGGTGCCGTCCCACGACAATAAAGCATTTTTATTTTGCAGGTACACCACGTGCGACGGCGGATAAATCCGGGCCGCGGTGATGCCGACATACGGCATCAATCTGCGCATCAAGTCAAACAGCCGCGGCGGCATGCGCAACAAGATACGGCCGGCCAGGCGCAAGCGGAAGCGCGCTGCCGAGGCAATCATGATCAGTGCCGACACACGTTCCGGAAACTGCTTGAGGAAATAGGAAGACAGCGCGCCGCCGAATGAATGGCAAACCAGGATGAAACGTGGCGGCAGGTCCAGCTGATCCAGGGCCGCGGCGATATCTGCGACTAGTTCTGGTATATCGTAGCTGGCACCTTCGGCTGCTGTCGGTGCGTCGCTGTAGCCGTGGCCTCGCAGATCGAGCGCAATCACCCGGTAGTCAAGCTGGAATTGCTCCAGCTGGTATTCCCAGTAGGCGGCGCGGCCGCCAAAGCCGTGGATGAATACCATGGTTGGTTGCTGGCTCCTGGGGGCCCGGTCAAATTCCGGCCCCGCATCCAGCACGCTCATTTCGAGTGCAGTGTCATAGATCCCATTGCCATTAGACGCCAGGCGATTGGGCAACTTCAACGTACTGCGATGCAGGTCGGCGTTAAATGTCATCTTGGCATTGTAACCAAGGTAAGTTACACAGGGCGATTTTTTGCCAGTTCTTCCAGCTGGCGATGCCTCTCGTCTTTGCTGAGGGCCGCCAACCTTGCGACAGCCGCATAAAATTTCGGGAAGGTGTGCTGTTGCGCCAGCAAAGCCTTGAAACCCGGCACCAGCTCGTAGTAAGTCGCCACCAGCGCCAGATGGGCATTCGACAGCGGTTCGGCGAACCAGCGGTCGTATCCGGTGTAGCCACCCCACTTTGTTTTGAGCACTTGATAATCGGCTTGCAGCGCCAGGAAAATCGCTGCCTTCTGCTGCAATTTCTGCGTATCGCTGAGATCGCTCGCATAGTTGCTTGCAAGGCGTTGCCGGTACTGCATCAGCAGCGCCACGAACTCTTCTTTACGTCCTTCAAACTGGACGTAGGCGTCACGGATTTTTTGATTGCCTACCGCCTGCAGCCACCGTTCAACGCCGGCCTGCTCGACTGCGGTAGCGAACGATTCATTGAACTGCGTATCGTCTTTTGCGTAGACAGTCTGATGCGCCAATTCATGGAAAATCAAGCGCGCCAGCTCGCCGTCGGGATAGCGGATAAAGGTCGACAACAGCGGATCGTTAAACCAGCCGAGCGTGGAATAGGCGGGCACACCGCTGACCTGCACGTCGTAGCCTTGCTGGCGCAAGTCGGCGGCGAATTTCTGTGCGGCGCCCTGACTGAAATAACCCCGATAATTGACGCAGCCGGCAATCGGGAAACACCACTGCTTGGGCACTAGCGACAGGGCCGGCGCCGCCACCACATTCCACAGCGCGAACGGCCGCTTCAGATCAGCGTATTCCGTGTAACTGCGATTGTCGGGCAGGCCTAGGTCGCTCACGGCGAAACGGCGCATTTGCCTGGTGCGTTGCAGCTTGACCTTGATATCGGCGGCGATGCCTGGATCGGCTAGCAAGTCGTCAATCGGACGGGCCCGATCCAACAAGGTGAACTCGCCATTTGCAGCCTGCCCGTAATAGGCCAGCTGGGCACATCCGGCTACCAGCACGGCTAACAATACAACCGTGGGCAGCCGGATATTCATGCCACGGAACTATCCCCGTGGGGCGCTTTTTCAACTTCCACCAGGACATCGTAAAACGTCGGCGCCCTGCCCATGTCGGTCAGCCTCTGGCTGGTGACTTCGTTGGCGTTCTTGCCGTCGCTGGCCATTTTTTTCCACCAGATCGACAAGCCCACCACCAGCCCGATCCGGGCCTTGTCGGTGACTCTCAGTTTGGCGTTGAAACTGCCGCGGTCATTATAGATGCGTACGGTATCGCCGCTGACCAAGGCCCTTTTTCCGGCATCCTCCGGATGCATGTCCAGATGCGGTTCGCCTTCGGTATCGCGCAGGCTTTTAACGTTGACGAAACTGGAATTGAGGAAGTTGCGCGCCGGCGGCGAAATCATCGCCAGCGGGTATTTCCTGGCCAGTTCGGGATTGCTGGCCAGCGACTCATACGGTGCGATATAAGTCGGCAGAGGATGGAGGCCGTCTTGCAGCATTTGCGCACTGTAGAACTCGCATTTTCCGGACGGTGTCGGGAAGCCGCCGTTGGCGAATGGCGCATCCGGCACGTTCAGTTTTTGCCAGCCTTTTTGCTTCAGCGAATCCCAGTCGAAATGGACCGCGCGCACATTTTTCCTGTCAAAGGCTTGCGCGGCAATTTCATCGTCGCTCTCGCGGAAACAGGCATCGTCGAAACCCATGCGGGCAGCCAGCAGGCGGAAGATCTCGGTATTCGGCTTGGCTTCGCCGAGCGGTGCGATCGCGGCGTTATTCGCCAGCATGTACAGATGGCCGTAGGCTGAGTGCGCGTCTACGTGTTCCAGCTGCGTGGTTGCCGGTAGCACGATGTCGGCGTAGTCGGCGGTATCGGTTTGAAAATGCTCCAGCACCACAGTGAATAAATCTTCACGCGCGAAACCTCGGGCGACGACGCCGGACTCCGGCGCCACCGCTACCGGATTCGAGTTATATACGATCAAGGCTTCGATTTTCGGACCGAATTCCGGCGAGGTTTCGCGCAACAGATCGTCGCCGATCGTGCTCATGTTGATGGTGCGCGGCGCCAGTCCTTGTTTGGTCAGAAAATCAGGGCGCTGCAACGCCTGGTTATTCTTTGGAAAACTATCCGAAGACGACAACTGCACGCCGCCCGCAGCATGGCGCCAGGCGCCGACCAGCGCCGGCAGGCAAGTGATATTACGTACCGCCATGCCGCCGCCATGCACGCGCTGCAAACCATAATTCACGCGGATCGCCGCCGCTTCGCCACGTAATGCCGCACCGCCGTAACTGCGCGCCAGCTCCAGTACTTCCCCGGCGCTGATGCCGCACACCTCCGCGGTCTTTTCAGGTGTCCATGTCGACACTTGTTGTTTCAACTGTTCGAAACCAAGCGTGTATTGGGCGATGTAGTCGTGGTCCAGCAGGTCTTCTGCGATCAGCACATGCATCATGCCAAGCGCCAGGGCGGAATCGGTCCCCGGCAGCAAGGCGATATGCTGATGGCATTTGTCGGCGCTCAGGGAGCGGTAAGGATCGATCGCGATCAGCTTGGCGCCGCGCCGCTTGGCTTCTTGTGCGCGCATCCAGAAATGCAGGTTCGATGCAATCGGATTGCCACCCCAGATCAGGATCAGCTTGGCGTTCTGGAATTGTTCGAGGTCGGTGCCGATCCTGGCGCCTATCGTATATTTGTAACCGGCGCCGCCAGCCGCGGCGCAAATGGTGCGATCCAGCAGCGAAGCGCCAACGCGGTTGAAAAAACGCATCGACATCGATTCGCCCTGCACCAGGCCCATGGTGCCGGCGTAGCTGTAGGGCAGGATAGCTTGCGGGTTGCGGGCGGCAATCTCGCCCAGCCGTCCGGCGATCGTGGCGATCGCCTCGTCCCAGCTGATCTGTACGAATATCCCCTCGCCCTTTTTGCCGACTCGCTTGAGTGGATGCAGCAAGCGGTCCTTGTGGTAAGTCCGTTCGGTATAACGCGAGACCTTGGTGCACAGCACGCCGGCGGTAGTTGGGTGATCGGGATCGCCACGGACTTCGGTGGCGACGCCGTCGGTGACAGTCACCAACAGCGCGCAGGTATCGGGGCAATCATGCGGACAAGCCGCACGAATGGTAGTGGTAGTCATAATGTCATCAGAATCAAGGCGCTTCAATACGCTACTTTAGCAAAATCCACTCAAACAAGATGCATTTGATCGCTTCTGTTTACTTTCTGATTTGCAATTGCATCTCAGGATCCATCAAGCGCAACATGAAAGCCTCGCATTGAGCGACTTGTTCCAGCGCCACGAATTCGTTCGGCCGGTGTGCCTGCTCAATACTCCCGGGGCCGCAGACCACGGTTGGAATGCCGGCGCGCTGGAACAAGCCCGCTTCGGTACCGTAGGAAACTGCGCCATTCGGCTTGTTGCGGGCCAACGCCGAGGCCAGTTGAACCACGGCGTCGCTCTCCTGCATGCTGAGACCGGGAGCCGATGCCAGCCATTCAAAATCGATTGCCGCATCCGGTTCCACCTTCTGCATTTCTGGTAGCAGCGCGGCGGCGAAGCTCTGGATTTCCTGATATAGGTGCTCGACGTCGATACCCGGCATGGTGCGCGCCTCGAACTCGAATTTGCAATCCTTGGGCACGATGTTCGATGCCAGCCCGCCGTGTATTACCCCCGTCTGCATGGTGGTGTAGGGAACCGTAAATCCGTAATCGCGCGTCTCCAGCTGGGCAAAGCGATCCGCCATCTGGCGGATATAGACGATGATGCGCGCCGCATACTCGATCGAGTTGACGCCCATGGTGGTGTAGCTGGAATGCGCTTCGCGGCCGCGGATGCAGCAACGGAAACGATGCGTGCCTTTATGCGCGATGATCGGTTGCATGGAAGTCGGCTCACCGACAATGCAGCCCGCCGGCTTCAATCCAAGTTCCTGCAAATCCTTGATCAACCCCTGCACGCCGATGCAACCTACTTCTTCGTCATAGGACAAGGCAAAGTGCAGCGGCGCGTCCATTCCGGCTGCCAGGAATTGCGGCGCCAGCGCCAGCGCGGTGGCGATATAACTCTTCATGTCGGCCGAACCGCGGCCATACAACAGCCCATCCTTGACGGTCGCCTTGAACGGATCGGTATCCCAGGCCTGTCCTTCGACCGGCACCACGTCGGTGTGGCCAGACAAGATCAGGCCGGGTTTAGGACCTTCACCCAGCGTTGCAAACAGATTGGCCTTCTTGCCGCTGGCGTCGTAGGTCAGACGCGATGTAACGCCAAGGCTGGCCAGGTAATCGCGGGTCCACTCGATCAATCCCAGATTGGAGTCGCGTGATACGGTCTGGAAGGCAATCAAACGTTCGATCATGGCCATGACTTCGGGCGAAGGTGTCAATCCGGTATTGTTCAAAGTATTTGCAGTGTTCGAAGTGCTCATGGCGTGTCCTTTATGCCGTGCCATCGCTCAGATGGCAGGCGGAAAAATGTTTGGCGCTGATTTCTTTCAATGCGGCTTCTCTACTTCACAGCGCGGAAGGAAATGGCAGCAATGTCCGAGTATACGGTGATTGGCGTGTGCAAACACCGTCTCGTCGCAAACAGGGAAATCAGGTTGGCGATCCTGGCCGCACTGTCATGCTCTCCTGTGAATGAACATCGACGAACCATGTAGGCGTAATATACACATTCTGGACGTTACGCCATTCATCAATTTTGCGGGCAAGAGGCGTGCCAAATATCAGGAGCACAATATGAATTTGATCGATCCCATCATTGCCTTCCAGGCAGAACTGCAGGCAATCCGACGTGATTTGCATGCACATCCCGAACTCAACTACGAAGAACAGCGGACCTCAGATGTGGTGGCCCGCAAGCTGACCGAATGGCAGATTCCTATTGTGCGCGGCATGGGCGTCACCGGCGTGGTCGGCATTGTAAAAAATGGCAATAGCGACCGTGCGATCGGCTTGCGCGCCGATATGGATGCCTTGCCGATGCAAGAGTTGAATACCTTCCCGCATGCGTCCCGACATCAGGGCAAGATGCACGCTTGTGGACATGACGGCCACACTGCGATGCTGCTTGGTGCGGCGCATCATCTGGCCCAGCATCGCAATTTCGACGGCACTGTGTACCTGATTTTCCAGCCTGCCGAAGAAGGTGGCGGCGGCGCGCAACGCATGATCGATGACGGTTTGTTTGAAAAATATCCGATGGAAGCGGTGTTCGGCATGCATAACTGGCCGGGCATGCCGACTGGCAGCTTTGGCGTCACGCCTGGGCCGATGATGGCTTCCAGTAATGAATTCGAGGTGATCGTCAAAGGCAAAGGTTCGCATGCTGCGCAGCCGCACAAGAGCATAGATCCGGTCATGGTCGCGGTGCAGATAGCACAAAGCTGGCAGACCATCGTTTCGCGCAATATCAATCCGAACGATCCGGCAGTCCTCTCTGTGACGCAAATTCACAGCGGCAGTGCTACCAATGTGATTCCCGATGAGGCAACGTTGATTGGCACCGTGCGGACGTTTTCGCTTGCTGTGCTGGATACGATCGAGGCGCGTATGCGGGAAGTGGCGCAACATACTGCTGCGGCGTTCGGCGCGGAAGTCGAGTTCCGTTTCCATCGCAATTATCCGCCGCTGGTGAATCACGTCAAAGAGACCGCGTTTGTGGTTGAGGTATTGCAGGCATTGGTCGGCAGTAACAATGTCAATCCACTGGTGGAGCCGACCATGGGTGCAGAAGATTTCGCATTCATGTTGAAGAACAAGCCCGGCTGCTACGTGTTCATCGGTAACGGCGAAGGTACGCACAGGGACGGCGGCCATGGCCTCGGCCCGTGCAACCTGCATAATGCCAGCTATGATTTCAACGATGATCTGCTGCCGATCGGCGCCAGCTATTGGGTCAATCTTGCGGAAGCTTATCTGAAAAAAATGTAATCGCTGGACCTCCCCGGCATTGATACCGGGGAGGTCCTCTGGATCACTTATTGATCCGTCCTCTCCTCCTCACATTCATCAAACTCATGAATCAAATTGAAGTTGCTTACGACCAGCCGATGCAATTGGGCGAGTGCCCGCTATGGCACGCTGAAGAGGCCGCACTGTACTGGGTCGACATTTCAGCGATGCAGGTGCATCGCCTGCGGCCTGCCGACGGCCGCCACGCCATGTGGCAGCTGAATGCCGAGCCTGGTTGCATCGGCCGTCATGCCAACGGCGGTCTGATCGTCGCCATGCGCACCGGCCTCGCGCATTTGAACACCGACAACGGTGAACTCTCGCACATTGCCGATGCGCCCTACGACACTGCCACCGCGCGGTTTAATGACGGCCGTTGCGATGCTGCCGGCCGTTTCTGGACTGGTACGATTTACGAACCGCGCGACCATGCCGGCGCCCAGTTATACGCAGTTGAAAAAGGTGTTGTACGCGCCGCCGGCAATCCTGTGACAGTGTCCAACGGCCTCGGCTTCAGTGGCGATAGCCGTACGCTTTACCATAGCGACACCACTGCGCACAGGATCTGTAGTTACGAATTTGAGTTGGCAACAGGGAAAATCGGCGAAGGCCAGGTACTGAAACAATTCGCCATGGATAAAAGTGCCGCTGATTATGGGGGCCGCCCGGACGGTGCCGCGGTCGATAGCGAAGATGCCTATTGGTGCGCGATGTATGAGGGTGGCAGGTTATTGCGCTTGTCGCCCGCAGGTGAAGTTCTGCACGAGGTGATTTTACCTGCACGTTGCCCGACGATGATGGCATTTGGCGGCGAAGACTTACGAACCTTGTACATTACCACTGTGCGTGAAAAGCGCGGCGCTGCCGAGCTTGAGCGATATCCTTTGTCTGGCTGTATCTTGTCGCTTCGCGTTGATGTGCCTGGCAGGATTGAACCCGCTTACATTGCTTGATTTCGAGGCCGGAATTACCCGTCATTACCCGTTTTACGACATGAATTACCTGTAGTCCGGCAACAATTCCGGTTTTCGACTATTCTTTAGGGCTGTAGCCGCGCGCCGTGGCAAGCCCGTTCGAAATACATCGACGGCAATCAATCGGCTGACGCGACTGTCCACATGAGTATGGCGACGACTTGTTTGTCATTCGCTTTTTATTTTCTTACGCTCGAAAGTCTTTTATGCAAAAAAAACAAACCGGACTCAAGATTCTTGCCGCTGCCTGCTTGCTGGCCGGCGTGCACTCCAGCAGCTTCGCCGTTGACTCCGCATCCTTCGAACTCGGCACCGGCAACAAGAGCCAACTGGCCCGAGCTGCTGTGCAATGGGATTGGAATACAGCTTTGTGGCAAGGAAGCAGCACGCAGCTTGGCGGCTATTGGGATTTGAGCCTGGCTGAATTTCGTCAGAATCAGTACCAGAATGTCCCTGGGCAGACGAAAAACCTGACGGATATCGGCTTTACACCAGTGTTCCGCTTCCAGAGCAATGACAAAAAGGGCCTGTACGGTGAAGCCGGCATTGGCGTGCATCTGATGTCGCATCTGTATGACAACAATAGCCGTCGTTTTTCCACCGCTTTTGAGTTTGGCGACCATCTGGGCGCCGGCTATGTGTTCGGCAATGGCCTTGATGTCGGCATCAAGTTGCAGCACTTCTCCAATGGTGGCATCAAGAAGCCGAATAGCGGAGCAAATTTTGCTGTATTGCGGGTAGCTTATCCGTTCTAAGCGGGGGCATTGCTGATGCAGAGAAACAGAATGAACAAGCAAAAAGCCAGTCGCGTAAGCTGACTGGCTTTTTTATGCCTGTAATAATCGTGTATCACTCGTGAATTTGCCCGGGGCGGATGTATATATCGGCATCGTATTTCGCGGCTTTTCAGGTGTTGTACAAAGCGTTCGCGCAAAGCAAAAACCCTCTGAGGATAAGCTCAGAGGGTTTTTTAATAAAAGCCTGACGATGACCTACTTTCACACTGGTTGCAGCACTATCATCGGCGCAAATTCGTTTCACGGTCCTGTTCGGGATGGGAAGGGGTGGTACCAAATCGCTATGGTCATCAGGCATAACTTGTAACCGCTGTTCGTTCTCCAGGTGGAGCAACGCACAACGCAATCTAGAAGAAGTA
>NZ_FOQI01000035.1 GCF_900113705.1 Collimonas sp. OK307 | reverse complement strand
CGAAGGTGACAATCACCTGAAGATGAAAAAGGATGAGTCGAATCCTTACTTCACCTACGATCCCTCCAAATGCATCGTCTGCAACCGCTGCGTACGTGCTTGCGAAGAAACCCAGGGTACGTTTGCGCTGACGATTGACGGCCGCGGTTTCGAATCGCGCGTGTCGGCAGGGCAGATGGATAGTTTCATGGAGTCGGAATGCGTGTCTTGCGGCGCGTGCGTGCAAGCCTGCCCGACTGCGACGCTGACTGAAAAGACCGTCATCATGATGGGCCAGGCCGAGCACAGCAAGATCACGACGTGTGCGTATTGCGGCGTCGGCTGTTCGTTCAAGGCCGAGATGAAGGGTAATGAAGTGGTGCGCATGGTGCCGCACAAGGATGGCAAGGCCAACCACGGTCATTCCTGCGTAAAGGGTCGCTTCGCCTGGGGTTACGCGACGCACAAGGACCGCATCACCAAACCGATGATACGCAGCAAGATCACCGATCCATGGCGCGAAGTGTCGTGGGACGAAGCATTGACCTACGCCGCCAGCGAGTTCCGCCGTATCCAGGCCAAACACGGCAAGGATTCCATCGGTGGTATCACATCCTCGCGTTGCACCAATGAAGAAACCTATCTGGTGCAAAAACTGGTGCGCGCCGCTTTCGGCAATAACAACGTCGATACCTGTGCCCGTGTCTGCCATTCGCCTACCGGCTACGGTTTGAAGCAAACGCTGGGCGAATCAGCCGGCACCCAGACTTTCGATTCTGTGATGAAGTCGGATGTCATCATGATTATCGGCGCCAATCCGGCATCTGGTCATCCGGTGTTTGCTTCACAAATGAAACGCCGCCTGCGCCAGGGCGCCAAGCTGATCGTGATCGATCCGCGTACCACTGAAATGGTGAAGTCGCCGCATGTCGAAGCGGACTATCATTTGAAACTGCGCCCGGGCACCAATGTCGCTGTTGTGACAGCTTTGGCGCACGTGATTCTCTCCGAAGGCCTGGAAAAGGCTGACTACGTTGCCGAACGTTGCGACCGGCAATCGTATGCCGACTGGAAAGCGTTCGTATTACGTCCGGACAATTCACCAGAGGCGATGGAAAGTGTCACCGGCATACCGGCGGCGGAGATGCGCGGCGCCGCACGTTTGTTTGCGACAGCGGGAAACGGCGCCATCTATTACGGCCTCGGCGTTACCGAGCATGCGCAAGGTTCAACTACCGTGATCGGCATCGCCAACCTGGCCATGGTTACCGGTAACGTCGGTCGCGATGGCGTCGGCGTCAATCCGCTGCGCGGCCAGAACAATGTGCAAGGCGCTTGCGACATGGGTTCGTTCCCGCATGAGTTGCCAGGCTACCGGCATGTTTCGGACAGTACCGTTCGCGCCGAATTCGAACAGGCTTGGGGCGTGACGTTGGCCTCTGAACCGGGCTTGCGGATTCCAAACATGTTCGATGCCGCCATGGATGGCAGTTTCATGGGCTTGTATTGCGAAGGCGAGGACATCGTCCAGTCCGACCCGAATACCCAGCATGTGACTGCGGCTTTGTCGAATATGGAATGCATCGTGGTGCAAGACATTTTCCTGAATGAGACCGCCAAGTACGCTCACGTATTCCTGCCAGGCTCCTCTTTCCTTGAGAAGGACGGTACTTTCACCAATGCCGAACGGCGTATCTCGCGCGTGCGCAAAGTGATGCCAGCCAAAGCCGGCTTGTCCGACTGGGAAGTCACGATCGCCCTGGCCAAGGCGTTGGGCTATGAAATGCCTTACAAGCATCCGTCGGAAATCATGGATGAAATCGCGGCGCTGACGCCAACTTTCCGTGGTGTCAGCTATGCCAGGCTGGAGAAGCTGGGCAGTATCCAATGGCCATGCAATGACGCAGCTCCGGACGGCACGCCGATCATGCATATCGACGAGTTCGTGCGTGGCAAGGGAAAATTCATCAATACGCAATATATCGCTACCGACGAAAAGGTGACGCTGAAATTCCCGTTGATCCTGACCACCGGCCGGATCTTGTCGCAATATAATGTCGGCGCCCAGACCCGGCGTACCGAGAACGTCGAGTGGCATAGCGAAGACCGGCTGGAGATCCATCCGCACGACGCCGAAGACAGAGGCATCAAGGAAGACGATTGGGTCGGCATTGAATCGCGCGCAGGGCAAACCGTGCTGCGCGCAACGGTGACTGAAAGAGTCCAGCCGGGCGTGGTGTATACCACCTTCCATTTCCCTGAGTCGGGCGCCAATGTCATCACCACCGATAATTCCGACTGGGCCACCAATTGTCCGGAATATAAGGTCACGGCGGTGCAGGTCATGCCGGTAGCGCAGCCATCGGAGTGGCAACGGCAATACGGCCAGTTTAATCGCGAGCAACTTGGTCTGTTGGCCGGCGAGACACCACAGCTGCTGGATGAGGTCAGCAAATGAGCCAAACCGGACACGGCAAGGAAATGAATCCTGCTAACCTTATCAGGATGGCGAACCAGATCGGCAGCTTCTTTGAAACCATGCCTGACCGGGAGCAGGCGCAGCACGACATCGCCAGCCACATCAAGCGATTTTGGGAGCCGCGCATGCGGCGCTCCCTGCTGCAGTATGTGGATCAGCACGACGGCGCGGAGTTGATGGAGATCGTGCTGGATACGCTGCGGAAGCAGCGCGAGGCGGTGGTTTGATACAGTGATTTGATGCAGTGACATGAAGGTTTTGCGATTTCCCTTATACCAGCTTAAGGTAAGGTTGCGTATCTGACAAAACCTAAATAACCCAACTAGCTTGGGTTTTGATATAATGCCCACTGTGCTTGCAATTTTCGGACTGCGTGTGACGATTTATCCAAACGATCATCGTCCAGCCCACGTTCATGTTATCGGCCACGGATGCGAGGCAATGTTCAATTTGCATTGTCCGGATGGACCGCCCGAACTGCGCGAGAATTATGGGTTTTCTCATAAAGAACTAAACAAAATCGCAGGCGGGCTCAATGCCGCCTTGAAGGTTCTTTGTGATAAATGGAGTCAGATATGGATATTACTGATAAGGCCCTCGAGGCGGCTCACCAGCGCGCCGCCGCGACCAGGAACGCATTCCCTGCAGTAGTGGCGGTTCATTACGATCGCCGCGTCGCACGTATCGTAATTTCACTAGCGTCCGGACTGGAACTGGCATTTTCCCCAAAGCACGCCCAGGGTCTGGAACATGCGCGTCCGGCAGACCTCGCTGACATCGAAATCACGCCCTCCGGCCTGGGACTTCATTTTCCGCAGCTCGATGCCGATTTATACCTGCCGGCATTGCTTGAAGGTTTTCTCGGCTCGAAACGCTGGATGGCGTCCGAGATCGGGAAAATGGGCGGCAAGATGTCCACTGAAGCGAAAGCCAAGGCTGCCCGTGAAAATGGCAAGCTTGGCGGCCGGCCAAAAAAAGCCAAAGAGCTGACGACACCGTAATGCCGTCCCGGGGTTTCAGCTTAGGATTTCGGCTCAGGGCTTTAGCTTGAAGCGCGTAAACGTTTCGATCAATTGCGCGCCATCGCTCATCAAAAAATTCTCGAAGGCGATTGCCACCGGCGGCAACTGCTTGTTCTGGCGATGCACCACATACCAGTTCAGCATCGCTGGAAATCCCTGAACGTCGAGCACTACCAGATTGCCGACCTGCAGCTCCAGGCTGATGGTATGGACTGACAGGAAGCTGATGCCCATGCCGGCGATCACCGCTTGCTTGATGGTTTCAAAACTCTTGATTTCCATGGCCACATTGAGTTGCGCCAGGTGATCGCCAAAACTCTCCTGCATCGAGTTCCAGGTATCCGAGCCTCTTTCACGAACAATGAAGGGTTCGCGCATCAGGCGCGTCATCGGAATCCGCTTCTTGCCCGCCAGCGAATGCTGGGGCGAGGCGACGATGACGTAAGGATGGGGCGCGAACGCCTGCCTGATCATGCCGGGATCCTCCGGCGGCCTGACCATGACCGCGAGATCGGTCAGATTGTCTTGCAGGCTGCGCAGCAATTCTTCGCGATTATGCACAGTCAGCTTCAGGCTCACATTCTCATGGCGACGCTGGAACTCCGCGAGCAGGCGCGGGAAGAAATAGTCGCCGGCGCTGATCACCGCCACGTTCAGGCGTCCTCCGGACACCCCTTTCAACTGCGCCATGGCGTCTTCGGTTTCACGAAACTGCTGGATGATCATGCGGCCATGCCTCAGCATTTCGACGCCGGCTGCGGTCAGGTATATTTTTTTTCCAAGCTGCTCGAACAAAGGCAAACCCGCGTGCTCTTCCAACTGCTTGACCTGCAGCGAGACTGCCGGTTGCGTCAGGTGCAATTCTTCGGCCGCACGCGAATAGCTCAGATGGCGCGCCACGGTTTCGAAGGTTTTCAGCTGTCGCAATGTCGCGTTTTTCATTCTTGTCCCATTTTTATGAATAAGTATTTACTAATGATTATGCACAAAAACTTTAACTATGACTAATGATTTATTTTCTCTACCATGGCTTCAAGTCTGGAGACAAATGCAGACGGATGCATCAGGTTATTCCAATCGCTGAAATGTGTATTTAGGAGGAAATGAATCATGGCTAGCATCACCATCGAGCGCACTTTTATCGACCTTGCAGAAGAAACATCCCTGTTTGCCTACAACGCCGCCTTTCATGAACTGGGCTTGAGCTGGCATTGGGATTACGACACCTACCGTTCATTGGTGGCGGGTGCCGGCGAGAAGAACGTGATCTGCTCTTATATTGAAACGCATCAACGCCATTTGCTGGCTGCCTATGACGCAGATTTCCTGATCAAGGCAATCGAATGCGCCAAAGCACGCTGCCTGGAGAACATCAAGGCATCGGGCAGCCAGCCTGGCTTCAACGTTAACTGGGCGGAAGTGCAGCGTGCCGAAGTCGGCATCTGAGGCAAATTCTTAGCAACGGAAAATTGCTAATCTTGACCGTAGTCAAGGATCGGCGCAACAAGTCCTCGCACAATCAGTGCACCATGCATTTTCTGCGATTGCCGCATAAGACGGTAAAGCGGGAGGAAAAGAATGCGAGGTGAACACTCATGGTCGCTCATGCACGACTAGGCACAACGCGATGTTCATGGCGACGCAGAAAACCAAACATAATGGAGACGCAGACATGAATCAAGATAGTGCAGCACCAGGGGGCAGGGTATCGAACTCGCATCGATGGTGGCAGTTAATCATGGGGATCATTTGCATGGCCATGATTGCCAACCTGCAGTATGGCTGGACCCTGTTCGTTAATCCTATTTCTGAAAAATACGGCTGGAGCAAGGCCGCGATCCAGATTGCCTTTACCGTTTTTGTATTAACCGAAACCTGGCTGGTTCCTATCGAAGGATACCTGGTAGACAAGCTTGGGCCACGTCCGGTGGTACTGGTCGGCGGCATCTTTTGCGGCCTCGGCTGGGTCATGAATTCCTACGCGTCGTCTCTGCCGATGCTGTATATCGCGGCGGCCATCAGCGGGATCGGTGCAGGAGCTGTGTACGGTACTTGTGTCGGCAATGCGCTGAAATGGTTTCCGGACCGGCGAGGATTGGCTGCGGGGCTCACCGCAGCCGGCTTCGGGGCAGGTTCGGCGATCACCATCATTCCGATTTCGGCGATGATCAAGAGCAGCGGCTATGAGTCTGCATTCTTTTACTTCGGCATAGGGCAGGGGCTGGTCGTGTTTCTGATTGCACTTGGCCTGAAGGCGGCGCCAAATTACCTGAAGAAGGGCAGCACGCCTTCGAAAATCAAGATACAGCAAGGCAGGCGCGACTATCGCCCGAGCGAAGTCTTGCGACAGCCGGTCTTCTGGATCATGTACCTGATGTTCGTTACGGTCGCCGCCGGCGGCTTGATGGCAACCGCGCAACTGGGGCCGATCGCCAAAGACTTCCAGGTCATGGATGTGCCGGTCAATATCATGGGCCTGGTCTTGCCCGCACTAACTTTTGCGCTGGCAATCGATCGTGTCCTGAATGGATTGACACGGCCGTTTTTCGGCTGGGTATCGGATCAGATCGGGCGTGAACAAACCATGTTTATCTGCTTTGCGCTGGAATCGTTCGGCATCCTGATGCTGTATAAATTCGGCGCCGATCCGCTGTTGTTCGTGATACTGACCGGCCTGGTTTTTTTCGCCTGGGGCGAAATCTACAGCTTGTTTCCCTCGACCTGCGCCGATACTTTCGGCAGCAAGTATGCGGCAGCCAACGCCGGCCTCTTGTATACGGCAAAAGGTACGGCGGCATTGCTGGTGCCGCTTTCCAGCATGCTGACGGCAGCAACCGGGAGCTGGGAGGCGGTGTTTGTAGTCAGCAGCGTCATGAACGCGGTTGCGGCCTTGCTGGCGTGGTTTGTATTGAAACCGATGCGAAAGGCACTCATGAATGAATCGATTCCAGAACATGAAATCAAGGAAGCAGAGCTCCAGGCGTTAGGTCGCGTTCCTGACCGGCTAGTCTGACCACCATCGGATCTTATCTATAGGTTCGTGAGGGTGATCCCCTCAGGAACCTAAGCAGATACCGAGGCAGAACAGCCCCCATCTGTGCACCGGGTATCGCGCCACTATCCACATGGCAGCAACTTGTTTGTATCCCGAATCGGATACGGCGGAAGTCGTGCGTAATTCGAGCGCAATAAATTTTCAACGTGCCGTGCCTTGCAGTCGACGGGGCCTGGCAATCAAATCATCAACAGGTACTAGGAAGATTAAAAATGATACAGCACTGGTTACGTTTTAAATATCAGGACACGGTTCGCTTTGGCACTTTGGAAGGCAAGCGGATCCAGGTATGGGAAGGCGTCATGTTCGCCGAACCGAAACCGTCAGGCCTGTATGTGAACCTGGATGACGTGAAGGTATTGATGCCGACCCAGCCCAGCAAGATCCTGGCGTTGTGGAATAACTTCGGTGCGCTCGGCGCCAAGCTGAATCTGACACGGCCGGCCGAGCCGCTGTATCTGATCAAGTCGCCCAACTCTTATTTGAATCCGCAGGAAACCATCCGCCAACCTGCCGCCGGCGGCAAAGTGGTGTTTGAAGGTGAGCTTGGCATCGTGATCGGGAAGAATGCCAGCCGGGTATCCGAAGCCGATGCCGGCAAATACATATTCGGCTACACCTGTGCCAACGACGTGACAGTCGCCGATATCTTGAATCGCGATCCGTCATTTGCCCAATGGGTGCGCGCCAAGGGGCTGGACACCTTTTGCCCTTTCGGACCGGTGGTGGCGAGCGGCCTGGATCCGAGCACGCTGACGGTCAAGACCATATTGAATGGCGAGGTGCGGCAGGATTACCCCGTCAGCGACATGCTGTTTTCAGCCGCGCAACTGGTGAGCCTGATCTCGCAGGAGATGACTCTTTATCCCGGCGACATCATCTTGTGCGGAACTTCGGTCGGGGTCGGCTCGATGAAGCCGGGCAGTACGGTCGAAGTCGAAATCGAAGGCATTGGCAAACTCAGTAACCGCTTTGAATAGAAGCCGCAGCAAAGTTTACAGATTTTTTATTACTAGCAGGGAGCAATCATGAAAATCGCAATTGTAGGGGCTGGAGCCATTGGCGGCTACGTTGGCGCCAAGCTGTCGCTGGCCGGCGAAGATGTCACCTTTATCGTGCGCGGGGCCAACCTGGACGCCATTCGACGCAATGGCATGAAACTGATCATGGAGGATGGCTCGGAGCATATAGCCGATAAAGCCAAGGCCACAGATAATTACCGGCTGGCCGGACCGCAGGATCTGGTGGTGTTGGCGCTCAAGGCGCATCAGCTTGAAAGCATCACTGACGAGCTGCATCATCTGCTGGGGCCGGAGACGGCCATCGTCACCATGCAGAATGGCATTCCTTACTGGTACTTTCATAAGACTGGCGGCACCCTGGAGGGAAGCCATCTGAAAATGGTAGACCCCACCGGCAAGATCAGTGAAAAGATTCCCGCATCGCGGGTGATCGGCTGCGTGGTATATCCGGCTTCCGAGCTGATAGCGCCAGGCGTGGTGCGGCATTTTGAAGGTGAACGTTTTCCTTTGGGAGAGCTGGATGGTTCCCAGAGCGAACGCGTACTGCGCATATCGGAATGTTTTGTGAACGCCGGCTTCAAGGCACCGGTGCTGGACGATATCCGTTCTGAGATCTGGCTCAAACTGTGGGGCAACCTGAGTTTTAATCCGATCAGCGCATTGACCCACTCGACACTGGTCGATATTTGCCAGTTTCCACTGTCGCGAGAGCTGGCCGCGGCGCTGATGACCGAAGCACAGTCGATTGCCAATAAACTTGGCATCACCTTTCGCGTGCCGCTGGACAAACGTATTGCAGGCGCTGAAAAAATAGGCAAGCACAAAACTTCGATGCTGAAGGATGTGGAGGCAGGACGTGCGCTGGAAATCGATGCACTGGTCGGATCGGTAATCGAACTGGCGCGCCTGACGCATACGCCGACGCCACAGCTCGATACGGTCTACGCCCTGGTGAAATTACTGGCGAAAACCTTCGAGGACGAGCGTGGCCAGGTGCAGTTGCAGCGCGTCGCCTGAATCGCGCCAAATAGCCGATCCGGCCCGGCGGCAATGTACGCAATCTTAACCGACGTCAAGGATTGAGCGAGGAAATTCTCGCAAAATGAATCATGGCGCAAGTTTCGTATGTTGCCGCCACTGGATCGGTACTATTGCATCAAGCTTAGGTAATACGAGTAGTAATGCGTAACACGTAACACGTAACACGTAATACGTAATGCCTAATACGCATTAGATAAAAAATAAGCATCCTAAAATCATCAGGAGACAAGATACATGGACACCAGTAACGCCAAGCGAGCTCCTAATCGGTGGATTCAACTGATTATCGGCATCATATGCATGGGCTTGGTCGCCAATCTGCAATATGCCTGGACACTATTCGTCAATCCGATGGACGCCAAGCATCATTGGGGGCAAGCGGCAATTCAACTATCGTTTTCCATCTTTATCGTGACCGAAACCTGGCTAGTGCCGATCGAAGGCTGGCTGGTCGATAAATTCGGCCCGCGTCCGGTGATCGCTGTCGGCGCGTTGTTTGCCGGTGCCGGATGGGTAATTAATTCCATGGCAACCAATCTGTTCGAGTTGTATGCTGCGGCAATTATTGCGGGCATCGGCGCGGGTTGTGTATATGGCACGTGTGTAGGCAATGCGTTGAAATGGTTTCCTGACCGCCGCGGTTTGGCTGCCGGCTTGACTGCTGCCGGCTTCGGCGCCGGCGCCGCGGTGACTGTGATCCCGATCGCCAACATGATCCAGTCGTCAGGCTACGAACGCGCTTTCCTGTTCTTCGGTATTTTCCAGGGCGTGTGCATTTTCCTGCTGGCTTTGCTGATGGTGAGGCCGGTTCCACCTAAGGGCGTGGTGGTATCCAGGAAAATCACCATGACGAAAATCGACTATACGGCAGGACAGATGATCAGGACGCCGGTGTTCTGGGTGATCTATGTGCTGTTCGTTGCCGTCGCGGCAGGCGGTCTGATGGCGACTGCACAACTGGCGCCTATCGCCAAGGATTTCGGCATAGCCAAGCTGCCGATTACGATGCTGGGAGTGACGCTGCCCCTGCTGACCATGACGCTCTCCATCGATAATCTTTGCAACGGTTTCACACGGCCACTGTGCGGTTTCATCTCCGACAAGATCGGCCGGGAAAACACCATGTTCATCGTGTTCATGGGCGAGGGCGTCGCCTTGCTGGGGCTGATGCAATACGGGCATAATCCGTATGCCTTCATGTTCTTTGCGGCCTTGGTATTCTTGTTTTGGGGTGAAATATTTTCGATCTTCCCAGCGATTTGCGCCGACACCTTCGGTAGTAAATACGCTGCCGGCAACGCCGGTACGCTATATACAGCGAAAGGCACCGCAGCCTTGCTGGTGCCGCTGACTTCGGTGTTGTCTGCGGGGGGAGCGTGGAACCGGGTCTTTATCGCTGCGGCGGTGATTACGATCGGCGCCGGCCTGACGGCCAAGTTCATCCTGGCGCCAATGCGCAAGCGCTGGGTAGACAAAGGAGTGCCTGCCTACTCGCAGGGATTCGACACGCCGCATGCAGGAGCCGCAGTCAAGCGTTCGACCTAGATATCACACGATCGGATAACTGTATTTTGCTGCGGCACGGGAATGCCGTACGGAGCAGAAGGGTAGAAATTTAAAATCCGCCGTCAAAAGCAAAACAGCCAATCAATGATTGGCTGTTTTTTTTGTTTCTTTTATTTTTTACAAGCGTTGCTGTAGCGACGCTTGTAAAACACCGGGATTTACATGCCCCAGGTGTAGCTGGCGTCTGTCTTGTCGCCAGTAGTCTTTGCATCCAGCGATTCACGCAGATTGATGTTGAATACGGTAGCGGCTACAGCGTAAGCAAAGCTTGCCACTTTTGCGGAAAACCCAGTGCTGTTCGCCGGGGTGAAGCTGTTGGTAGCTGTAGTCATGGTGATGCTCCTGTCAAAGTAAGAATCTCTTATGCTGCTTTGCATTATAAAGCTCGAATAATTAAATTTCTAATGACATTATCCGATAACAGGTATGTGTCCTGTCAATATCTTGCACTGCAATATAAACAAATAGGCGCGGAATACAACACCATTTCGTCGTTTTTTACTTTGATCTGCGCTATGTACGATTAAACATGGCGTTTCAGTTACATCTTGCACGTCATGCGCATCGCATCGTGTGTACGCAATGTATACGCGATGCAGCCTGACGCTTAGATTTTCCCCTGGTGCTTCAGCCTGCTCAAGGTTTCCGGGGAAATGTTCAGGTAGGTCGCCAGTTCCTTTTTAGGAATGCGATCGTAGAGGTCGGGATGTTTACGCAAGAAGCGATGGACGCGACCCGGCGCATCCAGCAAATGTAGGGTGATGGTATGCGCCATGATCTCGCTCATCAGGCGCATCACTTCATATTCGAAGGTTTGCTTCAGCTTCGGATGTTTATCCATGAAAGCGGCCCATTGCTGTAGTGGCAATTTGGCAACCCGCGCCTTGGAAACGCAGACGATGCTATATGGCGTAGGCGTTTTCAGGCGCCAGGCGGCATAACTGGTCTCCATGTCGCGCTCGTCGGTGAAGCGCAAGATCATTTCCTTGGCCTGCTGATTGGTCACTACGCGCTTGAGGATGCCGTCCAGGATGAAGTATTGCTCCATCTCGTGAATGCCCTGGTGCAGCAGGATTTCCCCTTTTCCGCCATCCACCACGGTCAGGTGCGATTCCAGCTCGAGCATCTCACTCTCGTTTAGTTCTTTTAAAACATTATTTTGGCGCAGCTGAACACGAATGATGTTTTTCTCTGGATGGTTTTCTATGAGGGTCATGTAAGCGTTCTAAGGGATGGTCGACAGCGACAAAGATGATGCGTGAAAACTTGACCGAGGTCAATGCCGGGAGCTACGTGAGCTAGCTAAGATGGCATCAAGCTGAAGCAACGCAAGAGGCGTTGTTCTGGCGGATAACCGATAACAGGAGGAGCAATGGCAGCAGTGATATCCGAGTCGAAAGTAGCGCCAGGCGCAGTGTCAAGCACCACGGCCGACGATACGCTCAAACGCAAGAGCCGTGAAGCCGGCGTTGTGTCAGGTGGGCATCTGGTGGCGCGTGCGCTGAAGAATGAAGGCGTCGACACTATCTTTACCCTGTGCGGTGGCCATATCATCGATATCTACGATGGTTGCATCGACGAAGGCATTCGCATCATCGACGTGCGGCATGAGCAAGTCGCGGCCCATGCTGCCGACGGTTATGCCCGCCAGACCGGCAAATTGGGCGTGGTAGTGACTACCGCCGGCCCGGGTTGCACCAATGCCGTGACCGGTATCGCCACGGCGTTCC
>NZ_FOQI01000042.1 GCF_900113705.1 Collimonas sp. OK307 | reverse complement strand
CCTAATGACGGTACCTGAAGAATAAGCACCGGCTAACTACGTGCCAGCAGCCGCGGTAATACGTAGGGTGCAAGCGTTAATCGGAATTACTGGGCGTAAAGCGTGCGCAGGCGGTTATGTAAGACAGGTGTGAAATCCCCGGGCTTAACCTGGGAATGGCATTTGTGACTGCATGGCTAGAGTGTGTCAGAGGGGGGTAGAATTCCACGTGTAGCAGTGAAATGCGTAGAGATGTGGAGGAATACCGATGGCGAAGGCAGCCCCCTGGGATAACACTGACGCTCATGCACGAAAGCGTGGGGAGCAAACAGGATTAGATACCCTGGTAGTCCACGCCCTAAACGATGTCTACTAGTTGTCGGGTCTTAATTGACTTGGTAACGCAGCTAACGCGTGAAGTAGACCGCCTGGGGAGTACGGTCGCAAGATTAAAACTCAAAGGAATTGACGGGGACCCGCACAAGCGGTGGATGATGTGGATTAATTCGATGCAACGCGAAAAACCTTACCTACCCTTGACATGTACGGAATGCTGAAGAGATTTGGCAGTGCTCGAAAGAGAACCGTAACACAGGTGCTGCATGGCTGTCGTCAGCTCGTGTCGTGAGATGTTGGGTTAAGTCCCGCAACGAGCGCAACCCTTGTCATTAGTTGCTACGAAAGGGCACTCTAATGAGACTGCCGGTGACAAACCGGAGGAAGGTGGGGATGACGTCAAGTCCTCATGGCCCTTATGGGTAGGGCTTCACACGTCATACAATGGTACATACAGAGGGCCGCCAACCCGCGAGGGGGAGCTAATCCCAGAAAGTGTATCGTAGTCCGGATTGTAGTCTGCAACTCGACTACATGAAGTTGGAATCGCTAGTAATCGCGGATCAGCATGTCGCGGTGAATACGTTCCCGGGTCTTGTACACACCGCCCGTCACACCATGGGAGCGGGTTTTACCAGAAGTAGGTAGCCTAACCGCAAGGAGGGCGCTTACCACGGTAGGATTCGTGACTGGGGTGAAGTCGTAACAAGGTAGCCGTATCGGAAGGTGCGGCTGGATCACCTCCTTTCTAGAGTTTGCATGAAAGTTAAGCGTCCACACTTATCGTCTGTTAGTTAAGAAGAACAGGTATCGGTCAAAGGCTGCGGCGCGTAAAAG
>NZ_FOQI01000038.1 GCF_900113705.1 Collimonas sp. OK307 | reverse complement strand
CATAGTAGAACGACTTGGAAACGTCGGCCATAGAGGGTGATAGCCCCTTATACGAAATGCTCATTGTGGAACTAAGCTTGCAACAAGTAGGGCGGGACACGTGTAATCCTGTCTGAACATGGGGGGACCATCCTCCAAGGCTAAATACTCGATATCGACCGATAGTGAACCAGTACCGTGAGGGAAAGGCGAAAAGAACCCCGGAAGGGGAGTGAAATAGATCCTGAAACCGTGTGCATACAAACAGTAGGAGCGGACTTGTTCCGTGACTGCGTACCTTTTGTATAATGGGTCAGCGACTTACATTCAGTGGCAAGCTTAACCGTATAGGGAAGGCGTAGAGAAATCGAGTCCGAATAGGGCGTTCAGTCGCTGGGTGTAGACCCGAAACCAAGTGATCTACTCATGGCCAGGATGAAGGTGCGGTAACACGCACTGGAGGTCCGAACCCACTAATGTTGAAAAATTAGGGGATGAGCTGTGGGTAGGGGTGAAAGGCTAAACAAACTTGGAAATAGCTGGTTCTCTCCGAAAACTATTTAGGTAGTGCCTCAAGTATCACCATCGGGGGTAGAGCACTGTTATGGCTAGGGGGTCATCGAGACTTACCAAACCATTGCAAACTCCGAATACCGATGAGTGCGAGCTTGGGAGACAGACGCCGGGTGCTAACGTCCGACGTCAAGAGGGAAACAACCCAGACCGCCAGCTAAGGTCCCAAAGATTGGCTAAGTGGCAAACGAAGTGGGAAGGCTAAAACAGTCAGGAGGTTGGCTTAGAAGCAGCCATCCTTTAAAGAAAGCGTAATAGCTCACTGATCGAGTCGTCCTGCGCGGAAGATGTAACGGGGCTAAGCCAGTCACCGAAGCTGCGGATATCCGTAAGGATATGGTAGGAGAGCGTTCTGTAAGCCTGCGAAGGTGTCTTGTAAAGGATGCTGGAGGTATCAGAAGTGCGAATGCTGACATGAGTAGCGATAATGGGGGTGAAAAGCCTCCACGCCGTAAGCCCAAGGTTTCCTGTTCAACGTTCATCGGAGCAGGGTGAGTCGGCCCCTAAGGCGAGGCAGAGATGCGTAGCTGATGGGAAGCAGGTTAATATTCCTGCACCGTCGTTAGATGCGATGGGGGGACGGATCGCGGAAGGTTGTCCGGGTGTTGGAAGTCCCGGTTCCTATATCAGAGAAGGCTGTTAGGCAAATCCGGCAGCGTAATTCAAGGGTATGGGACGAGTGAATTTATTCACGAAGCAATCGGAAGTGGTTCCAAGAAAAGCCTCTAAGCTTCAGTCTAACGAGACCGTACCGCAAACCGACACAGGTGGGCGAGATGAGTATTCTAAGGCGCTTGAGAGAACTCGGGAGAAGGAACTCGGCAAATTTGTACCGTAACTTCGGGATAAGGTACGCCCCGGTAGTTTGACTGGCCTGCGCCAGAAGGACGAAAGGGCTGCAATAAAAAGGTGGCTGCGACTGTTTAATAAAAACACAGCACTCTGCAAACACGAAAGTGGACGTATAGGGTGTGACGCCTGCCCGGTGCTGGAAGATTAAATGATGGGGTGCAAGCTCTTGATTGAAGTCCCAGTAAACGGCGGCCGTAACTATAACGGTCCTAAGGTAGCGAAATTCCTTGTCGGGTAAGTTCCGACCTGCACGAATGGCGTAACGATGGCCACACTGTCTCCTCCCGAGACTCAGCGAAGTTGAAATGTTTGTGATGATGCAATCTACCCGCGGCTAGACGGAAAGACCCCATGAACCTTTACTGTAGCTTTGCATTGGACTTTGAACCAATCTGTGTAGGATAGGTGGGAGGCTTTGAAGCGGGGACGCTAGTTCTCGTGGAGCCAACCTTGAAATACCACCCTGGTTTGTTTGAGGTTCTAACCTTGGTCCGTTATCCGGATCGGGGACAGTGCATGGTAGGCAGTTTGACTGGGGCGGTCTCCTCCCAAAGTGTAACGGAGGAGTTCGAAGGTACGCTAGGTACGGTCGGACATCGTGCTAATAGTGCAATGGCATAAGCGTGCTTAACTGCGAGACTGACAAGTCGAGCAGGTACGAAAGTAGGACATAGTGATCCGGTGGTTCTGTATGGAAGGGCCATCGCTCAACGGATAAAAGGTACTCTGGGGATAACAGGCTGATTCCTCCCAAGAGTTCATATCGACGGGGGAGTTTGGCACCTCGATGTCGGCTCATCACATCCTGGGGCTGTAGCCGGTCCCAAGGGTATGGCTGTTCGCCATTTAAAGTGGTACGTGAGCTGGGTTTAAAACGTCGTGAGACAGTTTGGTCCCTATCTGCCGTGGGCGTTGGAAATTTGAAGGGGGCTGCTCCTAGTACGAGAGGACCGGAGTGGACGAACCTCTGGTGTACCGGTTGTCACGCCAGTGGCATTGCCGGGTAGCTAAGTTCGGAAGAGATAACCGCTGAAAGCATCTAAGCGGGAAACTTGCCTTGAGATGATATTTCCCGGGAACTAGATTCCCCTAAAGGGTCGTTCGAGACCAGGACGTTGATAGGCTGGGTGTGGAAGCGTAGTAATACGTTAAGCTAACCAGTACTAATTGCCCGTGAGGCTTGTCCCTATAACCTTAGCAGGTTATATGATGAGCTTATTTGTTTGCCA
>NZ_FOQI01000041.1 GCF_900113705.1 Collimonas sp. OK307 | reverse complement strand
TGTCAATGCCGGAGTGAAGATGTACCAAATGGCACGTTAAAAGTGTACCAATCCGGGTTAATAAATAGAGCCGTTCAGGCCCTGGATTTTTCTCTTTTCAATCCACATTTCTATGCAAGGTAGAATTGGGGTGACGGGCGTAGCGCAGCGTAGCCCGTTTCCTCAAGACGTTGTTTTTGCTGTTACGGGTTGGCCCCTCCTTTTTCAGCATTGACGTTTGGTTTGGCATTGCGCTGCTGCCGTTTCTTGCTGGTGGCCAATCGATACGATTCGCCGTTCATCTCCAGGATGTGGACGTGATGGGTGAGCCGGTCGAGCAACGCTCCGGTCAACCGCTCCGAACCGAGGACGCTGGTCCACTCGTCAAACGGCAAGTTCGAGGTCACCAGCGTGGCGCCGTGTTCATAGCGCCGGCTAAAGACCTCAAACAACAATTCAGCACCTATCGCCGTGAACGGCACATAGCCCAGTTCATCGACAATCAGCAGCTTTACGTTAGTCAGTTGCTTTTGCAAGGCACGCAACCGTTTCTCGTCACGCGCTTCCATCAACTCATGCACCAGGGCTGCAGCCGTCGTGAAGCCGACGCTGTGTCCTTTCTGACAGGCGGCTAATCCTAGCGCCAGCGCGGTATGTGTCTTGCCGACACCCGAAGGCCCTAGCGCGATGACGTTCTCGCGCTTATCAATCCATTCACAGCGCGCCAGCTCCAGCACCAGGGATTTGTTCAGGGTAGGCATCGCCATGAAGTCGAAGGTATCCAGACTCTTGGTCACCGGAAACCGGGCCAGGCGGATGCGTCGCTCCATCGTGCGGCGTTCACGGTCGATACGTTCCAGTTCGCACAACCGTAATAAATAGCGTGGGTAATCCACCCCTTCACGCGCGCAGTCGGCCCCGACCTTCTCATACTCGCGGGCGAAGGTAGGCAGTTTCAGGGCTTTGAAGTGGTTGACCAACAGCACCTGCGGTGCCACCGTGGTGGTCTCGATTGACGGTTCAATGTCGGTACTCATACGCTACCTCTGATAGCAGCTTGAACCACTAACGCAGGCTGGCTGAGCAAACTGAGATAACTGCCGGCATCGGTTGTACCGACCGTGGCGCTCGGTAAATACGGATACAGCGTCAGGTCTAGTTTGGGAGGCCGTCGCTCGATGGCGCACAGCATCAGATGTTTGATGGCGTCAAAGCTGAGTACGCCCAGGTGGTGGGCTTCACCGATGGCGTGTTCGACTTGCCCGATACTGAAGGTTTCCAGCAAACGCAGGACCTGGATATACTCCTTGCGCCCACGCTTGTCCATGCGAGCTTCGAGCAGGCGTCGCAGTCGCTCGAAGGCTGCCGGCAATGCCCACTCTTGCAGGGGCGCAGCCTGGTCGAGCGCACGCGGCTTCTTCTCCAGCAAGGCCAGATAGTGCAGCGGGTTCATCACGAAATCCGCTTTGGCATAGCTGCGGCGATGGTGTGCAATGCACTCCGGCTTGCCGACCAGATAGATATCGACCCAGTCGACGGTGCCTTTGACCAGGACCGCCTGATGGCCGTATTGCGTCGGTACCGAATAGTCGTTGGTGCGGTAACGGACCAGCGCTTGCGACGACACCCGGCTGCTTTGCTTGTGGCTGGCGTCATAGGGCGTTGCTGGCAAGGGCATCAATGCCGCCCGGTCGCGAACCAGCCGCTGGGCGATGCTGTCGGATTGACCACGCAGCACGGCACGCTGACGTTTCTTGCAGCCGTCCAGCAATTGGGCATTCAATGCATCGAAGTCGTCTGCCACCGGCAACGGCACCATGAAGTGACGCCGGCTGTAGCCCACCAGTCCTTCCACCTTACCCTTGTCGTTGCCCTTGGCAGGACGTCCGAATTTGTCGTCAAACAAGTAGTAGCTCTGTAACTCGGCAAAGGCCTGGGTCCGTCGACGCTGCCCATCGCCTAATATCTTGGCCACCGCAATCCTGGTGTTGTCGTACAGAATCGATTGCGGCACGCCGCCGAGAAATGCGAAGGCAGCAAGATGGCCGTCCAGAAACGCTTCCGTGTCTTCGGTCGGATACGCCTTGACGAAACACGCATCCGAATGCGGCATGTCCAGGCAGAAATAGTGGAAGCGTATCTTCTTGCCGCCGATGTAGCCGTCGGCTTCGCCGAAATC
>NZ_FOQI01000043.1 GCF_900113705.1 Collimonas sp. OK307 | reverse complement strand
CTGGGCCAGGGCAGCACGGTGGCGGCAGCAGCGGTGCCGACCACCGGTGCGACCATCGGCGGCACAGCCTATACCTTCGCCGGCGGAGCACCGGCAGGCGTGGTATCGATGGGCAGCGCCGGCAATGACCGTCAGATCACCAACGTGGCGGCCGGTCAGTTGAGCGGCACCAGCACGGATGCAGTGAACGGCAGCCAGCTGTTTGCGACTAACCAGCAGGTGACGGCGAACAGCACGGCGATCACCAACATCAACAACGGTGGCGGCATCAAGTATTTCCATGCCAATTCGACGTTGGCCGACAGTAACGCAGTTGGCACCGACAGCATTGCCGTCGGCCCGGTTGCGAACGCATACGGCAACAGTTCGATAGCGCAAGGCTTGAACGCGGTAGCGGGCGTGAGCGGTACGCCGGCGACGGCGAACGACATTGCCTTGGGCAACGCTGCCAAGGCGACGGGCGGCAACTCTATCGCCCAGGGTACAGGAGCGACTGCCAATTCGGCGGGAGCGATCGCCATTGGGCAGACGGCTAGGGCAACCGGCGGCAAGGCGGTATCGATTGGCGTTGGCAATACCGCCAGCGGCGACGGTGCAGTGGCGATTGGCGACCCGAATTCGGCCATCGGCACCGGTGCAATAGCGATGGGCGCCAACAATACCTCCAACGGTCAAGGCGCTGTGGCGCTCGGCAACTCCAATACGGCAACCGGCCAGGGTTCGGTAGCGTTGGGCAATGCCAGCAATGCGGCGGCGGCAGGTGCAGTGGCGCTGGGCGATACCGCTGTAGCCAACAACACTAACGATGTCGCCTTGGGTTCGCATTCGATTACTGCGGCGCCGCACACAGGCACCACAGCGCAATTTGGCGGTACCGCCGCCGGCGTAGAAGCGGCAGCTTCGACCAACGGCGTTGTTTCCGTGGGTGCCGTAGGTACTGAGCGTCAGATCCAGAACGTGGCGGCAGGCGTGATTTCAGCAACCAGCACCGACGCGATTAACGGTTCCCAGCTGAATTCGGTCGTCACCGGCGTCAATAACCTGGGTACGACCACGGCGAGCACCCTGGGCGGCGGCGCTGCCTATGATCCGGCGACCGGCAATGTTGCCGGCTTTAGCCAGCCGATCAATAGTGTTAGCGCTAC